>NZ_JAQIOY010000002.1:0-816672 GCF_028023555.1 Thalassococcus lentus
AAGCTGCCTGCGGATGTCTCAGAGGCCGAGCTGTTCGCCCTGATTGACCAGTTGAACGCCGACCCCGCCGTGCATGGCATCCTGTGCCAGTTCCCGGTGCCGGATCATCTGGATGAACGTGCGGTCGTGGCGCGCATTGATCCGTCCAAGGACGTGGACGGCCTGAGCGTGGTGAACGCAGGCCTGCTGGCCAGCGGCGAAAAGGGCCTGGTGTCCTGCACGCCGCTTGGCTGCCTGATGCTGCTGCGCGATCAGATCGGTGACATGACCGGGATGGAGGCTGTGGTGATCGGACGCTCGAACCTGTTCGGCAAACCCATGGGTCAGCTACTGCTGCAGCAGAACTGCACGGTGACGATCGCGCATTCGCGCACGCGCGACCTGGCCGAGGTCTGCCGCCGCGCCGATATCCTCGTGGCGGCCGTGGGCCGCGCGGAAATGGTGCAGGCCGACTGGATCAAACCGGGCGCAACGGTGATCGACGTCGGCATCACCCGCATCCCGCACCCCGAAAAACCGGGCAAGACCAAACTGCTGGGCGACGTGAACTACGCCGAGGCCCGCGAAGTCGCCAAAGCCATTACCCCCGTCCCGGGCGGCGTCGGCCCCATGACAATCGCATGCCTGCTCGCAAACACTCTCACCGCATGCTGCAGAGCAAACAAAATAAATGAACCAAAAGGTCTAACGGCGTAAAGCTGACCGGCTGGTGCAGGCAAATTGCAGAAGCGGATGTGAGCCCTGTGCACCACCGCTTGCACGTCCGGGTTTTGCCCCCGAAATTCAGTCGGTTTCTTTGTGCTCCAAATATCCCGGGGGGTTCGGGGGGCTGGCCCCCCGATTGGTCGGCGCGCCTCAAGGCGCGGCGAAAATCTCTTGATCCAAGACCTTAGACAAGCACAGGCACCATGGTTCCAGTCAGTAGAGCCACATGTTTTTCCTTGCCTTGGTCCGAGGCGAAAACATCCGCCTGAACAACCAAGAGGCGCCGGCCAGGTTTGATAACGCGCCCGCGCGCAATCAACGCATCACCCACCGCCGGGGCCAGAAGGTTGATCTTCATCTCGGATGTCACCACCTCGAACGACGGCTCCAAAAGGCTCAGCGCGGAATAGCCAGCCGCGCTGTCACCAAGGCCAAAGGTCAGCGCAGCATGGGCAAATCCCTGTTGTTGGCCTGTTTCGGGGCGTATGGGAGCCGTTATTTCGACTGTACCGGGCGCGATAGCCGTCAAGGAGGCCTGAAAGCTGGCCATCATGCCCTGCCGGGCGAAACTGGATTGAATGCGGGTCTTGAGCTCATCAGGTGTCATGCTCCATGCGTGACACGATGTGCAGGGCGCCGCAACAAATTCGCTAGCGCGGCATCGGAATGGCACGCGCATGGGTGCCGATCAGAATGGCCCGGGCCTCGGGCTGCATCAATTTATTCAAGACCGCAGAATGGGTATGCAGGCCGCCGGTATAGGCGCCATATGCCGGAAGGATCAGCCTTTGAGTATCATATAGAAAACAGGGTTTTGTCAGGCTTCGCCCTCGCAGGTCCAGCCGCGCCTTTGGGTGATAGTGCCCCGATACTTCACCGGCCGAGACAGGACCGGCGCACGCAATGTGCCGAAACACGAGCGGACCCAGAGAAAAATCGGCCTTGTGGGTTCCGCCCAGAGCGACCGGACCGGGATCATGATTGCCTTCGATCCAGATCCAGTTCCGGCCCGCCTGAAGCCGTGTAATCCAGAGCTGTTCGTCTTCGGGCAAGGCGGCATCGATCCCTGGCGCATCAAAGCTGTCGCCCAGACAAATCACGCTTTGCGCGCCGGTGGCATCCAGATCGGCCTCGAGCCGCATCAGGGTTTCGCGGGTCTCGTAGGGGGGCAGTGGTGCGCCGCCAACGGCTGACAGGCGCGCTGACTTTCCCAAGTGCAGGTCTGAGACAACCAACAGGCCTTTTTCCGGCCAGTAAAGGGCGCCTGACGGACAGGCCACGAGCTGAGCCGTGCAAAAGGAAAAGGGGTGCGTGTTCATGCTGTGTTCTTGCCTGAGCGGTCAGTGCATCGCAAGCGGAATTGTCCACGGCACTGGACAGGCTGCATGCGAAGTGCGACGCTTTGCTATGCCTTTTGCACCCGTCCTGCGTGCCGGGGCCGTCTGGGCCGCTCTGTTTGGACCCATGGCGCCCGCAACGGCGCAAACCAGCTGCACCGAAGATGCGATGATCGTCTTCGATGGCTCGGGGTCGATGGCAGAAATTGGCTTTAACCTTATCGGCACGCCCCGGATATCCGAAGCCCGCGAAGCCATGCGGCAGGTCATGCCGGAAATCTCGAACCTGCGCCGTCTGGGCCTGATTATTTATGGTCCCGGCGGAGATAAAACATGTGAAAACATAGATTTACGGTTTGGTCCTAAAGCAGGTGCCGGCCCGCAGATATTGCGCGACGTCGAATCCTTGCAGCCCGCAGGCGGGACGCCACTGACCCTGTCTGTACAAATCGCGGCGGAGGCGCTGCAATACCGCAGCCAGCCGGGGACCATCGTGTTGGTGACAGATGGGGATGAAACCTGTGGTGGGGCGCCATGCGAGCTTGCAGCACAGTTTGCCGCCAATTCTGCGGGATTGGTGGTGCATGTGATTGGCTACAAAGTCAGGGGCGATCATTTTTCGTGGGGTGGCTCGGACGATACGGACTATAGCGATTCGACTTCGGTGGCGCGTTGTCTGGCCGAACAGACCGGGGGGCTCTACGTCGGGGCCGAGACGATCGAGGATTTGATTGGCGCCTTGCGGGTCACCTTAGGCTGCACTGTTTTGGGTTCGCTGGATATTCGCTGAGCGCGGAAATCACATCGAGGGCATTGGATCCGGGCTTGCCCCACAGCCATCCGCGCTACCTAAAACGCATGAGCAGCACGGATGATCCTTTCGCAAAATCCTCGGAGCTTCAGCAGAGGCGGGGCATCCGCGTGCCATCAGGCCGCCTGAGCCGCGCAGCGCGCATCGGGTCGATGAGTACCGGCATACTGGGCGCCATGGCGGCGGGTGGAACCCGGGCGCTGCTCTCGGGGGAAAGGCCAAAGGCCCGCGACCTTCTGTTGACCCCGGCCAACGCGCGACGCTTGGCGGATGAACTGGCCCGGATGCGCGGCGCGGCTATGAAAATGGGTCAGTTGCTCTCCATGGAGGCCTCGGACATCCTGCCGCCTGAACTGGCCGAGGTTTTGTCCCGCTTGCGCGCTGACGCCGATCACATGCCCCCGCGGCAGCTGAAACAGGTGTTGATCGGCGAATACGGCCCCGATTTCTTGCGCCGTTTCAATAAGTTCGATGTCAGACCTATTGCGGCGGCTTCGATCGGGCAGGTGCACCGGGTCGAAACCCATGATGGACGCAGGCTCGCGCTGAAAATCCAATACCCGGGTGTCCGGCAGTCCATTGATGCCGATGTGGCAAACCTTGGGGCCTTGTTGCGCGCCTCCCGCCTGCTGCCGGCCGAGGTTGCGCTTGATCCGCTTTTGGATGAAGCGCGGCGGCAGCTGCATGAAGAGGCGGACTACATCCGCGAGGCAGACCATTTGCGCCACTTCGCTGATCTGATTGGAGAAGATCCTCATTTCGTGGTTCCGGCTGTGCATTCGGATTTTTGCACGGGAAACATACTGGCAATGGATTTTGTCCAGAGCGCGCCTATCGAGACCGTGGAAGCAGCCGATCAGGCAACACGAGACGCGGTGGCCACCCGATTGTTTTCGCTATTTGCCAATGAGTTGTTGGACTGGCGCGTTATTCAGACAGATCCGAATTTCGCCAACTACCGATGGCAATCAGACCGGGGCCGGATCGTTCTGCTGGACTTTGGTGCGGCCCGTCCGTTCCCCATGGCGTTTTCGAACCGGATGCGTGATGTGCTGGCGTTGGGGCAGTCGGGGCAGGGCGATGCGGTGATGCAGCAGCTGGTGCAGGCAGATGTTTTGCCTGCGGACCTGCCGGACGGCCAGCGCTGCATTATCGATGAGATGATGGCCCTGAGCCTTCCGATGCTGAGCGCTGATAGGATCGATTTTGGCGACACTCGTTTGTTGGCGTCGCTGCGCGATCTGGGCATGCGCCTGGGCAGCGACGAAGGCTTTCGGCATATTCCGCCATGGGACGTGCTTTACATGCAGCGCAAACTCGGTGGCTTGGTGCTGTTGGCAACGCGGTTGCGGGCGCGTGTGCCGCTGTCGGAGATTCTCAAGGAGCGGCTCACCACGGCCTGAGCATACTGGCCTGAGGATACTGGCCTGAGGATACTGGGCGCGATCAGACCAAACCAAGCTCTGATACGATCCGGGCCGCCTCATCATGCGGCGAGGCCAGCACGCTGCGATCTTCACCCGGAAAGAACCGTGCCCGCGTGGCTGTCGCCAAAGGGGCCGGGGTGGTGATGTGAACCTGCGGGCCGGTCTTGGCGGTCTCGGCCTGCCAGCTGCGGACCATCGCGATCTGTGCGGATTTTGTGGTTCCGTAGTGACCAAAGAACTTCTCACCACCATGGGGATCATCAAAGAAAATGGCCTTGCCGTCGGTGCCCAGAAGCGGCGCAACGAAGGGGATCAGATGCGCCATGGCGTTGAGATTGACCGAAAGCGATTTGTCCCAATCCTTGGCGTCGAGGTGATGCACAGGGGTCAGTGGTGCGGCATGCACGGCTGTATGCGCCCAAAGCGCTACGCTGCCCCAGCGGTCATGCACGGACCGGCATAGATGTGCCATGGCATCGCGGTTGGTGATGTCCATCGGAGCCAGAGTCGCGTCGCCGCCCTTGGCTTTGATCCGGTCATCCAGATCCTCAAGGCCGCCAACAGTGCGGCCAACAGCGATGATGTGATAGGCGGGGGCCAGCGCTTCGGCGAGGGCAAAGCCCAGCCCGCGCGAGGCACCTGTGATGAGGGCGATCTGTGTCATGGGTGCGGTTTGGCCGGGTTAAAGCCAAAGGTCAAGCGGCGGCGCGGGCGTCACCGGTTCTTTGGAGTATTTGGACAGAGAAGAAACGCAGGAACAGGATGATGGATCCTACCTATGGGGGAAATCAATTGGTGCGAGGATATGCGATGGGCCTGCGCTGGCCCGGCGCTGTGCGGGCCATGCGCACTGACTTCGCCGGCGAAAGCGTTGTGACTATTCGGCGGCTTTCATCTGGAAACCCTTCTGGATCATATCCGCCGGTTCGACCGGATATTCGCCAGAGAAGCAGGCATCGCAGTACTGAGGGCATTTGCTGTCGCGGCCCTTAGCTTCGCCCACGGCGCGGTAGAGACCATCCAGAGAGATGAACTTGAGGCTGTCGACGCCCAGATGGCTGCGCATTTCCTCTTCGCTCATGGTGGCGGCCAGCAGTTTTTCGCGCTGCGGCGTGTCCACACCATAAAAACATGGCCAGGCGGTCGGTGGCGAGGCGATGCGGAAATGAACTTCGGCAGCGCCGGCATCAAGGATCATTTCCTTGATCTTGCGGCTGGTGGTGCCGCGCACAACGCTGTCGTCCACGAGGATTACGCGCTTCCCTTGAATTAGAGCACGGTTCACGTTGAGTTTGAGGCGCACACCCATGTTTCGAATCTGTTCGGTCGGTTCGATAAATGTGCGGCCCATGTACTGATTGCGGATGATCCCCATGCCGTAGGGAATGCCGGATTCATGGGCAAAGCCGATCGCCGCTGGCGTGCCGCTGTCCGGAACTGGGCAGACAAGATCCGCATCCACGGGCGCTTCTCGCGCCAGTTCAACACCGATCTGACGGCGGGTTTCATAGACCGAGCGGCCGCCAATGATGCTGTCAGGTCGTGAGAAATAGACGTGCTCAAAGATGCAAAAGCGCGGCTGCTGTGGCCGGAAGGGGCGTACGCTTTCGACGCCTTTTTCGGCGGTGATCACCACCATTTCGCCCGGCTCGATTTCGCGCACGAATTCCGCGCCAATGATATCCAGCGCGCAGGTTTCCGAACTGAGGGCCCAGCCATCCCCGATCTTGCCCAGCACCAGTGGGCGGACGCCCAGAGGGTCGCGCACACCGATCAGTTTGGTGCGGGTCATGGCCACAACGCTAAAGGCGCCTTCGACACGGCGCAGGGCGTCTTCCATGCGTTCAGGAATGTTGCGCTGCAAAGAGCGTGCCATCAGGTGAATGATGCATTCGCTGTCAGATGAGCTTTGGAAGATTGAACCGCGTTCGATCAACTCGCGGCGCAGGGCGTCGGCATTGGTGATGTTGCCGTTGTGGGCAATGGCCGCGCCGCCCATGGAGAATTCACCAAAGAAGGGTTGAACGTCGCGAATTGCGGTCTGACCCTTGGAGCCTGCTGTGGAGTAACGCACATGCCCAATGGCGAGCGGGCCGGGCAGGGTTTCCATCAGCGATTGTTTGGTAAAGTTGTCGCGCACATAGCCAAAGCGCCGTGCAGAGTTGAATCCGGTTTCGGGATCATGGCTGACGATGCCGCCGGCTTCTTGTCCGCGATGCTGTAGCGCGTGCAGACCCAAGGCTACGAAGTTTGCAGCGTCTGTGACGCCGACGACGCCGAAAATGCCGCACTCCTCCTTGAGTTTATCGCCATCGACGGCGTCGAAATCAAAGGGATGCGCGGGAGGCATTTGGAGGTCGGTCAAGGGCAGCTCCGAATCCAAGGCAGAAGGATTGCGCCCCTCTTAAGCATTTGAGGCGCGTCTGTCACGAAAGGATCGTAAAACGTGATGAGTCTGTGTCGCTTTGGCCCGCGTGTCACGAGCGATCAGGCGTCAGAGGCCGACGGTGCATCACACACGCCAACCAGCTGTTCGTACTGAGCGGTGATCCAGCCAAGGGCCTGTTCCGGGTTCTGCTCTTCGATACGCCCGGTGAAGCGGCTGAAAACAGCGGCAGAGCGGCTGTCATCGATCATTGGAATATCCTGTGCCGTGATCACCGTTTCGTAAACGAAAAAGCCAATGGCAACGAGCAGAACGCCCCGGGCGACGCCGAAAAAGAAGCCGAGCGCCTGATCCAGGCCGCCAAGGGCGGACCGCTGAACCAGCGAGGAAAAGAGCGGCGTGAACAGCGATGTAATCACCAGTGCCAAGGTGAAGACGGCCGCAAAGGCGGCGATCACCGACAATTCGCAGCTGTCCGCGAGGAATTCGCCCACAATCGGGATTTCCTTGACCAGTGGCTGAACTTGGTCGGCAAACATGAATGCGACGATGGCTGCCACGACCCAGCCGGCAATGGCCATTGTTTCGCGGACAAGCCCGCGTGAATAGGCCAGCAGGGCCGAAAGCACTATGATGACGGCAACAACACCATCCACGACCGTAAAGCCTTCCATGCGCCCAACTTCCTTCTTGTCTGGGCGCGGTGTGCCGCGCCATCTATTTCACCGGCCGGATCAACCCGCGCCGAATACGTCTCCGACGAAACTGGTCAGATCAGACATCTGAGACAGTTTCATTCCTGCACCTTTGGCGGCTTTGCCACCCTTCGGCATGATTGCGGTGGAAAAACCAAGTTTTTGCGCTTCTTTCAACCTGTTTTCGGCCTGACCGACCGGACGCAGGGCGCCAGAGAGGCTTATTTCGCCAAAAACAACCGTTTCGGGTGGCAGCGCTGAATCTTCTCGCGCGGAAAGCAGCGCAGCAGCAACGGCGAGGTCGGCGGCGGGTTCAGAGATTTTCATGCCGCCCGCCACATTCAGGTACACATCGAGCCCGGCAAAGGGGATTCCGCAGCGCGATTCGAGCACGGCAAGGATCATGGCGAGCCGCGAGCCATCCCAGCCCACGACGGACCGGCGCGGTTGCGAATGCGGGGAAGGTGCGACAAGCGCCTGTAGCTCCACAAGCACCGGGCGTGTGCCTTCGATGCCGGAAAACACCACCGAACCCGGCGCAGGCTGGCCGCGTTCCGACAAGAACAGTGCCGAGGGGTTGGTGACCTGTGCCAGACCTCCGCCGGTCATTTCAAAGACACCGATTTCGTCGGCCGGGCCAAAGCGGTTCTTGACCGAGCGCAGGATGCGGAACTGGTGGCCGCGCTCGCCTTCGAAATAGAGCACCGTGTCGACCATATGTTCGACGACGCGTGGCCCTGCGATCTGGCCGTCTTTGGTAACATGGCCAACCATGATCACCGCGCTGCCGCGTTTCTTGGCGAAACTTGTCAACTCATGTGCGGCTGCGCGAACCTGCGACACCGACCCAGGCGCGCTGCCGACATTGTCGGCCCACATGGTCTGTATCGAATCCACGATGGCCAGATCCGGGCGTTCATTGTCCAGAGTTGTCAGGATGTCCCGCAAGTTGGTTTCGGCGGCCAGTTGAACCGGCGCATCCGCCAGTCCAAGCCGCTGCGCGCGCAAACGCACCTGCGCGCTGGCTTCTTCGCCGGACACGTAGATGACCTTCAGGCCCGAGCGTGCAAAGGCTGCGGCTGCCTGCAAAAGCAAGGTGGATTTTCCGATGCCCGGATCGCCACCGACCAGAACGGCAGAGGCGGGCACGAGACCGCCGCCCAGAACGCGGTCCAGTTCATCCAGACCCGCAGCCGTGCGGGGTGGGGGCGCTTCGTTCGCGGCCAGATCGGTCAGGGTGACGGCCCGCCCGCGTCCTCCCAGCGCCTGCTTTGCGGGCCCTTCGGACAAAGGCTTTTCTTCGGCGATGGTGTTCCATTCGCCGCAGCCGTCGCATCGCCCTGACCACTTGGAAAAGGCTGCCCCGCAGGATTGGCAGACAAAAGTGAGGGTCGGTTTGGCCATGTCGGCTCCTGCATGGGGGGGGATTCAGCAGGTCGGTTATGCCCCAAGCTGGTCGGCAGGCCAATAGGGGCGACGCGGCGCAGGTTTATTCTGCGGCGCGCGGCTCCAGTTTGCGGATATTCGACAGATCCGAGGCTTCAAGGGCGTCGCCGTGTTCTTCAGCCACGAGGATTTCGTCGGTTTGAGCCGAACGGGCATCTTTTGCCTGCAATAGTTCAGGCAGGATATCGGACAGCTCTTCGCGCAGGCGTTCCAGTTGCGATGCGACCACGGCTTCTTCCATTTCGACCGACTCGGACCACTGGCGAATTTCCAACGCCATGGCCTTGGCCTTTTCGATACGTTCGTTGAAAGTTTCGATCTCCTGCTGGCGCGCGATCAGAAAATCGCGGGCGCGTGACAGGTTGTCGTCCGAATAGGTCTGGGCCAGTTCTGTGCTGACGTGGCTCATTTGTGCGGCCAGTTCCAAAACGGATGGCTCCAGCTCAGAAAGATCGGGATGGTCTCGCAGAAAGGCGATGCGCTCGCGGATCGAGTCGAATTCGCCTTTGATCTTGAAGTTGCCCTCGCGATCCGACGCATGGGCCGCATGGTAGGCGCGGGCCACATCACGCATGCCCATATGAAATCGCCGATGCGAATTTTCCAGCGCCATGATCCGCGCATTCGTTGGTAGGAAAAAACACAAGCCAACCGCGAGAAGTGTCACAGCCAACTGGATGACAATGCCCGCCAGAGGATACAGCGTTTCGCCGATTGTCAGAGGCAGGGTCAGCCACGGTGCGATGCCAAAGGCGCAGGCCAATGTGTATGCTGTGAGTGCGGCTGCAAAAAGCGTGATTGAAACAAGCGTAATCTGTTGCATAGCGAGCTGCAGCAACCGCAGCCCGGAACGGGTGGAGTGAAACATGGAACCCCCAGTTAACCAATTCACTATACCGGGGTGACAGCCCCGATATTGCATATATTACGCTGCTAAGATGTATCTCAAAGGGGAATTATTAACCTAAACGTTTCAGTTTCGTGCTGTTGCCATTGAGGGACTGTCGCGCGGCCCCGCATGCTGGATCAGCTGGTCCACCACCACAGTCCCAGCAAAACAATCACCATCAAGGCGTGAATGGCGTCGATCCAACGCCAGCGTGCTCTTGGGATCAACCCGCAGAGCGCAAAGATGCCTGACGGAACAAGCAGGGCAGCAAGTCCACCGCCCTCGGCCATGAACTGAGCGGTGTTGGTGTAAATCGCGCCAGAGTTCAGCCCCAAAGCCGGAGCAAACACAGTGTAGACGCCTGCGCCTGCCATCAAGAGCGTCAGCAAGGCGGGCCAGCGCGCAATGCCATATCCGCCGATCACCCGCAGCAGGGCCAACAGGCACAAGAGCTGCAAATAAATGAACTTCTTGTAGAAGATAAATCCCAGCAAAACCGGATCGGGCTCAAAGAAACTGTTCATCGGATCGCCTCGATCGGTCCGGTGGCGCGTCCGGAAATGAATTGATCCAGATAGGGGTCACCGCTGTCGTCCATTTGTGCAACCGGTCCCGTCCACTGAATGACCCCGTCGTGCAACATGGCGACATTGTCGGCAATGGCCCGGACCGAGGTCATGTCATGGGTGATGGTCATGGCGGTTGCGCCCATCTCGGTGACGATCTCGCGGATCAGGTCGTTGATCACACCGGACATGATCGGATCAAGCCCCGTGGTCGGCTCGTCAAAAAAGATGATTTCGGGCTCCGCTGCAATTGCTCGGGCAAGGCCGACGCGTTTTTGCATGCCGCCGGACAGCTCGGAGGGAAACAGGTCAGCCACATCCGGTGTCAGACCAACGCGCCGGAGCTTCTCAATTGCGATTTCCCGGGCCTCGGCCCGCGAGCGTTGCAAGCTGCCCCGCAACAGGCGAAAGGCAACGTTCTGCCAGACCGGCAGGCTGTCGAACAGGGCGCCGCCCTGAAAGAGCATGCCAAAGCGCGCCAAAAACGCATCTCGGTCCGCGCGCGTGACATCCTGACCGTCCAGCGTGATCACGCCGCTGTCGGGTGTGACCAACCCCAACACGGATTTCAAAAGCACGGATTTTCCAGTGCCGGAACCGCCGATGATCACCATTGAGCTTCCGCTTTCGATGGTCAGGTCGATGCCACACAAGACCTTTTTGGGGCCAAAAGCCTTATGAACGTTCGACAGCGTGATCATAGCGAAAACAGCGCTCCGGTCAGAAGGAAGTTCGCGGCGAGTATCAGCACAGCCGCTGCTTCGACCGCGCCTTTGGTCGCGCGCCCGACACCCTGTGCGCCGCGGCCCGAATGCATGCCGAAATAGCAGCCCATGACAGCGGCGATCCCGCCAAAGGCGCAGCCTTTGATCAGCGATGACAACACGTCGAGCGGTTCAAGGAAATTCACGGTATTCTTGAGATAGGCTGCCCCGTTGAAACCCAACGATCCGGTGGCGACCGAGTAGCCGCCGAATATCCCGATGACATCGCCGACGCCCACCAAGACCGGCACCACCAAAAGTGCGGCTAGCACGCGCGGTGCCACGAGGTATTTCATCGGATTGGTGGACAGGGTGGTCAGCGCGTCGATCTGTTCTGTCACCTTCATGGTCGCAATCTCGGCCGCAATCGAAGAGGTCACACGGGCCGCGATCATCAGGCCCACCAGAACAGGGCCCAATTCACGAACCATACCAATGGCGACGATTTGCGGGACCACCGCTTCGGCCGAGAACCGAGCGCCACCTGCGTAGATCTGCAAGGCAAGCGCGCCGCCGGTAAAGACAGCCGTAAGGCCAACAACAGGCAGTGACAGCCAGCCGATGTTCAGCAGCGCGACCATGAATTCGCGGCCATAAAACGGCGGACGCAGAATATGGCTGAGCGCCGAGAGCGCAAAGAGCATCACACGGCCGATCGAGGCCATGGCCGCAAGCGTACCGCGCCCCAGAACACCCAGCGAATAGAGCAGGGCCGTCATGCCTGAACGTAGGTGCGCGCATACCGCGCGCCGAGGCTTGTCAAAATTTCATACCCGATGGTGCCTGCCCAATCGGCCAGCGTGTCGACGCTCTGATGACGACCGAGCAATTCGAGATATTCCGGATCGCCGTCGACTTGCGTGACGTCCACACCGATCAGGTCCATTGAGACACGCCCCAGCACCTTGCAGCGGGTCCCATCCGCCCAGAGAATGGCCTTTGGGCCCATTGCGCGCAGCAAGCCGTCAGCGTAACCGGCTGCAATCGTGGCCACGCGTGTCGGGGTGCGTGCCACCCAGCTGTTGCCGTAGCCGACCGATTCACCAGGCTCGACCATCCGTGTCTGAATGACCGGGATATGCAGACTGACGACGGGCAGGGCATCCAGATAAGGCAATCCGCCATAAACGCCGATGCCGGGCCGGATCATATCAAAATGGTATCCGGCACCCAGCAAAGTGCCCCCTGTCGCAGCCAGAGAACGCGGCGCATCTTCGATGCCGTCAGTCAATTGGCGAAAGACATTCAACTGATGCTCATTCATTGCGTGATCAGGTTCATCTGCGCAGGCCAGATGGCTCATCAGCAGACTGGGTTTTTGCGCCAACGCGATATCGCGCAGTGCAGACCATTCTGATGGCTCCATGCCCAACCGGTTCATTCCGGTGTCGAGCTGAACACCAAAGGGATGGCCGGGCAAGCCTTCGACATGGCGTAACATCTGGTCGATCGAATTGATCAAAGGCGTGAGCCGCGCATCACGCATCAGGGCCGTATCGCCGGCCATATGGCCACCAAAGACAAAGATTTCGGGACCGGAGCCCAGAACGCGGCGCAGGGCTGCGCCTTCTTCGGCGATGGCGACAAAGAACCGCCGTGCGCCGGCTTCGGCCAGTGCGGGGCCGACCTGTTCAATACCCAAGCCATAAGCGTCGGCTTTGACCACCGCGCCTGCTTCGGTTTGCGCCAAGTTCTGCAAATTGCGCCAGTTGGTGCAAAGAGCCGAGAGATCGATTGTCAATTGTGCCTGGGCCATGGCCTGTCTTTGTCCGGCTCATCGCGCGGGTCAAGGGTAAAACATAGGCACTGCATGCATTGCGTATCACGTTCGCGCGTATCGGGCTTGCGCTGTCCATCTGCGGGCGACTAAATCGAAGCATAGCATTTGGGGGTGGCATGAGTGATTTTGAAGACGCACTGAAGCGCAAGATTGATAGCAAGACCAAGCCGGTTGGCTCGCTTGGGCGGATCGAAGCGCTGGCCATGCGTACAGCGCGTTTGCAGCGCAAGCTGGACCCTGAAATGGAACGCGCCTGTCTTGTCATCTTTGCGGGGGACCATGGCATCGCAGACGAAGGCGTTTCTGCCTATCCGGCTGAGGTCACACGTCAGATGGTTCTGAATTTTGCCGGGGGCGGTGCGGCTGCCAATGTCTTTGCGCGGGCCGGTGATCTTGATCTGCATGTGGTGAATGCCGGTGTGCGCGGCGGATCGTTCGATTTGCCCCAGATCACCGAGCAAAGTCTGGGGTCTGGAACGGTTTCTTTTCTGAAGGCCCCGGCCATGAGCGCGCCACAGGTGGTGGATGCGCTTGAACGTGGCATTTCGATTGGATCGGCGGGCGACTATCACGCCATGGCCTTTGGAGAGATGGGCATCGGCAATACTGCTTCGGCATCGATGCTTGTGCATCGCCTGACGAAAGCGCCGCTCAAAGACGTGGTCGGGCGCGGAACCGGGTTGAATAGTGCCGGGTTGTTGAACAAGGTCGAAATTCTGGAAAAGGCCAGTGCGCGGGTCAGCGGCACGCTGAGTCCGACGGCCGCCCTGTCCGAATTTGGCGGCTTTGAGATCGCCATGATGGCCGGCGCCATGATCGGCGCGGCACAGGCCAAGCGGATGGTGCTGGTAGACGGCTTTATCGCGTCGACAGCAGCCATGATTGCGGGGCAGATCGAACCCTCGTGCAGGGACGCTATGATCTTTTGCACGCTTTCGACCGAGCCGGGGCACCGATTGGTTCTGGATGCCGTAGGAGCCAAACCTCTGTTGGATCTGGGCTTGCGGTTGGGGGAAGGCACGGGTGCGGCGCTTGCCTGGCCATTGCTGCGATCAGCCGTCAGAATGCTGAATGAAATGGCCAGCTTCGAAGAGGCCGGCGTTTCCGGGAAATCTGACCTGTCGTGAGCGCCGTAATGCCTGACCTGAAAACCGAGCGCACGCTGTTCTTGCTGGCCGTGCAATTCCTGACCCGACTGCCGGTGCCGCGCGATCTGGAATTTTCGGACGATTTGCTGATCCGTGCGACCAAATACTACCCGCTGGTTGGGTGTCTTGTTGGACTGATCGGCGCGGTGACCCTGTGGATTGCCGGTCAGTGGCTGCCGCCGGTGGTTGCGGTCTTGCTGTCCTTGGCGGCAACTCTTTTCGCGACGGGGGCCTTTCACGAAGACGGGCTCGCCGATGCAGCCGATGGTTTGGGTGGTGGAATGACCCGCGATCGCGCGCTGGAAATCATGCGGGATTCGCGCATTGGAACCTATGGCACGGTCACCTTGGGCACTGCATTGGCCATCAAGGTTGCCGCGTTGTCCGCCATGACGCCGGCCACCGCAGGGCTGGCGCTGATCTTTGGGCACGGGCTGTCGCGGATGGCCGCAGTGAGCGTCATCGCGACCACACCCTATGCCCGCGATGTGGGGGCCAAGTTTGTGGCCCCGACCGTCACGCCGGATGGCTATCGGTGGGCGCAGACGACGGCGTTTTGTTTACTGATCGCTTTTGTGCTGTGCCTCGGCTTTGGTGCAGCCCTGGCAGGCGTTTTGGCCTGTGCGGTGTTGGCATGGATGTTTCGCCGGATGTTCGTTCGCAAGCTGGGTGGCTACACGGGCGATTGCCTTGGCGGAACTCAGCAATTGAGCGAGCTTGGAATATACCTTGGCGTGCTGGCATGGCTGTAGTTCTGCTCAGGCATACGACACCCGATGTGCAGGTGGGGACGTGTTATGGCATGACCGATCTGCAATTGGCTGACAGCTTTGAGCGTGAGGCGGAGGCCGCGCTGGATCAATTGCCTGAGATCAGCGCGATCTACAGTTCACCTTTGACACGCTGCCGTCGTTTGGCAGAAAAGGCAGCGGCGCGGTTTGGACAGCAGGTTTTGGTTTCAAACCATTGGCGGGAAATGGATTTTGGGTCTTGGGAAGGCCAGAGCTGGGACTCAATCCCGCGCGCAGCGCTGGATGCTTGGGCAGAAGATTTTCACGGATACGACGGGCATGGCGGCGAATCTGTATCTGCGCTGGCTGCGCGCATCAAACTGGGCCTTGGAAGCGTGCCGGACGGTGCCTTGGTGGTGACGCATGCGGGCTGCATCAAGGCCGCTGCCGCTCTGCATGGTTTGGCCGATGGCTGGGATACCCAAGTTGCATTCGGAAAAACTCTGTCGCTGTAGCGGCGGGCCTGATGCTCAATCCAGAACGCTCATGGGTGCATCGCGCCGTGCGCGATAGCTGGCAAGACGGCTGTCCAGATTGCCGCTGTGCAGCTCCAGTTTGTGCCCGTCAGGATCCAGAAAATAGAGCGATGCGCCTTCAGAGCGGTTGTCTTTCCACAAAGAGGCGGCGCCTTTGATCTGTGATGCCAAGGCGTCGAAGTCTGCTTTGGGACAGTCAAAGGCGATATGGCTGTGGTCGGTGTGGTGGTCAGGATCTCCCCGTTCAAGGCATAGCCACAAAGACCCCAGCGACAGATACGCGGCTTTGGGGCCTTGCGCCCGCAGCTCTGCGCCCAGCACGTCAGCATAAAACCGAATGGAGTGGGGCAGGTCGGTCACCACAAGTGTGATGTGGTTGATGCCCGTGATTGCCATGGCGCTAGAACTGATCGTCGCCCTGCTGCCAAGGCTTCACGAGGTTGCCAAAGCGGGTGAACTGGCTTTCGAAGGACAGCTCGACGGTGCCGATGGGGCCATGTCGCTGCTTGCCAATGATCACTTCGGCTTTGCCATGCAGGCGGCTCATGCGTTCCTGCCAGGCGGCCATTTCGTCTAGGCGATCGTCCGAGGGTTTTTCACGCTCGGCGTAGTATTCTTCGCGGAACACAAACATGACCACGTCGGCGTCCTGTTCGATCGAACCTGATTCCCTCAGGTCTGACAACTGCGGGCGTTTGTCATCGCGGCTTTCGACCTGACGCGACAGCTGGGACAGGGCGATGACCGGGATGTTCAGTTCCTTGGCGATTGCCTTCAGGCCCATGGAAATTTCCGCGATTTCCTGCACCCGATTTTCCGCAGTGCCGCGCAGCAGCTGAAGGTAGTCGACGATGATCACGTCGAGCCCATGGGTCCGTTTCAGACGGCGGGAACGGGCGGCAACCTGACTGATCGGCAGGGCCGGGGTGTCGTCGATATATAGCGGGCAGGCTTCAAGCGCTTTTGCCGCCTCGACAAAGCGGCGAAACTCGACCTCATCCATGTCACCCTGACGGATCTTGTGGGACGAAATTTCAGAGGCTTCTGCGAGGATCCGGCTGGCAAGCTGCTCGGCGCTCATCTCAAGGCTGAAGAAGCCGACAACCCCGCCTTCCAGTGCGCCTGTTGATCCGTCGGGCAACTGGCCTTTTTTGTAGGCCTTGGCGACATTGAAGGCGATGTTTGTCGCGAGCGAGGTTTTACCCATCGACGGACGACCGGCAAGGATCAGCAGGTCAGACTTGTGCAATCCGCCCAGTTTCTTGTCCATATCCATCAGGCCGGTCGAAACGCCGGCCAGACCGCCTTCGCGCTGGTAAGCTGCGTTCGCGACATTAACTGCGTCCGTTACGGCCTTGAGAAAGCTTTGAAATCCGCTTTCGGTCTGACCCTGTTCGGCGAGTTTGTAGAGTGCTTGTTCCGCCTCGACGATCTGTTCACGCGGTTCAGAGGCCACGTCAACTTTGGCCGCCTTGCTGCTGATGTCACGTCCCAGCCCGATCAGGTCGCGGCGGATCGCCAGATCATAGATCATCTGAGCATAGTCACGAACCGCAAAGGTGCTAACAGCGGCCCCCGCCAGACGGGCCAGATAGGCTGGACCGCCCAGTTCCTTTAGGCCTTCGTCGTCTTCCATGAAGGCTTTGAGCGTGACGGGGCTGGCGAGATTGTTCTTGGCGATGCGGGCCGCGGCGATTTCGAAAATACGTGCGTGAACGGGGTCAAAGAAATGCTGCGGATTGATGATCGATGCGATTTTGTCGAACACATCGTTGTTCGTCAGGATTGCGCCCAAAAGCTGCTGCTCTGCCTCGATCGAATGCGGCATGGTTTCAGCGGCTTCGACCTGAAGGCCTGTCGGATTGATTGCAGCGATTTCGTTCATTTTGCTCCCCCGGTCTGATCAGATGTCCGCTCAGGGTGCAGGGCATAGCCTCTGGTGCCCGCGTCACTCAACAGGGATAAAAATGTATGTTTCTGGGGATAACTTTTAGCCATCCATGACCACAAGATGATGTCATGGATTGGCTGTGATCGTCAATATATGCCTTGCGCGGGCTTTGGCCGACTCAGGGCCGTGTCCAAAGCGCCACAAGCAAGGCTAACTGATTTGTTAACCTTAACGTCAGTCGGAAGCCTGAGCTTTGCGCCATGCATGCGGGTCTTTCAGGAAGGCTTCAACCTCGCCCAGTACGCCTGCGTGACGCTCTGGCGCTTCGGCCAAAACTTCCCACCACGTGCAAAGGTGATGCAGGCTAACACCGTGATCACCCAGAGTTTTAATCGTCTCGTGGAAGATGCCGTAATAGAAGATAACGGCGGTATGCGCACAGTCTGCTCCGGTGTCGCGGATGGCATCCACAAAGGACAATTTGCTGCCGCCGTCGGTGGTCAGGTCTTCGACCAGAAGAACCCGTTGGCCTTCGGTCATCGCCCCTTCGATTCGGGCGTTCTTGCCGTAGCCTTTGGGCTTTTTGCGGACATAGGTCATGGGCAGGCCCATGCGCTCTGCGACGAGCGCGGCAAATGGAATGCCCGCGGTTTCGCCGCCCGCGATGTTGTCAAAGGCCTCAAATCCGGCATTGCGCATCACCGTGACTGTCAGAAAGTCCATCAAAGTGCTGCGAATACGTGGATAGGAAATCAATTTCCGGCAGTCGATGTAGACCGGCGACAACTGGCCGGAGGCCAACTTGAACGGCTCGTCCTGCATGAAATTCACCGCTTCGATTTCCCACAACATGCGTGCGGTCAGGCGCGCCATTTCTTCGGCGGTCGGATAAGTCGATGGGATCATGGTGATTTCCTTTTCTTTTCGGGCAGGCGGTTGGGGCAGGGCGCGCCTGTGTCGTTCCTCAGGTTGTGACGTTCCAATGCAGCGGCATCATCGGATCGAACACCGTCACGGGGCCGTCATCAGTTTCGATATGCGCCGGATACTGGACAGGCGTTCCTTTGGTAAGGGTGACAGTCGCGTCATTCGCCGGCAGGCCATAGAATGCCGGACCATTGAGCGATGCAAAGGCCTCAAGCTTGTCCAGGGCGCCGTCCTGTTCGAACACTTCGGCCAGAATTGACAGCGTGTTGGTGGCGGTAAAGCAGCCCGCACAACCGCAAGGCTGCAGTTTGGCCGGATCCGTATGCGGCGCCGAATCCGTTCCGAGGAAGTATGACGGATCGCCCGAGGTTGCGGCTTGGCGCAGCGCGAGACGGTGCTCCTCTCGTTTGGCGACCGGCAAACAGTAGTAATGCGGTTTGATCCCGCCCGCCAGAATGGCGTTGCGATTGATGACAAGGTGATGCGTGGTGATCGTGGCGCCCAGAGTGTCACCGCCCTCACGGGCATATTGCGCACCTTGAGAAGTGGTGATGTGTTCCATGATCACCCGCAAACCGGGCGTCGCGCGGCGCAACGGATCAAGAATGCGGTCGATAAAGACGGCTTCTCGGTCGAAAATATCAATGTCGTTGTCCACCACTTCGCCGTGAACACAAAGCGGCACGCCCGCTTCGGCCATTGCGTCGAGCACCGGGCGGACCTTGTCCATGTCGCGAACACCCGAGGCCGAGTTGGTGGTCGCGCCAGCGGGATAGAGTTTAACCGCTGTAATGATCCCGTCCCGGTGCGCCTTGACCAGATCGGCTGCGTCCGTGTTTTCGGTCAGGTAGAGCGTCATCAACGGCTTGAAGTCCGATCCGTCCGGCAGGGCGGCCAAAATGCGGTCCCGGTAGGCGATGGCCTCTGCGCCGGTCACGACGGGCGGGACGAGATTTGGCATGATGATCGCACGGGCAAAATGGCGTGCGGTCTCGGGGGCGACGGCCTGCAGCATGGCGCCATCGCGCAGGTGCAGGTGCCAGTCATCGGGGCGGCGGATCGTGATCTTTTCCATGCGGTGCGCGTTAGCATGTGCCGCGCGGCATCGCCAGAGCATTGTCGCCACAACCCGTCCACGATATTCTGGTTGAGGGAAGAGCAGGAGAGTGAGTGCAATGCTGATGACAATTTTGCTGGCAGGGCTGGCAGGTTGGGCCGCACGCCCGGCCGAAACCAAGATCGCCGAGACTTTGGCGGGCTTTGTTGGCGAACAGGGACTGCAGTCACAGGCAGACAGACGCGCGGCGGCGCTTTTGGTTTGCCTGATTGGCGCGGGACTGGTGCTTTGGATACTGGATGCCCGTGGCGGCGCGCTGGTTTTCAGCATCGGCGCGGCCTTGGGCTATTTCTTCAACGATATTCGTGAGGCGATCCTGAACCGTCAACGCTGACGGTTAGATCCCGTCGTTTAGCGATTCCAGTTCGGCCAGACGCCTGCGAAAGCGTGGCGCATGCATACGGGCCACGACGTTCTGGCACAGCAATTGTGCCAGCCCGTCCCGTTCGTCGGAATCCAGGCGGGCCAAAAGCTTGCGCAGGTACGGCGGATGATCGCGGCGCGCCCGCATCATTTGCGCGAATTCATAGGTGCCCAGACGGTCCTCTGAGACGGCCTTGAGCAATGATGGCATCAGATCCAGCGTCAGCAGATCGCTTTGCAAAGCGCCGCCCATAAAGGGCATTCTGAGCCGGGTCACGTTCCGGCGTTCAAACAGCGCCGAATGCATGGCGTCCAGTGTTTCACGCGGATCGTAGAGCACATAGGCGTGCTGCGCAGCGTCCAGCATATCCGGGGCGAACCCATAGCGGGACGTGAAATCGCGGCGACGCTGTTCGTAGAACCGGTCGTCCCATTCCGTGACACGTGGATCCAAGGTAGCCTGTGGCTGTAGCACCAGAACACGGGCGCCCGGTGCCGCAACGGAATAGGCCGCTGCTGCATAGCCACAGGGGCCAGCGCCGAAAAAGATCACCTTTTCGAAGTCGTCAAAAAAGCCATCGTCCAACAGTTGGTCGAAAAAGCCATAAACACGCGGATCGCGGAACCAGGTGTCGCCGTGGCTGAGAATGGACAATGAAGACCATCCATGGGCGGCAACCATGTCAAAACCAAGTGGCGTGCGGGTTTCCGACAATGCCTCGATACCGGGCATTGATTCAAAGGTCACAAGCAGCGTGTCGCCCTGTTCGACGAAAATGCCGGCATGGGATTTGCCCAGCGGTTCGGCAAAGCCGTTTTGCTGACCGATCTTGCGAAGCGCGCCGAGCCATTCGCCACGCGCAAGGCGTGACAGATCGGGCGGGAAACTGTGTGTCTTCTGCTGCATGGGCCTGCTCGTTCTCACGGCTCGCTTGCCGGAACGGTGCGAGCTCTGACGGAAACAATGCCCTGGGTTTCAGGCCAAATTGTGTAAAAGGCGTGGAAATACTATGAGACGCGCAGCCGCAGAAAAAACTGTTTCAGCGCAGATATTTGCTGGCTTCCTTGCGGGCGAAGGGCTTCATTTGCGCGCCGTGAGCGTCCAGAAACGCTCGCACACGGTCCGCATCATGCTTGGACAAGTCACGCAACCACCAGCCGATGGCTTTCTGAATGAACCAGTTGCGATCGGGCACATATTTTGCTGCCCAGCCCAGAATACGGTCGCGTGCCGCGTATTCCTCGGCTGATGGGTGGTTTTGCTTGGTCCAGGGCAGGGTCATGACCAGTGCGGCACGGCGGGTCCACATGTGATCGCTGCCTGTCCATGTCTCGACGGTATCCAGACGCGATGGATCAGCGACCAATCGGCGGCCACCTGCGCTGCAGACATGATCTGCGATGGCCCATCCATCAAAATCGGGAACCCAGGAATTAATCAGCGCCCAAACCTGATGATCTGGCCGAATACGCGCCTGCGTCAGCAGTTTGGGTGCCAAAATGCGCGCTTCGAACACCCCGGTCTGCCAAAGCTGATCGGCAAGGGCGACCCGTTGGTCCAGATCGAGCGACCCACGCCACTGTTTGGACAGATCGTTGAGCACAGGGTTTGGAACACCCAGAACAACGCGATCCGTCTTGTGATACTGCGCTTTGCCAGCAGCGGTGTCCGGCTCGCTTGCCGCAGCAAGCGCTGCCATGGCGTCGTCGAGTGTCATAGCGCTGTGATCCGGTTGTGCGTCATTCCACGGTCACGGACTTGGCCAGATTGCGCGGCTGATCCACGTCGGTGCCCTTAGCGTCGGCAGCGTGGTAGGCCAGCAGCTGTGCGGGTAGGGCGTAAAGCAGGGGCGACAGCACTTCAGGCACATCAGGAAGGATGATGGTCTGCCACACGTCCGCTCCGGCTGCGTCTGCACCGGCTGCATCCGTGATCAGGCAGACTTTGCCGCCACGGGCCATGACCTCCTGCATGTTGGACACGGTTTTGTCGAACAGCGAATCCCTTGGGGCCATGACGACCACCGGAACCGTTTTGTCGATCAGAGCAATCGGCCCGTGCTTCAACTCTCCCGATGCATAAGCTTCAGCGTGTATATAGCTGATTTCCTTTAGTTTTAATGCACCTTCAAGTGCGAGCGGGTACATCAGCCCCCGCCCAAGGAAAAGGACATCGCGTGCTTCGGCGATCTGGCGGGCGGCCTTGCGGATCGCGTCGCCTCGTTGCAGGGCGACGTTGAAAATGCCCGGCATTGCCCGCAATGTTTCGAGCACCTCTGCTTGTTCAGCGGAGTCCATGCGTCCACGCGATTTGGCCGCCTCCAGCGCGAGCATCAGCAAGACATTGAGCTGACAGGTAAAGGCTTTGGTCGATGCGACCCCGATCTCGACACCGGCGTGGATAGGCAAAGCCAAATCGCTTTCACGCGCGATAGAGGATGTGGGCACGTTCACCACTGACACGATTTTGTCAGCTTTTTCAGCGCAGTAACGCAAAGCCGCCAATGTATCTGCGGTTTCGCCGGATTGGCTGACAAACAGCGCCACCGTGCCTTTGGTGATCGGCGGTTCGCGATAGCGGAACTCTGAGGCGATATCGACTTCGACCGGAATGCCGGCCAGTTGCTCAAACCAGTATTTTGCCGTCAGGCAGGCATAAAAGGCGGTGCCGCAGGCGACCATGACCAGTCTTTCGACCTTGTCGAAATCCAAACCGGGATCTGGCAAAGAGATGCCGTCTTTGTCCAGATAGGCCGACAGCGCACCGGACAGCACAGTCGGCTGTTCGGCGATTTCCTTGGCCATGAAGTGTTTGAACCCGCCTTTGTCCACGCGGGCGGCATCCATCTGGATGGTCTGCTGGTCGCGATTCACGCGTTGGCCTTTGGCGTTGGTGATCGTCGCGCCTTGCCGGTTGATGACAGCGCGATCGCCTTCTTCGAGATAGGTGATCTGGTCTGTCATGGGCGCCAGCGCGATTGCATCCGAGCCAACGAACATTTCCCCGTCACCGTGCCCGATCGCAAGAGGCGAGCCCTTGCGCGCGGCAACCAGCAGGTCTTCTTCGCCATCAAACAGAAAAACCAGTGCAAAGGCGCCTTCGAGTTTGTCGATGCAGGCCATGGCGGCGTCGGTGGCCGAGGCCCCTTGATCCATCAGATGCTGGGTCATCAAAGCCACGGTTTCGGTGTCTGTTTCCGTCTGCGGCGTGATGCCATGGGTTGCCAGTTCTTCGCGAAGCTCACGGTAGTTTTCGATGATCCCATTATGCACGACTGCCACGGGACCTGCGCGGTGCGGGTGGGCATTTGTCGTGCTGGGTGCACCATGTGTCGCCCAACGCGTATGCCCGATACCAGCCTTGCCCGGCAGTGGTTCGTGAACCAGCAGATCCGAAAGGTTGACCAGCTTGCCAACCGCGCGCCGACGTTCCAGTTTGCCGCTGTTTACGGTCGCAATACCGGCGCTGTCATAGCCGCGATATTCCAGACGCCGCAGCGATTCGACCAAAGTGGGGGCAACTTCGTGTGAGCCCAGAATACCAACAATACCGCACATTATTTGGCCTCTTTTTTCTGTTTGGCCTTTCTGGCCTTTAACATTTCGAACAATTTTGTTGCAAATCCGGGCTTGGTCGATTGTTTGGCCCGGCCAATGGCGAGCGCTCCGGCAGGCACATCATCGGTGATGACCGACCCTGATCCGGTCATGGCGCCTGCACCCACCGAAACCGGCGCAACCAGCATGGTGTCTGAACCGATGAAGGCCCCGGCACCGATGGTTGTGCGATGCTTGAAGACGCCATCATAATTGCAGGTCACCGTGCCCGCGCCCAGATTTGCGCCTGCGCCCACAGAAGCATCACCGACATAGGACAGATGGTTCACTTTGGCGCCTTCATCCAGTTGCGCATTCTTGATCTCGACAAAGTTGCCGATCTTTACGTCCTCAGCCAGTTCCGCGCCGGGTCTGAGCCGCGCAAAGGGGCCAACAACGGCGCCCCGGCTGACATGGCAGCCTTCGAGGTGGCTGAATGCACGGATGCGCGCGCCGCTTTCCACAGTTACGCCCGGCGCACAGATTACATTCGGCTCGATGATGCTGTCAGCGCCGATCACCGTGTCCCAGGCTGTGTAGACTGTTTCAGGGGCATGCAACGTCACGCCATCGGCCATCAATTCCTGACGCCGCCGTGCCTGAAACCCGGCTTCGGCCTCGGCCAGTTCTGCCCGTGAATTGACACCCAGAGTTTCGGATTCATCGCAGCGCACCACACCGGCGGACAGGCCGCGTGCACGGGCGATTTCGATGATGTCAGTCAAATAGTACTCGCCCGATGCGTTTTCATTCCCAACCGCGGCGATCAGATCAAACAACAGGTCCGAATTGGCGGCGACTACGCCGGAATTGCAGAGCGTTATGGCTCGTTCTTCCTCGGTGGCGTCCTTGAATTCGACGATCTTTTCCAAAGCGTCGCCCTTGGCCACCAGTCGGCCATATCGGCCCGGGGCTGCCGCGTCAAAGCCCAGCACCACCACGTCATTGGTCTTACGGGCCTCCAGCATGGCTTCGAGCGTTTCTTCGCGGATGAACGGCGTGTCCCCGTAAAGTACGATCGCATCGCCGCCAAAACCTTCCAGCGCGGGCCGGGCCTGCGCTACGGCATGGGCCGTGCCAAGCTGCTCTTGTTGCAAAACGATCTGCGCCATCGGATCAAAGTCGTGGGCTGAGGCCTCGACCATTTCAGCTTTGTGTCCGGCGACCACAACGGTGGCTTCCGGCTCAAATGCAACGCCAGCTCGCATGGCGTGCCAGAGCATCGGCGCGTGGCCGATCTGGTGCAGGACCTTGGGCAGGTCGGATTCCATCCGCGTGCCTTTGCCGGCAGCGAGTATGATCAGGGCAATGCTCATGGCCTCAATCCCGTTTGTCTTTTGTTGGCCCCCGTTTTATCCGGTTGGAGGCGCGGGGCAAGCGGGCATTGCTCACGCTTGATTGCGGGATGTGACAGCAATGACAAAAGGGAGCAGACAATGCGCTGCGTGATTTTCGACCTCGACGGAACGCTGGCTGACACCAGTGGTGATCTGATTGCTGCGGCAAATCATTGTTTTGACGCCATGGGCCAGTCTGTTCGGCTTGATCCGGTCGCGGATGCTGGCGTTGCCTTGCGTGGCGGGCGCAGAATGCTGACGGTTGGGCTTGAGCGGGCAAACGCCTATTCGGAGCAGGTGGTCGATCAATGGTACCCCGAATTGCTGAGCGCCTATGGCGCGGCGCTGGACGTTCACACGCAGCTCTATCCCGGTACGGTCAAGGCCGTCGAAGCGTTACGCAGTGCCGGATATGCTGTTGGCATCTGCACCAACAAACCCGAAGGGCTGGCCGAGTCCTTGATGCGGTCACTTGGCGTGCGGGATATGTTCGGATCGCTGATCGGTGCCGATACCTTGCCAACACGCAAACCCGATGTTGCGCCATACTGGGCTGCCGTCGATGGTTGTGGTGGTACGCGTGACCGTTCTTTGCTGGTGGGGGACAGCGATACGGATCGCAACACTGCGCGGGCTGCGGGTGTGCCATCGATCCTCGTGACCTTTGCCCCCGAAGGCGAAGCGGTGCGTGATCTGGAACCAGAAGGCATCATTGATCACATGGATGATTTGGGCGCCGAGGTTGCAAGGCTGATCGGTTAGGACGGCCCCGGTTTTGATTGTCCGCGCTATGATACCGTGCGCCGCCGCATGTTGATCAGCACGATACCTACAGCCACCAGCGCAAGCGCGCCCAAAAAGCCCGGTCCCACAGGCTCGTCCAGCAAGGCCCATCCCATTGCCACCGACAAAACCGGCGACAGGAAGGAAAAGGCAGCCACATCGGACGCTGGATAGATCGACATGATATGCAGCCAGAACAGGAAGCCGAGCGAGGCGATGAACACCGCCTGAAAGCCCAGCCCGGCCCAGTGGACCAGTTCAGGATCGCGCATCAGCGGGCCGAACAGCGGTGCGACGACGCACA
Organism: Thalassococcus lentus; assembly: GCF_028023555.1. Taxonomy (NCBI): domain Bacteria; kingdom Pseudomonadati; phylum Pseudomonadota; class Alphaproteobacteria; order Rhodobacterales; family Roseobacteraceae; genus Thalassococcus; species Thalassococcus lentus. Next base: position 25,541 of record NZ_JAQIOY010000002.1, read on the forward strand.
AAACCACAGCAGACACCGACAATTGCCAGAACAATTGCGATTCTGCCGGAAGCGTGGCCACGCGGGTCAGCCGGACCGACAGCGCGATGCCAACCCAGGCAAAGCAGGCCAGCAGGGCGAGCAGATCGCCAGTAATATTGCCTGCATCCCGGCTTTGTGGATCAGCCAAAGCCCAGATCACCCCGGTCATGGCCATAACCAGCCCAAGCGCCCGTCGCGGCGAAAGGCGTTCCCCGGGCAAGGTGAAATGCGCCACCAGCGCCAGCCAGACCGGCATAGAGTAGAGCAGGATTGCGCTGCGCGAGACCGTGGTCAGGTCCAGCGCTATGAACAGGAACAGAAATTCCACACTAAACAGCGCGCCCATCATCAGCCCGGGCCAGAGAGTTTCGCGTAGTCCGGTGATGCGGCGGGACATGAACAGACACCACAGGCCAAGCACGGCCAAGGCGAACAAACTGCGCAAACCAGCGCTCCAAACCGGGCCAAAACCACCGTTGGTCAGCTTGATCACCACCTGATTGAAGGCAAGCAGGGTGGCGAAACTGGTCATTCCGATTGCGCCGTAGGCGTCCATCGAAGATTTGCGGGCGGTGGTTTTGGTCATCCTGCCAGTCACACTGTCTGAGCGTCGCCGTCAAGCTTTCCCCGCGCTTGGCACTGGACGCGCGCCGGGAATCTGTCACTCTGCCCCTTGGATATTTTGAAAACGAGAGGAGCCGCCAGATGGGTCTCATGGGTACATTGGCCAAAGTTGCAATCGGATACGCTGCTGCGCGGGGTGTCGACAAACTGGCGGGCGGTGAAGGACTCGGCGGGCTCTTGGGGGGCGGTGCGCAGGTCAAAGCCAGCGATCCCAATGCCGCGGCACAGGCTCAGGTTGGCCAGATGATGGCCGGGCAGGGCGCCGAGGATGGCAACCCGCTGTCTGATATGATGTCGAAGATGCAGGAAAGCGGCTTGGGCGGCATGATGGGTGGCGGCGACGGCGCTGGCAATCCAATGGCCGATATGATGGCCAAGATGCAGGAAGGCGGACTTGGTGGGTTGATGGGTGCCATGGGCGGAGGCGCCGGAGGTGCTGGCAACCCAATGGCTGACATGATGGCCAAAATGCAAGAAGGCGGTCTTGGCGCGTTGATGGGCGGCGGACAAGCCGCGGATACGGGCGACAAGCAGGGCGGTCTGCTTTCGTCCATGGGCGGCGGCGCCGGTTTGGCCGGAATACTGGCCGCGGCCGGCGGCGCAGCGGCTGCGGCACAGGGACAGGGCGCGGGTGCCTTGCTCGACGCATTCAACACACGCGAAACGGCACCGGATGCCGAAGCAATTGCCGCGCTGATGTTGCGCGCCATGATTCAGGCAGCCAAGGCGGATGGCGGCATCGACGAATCCGAAAAAGCGAAGATCCTCGATACGCTGGGCGATGATGCCGACGCCGAGGACATTGCCTTTGTGCAGGGCCAACTGGCAGCGCCTGTGGATGTAGAGGCGCTTGCCGCAGACACTCCCGAAGCGCAGGCGGCACAGGTCTATTCCGCGTCACTCATGACGATCCGGGTCGATACGCAGGCCGAAGCGCAGTATCTGGATGCTCTGGCCAAGGCCATGGGCCTGGACGAGACAATGGTCAACACGCTGCATATGCAGATGGGCATTCAGCCGCTTTATGCCTAGACCGGGGCACATCTGCCTCTGAACGGAACGTCAATCATGCCCCAGAACAGCCGGTTTGGTCTTGTGCTCGCGCTGTTCGGGGCCCTTGTGCTGACGCCGGACGCCATGTTTCTGCGGTGGTCCGGCATGGACGGTTTCCAGATGCTGGGCTGGCGCGGCTTATGTATGGGGGTGATTTTCACGGCGATTTGGGCTGCAAGCAGCAAAAACCATCGCGCCGACATCGCGATGCTGGGCAGCGGCGCCGGTTTGATTGTCATCGGATGCCAATACTTCAATGCGCTTTTGTTCCCGGTCGGCATTGGCGGCGCGCCGGTTGCGTCGGTGTTGTTGGGGATTGCTACGGTTCCAATCTGGGCGGCGGTCTTGTCGCGTGTCTTGCACGGGGAACGCACCAGCCGCGCCACATGGATAACGATCGGACTTGTGACGCTGGGCATCGCAATTGCGGTGAGCGATAGCAACGAGGGCGGGCACGGGTCTGCGTCGTTTGGGGCTTTGTGCGGTCTGGGCGTTGCCCTGTGCCTTGCGCTCAGTTTTGCCACTTTGCGCCATGCACCGCGGGTCCCTTTGTTGCTGGCGATCGGGGTCGGGGCACTTTTGGCCGGATCAACCGGTTGGACCGTGACGGGACCGGACCGCATGACCGATGGCGCGATGTGGGCTATTCTCGTGACGGCTTGTTTCATTTTGCCGGTGTCTTTCTTTTCACTCAGTCAGGCATCGCGATTCACCAGCGCGGCTAATGTCAGTCTGCTTTTGCTGCTTGAAACGGTGCTTGGCCCGGTCTGGGTTTGGTTGGGCACCGGAGAGGCGCCGGGGCCGCTGATGTTGGCTGGGGGCGCGTTGGTGGTGGGCAGTCTTGCGCTGTATCTTTTGCGCATGACACGATCCGATCCGATCTGAAGCCTTGGCCTTGGGCCGTTGTTTTGGCACATAGGGTTATCACGCACTCGTCGCCGGAAAATTGCCATGTCAGACACCATTGCAAAACGCTGCGCTGCCCATGGCCTTCGTATGACCGGTCAACGCCGGACCATCGCGGACGTTCTGGAAAAGGCCGACGATCATCCGGACGTGGAAGAGTTGCACGCCCGGGCCAGTGCACGCGATCCTCGTATATCCATCGCCACCGTCTATCGGACCGTAAAGCTGCTGGAGGAGACGGGGATCCTTGAAAAGGTTGATTTCGGTGATGGGCGGGCGCGGTACGAAGATGCCGAACGCGATCATCATGATCACCTGATCGATATCAAAAGCGGTGCAGTGATTGAATTCGTCGATCCGGAAATCGAAGCGCTTCAGGAAAAGATCGCACGAAAACTCGGCTACAAGCTGACCGGTCACCGGATGGAGCTGTACGGCGTACCGTTGCCCAAGGGAAAACCTTAGCGGCTGTCGCGCCAATCGGCCAATGTCTTGCCCGGCTCGTCCACAAAGAGACCGGGCAGCACTTGCAGCGCATCGATCCGGTCAAGCGGAACTGACAAAAAGCCCGCCGTGGTTTCATCCCAACCGACACCTGTCCAGACGCGGCCCCAGTAATCGATGTGCAATGGGCGCAGGTCATGTGACGCGTCGCCGACCTTGATCCGCAGCTTCTGCCTTGCACGGATGGCCGCACGGAAGGCGGGCATATGCGCAAAGCCGCGGGCGGCTTCGGCAAAGGCATCTGTCGCGAATCCAAACGGGGCAGGGGCCGATCCGCTGTCTTCTGGTAAAACCGCTTCTATCTTGCCAGCGAGCGACCGGGCGGCCTGCGATTGCTCCAGCTCGGACGCCGAGAGCGCCGCCAGCGCAAGATGCAGAGCCTCCAGTTCCGGTTCTGTCAGGTTCAGCGGGGGCAGGGTGACAGCGGCCTGTGTTGTGTAGCCATAGCCACGCGCGCCTTCGACCGGAACGCCGGAGGCTGCCAGAACCTCCATATCGCGATAGATGGTTCGCACCGAAACGCCCAGATCCTGGGCCATGGCTTCGGCGGTATGCAATTGCCCATCTCTTAGGCGCTGCATCAGCTGATACAGCCGATCTTTGCGTTTCATCGGGCTTGCTCCTGACAAAAACCTGTCAACTGACAATGTCATGACAAATATGGTGGCTTCAAGGGCTGCTTTGCGCTTTTCGATTCTGAATGGAATCAGTAGACAACGTGGGTGATTTATCGCGGGCGCGATGCGTCTGCGCCGACAAAGGAGAGAGCAATGCTCAACAATATCGGCCTTCCCGGCCTTCTGCTGATCGCCGTCGTGGTGCTGGTTCTGTTCGGCCGCGGCAAAATTTCGTCGCTGATGGGTGAAGTTGGCAAAGGCATCACAGCCTTCAAGAAGGGCGTGGATGAGGGCAAGCAAGAGCTTGAAGATCAGGCTGCCGAAGAAGCCAAGGACGTCACGCCCGAGGAAGAAAAAGACAAGGTGTAAGCGCCATGTTTGATCTCGGTTGGACCGAGCTTTTGGTGATCGGGGTGGTGGCATTGATCGTCATCGGCCCCAAAGATCTGCCAATGCTGTTTCGCAATGTGGGTCGTTTCATGGGCAAAGCTCGTGGCATGGCCCGCGAATTTTCGCGCGCCATGAATGACGCTGCGGATCAGACCGGCGTGCAGGATGTTGCCAAAAGCTTTAAATCGGCCACCAATCCGGTGGGCAGCGCGATGGACGGCGTCAAAGATGCTGCCAAATCCGTGACCGCTGGTCTGGACCCCAAGAGCGAGACCGGCAAACTGTCGGCCGAGCGGCTTGAGGCCAAAAAGAAAATCGAGGCCAATGCGGCGCGCACAGCGGCCGAACGGCTCAAGCGCGAAGCAGACGAAGCGATGCGCAAAGCCGAAGAGCTGGAAACCGCTGCAAAAGCCCCCGTGGCAGACGCCAAGAAAGACAGTGACGCATGAGCACAGCCGAAGAGGAGATTGAAGACAGCGCCGCGCCGCTGATCGAGCATCTCGCTGAGTTGCGCACGCGGCTTATCCGCTGCGTGGTCTATTTTCTGATTGGCATGGTGATCTGTTTCACCGTGGCCACCCCGATTTTCAACTTCCTGACCGCGCCGCTGTGTCAGGTTCTTGGTGAACGGGGGCAGGACTGTGATCTGATCTTCATCAGCCCACAAGAAGGCTTCTTCGTTGCCATCAAGGTTTCGCTTCTGGGCGGGTTTATCCTGTCATTTCCGTTTATTGCCAATCAGTTGTGGCGTTTTATTGCCCCGGGTTTGTACAAGTCCGAAAAGGGCGCGTTCCTGCCGTTCCTGATTGCGTCGCCTTTCATGTTCTTCCTGGGCGCTTCGTTTGCCTTCTACGTCGTGACCCCGCTGGCCTATGACTTCTTCCTTGGGTTCCAGCAATTTGGCGGCGAAGGTGAAGCTGTGGTTGGGCAGGAGGTCGAACAGGGCCTTTCTGTGGTCTTTCAGGGCTCTGCGCAGGAATATCTGAACCTGACCATCAAGTTCATCGTAGCCTTTGGCATGTGCTTCCAGTTGCCTGTACTTTTGACCCTGATGGGCAAGGCCGGGCTGGTGTCGGCCAAGGGGCTTGGCGAAGTGCGTAAATACGCGGTTGTCGGCATTCTGGTTCTGGCCGCTCTCGTTACGCCGCCGGATGTCATCACTCAGGCCATTCTGTTTGTTGTTGTCTACGGTCTCTACGAAGTGTCGATCTTCCTTGTGGGACGGGTCGAGAAAAAGCGCGAGGCCGAGCTGCGCGAACAAGGTCTTTGGTTCGAGGAAGAACCCGATGTTGAAGACGATCCCATGATGGATGAATTCGACGAAGATCTCGCCGATGGTGAAGATCCGGGTGAAGATCCCAAAGATGGGGACCGTTCATGACGGAAGCCTTCGAGGCCGACGCCCTTGTGCGAATTGCGGAGGCGCTGGAGCGGATCGCTCCGGCGCCCATGCAGGCCCCCGATTTCGACGCTGCCGAGGCCTACGTCTGGCACGTCGCACCGGACCGGCTGGAACCTGTGGCGCGGGTGAACCGCATCGACATGAGCCTGCTGGTGGGGGTCGACCGGTCGCGGGATACTCTCGTGGCCAACACCCGACAGTTCGCTGAGGGCCTGCCTGCCAACAACGCGCTGCTCTGGGGCTCGCGCGGGATGGGAAAATCCAGTCTGGTCAAGGCGGTGCATGCCGCAGTTCGCGCCGAAGGGCATGACGTCAAACTGGTGGAACTGCAGCGTGAGGACCTGCCGACGGTGGGCCGCCTGATGAACGTGCTGCGCGCCGCGGATGCCCGGTTTATCCTCTTTTGCGATGATCTGTCTTTTGGCCACGACGATGAACACTACAAATCGCTCAAGGCGGTTTTGGATGGTGGTGTTGAGGGACGGCCGGACAATGTTGTGCTCTATGCCACGTCGAACCGGCGGCACCTGATGCCGCGCGACATGATCGAGAACGAGCGTTCTTCGGCGATCAACCCCTCCGAAGCCGTTGAGGAAAAGGTATCCCTATCTGACCGTTTCGGATTGTGGCTGGGCTTCCATCCCTGTTCCCAGGACGACTATCTGGCGATGATCCGGGGGTATTGTGCGGAATACGGCGTCAAGATCGACGATGACACGCTTTGGGCTGAAGCCATTGAATGGCAGGCAACCCGCGGGTCCCGGTCGGGCCGTGTGGCGTGGCAGTATTTCACGGATCTGGCGGGTCGTCAGGGCGTCGCCCTGCCTTGACCTTGGGCGCTGCGCACCGTAGCGCAGAGCCATGGCACAGGCACCTTTACTTCAGCTTTCGGATATTGCGCTGACCTTTGGCGGGGATCCGGTTTTCGATGGTCTTTCACTGACGGTTCAGCCCGGGGATCGGGTTGCGCTGGTTGGGCGAAACGGGTCCGGCAAATCCACCTTGATGAAGGTGATGGCTGGGTTGGTCGAAGCAGACAAGGGCGTCATCACAGTGCCCAGCGGCACCTCGGTCGGCTACATGGAGCAGGACCCAGACCTGTCGGGTTTTGAGACGCTGGGCGATTTTGCCAGCGCGGGTCTTGCACCATCGGAAATGTACCGCGTCGAACGGGCCGGTGAAGGGCTTAAATTCGACCCGTCAAAACCCGTTGCCACGGCCTCGGGGGGCGAACGCCGCCGTGCGGCATTGGCCCGCTTGATGGCAGAAGAGCCGGACCTGATGCTTCTGGACGAGCCGACAAACCATCTCGACATCGAAGCGATCGGCTGGCTGGAAGACGAGCTGCGCCATACGCGCGCTGCCTTTGTGCTGATCAGCCACGACCGCCGTTTCCTGACGCAGCTGACGCGCGCGACGCTATGGATTGACCGGGGGCAGGTGCGGCGGCTGGACAAGGGTTTTGCTGCCTTCGAGGACTGGCGCGACAAGGCCTGGGATGACGAAGACATGCAGCGCCACAAGCTGGATCGCAAAATCAAAGCCGAGGCCCGCTGGGCCGTGGAAGGCATCAGTGCACGCCGCAAGCGTAACCAAGGCCGCGTGCGCGCGCTTCAGGCGCTACGCGCGGAACGGGCCGGGCAGATCAAGCGGCAGGGCGCTGCTGCCATGGCGTTCGAAGCTGGTCCTAAATCCGGCAAGAAAGTCATCGAGGCGCGTGGTGTAAGCCATGCTTTTGGTGACAAAGCCATTGTGCGGGACTTTACCTTGACCGTTCAGCGTGGGGATCGCGTGGCCTTTGTCGGGCCAAATGGCGTTGGCAAGACCACCCTCATCCGCATTTTGATGGGCGAAATTGCACCGGATCAGGGCAGCGTAAAGCTGGGCACCAATCTGCTGCCGGCTGTCTTTGATCAGACGCGTGCGCAGCTCGACCCGAACATGAGCCTTTGGGACAGCCTGACCGGCGACAAGGACATGCGGGTGTCCGGTAAGGCGGATCAGGTCTTGGTGCGCGGCCAGCCCAAACATGTTGTCGGCTACCTCAAGGAATTCCTGTTTGACGAGGCACAGGCCCGCGCGCCTGTCCGGTCTCTGTCAGGGGGCGAAAAGGCACGGCTGCTGCTGGCCAAGATCATGGCGCGTGAAAGCAATCTTCTTGTGCTGGACGAACCAACCAACGATCTGGACGTTGAAACGCTGGATTTGCTGCAGGATCTGCTGGGTGAATACGACGGCACCGTGCTGTTGATCAGCCACGATAGGGATTTTCTGGATCGGGTGGCCTCGACCACGATTGCCATGGAGGGGCGGGGCCGCGCTGTGGTCTATGCTGGCGGCTGGTCGGATTATCAGGCGCAAAAGTCGGAAACCGAAACGCCGGACACGCCTGCGTCAAAGGCCAAGACGGTCAAACCGTCCCCAAAGGCCGAAGCCAAAGCCAAGTCGGCGCAATCCGGGCTTACCTTTACAGAAAAGCACCGCCTTGAGGAACTGCCGGGCCTGATCGAACGGCTCGAATCCGAGATCGCAAAGCTGGAAACCCTGATGGCGGATCCCGAATTGTTCACGCGCGAACCGGTCAAGTTCAAGAAGGCCAGCGAAGCGCTGACACAGCGCCAAGAGGCCTTGGCGTCAGCCGAAGAAGAGTGGCTGACGCTGGAAGAAAAGGCCGAGGCAGGCTGAGGAACGCGGGATTACTGCAGGTACCGCATGGGATCGAGGCTATCGAAGCCCTTGCGGACCTCGAAGTGCACGAAGGACGGATCACCCGGTGCCACCTGCGCAATGCTCTGGCCCTTGCTGACCGCATCACCCTTGCTGACCTTCAAGTCGCCAATATGCGTGTAGATTGTCACCAGATCATCCGGGTGACGGATCACGAGGATTGTCACATTCTCAGTGTTCTTGGTGACGGCGGCAACTTGACCGGACGCAGCGGCCTTGACCGTCGTGCCAGCGCTGGCGCTGATGTCGATGCCTTCGTTCCGGCCCTTGGCATATTCGCGGATGATGCTGCCGCTGACAGGCATGATCATGGCTGCGTTCGAAGGTTTGGCCTGTGACTGACCAATATCAGCGACCGGCTTTTTCTCTTCGGGTTTGGGCTGCGCCTCTGCAGCGGGGGCTGGTTCGGCCTTGGCGGGCGGAGGCGTTTCTGCGGGCAGGGGTTTGACCGCGGATGGCGGCACCGGCGTCGGAGATCCGGCACCCGGTTCGATGACCCGCGGTTCCGGCTCGGCAACCTGTTCGGGCGCTTCTTCAACGGCGGGGATTAGCAGGAACTGGCCTTCACGGATTGAATAGTCGCGGTCCAGCGCGTTCCATTCCGCCAAGGCGCGAGGACTGACGTTGTAAAGACGCGCAATGGTGAATGCGGTCTCGCCGCGCGCAACCTTGTGGCGGACCGGTTCGACCCCGGTTTGAATATCGCTGGCCTGAACGGGCGTTGGGTCTGCCCGGTCGATCGCACCCGCTGCCAATGTGGTGACATCCACTTCGGCGGCTGGACGGATTGGACCGCTGACTGCTGCGCCTGTGGCGGGCGAGGGTTCGGCCACGCGACGGGGCAGGGCAATGATTTCACCGCGCCGCAGAGTGTCGTTGATCTGAATGCCGTTGTAGCGTGCCAGTTCTGCGGCAGGCAGGCCAACCCGTTCGGCCAGAGTGGCGATCGTGTCGCCGCGTTTGGCAACCGCTACCTGATAGTTCGGGTAGGAAATGATGCCTCGGTCGTCCGGCTTTGGCCGGTCTGCGGTGGCTTTCAGAGCGGCTTCTGAGGTGTCGACGGAACCGCCGATCTTGCCGCGCAGGTCAAAGTCAATCGGGCCGGTGCAGGCCCCGAGCGCAGCCACCAGCGCAAATGCGCAGGTAAGCGAACGGGTCTGGCCAATCTGGCGCTTAGGCATTGCTGTCATCTCGATGTCCTCAAGGCGCGCCCCGTTTTTCCGGAGCGTCGGTTCATTCATTCACAAAGCTCAGTCTTTGCCGAGCCCTTCAACCAGCGGCACGAAACGCACGGGCCGCAACTCGTCATACTCAAACCCGCTTTCGTGTCGGGTGACACGGATCAGGCTTTGTACCGCGTCAGACTGGCCGACGGGCACGACCATGATACCGCCAATCTTGAGCTGCGCCAAGAGCGGGCCGGGCGGGTCTTCGGCGGCAGCGGTCACAACGATGCGATCAAAGGGGGCCTGATCCGGCAAACCGTGGCTGCCGTCGGCTGTAAAGGCGGTGATATTGGTCAGATCCATTGCCTCGAACACGGCGCGGGCGGCCTGTACCAAACGGCGGTGACGGTCGACGGTATAGACCCGCCGGGCCAGCAGGCTGAGGATTGCAGCCTGATAGCCAGACCCGGTTCCAACCTCGAGCACCTTATCTCTTGGCTGGATTTGCGCCGCCTGCGTCATCAGGCCAACAACAGAAGGTTGCGAGATTGTCTGCCCGCAGGCAATGGGCAAGGGCATGTCTTCGTAGGCCCGATCAGTGAACAGCCCCTCTTGTATGAAGGCGCCCCGGTCTATGCGCTCCATCGCGTTCAGCACAGTACTGTCGGTGACACCCTTTGAGCGCAGCGCAAACAGAAACTGCATCTTGTTTTCGGCATCAAAGCTCATTCAAAGGCGCCCTTTAGTGCGCTCAGCGCCGCGTGGTCGGTCAGGTCTGCCCGCATGGGGGTCACCGTAGTATAGCCGTCGAGGTTCAGGGCCGCGTCGCTTCCGGCGGCGGTTGCCGCACGCTGATCGCCGCCCCGGACCCAAAGGAACCTGCGCCCGGATGGAGACAGGAATGGCTCGACGCTGAAGTTTGTCTTTTCCCTGCGGCCCTGCGGCGCGATCCGCGTGCCTTTCACGGCGGCCGCTGGCACCGGGGGGAAATTCACATTGTAGAACAGTTCATAGGAACCATCGCCCTTGGTGTGTGAGGCTAGAATGCGCCGCACAACATCTGCGCCGTGTACGGCAGATGCCTCAAAGGGGTCTTCCTGCTGCGCGTTGTCCGGCCCGTAGTATTGCGACAGTGCGATGGCGGTCAGTCCTTGCAACGCTGCTTCCATCGCACCTCCGAGGGTGCCGGAATAGAGCGCGTTTTCGGCCGAGTTGTTGCCGCGGTTCACACCGGACAGGACCAGATCAGGGGGGCTGTCCTGCATGACATCGTAAAGACCGGCCAGAACACAGTCGGCGGGGCTGCCTTCGGCGGCGAAAACCCGTGGGCCCATCTGCGCGATCATGGTTGGTTCAGTATAGGAAATGCAGTGTGCAACGCCGGATTGTTCAAATGCGGGTGCGACTGTCCAGACTTCGCCGTCTGGGCCGGCCAGTTCTTCTGCAATGCGGCGAAGAACCGCCAGGCCCGGCGCATTGATGCCGTCGTCATTGGTGATGAGGATACGCATACTGCTTGCCGCCTGTTTTTCCTTGTTGCTTGCAAAAGTGCATAGGCCAAGGGGGCACATCAGGCAAGCAGAGCCGTTGGGGTGGCGATTGTTTTGCCTGCTGAGTCGCCGCGAAGCCTACGGAAAGGGTACGGCCAAAAAAAAGGCCGAGCAAAGCTCGGCCGAAGTCCAACAGGGAGGTATGAAGATGATGCGCAGATGTGCGTTTCATCGTCATATGCCAAATATGTCACCAAAGATGAGTCGATCAAGAGCATTTATGCCGCAGCCGCAGCATTGCCGCTATGCGTTGTATGCATACCACAGAACACGTTTCGCCTTTTGCGTGTGTGAATCGCCGGCTTTCCCGGCCTAAGTCGCCCCCATGGCCCGTAGGGATCTGCGGTGCGAGATGATTTCATCCTGTACGAAATCCCGAAAGGCCGCGATGCGTTTGGATTGTCGCAATTCCTCGGGGTAGGCGAGAAAGACAGGAACTTCGACTGATCCGACATCGGGCAAGACTGGCACCACCGAAGGGAAATCCTCGATGATGTAGTCTGGAAGCACGCCGATTCCGAGGTTCGACAGAACCGCCTGCAGCACGCCATAGTAATTGTTCACGGTCAGCGTCGCTTCGATATCGTAGGTCAGCAGTTCCTGGACAAGATTGAGACCGGCAGACACCTGAGCAGAGCGCGGGTTCTGACAAATCAGGCGGTGGTTGGCCAAAGCATGCAGATCCTGCGGCTCGCCATGTTCAGCAAGATATTGCGGTGTCGCATAGAGCCGCATCTTGATGCTCATCAGCTTTTTACGAACCAGATCAGCCTGACTTGGCTCTTTCATTCGAATGGCAACGTCGGCTTCTCGCATCGGCAAATCCAGAACGCGCTCTTCCAGCATCAGATCGATGTTCAGCTCGGGGTACTGTTCGTAGAGCTTTGCCAGTCGCGGTGCGAGCCACAGAGCACCGAATCCAAATGTGGTCGTTACACGCAGTTCGCCGAACACTTCTTCTTCGCTGTCGCGAATACGGGCTGTTGCCGCGTCAATCCGCTTGTTCATGGAAGACGTAGCGTCGAACAGCAATTCACCCTGTTCGGTCAGAATCAGCCCGCGCGCATGGCGATGGAACAATGTTGTGTTCAGCGATTCTTCGAGAGCGCGAATCTGGCGGGACACAGCCGACTGCGACAAATGCAGGGTGTCCCCAGCATGAGTCAGGCTTCCGGCATCGGCGACCGCGTGAAATATTCTAAGCTTGTCCCAGTCCATAACGATCACTTTTTGCTGTCTTCGCTGTTCTACACAAAGAATGTTACTATGTTAACGCCAACGGCGCGTAACCTGTGAAAAACACAAAAAATTCCCTATTCAGGTCAGCATTTATGACCTAATATGCCTTTATAACTGCCACACTCAAGCGTTGGGAGGCGCCCATGAGCAAGCAGCAGATCACACTCGAAGACCGGTTTGACCTGAGCAAGGACCAAGTCCTGCTGAATGGCACTCAGGCACTGGTACGTTTGATGTTGGCGCAACGCGCACGCGATGAACAAGCCGGGCTTAATACTGCCGGATATGTCACCGGTTATCGTGGCTCGCCCCTCGGCGCGGTCGATATGCAGATGAACCGGGCGGCAAAATTCCTGTCCGAGGCCAACGTGCTCTTCAAAGAGGGGCTGAACGAAGATCTTGCGGCCACGGCCTTGTGGGGCAGCCAACAGGCAGAACTGCGCGGCGAAGGCAAATACGATGGCGTGTTTGGTCTTTGGTACGGAAAGGGGCCGGGTGTTGATCGTACCGGCGATGTTTTCCGTCATGCCAATATGGCCGGCACGTCCAAAAATGGTGGCGTGCTTGTTGCCATGGGCGACGATCATACCGGTGAATCCTCAACCGTTCTGCATCAGTCTGAATGGGCGCTCATTGACGCCTATGTGCCGATCGTTTCGCCCGCTGGTGTGCAGGAAATTCTGGACTACGGACTATACGGCTATGCTTTGTCCCGCTTCTCCGGGCTGTGGGTTGGCCTGAAAACCATGAAGGACACGGTCGAGGCCACCGCCGTTGTCGATGGTCGCATTGACCGACTGTCCTTTGTCGAACCCGAAATCGAAATGCCCGAGGGCGGGTTGAACATTCGTTTGATCGACGATCGTTTTCAACAAGAAGACCGGCTGTTGCATCACAAACGCCAAGCGGCTGAGGCTTTCGCCCATGCCAATGGCATCGACAAGCGGGTCATGGGCAAGCCGGGCGCCAAAATCGGGTTTGTCGCGGCCGGCAAAAACTGGCTCGACCTTGTGCACAGCCTGTCCTTGCTGGGGATCGACGACGCCGAAGCCGAAAAGCTTGGCATCACGACTTACAAGGTCGGACAGGTTTGGCCTCTGGATATGCAGGGCTTTAACAACTGGGCAGAAGATCTTGATTTAATTGTTGTTATTGAGGAAAAGCGCAAGCTGATCGAAGTGCAGATCAAAGAAGCGCTGTTCGACAATCGCAATGGGCGTCGTGTGTATGGCGGCACCAAGGACGGTCAGAACTTCTTTGACACGTCCATGGCGCTCGACCCGATCGATATTGCCAAGAAACTGGGTCAGGTCATCATCGACGAAGGGCGTGGAACCGACGGTATCCGCGCCGCGATGACCGCCCTGACCGAGGCAGAAAGGGCCGACAACGCCGAGGAAATCAGCGCGCGTTTGCCGTACTTCTGCTCTGGCTGCCCGCACAATTCCTCGACCAAGGTGCCCGATGGCAGCCGCGCCTATGCGGGCATCGGGTGCCACTTCATGGCGCAATGGATGGATCGTGAAACGCTGGGCTTTACGCACATGGGCGGTGAAGGGGCCAACTGGATCGGTGAAGCGCCGTTTTCGACCCGCGATCACGTGTTCCAGAACATGGGCGACGGGACTTACAACCATTCGGGGGTTCAGGCGATCCGTGCCGCTTTGGCGGCCGGAACGACAATGACCTACAAGATCCTCTACAATGACGCGGTTGCGATGACCGGTGGTCAGGGCAACGATGGGGGGCTCACGGCGCATCAGATCATGGCCGAACTGAAGGCCATGGGCGTCCAGCGCGTCGCTGCGGTCTACGACGAAAAGGAAGACTTCGATCCGGCTTCGGTTCCTGCCGGGGTCGAAACGCATGAACGCGCTGATCTTCAATCAGTGCAGGAAAGCTTTGCCAAACAAGAGGGCGTCAGCGCCATAGTTTACGTGCAGACCTGTGCGGCCGAAAAACGCCGCCGGCGCAAACGCGGCCAATTCCCCGATCCCGACCGGCGCGTCTTTATCAACACCGATGTCTGTGAAGGATGCGGCGATTGCGGTGTGCAGTCGAACTGCGTTTCGATCGTACCGGTGGAAACAGAGCTGGGCCGCAAGCGTGCGATTGATCAAAGCAGCTGCAACAAAGATTTCTCTTGTATCAAAGGGTTTTGCCCCTCTTTCGTGACCCTGAATGGGGCGCAGGTCAAAAAGGCGGCCACAGCCGATCTGGATCTGCCGGATCTGCCGCTACCGGACTTGCCTGTCATCAACGGCACGCACAATGTGGTCATCACGGGCGTTGGTGGAACCGGCGTCGTGACGATCGGTGCCGTGATGGCGCAAGCGGCCCAGATTGATGGCAAAGGGGCCGGCATGATGGAGATGGCAGGGCTGGCTCAAAAGGGCGGCGCCGTGCACATCCACCTTCGGTTGGCCGAACGCCCTGAGGACATCAGCGCGGTTCGCGTGGCCACGGCGGAAATGGACACCCTGATTGGCGGTGATCTCGTGGTTTCCGCTGGCGCAAAGACCCTCGGCCTGATGAAAACGGGCCGCACTGGGGCTGTGGTCAACAGCCACGAGATCATCACCGGTGACTTCACCCGCAATACCGAATTCAACCTGCCGTCGGACCGACTGCAACTCGCGCTCGAAGCGCGTCTGCAGGATCGTGTCGCGCTGTTCGACGCGTCAGATCTGGCCAAGGCGACGCTGGGCGACAGCATCTTTTCCAACATGATGATCCTTGGCGCGGCCTGGCAGAATGGTCTGGTCCCGCTCAGCCATGATGCCCTGATGCAGGCCATCGCCTTGAACGGCGCCGCGGTAGAGCGGAACCAGCGTGCCTTTGAAATTGGCCGCTGGGCTGTGACACATCCAGATCAGGCGCAGCGCCTGATTCAGCCCAATGTGGTTGAACGTCCCAAAACGCCGGAGGAAATGATCGCCTTCCGCGCAGAGCATCTAATCCGGTATCAGGGCAAGCGTCTGGCCAAGCGGTATCGGAAACTGGTTGACCAGATCGAAGACCTGCGGCTGCGCGCAGCGGCTTCAAAGGGATATCACAAGCTGTTGTCCTATAAGGATGAATACGAAGTGGCGCGCCTGCACCTGGAAACCGAAGCCAAGGCACGTGCACAGTTTGACGGCGACTTTGAAATGCAGTTCCATCTTGCGCCGCCAATGCTTTCCAAAGAAGGCCCTGACGGGCGTCCGATCAAAAAGCAATATGGCCCGGGCATGATGCGCTGGTTCCGGTTGTTGGCACGCCTGAAGGGCCTGCGCGGAACGCCGTTCGATATCTTCGGACGAACTGAAGAGCGACGTATGGAGCGCGCGCTGATCAAACAATACGAGCGTGATATGGCGCAATGGCTGCCCAAAGCCGCTGAAACAAACATGGATGCCCTGGTCGCTCTGGCTGAACTGCCGCTGCAAATTCGTGGTTTCGGACCGGTCAAGGCCGCAAATGAGGCGCAAGCCGCCAAACGGCGTGAAGAGTTGCTTTCAGCGCTCAAATCAGGCCCGGCCCCCTTGGCCAAAGCGGCCGAGTAATCTTTGTCACAGAAGGCCTTTGGTCTTCTTTGTGCCCCAAATATCCCGGGGGGTTCGGGGGGTTGGCCCCCCGATCGGCCGGTGCGCCATTGGCGCGCCGGACATTCAGGTCAGGTGTCTGCGTCCAGCAGGCCGAGACCGCGCAGGTAGACACCGATCCCTGTCTCCAGCAGGTCTTCGGGCGGGTAAGGGCTCTTGGTGCCGGGGCTGCCGCGGGCAAAAAGCTCCACGACACCGTGGCTCATGGCCCAGATGTGGGCTGAAAACATAGCCGGCGGCGGGCGCTTTTCTGGCGGAATGTGCTGAGACAGCTCTTCGGCGGCCTTCTCCAAAACGCCTCGGGCCCGCGCAGACACCGACGCCAGTTCGGGCGAATGGTTCACCGATACTCCGCTTTCGAACATCGCAATGTAGTGTCCGGGATATTTGCGCGCAAAGGCCAGATAGGCCCGGCCCGTTGCTTCGAAGGCGGCCAATGCAGAAGGCTGACCGCTTTGATAGGCGTATTCCATGACGTCGGCGAAAATTTCATAGCCTTGTCGGGCGGCTTCGGCGATCAGATCCTCGCGGCCGGCAAAATGGCGATAGACAGCCGCAGGTGTAACGCCTGCCTGCTTGGCCGCCTCGGACAGTGTGAACCCTGTGGGGCCTTTGTCCTCGATCAACTCAAGCGCTGCATCAACCAAAGCCTGACGCAGATTGCCATGATGATAGCCGCGTTTACGCATCCCAGATGTCCGGGCCGCCGCAAATCCTGGCGTCGGGCCTGCCGACGACCTTTGGGTCCTTGTTGTCGTAATCCAGACTGCTCAGGACGTGCCGGATCGCTGCCAGTCGCGCGCGTTTCTTGTCGTCGCTGCGCACAACGGTCCAGGGCGCGATGTCCGAATGGGATCGTTGCAGCGTTTCCGAAATGGCATCCGAATAGGCATCCCAGCGGGGCAGGCCTTTGACGTCGATCCCTGACAGTTTCCACTGCTTGAGCGGATCGTTTTCGCGATCCAGAAAGCGGCGCAACTGTTCGGCGCGGCCCACGTTCAGCCAGAACTTGAAAAGGTGAATGCCTTCGTCCACCAGCATTTGTTCAAACTGCGGAACCTGCGCAAAAAAGTGCTCGCGCTGCTTGGGCGTGCAAAAACCAAAGACATGTTCCACAACGCCGCGATTGTACCAGCTGCGATCAAAAAACACGATTTCACCTCCAGCAGGCAGGTGATCTATGTAGCGCTGGAAATACCATTGCGAGGCTTCGACGTCCGAAGGCTTGGACAGGGCGACGTTGCGGGCGCCGCGCGGGTTCAGGTTCATGCGAAAGCGCTTTATCGTGCCGCCCTTGCCAGCGGCATCGCGCCCTTCGAAGACCATCGCCACCCGTGCGCCGGTTTCGCGCGCCCAGGCCTGCATCTTGACCAGTTCGATTTGCAGCGCTTCCATTTCCTTTTCATAGGTCTTGCGCTTCATCTGCTCGGAATAGGGAAAGCCTGAGTCAAGGATGTCGCCTTTTTCTGCACGCCGAATGGCATCGCGCACGGCGGCTGGGGCTTCTTCGTCGAAATAGCGGCTGATTGCGCCGTCAAACGGAAGGGACATGCGGCATCCTCTTATCTGCTCTGTTCTGAATATGGGATGTTAAGAGGCTTAACGCAAATGCCAAGCGGTTCTTGCCGTTGCGGAAACCCGGACCTTAGCGCAGACCAGCCCGCGATGCGGCGCGGTGGATTGCCTCCAGCACGGCGCCTTCGCGGACATGGTGAGGCATGTGCCCGATCCCTTCCAGGGTCACCAGATTGGCGTTGGGGTAGCGTTCGGCAAAAGGCGCGGAATGGATTGATACACCTACTGTGGTGTCGGCCGCTCCATGTACCATTTCAATCGGCACGTTGATTTCGCCGTAGCGCGGCTCCAGCGCGCGGACCTGTTCCAGCAGTTGGGCCCGCTGCAAGGCATTGGCCGTGATCGTCTGACGTCTGAGGGTCAGGGGAGCACCGATATGTGCGCCATAGCCTTGCGGTGCGTCCTGAGGCTCAAAGACGGCATCAATCGCATCCTCGACCACCCGGTCCGGCACCCAAGCTGCCAGCACCGGATTCACGATCGGGCCCAGCCAGCGTGACGATGTCAGGCGATAATAGGTGGACAGCCCTGTGTCCCAGGGCAGGGACGGCGAGCCAAGCGTGACGATCGCGGATACATTCTCGGGGTGATGCACGGCCCAGGCCAGCGCAACCGACCCGCCATAGGACTGCCCAAGCACGATGGGGTGATCCATGCCCAGCTCTTCCGCCGCCTTGGACAGCAACCCGGCCTGCTGCACGATGGTGGTCCCCTTGGGGTCCATTCGGTCCGTATACCCCAAACCCGGTCGATCAAAGGCGACCACGCGGTAGTCTCTGGCCAGCTTGTCGACGAGAGAAAAGGTCATGTCGCGCAAATTGCCCGATGCACCGTGGATCAGCACCAGATCCGGGCCCTGACCTTTGATGACATAGTGCACGCGAATGCCGTCCACCTCGAGGAATTCACCGGACGGCGGGAAGGCTGCCTCGGCGCGCAGTTCATGCCGGTTTGCCTTCCACAGGGTGACGATCCAGAACACCGCCACCAGGACCAGCAGGGCAACCAACACCTTCACCGTGTCACTCCGACCGCGTGGCGGCACGCCAGTCGGTGCTGGCCTGACCTATCTGGGACGCGTCAAACGGGGTGGTCAGATAAATCTCGTTCACCCAGTTGCCATAGAGCAGATGCGCGTGACTGCGCCATCTGTTTTGCGGAGGCTGGGCCGGGTCATCATCGGGATAGTAGTTCGCGGGCACGTTGATCGGCGCGCCGGCGGCGACGTCGCGATCGTACTCTTCCTTGAGCGTACCGCTGTCGTATTCAAAGTGGTTGAACACATAGAGTGCCCGATGGTTCAGGTCCTGCACCAGCGCCGGGCCTGTTTCGTCACTGTCGATCAGGATCGGCAGTCCGGCGGCGGTGATTTCCTCGCGGCGCAGCTCGGTCCAGCGCGATACGGGAATGACCATGTCGTCGGAAAACCCGCGCAGGAATGGCGATGCAGGCGCAAGATTACGGTGACGCACACAGCCAAAAGCCTTGTGATCCAGCATATGCTTGGGCACGCCGTGGAAATAGTGGATCATCGCCATTGCGCCCCAGCACACACCAAATGTCGAATGCACATTGGTCTGGGTCCAGTCGAAGACGCGCGTCAGCTCTTCCCAATAGGTCACATCCTCGTAGGGCAGATGCTCGATCGGCGCGCCGGTGATGATCAACCCGTCGAACTTTTCGCCGGTCGCCGCGACCTCTTCGAAGGGGCGGTAGAAGGCTGCCATGTGTTCGGCGGCTGTGTTCTTGGTCTGATGCTCCGACATGCGGATCAGGCTGAGTTCGATCTGCAAGGGCGTGGCACCAATGAGACGCGCGAACTGGTTCTCGGTCGCGATCTTCTTGGGCATCAGGTTCAACAGGCCGATGCGCAGGGGCCGAATGTCTTGTTTGGATGCCAGTTCTTCGGACATGACCATGACACCCTCTTGCGAGAGCACGTCATAGGCAGGCAGGTCCGAAGGCAGTTTGATCGGCATAACAAGGTTCCTTGGTTTGGATGCTCACAAATAGGGCAGCGGGGGCAGGGGTACAAGGTACGGTTGGTGCGAATCCGCCAGGCCACAGTGGCCCGTGCGGGGTCTGAAAAGGCGGATTTGGGGCTTTCGTAGCTCTGACAGGGATGCGTTGGAACGGCGGAACGATCTGGCCGGCATCCGGCGATATTCGCT
This sequence comes from Thalassococcus lentus, assembly GCF_028023555.1. Classification (NCBI taxonomy): domain Bacteria; kingdom Pseudomonadati; phylum Pseudomonadota; class Alphaproteobacteria; order Rhodobacterales; family Roseobacteraceae; genus Thalassococcus; species Thalassococcus lentus. The sequence continues at coordinate 45,070 of NZ_JAQIOY010000002.1, forward strand.
CTGTTCAGTCAGGTGCCGATCAGCCCGCTTTTGTAGCCCCATCGAGCGCTGCGCTGATGACGGCGTCAAAGTCAGATGAATCGCGTACGGTGGCCATGTCCTGTGCGTCCACGGTAACGCCCCAGTTGTCCGCCATGGCCTGATACAGTGGTTGCCGGTGGGCCAGTGCCTTGGCGTAGGTCCAGCGGATGAAGGCATCGGGGTCTACCTCGGCCTCGCTGCACCCGCTTTCGTCCAGATAGCCTGTCCAGCAAGTTTCCAGAAATTCCGGCTGATAGGCCATGGGTTTCGGGGCGCGATCAAAACGGCGGACCAGCTCTTGGGTGTGGGCCTCGTCACCTTTGATCCAAACCATCAAAGCGGCTTTGGACAGCGCGGTCAGAACCGGATCACCGGGGTCTGCCGGATCAACCCATTCACAGATCGACCCGCCTGTGTCGCAGATGAAATGCGGATAGCCATAAAGGTTTTCGGCGCGGTCGATAAAATACTGAGTATCCAGCAAGGCCTGCATCTCCGCGCGGCGGAACTGTTCCTGCCTGCGCCGATACTCGGCCATGGGAAGCCCCCCAAGATCGGGGTTCCCGGGCTTGCCCAGATAGGTCGAAACTGGTGTCAGATTATCGAAGGATATGTTCGAGCCGATGTAGATGGAATCCGACAAAAGCAGATCGCGCAGGAACGGGTTCTTCATCGCCTCACGCTTGGCATTGTCGGCGATGTATTCGCCCATGTAGCGGGTGCCGATGCGATAATCGATTGAATAGTGAAACCAGTCGCCATTGTCCCGCAGCAGGTTCGAGACATGGGTTTTGCCCAGCCCTGACATTGCAAACAGAACAACGCGCTTGGCCGCAGAGTCGCGCCATTCGCTGGCGTTGGAATAGAGCATGGCGGAACCCCGGCGCTTAGGACGTTTTCACGGTCCCACTGGTTAAGGCCGGTCGCGGGCCGCGTCAAACGCTCTTGCGACGGGGCAGACGAATTCGGCCGTTCAGGATCAGCAATCCGATCGTCAATAGGCCAAATCCGGCATAGGCCGACTGGGCCAGTTGTTCGTCGCGTACCCATGCGCCGAGCACAATCGCCACAGGCGGAATGATCAGTGTGACCAGCATCAGGTTGCCTGATCCGGCCATGGCGAGCACGCGGTAATAGAGCAGATAGGCAAGGGCGGTTGCTATGGCGGCATAGTAGACAATTCCGGCCCAGGTGCTCGGCGCAAGCGCAAGGTCCGGCATACCTTCGGCCCAGATGGCGATTGGGGCCATGATCAGTGTTGCCGTGGTCAACATGCCGGTGGCCGCCACAAGCGGCGGCAGGCTGCTCAGCCGGGCACGGGCCCATGCGCTTGCCACAGCGTAGCTCAAGGTGCCGGCCAACACGGCAAGCTGCGCCAGCGAAGTTATATCGAAATTCCTGATCGCTGAGGGGCCGATCGCCGTCACAACGCCAGCGAACCCAACTGTTACACCGATAGCTTTTTGCCGCGTCAGGCGTTCGTCTGCAAAGACAAGCGCAGCGACCACGACACCAAATATGGCGGTTGTCGCGTTAAAGATTGAGGTCAGCCCAGACGGGATGAACAGCTGGCCCCATGCCATGAGCGAAAAGGGGATCACATTGTTCAGCAGCCCCATGACAAACAAACCAGCCCAAAGACGGGCAGATCTGGGCACAGCCAGCCCGCGCAACCACACCACCGGCCAGAGCAAGGCGGCGGCAATACCGGTGCGGTATAGCACCGAGGTCAAAGGTCCGATTTCGTCCAAGGCCACGCGAATGGCCAGAAAGGAACCGCCCCAAATTATGCCGAGCAACAACAGCTCGGCCCAGGCTCTGGATGAAAGTCTCGTCTGCTTCATGTGGCGAATATGGCCGCGCTGTCTGGCAAAGACGATCCGGTTCTTGCGCAAAGCCGCAGGGTCAGACGGCCTGTACCAGAAACGGGCGCAATGCCTGAACGGTTTGCTCGGGTGATTGATCGGGGAAAAAATGTCCGCCCGGTATGGCGCTATGGCGCATATTGGTCAGGCGCGGCGCCCAGGTCGCTGCCACATCCATCGCTTTGGCCATCGCGCCTTCGGCACCGTAAAGAACCAAAGCCGGGCAATCGACCGTACGATGCAGATCAGCCGCATCATCGTGGAAGTCGATATCAAGGGCCGCGCGATAGTCGTTGCACATGGATCGAATGCAGTCAGGATCGCGCCATGACTGGCGGTAGGCATCGAGCATCTCCGGTTCGAAATCCGTCAGCCGCGCCTTGCCGAAACCCAAAAGACACCTCTCGAAATAAGCGTCCGGATCGTGCCCAATCATGGTTTCCGGGAAAGGGGCGGGTTGAGCGAGGAAAAACCAATGATAGTAGGCTCTTGCAACGCCTTGGTTCAGGTGGTGCAACAAATGATGGGTCGGGACGATATCCATGACGGTCAGGCTGTGCACGCATTGCGGCGCGTCTAGTGCCATGCGGTGCGCCACCCGTGCACCGCGATCATGGCCCACCAGATGAAAGCGATCAAAACCAATGTGGGCCATCAAGGCGCGCATGTCACGGCCCATGGCGCGAAAGCTCATCTGTGCGATTTGCGCCGGTTTGCTGCTGGCACCGTACCCACGCAGGTCGGCGCTGACGACGGTATGGGTTTCGGCCAGAGCGGGAGCTATGCGGGACCACATGGCACGGGTTTGCGGGAATCCGTGCAACAACAGGACGGGCGGACCGTTGCCCATCACGTCATAGACGATGCGCTGGCTGTCGTGTTCGAAGACCCGTGTTTGGGCAAAGGATTGTTCTGTCATCTCCCGGAGGAGCTAACGAAACTCACTGAGCCCAAGTCAACCCCGGGCAGGGCATCTGACAAAGTTGCCTGCGCCGTCAGGAACATGGATTGGCTGTTATCATCCATCATGCCAAACCCGGTTTGCCAGACACTGGTGGGTGTGTAGACCAGCACCAGAGCGCCCATTGCACCCACGAGCAAACCGCCGGAATTGCGTTTTTTGCCGCCACTGCCCAGCCAGTAACGCACCGCGTGAATGGCAAAGAGAATGACCGAGGCCATCAGAAGCGCGACGAGCGCCATCATGATGCGTTCCTGTGCAAGCGGGCTCAGATTGCCTTCGCGCAGCGACGCTTCGAGAAGTTGACGGTTGGAGCCGACGGATATTACCACATAGGCCCAGGCAAAGCCTGCCAGTGCGGATGCGGTTGGTCGGCTTGCTGTCGCATCCTTAAGGCGGGCACCTTCGCCCCAGCGATGAAACGCCGGGTCCACCCGCTTAACGCGGCGGCGAAAATCGCTGTAGCCTTTGGTGTCTGACGCAAATCCCATGCCTGATTTCTAACTAAGGAATATGGCGAAGCTTTGCTCGAATGAGGCACAAATTGGGTCGGATTGCCCTAACGTCATAGAAACAATGCACACGTTATGGCGGGTTTTGTCGCCGCGAGCGTTCTCAATTCGCTGATTTTTAAATCAAAATCAGGGCTTATGGGTATCACACGCAGAGCTGATTCCCGCTCAGGCTGTGAAACGGCGCTCAGGCGATCGCGTCGAGGATGCGGGCCCAGCTGCGAATGCCTTTGTGGAAGCTTTCGAGATCGTATTTTTCGTTGGGCGAATGGATCTGGTCATCGTCCTTGCCCCAGCCAACCAGCATTGAATCCATGCCAAGGATCGACTTGAAGTACCCGGCAACCGGGATCGACCCACCACATCCCGTGAACGCCGCTTCATGCCCCCATTCAGCACCCAAAGCGCCGCGTGCCTGTTCAAAGGCCGGGTGAGTTGTTTCCATCTGGCTGGCGGGTGATGCACCATGCGGCGCAAAGTCGACCTCCACATCCGGCGGCAGTTGGCCTTTGACCCATGCGCGAAAACTGTCGCGGATGGCGTGCGGGTCCTGTTGGCCGACAAGGCGGAAACTGACTTTGGCACTGGCTTTGGAGGGCAGGACCGTTTTGAAGCCGTCGCCGGTGTAGCCACCAATGATGCCGTTGATCTCGGCTGTCGGGCGTGACCAGATCATTTCCAAAGGCGTTCGGCCGGTTTCACCGGCAGGCTCGGACAGGCTGACATCCCCCAGAAAGCCAGAATGATCGAAGTTCAGTGCATCCCACTGCTCTTTGATCGCCGCCGGCAACTCCGGAACCCCATCGTAGAAGCCGGGCACCTGCACACGCCCGTCGTCGTCATGCAGGTTGCCAAGAACGCGGGTCAGAACACGAATTGGGTTTTGCGCAGCACCGCCGAACATTCCGGAGTGCAGGTCCTTGTCCGGGCCGGTCAGGGTGATCTCTTCTCCGAGCAGACCGCGCAGCTGGGTCATGATTGACGGCACGCGGGACTCGAACAGGCCGGTATCGCAAATCAAGGCGATGTCCGCTTTCAACTCGTCAGCGTTTTCCTTCAGAAAGGGAATCAGGGATGGCGATCCGCTTTCTTCTTCGCCTTCGAAGAAGAAGGTGATCCGACAGGGCAGGGTGCCATGCTCGGCTTTCCATGTCCGACAGGCTTCGACAAAGGTCATCAGCTGGCCTTTGTCGTCCGACGATCCGCGACCTCGGATGACTTTGCCTTTGGCAGTTTCTTCGATGGCAGGATCAAAAGGGTCGCGATCCCACAACTCCAGCGGATCAACGGGCTGCACATCGTAGTGCCCATAAAATAATACGTGTGGGCCGTCTCCGTCGACGTGTCCGACGACCATTGGATGGCCGGGCGTGGGGCGTTTTTCAGCGTTCACCCCGAGGCTGGCCAGATCTTCCACGAGCCAGTCTGCGGCTTTGTCGCACTCTGATTTGAAGGCAGGATCCGTGGAAATCGACGGAATCCTCAGCAAGGCCATCAAGCGGTCCAACGCCGCGGGCAGATCGTCGTCGATGCGGGAAAGAACGGGATCAAGCGGCATGGAGCACTCCTTTGGTGTGGGATTGTTTTCACGCTGACCGTATCAAAGGCCCCGGCAGTGTCCAGAGCAGGCGGAGCCGGTCAGCCACAGGAAACATGTTTCCGATATGCGTCAATTTTTCAGACCCGGGACGGTTGTCTGTCGATTTGCTTGACCCAGATCAAGGCTGCGACGGTTGGTCCGTCGATAAACAGTTGTCACAAGTTGTCGCGAACGATAGTTATTCACAAACTTGAATGCGGCTGTATGCTGGATTTACGGCACGATGGGGGGCCGCCCGGTACGGGGTGGGCCGAAGAAAAGGAGAGACACGGTGGACTACACCGCGAAGCTCGATGACGCCTTGGCGCGTTTGCACGAAGAGGGCCGGTACCGGACCTTTATCGATATTGAACGTAAGAACGGCCAGTTTCCCCACGCGACGTGGCGCAAAACCGATGGCAGCGAACAGCCCATCACGGTTTGGTGTGGCAACGACTATCTTGGCATGGGCCAAAACCCGGTCGTGCTGGATGCGATGCATGAGGCGATCAAAGCCACCGGCGCAGGATCGGGGGGCACACGGAATATTTCGGGCACCACGGTCTATCACAAGCGGTTGGAAGCAGAACTTGCTGACCTGCACGGGAAAGAATCAGCACTGCTGTTCACCTCGGCTTACATTGCCAATGACGCAACCCTGTCGACTTTGCCGCGGCTTTTCCCCGGCCTGATCATCTATTCGGATGAGCTGAACCACGCCTCAATGATCGAAGGTGTGCGCCGCAATGGTGGTGCCAAGCGAATCTTCAAGCACAACGACGTTGACGATCTGCGTGCCAAGCTCGAAGCGGACGATCCGGCGGCGCCAAAGCTGATTGCCTTCGAATCCATCTATTCGATGGACGGCGATTTCGGTCCGATCGAAGCCATCTGTGATCTTGCGGATGAATTCGGCGCACTGACATACATCGACGAAGTCCACGCTGTGGGCATGTACGGGCCACGTGGGGCCGGTGTTTGCGAACGGGATCGTCTGATGCACCGCATCGACATCATCAACGGTACATTGGCTAAGGCCTATGGCGTGATGGGTGGATATATCGCATCGAGCGACAAAATGTGTGATGCCATAAGGTCTTATGCGCCGGGCTTCATCTTTACGACATCCATTCCGCCGGCGGTTGCCGCTGGTGCCGCGGCCTCGGTCGCCTTTCTGAAAACCACTGAAGGTCAGAAGCTGCGTGAGCAGCATCAGACACAGGCCAGCATTCTGAAACTGCGGCTGAAGGGCATGGGTCTGCCAATCATTGACCACGGGAGCCATATCGTTCCGGTCATCGTGGGCGATCCTGTGCACACCAAGAAGCTGTCTGACATGCTTCTGGACGGGTACGGAATCTACGTTCAGCCGATCAATTTCCCGACCGTTCCGCGCGGCACCGAAAGACTGCGTTTCACGCCGTCCCCGGTGCATGGCCCGAACGAGATGGACAAGCTGGTCCGCGCGATGGATGAACTTTGGAGCCATTGTGCGCTGAATCGTGCCGAATTAACGGGTTAGGCGGTGGATAACCTGTAATTCCCCTTGAGATATGCTATTCTAGGCGCAATGAACGGGCAGGCCGAGTCGGTACGCCCGTCGCGGTAAATGCAGGCGCAGGAAGAATGGTATGGTAGGGCAGGCCACATGATTGGGCGCAAATCCCGCAATACGCCAGAGCAAGAGGACGTCGTAAGCCCGCAGGGTTTTGACGACTTTACGCTGCGCCTTGGCGATATGATGCGCGGTGAGCGGGCCACATTGGGCAAATCCTTGCTGGACGTGCAGCGTGAGTTGCGCATCAAGGCCAGCTACATTGCTGCCATTGAAAACTGCGACCCTTCTGCCTTCGATACCCCGGGCTTTATTGCTGGATACGTGCGTTCCTATGCGCGGTATCTGGGCATGGACCCGGATGAAACCTTTGCGGTCTTCTGCGCCGAAAGCGGCTTTTCCGTCGCGCATGGCATGTCGGACAAGGCCTCGACGATTCGTAAGTCAGATGACGAAGCTTCGGGCCCGCGTGCCCGTGACCCTCTGGCCGAACCGAATATGCCATTCGCACCAGCGGCCGAAAGCGTGCTGTCGCGGATTGAGCCAGGCGCTGTCGGCTCGACGCTTGTGCTGCTCGCTCTGATTGGTGGCATTGGCTATGGCGGGTGGGCTGTTCTGCAAGAAGTGCAGCGCGTGCAAGTCACCCCGATCGAACAGACGCCTATTGTGCTCAGCGAACTTGATCCGCTGGACGGTGCCGTGCGCCCTGTGCAGTCGCCGGACGGCCCGGCTGAGCAAGAAGAAGTGGCTGGCCTGTTCACGCCACCTGCAAAAGACGGGTTTGACCGGCTTTACCGCCCGCAGGCATTGGACGTTCCTGTGCTCGTGGCGCGTGATGCCCCGATTTCCACACTCGATCCTTCCAATGTTGGACTGTTTGCGCAGTCCGATCGCCGGGATCTGCCACAGGTGCAGGACAGCTCGCTTGCGGCTGCTGCGCTTGAGCAGGGTCTGACCACAACAGCGCTGGCGGCGGCTGAGCAAGCCCCGGTTTTGCAAGGCGATGGTGTGACAGTCGTTGCCGTACGCCCAGCTTGGGTGCGTGTGCGTGACGAAGCGGGCACGACGCTGTTTACCGGCATTATGAATGCAGGCGACACCTACGCGGTCCCCGCGAACGCAACGGTCCCTCGGATCGAAGTGGGCGAGTCTGGCGCGGTGTATTACGCGGTCAACGGCGTGACGCTTGGCCCATCGGGGCCAAACGGCCAATTCTCTGAGGTTGATCTGGTTCCCGATGTCCTGGTCGAACGCTACGATGTCGCGGCGATTGACGCGGACAGCGATCTGAGCCGTGTGCTGGCATCGCTGGATTTGCGCCCCGAACAGCCGGTCGTTGCCGAAGTGCAGGCTCCGGTTATCGCGCAGATTGCTGGTCCGGACGTGACACGCCCACCTGAAGTTCCAGCGCGCCCCAATGCGCCTGAACGTGTGGCTCCGATTTTGGCCGAAGCACCGGCTGCACCGCAGGCGCCAGTGGCACCCGTATTGAACCGTACACAACTGGCCGATACGGCCGTACCAGCCAGCCCGCAGGTGCTGCGCAATCCATTGCCCGGAATTACTGTCGTTGCGACAGCGGAAACATGGGTTGAGGTCACGTCACCATCGGGCAAAAAGCTGTTCGCCCAGACGCTGCGCCCGGGTGATACGTACCGCGTGCCACAGACAGAACAACCGCCCACGATTTTTTCCGGCAATGCTGGCGGTGTTTTCTTTGCGGTGAACGGCCAGACTTACGGCCCCTATGGCAAAAGCGGGCAATTTGGCCGCAATCTTGCGCTGTCTGCCGAGGGCATTACGCAAAAGCTGGCCGTTGCGGATCTGAACCAGCAGCCTGCTTTGGCCAAGGTCGTCGCCGAGCTTAATGCCGGACAGGCTCTTCCTCAGGAATAATGGGGCCTAAGGGCCTTTTGGTGTGGTTATCACTGGACCTCGGTCTCCGTGTGCCTGTAGTGTAAACTTGAGTTGACATATTTTCCGGGTCAGCGCGGTACGCTTGGCCCGGTGTCAGAACGGTCAGGAAACGCGATATGTCTCACAATCACATCCGCCCGTGGCGAAACATCTATCGCCGCAAATCCCGTCAGATCATGGTGGGTTCGGTGCCTGTCGGTGGTGATGCGCCGATCACGGTCCAGACCATGACCAATACGGTAACCACGGATATTCCGGGCACGATTGCGCAGGTTCAGGCCGCGGCAGAGGCGGGTGCAGACATCGTGCGCGTATCGGTGCCCGATCAGGACAGTTCCCGCGCCCTCAAGGAGATCGTCAAGGAAAGCCCGGTTCCGATCGTGGCCGATATCCATTTTCACTACAAACGTGGGATCGAAGCGGCAGAGGCGGGCGCTGCCTGCCTTCGGATCAACCCGGGCAACATCGGCTCAGAAGATCGCGTCAAGGAAGTGATCCGTGCCGCGCGGGATCACGGGTGTTCCATTCGGATTGGCGTGAACGCCGGTTCCTTGGAAAAACACCTGCTCGAAAAATATGCCGAGCCTTGTCCCGAAGCGATGGTTGAATCCGGTTTGGATCACATCAAGATACTGCAGGACAACGATTTTCACGAATTCAAGATCAGCTGTAAGGCATCCGACGTCTTTTTGTCGGCGGCGGCCTATCAGGCCCTTGCCGATGTGACCGATGCGCCAATCCATCTGGGGATCACCGAAGCGGGTGGTTTGACTTCGGGCACGATCAAATCAGCGATTGGTCTGGGCAACCTGCTTTGGATGGGGATTGGGGATACAATTCGCGTCAGCCTTTCGGCGGATCCTGTCGAAGAAGTAAAGGTCGGGTACGAAATCCTGAAATCGCTTGGCCTGCGCCATCGTGGGGTGAACATTATTTCCTGCCCCAGCTGCGCCCGTCAGGGATTTGACGTGATCAAGACGGTTGAACGGCTGGAAAAGCGGCTTGAACATATCAAGACACCCATGAGCCTGTCGATTATCGGCTGTGTCGTGAATGGACCGGGCGAAGCCTTGATGACCGATGTCGGGTTTACTGGCGGCGGCAACGGAGCAGGGATGGTCTATCTGGCAGGCAAGCAAAGCCACAAGATGTCCAACGATCAGATGGTCGAACACATCGTTGAGCAGGTTGAAAAGAAAGCTGCGGAACTCGAAGAGCAAAACAGCGCCGAGACCCAAGCCGCTGAATAGCCTCTTGGCTGCGGGTCATTGCCTCTGAACGAGAAAGCCCCGCAGATTGCTCTGCGGGGCTTCTTTTTTGATAGCATGATCCAGTCGTTACGGGCGTGCGCGCTCTTCTGCAACGATTTGGGTCATGGCGTCGATCGGCGCGTAGCCTCGCAGCATGGTGCCACCAAAGACAAAGCTGGGCGTGCCGCTGATCTGCATCGCTTGGGCCAGTGCACGAGTTTCAGCGATCCGGCGGGCGACCTCTTCGCTCTCCATTTCTTCAAAGATGGCATCCACGTCGAGCCCCAATGACGATGCCAAACGGCTGAGCGCTGGTTCGGTCGGGTTCCCGTCCAGCGCTACCAGACCGTCATGCATTGCCTTGTAGGCATCAGGGCCTTCGGTGATCAGCGTTGCGATGGCAAAACGCGACGACACCAAGGAGGCTTCGCCGAGGATCGGGAATTCCTTAACGATCAGACGAATATCGCCATCAGCTTCGATGAGCGATTCAACTTCGGGCGCTGCGCGGCGGCAGTAGCCACAGCGATAGTCCAGAAATTCGACGATGGTGAATGATCCGTCGGGATTGCCGCCCACATAGGAAAAACCGTCATCCAGAAGCGCATCCAGATTTGCCGTGACCAGATCGCGGTCAGCTTCGGCCTGCGCTTGGTTCTGGCGCTGCTCCAGAACCGCAACAGCGTCCATGATGACCTGCGGGTCGCGCATCAGGTAGTCGCGCACCAAAGCATCGAATGCGGCGCTTTGTTCTTCGGTCATGTTGTCGAGATCCAGCGCCGCGAGCGGGGCCGCCGCATCATCTGCTTCCACCTCAACCGCGGCGTCGTCAGCAACTTCGGCCACAGTTTCCTCGGCAGCGTCATCCACTGCGTCTTCGGCGACTTCAGCAACCTCATCGGCGGTTTCGTCAACGGCCTCGATCACCGCTTCGCCAGCGCCCTCCACGGCGTCAGCAGCAACTTCGACCGCGTCTTCGGCCTTCTCGACGACAGTTTCGGCAGCGTCGGCGACGGCATCACCGACATCTTCAGCGACTTCTTCGACCTTGGTCGCAACGGCTTCGGCAGCCTCTGTTGCCGTTTCCTTTGGATCGCCGGTCAGTGCGCTGACAGCGGCCACGACGGCCAGAATGCCCGCGCCACCACCCACGATGAGGGGAAGTTTTGAATCGTCCATGTATTGCTCCCAGGTAAATCTCTTAACGTCGTAAGGCTCTTTCAGCAGCACTTAGCACATCTTGTGCCCGCTGCCACGGGCCCGATCCACGCGGCAATTGGCCCATGGCCCGTTCCGCGTGCAGTTTGGCGTCTTTCATTCGGCCTTGCAGTGCGTATCGTTCGGCTGTGACAGTGGATGCCATTCCCGGCTGGCCTTGTTTGGCGTAAGCCACAGCCAGATCGCGCAACAACCGACCGTTGGAAAAATCACGGCCACGGGCCGCCTCAAGCGACCGCAAAGCACCGCGAACGTCTCCGGCGGCCAGTTGCGCACGGCCAAGCCCGGCAAGGATCAATGGTTCACGCGGGGCGCCCTTGGCTGCTGCGCGAAAAGTTTGCACGGCAGCGTTGAAGTTGCGCGACTCCAAAAGGATCTGTCCTTTGAGATCCAGCAGAAATGGATCGGACTTGCGCACCGCGATTGCCTGATCAATCGCCTTGAGAGCGCGTTTGGTGTTGGACTGCCGATGATAGGCCGCCGCCTGTCGCATCAGGTTGATATCCTGCGAAATGCTGTCTTTGGCGCGGCGCAGGGTCCAGCTGGGTGCCCGTTTGAAGGCAGTCAGCTTGCCTTTGGCGCGTTCGAACCAGTACTGCGACGTCGTGTTCGGGCCCGCGCCTTTGTGTCCTTCGACCAGACCACGCAGGGCGCGCAGCCGGTCGCGCGACAGAGGATGCGTGCGCATATAGGGGTCTTGGCGGGCGGTGGAGAGCGCCTCTTGGCCACGGAAAATTTCCTGCACCTCCAATGCGCCGCGCGGGTCGATCCCGGCGCGCATCATGAACCGCACAGACGAGATATCTGCCGCGCTCTCTTCGGCGCGTGTGTGGGTAAAGAACAGCCGCATGGCTGATCCTTGTGTGCCCGCTGCCACGGCGGCTGCGGCTTGACCATTCCCAGATGCCGCACCGGTCACCGCCGCAAGAAGCAGGCCCAGACCGGCCGCCGTGCGGGCAGAGCGCATGTTGCCAAGGCGGCGGGCCAGATGGCCGTTCGAGATATGAGCCGCTTCATGCGCGATAACAGCCTGAAGCTGTTCTGCGGTCGTCAGCTTCATCATCAGGCCGGAATGGATAAAGATATGCTGCGTATCGACAACGAAGGCATTCAAGGCGCTGTCGTCAATCAACAGAATGCGAACTGAGTTGGGGTTCAGACCGGCCGCGGACAGCACAGGTTTGGCCAGCTGGCGCAGCGAAAACTCGATGTCCGCGTCGCGCAACAAAGTCGCGGCACGGGCAGGGGACGCGGCCAGAAGGCTTAGCAGCAGGACCACGCTCAGGCATTTTGCAATCAGTCTTGGAAGGATCATTGACGCCTCACCGTTTCTAGCCGTAGGCACAGGGACACAGGCCATGAAGGCCAAGATGGTGCGAGCAGAGTAGAGAGGCAAGTCATGCGGAATTCAACCCGGGGTGCGGTTGATCCCTTTATTGTGATGGATGTGATGGAAGCGGCGCGGCAGGCCGAGCAGGCGGGCCGTCATATCATTCACATGGAAGTGGGCCAGCCCGGCACACCTGCGCCGGCGGCTGCCCGAGACGCCTTGGCCAAGGCCATGCAGGACGAGTCGCTCGGCTATACAGTTGCTCTTGGACTTCCGGCGCTGCGTTCGCGGATCGCCCAGCTATATGGGGAATGGTACAATGTTGATCTGGATCCGGGCCGCGTTGTGGTTACCCCGGGATCCAGCGGCGGTTTCATTCTCGCCTTTTCGGCGCTGTTTGACGCCGGGGATCGTGTCGCCTTGGGCGCACCGGGATACCCGTCCTATCGGCAGATCCTGAAGGCGATGAACCTGGTTCCGGTCGAGGTGCAATCTTCGGCGGAAAACCGCCTTCAACCTACTCCCGCAGACCTCGAAGCAGTGGATTATCAGGGCCTGATGGTCGCCAGCCCTGCGAATCCCACCGGTACGATGCTGGGGCGGCCAGAATTGTCAGCACTGATATCAGCAGCGCAGGCCAGAGGCGCGGCCTTCTTGTCTGACGAAATCTATCACGGCATCGAATATGAAGCCAAAGCGGTCAGCGCGCTGGAAATCAGTGATGATGTCTGTGTCATCAATTCTTTTTCCAAATACTTCTCCATGACCGGATGGCGGGCCGGTTGGCTGGTTTTGCCAGAAGACAACATCCGACAGGTCGAACGTTTGGCGCAGAACATGTTCATCTGCGCGCCGCATGCTTCGCAGTTGGCGGCGCTGGCGGCCATGGATGCTGGTGATGAACTCGAACAGAACATGGCCGTTTACCGCAAGAACCGCGCGCTCATGCTCGAAGGTTTGCCTCAGGCCGGGTTTGATCGTATCGCACCGCCGGATGGTGCGTTTTACGTCTATGCCGATATCAGCCATTTGACCGATGACAGCCGGGCCTTTGCCCGCGCCATTCTGGACGAGGCAGGGGTCGCGGTAACCCCCGGTCTGGATTTCGATCCGGTCCGTGGCGGCGGGACCTTGCGGTTTTCCTATGCTCGCTCAACAGCCGATATCGAAGAAGGGTTGGAACGTTTGCGCGGATTTATGCAGGCCCGGGGTCATATCTGACCTGATTGGATTGTTTGGGATGCGTGCCTTGTGCGGCTCTGTTATCCTGCCCGAAACCACCCCGGGAAGAGGCGGATGAGCAGGCTTTTGCATCTTTTGACAGTCTTGGGCTGCGTGCTTGTATTTGGCGCGACCACAAGCATTGCCCAGCAGTCCGGTGGTCTGGCCCGGTTGCAATCGGCCAGTATGGAGGATGCCCGGTTTGGGCGGACGGTCATTACACTTGACCTTAGTCAGGGTGTGCCTTGGCGACTGTTCACTCTGGATGAGCCTCGCCGCCTTGTTCTCGACTTTCGTGAAGTGGACTGGAGCGGCATGATTGGTGAAGAGGTCAATTCCTCGGATCGCATCAGCGCATTGCGCGTGGGCCGGTTTCAGCCCGGTTGGTCCCGCATGGTTCTGGAACTGGCCGAACCGATGGCTGTCGAACAGGCGGAACTGCAAACGCAGCCAGAAACAGGGCTGGCGCGACTGGCGGTAACCCTGCGCCGAAGTGATGACGAGAGCTTTGCCAAAACTGCTGGGGCTCCTGTGTCTCCGGGCTGGCAGGCCATCCGGCCCGAGGCACAAGTGGCCGCGCAGGCCGGGCAAGATGGCCCCTTGCGGGTTATGCTGGATCCCGGGCATGGCGGATTGGATCCGGGCGCGGAACGCACCGGCATCAACGAAGCCGACCTGATGCTTCAGTTTGCATTTGAGCTGCGCGAGGCGTTGCTGCGGACTGGCCGTTACGAGGTATTCCTGACACGAGAGGCCGATGTATTCGTCTCGCTGGAGGCGCGGGTCGCGATGGCGCAACAGGCCAATGCCGATCTGTTCGTCTCCTTGCACGCAGATGCAATTGCCGCAGGCGTGGCGCATGGTGCGACGGTCTATGTGCTGGACGAAGAGGCTTCGGATGAGGCGTCGGCCGCTTTGGCGGAACGTCATGACCGTGACAACCTTCTGGGCGGTGTCGATTTGTCTGGTGCCGACGATCAGGTCGCGCAGGTGCTTATGGAAATTGCCCGGCTCGACAATACGCCGCGCAGCGCTGCGTTGGCGCGCCATCTGGTCAACGGTATTCGGAATGCACTAGGCCATGTGCACAAAAGGCCGCTGCGCAAGGCCGGGTTTTCGGTGCTCAAGGCCGCCGACATCCCATCGGTTCTGGTGGAACTGGGGTTCCTGTCAACGCAGCAGGATCTGAAGAACCTGCAGGATCCGGCATGGCGTGCGGGTATGGCGGCTGGTATCCGTGACGGCATCGAAGCATGGTCCATCGAGGACGAAGCTCTGTCCCGCCTGCGCCGCCAATAGGTCGCTTAGCGGAAATGCTTGGACAGTTTCAGGCCCTGACCCTGATAGTTGGAAGCAATGCCCGCGCCATATAGCTGCTGCGGTATTTCGGACATCCGTTCATAAACCAGTCGTCCGACCACTTGTCCGTGCTCCAGCACAAAAGGTGCCTCGTGGCAGCGCACTTCCAACACGCCACGCGCGCCGGTTCCTCCGGCAGCCGCGTGGCCAAAGCCGGGGTCAAAGAAGCCCGCATAGTGCACGCGGAATTCACCAACCATGGCCAGATAGGGTGCCATTTCAGCGGCATAGCCGGGTGGGATATGGACCGCTTCACGGCTGACAAGGATGTAGAAAGCGCCGGGGTCCAGAACCAACTGCCGCGTGTCAGTATAGAGCTGCTCCCAGAAATCGGCCGGATCGTACTGGCCGATGCGATCCAGATCGATCACCCCGGTGTGCGGCTTGGCACGATAACCGACCAGATTGCCCTCGCCGGGGCTCAGATCAACGGAAAAGCCCAAACCTTCGCTGATAACGGCAGGGCCGCCACCGACCAGTGTTTCCGCCTCATGCAGAGCGCGCAGTTCATCATCATCCAGAACGGCCCGACCATCGCGGAACCGGATCTGGTTCAGCCGCATTCCAGGCCGTGCCAGCACAGAGAAGCTTCGCGGGCAGATTTCAGCGTAGAGCGGCCCGGAATAGCCGGGCGCAATACGATCAAACTCGGTACCGCCATCGGTTATCACGCGGGTCAACAAATCCAATCGCCCGGTTGAGCTTTTGGCATTTGCGATGGCCTGAATACCGTTGGGCAGCGAGAGGCTTTCCATCAGCGGAACAACGTAGACACAGCCCTTTTCGAGAACCGCACCATCGGTCAAATCGATCCGGTGCATCTCAAAATCTTCTATCCGGCTGGCAACACTGCGTCCTTCACCGGCCAGAAACGAGGCTCGAACCCGATAGGCCACGGTGCCCAGACGCAGATCAAGGCTGGCAGGTTGAATCTGGCCATCCACGAAATCTGTGCCAGCGCTAAGGCCGCCTGTCGCTATCAGAGTTTCGATCTGCTGGCTTGCCAATACGCCTGGCATGTCGTGTTCCTTTCGTCCGTTGCATCTGCATAGCAAGCACATCCACAAAGCGGGAGGGCAAAAACGCAAAACGCCGCCCCAAATGGGACGGCGCTCTTTGTTTGTATTTGGGCCGGATCAGACGATATCGGCTGCTTCGTCCTCTTCCTCGGCCAGTGCCTCGAGTTCGGCCTCGGCGTCCCACCACTTCTTGTTGCTGAACGCCGCGAGGATGGTGATGATCTCGTCGCCTGAAACGATCGTCTCTACCTCTGGTGTCGATGCCTCTGCCTCGGTTTCAGCATCCTGATCCGCAACCGGGTCGCGTCCGCCGTTACCATTGTGACCGCCGTTGCCGTTGCCTTGGCCGTGGCTTGGCCGCCCGCCGGATTCTTCCGGCGCAGGTGCATCGACATCGTCATCGTCGGTGTCGACAACGGGCTCAACGCCAGTTTCAGGTTCCGGATCGACTACGTCGTCTGGCGTATCTTCAAGCGGGCCTACGTATTCGATATTCGAACGAAGGCTGGCTTCACCGCGCAATTCAAGGTGCCTGATCTCGACAGTGTGTTCACCGGCGGGCAGTTCCAATTCGACTTGCTGAAAGCCTTCCAGTTCCACATCGCGGCTGTCGAGGATCAACTCGCCGTTGACATAGAGCTGCGCCTCATCCTCTGCCTGAAGATCAACTCGGTAGACGCCGCCCTCGGCGCTGTCGATTGTCTTGGTAAAGACCGTCGCAACATTATCCGACTGGGCGCCATCGGCGAAAGCTTCGGTTGTGGCAAAGAAATCAACGTCTTCTGCCGTGTCAGTGCCATCGGCTTGTACCGAAAAGTCGACATCGTCGATCGAGCGGACAGATGGATTTAGGTTGAAGAAATCCACCGTGAATTCAGCCGCTTCTGCGGTGTCTTCCGGCTCAGGGATGACTTCGGGTTCTGGCTCAGGGATGACCTCTGGTTCTGGCTCAGGGATGACCTCCGGCTCTGGCTCAGGGATGACCTCGGGTTCTGGCTCGGGGATGACTTCGGGTTCTGGCTCAGGGATGACTTCGGGCTCTGGCTCGGGGATGACCTCTGGTTCTGGCTCGGGGATGACCTCTGGCTCCGGCTCTGGAACGACTTCGGGCTCTGGATCAACCGGTTCTGGATCGACCGGTTCTGGATCGACGGGGCCTGTTTCGCCGGAATCGATTCCAGTTCCAGTCCCATCCAGAACACCTGCCTCGATCAAGTTTTCCTCGATCACATCCACGATCGCTTCGTGATTTGCCAAAACCGATGGGTGAATATTGTCTGGCGCAGGATCAAGTTGCGGCGGGCGTTCTCCGTAGGTGGCCATGTAGGTGATCATAGAGGCCAGATAGTAGGTGGTTTCCGTACCATGCGGGGCGCTGTCTACGTAAAGCGCGTCGGCAGGAACGTCGGACAAAACAGTTGTGAACAGCTCCGAAAGCGTGGAGGCCACCGGGATCAGGGTAACGTTGGCATCGGGATCCGCCGCGTTGATCTGATCAACCAGCGTTTCGTACCAATCGTTGTAGCCGCCCATGTTATAGTCGTGATAGGCGCGCAGCGCATCGTCGGACGGCGGGATTGTGTCGCTATATGGGCCCATGTCGGCCCAGCCTTGGTAAATGAAGATTCTTGCATCTGGCTGGTCCGTGGTCACATCCGCGACAATGTCCTGAACCGCATCCAGTGGAGAACGGCTGTCGCCGAAATAGTTGATGTCGACCGACAGGTCCTGGATGAAGTTCGCGGGTGTTATAAGAACGCTGTCAAACTCCGCATCAGCAAAGCTGCCGGATTCCCACGCGCTGTCGACCCCGCTGAAACCCCACTGCGACAGGGGTTCGGGACGGTCGGCGAATTCACGCAAGAACCCGTAGGCGCCATTGGCCGCGTAGGTGTTCCCCGCTTCTTCGGCAAAGAGATCCATCCAGTAGGGGACGTTGGTAAAGGCATTGCCACCGGCGAAATTCACCAGAGAATTGCCAAAGATATACTGCGACTGTTCGATCGGCATTCACATAACTCCATGCAACTGCATGCAAACTCAAAAAAAATGTGGAGACGACGGAACGCCACCCTGAACAGGTGCGAACTTAGCAGCATTACGGGCCCCCACGGCCGTGTTCTGGGAACTAGCCTAGTTCCCTTTTCCCGGCCAGCTTTCCCATACGGCAATGGCTTCCAAAAGGGGAAAACTCAGTGTTTCCAATCATCTGACAATGTCAGATAGAACACGGATCAAGGCCGTAGACGGCAAGGCTTGGAACCTTCGGAAACTGGTGATTGGTGCGGTGGTAGCTGATTGGTCGGGCTAGCAGGACTCGAACCTGCGACCTTCCGTCCCCCAGACGGACGCGCTACCAGGCTGCGCCATAGCCCGACTGGAGACGTGTCTTACTGGTTTTGCCGGTCGGGGCAACCCCTTTTGCATGGAAATCCCGCTTGAAATGACCCGGAGCGCCGCGCTTTGACTGTTGGATCAGTTCAGACGATCCACCAATGCGCGCAGTGCAGACCTTTGTGCGCGCAGCGCTTCGATTTCTGCGGCACTGAATTCGCGTTTACTGGCCAACAGTCCCAAAACGCCCTGCGTGGTGTCGGTGGATCCATTCACATCAACAGTTTCTGCATCGCCCGCTTTTGCGGCCAAGGCGGCAGCGCCCGATGCAACAACCGTTTCGTCGGCTAACTCTGGCGTGTCATCTGTGGGTTCTTCAGCCGCCACGTCCTGATCGTCTTCCGATTGCTGCCGGTCCGCCATCGAACGGGTCAGGAAAGCGGGCAGGGCGGAGCCGCCCGACGCGGCATCCGAGGCGTCTTCGGCTACTTCTTCAACGGTGTCTTCAGGCGCGGTTTCGCCGATCTCGGCGGTGGCTGCAATTTCGCCAACAGAATCACCGCCTGAATCGATGTCTGCGCCCGTATCCTCGGCCTCAGCCATTTTTTCGGCTTCCGGCGACATTTCGTCGACCAGCGGCGCAGCTGTCGCAGCGCTGTCTTCGCCCGCATCTTCTGTGGTTGAAAGTGCGATTTCCGCTTCAGATGGTTCTATTTCTTCTGCTGGCGTTAGCTCTTCGGCAGGGGCGTCTTCAGCCTCTTCGATCGGGTCATCTAAATCGGTTTGTTCGACACCGCTCTGCCCGTCACCGGACGAGGCCGCGATCTCTGCTACGGCATCCGTAGTTTCAATATCGTCCTGAGCCATCGGCTCCGTGTCATCGCTATCATCACTGACAGCTGGAGCATCTTCGGTGGCGTTTGCATCGCCGGGTGCTTCTGCATCCGGGGCAGCTGGCGCAAAGGCTACGACACTGCTTTCTTCGGCACTTTGTTCGACCTCGATAAACGGTGCATCGGCTTCGGTGTCTGCCGGGGTCTCCGGCGCCTTGTCGTCCTGCATGGCGGGGTCGGAATCTATATCGATTGACAGTGAAGATACGTGCTTAACACCTTGTTCACGCAAGATTTTCTGCACACCTTTGATGGTCATGCCATCTTCGTGCAGCAGTTTCTTGATGCCGCCCAGCAAGGTCATGTCGGCGGGCCGGTAATACCGCCGACCCCCGGCGCGTTTCACTGGTTTGACTTGGGTGAATTTGCTTTCCCAGAAGCGCAGCACATGGGCTGGCGTATCGAGCCATTCCGCTACTTCCGAGATGGTCCGGAAGGCGTCGCGCGATTTCGCCATATCCGCGGCCTCAGCGCTTGTTGCCAGCCGCCACGCGATCCTTCATCAGATGCGATGGACGGAAGGTCAGGACCCGGCGTGGCTGGATTGGAACCTCTTCGCCGGTCTTTGGATTGCGGCCAACGCGGGCTGCTTTCTCGCGCACTGAAAAGGTGCCGAATGACGAGATTTTGACCTGTTCGCCACCCACCAGAGTGTCCGACATATGCTGCAGAACGGACTCGACCAGTTCGGCGCTTTCGTTGCGTGACAGCCCGACTTCGCGAAACACTGCTTCGCTTAGATCCATCCGTGTTAGGGTCTTCTCACCCATGTCGTCCCTCCCAGTGTTTTAAGCAAAATGCAGGAGGGTAAAACACAAGTCAATAACAAGGACTTGGCGCGAATACTTTAGATGTGAGTTGAGAGGTATTTGTGCTTACCAGCGCAGCACGACCGACCCCCAGGCCAGACCGCCGCCGATCGCTTCGGTGACAATCATGTCTCCGGTCTTGATCTGGCCGCGCTGTTTTCCAACCGACAGCGCCAGCGGTATCGACGCCGCCGAGGTGTTCCCGTGATCCTGAACCGTCACAACGACACGGTCCATCGGCAATCCCAGCTTTTTGGCAGTGCCGGTGATAATTCGAATGTTGGCCTGATGCGGGACGATCCAATCCACATCGTCTGCTTCTAGGCCGATCTTGCCCATCGAGGTTTCAGCGGTTTTGGCCAGCTTTTCGACGGCATGGCGGAACACTTCCTTGCCCTGCATTCGCAGGAAACCGGTCGACTGTGTTGAAACACCGCCGTCCACATAGAGAATGTCACGGTGCCGTCCGTCCGAATTCAGGTCTGTGGCCAGAATTCCGCGATCTGCATTGCTGCCGTCGCCTTCCTGAGCCTCGAGGATCAGCGCGCCCGCCCCATCGCCGAACAGAACGCAGGTTGTGCGGTCGGACCAATCCATGATGCGGCTGAATGTTTCCGCACCGATCACCATCACGCGCTTGGCCTGACCGGAGAGGATCAGGGCGTTCGCATTGCTGAGGGCGAAAACAAAGCCTGCACAGACGGCCTGAACGTCAAAGGCAAAGCCGCGGGTCATGCCCAGCTGGGCCTGTACCATGGTCGCTGCCGACGGAAAGGTCAGATCAGCCGTCGACGTAGCCAGAACGATTGCATCGAGAGAATCGGCGTCGATACCGGCGTCTTCCAATGCTGCCTTGGCCGCTTTGGTCGCAAGATCGGATGTGCTTTGACCCTCGGCCGCAAAGTGGCGCCGTTCGATACCAGACCGGCTGCGAATCCATTGGTCCGTTGTGTCGATCGTCGCTTCAAACTCGGCGTTTTCTACGATGCGTTCCGGCAGGTAGTGCCCGACGCCAATCACAACGGAACGCGTTGTCATGGATTCTGCTCTTTCTCTTGCGCGGATTCGGCTCCGCTTGTGGCTGCATCTTGCGTCTGTGCTGACGCAGAGGCAACCCGTGCCGCGAGTTTGTCTCCAAATCCGGATTTGGCAAGTTCAAACGCCAGCTTGACCGCGGCTGACACGCCCGTTGCATCCGCTGAGCCGTGTGACTTTACCACTGTCCCGTTCAGTCCCAGAAAGACGCCGCCATTCACCCGGCGTGGATCGATCCGTTTTTGCAAACGGCGCAGGGAGGTCACGGCCAAAAGCGAGGCGAGGCGCGAGAGGGGAGAGAATGCAAAGGCTTGCTTCAGCAGATCCCCGATCAGCGAGGCCGTGCCTTCGCCTGTTTTCAGCGCAACGTTGCCGGTGAACCCGTCTGTCACGATCACGTCGCAAACATTGCCGGGTATATCGCCGCCTTCAACGAATCCCACGAATTCGAAATTTCCCCGCTCTGCGTTTTCGCGGATCAACTCGTGCGCTTCTTTCAGCTCGGCCCGGCCTTTGTGCTCTTCGGTGCCAACATTCAAAAGCCCGATACGAGGGCGGGACAGTTCCATGCCGTTGCGGGCATAGGACACGCCCATCAGCGCATATTGAAGCAGATCCTTGGCATCGGCGCGGATGTCTGCACCCACGTCCAGCATCACGTTGAAACCCTGAGGGTTGCGCGAAGGCCAAAGGATCGCGATCGCAGGCCGGTTGACGCCGGGCAATTTGCGCAGCCGGATCATGGCCAGCGCCATCAGCGCGCCCGTGTTGCCGCAAGAGACGGCCACCGTTGCTTCGCCTGCGCGCACGGCATCCAATGTGGACCACATCGAGGTCGCCTTGCCATGCCGCATCACCTGGCTGGGTTTGTCTTCCATGCTGACAACATCATCAGCGTGGCGAATTTCGCATCGGCCAGAGAGGATTTTACGTTTAGAAACAAGTTTTTGCAGCACAGGCTGATCGCCGTGCAGCAGGAAATCCAATTCGGGATTCTTCTTGGCAGAATGCGCGATGCCGGCGACTACTGCCGCCGGCCCATGGTCGCCGCCCATAGCGTCGACCGAAATAACAATGCGTCCGGCGCCAGCCGTGTTGTGATCCTTGGATAAGGTCATTCAGGGCGCCCGAAGCCGATGTTATGCTGCGTCTTCGTCCAGATCGATTTCGTCGGTCAAGGCGACGACTTCGCGCTCTGCGTAGTGCCCGCAGGACGGACAAACGTGATGCGGACGCTTCAGTTCACCGCAGTTGTCGCACTCGTTCGGATTAGCAGCGACCAGTGCATCGTGCGCACGACGATTGTTGCGGCGCGATTTGGACACTTTGTTCTGTTGGACGGCCATGTCTCAACCTTCTCATATTACGTGATCGGCCGTGTAGGGCGGCCGCGGATTTCGATTGTTCGGCCTCTTACGCGCAAGCACGGGGCGGACACAACCCTTGTCGTCTCATGAAGGCGCGAAAATACGCAGAAAGCTTAAAAGAGCAAGCCATTTCTAGTCGCTCGGGTCTCCGTTCTGCATTTTGTCGCGCAGGGCTGCCAGACTCGCGAAGGGTTTGATGGCATCATCATCCAGCGGCACGGCACCCTCAGGTGCGAACTGTGCCTGTTCCAGTTCGGCGCCGTCCTTGCGCGGGTAGGGCGGAAGCGCCAGCGACAGGGCTTCGGACAGAATGGCTGCGAGATCGATGTCTTCACCCAAGGCTTCGGTTTCATCGTCCTCCGGCATTTCGGTTTCAGACCCGTCATCATACTGGTTCAGCATGTTTGGCGGAACAAAGCGGCGAGTCACGTCGGTGTCGATCCGGGTGGTCACCGGCTCCAGCGTTACGGAACAAGGCTGCACAACGGTTACGCCCAGTTTGGCGAAAAGTTGCCAGCCCTTTTTGCCCTTTGGCTCCAGCGTGCCGTCAAAGCGCAGTTTCTTGACCGAAATCGCGCCGAGTCTTTCGGCCAGCAAGGCCCGTTCGCCCGAATCCGGAGCGAGTGAAAAGGGTGTTTCACCGCTCTGCCTGAGTTTCGCGACACGCAAAATGTGGGGGCTGGGCGGCATATCTGACGATGCTGCGGTCATCGTGGGGTTTTCCTTGGCTTGAATGGAGCGCTAACCTTCTGTAAGCCGGATGTGAGGCATGGCCAAGGCAAGAGGTGCATCAATGCGCAGCAAATGGGCAAAATCGAAAGCGGTGATCCTGTGCGCTGTCGTATTGGCCACGGCTGGCTGTACGGCCCAGTACCGCACACACGGTTGGATGCCGCCCGAGGAAGATCTGCAACAGATCGTGCCGGGCGTCGACACCAAGGCCTCGGTCGAGGATCTCGTAGGTGTGCCGACAACGTCCGGTGTTCTGAACGATGGCGGTTACTACTATATCGAATCTGATGTAAGGACCTTTGCTTGGCAGCGCCCGCAGGTTATCGACCGCCGCGTTCTTGCGATCACCTTTGACAGTACCGACGTTGTAGACAACATCGTCAGCTATGGTCTCGAAGACGGGCGCGTTGTGCAACTGAACCGCCGTGTGACGCGATCGGGCGACGGAGACATCGGTTTCATTCGCAAACTCTTTGGCAATATCGGTGGCCTGTCAGCAGCAGAGCTGCTCGGCAACAACTGAGCCGAAGGCATGGCGCTGTCGCATAAAGTCGGCAGTTTCGTGGAACCGTTCAGCCCCCGTGCGCGCCTGCCGAACCTGCCCGCTATCAAAGGCCAGTACCGCGTGCGACTGGCGGAAGGATCCTCTGATCTGGTCCGTTCACAGAAGTTGCGTGGGCTGTCGTTTCACGGAAATGCCGCTGATCCGGACATGGACCCGTTTGATCTGGTCAGTGATCATCTGCTCGTGGAAACCCTTGATTGCGGCGCGCTGGTTGCCGCCTGCCGTCTGAGTTTTGCCGAAGCTAGCGCGATACAGAACGGTTATTCCGGCCAGTTCTACAATCTCGAAAGGCTGGCAAACGCCGCTTGCCCGGGCGTTGAGCTTGGGCGGTTTTGTCTGCATCCGGAATTTCGGGACCCCGATATCCTGCGTTTGGTCTGGGCCGCTATTGCGGCCTATGTCGATTCTCATGGCGCACGGATCCTGTTCGGTTGCAGCAGCTTTGAGGGCACAGACCCTGCTGTTTATGAGGCGGCTTTTGCGTTGTTGCGTCAGCGCCACCTTGCGCCGCCTGCTATGCGGCCAGAGCGGCGAGGCATACCAGTGGTCGAATTTTCACATCAGGCGCCCCATGACCCGGGTCAGGCCTTGCAGCACCTGCCACCGTTGCTGCGCACCTATCTGTCGATGGGCGGGTGGGTCAGCGATCATGCCGTTGTGGATCCCGAGATGAACACCATCCACGTCTTTACCGGGGTCGAAGTTGCGGCGATTCCCCCCGCGCGTAAACGAATCCTGCGCTCAATTCTGAACTGAGGGGCATCACGCCCTTGGCCCTGCCGTCTTTGGTGTTACCTAGGCCTTATGCAGGACGCCTTGTTCATAGGATCTCAAATCTATCGCGGATCGCGCTATGGCGCCAAGCATCCCTTGTCGATCGAACGCGTTCCGGCCGTCATTGATCTGTGCCGTGCGCTGGGTTGGTTGCCGGGTGCGCGATATCGCACTTCGCCGCGTGCAAAACCCGCTGCACTGCATGGTTTCCACTCTGAGCGGTACATCACGGCGCTGATGGAGGCCGAAGCCCGGCAAAAGGTCAGTGAAGAGACCCGCAGCGCCCATGGTCTGGGCACGCTTTCGAACCCTGTGTTTCCCGAAATGTACAGACGCCCGGCCACAGCGGTTGGGGGCGGATTGCTGGCCGCTGAACTTGTGGCCAGGGGCGGAGTGGTGTTCAATCCAGGGGGTGGCACCCACCACGGATTGCCGGATCAGGCGGCCGGTTTTTGCTATCTAAACGAGCCGGTCATCACCATAAGGCGCCTTCTGGAGATGGGGATCGAGCGCGTCGCCTATGTGGACATCGACGCACATCATTGTGACGGGGTGGCGGTGGGCTTTCATGGCTCGCAACAGGTGCGCATGATTTCGGTGCATGAGGACAACCGCTGGCCCTTTACTGGCGCGCTGCAGGATGATGCGGGTGGGGCAGGGTTCAACCTGCCAGTGCCACGCGGGTTCAACGATGATGAATTCGCCTTTGTGCTGAACGAAATGATTGTGCCGACGGTCGCGCAATTCAAACCCGGTGCCGTTTTCCTGCAATGCGGGGCTGATGCCCTTTTGGAAGACCCGTTATCCCGGCTGGCCTTGTCCAACCATTCGCATCGCCTTGCGTTGCGTGCGCTGCGCCCGCTTAGCCCGCGCCTGATTGTTTCAGGCGGCGGTGGCTACAATCCCTGGTCAGTCGCCCGCTGCTGGGCGGGGCTTTGGGCCGAAATATCTGGCCAGAGCATTCCCCAACGGTTGCCCGCCCATGCGCAGCAGATTCTGCAAGGACTGACATGGCACCGCAAGGCGGAACCCGGTCCTGACCTGATCGCGCAGCTGAGCGATCCATATCGGGGCGGCGAAATCAGAAGCGAAATCCGTGCCGGGGTGGCCGTTTTGCAGGGTCGCTTGCAGGCGTCCTGAGCGCAGGGGCAATGCGTATTCAGGGGACCAATTGGGACTGGCGATGTCTGGGCGATTGGAGCGGGTAACGGGAATCGAACCCGTAACTTAAGCTTGGGAAGCTCGCGTGATACCTTTTCACCATACCCGCACGCAGGCGCTTGGGATACTTGGGCCTCTGGCCATCGTCAAGACGGCGCGCGTTCGGCCCATCCGGCAAATATCTTTTCCAGCGCAACAACCACGTAGTAAAGCGCAATGCCCAGTATCGCGAGCGCGATCAGCACGGCAAA
Source organism: Thalassococcus lentus (assembly GCF_028023555.1). Taxonomy (NCBI): domain Bacteria; kingdom Pseudomonadati; phylum Pseudomonadota; class Alphaproteobacteria; order Rhodobacterales; family Roseobacteraceae; genus Thalassococcus; species Thalassococcus lentus. The sequence goes on from NZ_JAQIOY010000002.1 coordinate 70,798, forward strand.
CATCAGTGGATAATCCGAGTTGGTTTTGCCGGAATCGAACAGGGCACCCAGTCCGCGCCCATGCGGCGAGACGATTTCCATCAGGTTCGTTCCGATAAAGGCCAGCGTGACCGCGACTTTGAGCGCACCAAAGAACTCGGGCAGCGTTTTCGGCAGCGCGATTTTCCAGAAAATGGTGGTTTGCGACGCGCCCAGTGCCCGCAGGATGTCGCGGTATTCAGGCTCCAGCGTCGACAGACCGATCGAAATCGAAACAGCAATCGGGAAAAACGAGATCAGAAAGGCGATCAGGACAGTGTTGAAGTCATGCTGGCCCACAAAGAGCAGGGCAACAATCGGAACCAGTGTGGCTTTGGGGATCGCGTTGAACCCCACCAGAAGCGGATAAAGCGCATCGCGCATGGTGCGCGAAAACCCCATGATCATGCCGATGATCACACCGACAGCCACCGCCAGCAAAAGCCCGACGACCGTGCGCCACAGAGTTTGCCAACCCATAACGAGAAACAGTTCCCAATAGCGCGAATAGGCTGGCGGCAGATCAGAAGGCGAAGCCATGATGTAGTTGGGCCATTCGTTGAACCAGACCAATCCTTCCCAGAACAGCAAAAACACAATGATCGCCGCAATGGGAGCAAGAACTGCGCGCGACGTCAGTCGTTGCACAAACGAGGTGCCGCTGGGGGCAGCGGGTGTCGGGGCGGGGTCGGGTACATAGGCCATGGTATGCTCGTTCGTCGTTACTGTGCGGCCTGTGCATCTTCGGCACGGCCTTGCGCGATCTTGATCTGATCCCGAAGGACATGAAGCATCTCGACCGCTTCTTGTTCGTATAGAACGTCCAGATCGGTGCGTCCGTTCATCGAAGTATCCATAGTGTGCTGGACCCGGGCCGGGCGGTCCGACAGCACAATGGTCTGATCGGCCAGATAGATGGATTCGCGCAGATCATGGGTGATCAGCATGCAGGTGAACGGCTCTTCGGCGCGTAGGCGGTGCATGGTTTGCCACAGGTCCTCGCGGGTGAAAGCGTCGAGAGCACCAAAGGGTTCATCCATGATCAGAATATCGGGTTTGTGTGCAATTGCCCGGCAGAGCGAGGCGCGCTGGCGCATACCGCCAGAAAGCTCTGATGGGCGTTTCGTCTCAAAACCTTCCAGGCCTACGAGCGAGAGTAGTTCGCGGGCGCGGTCCTCTTTCTGGGACCGTGTCAGTTTGTTCGGCACGATCTCAAGCGGCAGGATGACGTTGTCGAGAATTGTGCGCCATTCCAGCAAGACCGGGTTCTGAAAGGCCATGCCAACAGTCGATCGGGGGCCTTTGACCGCTCTGCCATCCAGCAGGACCTTGCCCTGATCCGGGATCAGCAATCCGGCTACCAGTTTGGTCAAAGTGGATTTTCCGCAACCGGACGGCCCGACCACCGCGCAAAAGGAGGCGGAGGGAACGATAAAGTCCAGGTTGTCCAGAACAGGCAATTTTCCAGACGCAGTGTCATAGGCGTGAGTGACGCCGGAAATCTCGATGGTTTGTGTCATGGGGGTACGCTTTCACGCGTGGGCCGCCTTGGCAAGCGGCCCACGCAATCGTTTCAGGGATTGGTTACTTCAGCATCCGCGCGTCGGCAGAGGGCAGGTAGGCGTCTGTGAAGTACAGGCTGACATCCGGTTCATTCTGGAATTCGTAAGTCAGTTTGATTTGCTCGATGGCATTGGCCATACGATCAGCGTCCACGCCGCCCATACCATTGGTCATGGCATAGTCGGTGGCCACGTTCGCGTCGATTGCCAGCTGCAAACGGCGGGTTTCCAGGGCCGCGTCAGCCGCCGGATTCCGTTCGATCAGCGATGGGATGGCCGCAGCAGGATCTGCGATTGCGTCGGCCCAGCCTTTTGCGACAGCGCCGAGGAAACCGGTCAGCAGTTCGCCGTTTTCAGCGGCCCAATCGGTGTTTGCGATGATGGCGTTGCCATACAGATCAACACCATAGTCCGCCATCAGAATGGTCGAGATGTCGTCTTCCTCTACGCCCAGACGAACAAGGTTCAGGTAGGATGAGAAGGAAAACCCGGTGACCGCAGCAACTTCGCCCTGCGCCAGCATAGGCTCGCGTGTTGGGAAGCCAACCGGCTCAACGGTGATTGCGGCGGTGTCGAGATCATTGGCTGCGGCAAAGATCGGGAACTGTGCCCATGCACCATCCGGGGGCGGGGCACCCAGAACGCGTCCTTCGAGATCCTTGGGCGCTTCGACACCCAGAGACTTGCGTCCGACAATCGCAAACGGCGGCTTGTCATAGACCATCATCACGGCTGTGACAGGGGCACCGGGGTTCTGATCGAGGAACTTTACCAACGAGTTGATGTCGGCAAACCCGACCGGAAATGCACCGGTTGCCACTTTTGGAATGGCGTCGAGTGAGCCCTGACCGGCTGTGATCTCAACTGACAGATCGGCTTCGCCGAAATATCCTTTGTCGATTGCGACAAAGTAAGGCGCGGCGGGGCCTTCGAATTTCCAGTCCAGTGCGAAAGGCACTGCCGTTTCGGCCTGAGCGAAGCTGGCTGCGCCCACCAGTGTGGCCGCGATAAATGTCTGTCGGAACATGATTCCTCCTTGAGTGATTGTTGGACTTCGCCGCGCATTGCGCCCGCGTCAGATCACAAAGGCAAGAATATTTGCCGAAAAAATGGACAAATGCCGTTTGGCGCATGAAAATCGGGCGTTCACACGCGTTTCGGTTGTGCTATGCGCGCCGTCTTCTCCTGCGGCCGCCAGAATCGCCACCGCTGCCGGTGTTGAAGCTGACGTTGGGCAGGGTCACGATCTTGGACAACTCGGGGAAAGGATCGGTTTTGTGCGGAATGGCATTTGCCGCCACAAAGTGTTCCTGGAACCGCGGCTCGATGGCCGTTTCGACCTTTGTGATCTGCCGAACCGTTCCTTCGATTTCGCGGCGTGCCGCCAGATTGCACAGCGCGATGCGCGCACCGGTGCCTGCGGCATTGCCGGCGCTGGTGACCTTTTCCAGTGGCACGTCCGGGATCATGCCCAGCACCATGGCGTGTTTGGCACTGATATGCGCGCCGAAAGCCCCGGCCAGCACCACGCGGTCGACTTTCTCAACGTTCATTTCGTCCATCAACAGGCGCGCACCGGCATAGAGCGCGGATTTGGCAAGCTGGATCGCCCGAATATCGCCCTGTGTCACCGTGATCCGGGGGCCGCCGGTTTCGCTGGCATCGTGGATCAAATAGGCATGCGTCCGCCCCTCGGGAACGCAGCGGGCTGTCCCGGCCGCTTCGGCCGAGCCGATCAGTCCGGAATCGTCCATCAATCCGGCGATGCGCATCTCTGCGACCGCTTCGATGATGCCGGAGCCGCAAATACCGGTGATGCCTGTCTGTGCCGTGGCTTGCCAAAACCCGTCTTCGTCCGACCACTTGTCACAACCAATGACACGAAAACGCGGTTCCTTGGTTTCGGGATCGATGCGGATGGCTTCGATGGCGCCGGGGGCGGCCCGCTGGCCTGAACTGATTTGCGCGCCTTCAAATGCAGGGCCGGTGGGCGAAGAACAGGCCAAAACGCGGCTGGTGTCGCCCAGCAGAATTTCGGCGTTTGTCCCCACATCGACCACAAGAACCAGATCTTCGCTTTTGCCGGGTTGCTCAGACAGGGCGACGGCGGCTGCGTCGGCTCCGACATGGCCGGCGATGCAGGGCAGAATATAAATCTGAGAGGCCGAGGGCAGGGCGGTGATTTCCAGATCCGCGGCCCGCAGATGAAGCGGCTCAGAGGTGGCCAGTGCAAAGGGTGCCTGCCCCAATTCCACCGGGTCAATGCCGATCAGCAAGTGGTGCATTACGGGGTTGCAGACGAATACGGTCTCAAGGATCAGCGCCGGGTCAATGCCCGCTTCGGCTGAGATATCCTGCACCAGAGCATCAATGGCCAGCCTGACCGCACGGGTCATTTCGCCGTCGCCGCCGGGGTTCATCATTGCATAGGATACACGGCTCATGAGGTCTTCGCCGAACCGGATTTGTGGGTTCATGATGCCAGAGGAGGCCACAACAGCGCCGGTGTCCAGATTGGTCAGGTGTGCAGCAACCGTTGTAGAGCCGAGATCAATCGCGAGGCCAAACAAGCCGTCTTCGTGCAAACCGGGCCAAGCAGCGATGATCTGCGGTGTTGCTTCGGCGCTGTGTTTGTTCAGCGCGACCGTGATTTTCCATGCGCCCTTGCGCAGCACGGTTTGCAGCGTGCCCAGCACGGAAAAGTCCATTGTTACGGCAGGAATGTCCCATTGGGCGGCCAAGGCGCGGGCCACGCGTTCCAAATCGCCTGTGGGCTCGTGCATATCCGGCTCTTCGACTTCGATGTAGTAAAGCCGGGATGCAGGATCCATTTCGATCACGCGGGTGCTGGCGGCCTTGCGGACCACCTGCCGGTGGACCTGACTTTCGGCGGGAACGTCGATCACAACGTCCCCATGAACCAAGGCCTGACAGCCGAGTCGGCGGCCTTCTTTCAGGCCGCGTTTCTGGTCATAGCGTTCTTCGACGGCGTTCCATTCCGACAGCGCACCCTCGGCAACCGTCACGCCATGCTTGGAGAATTCGCCATAGCCGGGCGTGATTTGACATTTGGAACAGATGCCACGTCCGCCGCACACGGAATCCAGATCCACACCCAACTGACGGGCCGCTGTCAGAACTGGCGTTCCTACAGGAAAACGCCCGCGTTTACCGGACGGGGTGAAGACGACCAATGGGTCTTGGGTCATGGTTTGATCCTATGTGCAGCGCAGCGCTTTTTCGGCACAATAGACTGCGAAACGCAAAGGGAAAGCCGGGTCGCGACATAGCGCAGTGGATTGGCGTCATACGCGCGCTGAAATTCCCGTTGGTTTTGGGGAAGACCCGGCCCGGATCAGATCGAAAACGAGGTGCCGCAACCGCAGGACGACGTGGCATTGGGGTTTTCGATGACAAATCGCGCGCCGATCAGCTCATCGGAAAAATCGATCACCGCACCGGCCAGAAAGGGGAGGGAAACCGGATCGACCACGACCTTCTGACCGTCGCCTTCCAGCACAAGATCATCCCCGGATGCGTCGTCGAGCTTGATCTCGTACTGAAAGCCCGAACACCCGCCGCCTTCGACCGCGACGCGCAGCGCTTTTCCATCTGCGCCAGCGCCGATTTCTGCGAGGCGCTCAAAGGCGCGGGGCGTGACTTTGGGGGGCAACTGCATGGGATCCTCGCCGGTTTATCTTGGCTTTCCCATGTAATATAAGCGGGCACAGGACAGGCCACAAGAACGCACGGCAATAACAATGAGTGCGCTTAGAAAAGAAGGACGGCGGGAATGCGGGCAGATTTCGCATGTGACCCCAATGGCGCGCGTGGGCGCATGGTCAGCGAAGAAGAGAGCGCGTTCCGCTCATGTTTCCAGCGTGACAGGGATCGGATCATTCATTCATCGGCGTTCCGAAGGCTGAAACACAAAACGCAGGTCTTTGTTGAACACGAGGGTGATTTCTATCGCACCCGCCTGACGCATTCGATCGAGGTCGCGCAGGTCGCCCGGACAATTGCCGGGGCTTTGGGCCTGAACACCGACCTGACCGAGGCCGTGGCACTGGCGCATGATCTGGGGCACACGCCCTTTGGCCATACCGGCGAAGACGCGTTGGATCTGCTGATGCAACCCTACGGCGGCTTCGATCACAATGCGCAGACCATTCGGATCGTTACGAAACTGGAACGACACTACGCCGGATTTGATGGTCTGAACCTGACGTGGGACACGCTAGAAGGCATCGCCAAGCACAATGGGCCGGTTCAGGGCGAAATTCCCTATGCGCTGGCTGAATACAACGCAGTTCATGATCTGGAACTGAACACCCATGCCAGCGCCGAGGCACAGGTCGCTGCATTGTCTGATGACATCGCTTACAACAACCATGATTTGCACGACGGTTTGCGCGCCGGGTTGTTTACCGAAGATCAGGTTGTGCAATTGCCCATCGTTGGATCAGCCTTTGCCGAAGTGGACCGCCAGCACCCGGGTCTTGAGCCGTACCGGCGCCGCCACGAAGCCTTGCGGCGGGTGTTTGGTGCCATGGTCGCCGATGTCATCGACACCAGCGACGCGATGCTGAAGCAGTCCGGCGCAGGCAGTGCGCAGGATATCCGCGATCTGGGACGTCCGGTGATCGCATTCTCCGACGGGATGTGGGCCGATCTGAAGGTGATCCGGGCTTTTCTATTCGGAAATATGTACCGGGCGCCCAGCGTCATGACCCAAAGAGCAAAGGTTACCAAGGCGCTCGAATTCCTGTTCCCGACCTACATGAGCAACCCTGATCTGTTGCCCAACCGCTGGCGGGCTGAAATCGAAGCGGCGGGCTCAGAGGCGGATCTGGCCCGACTGGTGGCGGACTATATCGCCGGGATGACAGATCGCTTTGCTTTGCAGGCTCATGCCAAGCTGACAGGCAGTGACATCCTGCACGACGGCAGTTGACCCGCGCGTCGAAAGGCCTGATCTTGGCAGGGCTTTGCGTACAGCGACTTGAGATACGCTTTTGACAGTACGGGATTGGCAGTGTTCGGGGCCGGGTATTTCAAAGGTAAGGTGGTTGCCATCATGGGCGCAGAGCATCCTCTGGGAAGCTCGCTCGCGTTGCGTTTCAGCGGGTTTGGCGCGACCGTCATCGCGATTGGCGAAGACGAGGAAAGCCTGCATGGGCTGGCCCGCACCAATCCCGAACAAATAGAACCCCTGGCCCTGCGCAGCGGACGTGCTGATGTTTTGGGGCTTTTGCGCGATGCTTGGGGCGATGAGCCGCTTGATTGCTATATCGACACCAGCCCGATTTCCGCCGAGCGGCAAAAGCTGCAGGCTCCGGATATATTCGCCAAATCTGCCGGAACCGCGGCGGCACTGGTCCGTGGCATCCGCAATGGGCAGGCCCGTGCGGTTCTGGCCATGCCCGCGGTCAGCAGCACATCAAGCCCGACGGAAACAGCCAGACATGCAGGATACACGGCGCTTGTGCGCCAGTTCGGCAAGGAATGCATGCCGGGCCGGTTTTGCGGAGCAGAGGTGCCGGGCGATCTGGAGTGGTCGTCGGAACAATGCCTGTCTATTGGCGATGCGATCATGATGCTGGTGCATCCGGTGTCACGTGCCGTTGCGCAAGGCACGGTTATCGGGCTTGCACTGGATCGGCGCAAATAGCACGGTGCAGCCAGGTCTGGTTCACGAGGGGCGAGTATATGGCAACTGCAGAAGTGTCTGGAATGGATCCGGTAATGGCCTTTGCTCTGGTCGGCGCATTGGGCGTTGGCAGTCAATGGCTTGCATGGCGTTTGCGTATGCCTGCGATCGTTTTGATGCTGGCGGCTGGTCTGATTGTCGGGCCGGGGTTAGGCCTGTTGAACCCGGCAGAACAATTCGGATCAATGCTGGGGCCGATGGTTGCCATCGCGGTTGCGATTATCCTGTTTGAAGGTGGACTGACCCTGAACGCCCATTCGCTGTCGGACGCAGCAACCGGTGTAAAACGACTGGTCGTTGTGGGTGCGCCACTGGGGTGGATCGCCTCGACGGCGGCTCTGCATTATGTCGCCGGGCTTAGTTGGGAAGCATCGGCCGTTTTTGGTGGCATCATGATCGTCACAGGACCCACTGTGATTGCGCCATTGCTCCGTCAGGCCAAGTTGTCCAAACGGCCGGCCGCTCTTTTGCAGTGGGAAGCCATTGTCAACGATCCCGTCGGGGCGTTGGCCGCCGTTCTGGCCTTCGAAGTGGTTGTCGTTCTTCAGACCGCGACAAGCGTTGGCGAAGCTGTGCAGGCGCTGGCCCTCGGCATGGCGGTAGCCACAGTGCTTGGCATTGCGGCGGGCTGGGGCGTCGCCCGTGCCTTCCGGCTGGCCTATGTGCCTGAATATATGAAGGTACCAGTGCTGTTTGTCGTCTTGCTGGGCGTGTTTGCGCTGGCCGACAGCGTATTGCACGAATCCGGTTTGCTCACGGTCACAATCATGGGGATCTGGATCGCCAACGCGCATTTGCCGAGCTACGTGGAACTGCGCCGTTTCAAAGAGCACGCAACCGTGCTGCTGGTGTCAGGGGTTTTCATCCTGCTTGCCGCTGGCATGAGCGTCGAGTTGCTCAAATCGCTGGATTGGCGTGCGGCTGCCTTTGTGGCGTCGGTCATCCTGTTGGCGCGTCCCCTGCCAGTTCTGGTCGCGCTCGCATTTTCGAATGTGCCATGGCGCGAACGGTTGCTGGTTGCCTTTACCGGACCGCGGGGCGTTGTCCTTGTTGCTGTTGCCGGGTTGTTCGGGGAGCGTCTGGTGGCGCTGGGCATCGAGGATGCGGGCCGCATTCCGCCTTTGGCCTTTGCGCTTGTGGCCGCGACCGTTGTGCTGCACGGCTTTACACTGACCCCTGTGGCCAAGCTCTTGGGGCTGACGGCATCCAACGCGCCGGGTGTTATGATCCTTGGTGGATCGCGTTGGTCCGTTGCGCTTGCCCAAGCACTTCAGAAACTTGATCTGCCGGTGATCATTGCCGACCCGAACCATGCCCATCTGAGGGCTGCGCGCGAGGCAGGGGTTGAGACCTATTTCGGGGATATCCTTTCAGAAGCGGCCGAAGACCGGCTCGATCTCGTGGCCTATGAAAAGCTGATCTGTGCGACAGACAACGACGCCTACAACACCTTTGTTGCGACAGATCTCGCACCGGAGTTCGGGCGGGATAACGTTTTTCAGATCAAGCGGGTCAAACAGACCAGCACCCGCCATGCTCTGCCGCCCACATTGGGCGGGCGTGCCATTGGATCGGATATGACCTATTTCGAGGCAGGCGCGGCGATATCCGAAGGCAAGGAGTTCCGGGTTACAACGCTTACCGAGGAGTTCACGTTGGACGACTGGCGCGCAGAGCACCCCGATGCCTCGCCTGTGGCCGAGCTTGGGCCGAACGGTCAATTGCGTCTTCTGGGGCCGAAAACCGAGATCAAGGGCGGCGTCGGTGCACGCTTGGTTGCTCTGTCCCAGGCCCGGCCCGAACGCGCCGAAAGCTGACAAGGCCCGGATGACGCGCCGCTAGACATTTGACGCCCCGGGCCAGCGTGTTAGAGGGGGCGTCAAATCCGTTGGAGAGCTTTAATGAACCTCTTTTCCGATATCCGCTCGCTCGTGATCGCTTCCTTGCAGGACAGCGGTGTTCTGAACGATGCCCCGGACGCAAACCTCGACCCGATCACGGTTGAGCCACCGCGCGATGCGGCCCATGGCGATATGGCGACCAACGCTGCCATGGTTCTGGCCAAACCCCTGCGTCAGAAGCCACGCGATATCGCGGAAACTTTGGCCGCCGTGCTGGTCAAGGATGATCGGATCGCAAGCGCCGAGGTTGCGGGACCGGGGTTCCTCAATCTGCGGCTGGCCGCTGGCGTGTGGCAGGGCCTGCCTTCTGCTGTGCTGGCACAGGGCAAGGACTTTGGCCGTTCGTCCTTGGGGCAGGGCAAGAAAGTGAACGTTGAGTTTGTCTCGGCCAACCCGACCGGCCCGATGCATGTGGGCCACGCACGCGGTGCGATCGTGGGGGATGCCATGGCGAGCCTGCTGGATTTTGCCGGCTTCGATGTGACGCGCGAATACTACATCAACGACGGTGGCGCGCAGGTTGATGTTCTGGCGCGGTCCGTCTACCTGCGCTACCTCGAAGCGCACGGGCAGGAAGTCGAGTTTGCGGACGGCACCTATCCCGGTGACTACCTCGTGCCTGTGGGCGAAGCGCTCAAGGCCAAGGTAGGCGACGATTATCTCGATAAGGGTGAACAATACTGGCTGGCCGACGTGCGCGAATTTGCGACCGACGCGATGATGGATCTGATCCGCGCGGACCTGAAGGCGCTGGGCGTCGAGATGGATCACTTCTTCAGCGAAAAGTCGCTGTACGGGACAGGTAAGATCGAAGCGGCGATCCAGACGCTCGACGAAAAGGGCCTGATCTATCGTGGTGTTCTTGAGCCGCCAAAGGGCAAGAAACCCGAGGACTGGGAGCCGCGTGAGCAAACGCTGTTCAAAAGCACCGAACACGGCGACGACGTGGATCGTCCGATCATGAAATCAGACGGCAGCTGGACCTATTTCGCGCCGGATATTGCGTACCACTATGACAAGGTGGCGCGCGGTTTTGATCTGTTGATCGACATTTTTGGCGCCGATCACGGCGGCTACGTCAAACGGATGAAGGCCGCCGTTTCGGCGCTGTCCGATGGCAAGGTCCCGCTGGACATCAAATTGTTGCAACTGGTGAAGCTCTACAAAAACGGCGAGCCTTTCAAAATGTCCAAGCGTGCCGGGACTTTTGTCACTCTGCGCGATGTTGTGGACATGGTCGGGCCTGACGTGGCCCGGTTCCACATGTTGACCCGCAAAAACGATGCCGCGCTGGACTTTGATTTTGACAAGGTGGTGGAGCAATCCAAGGAAAACCCGGTCTTTTACGTTCAGTACGCGCATGCCCGCGTGTGTTCTGTGATCCGCAAGGCCGCGGATGAAGGCATGGATGTCAGCGATGCAAGCCTTGCCAAGGCAGACCTGAGCGGGATGACTCACGACGCGGAATTGACGTTGGCCCGGAAGATCGCTGAATGGCCGCGGCTGGTCGAGATTGCCGCAAAAGGCAACGAGCCGCACCGGATTGCCACATTCCTCAGTGAACTGGCTGCCGAGCTGCACGCGCTGTGGAACCGCGGCAATGATGAGCCTGAGCTGCGCTTTGTTCAGGGCGATGAGGCCACAACTCAGGCCAAGATCGCGCTGGCCCGCGCCACGGCGGTTGTTATTTCTGCTGGTCTTGCTATCTTGGGCGTGACTCCGATGGAGGAAATGCGCTGACAAAAGCGCGGCTCTGACGGGGCACAGGCAAGATTAACGAGCAGTGAGTCACCTGACGCGGCAAAGAATCGCGCGGGGGCAATGAGGCAGAAATGACGGATTACACCTATGACGGGGGGCAGGCGGCCCCGGCTACGCGTAATGTGGCCAGCTTGGCAAATTGGGCCGGTGCAACGGTGTCTTTGGCGCTGGTTATCGGTGTCGGTGTCTGGGGCTACAAGCTTCTGGTGCGCGACGTAACCGGTGTTCCCATTGTTCAGGCCATGGAAGGCCCGATGCGCGTAACGCCCGAAGACCCCGGCGGACGGCTTGCGGATCATCAGGGTCTCGCCGTGAATGATGTGGCGGGCTCCGGCACCACTGCACCGCCTGCGGATCGTCTTGTTCTGGCACCCAAGCCTGCGGGTCTGAGCGAAGAAGACGTGGCCCTGGGTGCGCTGGTTCCGACACATTCCCCGATGCCTGTGCAGGCCTCTATGGCGCAGAACAGTCGCCTGATGGAACTCACACCCGAAGAGATTGCCGAAGACGCGGGCCTTGCACCGCCTCTGAACGGAGACGATCAGCTTGGCGCGCTCGTTGCTCAGTTGACTGCCGATGCGCAACCGCTCAGCGATCTCGCGCCGGGAGAAACTAAGCCGATTGTCACGGCGCTTGATGGGGTGGCGCAAAGCCCGATCGTCAATGACACCTCTGTTGCGGGCGGTTTGGCGCGTTCGCTGCGTCCACGTTTGCGCCCGGCCGGACTGGGTGGCGGCGTGCGCGTTGCATCCGCTGATGCAGGGCAGGCTGTTGCTGTTGCCGCGCCTGCTGCCGGTGGCGTTAAGGAAATTGACCCGACCACGTTGCCCGCAGGCACCCGTCTTGTGCAGATCGGCGCTTTCGACAGCCCCGAGACTGCGCGGTCCGAATGGCAGCGGCTGGAAGGTCGCTTTGGTGATTACCTCGACGGCAAAGCCCGTGTGATCCAAAAGGCCAGCTCAGGCGGTCGCGTGTTCTATCGCCTTCGGGCGCAGGGCTTTGAGGATCTGTCTGACGCGCGCCGCTTCTGCGCTGCTTTTGTTGCCGGCAAGGTCGATTGCATCCCAGTGGTGACACGATGACACGCCGTTTTGGCGCGGCCATTCTGGGCTGTGCCGGAACGCGCCTGACTTCAGAAGAAAAACGTTTCTTTTCAGAGTTCTATCCGGCGGGATTCATTCTGTTTTCCCGCAATCTCGAAGATGCTGACGACATTCGGGCGCTGTGTTCGGATATGCGTGATGCTGTAGGTTGGCACGCACCGATTTTTATAGATCAGGAAGGTGGCCGCGTTCAGCGGATGCGGGCGCCTTTGGCGCGTGAATGGCTTCCGCCGCTGGATGATGTAGCCCGGTTTGGCGATCACGCTGCCGAGGCAATGGCCCTGCGGTACAAGATCATCAGCGCAGAACTGCTGGCCCTTGGGATTGATGGGAACTGTTCGCCGGCGTTGGATGTGGCCCGTCCGCAGACCCATGCAGTGCTGCGTAATCGGCTTCTTGGAGATCAACCGGACAAGGTGGCCGAGATCGGGTTGGCTGTTGCGCAGGCCCATCTGGACAGCGGCGTTCTGCCTGTGATCAAGCATATTCCCGGCCATGGTCTGGGAACCTTGGACAGTCATCTTGAACTGCCGCGTGTTTCAGCCCCACGGGACGTTCTGGACAGTATTGATTTCAAGGCGTTTGAACCCTTTGGCCACATGCCGTTGGGCATGTCGGCGCATCTGGTGTTCGAAGCCATTGATCCGGACAATCCCGCGACGATCTCGCCAGCCATGATTGACCTGATCCGCAACCAGATCGGGTTTGGCGGGTTCCTGATGACGGATGACATTTCGATGGAAGCGTTGTCCGGAACGGTTGAAGAACGCGGCGCAGCGGCGCTGGCCGCCGGGTGCGACGCGGTTTTGCACTGCAACGGCAAAATGCACGAAATGCAACCGCTGATGGAACGGATCGGAAGCCTGAGCGAGCCGGCCCAAAGGCGCATGCAAGCCGCACTGGATATGCGGAAAACACCTGCACCCATTGACATCGCGGCCTTGGAATCGGACCTTGAGGCGCTGTTGCCATAACCCGGGCCTCCATGACCGAAAACGAGTTCTCCTTTTCTGACGTTCAATCCGTCTCGGACCGGCTGGCAGCCGAGTCTCTGGTCGTGGATGTGGACGGGTTCGAGGGACCGCTCGATCTGTTGCTGACCATGGCGCGCACCCAGAAGGTGGACCTGCGCAAGATTTCGATCCTTGAGTTGTCCAAGCAATACCTGGGCTTTGTCGAAAAAGCCAAGGAACTGAGGATCGAACTGGCGGCTGACTATCTGGTGATGGCTGCTTGGCTTGCGTTTTTGAAATCTCGCTTGCTGCTGCCGCCAGACCCAACCGAAGAGGGGCCTTCGGGTGAAGAATTGGCGGCGCATCTGGCCTTTCAGCTTGAGCGCCTGCAGGCCATGCGCGAGGCTGCAGCCAAGTTGATGGCCCGCGATCAGCTTGGGCGCGATTTCTTTGCGCGGGGGCTGCCCGAGGAAATGGAACGCGTGCGGCGCGTGACCTACACGGCCACGCTGCTCGATCTGATGCAGGCCTATGCCCGCATTCGCACACGTGACGAATTCAGGCCTTTCGTGATGGACCGCGACAGTGTCTTTACCATGGAGCAGGCACTGGATCGCATGCGCAACATGATCGGTTTTGCCGGGACTTGGACGGATATTCAAAGCTATCTGCCTGACGGCTGGGAAGACGACCCGGTCAAATGGCGTTCGGCCACAGCCGCGACCTTTGCGGCGTCGCTGGAACTGGTCAAGGAAGGCAAGGCCGAGTTGCAGCAGAATGAACTGTTCTCACCCATCATGTTGCGCCGCCGGGAGGATAGCCGTGACTGATACACCACCCGAAGTGCCGCAGGACGAGGACGATAGCCCGCGCGAGTCGCTGTTCGAAGCGCCGCCCATGGCCGAACAGGAACGCATGGTCGAGGCAATCCTTTTTGCGTCTGCCGATCCGGTGTCGGTCAAGGAATTGAACGATCGGATGCCGCATGGCTGCGATGCCGCCGAGGCATTGGTCTATCTGCGCAAACGCTATGAGGGACGGGGCGTGCAGGTGGTCAAGGTTGGCGATGCATGGGCAATCCGAACCGCCGCTGATCTGGGTTTCCTGATGCAGCGCGAAACGGTTGAAACCCGCAAGCTGAGCCGCGCAGCAATCGAGACACTGGCAATTATTTCGTATCATCAACCGGTTACGCGTGCAGAGATCGAGGAAATCCGAGGCGTATCGGTCAGTCGCGGCACTGTGGATCAGTTGCTTGAAATGGAGTGGATCCGCTTTGGGCGTCGCCGGATGACACCCGGCCGCCCGGTAACGTTCGTCGTAACGCAAACGTTCCTCGATCACTTTGGGCTGGAATCGGCGCGCGATTTGCCGGGGCTTGCCGATTTGCGCGCGGCTGGTTTGCTCGAAAGCCGCCCGTTGCCAAGTGGTGTTCCGTCACCGGGTGAAGGTGATCCCGACGCGGATGAAGAGACCGAAGAGGGCCAGAGCGAGCTGTTCGAGGACTGATCGCGCATCGGACCAAGTGCGCGTGCTTGGGTCACATGCCACAAAAATGTGTTGTTCCCGCCGGAAAAACGTCTCGGGTTGTGGTATAGGGTCCGGCAAGCGGACAAGATCCGTAACCATGAGGTAGAGCATGAATTTCAATCAAATCATCAACATGATCACGCGCATGGTTATGCGCCGGGTGATCAACAAGGGCGTGAACGCGGGCATCGACAAGGCGATGGGCGCGGGCAAGGCCAATCAGGATCTCAGCCCCGAAGAGCGCGCGCAAAACCGCGCTGCCCGCAAGCAAGCACGCCAGATGAAGCAAAGCGCCAAGATGGCGCGCCGCATGAGTCGTTTCTGACATCAGAAGACCCGCATGATCACGCCAGTCTTGCCGGATACGGACCTGCGTTCGTAAAAGTGATCCAATAACCGGCAAATTCCCGCCCGGATGTGTTTTGACCGCGCTGCCAATGCCGTATAGTGAACCGGCAATCGGGCAAGGAGCAGGCGCGTGGTTCGCTTCATTTTTTCATTCTTTGGCGCGATCTTTTCGGTCGTGACACTCGGCACGATGATGGTCGCTCTGACCATCGGGGCCGTTTTCTGGATGTATGGCCGTGACTTGCCTAGCCACGAAAGCCTCGCGCAGTATACGCCGCCAACGATCAGCCGGATCTATTCCACCGAAGGGCAGGTCATTGACGAGTTCGCCCAGGAACGCCGTTTGTTCACGCCTGCGGCTGAAATTCCGGACCTGATCAAACAGGCTTTTATCAGCGCGGAAGACAAAAACTTCTATCAGCATCAGGGCTATGACATCCGCGGCATCGCCGCTGCGGCGGTTCAGGCGGTGCAAAGCCGTGGGCGCGACGTGCGTGGTGCTTCGACGATTACACAGCAGGTCATGAAAAACTTCCTGCTGTCTGGTGACCGCCGCGCGGAACGCAAGATCAAGGAAATCATACTGGCCAGCCGCGTTGAAACCGCGCTGAGCAAGGAAAAAATCCTTGAGCTGTATCTGAACGAGATTTTCCTCGGTCAGAATTCCTATGGCGTGACAGCGGCTTCACAGACCTATTTCAACAAGTCGCTGTCCGAACTTGAGCCGCACGAAGCGGCCTTTCTGGCTTCGTTGCCCAAGGCGCCATCGCAGTTCCATCCGGTTCGCCGCAAGGAACGCCTGTTGCAACGCCGGAACTTCGTGCTCGAAGAGATGTTCGAAAATGGCTACATCGACAAGGCAACCTATGATGTCGAGGTCAGCCAGCCGCTGAGATCGGTTCAGAATGGTGATTTCGAACCCTATCAGCGCAGCCTTCCGCCGCGTGACTATTTCACCGACGAAATTCGTCGCCAACTCAGCCGCGACTTTGGCGAAGAGCAGTTCTTTTCCGGCGGGTACAACGTGCGTGCGACGCTTGACCCAGAGATGCAGATCGAAGCAGCCCATGCGCTGCAACGCGCACTAGAGCAATACGACCGCGGTTTGGGCCGCTGGCGTGGCACCGGCAAAAAGATTCCGGTCGAAGCGCTGGCGAGTGAGCAGGAATGGCGGGACGCCTTGCGCAAGGTTGCCGTTGCGCGCGACGTTGATCTGGACAGCAAGTGGCACGTGGCGGTGGTCCGCGAAGTGCGGGACCAGGAACTTTTGCTGGGGATCGAGGGCCTGTCGCTGGATGATCCACGCGGGATGACCGTTCCACGCTCGGACACCAACTGGTTCAGCGGCAACCTCTTTGAAAACTTTTCGCCGGGTGATGTGATCCACATTCGTTCGCGCACCGAAGGCGGACAGCACGTGCGCTGGACCTTGCGGCAGGTGCCGCGTGTGCAGGGTGGTTTCATGGCCATGGACGTGAATACCGGCCGCGTGATCGCGATGCAGGGCGGGTTCAGCTATCAGCATTCGGTATTCAACCGCGCAACGCAGGCCATGCGTCAGCCTGGCTCCAGCTTTAAACCCTTCGTTTTTGCCGCAGCGCTCGACAGTGGCTATACGCCCGCGACGATTGTTGTGGACGCGCCGATTGAGATCAACACGCCGCAGGGCGTATGGCGTCCAAAGAACGCTTCCAACAAATTCTACGGTCCAACACCTTTGCGCACCGGGATCGAACAGTCGCGTAACCTGATGACCATCCGTCTCGCACAGGAAGTGGGCATGGGCGTCATTGCGGACTATGCCGAAAAATTCGGTGTCTATGACAACATGGGCCGTGTGCTTGCGAACGCTTTGGGCTCTGACGAGACGACGTTGTACAAAACCGTGGCGGCTTATGCGATGTTTGCCAATGGCGGCGAACGGGTGCAGCCGACACTGATTGACCGGGTTCAGGATCGTTATGGAAACACGATCTACAGCCACGATGCAGAAGATGGGAACAAGCGGGTCTGCGTGGATTGCGACAACCCGAACCTCGCCGCTGGCCGCAGCCCGCGCATTGTGAACGAACGCGAGCGCGTGATGAACGCGATCACGGCCTATCAGCTGACTTCCATGATGGAAGGCGTGGTTGAGCGCGGCACCGCCAAGAAAACCGTGAACCTGCCAGTCCCGACTGCCGGCAAGACCGGCACAACCAATGACGCCAAGGATGTCTGGTTTGTTGGCTTCACCAGCAATATCGTGGCCGGCTGTTACATCGGTTTTGACACGCCGCGCAGCCTTGGCCGCGGGGCATCCGGTGGCGGCATGTGCGGCCCGGTGTTCACACGCTTTATGCAAAAAGCCGTGCAGAAATACGGTGGCGGTGCCTTTGATGTGCCGGCGGGTTGTGAATTCATCAAGATCGATCGCTTTTCCGGCGCGCGACTGGGTGAAAGCGCATCTGGCCCCAACGTCGTTGCAGAATGCTTCCGCGAAGGGGAGCAGCCGGTCTTTGGCATCCAGTTCGACGGCGGCTTTGCCATGTCGGGCGCTTTCGATCTGATCCGCCCGAACAACAACGGCGCTGCCAAGGAAGTCACCACCTCTTCGGGCAAAAAGGCCATTGTCGGACCAAAAGCCGGATTTGGCTCGCTCAGCTCGGGTGGCCTTTACTGATCACTCTGTGAACCAGCCTGTGCTTGGTGCCTTGCCGCTTGGCGGGGGCCTTGCTATCACGCGGGGCCAGCAGTTCTTTGACAGGATTAACCATGCGCGCAGAAGCCCAGAACAACGTGGACAAGATCGTAAAGTCGCTTGATCTGCTCAAGCAACGGCTTGGCTGGGAAACGGCGCAGCATCGGCTTGAGGAATTCAACGCGCGCGTTGAAGACCCGAACCTGTGGGACGACCCGGCCGCGGCCCAGAAGCTGATGCGCGAGCGTCAGCAGCTGGTGGACGCCATGGAAACCTACACTTCGATCAAACAAGAGCTGGAAGACCAGCAGGAACTGATCGAGCTGGGCGAAATGGAAGAGGACGACGAGATCGTCGCCGAGGCCGAGGATGCGCTGAAGGTGCTTGTGGCCAAGGCCGCCAAGAAAGAACTCGAAGCGCTGCTGGATGGCGAGACGGACGGCAACGATGCCTTCCTTGAAATCAAGTCAGGGGCAGGGGGCACCGAGGCCTGCGATTGGGCCAGCATGCTGGCGCGGATGTATGTTCGCTGGGCCGAAAAGCGCGGTTTCGAGGTCGAGCTTCAGGAAGAAACTCCCGGCACCGAGGCGGGTATCAAATCGGTGACCTATCAGATCAAGGGCAAGAATGCCTATGGCTGGCTGAAATCCGAGAGTGGCACACATCGCCTTGTGCGAATTTCGCCCTTTGGCAAAGGCACGCGCGAGACGTCTTTTGCTGGGGTTGGCGCCTATCCCGTGATCGACGACAACATCGAAATCGAAGTGAACCCCGCTGATATCCGGATCGATACCTACCGGTCTTCGGGCGCAGGCGGACAGCACGTCAACACCACCGACTCGGCGGTTCGGATTACCCACCATCCAACCGGGATCGTGGTGACAAGTTCGGAAAAATCCCAGCACCAGAACCGTGACATCGCCATGAAAGCGCTGAAATCGCGGCTTTACCAGCTGGAGCTGGACCGCCGGAACGCCGAAGTGAACGCTATGCACGAGGCCAAGGGGGATGCAGGCTGGGGCGCGCAGATCCGCTCTTATGTTCTGCAGCCTTATCAGATGGTCAAGGATTTGCGCACCAACCATGAAACCGCCGACACCTCGGGCGTTCTGGATGGGGATCTGGACCCGTTCATGGAAGCTACTCTGGCCATGCAGGTCGCTGGCAAGAGCCGTGCCGAGGCGGGCGCAGAAGACTAAGCGCGACATACCCTGATCAGGTGCGACGTCGCTCGTCCTGCAGCCCTGCGGCTGCATGACCTCGCCCCGCCCACCTTCCCATGTGCCTTTGGGTGCTTTTCCCTTGTGAAGCGCAATCGTGTTTGGCTAGTCTGAAGCCGGAAACGCGCGGGCGACCTGAGGAGGAGAAGGGATGCCCGATACGCCTAAACCTGGTGTGCCGGATTTGGCCACTGCCACTGTGTCGACGCTGCGCGAGGCGCTGAGACGGGGCTGGAGAGACTTCTGCAAGGCGCCGCGTTTCGCGTTGGTCTTTGCGGGTATCTACGTTCTGGGCGGCTGGTTGATGGTCTGGATCACCAACGTCACAGGACAGACCTATTGGCTGGTCTTCGCCGCAATTGGGTTTCCATTGATCGGCCCCTTCGCAGCCGTGGCCTTTTATGATGTCAGCCGCAGGATTGAACAGGGCCGGCCACTGCAGTGGAGCGAAATCGCCAGCGTGGTTCTCAGACAGTCAAAAAGACAGCTGCCATCGATCTGCGCGATCATCATTGTTGTCTTCCTGTTCTGGTTCTTTCTGGCCCACATGATCTTTGCCTTGTTCATGGGGCTGTCCACGATGACCAATGTCTCAAGCTCTTTTGAAATTTACCTGACTTCGAACGGGTTGATGATGCTTGGATTCGGAACCGTGGTCGGCGCCGGATTTGCGACGTTGCTTTACATGATCACGGTCCTGTCTCTGCCGATGTTACTGGACCGTGAAATAGATTTTGTGACCGCGATGATTACGTCATTTCAGTTTGTTCTGAGCAATTGGGTTGTGATGTGCGGATGGGCCGTGTTCATCGCAGCGGCGACCTTTGTGGCGATGATCCCCGGCTTTTTCGGACTTTTGATTGTCTTGCCGGTTCTGGGGCACGCCAGCTGGCATCTCTACGATATGCTGGCCTATGGGCCGGACGCGGGAATGAATGCGGATTTGGCTGGGGCGTGACGGCACGCTCAGACCTCTCGGCCCGCAGCCCTGAGCCGGTCTCGCAGATCGGCTGCGCGGGGATCGCCCAGTTCAAGGGCAAAGACATAGGCGTGGGTCAGATAGAAATAGCAGGCCTCAACCGAGGCAGCCTGATCTGCAGCCTCGATATAAAGCGCGATCAGTGCCGATCGGTCATCATCTTCATGCGCACTGAGCAATCGCGCCTGAAGATCGTTCATTCCGCGGCCTGATTCTGCGCGCGCCATCTGTTTACGCGGCTTGCAACCCAGTCATGAAAGCAATGTGTCGGCCCATCCATGGCAGGGCTGAAGCGTCCGCCATCAAAGCCCGAAGCGTGGCGACCGCGCTGCATGCCTTCAACGACAAAGATGTCTTCTTCGAAGACAAGCTTCCACAACGCGGCATTGCTGGCGCGCAGCTCGGCGTCGGTATCGGGGGTTGGATAGTACAGGTGCACATGCTCAGAGGTGTGGTCCGGGCCTTCGGGCACAAGAATGAGAACAAAGGCATGATCGCGGTGAACGCCCAGCAGAACATTGGGAAAGGCTGCGATGTATTCGGCCGCGGTGTCCCATTTCTCGTCCAGCCCCGCGAAGTCCGGAAAGGTTGTTCCATCCTCACCTTTGAGTTGGCGATAGACCCATGTGCCTTGTCCCGCATAAAGCTCGGGCGCTTCGATATTGTAGTGATCTTCGAGCCGCGAATAGCTGTTCAAACCCGGATGGACCCAAGGCAGGTGATAGCTTTCGCAATAGTTTTCGACGGCCAGTTTCCAATTGGTTTTAACGTCCAGAACAAACCGGCTGTTTTCGCCACCATGGTAAACGGGTTGATCGAATTCGGCCCATCGTTGGATCAGGTCGGCCATGGCTTCTTCGAAGGGCAGGGCGTCACCGCTTACGTTGATCCAGACAACGTCGCGCCAGATGTGGCTGCGTACTTCGATCAGGCCCAATGTCGCGCGGTCGATTGCGTCGTGCGTGTTCTGGCCCGGCCCGCCCACATGGGGCGTCGACACAAGGCGGCCGTCGGTACCATAGCACCACGAATGATAGGGACAGCGAATGGCCCCTTCGATCTTGCGCGGCTCATCCACGAGGATCATGCCGCGATGGCGGCAAATGTTCTGAAAGACCCGCACCGTATCGTCACGCCCCCGCACCAGTAAAAGCGGCATGCCCAGAAACGTTATTGGTTTTGCGTCCCCAATTTCGGGCACATCGGCAGCGACGGCCAGACCGGCCCACTGACTGAACAAGAGCGCGTTGCGTTCTTCGTTAAAGACGGCTGGATCGATGTAGTGGGCGTTGGGCAATCCCTGCGCGCGTTCAACCGGTTGGCGAACCTGTGACAGATCGGTGATGTGCTTGCTCATGACGGCGCTCCTGCGTGAACTGGCTATCACCTTAGCGAGTCGCAAAAGCAAAAGCCGCGCTGGAACGCGACATAGGTTGCCGGAATCCGGCATTGCAGTGATCGATAGAGCCTGAGGTCAGCTGTTACTTGAACGCAGTGCCAATACGCAGAAGATTGCGATGGAAGGGACCAAGGGCGTCTTCTGAGCACATACCCGCGCTTCGGGCTGCGGGCAGAACCTTTTGCGCGTCGCGGCCCAGATATTCATAGACCAAGCGTTCGATCCGGCGTCCGGCCACATCTTCGCGAACCGTGCGGGCGACATAACCCACCCAAAAGTTGTTCTCGAAGGATGGTACGCGGGCCAGATAGTTGAAGGATGCGGTCACGGCGCCCCTGCGGCTGACCAGGACAGCAATCCCGTCCTCTTGGGGCATGACAGCGCCGCGGAACTCTCGGGTCGCGGGATCGGTCGGCAAGCCCTGACTGCGGACGGCTTCCTTCGCTTCGAAGCCGCGCAGGAAGACCTGTTCGTCTTTGCGGAACACATAGACCACACCCTGAACAAAGCGGCTTTCGTCAGCAAAGCTACGACGGGCAAAGCGGTAGAACCCGTTTGGGAAATCGTCTTCGGCCAGAGAACGCGCTTTTGTGCCAACAAAATCCGCAACAGCGGGGTGGTTCAGAAGGCCGCCTGCCGAGTTGCTTATTTCTTGTACAGGTTCGAGCAAAATTCGCGCGTCCACGCGAAAATAGCTGCAAATGCGATGTAAAACGTCCGGTCTGGGGAAACTTTCACCGGCCAGATAGCGATTATACTGAGTCCGATTGATTCCCAACTCGCGGCAAAGTGCGGAAATCGAGACGGCCTGTTGTGACAGCTGACGCAAATTGGCACCGAGCATATTGCGCAATTCGGCCGGACTCGGGTGCCGTTGCGCTTTCTGGTCGTTTTTTGGCCGCATAAAACCCTCACTGGTTGAGTATGTGTACTTTGTTCTCAGCCTTTTTCCAAGACTGTTCGCTTTTTAGATGTTGACTGACGCTTTTTGGCGTCAGTACTGATGCAGTTCCGCGCCAAAGGTGCAAATTTACGGCACAAAAATCAAGGGATAGACGCGGCAATAAGGATGTTTTCCGTGCGGGAAAAATTTCACTTTGGTTAAAACAGCAACCAAAGAGCGCATCATGGAAGAAAGAATGTACGGTGTTGTCCTTTGGACGGACAAACGGCAAGACAATGCGGTGATCTGGTGCGAGGATCATGGAAACCTCGCTTTTTACTCCAGCGCAGAGCAGAGCGCACATCGTGGCACACCGCTTGATGCCGGGGATCTGATCCAGTTCGACCTTCGCGAAGAGAGTGAAATCCGGCGCGCCCGTAACCCAGAGCGGGTCAACGCCAACTACGCCCCGGATCTTGTGTCCAAACTGAAGCCGGCTGGCCAGCCACTCACGGAGGGCAACGTGATCGCGTTTCCCGGCTAGTCTCCCCAGTTGCCTGGGTGGTTCCCCGCGCCCGGGCAGCAAAGACGAGAAAAGGCGCCAGTTCTCTGGCGCCTTTTTCTTTTCGTCAAATTGGAACGGCTTCAGGAGCCGCGAGAGACCGCGGCAACACCAGTGCGGGCGATTTCAATCAGTCCCAATGGGCGCATGATGTCCGCAAACGCATCCACCTTGTCCGGCGTGCCTGTGATTTGAAAGACAAAGCTTTCCAATGTGCTGTCTACGACGTTGGCGCGGAAGATGTCGGCCAGACGCAGCGCTTCGACCCGTTTGTCACCGCTTCCTGACACTTTGACCAGCGCCAGTTCGCGTTCGACCGACTGACCTTCGACCGTCAGGTCATGCACGTCATGGACAGGAACGATCCGGCCAAGCTGCGCTTTGATCTGTTCGATGACCTGAGGTGTGCCAGTGGTGACGATCGTGATGCGGCTCAGATGCCCTTCGTGATCCACTTCGGCGACAGTGAGGCTTTCGATGTTGTATCCGCGACCTGAAAACAGGCCGATCACACGGGCAAGAACGCCAGGTTCATTTTCGACCAGCACAGCCAGTGTATGCCGTTCCTGCATGTCCGAGAAATTGGGACGCAGGTTATAAGCAGAATGCTTGGAGGACCCTTTTTTGATCTGAAGCGCGGACATCGGTTTTTCCCTTGTTTTGCACGTTCCTAGGTAGCGGAACTGCTGCGAAAGGAAAAGACCAAAGCATCTGTGTCTTTTCCGGTTTCAGCAAACATTAGGAACTTGGACGTAACCAAGGGGCTGAGGATCCGCTGGATGGCACATTTCGAAATGCATCAAAGTCAGTTTCTGGACTTCGCCCGCGCCGAGGCAACACGGCTTGGGGCGGCTTTTGCGCATCTTCCGGTTTGGGGATGGGCGACAGACTCCAATTTGATTGTGACTGTGGAAAGTGATCGATTGGAACGCTGGACCGGGATTGCGCCGGAACGGCGAATTGGCAAGCCGCTCTTGGCGGTTGGGCGCGCGATGCGCATGATGGACAGATCGGCCAATGTCGCTGTCTTGGATCGGCTGGCGGATCATGCCGAGGTTGAGCTGACACCGTTTGTCACCGTACTGCATGGCCAGCCGACGGTGATGGCCCTTGCCGCAACGCCTTATTTTGACGAGCAGGGGGCGTTTCTGGGCTATATCGGTCTGACGCTCTGGTTGCGCAAGATCGAACAGATCCTTGGGCAGACGCCAAGTGGCGCCACGCAGGTGTCGCTCTGTACCGATGCAGCGCTGGAAATTCTCGAAAAGAACGCGGTGGCCGCGCAGGATGCACAGGCCTTGTTGCAGGAAATCGTCGACGCCATGGGTGAAGGGCTAATGGTAACGTCGGGAACGGATGTTGAAGACCCGGAGAACAGCATTGTTCTGACCAATCCTGCCTATCGCAGCATGTTTGACCTAAAAGCCAACCAAGCGCGTCCGGGAACGAAACTGAAGGATTTTACGCAAAGCGTTGCCGAAAATGGGATCGCGTTTGAAAACCTTGATGCCGTGGGTGATGTGAACGATGCCTTGGCGCGTGGCGAAAGCGTGCTGATGCGGCTCCATCGCACCAACAGAAGCCTCTATGTGAAGGCAACCCACAGACCCACGGGCGGTTACGTGCTTGTGCACACTGATGTCACCGATCTCGAGGCGCAAAACACGGCATTGCGGGCCGCCCGCGACGCCGCCGAGGTCGCCAATCGGACCAAATCCAACTTTCTGGCAACCATGAGCCACGAATTCCGAACGCCCATGAACGGCATTGTCGGGATGGTCGACCTGTTGGAAGGCACGCAGCTTTGCAAGGAACAACGCGAATACCTCAGAACAATTCGCAGCTCTGCACTGGCGCTGACGTCATTGATCACGGACATTCTGGATTTTTCCAAAATCGAAGCCGGGCATCTGGCGATCCATCCTGAGCCATTCTTGCTGTCTGATATGTTGGACAAGACCGTTGGCATTCTGCAACCACTGGCTCGCCAAAAGGGAATTGACCTGTCCTTGCATACCAGTCCCGGTGTCGCACCAAAGCTGGTCGGGGATGCCTTGCGGTTAAGGCAAATATTGCTGAACCTGATCGGAAACGCGGTGAAATTCACCGAAACTGGCGGTGTATCCTTGTCCGTTAGGCCCAGCAACGCCGGGGCGTTTCAATTCGAGGTTTCAGACACAGGAATTGGAATGGACGCCGAAGAATTGCAGCGGGCGTTTCAACCGTTTGAACAAATCGAATCCGGGTTTCACAGGCAATACGAAGGAACGGGTCTGGGCCTTGCGATTTCGCGCAGATTGGCCGAGGCGATGGGCGGCACTCTGATCGCGACATCCGCACGCGGGCAGGGCAGCCGGTTCGTTCTGGATATCCCGATGGAGATCGGGCAGGGCGCTTCTGATCCCAAAGCGCAGCAAGCACCAGCGGTTGATGCATTGACGGGCTGCCGTGTTTTGGTCGTTGAAGACAATCAAACCAACCAGTTGGTGGTTCGCCGGTTGCTGGAAAAGGCCGGCGCGCAGGTTTCAACCGCCGGAAATGGAAGAGACGCTCTAGAGATTTTGCGAAGGGCTGGCTTTGACGTGGCTTTGATGGATATGTCCATGCCCGTGATGGATGGGCTGACAACCACGCGCGAAATCCGGACGCAGCAAACACAACAGCGGCTTCGCCATCTGCCGGTTATCTGTTTGTCCGGCAATGCGTTCGAACGGGATCGGAATTTGGCCAAAGAGGCCGGCATGGATGACTTTCTGTCCAAGCCGGTGCGGCGCGATGATCTGATCGCTTGCGTGGCCCGCCATTGGTCGGGCGCAAAAACCATCGCTCATTCCGCAAAGAAATAGGCCGGGCGCTGTGCCCGGCCTTGTCGTAGGTTAAACCAGAACGGCGCCTTTGCTGGCGATGGCGTCTTCTGTTGTGTCGTCGCCCAAAAGCATCTTGTTGTGCGGCTCGCCCGATGGGATCATCGGGAAGCAGTTTTCGTGCTTTTCGACCAGACAATCAAAGATGACCGGCCCATCGTAGGCCAGCATTTCCTTGATCGCTTCGTCGAGATCATCGGGGTTGTCGCACAAGATGCCCTTGGCGCCAAAGGCCTCGGCCAGTTTGACGAAATCGGGCAGGGCATCGGACCAGCTGTGCGAGTAGCGGCCGCCATGCAGAAGATCCTGCCATTGGCGCACCATGCCCAGTCGTTCGTTGTTCAGAATGAATTGTTTGACCGGCAAATTGTACTGAACAGCTGTACCCATTTCCTGCATGTTCATCAGCCAGGAGGCTTCACCCGCCACGTTGATGACCAGCGCTTCGGGATGCGCAACCTGAACGCCGATCGACGCGGGGAAGCCGTAGCCCATGGTGCCAAGACCCCCGGAAGTCATCCAGCGGTTCGGGTCTTCAAAGCCAAGATACTGCGCAGCCCACATCTGGTGTTGGCCCACTTCGGTACAGATGTAGCGGTCTGTCCCCTTGGTCAGTGCTTCGAGACGGCTCAGGGCGTGCTGTGGCTTGATGGATTTTTCCGAAGGCTTGAACTTCAGGCAATCAACCCTGCGCCAGTCTTCGATCTGTTTCCACCAACGATCCAGACCTTCGCGGTTCACTTTGCGGCCCCGCGACTTCCAGACCTTGAGGATGTCCTCAAGCACATGGCCGACATCACCAACGATCGGGAAATCGGTCTTGATCACCTTGTTGATCGAACTGGGGTCGATATCCACATGGGCCTTGCGCGAATTGGGGCTGAAAGCATCCAGACGTCCGGTGATCCGGTCATCAAAGCGCGCACCAATGTTGATCATCAGATCGCAGCCATGCATCGCAAGGTTCGCTTCGTACAGCCCGTGCATGCCCAACATGCCCAGCCAGTTCTTGCCAGAAGCAGGATAGGAGCCGAGCCCCATCAGGGTCGAGGTGATCGGAATGCCTGTGGCTTCGACCAGTTCGCGCAGCAATTGGCTGGCACCGGGCCCGGAGTTGATTACGCCGCCACCGGTATAGAAAACCGGGCGTTCGGCCGTCTCCATAGCTTCAACCAGTTGCTCGATTACTGCCATGTCGCCTTTGACCTGCGGCTGGTAGTGGCGCGTGGCTGCCTTTTGCATCGGCTGATAGTCCGCTGACGCGAATTGCACGTCCTTTGGAATGTCGACCAGAACCGGGCCGGGGCGGCCCGAGGTCGAGACATGGAACGCCTCGTGGATCGTCGCCGACAGCTTTTCGGTCTCTTTCACCAGCCAGTTGTGTTTGGTGCAGGGCCGGGTGATTCCAACGGTGTCCGCTTCCTGAAAGGCGTCCGAGCCGATCATGAATGTCGGAACCTGACCTGTCAGAACAACAATCGGAATGCTGTCCATCAGCGCATCGGTCAATCCGGTCACGGCGTTCGTCGCACCCGGGCCGGATGTCACCAGCACGACACCGGGCTTTCCGGTTGCGCGCGCATAACCCTCGGCGGCGTGAACTGCGCCTTGCTCATGGCGCACCAAGAAGTGTTTGATTTCGTTTTGCTGAAACAGCTCGTCATAAATCGGTAGGACGGCACCGCCGGGATATCCGAATACCGTGTCCACACCCTGATCCTTCAGGGCTTGAACTACCATTTTCGCTCCGGTCATCTGACGTGTCATCGCTGTTCTCCGTTTACGACACTACATTTTGGTCTTGTTCGTTTTGCGCAAAAAAAAGCCCCCGGTCACTTGGGCGGGGGCGCATGGGGTCCGGTCAGGTTACCGCTACCGGTCCATACGCCTGGTTCCTACAATGACGACTAGCGGGAAAATCATGTCCCAAAGGCTCCTATCTACGCGCGAGGACATTATTGCGGGCTTTTCGGAGCGTCAACAGCGCCAATGAAAAAAGTTGTCGGTCAGGGCGAATTTCTTTTCGAAAATTGCGCAATCGGGATTTTCGGGCTCTGTGCCGGTTTGGCGAAACTTTGCCGCTTTGGCGATTGTTCGCCCGATTGCAACAACTGCGCGCGGCTTCGTGATTTGTATATGATCGGACCTTGCGTCAAAATCCCAAGCATTGGTTCAGAGGCGAAGGAGTACGCCATGACACGCCACATATTTTTTCGTGACTTCACGTTGTGCAAGGCCGGTTTGCTGGCTGCTTTGATGGGGCTGGCTGCTTTGATGGGGCTGGCTGTCTTCAGCGGCTCAGACACAGATCGGTTTGCGGCAAGCACTATTCAGGATCAGGCTGAGCAGGACAAAGCCAAGGTTCTGCCCGCGGTTCTGGGCGCTGACGAAAAGTCTGGCTGCAAAAGCTGTCTGGGCACCGACATTTGAAATTCTGACTGGCGCAAGGTCTGATCTTCAGACGTTTGCGCCCGTTCCTTGCAGGACGCCATGCTCCAACGCGTAGCGCGTCAGGCCAGCGGTCGTGCTGATCCCCAGCTTGCGCTTGATGTTCTTGCGGTGCGTTTCGACCGTGCGGACCGAAATATCCAGCGTCAACGCCACTTCCTTGTTGGAATGCCCCTGCGCCAGTTGCAGCAGGATGGTCTGTTCCCGTGTCGTCAGTTGATCGCGCACGGATTCAGACGGGATCAGGGCCCCCTCGGCACCGGTACACAGATACCTTTCTCCGCGCATCACCGCATCAATGGCCTGTTTGATTTCTTCTGTGGGCACGTCTTTCAACACGTATCCGCGGGCACCGTGGCTCATCGCGGTTGAGATGTATTCCGGGGTGTCATGCATCGACAAAACCAGAATGCGTGTTTCGGGCGCCTGTTCGAGGATCATCTCGGTTGCCGATAAACCGCCCAGACCGGGCATGTTGATGTCCATCAGGATCACGTCCGGAGCCAGCGTGTTCAACTGGTCTATCATCTGCTGACCGTCCGACAATGTCGCCAGAACTTCGATGTCATCATAACTTTCCAGAATGGCTTCGATGCCCTCGGCGACCATCGGGTGATCGTCGACCACAACGACTCGGATTGTCTTTGTCATGCTTGCACCTTCTTGGCAGGGCTGTTCTGGGGCGCGGCTTTGTCACCTTTTTCGGGTGGCAGCAAATGCGACAGGGGAACCTGCGCTTCGATAACCGTTCCGGATCTGGAAGACAGCACGCGCAACGTACCGCCCAGCTGTTCCATCCGCTCTTGCATATTGCGCAGACCAATCCCGGGTGAGGGATGACGTCTGTTGGTTTCAATCCCTTGCCCGTCGTCGGAAATGCGCAGGGTTGCACCGGTTCGGTGCCCACGCAGATCAATCTGGACACTTGATGCGCCGGAATGCCGTTCCACGTTTGTCAGCGCTTCCTGAGCGATCCGGTACAGCGCGATCTTTGCGTCCTGATCCAGACGGTTGCGAAAAACAACCGTGTTGAAGCCTGTATCGATACCAGTGCGTTGGCGGAAATCGTCAGTCAGAGCCTTCAGGGCAGGGCCGAGACCCAAATCGTCCAGAACCCCCGGACGCAGATCGCGGCTGATGCGGCGCACTTCGTTGATGGCCATCGACAAGTTGCCGATGCCTTTGTCCAGTGTTTCGCCCGCGCGCACGTCTCCGGCTTCGACGCGGCGCCGGGTTATGTCCAGAGCATATTTGATGCCCACGAGGATTTGGCTGATCCCATCGTGCAGCTCGCGTGCAACGCGCCCGCGTTCCTGTTCTTGCGTATCAAAGACACGCTGGGTCAGCTCTTTCAGCTTTGCGTCGGCCAGTCGGCGTTCGCGGATGTTCAGGAACAGGCCGGACAGGAACACAACCAAAAGCGCCGCGAGTGTAATGATACTGATATAGAAAAACGTCTGCTGCACCCGCGTTTCCACCTCGGCGCGGGTTGCCGCGACAGAAGCCAGTACGTCGTCGATGAAAACGCCGGTTCCAACCGCCCAACGCCATGATGGGAAGGAGGTGATGTAGGTGATCATCCGGCCTTCTTCGCCGGTCGAAGGTTTGGGCCAAAGGTGTTCGACGTAGCCTGCACCAGAGCGCGCGGTAAAGATGAATTCCTGAACAACGGCAGTGCCTTCGCTGTCCTGCAGGTTCCACCAGTTCCTGTTGATCATCTCAGTTTGGCGCGGAGACACGATGTTGTTTCCGTCGTAGTCGTAGACAAAGAAAAAGCCTTCGTCGCCATAGATCATGGCTGCGAGGATTTGCTGAACCGTTTCCTTTGAAGCCTCGTCCTCGGGCGATGCTGAACCGTAGATGAAATAGAACCCGTTCCGCGCCTGCGTGAGGTAGTTGCGTAGCTCGCGCTTCTTGGCTTCAATGAGCTGGGTTTCGAGACTGCGGATTTCCCGTTCGGCCAGCGCACGAGACTGAGCGGCCACAAGCAGCGCAATGGCCGATGCCGCCAGAATCAGCGGCACCGAGGCCAGAAGAAAAAGCTTCTGCCCATAAGTCAGCCTTAGTCGGTCAAACAACACGCTCATGCGCCTTAGCTAGCCCGAAGATCGGGCCAGAGGCAAATCCAGAGCGTTTTTGTGGGCTTCGACAATTGGATTTGAAGTGCGATCCGGCCCCTTGGATCTTGGCGGCCTGCCAAAAAACTGTGTTTCTGAGTTGTGTTTGGGGTTTGCTCAGCGATTTTCGAGCGTCAAATCGAGGTCCTTTCGATCGCCTGAAGGCTGGGCGTGATGGGGCGACGAATCATCGATTCGAAACAGGCGAATCTGTGGTCTGCCGTGCAATGATTTAGCCTAAATGCATGAAATGTGAGCGTTAACAGTACGATCAAACTATACGCATTTGTCCGTTTTTCGCGCTTAACTCCGTAGCAGTGGGTATTTCATTACGTAGGGGGCGCGACTACGCTTTGCGCACTTTAACCGATCCGCGCGGGGGTATGCCCCGTCGCACGACCATATCTGGGAGGATACACATGGATCGTCGTTCTTTTCTAAAAGCATCCACGGTTGGCGCAGGCGCCGCAGCGGCTTCGTCGCTGGCAGCACCGGCCTATGCGCAGGGCAAGCGTTCGCTGACCATGGTCACATCGTGGCCGCGCGGCTTTGCCGTTCTGGATGACGCGGCTACGCTGCTGGAAGAATATGTTGCCGGTATTTCCGATGGTGAACTGACCATCGACAAGAAAGCGCCGGGCGAACTGGTTGGCGCACTGGAAGTGTTTGACGCCGTTTCGTCGGGTCAGGCTGACATGTACCACTCGGCTGATTACTACTTCATCGGTCAGCACCCGGGCTATGCCTACTTCACAGCTGTTCCATTCGGTGGCACAGCACAGGAAGTCACCAACTGGTACCACCACGGTGGCGGTCAGGAACTGCACGACGAGCTGGGCCAGATCTTCAACCTGAAGGGCCTGCTGGCTGGTAACTCCGGTTCGCAGTCCGGTGGCTGGTTCCGCAAGGAAATCAATTCGGCTGACGACTTCAACGGCCTCAAGTTCCGTATGCCTGGCCTCGGCGGTAAGGTTCTGGGCAAACTGGGCGCATCCGTTCAGAACATCCCGGGCGGTGAACTGTATCAGGCGCTGTCGTCTGGTGCTCTGGACGGTCTGGAGTGGGTTGGCCCAATGGCTGACGAACGCGCCGGCTTCCAGGAAGTTGCCAAGATCTACTACACTGCGGGCTTCCACGAGCCAGGTTCGGCTCTGGCATCTTCGGTCAACCTCGACGTCTGGAATGACCTGAGCGACAAGCACAAGAACATCCTGAACGTTGCATCGCAGGCTGTTACACACTTCCAGCTGGCTCAGACACTGGCCAACAACGGTGCCGCTCTGGCCCGTCTGCAGGCACAGGGCGTCAAGACGCTTCAGTTCTCCGACGATGTATGGGACGCCTTCGGCCGTGCCTCTGCAGAAGTCATGGACGAGAACATGGGCGACGAAATCTTCGCCAAGATCCGCAAGTCCTTCGAAGAAAGCCTCGCGAACTCCGCGGCGTGGATTCAGAAGTCGGACGGCTACTACGTCGAGCAGCGCGTACGCGTGCTGGGCGGCTAAGCTTCCCGCGAAAACACTGCGAAAGGCTCCCCTGTGGGGGCCTTTCACTTTATCAAGATGAATGTCCGTCCGGCACTGTAGGCAGAGACCTATGGGTGTGCGGACAACTTTGGGGGACATAATGGAAGAAGACGCCGCAAACGGGCTTGGTTCCTGGATCCTTTGGATCGCTGAGAACCTCGCGCTGTCCATCTACAACATCGGATATGCGCTGACACATCCGTCGGCCTGGCTGGACTGGATCACCTGGAACAACACCACCGAAGACAAAGCATCGATCATGCGGGTCGTGTACTACGGCGCTTCGGTCGAGTTCTTCTTTGCCGCCTTTACCGTTTTCCTGTTGATTTTCATCGTGGGTGTCTGGCGCAACAATTTCCTGTGGGGCGTGGTTCGCGCGCTTGAAGGATTGGCCAACACGGTTGGTCGCTTTGCTGCCTGGGCCGGCCTGTTCATGGTCTTGCAGCAGGTCATCATCGTTTTCATGCAGCGGATTTTTACACGACCCGACATCTCGATCGGTTTCGGTATTCCACTGCAGTTCGACATTTCCTGGTTCGCCGAAGAACTGAAGCTTTTCAATGCCATGGTCGTGTGCCTGTGCCTGACATACACCTTCGTCCAAGGCGGACACGTGCGCGTCGATCTGGTTTACTCGGCCGTGTCTCACCGTGCCAAGCGCGTGATCGATATGGTCGGTTCAATGATCTTCATGCTTCCCATGGCGGTTCTGGTGTGGATGTACACATGGTTCTTCATGTGGCGTTCGCTGATCGTGCCTCCGGTGGCACCAACAGACCCGCTGCAGCGGCTTGAACTCAAAGCCCGCGCGGTGCGCTGGAACGTCGAAACCATCGGGTTCAGCCCGAACGGGTTCACAGGGTATTTCCTGTTCAAGATCCTGATGATCATCATGGTCGGAATGATCTTTATCCACGCATGGGCGTTCTTCTATCGCTCGTACCTGGAGTGGAAAGAGGGCCCCGAATCCGAGGGCAAATATCTGGACAAAGACGTGCTCGAGCAGGGTGAAGAACCCTACGATCACGCGGAATTCTGAGGGGCAGGAATATGATTTTCGGATTGGATGGGGTCGAAATCGGCCTGATCATCGTCTTTCTCATGCTGTTTTCGGCAATCCTGTCAGGCTTTCCGGTGGCCTTTGCCATCGGCGGAGCAGGGGTTCTGTCGTTCGGCATCATCACGGCTCTGGACAGCGCAGGATTGCTGATACACCAGGCCATCGACACTGGCTCGGACGCCTATCAGGCCTTGCTGGCCGATGGGGTCGCGGCCAAGGGCATATCCGTCTTTACGCATCCGGACTTACCCAGGATTGCCACGGACTCGATCTTCCCAGACGGGGATGCCGCCAACGCCATGAAGCGCGTGATCGCAGGCATCACAAACCGGATCAACGAACGCGTTATCGCCGGTCAGTCCATCGAAACACTTTTGGCTGTTTTGATGTTTGTTCTGATGGGCATCGTGCTTGAACGCTCCAAGATCGCGAACGACCTTCTGACCACGATGGCGCGGGTCTTTGGCCCACTGCCGGGCGGTCTGGCTGTTTCGATCGTTGTTGTGGGTGCGTTCCTTGCGGCCTCTACCGGGATCGTGGGTGCGACGGTTGTAACTATGGGCTTGCTGGCGCTTCCGACCATGCTTCGAAACAACTACTCGCCGGAATTGGCGACCGGCGTTATCGCGGCTTCGGGTACGCTTGGGCAGATCATCCCGCCTTCAATCGTGATTGTTCTGCTGGGCACGCTTGCCGGGGATTTGTACTCTGCCGCGCAAGAAGAGCGCGCCCAGTTGGAAGGTTGCACAGACGCGCTGACCTATCTGGGTGAACCGGCTGTTCTGTCGGTCGGTACCTTGTTCCAGGCGGCGCTATTGCCGGGTATCCTGCTGGCCGGTCTTTATGCGGCCTATGCCTTTGGCTTTGCGATGCTGAACCCGTCCAAGGCCCCCGCGGTTGAGCTGGGATCGGCAAACAACGAACCTGTGACCCGGTCCGAAGCCTTCACCTGGTATCTTGGTGTGCCGGTGGCTCTTATCGCCGGTGCGTTGTTGTTTGGTCAGGTCAACATCGTTGGTACTCAGAACACCACGGTTTCGAGCTTCTCTGACCTGGGTGAAGGCGCGAGCCTGCGTACCAACGTGTCAGAGCAGTGTCAGGCCTCGATGATCGAGCTGCACGGCCAGTCCGCTTGGGACACGGCAATGGAAGAGCAGGCGGCAATCGAAGCTTCTGGTGGCCAGCAGGAAAGCGTGCGCCGCTCGCCGGAAGAAATCGAACAGATCCGTGCCGACATGGTCAGCAACGCCGCCCCAATCGGGATCGGTATCGCGGTTCTGTCGGTCATCTTTGGCCTGATCTTGTCGTTCGCTCGGGGCGTGTCCCCATCGTCGGATCCGCGTCCATTGTTGATCGGTGCGGCTGGTATCGTGCTTGGCTGTCTTGTGGATATCATGCTGATAGGGCCGCTTACATCTGCCTCTGGTACTGTTGCGATGATGCTCATTCCATGGGCCATGACGGTCTTTGGGTGCTATCACGCGATGATGCGACTGGCGCAAAACGAACTGCTGCGCGTGGTCTTCCCGCCGTTGATCCTGATCATTGCCGTTCTTGGCTCGATCCTTGGCGGGATCACGAACCCGACGCCTGCAGCGGCACTGGGTGCGGCGGGCGCCATTATGCTGGCGGCTTATCGCAAGCTGAAGGACGAAGATAAATCGCCCAAGGTGATCATCTGGTCCACTCTGGCGGTTGTTCTGCTGATCCTTGTCGGGATCAACTTTGACCTTCGGATCAACACTGAAGAGGTCAGCGCCGAAAGCTGGGTGGCGTTCTTCTTTGCCAACGCGCTGTATCTCTATGCGCTCTTCGGGCTGTTGTTCTCGTGCTGGGTTCTGTACCGGTCCGGGGTTCTAACGCCGGCGGTACGGGAAACGGCCAAGGTGACGAGTATGGTCTTCACCATTCTCATTGCCTCGCAGTTGTTGAATCTCGTGGTGATCTCCTTTGGTGGCGAACACTACATCCAGCAGTTCCTGCGGAGCTTTGAGAACCCGGCCACGGCCTTCATCATCGTGATGATCATCCTGTTTATTCTGGGCTTCGTGCTCGACTTCCTGGAGATCATCTACATCGTTGTGCCAATCGTCGGTCCGGTTATCTACGGTGCGCATTTTGATCCAAAGTGGGTCACGATCATGATCGCGGTGAACCTGCAGACCTCGTTCCTCACGCCGCCCTTTGGCTTCGCGTTGTTCTACCTTCGCGGTGTGGCGCCCAAAGAGGTGACCACCGGGCATATCTATCGCGGGGTTATTCCCTTCGTGCTGATCCAGGTGGTTGGTCTGCTGATCCTGTGGTTCTTCCCCGGGATTGTGACGATCGTTCCCGATCTGATGCCCTGATACGGGGTTGACTGGATGATACAATCAGGGGCTGTCCGCTAGGGCAGCCCTTTTCAACTGTGGCACAAGTGCCAGTATCCCTAAGAAAATACACACCTAAAAGGCGAGTTCGGAATCTTTTAGGTTGCTTTGCGCCGACTGCGGGATAGCGTTGAAAAAAAGAGCAGATCAGGCAAGCACACATGGCATCAACCCGAGCGGAAGCGCTGGCGCGTTATGCGCGCACCAAGCGTGTGAATGACGTGACTTTGGTTCGCAAGCATCAAGACGGTGAAGGCTGGGACAGCGGCTTTGACGACTGGCTTGGCCCATTTCATGAACAGGACCGTTATTCGTTAGCCATTGATGCTGGCTATGTTTTGCGTGCCGCAATCCTGATCACAGGTTGTCTGACAATGACACCGGCACTGCCGTATCTGCTGGGCTAATCAGTGGTTTAGTCGGTCACGTACCGCGCGTGTCAGGCAGCGAGATATTTGCGACCTGTTCCGCAATTGGATCCGTTGAAAGAGGATGCATGTCGGACTCGTAGCGTGACGCGTCTCCCAGATCTTCCCAATGGCCCTTGCGATACACTTCAACGGCGGAAAACTGCGCCTTGTAGCCCATCTTGTCGCTGCCGGGCACCCAATAGCCAAGATAGACATAGGGCAGGCCGGTTTCGCGGGCGATGTCGATGTGATCGAGGATCATCCAGGTTCCCAGGCTCTTGCTGGCATAGTCCGGATCGTAAAACGAATAGACCATCGACAGACCGTCATCGAGCATGTCGGTCAGACAAACGGCCACCAGTTGGTCCGTGCTTTGATCAACGTATTCGATGACCCGGCTTCGGATCGGCGTTTCTTCGATCATCGCCGCGAACTCGAAGACGTCCATATCCGCCATACCGCCATCAGCATGGCGGGCATCGAGATAGCGGCGAAACAGGTCATACTGCTCTTCGCTGGCCCAAGGGCTGGCCACCCGGCGCGTCAGGCCAGAATTCCGCTTTTTCGTGCGGGATTGGCTGCGGCTTGGTTTGAAGTCTTCGATGCGAATACGCGCGGACAAACAGGCCGCGCAATCCGAACAAGAGGGCCGGTACAGAACGTTCTGCGACCGACGAAAGCCCTGTTTTGACAGGCTGTCGTTCAATTTGGATGCGCTGTCACCCTGAAGAGCCGTGAACAATTTACGCTCCATCCGGCCCGGCAGATAGGGGCAGGGCTGGGGAGCCGTCACATAAAACTGCGGCGCAAGGGGCAATGAGTGGCGCATGAAAGACCTTTTTGAGCGTTAATCAAACGGTAACAATGATTGTCAGGACAGCCAACCCCCCGAAAATGGCGAGGCCACGCCAGCAGGCGAGACCTCGCTTTTGCGATCGTGGGATCGGTTGTTTGCGGCGCTCAGGCCCGTTTGTTCAAGGCGACTGTGCCAAGCGCCATATCGGTCAGACCCTGTCCGCGTTCTGATGTGAACATGAAGCCGATGGATACCAGCTGCAAAAGAAAGGTCATGATGGTGAAGGTATAGCCCAGCGTGTGCATAAACGCCTGTTGGCGGTCCAGCCTTTGGCCATGCATGTCGCGGAACTCGATGGCCATCATGCGCATTCCCAACGTGGCCGAGCCGTGAGTGATGGTGAATACCCGGTAGAAGAAGCCAACAATAAAAAACAGCAGAGGCAAAAAGAATACGCCCAAAAAGGCAGTGAAGACGAGCACCGGAACAACAAGCAATGCCGTAATGATAAAGTCGAAAATCCATGCGACACCGCGTTTCAGGGTGACGCCTTCGTAAAATTCAGCCTGCCTGATCGGGTCGGGCAGATGGGAAATAGGGTCGCGATACATGCGTGCCTCGGAATAATGAGTCGTTCTAAGTCGGATACGCAGCCCCGGGGAGGACGGGGCTGCGGTCGACGCGTTTAGCTTACGCGTCTTCGGGCTGCTCTTGGAGGTCTTTTGCCCGTTTTGCACGATCATCCATGAAATCGTCGAATTCTGCCTTGTCCTTGGCTTCGCGCAGACGCTGCAGGAAGGCTTCGAATGCGTCTTGCTCTTCTTCCAGGCGGCGCAGTGTATCGGCCTTGTAGGTGTCAAAGGCGTGGTTGCCGCTTGGTTTCAGGGCAGCCATGGCGTGGCGGCGCGAGGAGTGGCCGCCACGGCGGCAGGAATTGTTGAACATGCGTTTGCTCCAGATCATATATGCGAGAAGGGCCAGACCGACGGGCCAGAAGAAGATGAAGCCGATAACCATTGCGGCAATCCAGGCTCCTTTCCCCCGTTGGTCCAACCAGGCCTCGGCCCGGGTCAACCAGCCAGCGTTGGCGGGCAGGGGGGCGTCATAGGTTGCGGTTGTCATTGTCGTCTCTCCGTTTCGTAATGTGTTTGTTTTCGATGTGAATGCCTTTCACATTACAACAGATCGGAACCGGGAAGGCAGCTTTCAAGGTACTATGTGAATGTTTTTTACATTAACTTTTAAATTTCATTAAAATCAGTTGGTTATAATGAAATTTTTTTACGAAACTTCGGTGAAATCAGCGACGATTGCGCCTGCTAATTGGGGCAATACAGCGGGATCAATCGGGAAAACATGCCGCGGTGTGCCTGCCGCACCCCATACACGGTCAAATTCCAGCAGGCGCGGGTCAATCCATGCGCGGATCGGGTTCAGGTGGCCCAAGGGGGCCACGCCGCCGATGGCAAACCCGGTTTGGGCGCGGATCAGCGCCGCATCCGCTTTGCCCAGCGGTTCCTGAGCCAGAACGGTTGCCTTGGCCGCATCGACCCGGTTGCCACCAGCGGTCAGGAACAGGACGGCTTCCTGCGTTGTTTCAGCCCGAAAGATAATCGATTTGGCGATCTGATCGAGATGACAGCCGACACTTTCGGCGGCTTCTTGCGCCGTGCGGGCCTGACCCACTTCTTGGATGTCGGCTATCAAACCGGCTTGCTCAAGGGCGGTGCGTACACGTTTCAGACTTTTGCTCATGGGGGATTCATCACAGGTTATTTGGAAAAAGGGATTGAGCGGCCGCTTCAATCCGGGATTCGAAACGGTTTAGTTTTTCAGGGGCCACCGATTCACTTTGATACAGGCTGAGCATGCGAAACCGGGCCTTGGGTGCGCAGGGTTTGACAACGCCCCATTTGAGACTGCGCCTGACCGGGCGCCGCGCAATGAGCCGGTCGTACCACCAAGGCGCGCCAAGCGTCGTGACCGCCAGCACGGATCTCAGGCCGCTCAGTCGGGGTATCATCGGCCCGCCGTTCGGCGCGTGATCATAGGCTACGCCGGGCATGAAAGACCGATCAATCCAACCTTTCAGAATGGCAGGCAATCCGAACCACCACGTGGGGAATACCAGCACCAGACCCTGTACATCGGACAGGGCGGCAGAATCGTCGAATGCCTTGTCAAAGTAGGCAGTCCGCTCATCGGCACTGAGGCATGGATCATAGTTTTCGGCGTATAAATCGCGACGTGTGACGCTGTGACCCGCCTGTTCGAGCGTTTCGCACAGATGATCGGCCAGCCGCATACAGAGCGACGCCGACAGAGGATGCGCGGTGACCAATAGAACCTTCATGCGTCTATGTTGCAGCCCGCGTGCCCCTTGCCAAGCCTGCAACGGCATGGCCATCTGCAGATATGAAAGACCAAGACCGCCCTCTCGCTGATCGTATCACGCGACTGCCGCGCGCCTTTGAAAAGGACCGCGGCGCTGAAACCAGAAACAGTGTTCCTTGGGCCAGCGGTGCGCTGGCTGAGTTGCTTGAGGGCACAGGCGGCTCCAGCCCCTATCTGAAGGGACTGATCGAGAAGGAAGCGGACTGGCTGGAAATAGCCGTGGGCCATCCCGAAACGGCCATGTTTGATTTGCAATCCGGTCTGGCATCAACCGGATCTGCCGAATTGCCAACCGCGCTCCGGGTCGCGAAACGGCGGGCGGCCTTGCTGATCGCGCTGTGCGATCTGGGCGGCGCATGGTCGTTGCACGAAGTAACAGGCGCTTTGACACGGTTCGCCGATGCCGCCAGTCAGGCCGCACTGGAAGATGCCATTGCAGCCGAAATCCGGCGTGGCAAGCTGCCGGGCGCGACTGAGGATGACATTCCCACAGCAGGTGGGATGGTCACGCTGGCCATGGGTAAAATGGGCGCGTTCGAGTTGAACTACTCGTCCGACATCGACTTGATCTGTCTGTTCGATGAAACCCGCTTTGATCCGGATGACTACCACGAGGCGCGATCGAGCTTTGTTCGGGCCACGCGCAAGATGGCCGCCATGCTCAACGATCTAACGGGTGACGGCTATGTCTTTCGCACGGATCTGCGGCTGCGTCCGGATCCCTCGGTGACACCGGTCTGCATCGCCATGGA
Organism: Thalassococcus lentus; assembly: GCF_028023555.1. NCBI lineage: Bacteria > Pseudomonadati > Pseudomonadota > Alphaproteobacteria > Rhodobacterales > Roseobacteraceae > Thalassococcus > Thalassococcus lentus. Next base: position 110,143 of record NZ_JAQIOY010000002.1, read on the forward strand.
GGCAGCAGAGCGATACTATGAAAGCCTTGGGCGTACCTGGGAACGGGCGGCCTATATCAAGGCAAGGCCATCAGCTGGTGACACCGGAGCAGGTGCTCGGTTTCTGGAAACGCTGCGACCGTTCATCTGGCGTAAGCATCTGGACTTTGCCGCGATCGAAGACGCGCACAATATGCGGCTGCGGATACGCGAGGCCAAGGGGCTGCATGGACCGATCACCTTGCCGGGGCACAATATGAAACTGGGGCGCGGCGGCATCCGCGAGATCGAGTTTTTCACCCAGACCCGGCAACTGATCGCGGGCGGCCGGGACGCCGAATTGCGTGTGCGTGGCACGGTCGACGGGTTGTCGGTTCTTGCGGAAAAAGGCTGGGTGCCTGACGACGCGGCGGCGGCGCTTAGCGCGCATTATGACTTTCATCGTACCGTCGAACACCGTGTTCAGATGGTCGGCGATGCGCAGACCCATGATTTGCCCAAGAGCGATGAGGGTTTCGAACGGCTGTCTTGCCTGATGGGCATGGATCGCAGCGCTCTTGAGGCCGAGCTTGGCCAGCGGCTGACCGAGGTTCACGAACTGACCGAAGGGTTCTTTGCACCCGAGGCAACAGGCGCGCTGGACAGTCTGCCCGAAGCGCTCACGGGATCGGATATTCCCTCTCGCTGGCCAACTTATCCGGCGCTGCGGTCGGAACGGGCCGGGGAAATCTTTCAAAGGTTGCGCCCTGAGATCCTGCGCCGTCTGGGGCAGGCGGCCCGCCCCGAAGAGGCGCTGGTTGCCTTTGATGGCTTCCTGTCAGGTTTGCCTGCGGGCGTGCAGCTGTTTTCCCTGTTCGAAGCGAACCCGCAGCTGATCGATTTGCTGGTGGACATAACCGATGTCTCGCCGGATCTCGGGCGCTATCTTGCCCGCAATGCTTCGGTCTTTGATGCCGTCATCGGCGGTGACTTCTTTAGTCCATGGCCCGGCATGGCAGCTTTGCGCGCCGAACTGGCTGCACAGCTCGAGGCCGAGAAAGACTATGAGCGCAGGCTCGATCTGACGCGCCGCTGGGGCAAGGAGTGGCATTTCCGGGTCGGCGTGCATTTGCTGCGCGGATTGATGGAGGCCGAAGAGGCCGGACGCGCCTATGCCGATCTGGCCGAGGCGACGCTGGCCGCACTCTGGCCGGTGGTTCAGACAGAATTTGCGCGCAAACACGGCACGCCACCGGGGCGCGGCGCTGTTGTGGTGGGTATGGGATCGCTCGGCGCGGCCCGTTTGCACGCGCGTTCGGATCTGGATGTGATCGTGATCTACGATCCTTTGGATGTAGAGGCATCGGATGGGCGCAGGCCTTTGCCGTCACGGACCTACTATGCCCGTCTGACGCAGGCCCTGATCACCGCGATGACGGCGCCGATGGCCGAGGGGCGGCTTTACGAAATGGACATGCGCCTGCGTCCCTCGGGCAATCAAGGACCGGTCGCGACCTCGCTGACCGCGTTTAAAGACTATCAGAAAACTCAGGCATGGGTCTGGGAGCATCTGGCCCTGACGCGGGCGCGTGTGGTTGCCGGGCCGTCTGAATTGGCGCAGGACGTTGAACAGTTCCGAACTACGCTTCTGGCTCAGCATTCAGACGCGGCGCATGTCTTGTCGGAAGTCGCCCAAATGCGGGCGCGTATTGCCGCTGCCAAAGAGGCGGATACCCCATGGGAGGCGAAAATCGGCACAGGGCGCATGCAGGACATTGAGCTTTTTGCGCAGGCTGCATCCCTGATCGAAGGCAAGGCGGTCCGCCAGACCGGTCGCGCATTGCGGATGGCGGATTGGCTGGATCAGGCAGACGCGGACGCCTTGACCAAGGCGTATGGGTTTTTTTGGGCTTTGCAGATTGGCGGCAAGCTGGTCAGCGACGCAGGAATTGATCCAGATTCCATGGGGCCGGGCGGGCGCGCGTTCTTACGGCGCTTGACGGGCTGCACCGAAGGCAGCACGCTGGCGGAAAGATTGATGCAACACGCATCAGAAGCCGGAACAGTGATAGACCGCCATCTGGCACGCTATCAGACGACAGGAGACAGTCATGAAGAAGGGTGACGCCACAGACCCCAAGGGACTGATTGCTGATGCCTACAGGATCGAAGGCATCACGTCGGGCGAATGTCGGTCGATATTTCTCGACTGGGCGCTGTCGCTTCCTGTTGGGGCCGATACCAATCCGCTGATTGCCAAGCTGCTGACGCGCCATCCAGAGCCGGATCATCCGATGACTGCTGTTCTGATCGAGGGACAAAAGGCCGCCGGTCCGGCCAAGCGACGTGGCGGACGCGCGGCGCGCGTGATGCAGTGAGTCCGGCGGGCTCAGCGTCTTGGATGTTTGGCTTTCAACGAGTTGGTGGCGCGGTCCAGAAATCCGCGGGCGAAATCGGCATTCGGCACATGTTCGGGCGTGGCGGGTGTAGGCCGGGCCGACAGTGAATCTTCTCTCGCCCCGTCCAGTACCTGCCGGTGCAGGTCAAACAGGCGCGATAGCCGCTCTTGCCGAGCGTTCTGGGTTTCATCGATCTTGTCAGCAGACATGCGCTTTCCTTAGCAGACATTTCGCAGCGTGAAAGCTATGAGTTGAATACGGCGAAAATAGCACGTGCCTAGGGTGATCTGTGGGCAGGGTCTTGATCATTTTCCGGGCCGGAATGGTAAATAACGTGCAGCAAGAGGAAACCTGATGAGCGTCATATTATGTTACGGAGACAGCAATACGCACGGCACGCGTCCCATGACGGTGGCGGGGCTGTCGGAACGCTATGAGCCGCAGGATCGCTGGCCCGAAGTCATGGGTGATCATCTCGGGGCTGGCACGCATGTCATCCCCGAAGGTTTGCCGGGCCGCACGACCGTGCATGAAGATCTGGTTGAGGGCGGCGCGCGCAATGGGTTGGCGGTGTTGCCTGCTGTGCTGCATAGCCACAAGCCGCTAGATTTGCTGATCCTGATGCTGGGAACCAATGATTTGAAACCGCGTTTTTCGGTCACTGCCCATGAAATCGCGCGTTCGGCCATACGTCTTGCCGTTCTGGCCCGCGCCGAACAGGTGGTTAAAGACATTCTCGTGGTAGCCCCCGCGCCGGTCCGTCCCGCTGGCTGCCTCAGCGATGTATTTGAAGGCGCTGAGCAACGGCAGCGAGGGCTGGATGTCCATATCAGCCAATTGGCGCAAGCCGAAGGTTTCGGGTTTATCGCGGCCGGAGATCATGTTGCGGTGTCGCCAACGGATGGCGTGCACTGGGAAGCGGATGCCCACAGATATTTTGGATCCGTCATGGCGGGCCATGTCGAAAAGCTTCTGACATGAGGATATTCGTCGCTGCGCTGGGTTTGCTGCTATGTGGCTGCATGGCGAATGAACCCCAGCCGCTTGGCCCCGCGACCATCCCTCTGCGCAATCCAACGGCTCCTGTTGCGTCGCAATTGGATGCGTCCCTTGCGCGTCTGGCGGGCACTTGGGTCGTTGTGCAGGGTGCGGGCCTGAACGCGGGCTCGAACCTGCGCTTTGATGGTCAGAGCGTGTCGGTCAATGGCGCGCAGCTTGCTTTGCAGGACAAGGGCAGAGGCCGCATTGTCATGGGCAACGAAGAAATCTGGGTGCATTGGATTGATGCGGACAACCGTACCGCCGCCCTGGGCGAGCCAAACGGTGGCCGTGTCTGGATCATGGATCGCACGGGCCAGCCCGGCGAACGGCTGAAAGCGGCGCGCGAAATCCTCGACTGGTACGGATACGATCTGCGCCGTCTGGCCGAAAACGGCTAACGCAAGCACCATTACAACCATTGATGTCGCAATCAGAGGCCAGTGGGTCCGGTTTTGTGATGGACGCTGCGCGGCTCTTGGGGGCAGGGTGCGCACAAGTCTTTTGGGAGAGCATCATGGCACAATCAGACAACAGAACAGCCGCCATTGTGGGCGGTGGCGTGATTGGCGGCGGCTGGGCCGCCAGATTTGCCCTGATGGGCTGGGATGTGCGGATTTTTGACCCGGATCCCGAAGCAGAGCGAAAGATCTCCGAAGTGCTGGCCGGCGCAGAACGGGCCCTGCCGATGCTCTACGATGCGCCCATGCCCACGCGAGGCCAGATAACGTTTCACAGCGATCTGGCCGAGGCAGTGAACGGTGTTGCCTATATTCAGGAAAGCGTGCCCGAGCGACTTGATCTAAAGCACAAGGTTTTTGCTCAAATTCAGGACGCGTGTCCCGAAGATGCTGTTCTGGCCTCGTCAACATCGGGCTTTAAGCCGTCCGAATTGCAAGATGGCGCATTGCGCCCGGGCCAGATCGTCGTCGCCCATCCATTCAACCCGGTCTATCTGTTGCCGCTGGCCGAACTGGTTCCGGGTGAGGGCGGAGATCCAGCAACCACCGAACGGGCAAGGCAGATCCTGCGCGAGATCGGCATGTATCCCTTGCATGTACGCGCTGAAATCGATGCGCACATCGCGGATCGCTTTCTCGAGGCGGTCTGGCGCGAAGCGCTGTGGCTGGTCAAGGACGGCATCGCGACAACCGAAGAAATCGACGATGCCATTCGCTATGGTTTCGGGTTGCGTTGGGCGCAAATGGGCCTGTTTGAGACTTACCGGATCGCCGGCGGTGAAGCGGGCATGAAGCATTTTCTGGAACAATTCGGCCCGTGCTTGACGTGGCCATGGACCAAATTGATGGATGTGCCGGAATACAACGACGCCCTTGTTGATCTGATTGCAGGCCAATCTGACGATCAATCGGGGCATATGTCGATCCGTGAGCTTGAACGTCTGCGGGACAACAATCTTGTTGCCATGATGCGTGCGCTCAAGGGGCAGGGTGCGGCTGCGGGCAAACTCATTCTCGACCATGAAACCGATTTGCGCGGTCCGCTTCAGGATGATGTTCCGCTGGTGACGATCCGCAGAACGGTTCCGGTTGATTGGACGGATGTGAACGGACACATGAACGAAGGCCGCTACGGGCAGGTCTTCAGTGATGCCTCAGAAGAACTGATGACACATGTTGGCGCCGATCGGGATTACATTGCGGCCGGAAACAGCTATTTCACGGCAGAGACGAACATCAAGTATCTTGCGGAAACCCTTGCTGCAGAATCATTTTATGTGGAAACACGGGTGCTGTTGGGAGAGGGCAAAAAGCTGCGGCTTTGGCACGAAATGAAGCGTGCGAGCGATGATGAAATCTTGGCGACCTGCGACCAGTTTCTGCTTCATGTTTCGCTGGAAACCCGCAAATCCTGCCCGCCTTTGCCCCATGTGGCCGAGGCTGTGGAGCGGTTGGCGGCGGCACATTCGGCTTAGTCGTAGCTGTATCCAAGCCCGGTTTCCAAATCCAAATCAATGGATTGCTTCATGAAGCTGATATCTGTTTCAGGCATGGAGTTGGGCGTCTCGGGGCGGGTTTCGACGGCAGGCAGAAACTTAGACCCGAGGCGTTTCATGACAGGGCGGTAGTCGGTTTGCGGGACCGTGATGCCAAAGCCTTCGTGCACCGCCTGCAGGAAAGTCTCGGGTTCTGACTGAACCGCTTCAAGTTGGGTGAAGACGAGGCTGCAACCCCTTGCCTGAAATGATAAAAGTCCATTTAACTTGGCCTGCCGAAGGGCAAACAGATTGTCAAAGGGGTGGCCTGTCACCGGGTGACGGTCGTGCTGAAGCGGCGCGCCCTCGCCACCCAGTTCGGCGACCTGCGGAAAATAGCGCTTGCGATCGGCAACGGTGGCCCATTGCGCGCGAATGAAGTCCGAAAACGTCATAGCCTGCATTGCGGGCGGGCAGTGCCAGGGTTTGGCGTGCATCGACAGCGCCCAAGAGCGCGCATCCCGCACAACGCAAATGATTGCCACATGGGCGGGGATCGCGGTCATATGTGGAAACCCGTGTTTCCAGCCAAGCTCTTCCATCGGGCGAAGAGGGCTGTTTCGCCCAAGCAACCGTTTGACGAAATTCGTACCCGAAGACCGTTCACCAAAGACCTGATATCGCGTTGGGGTCGTGCCTGTTGGGGCGATGTGCCAGCCTGTTTTCCTGAGATCCATGTGCCTGCCCGGTGGTGTTTGCGCCACGATAGCGAGCCTCTGCTCGATTTGCGATTCTCTTTGTGTTTGTGCTGCAGTACTGTTGCCGCAAAACGCGACGTAGATAACGAGCAGGCAAGTACATGCAAACCACAGCCGCCGCCCTGACAATGGTGCGTGACGATGCTTTCTTTTTGAAGGCATGGTTGCGCCACTACGGTGAAATGCTGGGGCGGGAAAATTGCTATATCGTCAATCACGGGCGCGGAGAGGTGGTGGCAGAGCTTGCCGAAGGCTGCAATGTGATCGGCATTCCCGGCGATCCGCATCCCAACTTCGATATGAAACGCTGGCGCATGCTCAACAACTTTGTTCAGGGGCTGCGGTGCTACTACAACCATGTGATCGTCGGCGATGTGGATGAGTTGGTCGTGGTGGATCCGGAGCATGGCGGCTCGCTCTTGGAGTATCTCGAAACGGTCAAGCCGCGGCGGGTTCTTACGCCCGTGGGGCTGGAAGTCATTCACCGGATCGATCTCGAGCCCGATGCGATTGAGACTGAGATCATTGGCCCGCGCCGTCATGTCCGGCTGGCGCCACATTATTCAAAGCCCTGCATTGTCAGTGCCGGGGTCAAGATTGCCCGCGGCGGGCATTTCACACAGGCCGAAAAGCTGATTGCGCCGGACCCGCTCTATCTGTTCCATCTGAAGTTTTGTGACTTCGGCGAATATGTTTCGGTCATGAACCAGCGCAACGCGGTCACCGAAGAGGTCGGGGCCTCGGTGCAGGAGGCTTCAATCGGGCGGCATTGGTTTGCCGAGGCGCGCGGTGAGGATCGGGCCGTTTTCGAGGCATTTGCAGATCTGGAGCTAAAGGAAGAGTTTGACCTGGGCTGGGTTCGCAAGCGCATGCATAGGACCTGGAAGCCGCGGGGCGAAACCGGATTTTGGCAATTCGACCGTCCCGAATATGAAGGGCAATATGTGCTGCCGGATCGGTTTGTCGGCGTGATCTGATTGCGGACCCGCAACGACCAAACCACGACGCACCCCGGGGGTTTTGCACCCCCGGACCCCCGCAGGATATTTTGAGCACAAAGAAGCCGGATCAGCCGCGCATGCGTGCGCCGTCCGCATCAAATAGCGGTGTGTCGAGCAATGTGGCGCGGCGCATCTCGCCCAGGATTTCGATTTCGGCGCTCAGTCCGGCTGTGGCGGCGTCCCGGGGGATCAGCGCGAGCGCGATGGATTTACCCAAATGGTGTGAATAGCCGCCGGATGTGCAAAACCCCTGAACGGATCCATTGATCCAGACGGGCTCGTAGGCCTGAACATCCGCATCTGCTGCGTCAACGTCAAAGGCGACAAGGGTGCGCGCGGGCGGTGTGTCCCTTTCCGCCTGTGCTGCCGCGCGGCCAATGAAATCGGCCTCTTTCGACCAAGCGATAAATCGGTCGAGACCGGTTTCGGCGCAGGTGTAATCTGGTGAGAATTCCCGGCCCCAGGAGCCGAAGAACTTGTCGAGGCGCAGGCTCATCATGGCGCGCATGCCAAAGGGCCGCATTCCGTAGGCTTGGCCGGCTTGCCAGAGCGTATCCCATAACTGGCGCTGCGCCATTGGATCACAGTAGATCTCATACCCCAGATCGCCGGTATAGCTGACCCGTTGAACAATGCAGTCGGTCATGCCGATGACGGCGCGGCGCACGTCCATGAACCGCATCCGGGCCAAATCCTGCTGCCCGCAGGCTTCCAGAACGGCTGCTGCGCGCGGTCCGGCGATTTGAAACCCATTGAGCCGATCCGAGACGTTTTCGATCTGGACGCCCTCGTCAAGCTGCTGCAGGAACCAGCGCATGTGATAGGCCTGCGCGCCGTAGCTGGCGGTCAGCTGAAATTCGGTTTCCGACAGGCAGGACACCGTGAAATCGCCGATGATGCGCCCAGAAGGTGCCAGCATCGGGTTCAGTGCCAAGCGGCCTGGGGCAGGGATGCGGCCTGCCATGATCCTGTCCAGCCAGGCACGGGCATTGGGGCCTGTGACCCGGTATTTTCCGAAGTTATGCACTTCGTTGATGCCGACCGCTTCGCGTACGGCGCGCACCTCACGCGCGGTGGCGTCCCATGCATTGGAGCGGCGGAAGCTTGGTGTCTCGAACCTCGGCTCATCATCTGCGGCAAAATAATTCACCACCTCAAGCCCGTACTGCGCGCCCCAGACCGCCCCCATATCGTCAAAGATATCGTGCATGGGCGTTGTGCGGTTTGGTCGTGCGGCAGGCAATTCTTCGTTCGGGTAGGATACGCTAAAGCGTTTTTGGTAATTCTCGATCACCTTCGGCAATGTGTAGCCAGGGCTGATCCAGTCGCCAAAACGGGCGACATCCATTGCTGCGGTGTCGCGTTCGCATTCGCCTTGGGTCATCCATTGGGCGAGCATCAGGCCCACGCCGCCGCCCTGACTGAACCCTGCCATCACGCCGCAAGCCGACCAATAACCGCGCAGACCAGGGATGGGGCCGACCAGTGGATTGCCGTCCGGCGCAAAGGTGAAGGGGCCATGAATGACGGATTTCACGCCGGCGCGCTCCAGCACCGGAAAACGGCGATAGGCAAAGGCGATGGAATCTTCAATCTTGTCAAAGTCATCGGGCAGCAACTCGTGACCGAAATTCCATGGCGTGCCATTCACCGCCCAAGGGCGGCAGGGTTGTTCGTAGAACCCGATGCAGAGCCCGCGACCTTCCTGCCGCAGATAACTTTCGCCTGCCGGATCCATCACATGCGGATGTTCTGAGCCACGCTCATAAATCTCGGCGATTTCATCGGTAACGATGTACTGATGTTCCATCGGGTGCAGGGGCAGGTAGACGCCCGCCATGGCGCCCACTTCGCGGGCCCATAGTCCGGCCGCGTTCACAACGTGCTCGGCGTGGATGGTTCCCTTGTCCGTGACCACGTCCCATGTGCCATCCGGCCGCTGGTTCGTTTCCTTGACGTGGCAGTGGGTTTCAATCGTCGCGCCGCCCATACGCGCGGCCTTGGCATAGGCATGCGTCGTGCCCGAGGGGTCAAGGTGGCCGTCGAGCGGATCGTAGAGCGCGCCGATTACGCCTTCGAGATTGACGATAGGGGCGAGCTTGGCAATCTCTTCCGGGCCGACAATTTCCGTTTCGAGCCCCATGTAGCGATGCTTTGCGCGTTCGGCCAACAGCATGTCAAAGCGTTCGGCATTGTCGGCCAGTGTGATGCCGCCCACGTGGTGCAGCCCGCAGGACATGCCTGTGATCTCTTCGAGTTCCTTGTACAGCTTGATTGTGTACCCCTGCAGGGCGGCCATGTTTGTATCGCCGTTCAGCGTGTGAAACCCGCCTGCGGCATGCCATGTGCTGCCCGAGGTCAGTTCTGACCGTTCCACCAGCATCACGTCGGACCACCCCAGTTTGGTCAGGTGATAGAGGACAGAGGCGCCAACAACGCCGCCGCCGATGATGCAAACGCGAGTGGTGGTTTTCATGGGGCATGTCCTTTGCAAACAGGGGATCGTTGAATTTGGTCCGAATGTCTCATGCAGCGCGTCGGCGTCTTGGCGAAGAGCGACAAAGTTTGTCGCTCAGGAAGGGTGGGCCAAAACAAGCGTTTTGAAAAGTATGCGATTGATCGCAATTGCTGCGCTGCGGCGAAAGATTTTGCAAAATAAGAACGAAATTCTGTTTTGCACAAAGCTGTCGGTTTTCGATTATTCGGTATTTCAAGAGAATGCGCAAATGTAGCGAAATGATCCACTCCTACCCACTCTATGCGGTGGGACTATTGCGCTTCAAGCCGCGATTTTGTCCAGCTTCCATGCTGCAGTATGCTGACCGTACAACAAAAAAAAGACGCTCACATCTCATGGATTGATCAGGCTTCCTCTCCCACCTGATACACGAGCAGGCAGAGCATACAGGCAAAGAAAGGCGGACCCTTCGGCAGGTTCGCCTTTCTCGCTTTTGGGGTTTGGAAATCTGGCGCAGATATTCCGGTCGCGACGAAAAGTGTCGGCATTGGGCATTATGGCCCTGAAGGCGCGCGCAATGTTACAACGGTCCAAACAAGGAATGCGATCCATGAAGACCCATGCACAGGCCGTTGTTATCGGTGGCGGCGTCATTGGCTGTTCAATCTTGTACCACCTGGCCAAACTTGGATGGTCTGATGTCGTTCTGCTGGAGCGGGATGAACTGACCTCGGGCAGCACGTGGCACGCGGCGGCCAATATTCACGGATTGCATGACAGCACGAACATCAGCCGGATCCAGCACTATACGATGAACCTGTACAAAGAGCTGGAGGCCGAAACCGGTCAGGGCTGCGGAGTTTTTCAGCCGGGCAGCCTTTACCTCGCTCAGACCGAAGCACGCGAGCACCAATTGCGGCTGCAGGCGGCCAAGGCCAAACTCTATGGGATGAACTTTTACGAGATTGATCGCGATGAAGCCGAGCGATTGCATCCTTTGGTCGATTTCGATGGCATCCGCTGCATCATGTATGAACCGGACGGTGGCAATGTTGATCCCAGTGGTGTCACTGCGGCCTATGCTGCCGGTGCGCGGGCCATGGGGGCTGAAATCCATCGCTTTACACCCGTCACTGCGACCGAGCCGCAGCCTGATGGCTCTTGGATTGTACGGACGCCCAAGGGCGACATCGCAACGCCATGGGTGATCAACGCAGCGGGTCTGTGGGGGCGCGAAGTGGCGGCGCTCGCAGGGATCAAACTGCCGCTGCAACCAACCGAGCATCAGTATTTCGTGACAGAAACGATTGCTGAGATTGCGGGGCTGGATCGGCGGCTGCCTTCGGTCGCGGATCGCGACGGGGAATATTACCTGCGGCAGGAAGGTCAGGGTTTGCTGATCGGTGCTTATGAGCGGGATGTCCGGCTCTGGGCTGAAAACGGAACGCCTTTGGATTTTGCCCATGATCTGTTCCCAGATGATCTGGAACGGATCGAGGACAACATGATGCGTGCCATTGATCGGGTGCCAGCCGTCGGTACGGCAGGGATCAAGCGGGTCATCAACGGCCCGATGATCTGGTCACCGGATTCGAATGTGCTGATGGGGCCTGTGCCAGAACTGCGCGGATATTTCTGCTGTAACGGGATCATCCCCGGGTTCTCTCAGTCGGGCGGCATGGGCCTGATGGCGGCGCAATGGATCATCGAAGGCGAAATGCAGTACGACATGTTCGCGTGGGATATGGCCCGCTTTGGGGACTGGGCGAACGAGGCTTTTACCAAGGCGCGTGTGTCCGACCAATATGCACACCGCTTCGCAATCCACTTTCCCAACGAGGAACGCAGCGCCGGACGGCCTGCGCGCATGCGTCCGGCCTATGAGGCCCAGCAAAAGCGGGGCGCTGTGTTCGGGCTCAACTATGGCTGGGAACACCCGTTGTGGTTTGCAGAAGAGCCGGGAACACAAGACACCAACGGGTTCACCCGCCAGAACTGGTGGGAACCGGTTGGAAAAGAGGCCCGGATGCTGCGCGAGGCAGCGGGCATCATCGATATCTCGAACTTTGCCAAATACCGCGTCAGCGGACCGGGGGCCGAGGATTGGCTGAACGCGGTTTTTGCAAACAAGATGCCAAGCGCTGTTGGCCGGTCTTGCCTGACGCCCCTGATCGGAAAACGGGGCGGGGTCGCCGGGGACTTTACCGTGACCAGACTGGCCGAGGATGAGTTCTGGGTTATCGGATCGGGCATGGCCGAGCGGTATCACCAACGGTTCTTTGCTCAGGTGCCATTGCCGCAGGATACGACGTTCGAGAGTCTCACAAACAGCCATTGCGGGTTCAACGTGGCTGGCCCAAAAGCGCGGGACATGCTGCAGCGATTGACCAACGCGTCGCTCAATACCGAAGACTTTCCATTCATGCGCTCTAAACGCATCGAGCTGGCAGGGATCGAAGTTGTTGCGCTGCGCGTATCCTTTACCGGCGATCTGGGCTGGGAATTGCACTGCGCCGAAGCCGACCAACTGGCGCTCTACGAGGGGCTTTTGGCTGCGGGCGAAGCCTTCGGTGCCGGGCCGGTTGGAAGCCGTGCCCTCATGGCGCTGCGGATCGAAAAGGGTTATGGGTCATGGTCTCGGGAATACAGCCCGGAATACTGGCCCCAAGAGGTCGGGCTTGAACGCCTTTGCAAGCTCGATAAAGATTTTCTCAACAAAGACAGTCTGTTGCGGGTGATTGATAAGCCTGCGCGAGAGGCATTGGTGGTTCTGTCACTGGACGCCGATGCCTGCAGTGCGTCAAATGCGGATGCCACAGGCGGTGAGCCGATCTTTTGGAATGGGCAAGGAATTGGCCGCGTAACCTCGGGCGGTTTCGGCTATTCCGTCGAGCAGAGCCTTGCCCTTGGATATGTCAGAGCGGGCACTGCGCAGGCTGGAGATACGGTCGAGGTGATGGTGCTGGGGCAACCGCATCAGGCCGTTATTCTGCACGAGCCGCCCTTTGATCCCGGCGGACAACGATTGCGTGCCTGATCTGGTTTCTGTGCCCATTGTGCCAGAAAAACTCGCTAAAATTTGCAAAACAAAGACGTATTGACGTCGTATTTGCACGTCATGGTTGCTCTGAGCTTTTCCGTATGGGGCGAGTACCATGACAACCAAGAACACCACTCCGAGCCTGCGCAGCGCAATCGATGAGTTGCTGGCAAATCCAGTGATCTGTCTGGCCATTTTGTTGCCGGCGGCTTTCGGATCGGCCTTTGGCAGTTTGTTTGTGGGGTTCAGCTTGGGCTTGGAGTTCCCGTTCTGGCAGCTGCTGTTCACAATCTTCTTTTATTCGCGCATGGCCTTGGCCTGGCATCGCTATTCCATGCTCGGCGAGCGTCCCAGCCTGATCGGCAAGCCGGGGCCGGCCGGTCTGCGGCGTCTTTACCTATGGCGGGTTGCCACGGCGGTCTTGCTGGCTCTGTTCTTGTCCACGTTGTTAGGCATGGCTGTTTCGCTGGACACGCTTTTGGATATGGGTGGTCTTGCCCATGAATTGGGGGTGGGCCTGTTTGTTTGGTTTGCGCTTTCGGTTGCCTGTGCCGCGATCCTTTTGACCGGCGCTGAACTACCGCTGCGGGCTGCGGAAGCTGAGGGTTTGGACAATGCCCCGATGCGACGTGGGTTCTTGACCTTGGGCTCTTTCATTTTCAGCCCGCTGGCGATGTTCAACCCGAATAAACCTGAGACACCGGGCGATTTCCTCGGTGTGCTTGGCCTGCAGGATGGATCAGGAAAACCATTTGAGCCGCTTCAAATCGCACGGCTTGCGCCAATCATGGGGCTATACGGCGCTGTGGTCTGGGTTGGACTGGCGGCTCTGCTTGGTCTGTTTGCGATGGTGCCGGGTATCGGCGCGTTGATCGGCGGGGACGTTGCCCAAATTCTTTTGTCTCAGACGCTGTTTGGATTTGGCGCTTTGATCCTGGCCAGCCTGTTGTCGCAGCACGCCAAGACCGCAGATCAAGCGCCGGCGCACCCTACGCCGGGCGCAGGTTCGGCTGGCCGGGCGTCTGGGCCCATTGACGACGATTGGAACGGCATCTTGGCGCACAGAATGGGTGCCAGTGATCCCGAACCGTTTCAGCCCGCGACGCCGGCCCCATCATGGCAGGAACGACAATCGCTTGCCGCCCGCTCTGGTGGAGCCCGGCCCGTGATGCCTGCCGCCAGAGACCCAAGGCACGCGCGGCCCGAAGAGGATGCATTGCGCGATGTTTTTCGGTCCCGACCGACCGCCGTGTCCTCGGGGCCGACGCTTCCGGCGCAGGGCGGATTTTTCCAGCGTTTAATCGACCGTTGAGTCGTTGACAGGAGCCAGCGGGCGCAGTTTCAGCTGTGTAATGCGGTTATTCTCGCGGCTCATCACCTCAAATCGGAAGCCGTGAAAGCTGAACGTCTGGCCAACGGTGGGGATCATCTGCGCCTCGTGGATCACCAGACCGGCCACGGTATTGGCTTCCTCATCGGGGAGGGACCAGTCGGTGGCTCTGTTCAGGTCTCGAATGGTCATGGCGCCATCCACCCAGTAGTGTCCATCGTCGGCCATCTGAACCTGATGATCGGCATGAGGGTCGAATTCGTCGGTGATCTCGCCCACGATCTCTTCGAGAATATCTTCGAGCGTAATCAGCCCCTCGAGCGATCCGTATTCATCAACGACAAGGGCAAAATGGGTCCGGCGCCGCAGGAACTGACGCATCTGGTCATCCAGCGATGTGGTGTCAGGGACGAAATAGGGCTTCATCATCACGTCGGTGATCTGGAACCCTTCGAGCGCGCCAGCCGTGGTTTCCCGACCGTCGATCAATTTGTACATTGCGCGCAGCAGGTCTTTGGCGTGGATCACCCCAATGATGTTTTCGGGATCGTCCCGGTAGATTGGCAGGCGCGTGTGGCTGCTTTCCAGACACTGCTGAAGAATGTCCTGCGGTGGGCTGTCGGCGTTGATCATCTCAATGCCGGAGCGGTGCAGCATGATTTCCTCAACGGTGCGTTCGGCCAGATCGAGCGCACCGAGAATCCGGTCGCGGTCTTCCTTTTCAACCACACCTTCGGAATGGCCCAACTGCAGCGCGCCGGCGATTTCTTCGCGGACCGCCAGAATGTTGCTGTCCGGGTCGGTTCGGATGCCGAAAATGCGCAGCACGCCGCGCACCAGCACCCGCACGGCGGAAACAACCGGGGCAAAGATGCGCACGACAAAGGCGATGGGACGCGCAACAAGAGAGGCGGCTGTTTCCGGGTTGGTGATGGCATAGGTCTTGGGCAGCACCTCGGCAAAGATCAGCACGAGGATCGTCATGACCAAAGTGGCCAGCGCTACACCGGATTCGCCAAACACCCGTGTCAAAAGAGCGGTCGCCAGCGATGTGGCCAGAATGTTGACCAGATTGTTCCCCAGCAGGACCGAGCCGATCAGGCGTTCGTTATCTTCGGTGATCGCAAGGGCCTTGGCGGCGCCTTTGGATCCCTTGTCAGTGGCCGCACGCAATTTGCCTCGGCTGGCAGCGGTCAGCGCTGTTTCCGAGCCTGAAAAGAACGCCGACAGGCACAGCAGGCCCAGAATTGACGCAGACGTGATCCAAAATGCGGTGTCGAGCAGCGATGTCTCGGCTTCCATCGGGGTATGTTTCCTTTATCCTTTGGCTGGTTATGGGGGCGCGACCCCCGGCAATCAAGGGCAGGCGGGCATGTCAGGGCAGCAAATCATGGATCTTGGGTCTCTTGAGGGGCCGTTGCTGGTGTTTGGTGGCCCATATTCCAATTTGCAGGCGACACAGGCCGTGCGTGCCCAAGCTGACAGGCTGGGTATCCCGCCAGAACGCTGCATTTGTACCGGCGACGTTGTTGCCTATTGCGGGGATGCCGCTGCCACGGTGGCTGAAATCCGTGACTGGGGATGTCTGGTTATCGCGGGCAATTGTGAAAAGCAGTTGGCGGCCCATGCGCTGGATTGTGGCTGTGGTTTTGACGAAGGCACGACTTGTGATCTGCTTTCGGCGGGCTGGTATGCCCACGCAAACGCGCAGGTTGATGGTCCAATGCGCGACTGGATGGCGGGACTGCCGGACTGGATCGTGTTTGAACACGCCGGGCAAAAGTGCTGTGTCATCCACGGCGGGGCGCGTGACATTGCCCGCTTTCTCTGGCCGGTCACGCCTGATGAGCTGCTTTTGGATGAACTCTCGATCTTGCCGAAGGGAACAACGCGTGTGATCGCGGGGCACAGCGGCATAGCCTTTCAAAAATCCATTGGCCCGGCTGACTGGCTGAACGCAGGGGTGATTGGCATGCCGGCACATGATGGCCGGACGCAGACCCGATTTGGTTTGATTCACCCGGATGGCCGTTTCGAAATATGCCTGTTGGACTATCCCAGTGATCAGGCCGCCATGACGATGGAGCGGGTTGGTTTGTCTCAGGGCTATCACACTTCGTTGCGTACCGGCTGGTGGCCTTCGGAAGATGTGCTACCCGAAGAGTTGCGCCGGGTTTGAACCCGTATTGAAAGAAACAGGTCGCTGAAACTACCCGTCCTTGGCAAGTGGATGGTGATCCATCACCAGTTCGCGCAGCCGCTCTTCGAGAACGTGCGTGTAAATTTCGGTGGTTGCTACATCCGCGTGGCCCAGCAGCGTCTGGATGGCGCGCAGATCCGCACCGTTGGCCAGCAAATGCGTGGCAAAGGCATGGCGCAAGGTATGCGGCGTCACCTTGGCGGGGGATACACCGCCTTCGACTGCGAATTCCTTGATCAGCAAATAGAACGCATGCCGCGTCAGATGCCCGGCCTTGCCGCGTGATGGAAACAGAAAGTTTGAAACCGGCTTGCCTGTTGCCCGGGCGGTTTCGTCCATGTCGGTCCGGATCTCCATCCAGCGGCTAAGCGCTGCGCGCGCGGGGGGTGACAGCGGCACCATGCGTTCCTTGCCGCCTTTGCCCCGGACCAGCAGCATGCGCGGATCACCCCGTGCTGAGGCGATTGGCAGGGAAACGAGTTCGGTAACGCGCATTCCCGTGGCATAGAGCAGCTGCATCAGGCACGCGTTACGGGTTTGATCCGCCTCGTTTCGTCCATGTGCGGCGCCCGCATCGAGCAAGCGGTCCACCTCTTCGACGGACAGTGTCTTGGGCAGGCGCTTGTCGCGTCCCGGGCCACTGATCTGAACTGATGGATTGTCCTGACGCAAACCCTCTTCGAAAGCGAAGCGATAGAGCTGTTTGACCGCAGACAGACGTCGGGCGCGCGTCGCCCGCGACAGGCCCTGTGCATCGCAGTCCACGAGGTATCGTTCAAGATCGTCGCGCTGTGCATCGGAATAATCGCGGCCCTGATCATCCAGCCAGTCTGCCACATGGTCGAGATCGCGTTCATAGGCGGCCAGCGTATTCGCGGCCGCGCCGCGCTCAGCGGCAATCGCTTCAAGAAAGGGCGCGATCCATCGGCGCGACATCAGCGCGCCCGCTCGGCGTCGAGGATCATCAGTTGGAGCGCCGTTCGGCGGGCCACATCTTCGAGCCCGACAGACCGCAGAACCGCCAACCCATCGGTCAAATCCGCAGCATTGCCATTTGCACCGCTGCCGATCAGCGCAATTGCACGCAGGATCGATTCACCCAGCCTGCCTTGTGCGAGTTGTTCCTGAATGACCTGCGGTGGTGCGGCACCGGCGAATGCCGTTGCCACTGCGCCAGCATGGGGCAGGTCGGTGGGCAGGTCCTGCGGTGTCAGGCCCCGCGCGATGCTGAGCAGGAATTTGGTTTCCGCCGAAGCGCCTTCATCCAGTCCCACGCTAAGCGTTTCATAGCCTGCGGACAAAAATATCATCATGCGGGCCAATCGGGCCGGGCGGGCTTTGAGGCCGTGTTCGGCCAGGGCCTCTGCGTAAAGAGAGGCAAATGGCTCCAGCAGGCGCGCGCTTGCCATTTGTGGCCAGAGCCGCACCAAAGCCGGGCCAATGGCATCCGGCGTGCCCCGGCGAAGCGCCGTTTCAAATGCCTGCAGCGCTTTGGCGCGATCCCAAACGCCACCCGAGGCGGCCGGTTTGCGCAGGGTGTAGAGACCCAGAAGCCGGTTGGCGGGCAGGGCGCCCGCACGGGCCAGCCGCTCTGCTGCCTCGATCTGGGCCTTCCATCCGTTGTCGCCGGGAAGGTCGAGGACGGAGTAAGCCAGCGGCAAAGGCGCTGTGGGCAAAGGCTCTCCCAAAGCTTCGAACAGCCGGAATTCGAGCGGCGTGGGCCGGACCGGTGGAAGCAGAGGGGGTCTTTCGTCGTTGACGCCCGAATCCAGAAATCGCTCTAGCAGGTCGGCCTTGCGGTCTCCGACGTCTCCCAAGGTCCGGGCGGTCTGCAAAAGCAGCGCTGCGCGGGACCAATCCCCACTGCGCGCCGTGCAAAAGACCCTTAGCGCCGGATCATTGCTCAGCCGTGGTTGATTGCGCAGAACGGAACATGGCTGGGCCGTGTTGCCCAGAAGCAGGTTCAAATCGGCCCAACGCCGAAACGTGCCCGGCCGGTCATGGCCAGCAATCTCCATCAAAGCCAGCGCTTCTTCGACGTGGCCTGCCTTGACCAGCCAGTCGAGCCGGGAAATCAGATGGGCTTCGGCTGATGTGCTGGTGCTCGGCGGATTGGCTTCGGCCAGCATGAGCGTGCGCATGAGACTGCGCAGGGCCGGTACGGGCGGACGCAGCGCAGCTGTCAGGGTGGCCAGCCGTTCCTGATCCGAGGCGCTCCAAAGGGTTTGCGGAAGGCCCGTGACATCTGCAGAGAGCAAACCGGCCGCGGCGGCGTTGGGCGCGCCCAGCGGCATGGCCTCGACAGCGGGGGGCGCGGCGCTGCCCGCGGTTGGATCGCTTTGCGCCTGTGCCAAAACCGGTATCATCAAAGCTGCAAGGCAGGCCATCGTGAACCGCCCACGCCGCTGTTTGGCGGTGGGACCGTCGCCACAATGGCGCAGGGGCAGAGCGCGTTCAGCTACCATCAAGCTCCACGGGCTGACGAATTTCTGTCTGCGGCGGGCTGAAATCAACGCCAAAGAACGGACCAACATAGGCGTAGGCGACAAGTGCAATACCGGCCAGGATTGCCAGATAGAACAGCCATTTGATCAATCGCCCCATAAATCTCGCCTTTGCCTCGACGTTCGTGATGCCGAAGTGTCGATTGATCCGGCTTCACGTCTTTTTATATCTTATACCCGGCCTTTTTGTCCGGTACAGGTCAATCCCGCAAGGCAAATCAGATATGGGCGCATTATGGCCGAGGCGAACGCACACACTTCCGTGATCCTGCACAAGACTGTGGTCTTTGTCGGGATGATGGGGGCGGGCAAGACGGCTGTTGGGCGAACGCTGGCGGCGCAACTGGGGGTGCCGTTTCTCGATTCGGATCATGAGATCGAGACCGCGGCGGACCGGTCTATTGCGGAAATTTTCGAACGAGATGGCGAGGCCTTTTTTCGCGAAAAGGAAACGCAGGTGATTTCGCGTCTGCTGGACGGCACACCTTGCATCTTGTCCACCGGTGGCGGTGCGTTCATGCAGGAAACCAATCGCAAGATGATTTCGGAACGCGGTGTATCGGTCTGGCTGGATGCACCGCTTGACCTGCTCTGGAGCCGCGTGCGGCACAAAGATACCCGGCCATTGCTGCGCACTGCTGATCCGTACGGCACGCTTCGCGGCATCTACGACACGCGGGTTCCCATCTATGCGCTGGCCGATGTGACAGTTCCGTCCGAGCCGGGCCTAAGCCTTGAACAGATGGGGCAACGCGTGGGGCAATCGCTTGTTGAGCAGCGTCCTGATGTACTGGAGGAAAGCCGCAAATGATGATGGAAACCGTCTCTGTACCACTCGAAGGCCGTGAATATGACGTTCGTATCGGTGAAGGCCTGCTGGCCGATGCAGGCACGCATATCGTACCTTTGTTGCATCGTCCCCGGGTGGCGATCGTCAGTGACGAACAGGTTGCGGCTGCTCATCTCGCGACGCTTGAGGCCGGGTTGGACACGGCCGGGATCAGCCATGTCGCGCTGACCTTACCGGCAGGTGAAGCAACAAAGTCATGGCCGCATTTCACCCGCACGGTTGAATGGCTTCTGGAGCAAAAGATCGAACGCCGGGACGTCGTCATCGCGCTGGGTGGCGGCGTGATCGGCGATCTGGTTGGATTTGCGGCTGCTGTCCTGCGCCGCGGTGTCCGTTTCGTGCAGGTGCCGACTTCACTTCTGGCGCAGGTCGACAGCTCGGTCGGCGGTAAAACCGGGATAAATGCGCCGCAGGGCAAAAACCTGATCGGTGCGTTCCATCAGCCCAGTCTGGTTCTGGCTGACATTGGCGTGCTCGAAACACTGACCGAACGCGACTATTTGGCTGGCTACGGCGAGGTGGTCAAATATGGATTGCTGGGGGACGCGGATTTCTTTGAGTGGCTTGAGGCCAATGGCGGTCAAGCCGCTGCTGGGGATCGGGCGGCGCGGCTGTATGCGGTCAAACGATCGGTCGAAATGAAGGCCGAGATCGTACTTCGGGACGAAACCGAACAGGGCGATCGTGCACTCTTGAACCTTGGTCATACCTTCTGCCACGCATTGGAGGCCGCCACCGGGTATTCGGATCGGTTGCTGCACGGCGAAGGTGTCGCCATCGGATGCGCGCTTGCCTTTGCCTTGTCATCCAAGCTGGGTCTGTGCAGTCAGGAAGATCCAAGCCGCGTCCGGGCGCATCTGGCCGCGATGGGCATGAAAACCGATTTGGCCGATATTCCGGGTGATTTGCCCGGCGCCGAGGCTCTGCTTGAGCTTATGGGGCAGGACAAGAAAGTCGTCGACGGTCAGCTGCGCTTCATTCTTGCCCGTGGTATCGGCGATACCTTTGTCACCTCGGATGTGCCGGGTGAAACTGTGCTGGACCTGCTTCGCGAAGAGCTTGCGTAACGCGCTGTAGAGTGCTGTTCTGTATTAACTTTTTTCGCTTTTGCGAGCGTGAAAGATAAAGCCAAGCAGGTTCATCAACAACTGAGCTGCGAGGATCGATGTAGATCCGGTGGGATCATAGTCGGGCGCAACTTCAACCAGATCGATTCCGACCACATCGTGCTGCTGCACAACCGTCTGAAGCAATTCGAGCACTTCGTAGTACAAAAAGCCGCCATGTGACGGCGTGCCTGTGCCCGGTGCGATCGACGGGCAGAACGCATCAATATCAATGGTGATATAGACGGGAACACCCTTGGGAATGCGCTGTGCAGCTTTTTGCGTGCCCAGTGCCCGCGTCTGCCGCACCGAAAGGATATCAGAGCCCATGGCGCGGGCGTCGTCGTATCCTTCCTTGGCGGTTGAGCTGACGTTTCGAATGCCGACCTGTGTCAGGCCGCTGACCCAGCTTTTTTCGGCCGCGCGCCGCATCGGATTGCCGTGGCCGCGCGTCACGCCATGCCGTTCGTCGACAAAATCCAGATGTGCGTCGATTTGCAGGACGTGAAAGGTATCATGGCCTTCAAAGGCTTCGATGCAGGGAATGTTGACCGAATGATCACCGCCAATCACTACGGGCAGCGCACCCGCAGACAAGGCCGCTTCGACCCCGGCGCGAATGTTGGCGTGGCTTTTGATGGTATCGGTGTGGACGATATCGGCGTCACCCATGTCGACGATCCGAACATCTTCGCCCAGATATGTCGCGTCATCCTCATGATCGTATGCGCCCGCATGGCCAAAGCTGAACAAAGTGCTGGCATCCCGAACGCCGCGGGGGCCAAAACGTGCACCGGCACGCCATTGCGTGCCTGCGTCGAATGGCGCGCCAAGAATGGCAACGTCAGCGTCGATCTCGGCCCAGTCATCGACCATAGGCTTTTTGGCAAAGGTGCAGATGCCGGTGAATGGCAGGTTCAGGCGGCCTGTGGCGTAGCTGTGTGTCATGCGCAGACCATGACAAGCCCGCGTTCGACCTGCAAGAGGGGGTTAGTCAGCAATAGGTTTTTGCAGCTCGCGCAGCACGTATGTCGGAATTTCATCGGCGTCGAACAGGACTTTGGAATGCGCCAGACGAATAGGATTTGCGTCTTCTTCGCTTGCTTTGTGGAAAACGACGCTGGAAATACGTGGCAAATTCTGGATTCGCTTACGCAGGAGTAAGGCGATCCCCGAGAAATACCCGACACTGGCTTGCGAAACCTTTTCGAGCATCATCACACATCCAATCCTGATCGGGTCAGAGTGCATAATAAAAAAACTGACACCGAGATCCTCTTCCATAACCATACCATGGAATTCGCGTTCCTTCGGCTTCTGTTCAGGTAGATAGCCAAGGTTTACGAGTTGCCGAGGATCATACCCTTTGGTGACAAGTGCGCCTTCGAAAACCCGGATGGACATCGGAACACGAATATACTTGGTGTTGTCGGAAAAGGACCGCCTCCAGCAAAAGTACATCCCTGTTTCGATGGTGCCCTTAGGTTCGAAAAACCGTCTTTGGTCAAAGACATATTCCAATCCGTTTGCAGTGACGGAATCCAGAAGGTTATGAAGTTTTGTAACCTTTGAATTTGGGAACGCATCCAAAGGTTCCAGCAAGATACGCGCGTCTACATTGAAGTAGTCGCAAACGCGTTTCAAAATAGCGGGCCTTGGCGTTGATGCTCCGCTTAGCAAGCGGGCCATCTGGGTTTTGGTCAGGTCCAGATCCCGCGCTGCCTGTGCGATTGAAGGCTTTGTTTCGCACAGTTTCCGGAGGTTTTCAGAAAAAACCAGGTTAACATTAACCATCCAAACACCCGAACGCTGACACAAACTGTGTCAGTTTTAGAAGGGAGCCGCCGATTGGCAAGAGGTTAATTTCTGCAGCCTCCGGGAGACTGGTAGCTGTTAGCTTTGGAAAACTGAAGCGCGTTCCGGCTTTTTGGGCGCTTTTTTCTGGAGCTTTGGCTCGCTTTCCAGTGACCTTGCGAAATCTGTGATGACTTTGGAAATCAGCATGGCATGGGCAACCTTTCTGGCATGGATTTCTCCGGCCAGCATGTAGGCTGTGTTCTCCATGGCCAGTGCCAATTCATCGAGAACTTGAACGGCACAATCTGTGGTGCTTTGTGTCGCCAACGCGCTGATGTCAGTTGTTTTCGTGATATCTGTTTGTTTCATAACGAAATTCTCCATTTGGTCTGGCGAATGCCTTTGGTCTCAAAGGGTGTGGTCGCACCTTGCTGAAACTGTTGCCTTCACGGAAGATTCAAAAACATGACCTGCAGATGCTTATTTGAAACCAGTGGGTTCAAATCTGAACCCTTCCGCTTCTTTGGCATGCCAATGCCATGTTCCTATTGCCGTGCTGCTTGACCCACGCGCTTGGGTCGGCTGCGTTCAGCGATGCCATTGACCCAAAGTCGGTAAGACGGGCATCATAGCAAAAAAACCAAACCAACAGTTGCGCTACGCGGCCAATAGATCCGGGGTTTGCGATGAAAAAAGCATTGTTTCTGACGCTGACACATGGCGTCTGTCTCGCCCTTGGCTTTGCCTTGGGGGTGTACCTGTTGCCGATCCTGACGGCCCCGGCCTCACCGGATGCCGAGATGCTGGAGCAGAAAGCCCAAAGCGCGATGTATTCTGCGGAATTAACCCGCGAATTGCGGGGCAGTGATCTGCTTCATTGGGGTGAAGGCACAATCAGCCTGACTGAAACCGAAATCGTGCACGAAGGCAAACTTGCTCCGGGCCCCGACTATAAGCTGTATCTGGTGCCGCAGTTTGTTGAGCATGAAGACGAATTTGAGCCGATCAAGGATCAGGCCCTGCAGGTCGGCGACATCAAAACCTTTGCGGGCTTTGTTCTCGACCTGCCCGAAGGGGTGGATCTGAGTCAGTACAACACGGTTGTTGTCTGGTGTGAGGCCTTTTCCGAATTCATCACGGCCGGTCAGTTTCGCTGACGGTTTCGCTGCCGCGAAAACCGATGTTGCCCGTCGTCCCGGCGGTCGGTGCTGCGCATGTTCGTCACATCTGATCGCTGCGCGACGCATTAGCCTCTTTTAACCGGCTGCAACCCGTGCAATAGGGACGTGCCAACCGATGCCCTCCCAAGGAGACCCCCCATGGAGATTCGCGAGGCTCTCACCTTTGACGATGTTTTGCTGGTTCCCGGCGCGTCCAACGTGCTGCCCAGTACCGCTGATACCCGCACTCAAGTGACCCGTTCGATCGCTTTGAACATCCCGCTGTTGTCCAGCGCCATGGATACCGTCACCGAGGCCCGCATGGCCATCACGATGGCACAGGCCGGTGGAATGGGCGTGATCCACAAAAACCTGAGCGCTGACGAACAGGCCCGTCAGGTCCGCCGTGTGAAACGCTTTGAAAGCGGGATTGTTTACAACCCGGTCACCCTGCGGCCCGATCAGACATTGGCCGATGCCAAGGCGTTGACCGAACGCTACCGCTTTACCGGATTTCCTGTTGTTGATGACGCAGGCCGTGTTCTCGGGATCGTGACAAACCGCGATATGCGGTTCGCCCAGCACGACGAAACGCCCGTGCATGCGATGATGACCGCTGACAATCTTGCGGTTTTGCAGGAACCGGCTGATCGCGAAGAAGCCATTAGCCTGATGAAGGCGCGGCGGATCGAAAAACTGCTTGTGACCGATGAAACAGGCAAGCTGACTGGCTTGCTGACGCTCAAGGATACCGAACAGGCCGTTCTCAACCCCACGGCCTGCAAGGATGAGCTGGGCCGCCTGCGTGTGGCAGCGGCCAGTTCCGTGGGTGACAGCGGATTTGAGCGGACCGAAGCACTGGTGGATGCGGGTGTTGATATTGTTGTCATCGATACCGCGCATGGGCATTCCGAAGGCGTGATCGAGGCGGTCGGCCGTGCCAAGCGCTTGTCGAACGGCGTGCAGGTTATCGCGGGCAACGTTGCCACCGCAGAGGCAACCGCAGCCTTGATTGATGCTGGTGCGGATGCGGTCAAGGTCGGGATCGGTCCGGGCTCTATCTGCACCACGCGCATGGTTGCCGGTGTTGGCGTGCCGCAACTGACGGCCATCATGGATTGTGCACGTGCCGCCGGTGATGTTCCGGTTATTGCGGATGGTGGCATCAAGTTCTCGGGCGATTTCGCCAAGGCGATTGCCGCAGGCGCGTCCTGTGCCATGGTCGGCAGCATGATTGCGGGCACCGATGAAAGCCCGGGCGAGGTGATCCTCTATCAGGGTCGTAGCTTCAAGGCCTATCGCGGAATGGGCTCTCTTGGGGCCATGGCGCGCGGCTCTGCGGACCGGTATTTCCAGAAGGACGCCGCCAGTGACAAACTGGTGCCAGAAGGCATCGAAGGGCAGGTTCCTTACAAAGGCAGCGCCGGAACCGTTGTTCACCAACTGGTTGGCGGTCTGCGGGCGGCCATGGGGTACACGGGCTGTGCAACGGTCGCTGATATGCGCAAGAACTGCAAATTCGTGAAGATCACCGGTGCAGGGCTGAAGGAAAGCCATGTGCACGATGTTCAGATTACCCGAGAAGCACCAAACTACCGGATCGGCTAAAGGATATGACCCCCGCCGCACGAGTACAGGCCGCCATCGAAGTGCTGGATCGGATCGGGGCAGGGGCTGCGGCTGAGCAGGCTCTTCTAGGCTGGTCCCGAGGCGCGCGCTATGCCGGCTCCAAGGACCGTCGTGCCGTTCGCGACCACGTGTTTGATGTGGTGCGCCGGTGGCGGTCCTGTGCCGAACTGGGCGGGGCCGAAACTGGCCGTGCGCGCATGATCGGGCTGCTGCGCTCGCAGGACGCGGACCTCGACGCAGTCTTTTCCGGACAGGGCCACGCACCTGCTCCGTTGACGCCGGACGAACGCGTCACGTCCGATCCGCCCCAGGGTTTTGCCGCGCTGGATTTACCGGATTGGTTGGGCTCCATGTTTGAGCAATCTCTGGGCGACCAAGCCAGCAATGTCGCCAGAACGCTGCAGGAACGCGCCCCGGTGTTTTTGCGGGTTAACGGTCTGAAATCCACGCGCGCATCAGCACAGCAGCAGTTGCGAGCCGAGGGCATTGAAACCACGCCTGTTGATGTGTCCCCGACAGCTTTGCGCGTCGATGTTGGCGCCCGCGCGGTTGCTCGATCGGCGGCTTATCTGAATGGTGTGGTTGAATTGCAGGACGCTGCCAGTCAGGCCGTTGTGGACGCTCTGCCGCTGAGGGCAGGAATGCGGGTTCTGGACTACTGTGCCGGGGGCGGTGGCAAAGCATTGGCCATGGCCGCGCGGCTTGGGGCAGGTCCGGTCGAGGCGCATGATATCGACCCTAAGCGCATGACCGATTTGCCAGCGCGTGCACAGCGCGCCGCAGCGGACGTTGTTCAGACCCGCGCGCCATCCGGTGTTTACGATCTGGTTTTGGCAGATGCACCCTGCAGTGGCAGCGGTGCATGGCGTCGGGCACCGGAAGGCAAATGGCGACTGAGCGAGTCCGGATTGGCAGAGCTGTGCGAAACGCAGGCGGAGATCTTGGATACCTGCGCTGGCCTCGTAGCGCCGGGCGGCATTCTGGCTTATGCAACCTGCTCCGTTCTGAACTGTGAAAATCAGGATCAAGCGACTGCCTTTGTCAAAAGGCACCCCGGTTGGACCGTCAAATCTCAAAAGTCCTTTTTGCCAGGCGAGACAGGCGATGGGCTTTTCGTTGCTTTGATTGAGGCTCCGATATAAAAACAACCCTAAGATGAATATTGCGGCGGTTAACCCTGAGTTAATGGTCACCGGCTCCTATGTGGGCAGCAATTCAGCGGGGTTATCGGCGTGCCGGCAGGAATCGGATCATGAACGGGGGGGCAACATCCCGCTTGAGTGTTTTCTCCGGGCTGGTTTTTGCTGTTCTGGCAATCGGATGCGCGGCATTGGCTTGGGGCGCGGTGCAGGGTGGTTATCAGTTCATTCTAATCGGTGCAGCCGCGACGTGCCTGACCATTTCTTTGGGTATCCTGCTGGACAGTCTGCGCCAGACTGCGCGGCACAAACGGGCGGTCGCGATGGCGGAAACCGTTGTTGCGCACGACGCTGCTTATTGTTTTGTTTGCAATGAAGATGGCTTGGTGCTGGCTGAAAACGCCGCTTCGAGAAAGGCCTTTGTCGGTGCAGCGGGTGGGCCTTTGTCCGATCGTCTGACCGGGTTGCTGGCCAACCCCGAGGGCGTACTCTACCGCATTGCCCGGCGGGCTTTGGCAGAGGGCTATGCCTTTGAGGACATAACCAGTCACGCCGAGCGCGTTCAAATCCATTCTCAGCGATTGGCACCGGGATTGCTGTTGTGGCGTATGGAAAGCGATGCAACACGCGGTGAAAGCGTTGTTTCGCTGGAACAACCTTTGATGAGCATCGGACGCAACGGTGCCATCCTCTATATGAACGCGGCGGCCAGAACGTTGTTGGGGCGACGGGCCAAGAACCTCAGCGAAGTGATCGAAGATCTGCCACTCAGACCGGGGGGCATTCATCAATGCGACGCCGCTCAGGGCACACGGGATGTTCTGGTTCAGTCTCGCGAGTCTTCGGTTGGCCGGTCGGAATTGACGCTTACCCCGATTATTGAGCCCGAGCGCTCTGCCAAAATGGAAACGGGCGAGGCAGGTACGTTCCAAACGCTGCCGGTGCCACTTCTCAGGGTTCGGGCCGATGGAACCATTCTGGACGCTAACCGCGAAGCGCGGCGCCTGCTGGATCTTTCGTCTGCGGGAACCGCGCATATCGCCGACTATATGGAAGGTTTGGGGCGCGCGCTCAGCGATTGGTTGGGTGAAGCAGCCGAAGGCCGTGGCACAACACGATCCGAGTTCCTGCGCCTGACACGCGCTGACCGTGAATTGTTTGTTCAGGTGACACTCAAACGTGTGATCGAAGACGGGGAGCCGGTGCTGATCGCGGTTCTGAACGATGCGACCGAACTCAAGACGCTAGAAGCCCAATTTGTACAGAGCCAGAAGATGCAGGCGATCGGTCAGCTGGCGGGCGGTGTGGCCCATGACTTCAACAACCTGCTGACGGCCATTTCAGGGCACTGCGATTTGCTGTTGCTGCGTCATGATCAGGGCGATCCCGACTATGGCGACCTTGTGCAAATCAATCAGAACGCCAATCGGGCTGCGGCGTTGGTCGGGCAATTGCTGGCATTCTCGCGCAAACAGACCATGCGCCCGGAAATACTCGACCTGCGCGACACAATGGCCGATCTGACGCATCTTCTGAACAGGCTGGTGGGCGAGAAAGTTCAACTGAGCCTGAATCACGATCCGATCCTGCCGCATATCCGGGGCGACCGCCGACAGCTAGAGCAGGTCATGATGAATCTCATCGTCAACGCCCGTGACGCAATGCCTGATGGCGGTGTGATCGAGGTGGAAACCGAACGGTTGGTTGTTCGTGAAAAGATGCTGCGCGATCGCGCGGTTGTCCCGCCTGGCACCTATGTCTCTGTCAGGATCAGCGATCAGGGATGCGGCATTCCCCCGGACAAGGTGCAAAAGGTCTTTGAGCCCTTTTTTACCACGAAGGGCACAACCGAAGGGACCGGTCTTGGGCTATCGACAGTCTATGGCATCGTAAAGCAATCCGGCGGCTTTGTTTTTGTCGACAGTGTGGTCGGGCAGGGCACCTGTTTCACCTTGCTGTTTCCCGCCCATGATTTGCCAGCTGAACAAAAGCCCGCGGTGCCAAGCCAGGACGAGCCGCGCAAATTGCCGGAACGCGGTTCAGGCGTCGTCTTGCTGGTCGAAGACGAAGCGCCGGTGCGGGCTTTTGCGGCGCGCGCCTTGCGGCTGCGTGGCTACACGGTGATCGAAGCGGAAACCGCCGAGGACGCGTTGGAAACTCTCGAAGATGAAACACTGATGGTTGACGTTTTTGTCACGGATGTCGTGATGCCGGGCATGGATGGCCCGAGCTGGGTCCGCAAGGCCCGCAAAACGCGGCCGGATGTCCGAGTCGTCTTTGTGTCCGGTTATACCGAAGACGCCTTTGGCGAAGGGCACGAAGAGATTCCCAACTCTGTTTTCCTGCCCAAACCGTTTTCGCTGACGGAACTGACCGAAACGGTGCATCAACAGGTGGCTTAACGCTTGCGTATGCGGCTCGATTCAAAGTGCCCGTTCCCAGACTTCGAAATCCTCCGCGCATTTGCGGCGCAGTTTGGCTTCGGTCTGGGCTGACAGCTCCAGATCGCGCCGCGGCGATACGTTTTCGCGCGGCAGATCGATCTTCATCTGCAACCTGTCTTCGAGAAACCCCAGCAGTCCGATCTGGTTTTCGTATTTGTACAAATGCGAGACGGAGACGCCATTCGGGCGCGGCTCGATGAACTTGGCCTGACTGCCCACGTTGGCGTAGGGTGGCCTGTCGCCGGTTGCATATGCGTCACAAAATGCATCAAAGCTGATCCCGCGCGTCGAGGTTGGCTTTCCCTCCAGAAACCCGCGTTGCCGGTATCTGTACCAAGAGCCCAGCCAGCTGATCGGTTCGCGGATCACCGCGAGCAGTTCCATGTCTTCGGCGCCCATCTTTTCCATCATGGGACGAAAGAATCTGTTGTAGCGGTACACCGGGGCGTGTTTCAGCTCGGGCGGGTCATAAATCGTCATGGCCGCATGGGGGCCAAGCGTGGCTTCGTAGGCGGATGTTCCCGTCTTTGGCACCGCCAGAAACACCAGTCGCTGTTTCCAAAAAACCAACATATTCCAACCTCTTGCCGAGAAACTGTTTGCGTCAACCTTTGTTTAACCATCCCGCGCCAAGCTGCAAAAGGAAAGATTTATCTTGAAATGTTCGCCTTTTGGTCTCATAGAGAACAAGAGGCGAACAAATCCTGCAATGGACGCCCCCCGCGGGGTGTGGAATAAGGGCGAGGACAATGGCAACGGCAGACCTTCTGACCATGGATAACAAGCGCGACGCAAACAAGCAAAAGGCGCTCGACAGCGCTCTGGCCCAGATCGAACGGCAGTTCGGTAAAGGGTCCATTATGAAACTGGGCGGCGACAATGCCGTGCGGGATATCGAGGCGACCTCAACAGGGTCGCTCGGGCTTGATATCGCCTTGGGCATCGGCGGTTTGCCCAAGGGTCGTATCATCGAGATTTACGGCCCTGAATCGTCGGGCAAGACGACGCTCACACTGCATTGTGTGGCGGAAGAACAGAAAAAAGGCGGTGTATGCGCCTTTGTTGACGCGGAACATGCGCTTGATCCGCAATATGCGCGCAAACTGGGCGTCGATCTGGACGAGCTTTTGATTTCGCAGCCCGACACTGGCGAGCAGGCGCTTGAGATCACTGACACGCTGGTGCGCTCAGGCGCGGTCAGCATGGTGATCGTCGACTCGGTCGCTGCTCTGACCCCCAAGTCGGAGCTGGAAGGCGATATGGGCGACAGCTCGGTTGGTGTGCATGCGCGCCTGATGAGCCAGGCAATGCGCAAATTGACCGGTTCGATCGCGCGCAGCAACTGCATGGTCATCTTTATCAACCAGATCCGGATGAAGATTGGTGTGATGTTCGGCTCGCCTGAAACAACGACGGGCGGCAACGCTCTTAAATTCTACAGCTCTGTGCGTCTGGACATCCGCCGCATCGGCGCGGTCAAGGATCGCGACGAAGTTGTTGGCAACCAGACCCGCGTCAAAGTGGTAAAGAACAAGGTATCGCCGCCGTTCAAACAGGTGGAATTCGATATCATGTACGGCGAAGGCATCTCGAAGACTGGTGAGCTTCTTGATCTTGGCGTTAAGGCTGGCGTGGTCGAGAAATCGGGCGCCTGGTATTCCTACGGGGATGAACGCATCGGTCAGGGCCGTGAAAACGCCAAGACCTTCCTTAAGGAAAACTCTGGCATCGCCTATGAAATCGAAGACAAGATCCGGGCTGCGCACGGGTTGGATTTTGAGATGCCCGAAGGCGAAAAAACAGACGATGACGATGGGGATGTGATGGAGGGTTGATCCCTCGATCCAGCCTGGACTACCTCGCAAAACGGCGCCCGGATTTGGGCGCCGTTTTTCATTTTGGCAGAGTTCTACGCGCCCGGAAGCTCTTCGAAGTGATTGTTGACATGCATGGCATGTGCTGCTGCGTAATCGGTCTTGGACAAGGCGCCATAAGCAAAATGCGGGGCCAAAGTGCCCTGATGTTCATCAAAAGATCGCAGTGCCGTTTTCAGCCGGTCCAGCGCGATTTGCGCATCGACATTCCGCAACACTTCGCCCGGAATTTCTTCGTCGAGCCCGTGGCTCATGCTGCCTTTTGCGGCAAAGACCGAAAACGCCAGAGGCCCTACGGTGCTGCGGAACAGTGCGGGCTTCAGCTCCGGATAGCCCGTCAGGGAAAACTCCACCCCTTGGGCCAAGTGATCGAAAATGCGCGCGCTTTCCCATGAACCCGTTGTCGAGAGCGTAGAAACATCCAACCCCTCAAGACGTTCCATGACCCGATCCATGGTCAGATGCGCATGTGCATGGTCGTGTCGCAAATAGACGAACCCAGCCCCCAAGGTGGCTAGCCCTCCGGCACCGAGCAACTTGAAGGTACTGCGTCTGTTCATCGCTCTCTCCCGACTTTTGCGAAAGGCTATCATGCGTCGATCTGTGGGCAAAACTGTCAATTCGGGTTCTTGGCGGCTTGGCGGCATGGACACCTGCACAAAGCCCCGCTAAATCTGCGCCAAATCCGCCGCATCCAAAGGCCCGTCCAATGCCCACATTGAATGACATCCGTTCGACCTTCCTGACCTATTTCCAGAAACAGGGCCACGAAGCCGTTGCGTCCAGCCCGTTGGTGCCGCGCAACGACCCAACTTTGATGTTTGCCAACTCGGGGATGGTTCAGTTCAAAAACCTGTTCACCGGAGTTGAAACGCGCGACTACAAACGCGCCACCACGGCTCAGAAATGTGTGCGGGCAGGCGGCAAGCACAACGATCTGGACAACGTGGGCTATACCGCGCGTCACCATACGTTCTTTGAAATGCTGGGCAATTTCAGCTTTGGAGACTACTTCAAGTCCGAAGCGATCCCGTTCGCTTGGGAGCTGGTTACCAAAGAGCTGGATATCACGCCGGAACGTCTGTTGGTCACTGTCTATCACACCGATGACGAGGCCGTGGAAATCTGGAAGAAGACCGGCGTTCCGGAAAGCCGGATCATCCGGATCGCAACCGATGATAACTTTTGGCAGATGGGTCCAACCGGTCCTTGCGGTCCTTGCACGGAAATTTTCTTTGATCACGGCGACAAGTATTGGGGTGGCCCTCCGGGAACACCGGAAGAGGATGGCGACCGCTTTGTCGAAATCTGGAACCTCGTCTTTATGCAGTACGAGCAGTTCGAGGATGGCACGCGCAAAGAACTGGCGGCGCAAAGCATTGATACAGGTATGGGCATCGAGCGGGTCGCGGCCTTGTTGCAGGGCACCAACGACAACTACAGCACTGACCTGATCCGCAGCCTGATCGAAGCGAGTGCGGATGCCACATCCAGCGATCCCGATGGTCCGGGCAAGACGCATCACCGCGTCATTGCCGATCACCTGCGATCGACCTCTTTCCTGATTGCGGATGGCGTCATGCCGTCCAACGATGGTCGGGGCTATGTACTGCGCCGCATCATGCGCCGCGCCATGCGTCACGCGCATATGCTGGGCGCGAAGGACCCGGTCATGCATAGTCTGGTTCCGGCTCTGGTTCGCCAGATGGGCGCTGCCTATCCCGAGTTGGGACGCGCGCAGGCGCTGATCGAAGAAACCCTGCTTCTGGAAGAAACGCGTTTCAAGCAGACGCTTGATCGTGGTCTCAAGCTGCTGGACGACGAACTCTCTGGCTTGCCCGAGAGTGCCGCGTTGCCGGGGCAGGCGGCGTTCAAGCTCTACGATACCTATGGTTTCCCGCTCGACCTGACGCAGGATGCCCTGCGCGAACGTGGCCGCGAAGTGGACACTGACGGCTTTGACGCGGCCATGGCTGAACAAAAGGCCAAGGCACGGGCCGCTTGGTCGGGGTCCGGCGAAGCCGCTGACCTTGCCATTTGGTTTGACATTGCCGAAACGCAGGGCGCGACGGATTTTCTGGGCTACGACACCGAACTGGCAGAAGGTCAGGTTCTTGCGCTGGTCAAGGATGGTGCCGAGGTTGATGCACTTGCGCCGGGCGAGACGGGCTGGGTGGTTCTGAACCAGACACCGTTTTATGCGGAATCCGGGGGTCAGGTTGGCGACACAGGCTGGGTTCGCCGGCTTGAGAACGAAGATGATGTGGCGGCGGTTTCCGATACGCAGAAGATGGGCGGCGGCAAGGTGTTTGCCCATCAGGTCACCGTTGAGCGCGGCACCTTTTCCAAGGGCGATGCCCTGCAGTTGGAAGTCGACCACACCCGCCGCACCGGCATTCGGTCGAACCATTCGGCAACCCATCTGCTACACGAGGCACTGCGGCGTGCCCTTGGTGATCACGTGGCACAGCGCGGATCGCTGAACGCACCCGATCGCCTGCGCTTTGATTTCAGCCATGGCAAGGCTCTGACATTGGCAGAGCTGAAACAGGTCGAGGAAGAGGTGAACGCCTACATCCGTCAAAACAGCCCGGTTACGACCCGTATCATGACACCGGACGATGCCCGTGCCATCGGTGCGCAGGCGTTGTTTGGTGAAAAATATGGGGATGAGGTGCGCGTCGTCTCTATGGGTCAACAGGCGGGGTCTGGCAAAGGCAGCGACGGTCAAACCTATTCGCTGGAACTTTGCGGTGGCACACATGTGCGCCAGACGGGCGATATTGGCCTGTTTGTGACGCTGGGCGACAGCGCATCGAGCGCGGGTGTTCGCCGGATCGAGGCGCTGACCGGCCCTGAAGCCTTTGCCTATCTTTCCGAACAGGATCATCGTCTTGCCGAAGTGGCCGGCGAACTCAAGACACAGGCCGCCGAGGTACCCGCACGGGTCAAAGCGCTGCTGGACGAGCGCAAGGCGCTGGCCAATGAGGTTGCGCAGCTGCGCCGCGAGCTGGCGATGGCCGGTGGGGCCGGGCAGGGCGGTGGTGCCGAAGCCCGCGAGGTGAACGGTGTGTCATTCGTGGCGCAGGTGCTGACCGGTGTGTCTGGCAAAGACCTGCCGTCCCTTATTGATGAGCATAAATCACGTATCGGATCCGGCGCTGTGTTGCTGATTGCGGATGCGGGCGGAAAGGCGGCTGTGGCCGCTGGCGTGACCGAGGATCTAACCGGGTCGTTGTCCGCGGTCGATCTGGTCAAGGCTGCTGTTGTTGAACTGGGTGGCAAAGGCGGCGGCGGTCGTCCTGATATGGCTCAGGGTGGCGGCAAGGACGCCGCAAATGCCGATGCGGCGATCAAGGCCGCCGAAGCTGTGATAGGAGCCTGAGCCATGCCAGCATTGTGGATCGCACATGTGACCGTGACGGACGCCGAAGCCTATGGCCGCTATGCAGAATTGGCAGGGCCGGCCATTGCCGCGCATGGTGGCAAGTTTCTGGCGCGCGGCGGCAGGTTCGTTCAGCTGGAAGGCAAGGAACGCCCGCGCAATGTGGTCGCCCGGTTTGAAACGCTGGAAGATGCAGTGGCGTGTTATCATTCTGACGCCTACCAGGCGGCGCTGAACCACGCGCGTGGCGCGTCAGAGCGCGAACTGATGGTGATCGAGACAGACACATAGGTTTGACCTTGCGTCGCGGCGATTATCCGCCGGGAAAATCTGGTCGGCGCCTTTCCGCAGGGTAAATCTGGCGGTTTGGCAATGTCCCGCTCAGCGATCGGATCTGAATCGGGTGATTCGGCGTCAGATTCGGTTAACTGTTTCCAAAATCAGCAGTATTTCCCGCGATCGAGGCAATGTTTCCGAATTGGAAACTTCCGCCTTTCTTTTGCGTTTGCTGAAATGTGGCAAAATTATGGCATTCGGGGCACAGTTCGGCCCGTAGAGCGCGAAATTCCGACCGCAAGCTCAATTTTGACCTGCCAAGTCCGGAATTCCTGTCGCGCGATCCGGATTTTCTTGGCTAACCTGAGGTCACTTTTTTAAACAAACTGTCTTGGGAGAAAAGATCATGAAAAAAGTACTTCTTGGTGCCGTGTTCGCAGCTTCGGCTTTTGCAGCCCCCGCGTTCGCATGGGAAGGTCAGGTTGTCGCCTGTTACGACAAAGTCTGGGTCCCAGCTAAGTACAAGTACAACAAGACCCTGGTCATGGCAGCTCACTCCGAGTGGGAGCACAAGAACGGCCAGATGATCAAGATGCATTACCCTGCCGTCTACAAAGAGCACAAACACCTGGTCAAGCCAGGCCACTACGTTGCTCGTAAGGCGCCCTGCAAGCACTAACTGCAGACCAAACTCCAAACAAGAAAGGCGCAGGATATTTCCTGCGCCTTTTTCTATAGATGAACGACTTTGTTAAAGCAGTGATCAAACGCCGCGCGCAGCACGCTTGCGTTCATGCGGATCCAGATGGCGTTTGCGCAGCCGGATTGCGTTCGGTGTTACCTCGACCAGTTCATCGTCGTTGATGTAGGCGATGGCCTCTTCCAGCGACAGGGTAATCGGCGTGGTCAGACGCACGGCTTCGTCGGTGCCGGATGCGCGGACGTTGGTCAGCTTCTTGCCTTTGAGCGGGTTCACTTCGAGATCGTTGTCCCGGCTGTGCTCACCGATGATCATGCCTTGATACACCTTGGCCTGCGCACCGATCATCATCTTGCCGCGATCTTCGAGGTTCCAAAGCGCGTAGGCGACGGCATCGCCATCTTCCATCGAAATCAGAACGCCAGCTCGGCGGCCCGGGATCGATCCGCGGTGTTCGGTCCAGCCGTGGAATACACGGTTCAGAACGCCGGTTCCGCGCGTGTCGGTCAGGAATTCGCCGTGATAGCCGATCAGGCCGCGCGATGGCACATGCGCGATGATGCGGGTTTTACCGGCTCCGGCCGGTCTCATTTCCACCAGCTCGCCCTTGCGGGTCCCGGTCAGTTTTTCAATCACGGCACCAGTGTAGTCGTCATCCACGTCGATGGTGGCTTCTTCGACCGGTTCCATGGTCTTGCCGTCTTCTTCGCGCATAATGACCTGCGGGCGCGAAATGCTCAGCTCAAAGCCTTCGCGGCGCATGTTTTCAATCAGAACACCCATTTGCAGTTCGCCGCGGCCGGAAACCTCAAAGGCCTCGCCGCCGGGGGTGTCCGCGATTTTGATCGCAACGTTGCTTTCGGCCTCTTTCATCAAGCGGTCGCGGATGACGCGGCTTTGCACCTTTTTACCGTCGCGACCGGCAAGAGGGCTGTCGTTGATGCCAAAGGTGACCGTGATGGTCGGCGGGTCAATCGGCTGCGCTTCAAGTGGCTCTTCCACGGCCAAAGCACAGATCGTGTCCGCCACTGTGGCCTTTGACATGCCGGCAAGACTGACAATGTCACCGGCCTGCGCTTCGTCGATGTCCTGCATGGCCAACCCACGGAAGGCCTGAATTTTAGTCACACGGAACTGTTCGATCTTTTGGCCGATGCGGCTGAGCGCCTGAACGGTCGCGCCAACCTTGATCTTACCGGATTCAACACGGCCTGTCAGAATTCGGCCCACAAAGGGATCCGCTCCCAGGGTGGTGGCCAGCATGCGGAAGTCTTCGTCCTGACGTTTGATCTGTTTGGGGGCAGGGACGTGGTTCACGATCAGGTTGAACAGGGCGGACAGATCCTTGCGTGGACCGTCCAGCTCTGCGTCCGCCCATCCGGAACGACCTGAGGCGTACATATGCGGGAAATCAAGCTGATCTTCGTCGGCATCAAGCGATGCAAACAGATCAAAGCATTCGTCGAGTGCACGATCGGGTTCTGCGTCCGGTTTGTCGACCTTGTTCAGAACCACAATCGGGCGCAGGCCGAGAGCCAGCGCCTTGGAGGTTACAAATTTGGTTTGCGGCATCGGGCCTTCGGCGGCGTCGACCAGCAGCACGACACCGTCAACCATCGACAGGATACGCTCGACCTCACCGCCGAAATCGGCGTGTCCGGGCGTGTCTACGATGTTGATCCGGGTGTTTTTCCATTCCACGGACGTGGGTTTGGCAAAGATCGTAATGCCGCGCTCACGCTCCAGATCGTTGCTATCCATGGCGCGTTCAGCCACAGCCTGATTGGCACGGAATGCGCCGGATTGCTTGAGCAGCTCATCCACGAGCGTCGTCTTGCCGTGGTCAACGTGTGCGATAATCGCGATATTGCGAAGGTCCATGGGATCGGCCTTTGAAAGGGAGTTTGCGCGCCACCTATCGCGCGCGGCACGGTTTGGCCAGCCCCCAAGTGTCACAGGCCGATTATGTGGCCGTTCGGCCCTCAGTGCTGCGCTGTTTGCGAGAACAAATGAATGACCAGAATGCCGCCAAGGATCATCGCAAGCCCGAGCATGGCAGGCCAATCGAGTTTCTGGCCAAAGACGACGAACCCGATGGCCGCGATTAGCACGATGCCCAGACCCGACCAGATGGCATAGGCCACCCCGACCGGGAAATATTTCAGGGCGTGACCCAGCAGATAAAACGCCGCGGCATAGGCCACCACAACCAGCAAAGACGGCAAAGGTCGCGTAAAGGCCTGACTGGCTTGCAAGGCCGTGGTGCCGATGGTCTCGGCGGCAACCGCAAGAATGAGGATCAAATAGGGCATGGCATGGCCTTTGCTGCGGTTACGGATCAAAGCGATAATCAAAGCGCGCGATGTCATCTGCACAAAGTTGCGAGACGAGATCCGCCAGATCATCGGTGTAATATGATCTGAAATCGCCATGGGTCGAGCGGTTTTCGTGCGGCATCTTCAATGCAAAGCCAAGATGTTGCTCAAGCGGGGCCACATCGCTGGCGAAATGTTCGAGCCGGATGAACAGCCCGTCATGCAACGTGCCGCCGATATCTGTCAGATAGCGTTCGGATGGCCAGGCCGACAGGCTGCCCATGGTGTTTGGGTGGGCCAGAAATTTGTCGAAGGGCAGGGCCTGAGACAACGCAACGGCCGGATGCTCGAATTGTTGCGTGCGCAGCCAATGGTAATAGCTCACCAGCCGGTCCCATGGGTTACGTACCAGAGCAAAGCAGAACATCGCACTGATTTCATCCGGGCTCAGGACACCATCGATGTCGGCGAGGGTCGAATGCTTCCAGATTCGGCCCCGCGCATTCAGCTTTTTCAGGCGGTTTTTGCGCTTTTGGGCCTTGGGGGTGTCTCCGATCAGAATGTCATCAGCCATGGCCCGCGATTCGAGCGCGGTGGCAAGCGATGTGCCCCCGGTTTTGGGTATGTGAACAAAGATGAACCTGCGGCCGGGCGAAATTATCATGGCTTCACCCTATGCCGATGCAACGGCGTGTTGAAAGTGCTTTTCACTGGCGAAAAGGCGCGACATTATCCCGCAAATCGCGCGAAGGAGGAGAGCGCCATGGGTTGGATGAGAGATGAGACCGGTCTGGACAAATGCGCGGCAAATCATGTGCCGCTGAGCCCGCTTTCGTTTTTGCAACGTGCGGCCCGGGTCTGGCCGGAAAAGCCCGCTGTCGTCTACGGCGCACATCGGGCCAACTATGCGCAGTATCATGCGCGTGCCAGCCGACTTGCCTCGGCCTTGAGCGGTCTTGGCGTGGCGCCCGGTGATGTGGTCGCAACGATGTTGCCGAATATTCCGGCGCAAGCTGAGGCGCATTTTGGCGTTCCAGCCTGCGGCGCGGTTCTCAATACCATCAACACCCGACTGGATGTCGACACGGTCGCCTACATTCTGGATCACGGCGAGGCCAAGGTTCTGCTGGCCGATCCACAGTTCATCGGTGTCGCGATGCAGGCAATCGAGCGCATGGACGGCCCGGCCCCCAAACTTATCGAGGTGGCGGATGACGAGGCCGGTTTTCCGGCGTCCGGCGCGCATCTGACCTATGAGGCGCTGCTGGAGCAGGGCGATCCCGATGCCGCGTGGCATATGCCTGAGGATGAGTGGGAAAGCCTGGCGCTGAACTATACCTCAGGAACCACCGGTCGTCCCAAGGGCGTGGTCTATCATCACCGGGGTGCTTATCTGATGTGCATGGGCACTGTCGTCAGCTGGCAGTTGCCCTTGCACGCGAGCTATCTGACGATTGTTCCGCTGTTTCATTGCAATGGCTGGAACCACACGTGGCTGATGCCGATGATCGGTGGGCGGGTCGTATGCTGCCGCGATGTGACGGCCACGGCGATCTACACGGCGATTGCCGATGAAGGTGTGACGCATTTCGGCGGCGCGCCGATTGTGCTGAACATGATCGTAAACGCCGACGACAGCGAGCGGCGGAGCTTTGAGCACGAAGTGAAAGTCTTTACTGCCGGAGCACCGCCCGCCCCGGCGACGCTGGCCAAGATCGAACCGCTCGGGTTTTCGGTGATGCAGGTCTACGGGCTGACTGAAACCTACGGCCACGTCACCGAATGCGTCTGGCAGGAAGATCGCTGGGGCGCGCTCGAACCGGGCGAGAAGGCAGGGATCAAGGCCCGACAGGGTGTGGCCTTTCCCATGATGGAGAATATCCGGGTCACCGATGAGGCCATGAGTGATGTGCCAAAGGATGGTGCCAGCAAAGGCGAGATCATGATCCGGGGCAATTCGGTGATGAAAGGGTATCTCAAGAACCCAGATGCCACCGCCGAGGCCTTTGCGGGCGGCTATTTTCATTCCGGCGATATCGCGGTGATGCATGATGACAGCTATGTGCAGATTGCCGACCGCGCCAAGGACATCATCATTTCGGGGGGCGAGAATATTTCATCCGTCGAAGTGGAAGGCTGTCTGATGGGACATGAGGCGGTCAGCCTTTGCGCGGTCGTTGCCAAGCCTGACGAAAAATGGGGCGAGGTGCCCTGCGCCTTCGTTGAATTGAAGGCAGGCGCCAGCGCGGATGAAGCGGAACTGATGGCATTTGCCCGCAGCCAGTTGGCCGGTTTCAAGACGCCCAAGAAGGTTGTGTTTCAGGAATTGCCCAAAACCTCGACTGGCAAAATCCAGAAGTTCGAGTTGCGCAAGCTGGCTGCAGATTTGTAGCGATTTCGCCGCAGCCATGCTGCGGCGACCGGTTGAGGGGCTCTGCCCCTCAAACTCCCCGGGATATTTTGGGCACAAAGAAACCGTGTTGCGGATTGTCCAGCGCTAGGCTTCGTCGAGCCAGCGCAGGATTTCCCCGCGGTTGCCGTCAAGGTCCGGGGCCGGGGCGCGGGTTGTCGGATCGGGCGCATCGGTCATCTTGATCGGATTGCCCGCGGCCTTGTACGTCACCCGGCCATTTTTATCGAGCACATCGACGATCATGTTGCGCGCTATGAGTTGTGGGTCCTTGAGCACCTGATCGACCGATTGAATTGGCCCGGTTGGAATGCCTGCCGCGGTCAGTTTTGCAATCCAGCTGGAGCGGGTGTCGTCCAGAGTGATGGCTTCGATCAGCCGTTTGAGCAGGCGGGCGTTTTCGCAACGCGCGGCGTTGGTGGCAAAGCGCGGATCATCCCAGAGAGGAAGGTTCAGCGTTATGCAGAGTTTTTCGAAGAGTTTGTCATTTCCGGCGGCGATCACGAACAATCCGTCAGAGGCATGAAAGGTTTCGAAAGGGGTGATTGACGGGTGGCGTGCGCCCGATGGCTCGGGGGCCTGTCCGGTCACGGTGGTCAGGGCGATGGCGTGTTCGAGGATGGCCAATTGCGAGTCCAGCATTGCCACGTCAACCTTGCGGCCTTTGCCGGTTTGCGTGCGGTCGAGAAGCGCGGCCAGCAATCCCTGCGCCAGGAACATGCCGGCGACAATATCCCCGATCGAGGCGCCAACGCGCACAGGATCGCGGCCTTTCTCTCCAGTAATCGACATGACCCCGCCACGGGCCTGAACGACCATATCATAGGCCGGACGCTTGGCATCGGGGCCTGTATGGCCAAAGCCGGAGACTGCGCCGTAAATCAAGTGCGGAAAGGCCTTGTGCAGGGTATCCCAGCCATAACCAAGCCGATCCATCACGCCGGGTCTGAAGTTTTCGACCAATACATCGGCGCGGGTCAGCAGCTTTTCAAAGATAACGCGGTCTTCTTCGGACTTCAGGTCGAGTGCGATCGAGGACTTGCCATGATTGATGGCGGCGAAATATGCGCTCTTTCCGTCTTTGAAGGGGGGGAAGGCGCGGGTGTCGTCACCGGTTTGCGGGCGCTCGACCTTGATCACGGTTGCCCCCAGATCGCCAAGAGTCATAGTGCAAAAGGGGCCTGCCAGAACATGGGTCATGTCCAGAACCGTTACGCCTTCCAGCGGCTGTGTCATTGCGATTCTCGCGTTTGTTTGTAGGGGCTGCTCAGGATAAGGGGAGCGCATGCGCGGGGTTGTTTGCAAGCTCTTTTCTCAACTCACGCGCCGGTTTGCCGATGACAGCCGGGCCCTGAACAGAAAAAAGGCCGCTGAAGGAGCGGCCTTTGTGTTCAACAATGCGGATGCGTTGCCTAGAACGGGATTTCGTCGTCGATGTCACGGGATGGCGCGCGCGCCGGTGCCGATCCACCACCCGAGCCACCGCCATAGCCGCCCTCATCATAGCCGACGTTGCCGCCGCCACCGCCGTAGTCGCCACCGTAGCTGCCGCCACCGCCGCCACCACCGCCGCTGCCGCCGTCACGACCATCGAGAAAGGTCATTTCGCCAGCATAGGGGCGCAGGACCACTTCGGTTGAATACCGGTCCTGACCGGATTGATCCTGCCATTTGCGGGTTTCCAGCTTGCCCTCGATGTAAACCTTGGAGCCTTTGCGCAGGTACTGTTCGGCCAGACGCGCCAGGTTTTCATTGAAGATCGCGACGGAATGCCATTCGGTACGTTCGCGCCGTTCCCCGGTGTTGCGGTCTTTCCAGTTTTCGGAGGTCGCAATGCGAAGATTGCAGACCTTGCCGCCGTTCTGGAACGTGCGCACTTCGGGGTCGCGGCCGAGATTCCCGATAAGGATCACCTTGTTGACGGAGCCTGCCATAACCTCTTCCTTTCGAATCTATCGGCGGATGTTCGCCAGACCCTACAACAGCCGCCCGGGCTGGGCGAGCAGGAACGGATGCAGACTGGCGGTCCGGCCAAAAAACGCTATAGTCGCCCCATTAGAATGACGTGACAGGGTTAATGGGGGCATAATGGGTAAACGGGCTGTAGTGACCGTGCTGGCATTGGCCGCACTGGTTGGTGAAACCGCCGTTGCCGACGTTTTGGCTACGCAGGGCCGTGCGCGCATCTTTGACAGTCAGACCCGCGTTCTGGATAACCGGGCCCGTCAGCAATACAATAATTCGGTGCGGCTGAAGCCACCAACCGTTGTCACGCCGACCAAGTATGGCACTCTCAAAGAGGGCCGTATTCCGGCGTATCGCGGAAGCTACAAAGGTGTTTACGCCGACATGGCCCGGGCCGCTGCGCGCAAGCACGGCGTGCCGGAGGACCTGTTCCTGCGTCTGGTCAATCAGGAAAGCCGGTTCAACCCAAAGGCAAAGTCTCATGCCGGGGCAATCGGTCTGGCACAGTTGATGCCCGGCACTGCGAAACAGCTGGGCGTTAACCCGCATGATCCCAAACAGAATCTCGAAGGTGGCGCCCGTTATCTCAAGGAGCAATACCGCACTTTTGGATCGTGGCGTTTGGCTCTGGCTGCCTACAATGCGGGTCCGGGAGCCGTGCAAAAACACGGTGGCATCCCGCCTTACCGCGAAACACGCAATTATGTGAAAATCATTTGGGGCAGCTGATCAGGGCAGCCCCTTTTTGTTAGCCCTTCATTATAATTTTGCTGCCAGTTTGCAGGCCGGGACAATCACGGCAGGCAGAGCATGGCGCAGGGCAATCCATGGACAATTCGGTATTTGCTGCGATGTCAGGTCGCGCTTCGATGGACGTTGGCGGCGGCGGCTTTGTTGGCTGTTTTGGCGAACCCGGCTACCGCATGCCAATTGCCGCAAACGCTCCAACAACTGACCTTGCATCTGTCCACTGCTGCGGTGCAATCCACAGCGGCTCCGCGTCAGAGTCAGGCGGTACGGGATCTTTTGTCTGGCTCGGCTGAGACAGATTTGATGCGTGACCTGTCAGAGGCAGGGCAGCGCGAGCTTCAGCCGCTGGCGCTGGATTTGCTGGCACAGGGGCAGCAACTGGCCGCTGAAGGGTTTGTGCAGCGCCCCGCGACGGTACAGGCGTTGCTCAGTCAGATGGACAGCGCGCTGATCGCAGTCTGTGAAACACAGCAGGCTGACACGGCTTGGATGAATGTCGCCGGCTGGCTGACTGGCGATGAGGATGGCGATGGTGGTTGGCTGTCGGGCTTGGTGAACAGTCGTTCTGCTCAGGCTGGAATGCTGATGGGTGCCTTGGGCAGCTTTATCATCCTGCTCTATCTCACGGACTTTGCGTACCGGCAGGCTATGGCTCTGTTCTACAACAGAAAGATGTGTCTGATCCCTGCCAGCATCGAGGCGGGCAAAGCGACGGTTTCCGGCCATGTTGTCACCTTGGGACGCGGCGGTTTTCGCTTTGAGCCTGCGGCGCAGGCAGGCGATGACGCGCTGAGGCAATCGGTTGCCGCATTGCACGCCACCTTGGACATCGGCGGGCTGCAATTCGCAGCGCGACCCAGCGCCCTGACGGACACATATGCGGATTTCCGGCTGGATGAACCGCTTTCTCTGTCCAATCAAAAAATGCTGCTCTCTGCGTCCGTGATTTCGCCGTTCTATGTACGAAAATCACGCAGAGGCCAGCAGCGCGCCCTCAAACGGGGCGCTGCCAGCGATCTTGATGAGATTGCCGCCAATGCGAAAATGGCTACTCAGCGGCCACTTTGATCACAGGCTGCATTTCGTCGAGCACGGCATCATCGAGATGGCATTTGATCTGATGACCATCTGCCATGACCCGAAC
This sequence comes from Thalassococcus lentus, assembly GCF_028023555.1. Lineage (NCBI taxonomy): Bacteria > Pseudomonadati > Pseudomonadota > Alphaproteobacteria > Rhodobacterales > Roseobacteraceae > Thalassococcus > Thalassococcus lentus. The sequence continues at coordinate 153,709 of NZ_JAQIOY010000002.1, forward strand.
GGGCGGAACTTCCTTTTCACAAAGCCCGCCGCCGACACGCGTTTTCCAGCGGCACCGGGTCTGGAAAGGACAGCCAGAGGGTGGGTTCATCGCCGAAGGGATGTCGCCTTCAAGAACGATGTGTTCCTTTTCAACCGAGGTGTCCGCGATAGGTACCGCCGACAGCAACGCCTCGGTGTATGGGTGATAGGGCGGCGCAAAGACCTGATCCGTTGTGCCCAGTTCGACCACATGCCCGAGATACATCACCATCACCCGGTCGCTCAGGTAGCGGACGATCGACAGGTCGTGGCTGATGAACAGCAGTGTGGTTTTGTGTTCACGCTGAATTTCCATCAACAGATCGGTCACGGCGGCCTGCACGGAGACATCCAGCGCTGAAACCGGCTCATCTGCGACGACGATCCGTGCATCACCGGCAAAGGCCCGGGCAATGCCAACACGCTGTTTCTGCCCGCCGGACAGCTGCCTGGGCATGCGGTCGGCAAACTCGCGCGGCAATTTCACCAGGTCGAGCAAGCGCAGCATACGATCGCGGCGGTCATCCTCGGATTCGCCAATCCCGAAGATCTCGAGCGCCCGCATGATCTGGCGCCCAACCGTCATGGAGGGGTTCAACGTATCAAAGGGATTCTGGAACACCATCTGAACGTCGGCGACCGTCTTAGTGTCACGTTGCTGGATCGCGGTGTCCTGAATTTCGCGATTGTCGAGAATGATCTTCCCTTCGGTCGCAGTCTCAAGCCCCATCAAAACCTTGGCAAAGGTGGATTTACCACATCCGGATTCGCCGACAATCGCCAGCGTTTCACTTTCGCGCGCCTCGAAACTGAGCGTTTCATTGGCTTTGACCACGCGCACATCCCCGGACTTGCCGAACAGCGCATTGGCCGCGACCTGATAGTATTTCTTGAGGTTGTCCATTTTCAGAACGACCTGACCGGGCTCCGGTTTCTGCGAGGTCTCGCCAACGTCCATTGGCGCATCCCAGTCGATTTCCTGGAACTTCAGACAGCGTGTGGCATGACGATCGTTGCCGGGCACATCTGACATGGGGATGTCCTGCGCATCGCAGCGACCGGCCTCAAAGTAGTCGCAGCGCGGACCGAAATTACATCCGTTTGGCCGTTCATGCGGCAAAGGGAAGTTGCCGGGAATAGCGCGCAACGGACGCGCATTCTTGTCAGCGCCGGGCAGGGGGATCGACCGGAACAGCGCCTGTGTGTAGGGGTGCTGCATTTCGTCGAACACATCCTCAATGGAGCCGCGTTCAACGGCTTCGCCGGAATACATCACGCACAGGCGGTCACAGGTTTCCAGCACCAGCCCGAGATTGTGCGAAATGAACAGCATCGAGGTGCCGTATTTCTTGCCCAGTTCCTTGACCAGTTCCACAACCGCGGCTTCCACAGTTACGTCCAGAGCAGTTGTCGGTTCATCCAAAATCAGCAGCGACGGTTCGGCCATCAGGGCCATCGCGATCACGATGCGCTGCTGTTGTCCGCCCGACAGCTGGTGTGGATAGGCATCCAGAATGCGTTTCGGGTCCGGCAACTTCACATCGGTGACAACCTGCAAGGCCCGGTCATAGGCTTCCTGCTCGGATGCGCCGCGATGGATCATCGGTACTTCCATCAACTGACGCCCGATCTTCATGGCCGGGTTCAGGCTGGCCATGGGTTCCTGATAGATCATCGCGATCTCAGAGCCACGGATGTCCCGCAGTTCTTCGGCGCTCATCTGCCCCAGATCCCGTCCCTTGAACTTGATCGATCCGCCGACAACACGGCCATTCTTGCCAAGGTCCTGCATGACGCCCAGCGCCACGGTGCTCTTGCCGCAACCGGATTCTCCGACAAGACCCACGGCCTCGCCCGGTTGAACGGCTACGGAAAAGTCCATCACGGCGGGGATTTCGCGCAGGCGCGTGAAAAAGGAAATCGAAAGCTTGTCGATCTCCAGGATCGGGCCGTCATAGGCATCTTTCATGTCGTCTCTCCCATACGGGTGGCACCGAACCCCTGCGGGTTTCTTTGTGCCAGAAATATCCCGGGGGTCCGGGGGCTGGCCCCCGGTCCACCCTGTGAAGTCAGTCGCGCAGGCTTTCTTCGCGCAGGCCGTCCGCCAAAAGGTTCAGACCCAGAACAAGGCTCAGCAATGACAGCGCCGGTACAATGGCCGGGTGAAGGTAGATCTGCAGCAGGCGGCGTCCGTCGTTGATTGTTGTTCCCCAGTCCGGGCTTTCCGGTGGCAGGCCAAGCCCAAAGAAGCCCAAGGTGCCCAAAAGGATCGTGGTATAGCCAATGCGCAGACAGAAATCGACGATCAGCGGCCCACGTGCATTGGGCAGGATTTCCCAAAGCATGATGTACCAAGGCCCTTCGCCACGGGTCTGTGCGGCCGCAACATAATCCCGTGTCTTGATGTCCATGGTCAGGCCCCGCACGATCCTGAAGACCGTGGGCGAGTTGACAAAGACAACCGACACGAAGACCACCAAAATGCCGGACGGGACGTCAAACAGATCGGCAAAGCCGGGGATGACATGCACCTTTGATCCGACTTCCGAGATCAGCGACAGGTACAGCCAGCCCATCACACCCAACACGCCAATCAGCAGTGGTGTGCGCAGTCTTGGCCGTGTGTGATAGCGCGAGTTCAACAGCACCGCCGCAAAGACGATCGGGAAGATGAACAGGAAGGTCGCCATGTAGTTGGGAATACCGGTCGCGATGATTTCCGGTGTGACCAGAAGGTAGAAGAGCAAGATCACCGGAAAGGCGAGGATCAGGTTGGCAAGAAACGAAAGGAACGTGTCCAGCCGTCCGCCGTAGTACCCGGCGGGCAGGCCCAGCGTGATGCCAACCATAAAGGCAAACAGCGTGGCCAGTGGTGCAATCTGCACGACAACCCACGCGCCATCGATCATTCGACTAAAGACGTCACGCCCGAGATTGTCACCGCCAAAGAGATAGTAGGGGTATTGGCCCTCTTCAGCGCCCGAGATCGCCCAGCCGGGCACCTTGTTTTTCATCGAAGCGATTTGCTTGAGGCTGTCACTGGTCACGATCAGATCCATGGCACCAAAGATGCCTGTGAACACCCAGAACATCACCAGTGCAAAACCGATCATGCCGATGATGCTGTCGAACATTTTACCATAAAGACCCAGCCGCCGTTTATAGAGGATCGACACAACAAAGAGCAAAACGAGTGCGATCCAGACGGGTGTGAACTGGGCAAGGACGCGGACGAAGATTTCGCCCCAGGAAAGCGGATCCATGATTGTCTCCTCAGTTCACGCTGATGCGTGGGTTTAGGTAAACGTAGCCGATATCCGAAATCAGCTGCGTGATGAGCACCACAAAGACCGACACAACCGACACGCCCAAGAGCAGTTCGATATCGTTGTTGCCGGCGGCCTGAACGAGGGTCCAGCCAAAGCCTTTGTAGTTGAACAGGGTTTCAACGATCACGACACCGTTCAACAGCCATGGAAACTGCAGCATGATCACCGTGAAGGGGGCGATCAGTGCATTGCGCAGCGCATGTTTGATCACGATGTTCGGAAAGCTGACGCCCTTGAGACGGGCTGTGCGGATGTATTGCGCGGTCATGACCTCGGCCATCGAGGCCCGGGTCATGCGTGCGATGTATCCCATGCCGTAAAGCGCAATGGTCAGCACCGGTAGAAAGAAGTTCTCAAAGTTGGCGTTATCCATGGCCTGCGTGGCGGTTCCCTTGAACCACTTCAGGCCAACAGCCGAGGACGCAAAGACCGCGATCAGAATAACCCCCGAGACATATTCGGGCGTTGCCGTCGTCGTAATGGCCACCGTTGAGAGCGTTCGGTCGGTTGCTGAGCCTTCCCGCATGCCCGCCAGAACCCCCAGCAGCAGCGCCGAGGGCACCATCAGGACCATGACCCAGAACATCAGCTTGCCGGTCAAAGCCAGCGCGGTTCCGATAATACCGCCTGCAAATTCCTGAAAGACCGTGGAATAGCCCCAGTCGCCCTGCAATACGCCGCAAAAGGTCGGGGCCTCTTCGGGCGCTATGCCTTCCCGGATACACTTGCCGCGGATCGTGCCATCAGGGCCTTCAATCACGTAGCCCGGCAGCACGCCCAGCCACTGGCCATATTTCACGCCCGTCGGTTGCAAGTAGCCGCGGTTCGTCAGCCAACTGTCCACTTCCTCTTCGGACATGCGGAAGTTGCCTTGCGTCTTGGCGAGCTTTTCTAGGTTTGGATAAAGGTTGGTCAGAAAGAAGACGATGAACGTCAGGCAAAGCGCCGTCAGCAACATAATCCCCAATCGCCGAATGATAAAAAGTCCCATTGCACCCCCTGCGGCTGGGCGTTGTTTGGTTGGGGCCGTTCTTGTGCGGCCCTCAATTCGAAACGGGCCGCCCCTTTAGGAGCGGCCCGCAATCTTTTGAAAGTATTAGGCTTTCCAGCCGTACTTATAGATCTGTGGCAGGTATGCGATGTGCATGTCCGTGCCCATCAGCTCTGGCTTGGCGTGGCGGTAGAGCGAACGCCAGTATGGCTGGATCGTCACGCCTTCTTCGACCATGATCGACTGCAGCTTGCCCATGACTTCGCGGCGCGCTTCGACGTCTGCCAAAGAGTTGGCTTCGGACAGCAGGCTGTCGAACTCTTCGTTGGCAAAGCCGGATTCGTTCCACGCTTCGCCGGAACGGTAGGCCAAGGCCAGAACCTGTGTGCCCAGCGGACGGTGGTTCCAGTTGGTCGAGCTGAACGGATACTTCGCCCAGTCGTTCCAGAAGGTGGTGCCGGGCAGAACGGTCCGCTTGACCTTGATGCCCGCGTCACGCAGCTGAGCGGCAACCGCATCAGTTGTGTTCTTGCGCCAGTCATCGTCGATCGACAGCAGTTCGTGCTCGTAGTCGCCCATGCCGGCTTCATCCATCAGGGCCTTGGCCTTGGCGGGGTCCATCGGCAGACGGCCTGCATCGGGGTTGTACTCAGGGTGCACAGGCGCGACGTGGTGGTTGTCCGCTGCAACACCGCGACCCGAGTAGCCCAGCTCAAGGCAAACCTGGTTGTCGACGGCCATGGCAAGGGCCTGACGCACGCGCTTGTCGGCGTATGGCTTCATGCCGTCAACTTCGGCCTGCTGGTTTGGACGGATAACAACGGTCGCGCCGGTTACAACCTCGGAACGCTGGTAGCCGATGGCATCCAGGATATCGATGAAGTCACCAACGGATTCGTAGAACATGTCCACTTCGTCCGCTTCGGCCGCCGCAACCCATGCAGCAGGGTCGGTGCCATAGTCGATGTATTCGATACGATCGAGGTAGAAGCCACCTTCTTCGAACGCGTCGTTGCCCCACCATGGGTGATCGCCTTTGACCAGTACGGCTTTCTTGCCGACTTCGAGCGATTCAATCACCATCGGGCCAGTGCCTACGAGTTCGCTGATGTTGGCGTTCGGATCATAGCTGGAGTGCACAACCGCTGCCGGATAGTCAGCCATACCAGCGATGATGCTGATGTCTGGCGTTGGCAGTGTCAGCGTCAGGGTGTGGTCGTCCACGATGGTGACCACGCCGTCAGCCAGTTTGCCGCTGTCGGCATCGATCAGGGTCGCCATGCGGCCAGCCATCGAGTTGCCTTCGACGGACTTGTCACACCAGCGCTCGACCATGCGCGCAACGTCGGCAGAGGTGAAGTCGTCACCGTTGTTCCACTTGATGCCCTTGCGAACGTTCAGAGTGTAAACTGTGGCGTCGTCATTGGCCGCCCAGCTTTCGACCAGCATGCCGCGGAACGAGCCATCCGAGTTATACTCGACCAGATACTCCAGAGTGCCCGCAGTCACGAAGGCCATCTGTGTCCAGTCATATGTGCGCGGATCTTTGTGCAGACGCACTTCGTTTTGGATGCGGATTGTACCGCCGGACTGTGCGTGGCCAGCCGCCTGAGCAGGTGAGCCGAGGCCGCCGAGCGTGTAGGCCGCTGCTGCGGTCATGCCCAGCGCGGTCGAGCGCGCGATGAATTCACGACGGTCGATGTGACCCTCTTTCATTTCGCGAGCATACATTTCCGCGGCGGGGTGCACCCACGCGTCTTGTTTGGTGTGCGTCATCTTATTCTCCCTGTGACACATTTCGTTGGTTCGGATCATCTGTGTGCTTTCAATCGGCTCTCATCCCAGCGCCGAATAGTGTGTGATCCGTTGCATCGCCTATTCGGCATGCTTTCATCCCGGACGTCAACGAGCGGTTTCGGCAAAATGGGGTCTGAAAGCGACATAACTCTGATACAAAAGCGACAGCACCGGAAAGGCAAGCGGATTCCGCTCACAATTACCCTAGCGTCAGCTGTGATCGGGCCGGGTGGTTATGCCGTTATCGGAGCGGGCCTTTGGGGTTTGGCCTGACGTCTCAAGGCGCTGGGGGCCTGTCCGGTCTGGTTCTTGATGAACCGTGTGAAATAAGCGGATGAATGAAACCCCAGATCTTCCGCAATCTGTTTGATAGGAGGGCTGGGCAATTCCAACGCCACGCGCGCCGCGTGCAACTTGCGCTCGGTCAGCAGGTCTGCGGCTGTTTTCCCGCAGCTCGACTTGCACACGCGCGTCAGGTGCGTCGTCGTCACATCCAGAGCGCTGGCATAGTCATTCACCAGCCGATCGCTGCGAAATCCGCGTGCGACGGCCTGCGCGTAGCGTCTGCTGAGGCGCCGGGCCGCGTTCGTTTTCTGGTTGACCGTTTCTCCAGCCTCGACCTGCCGACGCAGCCAGACGCCAATCAGCCGGATATAGGCGCCAACAGCCGAGTCGTGGTCTGGGCGGCCCTGGGATAGCTCACGGCGCATCGAATCGATGTACCCGGTCAGCTCGGCCTGAGCGAGACTGTCGCGAACGGCAAGATGTAGCGATTCCTGAGGGCCATCTCCGGGGGAAAATCGGGGAAACGTGGCCAACAAAGCCTGCGTGTTGCTGGGAATATCCAGCGAAAAAAGGGTTCCGCCGGGCACGAATACGGCGTGGTTCAACCCAAGCCCGAGCCTAACACCGCCCACGGTAACACGGCCCTGACCGCGGGTGATCATCAGCAGCAAATCTTCGCTGCGGTCATGCGTCAGTGCAAACCGCCATGGCGCGGGCTGCGCGATCAGAGCAAATGAGCCGGCGCGAACAACGGGTTGCGCCTCTTGGCTTGAGCGCTTTGGCGGGGGCGGCGGCATGGCCGCGCCTTTACGCAGAAAGCTGGGAATGTTGCTCATGCAGAGGGGGCCTCGAGATAGCTGTCTTCTGGCACCGAAACGCGGGCCCAGCGGCCCATTCGGGCGCGGAACCATGTGCGCTGCCGTTTGGCAAATTGGCGCGTCAGGATGGTCGCGCGTTCACAGGCGTCTTGCAAGCTAATCTCACCTTTTAGGTGTGCGATCAGCTCTGAAGCGCCGATTGCCTTGGCGGATGGCCGGGACGGGCTCCAATCGGGCAGGTTTGCGCGGGCCTCGTCCAGAGCGCCTTGTTCGATCATCTGCCCAAAGCGCATTTCAATGCGCGGTGTCAGCCAGTCCTTGGGCGCGTCGAACAGGATCGGTTGCGCCTGCGTCAGCGGCAACAGCGGCGGTGGCGTGTCGTCCTGCCAGTCGGCAAGGCCCCGGCCCGTGGTTTGCAAGACTTCCCAGGCCCGCATTACACGCGCCGGATTGGCCAGATCGATTCTGTCCCGTGTCGATTTATCCAACGTGCCGATAAGGGCAGCCAGACCCTCTGACGCCAGTCGTGTCTCACCCGCGCTGCGAATCTCTGCCGGTGTCGGCGGAATGTCGGCCAGTCCTTCGGTCAGCGCTGAAAAATACAAACCGGTCCCGCCAACGATGATGGGGCGGCGCGCGCCGGGTTTGAGAAGCGGTGCAACCTGTTTGAGCCAATGCCCCACGGAATAGGCCTGATCGCCGGGAACGTGGCCGTATAACAGATGTGTCGCCAGGGCTTCGTCGCCGGGCGACGGGCGCGCCGTCAGAATGCGCCAGTCGTCGAACACCTGAATGGCGTCTGCGTTTACAACGACACCGCCCTGTGCCTGCGCGATGGCCAGAGCGAGCGCGGATTTCCCACTGGCGGTCGGGCCCGCAATCAGAACCGGACGATCTGGGGATAACCGCTCAAGGCAAGTTTGGAAGACCTTTGGATGCGCCATGCCTGTCCTCTGGCTGGACGATCGGGCGGGTGTGTCATTTCCCCGATCTGACCCTGCGGAAGGCGGACGCATGCCATTGCAGAGGCAACGATTTTCCGCCAAAGATAGAGCACACATATAACCGGGCAAAGGCGGAGCGCAACATGAGTGAGGGCAGCACGGAAAAGACCGCGTTCAAACGGGTCATGCTAAAGATTTCCGGCGAAGCGTTGATGGGGGACCAAGGGTTTGGTCTGCATCCGCCGACCGTTGAACGGATCGCACGCGAAGTGAAATCGGTGCACGATCAGGGCGTTGAAATCTGTATGGTTATTGGTGGCGGCAACATCTTTCGCGGGTTGGCCGGCAGTGCGCAGGGAATGGAGCGCACTACAGCGGACTACATGGGCATGCTGGCAACCGTGATGAATGCGCTTGCCATGCAATCGGCGTTGGAAGGGCTGGGTGTGTTCACGCGGGTCATCAGCGCAATCCGCATGGACGAAGTGGCCGAACCTTATATTCGCCGCCGCGCGGTGCGCCATCTTGAGAAAAAGCGCGTCTGCATCTTCGCAGCGGGCACCGGCAATCCGTATTTCACCACGGACACCGCCGCGACTTTGCGTGCAAATGAAATGGCTTGTGAGGCGATCTTCAAAGGCACCAAGGTGGACGGCGTCTATGACAAAGATCCTGTCAAACACGACGATGCTGTGCGGTATGACACTGTCAGCTATGATGATTGCCTTGCCAAAAATCTGAAGGTGATGGATGCCTCAGCCATTGCATTGGCGCGGGACAATAATTTGCCAATCATCGTGTTTTCGCTCGATGAGCCGGGTGGTTTCCGGGGCATTCTGGCGGGCAGCGGCACCTTTACCTGGGTGGGCGAAGGGAAATAACCCGGGATTCCAAGGGCATTGGACGGCGATAGGCTTTCCCTTGTGGCCTTGTACGGGTTAAACACGCATGAAATGCCGCGCAAAGCGGTGCTGAGACAGTCAGGGAAAGACGACCTATGTCAGACGATTTTGAACTGGATACCGACGATATCAAGCGCCGCATGGAAGGCGCCATGAGCAATCTGCGCACCGAATTTGCCTCACTGCGCACCGGCCGCGCTTCGGCGTCCATGCTGGAGCCAGTGATGGTTGACGCCTACGGGTCGATGACCCCGATCAACCAGGTCGGAACAGTGAACGTTCCCGAACCGCGGATGGTTACAGTCAACGTCTGGGACAAGGGCCTTGTCGGCAAGGTTGAAAAGGCGATCCGTGAAAGCGGGCTGGGGATCAATCCACAGCTGAACGGCACCATCATCATGTTGCCAATCCCGGAACTGAACGAAGAACGCCGCCGCGAGCTGGGCAAGGTTGCTGGCCAATACGCCGAAAGTGCGCGGGTGTCTGTCCGCAACGTGCGCCGCGACGGTATGGATCAGATCAAGAAGGCCAAAGCCGACGGTATGTCCGAAGACGATCAGAAATTCTGGGAATCCGAAGTTCAGGATCTGACCGATGCCTTTATCAAGCGCATCGATGAGTCGCTTGAGACCAAGCAAGAAGAAATCATGCAGGTCTGATTTGGGCCTATTGGCTCTGGCCGGGCGGCGCGTTGGCGTCTTTCGGCCAAGTGCCTTTCCGATTTGCAGATGTTTGCGCTAGAAGTGGTGCTGACGTGACTTCTCAACGAAAGTGATTGAATGGCTGATCCGATCCGTGACACCGATGGCCCTCGACATGTGGCCATCATCATGGACGGCAATGGCCGTTGGGCGACACAGCGGCGCAGGCCGCGGTTGTTTGGGCACCACGCGGGTGCCAAACGGGTCCGCGAAGTCGTCGAAGCCTGCCCAAAGATTGGCGTCAAGTACCTGACAATATTCGCATTTTCGACTGAAAACTGGAAGCGGACACAGGTTGAAGTCGCCGGATTGATGAGCCTGTTCCGGCGTTACATCGCCAAAGAGGCCAAGGCCCTTCGGGATGAAAACGTGCGGGTGCGTTTTATCGGGGATCGTGTTCGGCTGGACAAAAAGCTGATTGCGCTGATGGATGAACTCGAGCGCATGACGGAACCTTGCACCGGTGTGAACCTGACCATCGCTCTGAACTACGGCGGGCGCGATGAGGTGGCACGCGCCACCCGGCGCTTGGCGCAGGATGTGGCAGACGGCCATTTGCTGCCCGAGAACGTGAACGAAGAAACACTGCCAAAGTACCTTGATACACGGGTGCTGCCCGATCCTGATCTGGTGATCCGAACCAGTGGTGAGGCGCGGATTTCAAACTTCCTGCTTTGGCAGTCGGCCTATGCGGAATACGAATTCGTCGATACACTTTGGCCTGACTTCACAGCCGAGGAATTGGGGCGTCTGGTTGGGTCCTTTGGTGGACGCGAGCGGCGCTACGGGGCGGTTAAAGCATGAGCGGATCAAACTGGGATGACTTGAAGGCGCGCGTTGGCTCTGGCGTAGTGATGATTGTCATTGCCGGCGTTGGTGTCTGGCTGGGCGGCATCTGGTTTCACGCTTTGATTGCGGCCGCATGCGGCATTATGATCTGGGAACTGGTGTGCATGCTCGATCCTGCGCGCAAGCAGAGCCAATATGCGCTGGCTGCGGCCGCTGGCTTGGCCTCGTTCGTCGCGGTGTATTTGCCGGTAGGCATTTCGCTCTTGGTTCTATTGGTGCCTTCGCTATTGGGACTGGCCAGATTGCAGAAGGGCAAGACAACCTATGCAGTCTTCGCGGCGCTGATCCTTCTGGCAGGCTACGGCATGATGGGGCTGCGCGATGATTTCGGGCTGGTCTGGATATTCTGGTTGCTGCTGGTTGTTATTGCCACTGACGTTGCCGGCTACTTCGCGGGTCGCATGATCGGCGGGCCGAAACTCTGGCCGCGCGTCAGCCCGAAAAAAACATGGTCTGGTGCCATAGCCGGATGGCTGAGCGCGGCGGTTGTCGGGGGAATTTTTGCCTCAATTACCGGGGCTGGCTTTGGGCTGGTCCTCATTTCGATCATCGTCAGCATGGCAAGCCAGATGGGTGATATTGCCGAATCTGCGATCAAACGCCGGGCAGGGGTCAAGGACAGCTCGGCCCTGATCCCGGGTCATGGTGGCTTGCTGGATCGATTCGATGGGATGCTGGGGGCCGCGCTGTTCATTTTGCTGGTGGGGCTGCTGGTCGGCTTTCCGCCGGGCGCTGGATAACGCGGGGCAGGGCGCATGCGCAAAGTTTCCATTTTCGGCGCCACCGGCTCTATCGGCCAGAACACTATTGATCTGATCGCGCGGGATCCTGACGCTTATGATGTGATTGCGCTGACGGGTGGGCAAAATATCGCCCAACTCGCGGAGGATGCCCGGCGATTGAATGCGAAGATCGCGATCACGGCGGAAGATACCAAACTGGACGCGCTGCGCGATGCGCTGGCCGGAACCGGGATCGAGGTTGCCGCAGGGCGTGAAGCGTTGATCGAGGCTGCAGGGCGCCCCGCGGACTGGGTCATGTCCGCGATTGTGGGCGCGGCCGGGTTAGAGCCGGGTTTGCGGGCCTTGGAACAGGGCGCGACGCTTGCGCTGGCCAACAAGGAAAGCATGGTCTGCGCAGGGCCATTGATGATGCAGACGGCCAAGGCTCATGATGGCAGCATCCTGCCGGTGGACAGCGAGCACTCCGCTGTTTTTCAAGCCTTGATCGGCGAAGACATGGCAGCGGTTGAACGGGTGATCATCACCGCCTCTGGCGGGGCATTTCGTGACTGGCCAATCGAAGCGCTGGAAAACGCCACCCCAGCCGAAGCCGCAACGCACCCCAACTGGGACATGGGCCAGCGCATAACGATCGATTCAGCTTCCATGTTCAACAAGGCGCTGGAACTTATTGAAACACGGGAGTTTTTTGATCTGGAGCCACAGCAGATCGAAACGGTTGTTCATCCCGAAAGCATGATCCACGCACTGGTCGGTTTCAACGATGGAGCGCTGATGGCTCACGTGGGACCCCCGGATATGCGTCACGCAATCGGGTTCGCGTTGCACTACCCCAAACGTCTGGAATTGCCTGTGGCGCGACTGGATCTGGCGGCTTTGGGCCAGCTGAATTTCCGCAAGGCCTGCACGACGCGCTGGCCTGCACTTCGATTGGCGCGCGAAGTGATGGAGGCGCGCGGTTTGGCTGGTGCGGTCTTTAACGCGGCCAAGGAAACGGCGCTGGATGGCTTTATCGCCGGTCAGATCAAATTCACCCGCATGGCGGGCGTCGTGGAAGAGACACTCACCCTTCTTTCGGCCCATACAGGCCTTAAAGATGCCGATTTTACACTTGATACGGTCCTCAAAGCAGACCATCTCGCTAGGCAGACAGCCCGAGACATTATAGAGCAACAGGCCTGAAACGGGGGCATTTCGCTTGGAACTAACCAGTTTGATCCCGCAGTTTGGCGGTTTGATTTGGACGCTGATCGCTTTCGTGATCGCTTTGTCCGTCATTGTCGCGATCCACGAATACGGCCATTACATCATTGGCAAATGGTCCGGCATCTTCCCCGAAGTGTTTTCGCTGGGTTTCGGTCCTGTGTTGTTCAGCCGGGTCGACAAATTCGGCACCAAATGGCAATTCGCGGCGCTTCCCTTTGGCGGCTACGTCAAATTCAGGGGCGACTCCAATGCCTCGGGCGGTGTTGACGAAGACACAATGGACGCGCTGACAGCCGAGGAACGGCGAAGCACAATGAACGGCGCTCCGCTCTGGGCGCGTACAGCTACTGTGGCGGCTGGCCCGTTGTTCAATTTTGCCCTGTCGATCATCATTTTCACGTCGGTTTTCATGTTCCGCGGCGTCGTGGCTGAACCACTGACCGTTGGGGAATTGCGCACATTGCCAGCTCAGCAGGAATTGCAGAGCGGCGACGTGATTGTGCAGGTTGAGGGCAAGGCGCCCCCGGCTTTTGATGATCCTGTGGCTTATGAGGCCTTTATGAAGGCGCTGCCGCAACAGCCGCAGTTGAACTTCATCGTTGAACGCGCAGGCCAAGAAGTGGCCGTGGAAGGCCCCTATGTCTATCCGCCAATCGCGACTCAGATCGCGCCCCGTTCAGCGGCCGGCGACGCCGGAATGCAGGCGGGCGATGTGATTTTGTCCATCGATGGGCAGGAAATCTTTGCCTTTGATCAGCTCAAGCAGCGGGTCGAGGGCTCTGAAGGCGCGACACTGGCGCTTGAGGTTTGGCGCAACGGCGAGATTTTGCCGATTGATCTGACCCCAAAGCGGGTGGATGAGCCGCAGCCCGACAACACGTTCAAGACCTTCTACCGAATCGGAATCGTGGGCGGTATCGCCTTTGAGCCAGCCACGGAAACCCCCGGATTTGGCGAAGCGTTTATGTCCGGAACTGGTCAGGTCTGGGCAATCATGCAGGGGTCGATCTCTGGGCTGTGGCACATGGCGACCGGTTCCATCAGCACCTGCAATCTGTCCGGCCCGATCGGGATTGCCGAAACCTCTGGTGATATGGCCAGCCAGGGCACTGCGAGCTTTATCTGGTTCATTGCCGTTCTGAGCACGGCCGTAGGACTTTTGAACCTGTTCCCGGTTCCGGTTCTGGATGGCGGACACCTTGTGTTTTATGCCTATGAGGCGGTCTCTGGCCGCCCTCCAAGCCCCCGTGCACTTCAGGTTCTGATGAGCATCGGTCTGACGCTTATCCTGGGTCTGATGGTCTTTGCACTGACAAACGATCTGTTTTGCCCGTAACTGTTTCGGGCAATTCAACAATTGCCCGAACTGTTGCCCTATTCCTGCCTGAATCATTCGTTACCAAAGTTGCGTAATGTAGAGGAATTGGACCCATGCAAACCATTCAGGCCGGCTATCGCAGCATGTGGCTTCTTGTGTCGATCAACTGGGATCGGCTGCTCTACATTTGCACCATCGTTTTCGCGCTGTTTTTCGGCGCCTACCTTGGTGCAATGCTCCACTGAGTGAGGATTGCGACCAAAGCCTCCACAATATGTGGAATTTTTGCGCAGCTGCGTTTTGACAAGCCCCCGCATTCCCGATACTGACAAAACGTGGGATGTCATATTGGGTTTGCTGCAATGACCAAAGTCATTTTTGCGCGAAATTTGCGCCGGTCTGGGGAAAAGTTGAACGTCGCCAAGGTGGCCAAGGCAGTGGCTGTATCCATTGCCCTTGGAGCTGGGGTTGGTGTTGCGACTTTGCCGACACCTGTGCATGCGCAATCTTATGCGTTCACTTCGGTTACAATCGAGGGAAACCAGCGGATCGAGGCTGGAACCATCCTGACCTACGCTGGCATTGCTCGCGGGGCACGGATCAGCGGTGCCGAACTGAACGACGCCTATCAGCGCATTCTGGGCTCGGGCCTGTTCGAATCTGTCGAACTCATCCCGCAGGGATCGCGCCTCGTGATCCGGGTTGTGGAATTTCCGACGGTGAACCGTATCGCCTTCGAAGGGAACCGCCGCATCAAGGATGAGGACCTGAGCGCGATCGTGCAATCGCAATCCCGCCGCGTATTCAGCCCTCGCGTTGCAGAAGCGGACGCACAGGCGATTTCCGAAGCTTATGTCCAGCAGGGCCGGATCGCAGCGCGCGTCTCTCCCAAGGTCATTCGCCGGTCCGACAACCGCGTCGATCTGGTGTTTGAAGTCTTCGAAGGTGGCGTGTCCGAGATTGAGCGCATCGGTTTCGTGGGCAATGGTGTGTATTCCGACAACCGCCTGCGCCGCGTTCTGGAGACCAAGCAGGCCGGCCTGCTGCGCGCGCTCATCCGCAAAGACACCTTTGTCGAAGACCGCATCGAGTTCGACAAGCAGCTGCTCAATGATTTCTATCAGGCCCGCGGCTACGTTGATTTCCGTGTCACCGGCGTGAACGCCGAACTGGCGCAGGAACGTGACGGCTATTTCGTGACCTTCAATATCGAAGAAGGCCAGCAGTTCGCTGTGGGCGCGGTTTCGGTCACGTCCGATTTGCCGGATGTGGACACCGAACTGTTCCAGAGCCGGGTCAAGCTGCGTGAAGGGCAGATTTATTCGCCCACCCGCGTTGAAAACGAAATCGCCCGTCTCGAACGCCTCGCGATCAAAGAAGGCCTGAACTTCGTTCGCGTTGATCCGCGGGTCACACGCAATGACCGCGATCTGACGCTGGATGTCGAATTCAACCTAACACGTGGCGAACGCATCTTTGTCGAGCGCATCGATATCGAAGGCAACACGACCACGCTTGACCGTGTTGTGCGTCGCCAGTTCGACGTGGTCGAAGGCGATCCCTTCAACCCACGCGCTATCCGCGAAAGTGCGGAACGCATCCGGGCACTTGGTTTCTTTAGCAAGTCCGATGTTCAGGCCCGTGAAGGTTCGAGCCCGCAGCAGGTCATCGTGGATGTGGATGTTGAAGAACAGCCGACCGGTGCGCTTAGTTTCGGTGGCTCCTATTCGACCACAGATGGTTTTGGCGCTGCGATTTCCTTCAGCGAGCGCAACTTCTTGGGTCGTGGCCAGGCACTCAGCCTCGGTTTCAACACCTCGTCTTCGGCCCGGAACTATTCATTCAGCTTCCTTGAGCCTGCATTCCTTGGGCGCAACGTCGCCTTCGGCCTCGACCTCAGCTATTTCGAAACCGATGGCCTTGCCGCCGATTGGGACACCGCCGAAGGCTTGTTCCAGCCGTCCTTCAGCTTCCCGGTTTCTGAAAACGGGCGCCTGCAGCTGCGCTATGGTCTGCGTTTCACGGAAATGCTGGATCCGGGTGACGGTGCGATTGGTAATGTGATCGCGTCCGAAATTGCCCAAGGTCCGCGGTTCGACAGCTATCTTGGCTATACCTACAGCTACGACACACGTCGCACCGGTCTGAACCCGAATGCGGGTGTCTTGCTTGAGTTTGGACAGGACTTCGCAGGCCTCGGCGGCGATAGCACTTATATCAAGACACAGGCCAAGGCCGTCGCTCAGACCAAGATCCTGAACGAAGAGGTCACGTTGCGGGCCAGCTTTGAAGGGGGCGCTCTGAGCTACTCCAAGGGCAACAGCCGCTCCATCGACCGCTTCCAGATCGGCACCAGCGTCATGCGCGGTTTCGAATACGGAGGGATCGGTCCAAGGGAAATCGGCGGTGGCGTGAATGACCCACTGGGCGGCAACTTCTTTGCCGTTGCAAAGTTCGAAGCAGAATTCCCGGTTGGTCTTCCGGAAGAATACGGTATTTCCGGCGGTGTGTTCTATGACATCGGCTCGGTCTGGGGGCTTGATGGCTCCACAATGGCGGCGGGTGCGGGGAACATCGTGTCCGAAGGGTTCGACGCACGTCACGTGGTTGGTGTTTCGATCTTCTGGGACAGCGCGATCGGGCCGCTCCGTTTGAACTTCTCGGAAGCTGTCAAAAAGCAAAAGAACGACAAGCCGCTGAATTTCAACCTGACCATCTCGACTGAATTCTGATCTCATGCTTGGTCTGAGCCGTTTGCTGGCTTTGGTCTGCGGGACGATGCTCGCGCAGCTTGCGGTGCCTGTACCGGCGACGGCTCAGCAGATTGGCGGCGTGTTTGACACCGGCGACGTGCAGAGCTCCATTCTGGTTGTCGAATTTGACCGTCTGTTCACGCAAAGCGCCTTTGGCCAGCGGTTCACCCGCGAGGCCGAGGCCGAAAGCGCGAACATCAACGCCCAGAACCGCGCTATAGAAGCGGAACTGACCGAAGAAGAACGCCAGCTGACCGAACAGCGCAGCCAGATGGAGCCGGCAGAGTTCCGAGCGTTGGCAGACGCCTTTGACGAAAAGGTTCAGCGTTTGCGGGACGAGCAGGACGCAAAGGCCCGCGCTTTGGGCCAGCGCAGCGACGAGGAACGCCGCCGGTTTCTGGCAATCGCCCGACCTGTGATCGACAGATTGATGCAGGAATCCGGAGCGACAATCGTTCTGGACCGCCGGGCGGTTTTCCTGTCGGCGGATTTCATCGACATCACGGATCAGGCCATTGAACGGATTGACCGCACAATCGGTGACGGGGCCGCGCCGGAACAAGACCAATGACACTGGGCCTTGCGCTGCGCCTTGCTCTCTCGGGCGGTCGTTGCTAGGGACATATGCACAAAAGACGAAGGCAGGCTTTCCATGAGTGACACCCATCTGAGCGCCGATATCCAACTGATCCAGCGCATTCTTCCGCACCGTTATCCGTTTTTGCTGGTGGATCGCGTCGAAGAGATCGAAGGCACGCAATCGGCAGTCGGCATCAAGAATGTCACCATGAACGAGCCGCATTTCCAAGGACATTTCCCCGGTCTGCCTATCATGCCCGGAGTCACCATTGTCGAGGCCATGGCCCAGACTGCTGCCGTGATGGTGGGAACCGCGCTGGATATGGCGGACAAGGAAATGAAGGTCTACTTCATGTCCATCGACAAATGTAAGTTCCGCCGCAAGGTGGTGCCCGGCGATCAGTTGCGCATGCGCCTGACAACGCTGCGCGGCAAGCCCGGTGGCAAGGTCTGGAAGTTCGGCGGCGTAGCCGAAGTTGAAGGCGAAATGGCAGCCGAAGCCGAGTTTACCGCCATGATGGATTTGCCCGGGTGAGCGCGACAGGCATTCATCCGAGCGCAGTCATCGAGGACGGTGCGCAGATTGGCGAAGGCTGTGTGATTGGCCCGTTTTGCCACATCGGTCCTTCGGTTGTTCTGGGCGACCGTGTTGAGCTGAAAAGCCACGTTGTCGTTTCGGGCAAGACCGAGATTGGCGAAGAAACGATCGTGTTTCCGTTTTCGGTGATCGGTGAGATTCCGCAGGATCTGAAGTTCAAAGGCGAAGAGACCCGTTTGGTCATCGGCAAACGCAACCGGATCCGTGAACATGTCACGATGAACACCGGCACCGAAGGTGGTGGCGGCGTCACACGTGTGGGCGATGATGGCTTGTTCATGGCAGGCTGCCACGTTGCCCATGATGCGCAGGTTGGAAATCGGGTGATTGTCGTGAATTCGGCCGCCTTGGCCGGACATTGCGTGCTCGAAGATGACGTGATCATTGGCGGTTTGTCCGGTGTGCATCAGTGGGTGCGGATCGGGCAGGGTGCGATCATCGGTGCTGTCACCATGGTGACCAATGATGTGATCCCCTATGGCCTCGTTCAGGCGCCACGCGGCAAGCTGGATGGCCTGAATCTTGTCGGGCTCAAGCGCAAGGGCGTGGACCGCAGCGACATCACCGCCCTTCGGGCTGCGTTTCAGATGCTGGCACAGGGCGAGGGTGCCTTTCAGGATCGTGCGCGCCGGTTGGGCGCGGAAACCCAAAGCGACTATGTTCAGCAGATTGTCGATTTCGTTCTCGGCGATAGCGATCGGTCGTTCCTGACGCCGGGTTGACCCGTATGCTGGCTTTGATCGCCGGCAAAGGGGCTTTGCCTGGGGCTGTGGCCGCCGCGCAGCCCGAACCACCGTTGATTTGCGCCTTGGGGTCTTCGCCGCCGGATTCGGTCGCGCCGGATCGCGTGTTTGATCTTGAGCGGCTGGGTGGTTTCATGCGTTGGCTGCGCGCGCAGGGCGTGACGCATGTGTGTCTGTGTGGAGCCGTGTCGCGCCCGCAAGTGCGCTGGTGGCGCATGGATGCGCGCACGCTGTTTTTGCTTCCTCGCATTCTCAAGGCTTTGCGCAGTGGCGACGACAGCGCGTTGCGGATTGCCATCAGTATTCTGGAGGCGGGCGGCTTTACCGTTGTCGCGGCCCATGAGGCCGCGCCTGCGCTGTTGTTGCAGGCTGGCGTGCCAACCGTCGCCAAACCGGATGCAGAAGCCGAACAGGCCGCCCTGCAAGGCGATGCTGTAAGCATAGAACAGGGGCAGGCCGATCTGGGGCAGGCCTGTGTCGTTGCGCCCGGCAAAACGATTGCGCGCGAAGACATCAGCGGAACCGATGCGATGCTCGTCCGACTGGGCGCGCCGGCGCGTGGTGCGTGGTTCTACAAGGCCACCAAACCGGGCCAGGACCGGCGCGCGGATTTACCGGTCGTCGGGCCGGACACCGCCCGACGGGCCGCCGAAAAAGGGCTGGCCGGGCTGATCATCGAAGCGGGCGGCGTCATGGTTCTGGATGCTCCAAAAACATTGGCCACTCTGGATCAGGCCGGGCTGTCGTTGTGGATCCGGGAAAGGGCGCTCTGATGCGCGTATTCATCACAGCCGGCGAAGCCTCGGGTGATAAATTGGGCGCAGCCCTCATAGAGGGTTTGCGGGC
Source organism: Thalassococcus lentus (assembly GCF_028023555.1). NCBI lineage: Bacteria > Pseudomonadati > Pseudomonadota > Alphaproteobacteria > Rhodobacterales > Roseobacteraceae > Thalassococcus > Thalassococcus lentus. The sequence goes on from NZ_JAQIOY010000002.1 coordinate 173,131, forward strand.
CTTGGTGCCCGATGTGACCTTTGAAGGCATCGGCGGGCCACGCATGAGCGAGGCAGGGCTGCAAAGCCTGTTCCCGATGGATGAAATCTCGATCATGGGGATCGGTGAAATCCTGAAGGAATACCGGCATCTCAAGGCGCGCATTCGTGAAACGGCGGACGCGGTTGTGGCCGCACAGCCTGATGTCTTGATCACCATTGATCTGCCCGAGTTTTCCCTGCGCGTTGCTCGACTCGTCAAAGCAGCATCGGATGTGCGCTGTGTCCATTACGTGGCGCCCACAGTCTGGGCGTGGCGTCCAAAGCGCGCGGATAAGATGGCTGCGCATATCGATCAGGTGCTGGCGGTTCTACCGTTTGAGCCGCCCTATATGCAGGCTGCCGGGATGGAATGCGATTTCGTTGGGCATCCGGTTGTGATGGATCCTCAGGCCAGCGCGGCCGAAGCCCAAGCCTTCAGGCAGGCGCAGGGCATTCAGGGCCCGTCTGCACTGATCCTTCCGGGCTCGCGCCGGTCCGAAGTGGCGCGGCTGCTCCCGATTTTTGCCGATGTGGCGCGGCGTCTGCACGACCAACGCCCTGAGATGCGTCTGATTGTGCCCGCTGGCATCCAAGTGGTGGACACGGTTCAGGAGGCAGCGCGCAACTGGCCCGGTGATCCGATCATCCTTGATCCGCGGGCTGATGTGGATGGTGCGCAAAAACGGGCTGCGTTCCGGGCGGCGGATGTCGCTGTCGCGGCCTCCGGCACTGTGTCGCTTGAACTGGCGGCAGCGGGGACACCGATGGTCATCGCCTACGACATGAGTTGGCTCAGCCGTCAGATCATCGGGCGGATGCTGCTGGTGGATACTGTGACCCTGGTCAATCTGGTGTCAGAGGACCGGTCCGTGCCCGAATTCATCGGCAAGGATTGTGATCCGGTCGCCATTACCAATGCAGTTCTGGATGTTCTGGACGATCCGCAATCCCAGAATGCGGCCATGGAATTGACCATGGATCGATTGGGGCGCGGCGGGCCAAGCCCGGGTGAACGCGCCGCGCGCGCAGTACTGGATGGAATCCGCCGGAGCGCCGATCGCAAGCCCTGACCGGCGTACGGGCGCAGTGCGATCAGCGTTCAGGCAGCAACCCGCGCGGGCTGAACCGCAACACCAGCAACAAAATGACCCCCATGGTCAGCAGGCGCAGATGTTGCGCGCTGTTGAGCAGATGGTCCTTCAGCGCGCTTCCATCGGCCATGCCTGCGGTGATCAGGGTCATCAGGCCTTGCCCCATCGGTTCCACCTGAACCCAGAGGAACCAGATCAGGAAACCGCCCAGAACAGCCCCAAGGTTGTTGCCCGAGCCGCCTACGATCACCATAACCCAGATCAGGAATGTATAACGCAAGGGCTGATAGGTGCCGGGGGTCAACTGCCCATCCAGCGTGGTCATCATGGCCCCTGCAATCCCGCAAATGGCACTGCCCAGAACAAAGACCTGCAAGTGACGCGCGGTGACGTCCTTGCCCATGGCGCGTGCCGATACTTCGTTGTCTCGAATGGCGCGCATCATGCGGCCCCACGGCGAATTCAAGGCCAACTGCGCCAGCACCAGCAGGACGATAAGAACCGCGGCAAATAGCAGAGAATACCCCAGTTTGACGGTCAATGTGGACGCAGTTGTCGGATCAAGCCCCAGTCCCGAGGCGCGCTCGACGAATGAGGGATCATTCTGCAAGTCCACTTCATAGGGAACAGGGCGAGGCAGGCCGATCACATTCTTCACGCCGCGGGCCAACCAGTCTTCGTTCTTGAGCACAGCAATCACGATTTCAGCAATTCCCAGCGTCGCAATCGCCAGATAGTCCGAGCGCAAACCCAGCGCCGTCTTGCCAATCACCCAAGCCGCCCCGGCGGCGAGCAATCCACCGACAGGCCATGCCAAAACAACCGGTAGACCCAGTCCTCCAAGGTATCCCGCCAACGCCGGATCCACGGCTTCGATGGCTTCGACGGCGGGATCAAGGATGGCCCGGTAGACAAAGAACCCGCCCAGCAGCAACGCCGCCACGGCCCATCCCTTGCGCAGACGTTTCCACAGGTAGACGGCCGCAACAACCAGACCCGCGCCCGCAGCCAGCGCCAGCAACACCCGCACCCCGCCAGCGGCCCAAGCCGCTCCAACAGGGGGCATGGAGGTCAGCACAACGGCCAATCCACCCAGCGCCACAAAACCCATGACACCCACGTTGAACAGACCTGCGATGCCCCATTGCAGGTTTACACCCAGCGCCATGACTGCGCTGACCAGTCCCATGTTCAGGATCAGCAGAGCGGTGTTCCAGCTTTGCAGGAAACCAGTGCCCAGAATGAGAAGGGCAACCATTGCAAATAATGCGATTGTTCTGACCGATTGTGTCATACCGCTTTGCCTTTCATCAGACCGGTGGGTTTGAACAGCAGGACGATCACGAGGATCACAAAGCTGACCGCGAATTTGTAGTCGGTGGACAACAGCTGAACGAGGCTGTCAGGCGCCAGACTGTCGGGCAGGGCGTAGCCGAGCACCTTCTTCCAAGCATAGGTGATGCCAACCTCTGAAAAGGCGATGACGAACCCGCCCAGAATGGCGCCCAATGGATTGCCCAGACCGCCGACGATCGCGGCTGCAAAGATCGGCAGCAGCAATTGGAAATAGGTGAAAGGCTTGTAGCTCTTGTCGAGACCGTACAGCACACCCGCCACCGTGATCAGTGCAGCCACAATCAACCACGTGACGCGTTCAACCTTTTCAGGATTGATACCAGAGAGCAGCGCCAGATCTTCATTGTCTGAATAGGCCCGCATGCTTTTGCCGGTGCGGGTTCGGTTCAGGAACCAGAACAGCAGGGCCACCACGATGATCGCGGTCACGACGGTAATACCCTGTGTTGTGCGGATCGCGAGCCCTTCGCTCAACCCGGTCATTGCCTTGAATTCGCGCGCCGAAATAATGAAACGTTCTCCATCGGCGAACCGCTGGTCATCGGGCCCCAGAATGACGCGGGTCAGGCCGTTGTAGATAAACATGACCCCAATCGAGACGATGACCAGAATGACCGGTTTGGCCTTTTGCTTGCGATAGAACCGATAGACAGCCCGATCCGTAGCCAAGACCAGAACCGCCGTCGCAGCGATCCCGAAGGGAATGGCCAACAGAGCTGTGGGCAGGGGCCCCAGCGATATGCCCAGCGATTGCAGCCACCATGTCACCAGCACCACAACCATCGTGCCAAAGGCCATGGTGTCGCCATGGGCAAAATTCGAAAAGCGCAAAATGCCATAGATAAGCGTGACCCCCAGCGCCCCCAGCGCCAGTTGGCTGCCATAGGCAACGGCCGGGATCAGCACGAAATTGGCCAGTGCTACGATTGCATTGAGCAGATCCATCAGATTTCCAATCCCAAATTCGGTCGCGCGTGCGTAAGCGCACACCCATCAGCGGCGCGTATTGTGGCGGCCAGACGGTGTGTCATGTCACGGCACAGTCCCATCATTGTGTGCAGCTTCCGTGATAGCGAACCGCATAAGAGCCTTCGAAAAGACCGACTTCGGTGTATGTGGCCGCACCATCGCTCAGAAGGGTCATCAGCCCAACAGCGCCATTGCTCGCGCCTGAGGCAAAGGCGCGGTGGCCCTCCTCTTCGCTCAGCAGATCAAAGGCTCTCTCACCGGCGATGCCGGACATCAAAAACCGGTCTTCCATCGCGCCAAAGGTCACCTCGTAGCTGGTTTCCTGACACCCTTCGGTGTCCAGACATTCGGTCGTAAAGAGACAGCTCAGCGTCTGCGCCGCAACCGGGTTGGCTGAAAGCGTCATGATCAACAGGCCCGCAAGGGTTTGAAGATTTCTCATTGGTCCACCTCACATGTTCCGCGCCACATGTCCCGTCCAAAGCTCAGCGAGGCCGATCCTTCGGGGTCCACGATCATCAGTATATCGACGTCCGGCGGCGTATCGGCATGAAATCCGGCCCAGCCGCCGGGCAGGGCGACCGCCTCGGCCACCAATTTGCGCCCGTTGAGATCCACCTTGGCCACAACCCGCTGCGGTGGCTCGTCCCGCGATATCGGCGGCGCAAGTTGCGCGCGGTCCAGAGAAAAGCGCACCGGCATCTGTGCGCCCTCCTGCGCCAGATCGCAGGCATAGGTCATCACCGTGCCTGCCCGGGCTCCCGAAGCCAAAGCGCAAAGGATCGCCGCAGCCATGATCATGCGTCCGGGCTTCTTCTTTTTCCAAATACGCCATCCCACATCAGCCCCCCAGAAACGAGCGGCGCACGTCCGGGTCGGCCAGCAGATCCTTACCAGTGCCTGTATGCGCATTCGCGCCCTGCACCAGCACATAGCCTTTATCCGCGATCTCCAGAGCCTGCCGGGCGTTCTGTTCCACCATCAATATGCAGATCCCGGTTCGGGCCACTTCGATGATGCGATCAAAAAGTTCGTCCATCACAATGGGCGAAACCCCGGCGGTGGGTTCATCCAGCATCAGGACCTTTGGCTGGGTCATCAAAGCCCGGCCCACAGCCACCTGCTGGCGCTGACCGCCCGACAACTCACCCGCAGCCTGCGCGCGTTTTTCACGCAGGATCGGAAACAGCTCGAACACCTGCTCCATGGTTTCGCGGTAGTCATCCTCGCGGATGAATGCCCCCATCTCCAGGTTCTCTTCGACCGTCATCGAGGTAAAGATGTTCGACGTCTGCGGAACAAACCCCATGCCTTTGCGCACACGGGCCTGCGGGCTGAGTTCGGTAATGTCCTGCCCATCAAGGCGCACAGCGCCCTGCCGCAAATTGAGCATTCCGAAAACAGCCTTCATCGCCGTCGACTTGCCAGCTCCGTTGGGCCCGACGATCACCGCGATCTCTCCGCGTTCAACGGCGATAGTGCAGTCGTGCAGAATGTCCGGGCCGGATTTCCCGTAGCCACCGGTCATACTGTCACCGATCAAGAATGGCTCGCCGCTCATGCTGATCTCCCGTGTTTCTTTGTGCCCCAAATATCCCGGGGAGTCGGCGCGTGCGGCGACGGGGCAGAGCCCCGCGCGTGGGCCGCAGGCCCGCGCGCCCTACGGCGACGCCCTTGGGCGGCGCAATCCTGTACCGGCACAGGCATTCGTTGGCCCGTCAGCATCATGTGGCCGCTTCCTTGTTTTTCAGTCCGGTGCCCAGATAGGCCTCGATCACCTGCTCGTTGGCCTTGATTTCGTCCAGCGTGCCTTCGGCCAGCTTCTTGCCCTCAGCCATGACGATCACCGGATCACAAATGCGACCGATAAAGTCCATGTCGTGTTCAATCACGCAGAAGGTATACCCGCGTTCGCGGTTCAGACGCTGGATCGTGTCGGCGATGGTATTCAGCAAGGTCCGGTTCACACCGGCGCCAACTTCGTCCAGAAAAACAATCTTGGCGTCCACCATCATGGTGCGGCCCAGTTCCAGCAGCTTTTTCTGCCCGCCCGAAACAGCCCCCGCCGGATGGTCTGCAAGATGTGAAATGGTCAGGAACTCAAGGACTTCATCCGCCTTGGCGCGCAGCGCGCGTTCTTCCTCGGCAATGCGTTTGCGTCCGAACCAGGTGTTCCAGAGCTGTTCCCCGGATTGTCCGCCGGGCACCATCATCAGGTTCTCGCGGCAGCTCATGGATGAAAATTCATGGGCAATCTGGAATGTGCGCAGCAGGCCTTTGTGAAACAAGGCGTGCGGGGGCAGACCGGTGATGTCTTCGCCATCCATAAAGACGCGCCCGGATGTGGGTGGCAGTGCCCCGGCGATCACATTGAACAGCGTGGTCTTGCCTGCGCCATTCGGGCCAACCAGCCCGGTGATTGATCCCGTAGCGATCTCAAGCGATGCACCATCAACAGCTCTGAAGCCGCCAAAGTGGCGGTGCAGGTTTTCAACCCGGATCACGATGATATCCCCTTATGCAGCGTTTGGACGCTGTCTTTGGTCTTGTGAAAACGGCCCGGATGTCCGGGCCGCTTCTGTTTTCTCGTTCGTCAGATCAGCGGTAGCCGACAACGGCCAATGCGCCATCCTTGACGGTATATTCCGCATAAGAGCCTGCGGCTTCGCCTGGGCCGACCAGCTCAACGCCTGTGGCGCCTGCGTAGTCCACATCACCGCCTGCGGCGAGGATCTCGATGGCCTTGCCCAGCTCACCGGGAAGGATCGGCTCGCCCGGTGCATTGGCTACGTCCATGATTTTGGCTGCATAGTCGCCGGGCTCAACAGAACCTGCGGCGGCCATGGCCAGCATGATCAGGGCTGCAGCGTCATAGCTTTCGCCAGCGTAGACAGAGGTGCCGTCGATGCCGGCTGCGCTTGCCATTTCAGCAAAGATCGCGCCGCCTGCGTTGTCCGAACCCGGAGCCGTGCCGATGGTGCCATCAATGTCGCTGCCGAAGGCCGCTGTCAGGCTGTCACCGATCATGCCGTCGCCGAGGGCGAACATGTCGAATGCACCGGTGTCCAACGAGGCCTGAATGACGCCTGCGCCACCTTGATCGACGTAGCCCAGAACAACCAGCGCGTCGCCGCCAGCGGATGCCAGTGCGCCAACTTCTGCCGAGTAGTCCGCTTTGCCATCTTCATGGGCCGCGGCCAGAGTGACAGAACCACCAGCGGCCTCATAGGCTGCCTGGAATGCGTCAGCAAAGCCTTTGCCGTAGTCGTTGTTGGTGTAGGTCACCGCAACGGAAGAGACGCCTTTTTCCATCAGGATACCGGCCAGAACTTCGCCCTGACGCGCATCGGATGGCGCGGTGCGGAAGAAAAGACCGTTGTCTTCGGCTGCCGACAGAGCAGGCGATGTCGCCGATGGCGATACCATCACGATGCCGTTTGGCACGGCGACGTTCGACAGGATTGCACCGGTCACACCCGAGCAATCGGCACCCATGATGCCTTTGACGCCGTCCGATGTGATCAGACGTTCCGCTGCGGCGGAGGCCGCTGCCGCGTCAACGCATGTGCTGTCTGCGCGCACGGGCATGACAGACATGCCGTCCATCAGCTTGCCGCTTTCGGTGACTTCGGCCATTGCCATTTCAGCGCCTGCCGCCATAGCGGGTGTCAGCGATTCAATCGGGCCGGTAAAGCCAAGGATCACGCCCAGCTTCAGTTCAGACCCGTGACCATCTGCATAGGCGCCGCCGGCAAGCAGCGCGCTGGCCGCGGTAGCGATCATCAGTTTTTTCATGTTTCATCTCCCTGTTGGATCATTCTTGTCCGGCCCTCAGATTAGGGCTGGCACAGGGAAAAGAAAAGGGGCCGCGGAAATGCCTGCCCCAGCGTAAATTGTGGCGTTGATCAGGCTACTTGGCCTTGCCGCAGGCAGTGCTGCCCCCATATGTTTCCCAGTACACAAAGGCAGGAGTCTTTCATGGTTTTTCGCGCGGGTCTGATTTCGATGTCCCTGATCTGTGGGACGGCGTCCTTTGCCGGGCCAGTGGATACCATGGCGGGCCAGATGCAGGCCGAAGCGGTCGTCGAAGACCTGTTTACGCCCTGGGCCTTTGGCTTTCTGCCCGATGGCACCATCCTGATCACCGAAAGGGATGGCGAGTTGCTGTCGTTCAAAGATGGTCAGCGCAGTGAAATCTCGGGGCTTCCCAAGATTCTGGTCGACGGGCAGGGCGGCCTGCTGGATGTTCTTGTTCCTCGGGATTTTGCACAAAGCCGGCAATTGTTTTTCACCTATGCGAAAAAGCAGTTCCTGCGCGGCTCAGGGACGGCCGTTTACCGGGCAACACTGTCCGAGGATGGAACCTCGCTTGAGGACGGCGAAACGATTTTTCAGATTGCGCGCGGTACAGGCGGAGGATTCCACTTTGGCTCCAGGCTTGTAGAAGCGCAGGACGGCACTTTGTACGTGACCATCGGCGATCGCGGCAATCCGGATCAGGCGCAAGACCTTGAGATGCACAACGGATCGGTTCTGCGGATCACCAAGGACGGGCGGGCGCCCGATGACAATCCGTTTGTCGGTCAGCGCGGGGCTTTGGATGAAATCTGGTCCTATGGGCATCGCAACCCGCAAGGTGCGGCCATGGATGCCGAGGGACAGATCTGGGTGGCGGAACATGGTGCCAAGGGCGGGGACGAAGTGAACCGGATTGCCAAAGGCGCGAACTTTGGCTGGCCAGTCATTTCCTATGGCGTGAACTATGACGGATCCAAAATTGGCGAAGGCACCGCAAAGGATGGCATGGAACAGCCCGTACACTACTGGGACCCATCAATCGCGCCGTCCGGGATGACATTCTATGACGGTGTCGTTTCGGACTGGGCTGGAAATGCTTTTGTTGGATCGTTGAAATTCAGTTATATTTCAAGACTTTCCGGAGACCCTCTGGCCGAGGTGGAGCGTATCGAATCCGAAGAAACCTCGCGTGTTCGCGATGTCCGGCAAGGCCCGGATGGCGCGCTTTGGTTTCTGTCGGTCGGCAATGGCGCACTCTATCGGTTGGCCCCCGCAACGGGTGGCTGAACCGTCCGCGCCGGTGTCAAAGTCTGGCATTCCCGCCTAGCCATCGGCGCGCAGCCCTGCCATTCTGGAGATGCATTTCACCAGGAGGCCATTATGCGTTCAGCCCTTTTGACCCTACCGTTCGCCGCCATGTTGCTTGCGTCCCCGGTTGCTGCCCAGCAACCGGATTCGGTGTTCAACGACTATGCCGATATGCGCGCTCAGATGGATGAGCTGACAAAAACCCGGAACATTCAGCAGCTTATGCTGCGTTTTGGCGGTGCGGACGAAATGACCACCGTTCAGTTGGACAACCTCGATGCGCAGGTCGAACAGATCTATGCAGTAGACTTCGAGCAGGTCTCAGTTCTGCGTCGCACCGAACATGACAACGGCTTTTACCAAGAGTTGCTCGCGTATTGGACCGGCTTGAACTACCTCTATGTCTACGTTTTCTACCATGAACGTGACGGAAAGATCGTGGCGATAAATTTCCGTTTTAATAGCGATTTCAATGCATTGAACAATTTGTTTTAAGCGTCGCTTGAGCGTTTCAGCCTGTAGTAGGCGGTGTCGGTCATCTCGATGCCGCCGTAGTCGAAGTTTTCCTTTTCGACGCCGGTCAGTTCAAAGCCAAGTCTGCCCAGCAGCTTGGCAGACGACAGGTTGCGCGGATCAATTTCGGCGGTCAGGGCCGGTGCATCGGGAAATTGGGTCCACACCGTGCCTATCAGCGCGGCGACCGCTTCGCTTGCATAGCCGTGACCCCAATAATCCGGATGCAGGATGTAGGCGATCTCGTAGCGTCGCCAAAGCCCGGCGCGGCCGATCAATTGGCCGTCTAGCGTGATGCCGAGCTCAAGGTGGTCCTGAGGGGCATGGCGCATGAAATCGGCAAGCACGCCCTTTGTTTTCTCGGGATCGTTCCAGGCTGGCCTGTCCCAATACTGCATGGCCCGCGGATCCGAGAAAATACTGTGCAATGCATCGAGGTCCGCATCGCAAAACGGACGCAGTGTCAGCCGCTTTGTATGGATCACACCGAAAGGCGTGATGCATGCGCACCACGTTCGCGGTAGGGCGTGGTTTCATAATGCGCACGGTAGCATTTCGAAAAATGCGACGGCGAGGCAAAGCCGCAAGCCAAGGCGACATTGATCACGCTCATATCTGTTTGCATCAGCAGGTTACGCGCTTTTTGCAGCCTCAGTTCCATGTAGTAGCGCTTGGGCGAGCGGTTCAGGTAGCGCCGGAACAAACGCTCCAGCTGGCGGGTCGACATGCCAACTTCCGAGGCCAGGATCGAAGGGCTGATCGGCTCTTCGATGTTGGCTTCCATCATCTGGATGACCTGGCTGAGTTTCGGATGCCTGACACCAATACGCGTAGGCACGGACAGGCGCTGTGTGTCCTGATCGGTGCGGATCGAGCTGTAAATCTGCTGATCGGCCACAGCATTGGCCAGCTCTTCGCCATGTTCATTTGAGATGACCTGCAAAAACAGGTCGATCGAGGATGTGCCGCCAGCGGTCGAGAACCGGTTTCCATCAATCGTGAACACCGATTTTGTCAGTTCCACCTCTTCGAATTCTTCAGAAAAGCTGTCCTGATTTTCCCAGTGAATCGTCGTGCGTTTGCCGTCGAGCAGTCCAGCGGCTGCAAGCGAGTAAGACGCCGTGCAAAGGCCGCCAATCTGGATGCCCTTACGGGCCTCGCGGCGCAACCAGTTCAACAGGCGTTTTGTTGTGGCGGCCTGTACGTCCCGTCCGCCGCAAACGACGATGGTATCATCACGGTGCAACTCTGTCAGGTCGTCGTCCAACTGAAACACTGTTCCCGTTGAGCAAGCCATGGTTTGACCGCCTTCGCCCACCACACGCCATGAATACAGGGGCTTTCCAGACATCTGGTTGGCAAGGCGCAGGCAGTCCAGCGCGGCCGCAAAGCTGAGCAGCGTGAAGTTTTCGAGCAGTACAAACACGAAGCGTCTTGGTTTGTCGGGAACCGTGTCAACCGAAACGCTGTTTTGCTGAACCGGAGGAAGCATCTTGGCGGTATTCCTTTGCCATTCCGCACCACGTTTTCGGCGTTTGCGGCATCTTTCTTCTCAGATGGTCAGAACTCAAAGGAAGCGTCAAGACATGTTGCGCGATTCCGCCTCTGGTCTTGGTTGACGCAGAGCGCTATACAGAGTTCCTGTTAACGCTCACGTCGAGCACCACACCGGAGATTGAAGACCATGACGGAATGGCACAAAACGAACTGGCGCAACAAACCGCGGGTTCAGATGCCGGATTATACGGATCAGGACGCGTTGCACTCGGTCGAGGCACAGCTGGCCAAGTATCCACCGCTGGTCTTTGCCGGTGAGGCGCGCAAGCTGAAAAAGCAACTGGGCGCGGCGTCGCGCGGCGAGGCGTTTTTGCTTCAGGGTGGCGACTGTGCCGAGGCGTTTGATCAGTTCAGCGCAGACGGCATTCGTGACACCTTCAAGGTGATGCTGCAGATGGCAATGGTGCTGACATACGGTGCCAAGGTTCCTGTTGTGAAAGTGGGCCGCATGGCCGGCCAATTCGCCAAGCCACGTTCGGCGCCGACAGAGACCGTCGATGGTCTGGAACTGCCCAGCTACCGCGGTGACATCATCAACGAGCTGGCCTTTACGCCAGAGGCTCGTATTCCCGACCCGAAAAAGATGCTGCAGGCCTACACGCAAGCTGCGGCAACTCTGAACTTGCTGCGCGCCTTTTCGACTGGTGGTTACGCTGATGTTCATCAGGTCCACAGCTGGACTCTCGGCTTTACCGAAAGCGAAAAGGCCGCCCGGTTCCGCGAGATGGCCAACCGGATCTCGGACACGCTTGATTTCATTTCGGCTGCGGGTCTCGACAGCGATCAGGAACCCAGCCTTCAGACAGTGGATTTCTACACAAGCCATGAATCTCTGCTGCTGGAATACGAAGAGGCTCTGTGCCGTCTGGACAGCACGTCAGGCAAATGGCTGGCTGGCTCGGGTCATATGGTCTGGATTGGTGACCGGACGCGTCAACCCGATGGCGCCCACGTCGAATTCGCTCGCGGGGTTCTGAACCCGGTCGGTCTGAAATGCGGTCCAACCACCACGGCCGAAGACCTCAAGGTTCTCATGTCCAAGCTGAACCCTGAAAACGAAGCCGGTAAACTGACGCTGATCGCCCGGTTTGGTGCAGGCAATGTTGCGGAACATCTGCCGCGTCTGGTCAAGGCCGTTCAGGAAGAGGGCGCCAATGTGGTTTGGGTCTGTGATCCGATGCATGGCAACACGATCAAATCCTCGACCGGCTACAAAACGCGTCCGTTCGATTCCGTTCTGCGTGAGGTCAAAGAGTTCTTTGGCGTTCATCAGGCAGAGGGAACGATCCCCGGCGGTGTTCATTTCGAAATGACCGGCCAGAACGTGACTGAATGCACGGGTGGCGTTCATGCCGTCACAGACGAGGATCTGTCCGATCGATACCACACAGCCTGTGACCCGCGTCTGAATGCATCGCAGTCGCTGGAACTGGCATTCCTGGTGGCCGAAGAGCTGTCGGCCCGCCGCAATGCCGCGTCCGAGGCAGCCAACGGCTAATTGGTCTGACAATCAGAAAAATAGGCCCCGCGCTTGATCATGAAGCGCGGGGCTTTTTTTGATCCCCCATCAGCCAGCGCTGTACCGCTGGTCAATCGTCGTTCGAGACAACCAGCTTCAATTGTGGGCGTTCGGTTGGTCGGAGCGTAGCGGTTTCAAAGGCTGCGCGCGCTTCGGCAAAGCCCAGTGCAGGGTCTTTGGATTCTGCCGGTGTTTCGCCAAAGGGAACTGCTTCGATTTGTGTGGCCACGCGCACACCGGGTTGCAGCAATGGTTCAATTTCGATCTGAACAATGTCGAAACGCCGCGGGGCCCGTCCGATGCGCCCTTTGGTGATCAGGGCGCCCAATCCGCGGGACACATCGCCGAAATCTGACTCAAGCGGCATTAACAGCAATTCGCCATCAATCGCTGGCTTTCCAAAGCTGGTTTCCCCGCGCAGCAGGATACGAACAATCGCCGGGTCTGCAAAAAGCCGCGCCACGGCACCGCCCAGCCGATCACGATCCGCAGGCGCGATGATGCTGGACAGTGGCATCCCGGCAACCTGCATGCCCATCAGGTCGGACAGATGGGCACCGGCGACCCGGAACTTGGCCAGCCGGGGCGCGATCCGTTCGATCAAAAATGCATGTTCAAGCGCGCTCTCGATGCCGCGCGGATCAACCTCACTGCGCAGCGGAACCTGCCGCTCATCGCAAAGACCGTGCCAGTATGCTTCGACCATCCGCAGGGGTGTTCGATGCTTGCTTTGTTCACGCTCGGTCATGGATACCACGTTGCCAAAACCACTCCCCTTGCTCAACATATCAGCGCTCCGTCCAGTTCGGCGCAGTCGGGGCGAGTTCATGTTGTCCCAAACTGCGTAATCTTCGTTACCAAAAGATTACTATCAGCCTGCCCGCGCAATTTCGCTCAAATTCGCTACAATGGGTTAACGCGTTGCAAACCAAGTTGTCTTGCGCGCGGCGCTGGGACTGGATAGGCCAGAGGCAGCGACACTCATGCATCAAGGAACAGACCATGCGCCAATCAATGACCGGTTTTGCCAGCCTTCAGGGCAGCGGTGCAGGCTTTGACTGGACGTGGGAATTGCGCGGTGTGAATGGCAAGGGACTGGATCTGCGCTTGCGCGTTCCCGATTGGATCGAGGGGCTCGAAGCCGCCGTTCGCACGCGTGCAGGCAAGGCCATTGGTCGCGGCAACGTTCAGATTTCGCTCAAGCTTCAGGCAGGGGAAGAGGCGCAAACTGTTGCGGTGGATCCTGTGCAATTGCGCGGCATGCTAAACGCAATGGCAGAGGTCGAAACCGAAGCCATGGCCATGGGTGTCACGCTGGCACCATCGCGCGCCGGTGACATCCTCGGGCTGCGCGGCGTTCTGGCCAGCGGGGCCGCAGATGTTGATCATAAGGCATTGCTGGCTGCCCTGATGGCCAGTTTTGATGCGGCCCTTGAGGCGTTTCGCGAGATGCGGATCGCCGAGGGTGACAAGTTGAACGAAATCCTGACCCGGCAGGTGGATGAGATCGAGACTCTGACCGCGCAGGCCAGCGATGCGGCCCGGTCAAGGGCCGGCGCACAGGCTGAACGGATGAAGGCACAGTTGGCCCGGGTGATGGACAACACTGACGGTGTGGACGAAGCGCGCATTGCTCAGGAACTGGCACTGATCGCGGTCAAGGCCGACATCACCGAAGAAATAGACCGGCTGGGTGCCCATGTGACTGCCGCGCGCGATCTGATGCAGACAAAGGGGCCGATTGGCCGCAAGCTCGACTTTCTGATGCAGGAGTTCAACCGCGAGGCCAACACGCTTTGCAGTAAATCGGGTGACGCTGCGCTCACGCAGGTCGGTCTTGCGCTCAAGACCGTGATTGATCAGATGCGCGAGCAAGTCCAGAACGTGGAGTGATCCTATGACCCCATCAACATCGGCTGATCGCCGCGGTCTCTTGATTATCCTGTCGTCGCCTTCGGGCGCAGGCAAAAGCACACTGTCCCGGCGGCTGTTGGAGTGGGACGAAAGCCTGAGCTTTTCGGTCTCGGCCACAACCCGCGCACCGCGTCCGGGCGAACAGGACGGCCGTGAATACCACTTTCTGACCGATGACGCATTCAAGCGCAGCGTTGCCGAAGATGGCATGCTCGAACATGCCCATGTCTTTGGTCATTTCTATGGAAGCCCGCGGGCACCGGTGCAAAAGGCAATTGAGCAGGGTCGCGATGTATTGTTTGATATTGACTGGCAGGGCGCACAGCAAATCGTGAACTCGGCGCTGGGTCAGCATACGCTGTCCATCTTTATCCTGCCCCCATCAATCGCAGAATTGCGCCGCAGGCTGATCAGTCGGGGTCAGGACAGCGAAGAGGTGATCAGCAAGCGCATGCAGAAAAGCTGGGACGAGATCAGCCACTGGGGCAGCTATGACTATGTTCTGGTGAATGATGATCTCGAAGCAACCTTTGACAGGCTCAAGACAATCGTCACCGCGACGCGCCTGCGCCGCTTGCAGCAGCCGGGCCTCGTGGACCACGTGCGCGCGCTTCAAACAGAATTCGAGGATCTGGCATGACCCTTTACGCTTTGGATGATATCGAACCACGGGTTGCCGCGGATGCATGGGTTGCTCCGGATGCGAACCTGATTGGCCGCATCGAGATAGAGGCACGGGCCTCTGTCTGGTTCTGCAGCACGCTGCGCGGCGACAATGAACTGATCCGCGTAGGCGAAGGCAGCAATGTTCAGGAAAACTGCGTGTTCCATACCGACATGGGGTTCCCTTTGGATATTGGTGCTGGATGCACCATTGGTCACAAGGTCATGCTACACGGCTGCACAATTGGGGAAAACTCGCTCATTGGTATGGGCGCAACGATCCTGAACGGTGCCAAGATCGGCAAGAACTGCCTGATTGGGGCAGGGGCGTTGATAACCGAAGGCAAGGAAATTCCGGACGGCAGTCTGGTCATGGGTGTGCCGGGCAAGGTCGTGCGGCAGTTGGATGACGCCGCTATTCAAAACCTGCGCGCCTCGGCGCTGCATTATCAGGAAAACGCTGCGCGCTTTGCCAAAGGGCTGCGGGCGCTGTGACAAGAGGGGCTGAGCTATGAAGCATACAATTCAAAGACCACAGGTGCCCCATGTGGGCGCGTCCCGGCCTGTCGTGGCGCCGATCTATCCGTCGGTTGTCTATGCCTCGGACGATCCCGACATGCTGGACGCCCAGTACGAAGGGCGCACGCCCGGATTCACCTACGCGCGCGAAGGGCATCCGAATGCTGATGCTCTGGCACGGCGCATTGACGTCATGGAGCGCACACTGGACGGGCTGGTTCTGGGGTCTGGCATGGCGGCGGTGGCTGCCGTGTTGCTTGGGCTGACCAAGGCCGGAGACCATGTGATCGGCGGCAATCAGCTCTATGGTCGGTCTCTGCGCATGATGAACGAAGACCTGCCTCGGTTGGGGATCGAGACAAGTCTGGCCGATCCTACGGATGTGGCAGCGTTCGAGGCTGCTTTGAAACCCAACACAAGGCTTGCCTTGATCGAGGTGGTTTCCAACCCGACGCTGCGCGTCGCGGACGTGGAAGGCATCGCCAAACTCTGCCGGGATCGTGGCATTCTGCTGGTCGTCGACAACACCTTTACGACGCCCGCTGCCATTCGGCCGCTGGAACTGGGCGCGGACATTGTCTTGCATTCCGTGACCAAGCTTTTGGCGGGGCATTCCGACGTTACCTTGGGTTGGGTCGGCGCAAACGATCAGGACCTGATGGACAAAATCCGGGTTTTTGCAGTCACCACCGGGATGACGCCAAGCCCGCAGGAATGCTGGCTGGCTGAACGCGGCTTGGCCACTTTTGATCTGCGCTTTGAACGGGCACAGGCCACGGCCGAGGCGCTCGCGGCTTACTTGTCGGTGCAAAAAGGGGTCAAGCGCGTGCTTTATCCGACCCGCGCGGATCATCCGGATGCCATGCGCGCACAGGGATTGTTGCGCGGTTATGGCTGCAACATGGTCAGCTTTGAAATCGAAGGCGGGCGGGCTGCGGCCAACGCCTTTGTACGCGCCGCGGACGGCGTGGCCTTTGCGCCGACTTTGGGGGATGTGGGCACCACACTGTCGCATCCCGCGTCTTCCTCGCATCGTGCCCTGTCGCCCGATGCCCGCGCCGATTTGGGAATTTCCGAAGGTTTCTTCCGGGTATCCGTCGGTCTGGAAGACCCCAAGGCGCTGACCGCGACCTTTGAGGCGGGATTAAAGGCCGCGCGCGCGGTGAAATGACAGACCTGGCCCAGATGGTTGAAGCAATCCCGCTTCCGGCGCTGGTGATCGGCGCCGACGAGCGGATTACGGCGGTCAACCGTGAGGCTTGCAATTTTCTGGGCTCAGGTCTGACCGGGCGTCACTTCATCACTGCGCTGCGGCAACCGGATCTGCTCGACAGCATCGAAGCGAGCCTGCGAGATGGCGCGCCGCGCTCGGCGCAATACCTCGGCAATGAAGGGGGCGAGGACACCAGCTTTGATGTGAGTGTGCGCCCCGTGACGACAAAGGGGCGCGCGGGTGTTCTGGTTTGTTTCATCGACACGACGCCCATGGAGCGGGCCGGGCAGATCCGCCGTGATTTCGTTGCCAATGTCAGCCATGAGCTGCGCACGCCTCTGACCGCGCTGCTGGGCTTTATTGAGACGCTCAAAGGCCCAGCGTCGAATGATGCGGCGGCCCGTGACCGGTTTCTGGGCATCATGCGAAACGAAGCGGAGCGCATGAACCGGTTGGTGAGTGACTTGTTGTCGCTTAGCCGCGTGGAAAGCGAGGCGCGTATTCGTCCCACTGACCCGGTGGACCTGGCTGCCTTGATTCAGGCGGCCGAACACGCATTGGCCCCCTTGGCCAATGACGCACAGGTGTCCGTTACCCTTGATCTGGCCAATCCCGTGCAGCGCGTCTGTGGTGACGAAGATCAGTTGCGGCAAGTGATCACCAACCTGCTGGAAAACGCTGTGAAGTATTCCGGAAAAGGGGCCCATGTCACGGTGTCCCTTGGTGCTCCGGACTATGAGCCAAAACTGCGAAACAAGGGCGTGCGTCTTGCCGTGCGCGATACGGGGCCGGGGATTGCATCCTTGCATGTGCCGCGTCTGACCGAACGGTTTTATCGCGTCGATGGCCATCGGTCGCGGGAAAAAGGCGGCACCGGGCTCGGGCTTGCCATCGTCAAACATATCGTTGAACGTCATCGTGGACGGATCGAAATACAGTCTGATCCGGGACAGGGCAGCTGCTTTACCGTCTTGTTGCCGCTTGAATAACCGGGAATGCGCGGCACAGGCCGCTGAAGCCAGGAACCATGGCCATGAGCGTCGAGAAAGACACTAACCGTCGTCGCAAGCTATCGGACGAAGTGCGTGAACGGCTGCTGGAACTGATTAAAACCGAAGGGTTGGCGCCGGGCGATGTCATTCCTTCTGAACGTGCCCTGATGGCCCAGTTCGGTGTTGGTCGTCCTGTCGTACGCGAGGCTATGCAATCGCTGCAATCTGCTGGATTGATCGATATCCGGCATGGTGAGAGGCCCAAGGTTGCCTCACCTTCCATGCCCGCCTTGTTGGGTCAGCTCGGCGAGTCTGTGCGACACAGTCTGGTTCATTCGGACACATCGCTGGATGATCTTAAACAGGCGCGCGCCTTGTTTGAGGCGCAGATGGCCGGCCTTGCGGCTGCCAATCGCACAGACCGCGACATCGCGGCATTGCGCGACATATTGGGTCGTCAGTCTGATGCCCGTGAGAATTCGGCCGAGTTTTTGCGTCTGGATGGCGCTTTTCATGCCCGTATCGCCGACATGTCTGGCAACGCAATCTTTCAGGGGCTGAGCCGGTCGCTGTTCGATTGGCTGGCAGAATTTCATACAGGGTTGGTGCGTGCCGAAGGGCATGAGTCTGTGACCGTGGATGAACACGGTGCAATTCTGGATGCGATCGACCAAGGGGCCTGTGCGTTGGCCGGGCAACGAATGAGCGATCATCTCAACCGCGCTAACAAACAATACCGCAAACCGCAGACCGGTTAGACGGCACTGTTTCGAGATGTGCCTAACTGGTATGATTTCTTGACTTGATAAACTGGTATGATGAGTATGCGGCAAGACACAGAATGATTCCGGAAGGGTGAGCCGTGGTTGTGCGGATCGAAGCTGACTATTTGATGGAAACATCCATCGATCCAGAACGCGCCGCCTTGGTTCTGGCGGGCGAGCAATCATCCGGTACCTTCGTTGCTGTGCCGGGGGAAACGTCAGAGCTGAAGGAACGCTCAGGCGCGCGCTTAGAAAAGCTGGATGTGCTTGGATCCATTGCAGGCCCCAGTTTGCCCGGTGCAAAATCCGGATCCTGTGTTGTTCAGGCAAAGATTACTTTGTCGTGGCCGTTGCAGAACACTGGTCCAGATTTGCCCAATCTCATGGCAACAATCGCTGGCAACCTGTTTGAATTGCAGGAAGTTTCGGGATTGCGTCTGCTGGATTTCCGTTTGCCCGAAGCCTTTGCAAAGGCCTATCCCGGGCCGCAATTCGGGGTCGACGGAACGCGCCAGTTGGCCGGCGTGGCCAAGGGCCCGATGATCGGCACGATTATCAAGCCGAGTGTCGGCTTGAACCCTTCCGAGACTGCTGCACTTGCCGCCACGCTGGCAAAGGCCGGGATTGATTTCATCAAGGATGATGAGTTGCAGGCAAACGGCCCATCCTGTCCGTTCGAAGAGCGGGTGCGCGCCGTCATGACGGTCTTGGATGAACACAGCCAGCGCACGGGTAAAAAGGTCATGTACGCCTTCAACCTGACAGGCGAAATAGACGACATGCGGGCCCGTCACGACCTGGTGCGTGATCTGGGCGGCACCTGTGTGATGGTCAGTGTCAATTCGGTGGGGCTGGGCGGCATGCTGGCGCTGGCGCGTCACACTGAACTGCCGATCCACGCGCATCGCAACGGATGGGGCTATCTCTCCCGGCACCCGGCACTGGGGTGGTCCTATCCGGCATGGTCCAAGCTTTGGCGTCTGGCCGGGGCTGACCACATGCATGTGAACGGTCTGAACAACAAATTCAGTGAAGACAACGACAGTGTTATCGCGGCGGCCAAATCCTGTCTGGAGCCGATGTTTGACAGCAAAGCCTGCGCGGTGATGCCGGTGTTTTCATCCGGTCAGACGGTTTTGCAGCCTTGGGAAACCTATGAACGGCTGGGTACGGCTGACCTGATCTATACCGCTGGCGGCGGGATCATGGCGCATCCGCAGGGGCCAGCCACAGGGGTAAAGGCGCTGCGCGAAGCATGGGATGCGGCCATCGCCGGTGTTCCGGCGGATGACTATGCCGCAACGCACCCAGCCTTGGCGTCGGCGCTGAATTGGTATCGGTCATGACCGCACTGCCTGACGGATTGCTGGCCGCCTGGTATGGGGATGATTTCACAGGCGCCGCGGCAACGATGGAGGTCTTTGCCTTTGCCGGTCTGGATGCGGTGCTCTTTGTCGATGTTCCAACACCGGAACAAATCGCCCGTTTTGCTGATGCCCGCGGTATCGGGATCGCGGGTGTGTCCAGATCGCATTCACCGCAGTGGATGCGCCGTGAGTTGCCAAAGGTCTATCAAGCTCTGGCTGGGCTGAAAGCGCCGTTCAATTTCTATAAAGTCTGTTCCACCTTCGACAGCGCCCCTGATGTGGGCTCGATCGGTTGCGCGGTGGAACTGGCTCTGGATCACTTTCAAAGCGACTGGATGCCAATGCTGGTTGCAGCGCCCGATATTGGGCGATGGCAGGTCTTTGGTCACTTGTTTGCGGCGGGGCCGGGTGGGAACTACCGGCTGGACCGTCATCCCGTCATGGCGCGCCATCCCGTAACGCCGATGGTCGAATCTGATTTGTGCCGTCACTTGGCCGCGCAGACCGATCTGCCGTCAGGTCTGGTCTCCATCCGTGATCTGGCGGTGGACGGGCAGGGCGCGCTGGGGCGTGTTCAGCAAGAGGCGCGGATCGTTTCCCTCGATGCCGTAGATGAAACATCGCTTGCCGCAGCGGGCGCGTTGATCTGGGAGAACCGCGCGACAGGGCGGTTTGGCATTGGATCACAAGGGGTGCTGTATGCTTTGATCGCCTACTGGCGTGCGCAGGGACTTCTTGAGGCGGAACCAGCTGTTCCAAGCGCCGGCCACACAGATCGGCTTGTTGTGGTTTCAGGCTCCGCCTCGGTTGTGACGGCGGCACAAATCGACTGGGCTTTGGACAACGGTTTTGCAGGCGTACGCTTTGACGCCGCTGCCGTGCTCGGGACGGCCGGCTCGGCAGAGGCCGAAGATCAGGCCGTCACCGAAGCGCTGCAGGCCCTGGAGCGCGGCATGCAGCCTTTGATTTTTGCCGCCAAAGGGCCGGATGATCCCGCAATTGCGGCTTTTGAAGCGGCGGCGTGCGCCGCAGGGATGCCGCTCGAGGACGCGCGCGGGCGCATTGGTGCGGCGCTTGGCCGTGTGCTGCGCCGGTTGCTCGAACAAACCGATTGTCGGCGTGCGATCATTTCCGGTGGCGACACCTCGGGCCATGCGACACAGCAGTTGGGAATCTATGCGCTGAAGGCTTTGGCCCCGACGATCCCGGCGGCGGCGCTGTGCCGGGCGTTTTCGGAGAACCCGAGATTTGACGGCCTCGAACTGGCGCTGAAGGGCGGTCAGATGGGCGCAACAGACTATTTCGGCGCGGTGCGTGCCGGTGGTGGAACACAGCAAGAGGACCAATGAGATGACCAGAATTGCCTTGATGGGTGCGGGCGGAAAAATGGGTGTGCGCCTGTCCAAGAACCTGATCGACTCGCCCTATGATGTTGAGCACATCGAAATTTCCGAAGCGGGCCGTGAAAGACTGGCACAGAAAGCAGGGCTTCAGTCCGTTGCGGGAACCGACAATATAGGTGAAGCCGATGTGGTTCTTCTGGCGGTTCCGGACCGGATGATCGGTAAGATCGCCCATTCGATCATCGATGATGTAAAGCCCGGCGCGGCGCTCGTCGTTCTGGATGCGGCGGCGCCCTACGCCGGTGAGATGCCCAAACGGGACGATGTTACCTATTTTTGTTCGCATCCCTGCCATCCACCAATCTTTGATTTCACCCCGGATGAAGCGGTCCAGCGGGATTTCTTTGGCGGGATTGATGCGCCGCAAGGGATTGTCTGCGCTCTGATCCAAGGCCCGGAAGAGCACTACGCCTTGTGCGAGGACATCGCCAAACGCATTTACGGCCCGGTGTCCCGGTCGCATCGTTGCACGCTTGAACAGATCGCGATCCTCGAACCGGCTCTGTCGGAATCGGTTGGCGCAACCATGTGCATGGCCCTACGCGAAGCTGCGGACAAGGCTGAGGCCATGGGCGTTCCCAAGGATGCGGCGCATGATTTTCTGCTTGGACATATGAAGATTCTGCTGGCTATCGCCTTTGACATCTTCCCCGAAGGCAAGCTTTCGGACGGCGCCATTCACGCGGTCAATCAGGCCAAGCCGAGGATTTTCAAGGAAGACTGGCTGGACAACATCTTTTCGACCGAGGCGGTCAGGCAGTCCGTGATCGACATTTGCCACCCCGAAGGCATCGACACGTAATCCGGCCAAGGATCAGGCAAACCAGCAGACAGGGGCGGCAACCCAAAGGGCCGCGCCCTTATGTTTGCATTGCGATGAGGGCGGATCGCGTCGGTACAGGCAAAAAACTCGATGCCAAATATCCATTTGGCAGGATAAAAATTCACCTGTCATAAAACCGTTACACAACTGTCACAAAAGCATAGCCGAGCGCTCTTAGACCGCATTGCATACGGTCGTCACAGGGGCGACCGATGTCTGCTATTGTGGAGAAGACAATGACATTGAAACTGACCGCGTCTGCGATTGCGATTGCTGCCGTCACTGCGACAACAGCCTCTGCGCGTGACAACGTTCAGGTGGCGGGTTCCTCGACGGTTCTGCCATATGCGTCGATCGTCGCCGAAGCCTTTGGCGAAAACTTCGACTTCCCAACACCGGTTGTTGAATCGGGCGGATCGTCGGCCGGTCTTAAGCGGTTTTGTCAGGGCGTTGGCGAAGAGCACACCGACATTGCCAATGCATCGCGCAAGATCCGCGAAAAGGAAATCAAGGCCTGCGCCGAGAATGGTGTGACCGATATTATCGAGGTGCGTATCGGCTATGACGGGATCGTCTTTGCATCGCAGCTGGACGGGCCGGACTACACGTCTTTTACTCAGGCTGATCTGTTCAACGCGCTGGCGCCCAAGGTCATGGTGGACGGTGCACTGGTTGATAACCCCTATAAGCAGTGGGCAGACTTCAACGCAGATTTGCCCGCAGAAGACATCCTTGCCTTCATTCCCGGCACCAAGCACGGCACCCGTGAAGTGTTCGAAGAAAAGGTGATCGCAGTCGGATGCGAGCAAACCGGCGCAATGGCGGCGATGATCGAAGCCGGAATGTCTGAGCACGATGCAGAAGATGCCTGCCTCGAGGTGATGTCCGACGGCCGGGCGGTCGATATCGATGGCGACTACACCGAAACATTGGCCTCGATCGATGCCAATTCAAATGCCGTGGGTGTGTTCGGCCTCGCGTTTTATGAGAACAACACAGACAAGCTGAAAGTGGCGGATATGGCCGGGGTCACGCCTTCGACCGACAGCATTTCCAGCGGCGAATATCCTGTGTCGCGTCCGCTCTACTTCTACATCAAGAAAGCCCACATCGGAGTGATCCCGGGCCTCAAGGAATTCGCTGAATTCTTTGTGGCAGAAGAGATTGCAGGCCCCGACGGACCGCTGGCTGAATATGGTCTGGTGTCTGATCCTGAACTGGAAATGACCCAAGACATGATCGCGGACGAACAAATCATGGGCGACGCCATGTGACCCGCTTTTGGGGGCCGACCAAGCCCCGAGCAAGGCCGGGGCGGCATATTTCGCCGCCCCGTTACGTCTTTTAGGACCTTTACCAAACTGATGCTTCCGGGGGATGCATGCCTGTACTTTGGCTTTTCTTGATCGTGATCGGCCTTGGGGCGACCGGCTATTTTGTCGGCCGGACCCGCGCGTTTGGCGTTGTGGGGGGCGATCGTCGTCTGTTGCATTCTCTGCCCAGCTATTATGGCTGGAACGCGCTGATCAAGACGGTGTTCCCGGCCTTTGGGGTCATGATCGTGTGGTTGATTGCTCAGCCGATGCTGATCAACAACTCAATTTCCCAGATGATCCCCGAAACTGAAATTGCCGAAGGATCAAGTCTTGGGTTGGCGCTTGCCGAGGTACGGCGGACTGCCGAAGGGCTGGATCGGGCCATTGAGGCCGGTGTGATTGAGATGGCCATGGCCGACGATCCTCAGGCCGACGTGACCGTGATCACCCAGCAGCTCAAGGACGCAGGTCAGATCGTGACGTCGGACATCACGCGCCCGGTTTTGCTGGCAGCGCAGCAGTACCGCCAGACCAGCGCCACGGCGACGCTGTACATGGCCATCGCTGTCATCGCCGTCGCCTTTGCGGGCATGTTCTGGGGCCTGTCGCAGATATCGGCAAAGTTTCGGGCGCGGAACACGGTGGAAAAGGCTGTTTTGGCCATTCTGATCGCGGCGGCATCGATCGCCATATTGACGACTCTTGGCATTGTGCTTTCGCTGATCTTCAACACGGTTGAATTTTTTCGTCTGTATCCGGCGATGGAGTTCTTTACCTCGCTGAAATGGGCCCCAAGCTTTTCCGGTCGCGGCGGCGCGTCCGAGTTGGGCATTCTGCCGCTGCTATGGGGCACCATCTATATCTCTTTCGTGGCGCTGCTGGTGGCTGTGCCCATTGGATTGTTCGCAGCAGTCTATCTGAGCGAATATGCATCCAAGCCGGTTCGCAGCGTCGCCAAGCCGATGCTGGAGGTTCTGGCCGGCATTCCGACGATCGTTTATGGCCTTTTTGCTTTGTTGACGATTGGCCCGATCCTGATGACTGCCTTTGGCGATGACACGGTTGGCTGGATGCAGGGTCAGCGCGCTGTCATGACCGCCGGTATTGCCATGGGCATCATGTTGATCCCCTTCGTCAGTTCGTTGTCTGACGACATCATCAATGCGGTGCCGCAATCCATGCGCGATGGATCCTACGGGCTGGGCGCCACGAAATCCGAAACCATCAAGCAGGTGATCCTGCCCGCAGCACTGCCGGGTATCGTGGGTGCGATCCTGCTCGCGGCCAGCCGGGCGATCGGAGAGACAATGATCGTGGTGCTGGGGGCAGGGGCAGCGGCCCGTTTGTCCCTGAACCCCTTTGAAGCCATGACGACCGTAACGGCCAAGATTGTCAGTCAGCTTACCGGCGATAGCGATTTTGCGTCCCCCGAAGCCTTGGTCGCCTTTGCACTGGGTATGAGCCTGTTTGTCATGACACTCGGGCTGAATGTCCTCGCGCTTTATATCGTCCGCAAGTACCGGGAGCAGTACGACTGATGACGGATACCAGCATGCAACAAACGGGCAAACCGCCCGTATCCACCAGCTCGCTGCTCGCAGAAGATGCGCGCACCAGAAAACGCAACGCAGCTGAAAAGCGATTCCAGATGTACGGGATCGCAGCCATCGGCGCGGGGCTGTTCTTTTTGGTTGTGCTGCTGGTGACAATCATCGGATCGGGCGTCGGCGCATTCCAACAGAGTTTCATCACCGTGCCGGTCTATCTGGATGAAGCAAAGCTGGACAAAAAGGGTGAACGCAATCTCGATGATATCAAGAAGGTTTCGACCTTTGGCTACACCCCGCTGATCCAGCAGGCGGTGTTCGACAAGATTGCGGCGCTCAACATTGAAACGCCCCTGACCAAGCGCAAGAACATGAAGGCTTTGTTGTCAGCGTCGGCTGCCGCGCAGGTGCGTGACACGGTGATCGATGATCCAAGCCTGATTGGCCAGACCGTCGAATTTCGGATGTTGGCATCCAGCCGGGTTGATGGCTACCTCAAGGGCCGGGTCCAGCGCGAGGATGTCGCCCGGGACAAGAACATCGATGCGGAACATCTCGATCTCGTCGATGCTTTTCAGCAAGCCGGGATCATCAAAAAGCAGTTCAACGTGGACTTCATTTTGGGGGCCGATGCCTCTGAAAGCCGCCCGGAACAGGCTGGCATGGGTGTTTCTATGCTCGGATCCTTGTTCATGATGGTGGTGGTGCTGGTTCTGGCCTTGCCGATTGGTGTCGCCGCCTCGATCTATCTTGAAGAATTTGCCCCCAAGAACCGTTGGACCGATCTGATCGAGGTGAATATCTCGAACCTTGCGGCGGTGCCTTCCATTGTCTTTGGTATCCTTGGTCTGGCGGTCTTTATCCAGTTTGCGCATCTGCCCCAATCGGCGCCCTTGGTGGGCGGCTTGGTTCTGACGTTGATGACGCTGCCGACGATCATCATCTCGACCCGTGCCTCGCTCAAGGCAGTGCCACCGTCGATCCGGGATGCGGCGCTCGGGGTTGGCGCCTCGAAAATGCAGTCGGTTTTTCACCATGTTCTTCCGCTGGCGATGCCCGGCATCCTGACCGGTACGATCATCGGTTTGGCGCAGGCACTGGGCGAAACAGCGCCGCTGCTCCTGATCGGCATGGTGGGCTATATCGCGACCAATGTGCCGGACGGGATTGCCTCGGGCTTTCTCGATCCCAATTCGGCCATGCCGGCGCAAATCTACGAATGGGCCAAGCGGGCAGACCCGGCCTACTATGAGCGGGCATGGGGCGGGATCATCATCTTGCTGGTTTTCCTGCTGACCATGAACATCATCGCCATTTTGCTGCGCCGTCGCTTTGAGCGCCGCTGGTAGGCACTTCGCCATATCTTCGCGCCGGAGGGGCCACTATGTATGACACAACGACGACGACCGGAAAGGACATCAGCGTGACCGATGTTAAGATTTCAGCGCGCGACGTGCAGGTTTACTATGCCGACAATCACGCCATCAAGGATGTCACCGTGGACATCGAAGATAAGACGGTCACAGCCTTTATAGGCCCGTCCGGTTGCGGAAAATCCACGTTTCTGCGGTGTTTGAACCGGATGAATGACACCATCGATATCTGCCGTGTTGAGGGCAAAGTCGAGATCGATGGTGAGGATATCTACGACAAACGGATCGATCCGGTGCAACTGCGGGCCAAGGTCGGGATGGTGTTTCAGAAACCAAACCCTTTTCCAAAGTCGATCTACGACAACGTGGCCTATGGTCCCCGTATTCACGGGATGGCCAAGAACAAGGCCGATCTGGACGAGATCGTTGAAAAGGCTCTGCGGCGGGGTGCGATCTGGGACGAGGTCAAGGACCGCCTGGATGCGCCGGGAACGGGGCTCTCTGGTGGTCAGCAGCAGCGTCTGTGCATCGCGCGGGCTGTGGCGACCGAGCCTGAAGTGCTCCTGATGGACGAGCCGTGTTCGGCCCTTGATCCGATTGCCACAGAACTGGTCGAAAACCTGATCGCCGATCTGCAGCAGAACTATTCGGTGGTGATCGTCACCCACTCGATGCAGCAGGCCAGCCGGGTGAGCCAACGCACAGCGTATTTCCACCTTGGCGAGATCGTGGAATATGGTGACACCGCGCAGATTTTCACCAACCCGCAGGATCAGCGGACGGAAAACTACATCACCGGGCGGATTGGATAAGCAGATGAATACTTCCCCACATATTTCCCGCGCGTTTGATCGCGATCTCGAAGCCATTCAGGCCAAAATCATGAAAATGGGCGGTCTGGTTGAAGTTGCTATTCGCAATGCTGGTATTGCTCTGGAAACCCGAGACATTGAACTGGGGGAACAGGTTCGCGCTGGTGACAAGGCGATCGACATTCTGGAGGAACAGATCAATGAGGATTGTGCCCGTGTGATCGCGCTGCGCGCACCCGCCGCGATCGATTTGCGTGTCATCCTGTCGGTGATGAAGATTGCCGGAAACCTTGAGCGGATCGGGGACTACGCAAAGAACATCGCCAAGCGCACCTCCGTGCTTGTCCAGCAACCAGCGGTGGGGGAAACCGGCATTTCGCTGCGCCGTCTTGCGCGCGACGTGGACCGGATGCTCAAGGACGCGCTGGACAGCTATATTCAGCGAGACGATGCGCTGGCGCTCGATGTAATCGATCGCGACCGCGAAGTGGACCAGATGTACAACACGCTGTTTCGCGAGTTTCTGACCTTCATGCTCGAAGATCCGCGCAACATCACCGCCTGTATGCACCTGCACTTCATTGCCAAGAACATAGAACGCATGGGCGATCATGTGACATCAATTGCCGAACAGGTTGTCTTTCTGACCACCGGGGAAAAGCCCGATGAGACGCGGGTCAAAATGGACCGTACCTCGGTCGATGCTCAAATGAGCGACCCTCAGGCCCTGGGTCTGGGCGAGGAATAATCCATGAGTGCGACAAGCCCACTGGTGCTGGTGGTCGAGGACGAACCGGCACAACGTGAGGTGCTGGGCTACAATCTTGAGGCCGAGGGCTTTCGGGTTGCCAGGGCCGCGGACGGCGAAGAAGGTCTGCTGCTGCTGGACGAGGAAACACCGGACATCATTGTGCTGGACTGGATGCTCCCGACCGTTTCGGGGATTGAGGTCTGCAGGCAGATCAAAACCAGATCAGACACCCGCGGTATCCCGGTGATCATGTTGTCTGCACGCTCTGAAGAAGTCGACAAGGTGCGCGGTCTTGAAACCGGTGCGGACGACTACGTGGTCAAACCCTACTCGGTGGCCGAACTGATTGCCCGCGTGCGTGCACAATTGCGGCGGGCCCGTCCAGCTGCGGTCGGGGTCATGCTCGAATTCGAAGACATCATGCTCGATCCTGAAACCCACCGTGTGACGCGGGCGGGAATCGCGCTCAAACTTGGGCCCACCGAATACAGGTTGCTGGCACATTTCATGGAAAAGCCGGGGCGCGTTTACAGCCGGGAACAATTGCTGGACCGGGTTTGGGGCAGGGACATCTATGTCGACACACGCACCGTTGATGTTCATATCGGCCGCCTTAGAAAAGCGCTCTGCGCCAATGGTGGTGACGATCCGCTGCGTACCGTGCGCGGTGCGGGATACGCCTTGGGTTAGATCCTATTGCCCGGGCGGCAAAATCTGCTTGAAATTCGGATCACGGGCGTCAACTCTTGGCCGGTCGGGACAACAACAAGGGTTGGGATGATGCGTATCCTGTTTGGTTTACTGGGCTTTCTGGCTTTTGCGAATGTCGCGGCTGCACATGAAGTGCGGCCAGCCATTGGTGATATGTCCGTGGCGGATGGCAAGCTGAGTCTGTCGCTGCAACTGAATGCCGAAGCGTTGTTGGCTGGCATTGATCTGGAAGGTGTCGAAGATACCAATGACACCGACGGGTCCGACCAAGTCGATGCTTTGCGCGCGCTTGCGCCCGAGGTGCTGGCTGAACGCCTGCGTGCCTTTGCACCCGAGCTGTCCGACGGTTTGGCGGCCAAGGCGGGCGGCACGGCCCTGACGCTTGCGCTGAGCGAAGTCGACGTCGATGAGATTGGCAATGTCGAGCTGCCACGGGACAGCCGCGTGCGCCTTGAAGCAGCGCTGCCCGAAGGCACTCAGAGCGTTGAGATCAGCTGGCCTGCCAGCTACGGCACGCTGATTTTACGGCAGGTCGGGGTTGAGGACGGCTATACCGGCTATTTGGCGGGGCAAAGCAGCGGTCCAATCGCCGTTGAAGGTGGTGATGCAAAAGGGGCCTGGGCCACATTCGGGTCATATATCCCGGTCGGTTTCGACCATATCCTGCCCAAAGGTCTGGATCATATCCTGTTCGTGCTGGGCCTGTTTCTGTTGTCGACGCATCTTGGAACGCTGATTTGGCAGGTATCAGCCTTTACGCTGGCTCATACAGTGACATTGGCGCTTGGCGCCTTGGGCTATGTGAATATTCCCGGCTCTATCGTCGAGCCGATCATTGCCGCTTCGATTGTCTATGTTGCCGTCGAGAATATCGTTTCGGACAAGCTGCACAAATGGCGGCCCTTGGTGATTTTCGTGTTCGGCTTGCTGCACGGGTTGGGTTTTGCATCGGTCCTGGGCGACTTTGGTCTGCCGGAAGGGCAATTCATTCCGGCCTTGATCGGCTTTAACATCGGCGTCGAAATCGGGCAGCTGACCGTCATTGCAATCGCGTTCCTTCTGGTGGCACTGGCTCAGCGGGTGGATCGCGGCGAAGCGGATGTGCGTACGGGGCAAATCACCTATGGCGTCTTGGCTGTGGCCTTTGTTGCGCTCGGCTTTGTCTTGAACGGTCCTGGCTTTGTGCAGACGATGGGCGCAGGCGCTCCGGTGTTCTTCTGGCCGCTGGCGGCCGTTGCCGGGCTATGCGTGCTCTCGGCCAGTTTCATCGATCATCTGGATGCCTACCGCAAATTCGTGGCGGTTCCCGCATCTTGCGGCATCGCACTGGTTGGCGCCTATTGGTTCGTTGAGCGCGTTTTCCTGTAAACGTGACATGAATGCGTTGGGCCAGCGCTGGGTTGGCCCAACAATTCCTTTTCCGAAAATGCGCTGTCGCTAGGCGGCAAAGAAATCCGAAAGAACCGTATTGAACAACTCGGGCTTTTCCATGTGCGGAGAATGCGCGCAGTTTGGAATGACCGCCAAGCTTGCATTGGGCAGCGTCCGCCAAAGCTGTTCGGTTTGGCTCCAGGGGTAGGTGCGATCATGATCGCCCCAAACAACCAAGGTATGCGCTTCTAGTGTCGGCAGGTTTTCTGTGCCGTTCCACTGGTTCATTGCATCCAGCCCGCTGAGGATCGCGTCGATGTGACTGCGCTCTGCAATCTGGGCGCAGGCGTTATAAGCCAGTGATTTGTCGCGCTCCAGAAACCAGGTTGCCGAGATTCGTCGCGCCGTAGCAGTCGCTCCATCCGCCAGCGCGCGCTGCTTGGATGTTTCGATGGTTTCAAACCGGCCGGGCAGAACGCCCTGAGCACCGGTCCCATACAGAACCAGTTGCACCACCCGGTTGGGCGCCTGAGCGACCATATCCTGAGCAATCATTCCGCCCATGGAATGCCCCACGAGATGAAAGCGCGTTATGCCCTGATCCTTCAATTCCTGCAGAACCCATGCCGCATAAGCGTCGATGCTGCTGAGAGGTTTGAGGTGGGCATTGTCACCAAAGCCCGGCAGGTCGACCGTGACCATCGGAGCGCCTTCAAAGGCGTCCTGCTGCGCGGCCCATTGTTTGCTGCCGCCCATGAACCCGTGAACGAAAACGACCGGTATCATCTGCGGCCGCCCTGAACGATCCGGTCAAGGATCATTGCACAGAACAGGATGGAGAAGCCGGCAAGAATACCTTGACCCACGTTTGCGTATTGCAGCGCTTCCAGAACGTCTTCGCCCAGACCCTTGGCGCCGATCAGCGAGGCAACAACAACCATGGCCAGCGATAGCATGATGGTCTGATTGATGCCCGCCCGGATTGAGGGGCTGGCCAGCGGCAAATCCACCTTGGTCAGCAGATACCATTTGTTTGCACCGAAACTGATGGCGGCTTCGCGGACGCTTTCCGGCACGCCGCGCAGGCCCAGCACGGTCAGTCTCACCACGGGTGTCCCACCAAAGATCATGGTGGTCACGACAGCCGCAGGCTTGCCTGTTCCGAAAAAGGCAATCACGGGGATCATGAAAACAAAGGCCGGCATGGTCTGCATGAAATCCATGATCGGTTGGATGAAGGAATAAAACCGCGGGCGGCGGGCCGCAAACATGCCCAGAGGGATGCCGATTATGATCGACAGGCACGCAGCGGTGCCCAGCAGGGCCAGAGTTGTCATGGCCTTTTCCCAAAAGCCCAGCAATCCCATGTAGGCAAGAAACGCACCGGAATAGATCGCCATGCGCACGCCGGCGGTTAGCCATGTCAAAAGCACGATCAGTGCTGCGATGACGATCCATGGCGTGCTGACAAACACCAGTTCCAACGCGTCGAGCACCAGCCGGATGCAATAGGTGATTGCATCGAACAGGGCCTCTCCGTTCAGAACGGCCCAATTGAAGAAGGCCTCGACCCCATCAATGCTGACCAGCCGGATGTCCGGGTCTGTCGGAAAATCGCTGAGCAGCGAGAACCGGCCCGGAAACGAATAGTGCAGCATGGCGGCTGATACGATCAGAACCATGAAGACGGCGCTGAAGACGATCTGTGAGACAGGCATGCCGGATCGAACGCTCCGGTCGGACAGCCATTCGGAGAACCGCGCTTCCAGCGCCCAGTTCGCCATGAAGGCCTGCACCAGTTTGACGACAATAAGAATGGCCAGACCGGTCATCGCGATCGAGGGTCCTTCGGCGGCCAAGGCTTCGGCCTCGGCGCGGATACCGCCAATATTTGCCTCAAGGGAATCCACCGTGCGTTGGTAGACGTCGACCTTGTCCGAATTGTTTTCAATCGCCGAGGCCAACTGCTGTTTGCGCAATTCCAGCGTGCCTTCGATGGACGCGATCCGCGCCATGGCGTCGGCGGCCAGATCCCCGAACAGACCGCGGGCAATCTGAACGAAACCCAAGGCTTCGAGGATCAAAAAGGGCAGGGCCCAGTTCCACAATCCACGCGCGCCGAACCAGATCGGACCGAATAGGCCCGCCATAAAGTTGAAGGTGGCCGTGAACGAGGCGGAGGCACCAATCTTGTCGAACATACGGATGTAGTAGTCCGGACTGGTGCGCACAAAGGTGCGGATGTTTTCGCGTCGCTCTTCGGCATAGGCCACTGCCGCATCCGATGATGTGTCTTCAAGCGGGTTCACACCAAGATCGCTGTTTTCTTGGGTCATGATACTTCTGTCCCTTCAATCACGGTGCGCAACAGATCGGCGCGGGTGATGATGCCGAGGTCCTTGCCGTCTTTTTCGACGACAATGGGGTTGTCGTCATCGATGGCCATGTTGATCAGAGTGCTGAGCGTTTCATCTGGACCGACCCGCAAGGCTTGGGCCGCAAGAGGGCCATTTTTGGCGACATGGTCCTCAATCGGTTGCATGACCGCATGGGCGTGAACGACCTTGAGCCGCGAGATGCCAGCGACAAAGTCGGCGACGTAGTCATCGGCCGGATCCATCACGATGTCTTCGGCGGTTCCGATCTGGACCATCTGGCCGTCACGCATGATGGCAATGCGGTCACCGATGCGAACCGCTTCGTCCAGATCGTGCGTGATAAAGATCGTCGTCTTTTTCAGGATCTTGCTGAGCCTGATGAATTCGTCCTGCAATTGGCGCCGGATCAACGGATCAAGCGCGGAAAACGGCTCGTCCATCAGCAGAACGTCAGGGTTGGCTGCCAAGGCGCGGGCGAGGCCGACACGCTGCTGCATGCCGCCGGACAACTCATGCGCAAACTTGGCACCCCATGCGCCCAGTTCAACAATATCGAGGATCGCAGCGGCCTGACGCATCCGTTCGTTCTTGGGCACCTGCCGGATTTCCAGAGGCATGGCCACATTGTCGAGAACCGAGCGGTGCGGCATCAAGGCAAAGTTCTGAAAAACCATGCCGATCTTCTGATTGCGAAACTTCTGAAGCGCCCTTGGACCAAGGCCCATCACGTCAGTGCCTTCGATTTCGATGCGGCCCGCCGTCGGTTCAAGCAAACGATTGAAGTGACGCACCAACGTGGACTTGCCACTGCCGGACAGGCCCATGATGCAAAAAATCTCGCCACGGTTCACTGACAGGCTGACGTCCGCGACGCCTACGACGGCGTTGTATTCGGACAAGACCTGAGCCTTGGTCAACCCACGCTCGCGCACCGCACGCAGGGCATCTTCGGCGCGGGCTCCGAATATCTTCCAGACATTGGAAATCTCAACGACGGTGTCCTGAGCCATGTCGCATCTCTTTTTCAAAATAAGAGGGGAGGAGAATGCGGCACCGACGTAGCCAGCCGGTGCCGCGGGTTCACTGAAAGATTACAGACCCAGCATCGCGTCAACGCGATCTGAGTTTGCCTCGACCCATGCTTTTGCGGCATCGGCCGGATCAACGCCATTGGCAGAGATTTCGAAAGCGAGTCCGCTGACGTCATCAGCTGTCAAAGAGAAGTTGGCGAAGAATTCTGCGATCGCAGGCGAGCGATCCTCAAGCGAGTTTGACCAGGCGATCTGAACGTTTTTCAGCGCGTCTTTGGTCGCAACCGACGACTTGTTGTACCAATCCGCATCGTCGGAAGGCTGGACCATGGTGTATTTGGCCGGGTCATATGTCGGCTCGCTCAGCATTTCCACGTCGAACATGAACCAGACCGCATGTGGCTTGTAGCAGTAGAAGGCATAACCTTCGCCCTTGGCGATGCTGTCCTTGATGCGCGCGGTTTTCACGCTTTCTTCGGCGCGAATGGGTTCAATGAAGTCCAGAAGACCGTAGTCGCGGGTCTTGACCTCGTTCACGTTGGCAGAGGCCCAGCCTGGCGCGCCGATCCACATCTCGCCCTTGCCGTTGCCGTCGCTGTCCATCAGTGCCGCAACATCCGGGCGGCCCAGATCTGCGATGTCAGTGATGTTGTTGGCTTCGCCAAAGTCCTTGGTGACGCAGAAACCCTGGTTGCCTTCGTAAGGGTTCGACGAAAGGGTCACAGTGCCTGCCTCGTCGACATATTTCTTGGTAAAGCTTTCCTGGTTCGGCAGCCAGACGTCTGGGTGCACGTCGATGTCACCTTTGCCCTGATCCATCGCCTGAAAGATCGTTGCGTTGTTGCCGGGCACATATTCGACCGAGCCGCCAATGCGCGAGGTGACGATTTCACCCAGCACGTGGCCGATCGCCTGGGCGCCAGTCCAGGACGGCAGGCCGATTTTGACTTCTTCGGCGGCAAAGGCGGGCAGGGCAAATGCGCTGACAGCTGCGGCCAGGATATGGGCTTTGAAGTTGGTTTTCACAGTCTTCTCCTCAGTTGGATCATGCCGGGTCCGGCATTGATATGAGTTGGTTCATTGTCTGCACCATTCGGCGCTTGTTGTTGGCTTTCGCGAAAGTGAGCGGATTTGCCGATACGGCCCCGCTTATGCGTACCAAAAGTGTAGGGGCAGGGTTTCGCGTGGCGCAAATTCGAACATCTCATAAAACTATTCCAAATTTGCATGATATGAGTTCACCATGGAGAATTCCTGACTTCCGAGAGGGTGATTCCGCGATGGACCTGAACTGGCTGCGTGATTTTGAATGCCTTGCGCGAACCTTGAACTTCACGCGCGCCGCTGAGGAGCGGAACATCACGCAGTCTGCTTTCAGTCGTAGAATCAAAGCCTTGGAGAGCTGGGTCGGCTTGCCGCTGGTCAATCGGGCGACCTATCCGATCCAGATCACCGAAGCGGGGCGGCAGTTTTTACCGGTTGCGCTGGCCGCTGTTTCGCAGCTGACGGATTCGCGGCAGGCCATTCGCGATGCCGGCGTGAGCGACAGCCGCTTTATTCGTTTTTCGGTGCTTCACACGATTTCGGTTAATTTTTTAGCACATCGGATCGAAGAGCTGCAGGAAATCATCCCCGATTTGCGCACGCGGGTTATTTCCGATTCTCTGAGCTCGTGCTGCGAGCTGCTGATCGAAGGCGCGGTGGACATCATGATGTGCTACTACCACGCCTCGGTTTCGCCGCGCATTGATGATGCGGCCTTTACGCGCCGCGATCTGCGCAAGGAACGGCTGATCCCCGTGGCCGCCGCCGCGCCCGCAAAACAGCACGGGTGGAGCCTGACCAACCGCACCGGCACACCGATCCCATATTTGGCCTACGAGCAATCGTCCTTCCTTGGGATGGTGGTGGACAGCATCGTGCAGAAACGGCCCATGCGGGTCGAGACGATCTATGTGGACGGGCTGGTCGAGACGATCAAACGCCGGGTGCTGAACGGCAGTGGCTTTGCATGGATGCCAGAAACCGCCATCGAGAACGAACTGGCCGAAGGCACCGTCGTCCCGGTCGGCGGCCCCGACTGGGAAACCCGCCTGACCATCGCCGCATTGGCCAACCCCGAAACCTTCAACGCCCAAACACGGGTGCTGTGGGATTTGTTGTGAGGGGGGCGGGCGGAATTCTTCGATCACATAATCTGGTGCAAATGTGATTATGCCCGTGCGCGCAAACCGTGCACCATTGGACTGCAACATCACGGCGCGGCGCTACCAAACTTTCTGGGCAAGTGCCCATGAATAGCCGGATGTATAAGTCGAGATTTTTCGCTGCGGTCGGCAAATAAGAATAGAAGGTCCAGTCTTTGTGTTTGCAATCCTAACTTTCCCCCGGGTTTTCATCTTTGGCGCTGCCTTTCTGTTTGGCTCGATTTTGGCGGACGACCTGAAGGCAGAAGGCAGCAACCCACTCCCGGACTACGTGATCGAGGCGTTTGGCCATCCGCCACCTGTGCCGGAAGGGCCATTATCTCCGGCGATGCAGTTCGCCCTTCGCGTCGCGTTCGTTGATAGCGTCACATTGTCGACATGGGATGAAAACCAGACCCTGGCCTTGGCGGAAATTGCCAGTTCCGAAGACCCCCGTTTGGCGTGGCTCATCAGCGATCTGATGCGATTTGTTCCGTCCGAGCGGCTGAATGCGGCATTGACAGATGCCGCCTCTGAGTTGCTTGGCAAGCAGCTCCCGCTTGAAAACAGTTGGGGTGCACTGACCGATCATCTCATCGCTTGGGACATCCCGGCTCCGCCACAATATTTGCGGTTCAAAAGCGCCATTTTCACCGGCCTCGTTCCCGGTTGGGATCGCTTGTTCGTCGAAGGTGATATTGACTGGCGGCTGGTGTCATGGGGGGGTGTTCTTATTGATGACCGTCCTTATGATACCACCGACAATGGCTGCAATTGCATCCCTGCGGCTGACAATCCGGTGGTCACCAGCGCAGAGGACGCGAGATGGCTGAAAGACGATGACATCGTCTTTGGCATTGAGGTGAACGGGGAATACCGTGCCTATCCAAGACGCATCATGGAAGTCCGCGAGATGGTCAACGATACGCTGGGTGGGCGCGATCTAGGAATCCCTTACTGCACCTTGTGTGGCTCGGCGCAGGCCTATTTCACAGACGGTTTGCCGGATGGGATCGATCGCCCAATCTTTCGAACTTCCGGGCTACTCGTCAGATCGAACAAGGTGATGTACGACATCAATACCTATTCTATCTTTGATACATTCCTAGGCCGTGCAGTCACCGGGCCGCTCGCCGAAAAGAAACTGCAATTGGAACAGACGGCCGTTATCACCTCGGATTGGGGGGCGTGGAAAGCGGCGCATCCCGAAACGACTGTTTTGCTTGAACAATATGCGCTGGGACGTGACCCCGATTTCCGCAACGGGCGTGATGCAAACGGCCCAATCTTCCCGGTTGGCGATGTCGATCCGCGCTTGCCCGTTCATGAGGACGTCATCGGAGTCGTGACGGCAAGTGGACAAGCAATTGCATTCCAAAGAAGCACGGCGTTTGTGGCCTTAGAGCGCGGAGACGAAATCGCCTATGAGAATGTCCGCCTGCAGCTGGATGCAGGTGGTATTCGCGCGGTTGATTTGGATGGATCGGATCTCGGTAGTCATCAGGCCTTTTGGTTTGCGTGGTCGCAGTTTCATCCCGAGACGGAGCTGTGGAGACAATAGTATTTGCTTGTTCTGCAACTGACTGTTCAATTGCGAGTCCAACAAAGCGAGTCCTCAAATTTACGCTGAAGACTGTTCGGAATTGCGCGCCGCAGCTCTGGCTGAGAGAGACGCGCAATATTCCCCAAGAAAACAAAAAACCCGAGGCCTCTGCCTCGGGTTTTTGTGTGTTAGTTCCGAATGTTGTTTACAGCGTGACCCAGCGGTCGGTGTGTTCAAAGGCAAAGTCGTAGCCGCCGAGCGCTGCGGCGCCACCGGTGTGCAGGAAGACCACGCGTTCGTCCTTGAACGCGCCTTTGCGGGCCAGATCGATCAGACCGGCCGCACCTTTGGCCGAGTAGCACGGGTCCAGCAGGATGCCTTCGAGTTCGGCAAACATCCGGATCGCTTCGATGCCGCTTTGGGTCGGCAGGCCATAGCCGTCGCCCACGTAGTCGGTATTGGCCATGACGTCTTCGCGTTTGACCACGCCCGCGCAGCCCAGTTTCTCGGCGGTTTTGCATGCCAGATCATAGACCATCTGTTCCTGTTTCGGCTGGGGCGCGCGGGTGCCGATGCCCAGCACCGGGATCTGGGCGTTCATGGCGCACATGCCCGTGACCAGCCCGGCCTGCGTGCCGGAAGAGCCGGTGGCATGGACCAGACGGTCGATCCGCAGCCCGCGGTCATTGGCCTGAGACACCAGTTCAAAAGCTGCATTCACGTACCCAAGCGCGCCGGTCGGATTGGAGCCGCCGCCGGGGATCACATAGACCTTGCGCCCTTCGGCCCGCATCTTTTCAGCGGCCTTTTCCATTTCGCCGGGCATGTCGTGGCCGCCGGGGAACTTCTGCGTGGTCGCGCCGTGCAGATGGTCGAGCAGAACATTGCCGTTGGTGTTGTAGTTGCCGTCCTGATAGCCGGTGCGGTCTTCGAGCAGGATGTGGCAATCGAGGCCCAGCTTGGCCGCAAAAGCTGCGGTCTGGCGTCCGTGGTTGGTCTGGGTGGCGCCCTGCGTCATGACCATGTCGGCGCCTTGTTCCAGCGCCTCTGCCATCAGAAATTCCAGCTTGCGCGTCTTGTTGCCGCCTGTGGACATGCCGGTGCAGTCATCACGCTTGATCCACAGCTCCACACCCAGCTCTTTCGACAGACGCTCCATCGGTTCAAGCGGCGTGGCCAGATGGGCCAGATGGACACGGGGAAAACGGGCGAGATGCATGGCAGTGTTCCTTTTGCTCTTTGGGCCAATTTATCCGCGCGCTGGCGGCAATCCCAATGCAAATTTCGCATCGCGCCGGGGTGGGTGGCCCCCAAGGGGGCGGAACTGTAAAAGGGGGCGACTTAAGCGGGCGCTGAAATGGATCAAAACCCCTTGCGCCCGTGCCAAACCGCGTCTATACGCGCGCTCACGAACCCCGCAGGCGGGGGCGGGCCTTGGGACAGACATCCCCCAACGTCCACCGGTTGGTGCAAATGCACTGATCCCCCGCCGAGGATTGAAACCGGAAAGGAATAAGGCATGGCTCTTCCTGAGTTCACCATGCGCCAGCTGCTTGAAGCCGGCGTTCACTTTGGCCACCAGACGCAGCGCTGGAACCCCCGTATGGGTGAGTTCATCTACGGTGCGCGTAACGGCATCCACATCATGGACCTTACACAGACCGTCCCAATGCTGGACGCTGCGCTGAATGCTGTCCGTGAAACTGTCGCCAAGGGTGGCCGCGTATTGTTCGTCGGCACCAAGCGTCAGGCGCAGCAGCCTGTGGCCGACGCCGCTGAGAAATGCGCGCAGTACTACATGAACCACCGCTGGCTGGGCGGCACGCTGACCAACTGGCAGACCGTTTCGCAGTCCATCAACCGTCTCAAGCAGATTGACGAGCAGATGGAGCAGGGCGCAGAAGGCCTGACCAAGAAAGAGCGTCTTGGCATGGAGCGTGACCAGCAGAAGCTGCAGGCGTCGCTGGGCGGTATCCGCGAAATGGGCGGTGTTCCTGACATGCTTTTCGTCATCGACGTCAAGAAAGAAGCACTGGCCGTTGCCGAAGCCAATAAGCTGGGTATCCCGGTTGTGGCGGTTGTCGACACCAACTGCTCGCCCGATGGCGTTGACTACATCATCCCCGGCAACGACGACGCGGCCCGCGCAATCGCGCTGTACTGCGATCTGGTTAGCCGTGCCGCACTCGACGGCATGAGCGCTCAGATGGGCGCCGCTGGTGTTGACCTCGGTGCGCTCGAAGAAGCACCCGTCGAAGAAGCCGTCGCCGAAGCGCCTGCTGAGACCCCCGCAGAGGGTTGATTTGGACGGCCTGCATGACGATATGCGGGCTGAACAATCACAAAGGCACATGAGGGTGGCCCCGGGTCGGGGCTGCCCAACCGCACTTGATGAGACAAGGAGAGCCGAGATGGCGATCACAGCTGCACAGGTTAAAGAACTGCGTGAAATGACTGGCGCTGGCATGATGGATGCCAAGAAAGCACTGGTCGAAACCGAAGGTGACATGGAAGCGGCCATTGACTGGCTGCGCACCAAGGGTCTGGCCAAAGCCGCCAAGAAATCCGGCCGTACCGCGGCTGAGGGTTTGGTTGCTGTAAACGTCGATGGTGGCAAGGGCGTCGCTGTCGAAGTGAACTCCGAGACCGACTTTGTTGGCAAGAACGCCGAATTCCAGGAAATGGTTGCCGGTATCGCAGCCAATGCCATGGGCGCTGCAGATGTTGAGGCGCTTCTGGCGTCCGACATGGGCGGCAAATCCGTTCAGGATGTCATCACCGACAAGATCGCGACAATCGGTGAGAACATGTCCCTGCGCCGCATGGCCTCGGTTGAGGGCGATGTCGTTGCGTCTTACGTGCACAACGCCGCTGCAACTGGCATGGGCCAGATCGGTGTGCTGGTTGCACTGAAAGGCGGCGACGAAGCATTCGGCAAGCAGGTTGCCATGCACATCGCTGCGGCCAACCCAGCGTCGCTGTCCGAAGCGGACCTCGACCCGGCGGTTGTCGAAAAAGAGCGTCAGGTTCAGATCGACATCGCACGCGAATCCGGCAAGCCTGAGCAGGTCATCGAAAAGATGATCGTTGGCCGTATGAAGAAGTTCCTCGCAGAAGTGACCTTGCTGGGTCAGCAGTTCGCGCTGAACACCGACGTCACCGTTGAGCAGGCAGCCAAGGATGCCGGCGCGGAAATCGTTGGCTTTGTACGGATGCAGGTTGGCGAAGGTATCGAGAAAGTCGCAGAAGACTTTGCTGCCGAAGTTGCCAAGGCAGCTCAGGGCTAAGCTCTTTCGCTAAATGTTAGGAAAGCGCCGGATGTTTCCGGCGCTTTTTTTGTTGTGCGGGTTATTGGCCCAAGGGCTGTTGCACGCACGACTCAGTCTGATGCGATCATCTGCTGGCCGGGTGACAGAGCTGCCCGGACTTTGGCAGTTAGGGGCTAGCGCAGTCCTGCCAAAGGGAACCGGCCACCGTGATCGCCTATGAAAAAGCCAGAAAATCACTGCGTGGCATTCTGCCTCTGAACGCTGCCTATGCGTCAGACGCTGTCTGGATGGTTCTTGGGGTGGCTTTGTCATTCGCCAGACGGGCCGGTCGTGATTGCGCTGTTTTTGGTGATGCTCCGGCCTGGCAAGATCTGTCCGTGGCCGAAAGGAAGGCGCTCGCGGCTTGTTGGCGTATGGTTGGGCCGGAACGGCAGCCCGCCAATGAGGTGTCTCGCGACTACCCGTTTCTCGCCCAGCAATGGCAGGCTTTGGAGTGGGCAATAGACCAAATGGAACGTGCGCCCGACGGCCTGCGATTGTCGCGCCGCCGTTTGCGTCAAAGCGGGATGCGACAGGCACAGTATTCCTGCGCCGCCAATGCAGGGCAGGGCGACAGGCCGCTTCACGCGCAGATTGCTTATGTCATGGACCTTGCCGCAGCGTTGGAGGCCCGTTTCGGCGTCCAAAGGCCGGCGATGCCCGATCCTTGTGGTTTTACGTTGTCAGTATTGGAAGCAGATGAAACCTGGCTGGCGGCAAACCGGGATCCGGATTTCTGGCACGTGCTTTTGCCGACCTTGGTCGAACTTTGCTTTGTGGCGAATTTTGCGCGTCAGGTTCTGCCGGTGCTGGATTGGATGCTGGCCCAGCCCGATTGTGATCAGGCCACGGCTGCGGCGGCCTTTGTTCTGCTGGATGGGCCACGACTTGCCCCGGTTGAACCGGGCTGTGTGACAGGCTGGGAACAAGAACAGCAACGTCAGGTGTTGTGCCAGTCCATCACAGAGCGTGCAGAATCCGGACTATACGAAGGGCGCTGGCTTTTGCCTTCAACATTGGGGTTGCCGGATGATCTGTCGGCACGTGCGGGTGGGGCTGCTTTGCCTGTTGCGCTGTTCGGCAGCCCGTTCACTGGGCGGGAGCCTGAAACACCGTACTATGTTGAAAACGGGACGATCCATCTTGCGATGATCTGACTGTCCATAGCGATCTGACGGTCGTGGCAGGGATCGGGGCCCCCGCGAGACATTGGGGATGAGATGGGGGACCCCGATGGGTGCCGGTCCTGAAGTTGCGGTAATTGCTTTCCAGAACCGGCCCGGTTTACACCGGTGATGAAGCTGCATTGCCCGGAAATAGCGCGGGTTGCGGCCCCTTCGTTCCATGGCCAAAGCCACCACTCACGGAACTTTTGTAGAATGCCAACTCAGGGGCGAGTTAGGAAGTCCGGTTTTCCGGACCCCACGTCAGTTTTCCAGTTTTTTAGACTAAAGTGCAGGCCCGCGCGCAATTTCCGGGCGAGTCTATCGTCCGAAAGCGGAAGGTTGCCGCGCTCAGAGAATCAGGCGTGAACGATATACATCTGGTTCAGGAAGGCGGCCTTGGCCACGGCCTGAGCGGTTGTTTCAACGTTCAGCGTTTCGCGCGCGAGGCGCAGATGCTTTTCGATCGTCGCCTGCGTCAGGCCCATGATCTGTGCAATGTCCTGCATTGTCTTGCCGTCGCCAACCCATTCCAGCGCCTCGCGCTGGCGCGCGGTCAATGACTGGTGCGCCAGATTAACAGGCAAAGTGAGAACCTTCAGGTGGGCGAGGTTATTCATAAGAACAATGTCTTCGCCGTGCTCTTTCCAAATGGCGTCTGCATCATCCTGGGTCATCTCGGGGCGCGTTGTGAGCGAAATGGCCCCCTTTGAGCGGCGCGAAACCGACTGAAAGCTGATGGTGTAGCCGGCATGAACACTGTGCGACAGGTTGAACTGCACCACCGCAGCGGCCTTTTCATCCAGTCCACCTTTGGCAACTTGTTCGCCCAGAACACGCCAGCTGCACCAGCCTTCGTTTTCGAGCGCCCAGCGTACCATCGGCGCGTAGCGATACAGGCCATCCTCGACAAAGCCCTTGCGGTACTCTGGTGAATGGTTTGTCAGAACCACGAAATCATTTGGATCGCCCAGCGAGTTTTCCGACATGAAGCGTGTGAACCCATAGATCAGCCGGTCAAAGCCGTATTGTTCCATCCGCTCGCAATGCTGTTTCCACATCTCTTCGATGCTGTCTGTGTTCGTCAGATCAATCAGGTAGTCGCGCAGTTCCGGTTTCATGCGGTTTTCTCCAAATGGCTGATCAACGCATCCATCGCCAGAGTGTACCCCCGTGCGCCGAAACCGCAAATCTGGCCGATGGCGACCGGGGCAATAAAGGATTTGTGTCGAAATGGTTCGCGCGCGTGGATGTTGGAAAGATGCAGTTCGACGGTCGGCAAACCGACCGAGCTGATCGCATCCATCAGCGCGACAGAAGTATGGGTATATCCACCGGCATTCAGCACAACACCATCATGGACGCCGCGGGCGGCATGCAAGGCATCAACAAGATCGCCTTCATGATTGGATTGGTCAAAAGCGACTTTGACACCAATGGCTTGTGCGAATGTGCGGCACATCTCTTCGACGTCCGCGAGGGTCGTTGATCCATAGACCTCTGGCTGGCGCGTGCCGAGCAAATTGAGGTTGGGACCATTCAAAATCAGAATCGAGCGCATGACTGCTCCGCAATTGGTTTGCGTCTGCGTAAGGCGCGTACGGTGTTCTGTCCAGAAGGCGCTTCGTGTCAAAGCAGTAATGTTGCGCGGACGTTGCCCACAGGTCGCGGCGCAGAATGCCCCTCAGGGCTGCGGCAGAATCAGGATGGCGCGGAAGTCGTTCACATTTGTCAGGGTCGGCCCCGTTACGATTTGACCGCCGATAGCGCCGAAAAAGCGGTGCGCGTCGTTCTGATCCAAGGCTTTCGCGGCATCGATCCCTGTATCGTGCGCCGTTTTCAACGTCTCCGGCCCGGCATAGGCCCCTGCGACTTCGGCAGCGCCATCAACGCCATCGGTGTCACAGGCCAGAACATGGATGCCTTTTGCCCCCTCTAGCGCGGTTGCTGCCGCAAGAACGTATTCGGCATTCGGCCCGCCGATCCCTTCACCGCGCCGCGTAACCGTACATTCGCCACCGGACAGCAGCAAAATCGGCCGGTTGGATTGCGACGCCTCTGCCTGAAGGGTCTGCGCCATCTGGCATTGTTCAATCGCCAATTCCCGCGCTTCGCCCTCGAGTGCGTCGCCTAGAATGCGTACATCACATCCCGCGGCTGTGGCGATTTCGGATGCGGCCTGCAATGACTGCGAGGGCGCTGCAATAATACGCGTTTCCGATTGTGCCAGTCGGGGATCATCCGGGCTGACGACGCTTGAGCCGGCTTCCAGACATGCCAGAACACTGGCCGGCACATCGATGCCATAGCGGTCGATGATTGCGCGCGCATCCTGCGCCGTGGTGGTGTCACCGACGGTTGGGCCAGAGGCCACTTCGGCAGGATCGTCGCCAGGAACGTCAGAGATCATCAAGGTCAATAGGCGGGCAGGATGGCAGGCTGCCGCGAGTTGGCCGCCCTTGACTGCGCTCAGGTGCTTTCGCACGACATTCATCTGGCCAATCGGTGCACCGGATGCCAGCAATGCCTTGTTGACGCTCATTTTTTCGCTGAGGGTCAGGCCCGCTCGCGGAGCGCACAAAAGCGCAGAGCCACCGCCTGAAATCAGTGCAATTACTGTGTCTTCTGGCCCAAAGCCGTCGGCCATAGCCATTAGTTT
Source organism: Thalassococcus lentus (assembly GCF_028023555.1). Classification (NCBI taxonomy): domain Bacteria; kingdom Pseudomonadati; phylum Pseudomonadota; class Alphaproteobacteria; order Rhodobacterales; family Roseobacteraceae; genus Thalassococcus; species Thalassococcus lentus. The sequence continues at coordinate 217,069 of NZ_JAQIOY010000002.1, forward strand.
CTGGGTCGCGGTTTCACCCGCGGCGTCCGGTACCGGATGGGCGGCCTCGACGATTTCGATACCTTGGGTCGTGCGGGCGTATCCGTAGCGGGTGATGACGAAGCCTTCGCATGGGCCATAATGAGCCTCAACCGCTTCAGCCATCCGGGCGCTGGCTTTGCCCGCGCCGATTACGATCAAGCGGCCCTTCGGCTTTTCCGGCAGGTGCTCGGCCACAACGCGCATGGGATCTGCGGTTGCAACAGCGGTCTTGAACAAATCTGTCAAAAAAGCGCGGGGATCCGCGATCGTCTCGTACATGGGTTGTCCTCAGAGCGGCTCCAAAGGCAGTGAGCGCTGCATGAACCAGCGTTGATGGCCTTTGGGGTGTTGATCAGGGGCATTTGCAAGGCAACCAAAATCACAAAAGCCCATTTTCGTCCATGCCACATGCGCGGAGGGGCTTGAGGTGTCCAGCCACGCACTGTGGCAGCCACGATCACGGGCCAGCGCAAAAGCCTCGTTCAGGAGTTGTCTTGCGTAGCCCTGTCGTCGATGGACTTCGGCCACCCACATCATATGAACATGCAGCCAGCCATAAGAGGTTGAGCCGGTAAGCCCGGCAATCAATTCACCATTGGTATCCCGAACGGCCAGATTTATAGGCCCGTTCTGAGCCTGAGTGTTTTCCGCACGCAGGCTCGAAAGCAGGTGTTCTTCCAGCTCAGATTCGAATTGTTTAATTTTTTCAGAGTTTTGCGGCGTCAACTTCAACCAAGCCACTTTGCATAGTCACTGACGAGCAAATGCCGGGGGGCCACGTCTTCTTCGATCTCGGCAAACCGTCCGATCGGTTCGCGGAAGATGTTGTCGGTCTCGTCGTCGTTTACGGTAGATACCTCTCCGATCAACACGTCGCCGCCTTCGCCCCAGAATGCATGCCAGTCACCGGGGCGGAGCGTTACGCTTTCGCCCGGCGCGAGGCTCAGCTTTTCACCGGCGCCATAGTCGTGCCGGACTCCGTCCAGCCAAACTGTGCCACCCTTGTCCTCGGCAAAGTTGCCGTCGTCATCAGAACCGAAAAGTTCCACCACCAATGTGGCGCCGCCACGGTTGATGATGTCCTCGGCCTTGATCACATGCGTGTGCATCGGGCTCAGCTGGTCTTGCCGTGAGATGAGCAGCTTTTCCGCGTAGCACATGCCGCCGCCTTTCTGCAGATCGCTCAGCAGGCCGTTGCGCAGCGTGAACAGGAACAGACCCATCTCGTCGAAGCGGCCTTCGCCATAGTCGGTAATGTCCCAACCGCAGCGGGCGTCAATGACATGGCGCGCAGTGTCAGACTTCGCTTTGAACTGATCGGGCGTCCAATAGGCAAAACCGGGCAGGTTAAAGCCATGGCTGCGGATCAGATCGTCGGCCGCAGCCATGATATCGTTGATTTCAGAGCGTTTCATGCGGGCTCTTTCTGGGTGCTGAGTATTTCGATGACCATGGCGGCCGTCCATGTAAAGCTGCCGCCGCCGCAGGGTTCTGCGGTCTTGGGATCGTAGTATTCGGCAAAGCCGCTTTCTTCAATCAATCGAATGCTGTCATCGCGGATTCTGTCGCGTACGCTCATTTGTCCGGCTTCACCCATGCCATCAGAAATCATGTAGTTGACGATCAGCCAGACCGGGCCGCGCCAATAGCGGGTTCCGTCGAATTCGGGGGCAGTGGGGTCGTGGCTTGGCACTGTAAAGCGCGCAGCATTGGCGAGCGTTGTAATGCGCGCGGCGATTGCCTTGGCCCGGGCGGATGGAATTGCACAGAACGCAGCCAGAAGCCCACCAATGGACGCGCTATCGATCAGCTTGCCGGTGGAACGATCATAGCAGCTGTACTGGCCGAGTGAAACGTTCCAGAGTTTTTCCATGGCCGCAATTCCCTTGGCGGCAAAGGCGCGGGACTGTTCTGCGATTTCCGGCTCGCCCAGGTGGTCTGCCAGATCTGCCACGTCACTGCAGGAGCGGATCAGGATGGCGTTGAACCCGGGGTCCACCATCTGGAAGGGCGATGCATCGTGCAGTTTGGCATTGTCCCAGCCGAGGCTGCGGAAATGCTGCACCAGCCAGATGTAGCGCTTGTATTGTTCGTCTGTTGGCCGGTGCTCGGGATTGGCGTGGGATGTATCACGGCGCTGGAATTCACCGACCCCATCTGTTGGCACCCGTTCAAAGGCATCGTCCCAATCGACCGAATTGTCCCGTCCGGATTCCCAAGGGTGCAGGATCGCGACCAGTCCGGTCCCGGCCGGATCACGATCGCGATAGAACCACTGGTGCCAGGCATGAATTCTGGGCAACAGGGCACGGGCGCGGCGTTCGGCCATGGCGCGATCGCTGGCGCGGTCAAAAATGCGCCGGACAGCAAAGCCTGTGACTGCGGGCTGCGTGATGCCAGATGTGGGGACATCGCGCTGCGTGCCCCAGACGTCCGGGCCCGGGAAATAGCCATCATCGTTCTGATGAAAGATGATGTGTGGAACCATGCCATCTTCCCACTGGTGCGCCATCAGTGTTTCGATTTCAGTCCAGGCACGAGCCTCATCGAAATGGGCAAAGCCAAGCGCACTCAGGGCCGAATCCCAATTCCACTGGAACGGATAAAGGCCATGGGTCGGAACCGTGTAGGAACCACGGTCGTTGCGTTCCAATACGGCGCGGGCCTGATCAATCAGATCTTGTCTCATTCTGTGTTCCTCAGGCTACGGCCAGGGTTGTTTCGGGATTAAACCAGCGCACCCGGTCTGTCTGTGGCGCGAGGGTCAGCACGTCTCCGGGCTTTACGGTCATATCGCTGTCCAGCACGGCGCGAAAGAGCGCGCCCTCGACATCGCAGGTGACCAGCAGATGGGCTCCAAGCGGCTCGACCACCTTTGCGGTGGCTTTCAAACCGGTTTCTGATGGTCGCAGATCTTCCGGCCGAATGGCGAACTTAAGGGTTTCGGACGAAACCGGGCCGTCCATGTCCTGACCACCGACCGTCCATTTGCCGTTGCCCGACGGGGTTGCTGGCAAGAAGTTCATCGGTGGGTTGCCGATAAAGCCAGCGACGAATTCAGCTGCCGGGTTGCGGTAGACTTCAATCGGCGAGGCGGCCTGAACGATCTTGCCCTGATGCATGACGCTGATCCGGTCTGCCATCGACATGGCCTCGACCTGATCGTGGGTGACGTAGATCGCGGTGGTATTGCTTTCGGCCAGAACGCCCTTGAGTTCCGCACGCATTTCCATGCGAAGGAGCGCGTCAAGGTTGGAAAGCGGCTCATCCATCAGGATTACGTCGGGCTCCATCGCAAGTGCCCGAGCCACCGCAACACGCTGGCGCTGACCGCCGGACAATTCGCCTGAATAGCGTTTGAGCAATTGTTCGATATGCATCAGCTCAGCGGTGCGCTCGACCCGGCGTTTCACTTCGTCGTTCGGCAGCTTTTGCATGCGCAGACCAAAGCCGATATTTTCGAAGACGGTCAGATGCGGGAATACTGCGTAGTTTTGGAACACCATTGCGATGCCGCGGTCTTTGGGTGGCAGGTGGTCGATCCTGCGTCCGCCGATCCAGACTTCGCCGGTGGTTGCCGTTTCCAACCCGGCCACGATCCGCAACAATGTGGTCTTGCCGCATCCGGATGCGCCCAGCAGAACCATGAATTCCTGATCCTGAATGGTCAGATTGATGTCATGAAGCGCTTGGTACGCTCCAAAGGTCTTGGCGACATTTTTGATTTGGATTTCAGCCATAACTTGAGCTCCTGTTTCGGTCGCGCCGCCTCAGCGGTTGGCGATGCCCCACATGGCAAAGAGGTATTTACGCACAGCGAAGATGAAGATCAGCGCTGGCACGACGAGGATGAACCCGCCCGCGAATTTCAGGTGAAGCGGAGAGGTGTCTAGATTTTGCAAAAGGAATGCGGTCAGCGTGCGGTTCTCGATTGTCAGAACAGCCGCCGCAAAAACCTCGTTCCATGAGATCACGAAGGCAAAGATCGCGCTGGCTGTGATGCCCGGCAAGATTAGCGGCAGAACCACCTTGGTGAACGCAGTCAGTCGCGTGCAACCGAGGGTCCATGCGGCTTCTTCCAGTTCGATCGGAATGCCCGAGAAAAGCGAGAATGTGATCAGCACCGCAAATGGGATTGCCAAAGTGGTGTGCACAAGCGCCAGACCGAACACTGTGTCGTCCAGACCCGTCTGGATGAACATGACGGCCAGGGGAAGCGCCAGAAGCGGAAGCGGAAAGGCCCGGGTCAGCAGGATCAGCAGACGGAACAGTTCCTTGCCGCGAAAATCAAAGCGCGACAGCGCATATCCCGCCGGGGCTCCGATCACGATCGACATGATCATGGTCATTCCTGCCACGAGGATCGAGTTCTTGAGCGCGGTCAGCATTCCTGCAAAGCCCGCAAAGAATGTCAGGCTGCCCAGATCGAATTCGGGCCAGAACGGCTTGGGAAAGCTGTTGACGGTGTCCGGGGAACTCAGCGTGTTGATCAGTAGAAAGTAGATCGGAACCAGAACCCATGCACAAAGCAGGACAACGGCTGTGACATAGACGAACCTTCCGGCCTTGCGCGCATCAGGCGCCGCGACATCGGTTGTGACAGAGGTCATATCGTTGCTCCTTTCGGGACGCGCAGCAGACGCAGGATGATCAAGGTAAAGCCAATCGAGATGGCGAGAATGATCAGGGCCATGGCTGCAGCTGCGCCAGAGTTCAGAAGATCGAACTGATAGGCATAGGTTTCACCCATGAGGACCGGGAAGAGCGTGCCGCCCAGTGCTGCCACAACGGCGAAGATTTCAAAGGCGAGAATGACACGCAGCACCAGCGCCGTTTGCAGGCTGGGCCGCAAAAGGGGCAGGGTGATCCGGGTGAACCGTTTCCATGGGCTGGCACCAAAGACCTCGGCGGCCTCATAGTATTCCTTGGGGATCAGGCCGATGCCTGCGACCAGGATTACGAGCATGATCGCCGTCGCCCGCCAGATCTCGGCCAGCGCAATCGCCAGGAACACAAGCCCGGGGTTTTGGAAGGTCAGCAGGTTCACCGGCTTATCAACGATCCCCAGACCGTTCATCATCGAGTTCAGAAAACCGGACTGTTCGAAGATCGCCAGCCAGATGATACCGGCAGCCAGATCCGAAATGCCCAACGGAATGGTCCAGACGTACAGGATCAGATCGCGGCCTTTTTGCATTTTGTTGACCATGGTGGCCATGAGCAGCGCCAGAGCGAGCTGAACAGGCACGACCGCGGCAGCCAGCAAGAAGGTATTGCGCAGCGTGGTCGGGAACTTCCAGTAGCTCGTGACTTCGCGGAAATTGTCCAGTGTAAATCCCGATCCAGTGCTGAAGGCCTGTTTGGACACCAGCAAAAACGGATAAAGGAAAAACAGACAAAGAAAGAGCGTCACTGGCAAGATCAGGACATAGGGTAACACCCGAGCGTTCATGGGACCGCTCCTTTCATGGCGCAGTGGCGCGCTGAATTAGAAATGTCATCGGGGTAGGGGGCCCGGACCCAACTATATAGACAGGTCCGGGCTTTGGGAGGAATACCTCCCGGCCTTATTCGACCGGGCAGGCACCTTCGGAAGGTGCGTCAGGCGCCCAGCAAGGTGCGCCGGTTTCTTCCATGATTGCGGCCAACTTGCCTTTTTGATCGTCCAGAACCATGCGGATGTCCTGACCGGCCAGAACGATACGTTCAAAGCTGTCGACGAAGACGCGGTTGAAGTCGCCTCCCTTGTCGCCGAGACCGGCAGGCAGCAGGCCCGGGTTCGCGTCGGCAGAACCGGACATCTTGGCAACTGCATCGCCAGCGGCTTTGACCGATGGTGGCAGATCTTCTGGGAGAGCAACGTCAACAACGGGGAAGAAGTTGGTCGCCCGCAGAGTTGCGATCTGGGTTTCCGGCTTCAGCATGTATTCGACCAGCGATTTGGCCGCGTCCATGTCTGGTGCTGTTTTCGGAATGGCAACGCCTGCCAGAACAGGCATGAAGCCACGGCCGGTTGGGCCAGCTGGGGCCGGGAATGCCACGAAATCATCCGGACGCTCGTTGAACGCCTGTGCCAGACGCGAGGTGTGGTCAAACACGATCCATGCATCGCCGGACAGCAGCTGTTCCTGCATGAACGAGAAGTTGGTGGAAGCTGGGTTTGTGTGTTCCCACAGCTTACGGAACGCTTCCCATGCGCCTACGGCTTCGTCAGACGCAAACGTGCGTACAACACCGTTGGTGTAGGACGGGTAGAGGTAGCCCTGGAAGAAGCGGTGCTTCAGACCCTTGGGACCTGCAGGAAAGCCGAACTTTGGCTCGCCGGCTGCTTCATGAGCGTTCGCGGCCCACTGGATCAGCTGGTCGTAGGTCAGTGCGTTGATGTCGGCACCATCAGGCAGGTACTGCAGCGCGTCCTTGTTGGCGGCCATGATGTAGCTGGCCTGCATCCAAGGGATGTACTGCATACTGTCTGTGCCAAGCTTGGCAAGATCGTTGAAGGTTCCGGATGCGCTCATGACACCCATGTCCGACAGATCAACCAGGTCATCAGGATTCATCGCGGAGAAGTCACCGTGCAACGCGCCCAGCACACCGATCGTACCCGATCCGGCCTGCAGTTCCGCGTTCAGACGTGTCAGCCATGGGCCGCCGTCATTTGGCTGGTAGTCTACGCCGGCCTCAAAGCCGCCGAGGACCTGTTCGCGCATTGCCTGCGCTTCTTCCACTGGCTTGGCCTGTGTGGACCAGAACAGCGTTTCGGCCTGTGCAGCCATACCCGTGCACGCAATCGCGAGACCCGATGCTGCGCCGAGAATTTTGGAATAAAAAGTCATATTTCCTCCCAGTTTGGTTTGGCGCCGAAAGGTGTTCGACGCCGGATTCTAACAGGTGTTCCCGGATGGCGAATCCGGGCTGTCGATTATCAGGAGGACATGAAATTCGGCGCAATTCTTGCGGCAAATCGAATCTCCTCCCTTGGTGAAAGATTGGTATATCGTTATACCTACTGTCAAATGATATTTGCGCCCAATTCGGTTGTCGATGTTGCGATCGATCCAAAAACCCTTGCTTTTCAAGGAAAAAAAATACACAAAGATGATGAAACGATATATCTAATCCTAGGGAAAAACGTGTCCGGTAAGCCAACTTTGGGAACCGTTGCAAAGGCAGCGGGTGTATCTGTACCTACCGCCAGTCAGGTGTTGCGGGGCACAGGACGCATTTCCGAAGAAACACGTGAAAAGGTTCTGGAGGCGGCGCGCCGCCTGCATTACGTCAAGGACTCTCGTGCAGCTTCGATGCGGTCGGGCGACAATCGTGAAATTGGTTTTGTTATCAACCAATTGCAGAACCCTTTTAATGCGGAAGTAATCAGCGGTGTCGTAGATCTGCTGGAAACTAAGGGTTATCTCGTCTCTGTTGTGGATACCCGTGACGACCTTGAGCGGCAAAATCGTCAGCTTGAAGCCTTTATCCGGCATGGCCGTGGCGGTCTGCTTTGGGTTCCCGCGCTGGAAACGGAGCCCAACACGATAGAGTTGCTCCGCACACACCGAATTCCGACAGTGACGTTCCTGCGGCCTCTGCATCGAGATTTCGACCATGTGGGTATTCGAAATGCGGAAGCCACCAGCAATGCAACGGCCTATCTGGCTGATCTGGGACACCGGCACATCGCATATTTTGGTGGTACGGACATGACGATTGTTCGCGCCGAGCGGATCTCGGGTTACCGGCAGGAAATGTCGAAGCGTGGTTTGGGGCAGGGTGTTGTCTGGGATTGCGACAACACGAAACTGTCTGGTCTGGATGCGATGATCGCGTTGAAACAACAGCACCCGGACGTCACGGCCATTGTGTGCAACGGTGACATGGTGGCATTGGGCGCAAGCCTTGGGTTGACGCGTCTGGGATTAGAGCCTGGCGTGGATGTATCGATCGTTGGCTTCGATGACATTCAGGACGCGGCTGTTGCGACGCCGCCGTTGACGACAATGGCCATCCATCCACAAAAGCTTGGCCGTAAGCTGGCGCGCGTTTTGCTGGACCGCATAGAAGAACCTGCAATGCCCGCAACCGTATCCGAGATATCTGCGGAGCTGGTTGTACGAGATACCTCTGGGCCGGTGCATAATTAAGTATACAAATACAACGATTTACGGTGTGGAGCGCAGGTAAATTCGGTCTCCTGCGTGTTGCGTTTATTTACATAATACTGATTATAAGATTAATGCATGAAAGAAAAAGGGCCAGATTTGCATCTGACCCCCATTGTTTTTCGTCACATCAAAAGAATGCCTGAAGCCCAGTTTGCGCCCGCCCCAGGATCAAGGCGTGCACATCATGCGTGCCCTCATAGGTGTTGACCGTCTCGAGGTTCATCATATGCCGGATAACCTGGAATTCTGCCGAGATGCCGTTGCCGCCGTGCATGTCCCGGGCCATCCGCGCAATATCCAGCGCTTTGCCGCAGTTGTTGCGTTTGAGAATGGAGATCATCTCGGGCGCACCGCGCGCTTCGTCCAGCAAACGTCCGACGCGCAGACATCCTTGCAAGGCCAGTGAAATCTCGGTCTGCATGTCCGCCAGTTTGCGTTGGAACAATTGGGTTTGTGCGATGGGCTTGTTGAACTGCTTGCGCTCAAGTCCATAGTTCAGGGCCGCGTGCCAGCAGAATTCTGCCGCGCCCAACACCCCCCAGCTGATGCCGTAGCGGGCACGGTTCAAACAGCCAAACGGGCCCTTGAGCCCCTGAACATGTGGCAACAAGGCGTCCTCGCCGACCTCGACACCGTCCAGAACGATTTCACCGGTTACCGAAGCCCGCAGGCTTAGTTTGTTTGCAATTTTCGGTGCGGATAGGCCCTTGGCGCCCTTCTCAAGGACAAAACCGCGGATCTTGCCGTCATGCGCTTCGGACTTGGCCCAGACGACAAAGACGTCTGCGATCGGACTGTTGGAAATCCACATCTTGGAGCCAGTTAGCCGGTAACCACCGTCGATTTTTTCCGCGCGGGTTTTCATTCCAGCTGGGTCACTGCCTGCGTCGGGTTCGGTCAAACCGAAGCATCCGATCCACTCGCCGCTGGCCAGTTTTGGCAGGTACTTCTGACGCTGCTCTTCGCTGCCATAGGCATAAATCGGATACATGACCAGCGAGGACTGGACCGACATCATGCTGCGATATCCCGAGTCCACACGCTCGATTTCCCGGGCCACCAAACCGTAGGACACATACGAGCCCCCTAGCCCGCCGTATTCCTCTGGCACCGTGATGCCCAGCAATCCCATGCTGCCCATCTCTGCAAAGACTTCGGGGGCAACGGTTTCGTTGTTGAAGGCCTCGACGACGCGCGGCGCCAGCTTTTCTTCGGCAAAGGCGCGCGCGCCATCGGCCAGCATGCGCTCTTCTTCGGTTAGCTGATCGCTCAGCAGAAAGGCATCCTGCCAGTCAAAGCTGCCCAGATCCGGAGCGTCTTTGGCCTTGAGGGAGGGTTTTGGTTGGCTCATCTCATTCATTTTACGCTCCTTTGAATGGGCAACTCTGCGCTGCGGCGCTTGATTTGATCAAATTATAGGGCACAACGCCACCTAAGAAAATGGATATCAAGGACGCAGGGTGACGCAACCCGTTGCTTGCTCTGATCCGTCCCATGGGCCACAAGGACGCCATGAGCAAATCAGCAGACATTTTGTGTATTGGCTCGGTCCTGTGGGACGTGATCGGGCGCAGCCCGTCGGTCATGCGCGCCGGGTCAGATGTGCCGGGACGGATCACCCGGATTCCTGGCGGTGTGGCGCTGAATATCGCCATGACGCTTGCGCGGTTCGGGCTGACGCCTGCTTTGTTGTCGTCGATCGGCCGGGATGCCGAGGGCGATGAACTTGTGACCGAATGCGAGCGCTTAGGCTGCCTTACGAACCATCTGTATCGTTCGGACGATCTGCCAACCGATGTTTATATGGCGATCGAGGGCGCCAATGGATTGATTGCGGCGATTGCAGATGCCCATTCATTGGAGGCGGCGGGCGCGCGCATTTTGAACCCTTTGACAGACGGCGCTCTGGGCAGTGCAGCGGCCCCCTACCCCGGCGTGATCGCGCTGGATGGCAATCTGACGGAATCGCTTTTGGATGATGTGGCCCGCAATCCGGCCTTTGGACACGCCGATTTACGGATCGCACCAGCGTCACCGGGCAAAGCAGAACGTCTGCTGCCGTTTTTGCGGGCTGGTCGCGGCACACTCTATGTGAACCTCGAAGAAGCAGGCCTGCTGAGCCAGACCAGTTTCGAAACCGCGCAGGATGCCGCCATGGCATTGTTGGAGCGCGGCGCGGCGCGGGCCATAGTAACCGACGGAAGCCGCACTTGCTGTGACGCGGATGCGGATGGTCTGTATCAGGGCACGCCGCCGGATGTGCTGGTCACGCGCATTACAGGCGCTGGTGACACCTTTATGGCGGCCCATATCGCCGCAGAAATTGCAGGATCGTCGCGCGATCAGGCACTCGAAAAGGCCCTGAGGGCCGCCGCAAGCTATGTATCCGGAGAAATCGCCCAATGAGCCTCGTTCACCTGTCCCCTGATGTCCAAGCCGCTCTTGAGGCCGGCAAGCCGGTTGTCGCCTTGGAATCGACTATTATAACCCATGGGATGCCATGGCCGCAGAATCTCGAAGTGGCCCGTCAGGTCGAAGCGACCGTAAAAGACGCGGGTGCAGAGCCGGCCACCATCGCGGTTCTGGATGGCCGGCTGTGTGTCGGTCTGGATGATGCGCAGCTTGAACAACTGGCGCAGGCCAAGGGTGTGGCAAAGCTGAGCCGCGCCGATATGGCGGTTTGCATGGCCGAAGGACGCACCGGCGCTACAACGGTTGCGGCGACGATGATCGCCGCCGAGCGTGCCGGAATATCCGTTTTTGCAACGGGTGGAATTGGCGGCGTTCACAAAGGCGCCGAGAGCAGCTTTGATATCTCTGCCGACTTGCAGGAACTGGCGCAAACAGCGGTCACGGTGGTTGCGGCGGGTGCAAAGGCCATTCTTGATCTGCCGAAAACGCTTGAGGTTTTGGAAACGCTCGGCGTTCCTGTAATCGCCTATGGGCAAGACCAGTTGCCGGCATTCTGGTCGCGCGAAGCAGGACTGCGCGCACCATTGCGCATGGACACTGCGGGCGCGATTGCACGGGCGCATGTGATGCGCGGGCGCCTTGGGCTTCCGGGTGGTCAGTTGGTGGCCAACCCCATTCCGGCCGATGCTGAAATTCCGCGTGACGTTCTGGCGCCGCTGATCGCCGAAGCCAATCGGGATGCCGAACAACACGGGATTTCAGGCAAGGCGCTGACGCCCTATCTGCTGCAAAGGCTGTTCGAGCTTACCAAGGGCCGTTCGCTCGAAGCAAATATCGCGCTGGTTTTGAACAATGCACGTCTTGCGGCCGGAATTGCCTGCGAAATATGCGAAAATACAGACTAATTGGCTTTCACAGCGCGGCGACCATTGTACCCCTTGCCGCGATTGCCTAGGTTTGAGGCTGTATGTGACAGACGGTCTGACCTGAATGACAACCCCCTTTGACAAAGAACCGACCAAGCGCTCTGGCTGGCTTGCTGGTTTGCGCGCCTCTTTTCTGACCGGGATTGTTGTGATCGCTCCGGTTGGCCTGACGGTCTGGCTGATCTGGACCGTGATTGGCTGGGTTGATGGTTTTGTTTGGCCTTTTGTGCCGGACTCCTATCAGCCTGAAGGCCTGATCAACCGCTTCCTTGGCAATGAAAGTCCCGCCGATCCCAACTGGATCAACGTGAATATCCGTGGTGTGGGTGTAATCGTGTTCCTGTTGTTCACCCTGCTTGTTGGGTGGATCGCAAAGGGTCTGATTGGCCGTTCCTTGATCCGTTTTGCCGAAGGGCTGGTTGATCGCACACCGGTGGTTCGCTCGATCTATTCCGGGATCAAGCAGATTGCTGAAACGGTATTCGCTCAGTCCGAACGCAGTTTTGAAAAGGCCTGCCTGATCGAGTATCCCCGCAAGGGCATCTGGGCCATCGCGTTCATTTCGACCGACACGCGCGGCGAGGTTGCGGCCAAAGCAGCGACCATGGGCGGCATGGTTTCGGTTTTTGTCCCGACTACGCCGAACCCCACCTCGGGCTTTTTGCTGTTCTTCCCCAAGGAGGACGTCATCGAGTTGGACATGAGCATCGAAGACGCGGCCAAGCTCGTGATTTCGGCAGGTCTGGTCTACCCTGATGGGGAAAAGGCGAAAAAGGCCGTTGAGAGCCAGCTTAAAGCAGCCTCTTGATTACAGCCTGAGGGAAGTGGCACTGTTACCTTTTCAACCGAAAGGTATTGTCATGTCCAAATCACCTGTTCTGACCTGCAAGGTCTGCGGCGCAAAACACGGAGGTGTTTACAGCGCCTCTGTCTGTCAGGATTGCTACAAAAAAGGATCGCGCTGAAAGGCGCGCGGCTTCCGCTTTCTCTAGCCGAACATAGCGCGCAGGTCGGCCGATTGCCGTGTGCCCAAATCAGATTTGTGATCGCGCAGGAAATCCCCGGCTGCACGCCTGCCCGCTTGTTTCAGCTGTAGCAGCAACGAGGGAACGGGCACGGTCTTGGTGGCAACGGACAAATCGTTCATCAGTGCGTCGTCCGCGATCATGTGTATCCTCAAACGTTTGCGGGTGCCTTCTTGGATCGCGCCTTCGTCCAGCAGACGCTGAACGAAATCAATGGCCCGCAGTTCGCGCAGCAACGAGGCGTTGAAGCTGATCTCGTTGATCCGATTTCGGATCTCGGCGGGCGTACGCGGTGTTTGGCGGCGTTCCATGGGGTTGATATTGATCACAACGATGTCGTCGGGAAAGGCGGTTTCGAACAGGGGAAACAGCGGCGGATTGCCAGTGTATCCACCATCCCAGAAGGCTTCGGTGTTGCCGGTCAGTGGATCGGGCAGTTCAACGGCCTTGAACATGGTCGGCAAACAGGCTGAGGCGAGGATGGCGTCCACGCTGATCTGATCACCGGAAAAGACCCGGATCTTGCCGTCGCGCACACAGGTGGCCCCCACAAAGAAAGCAGGCCCTTCGCCGGAACAAACCCGCCCGAAATCAAACTCGGACACGATTCGGGACAGCGGGTTTTCATAAAGCGCGCCCCAGGCATAGGGTGACATCATCCGCGCTGCGGCCTCGCCCCAGATGTAGGGCAAGGCATATTCGACCGAATGGCTGACGACGCCGGGATCAGGCAGGAAGGCTTCCAGCCACTTCGGCAGGCTGTCTTCGTCCAGTGCCCCGATCTGTGACCAAAGCCAGTCGAGGTTTTCCCGAGCATCCTGCGACCCGCCCGATACCAAACCGGCCTTGAGCGCAGCGCCATTCAAAGCACCCGCCGATGTGCCCGAGATCGCGGAAATTTCGATCCCGTCCTCTTCGAGCAGGCGATCCAGAACGCCCCATGTGAACGCACCATGTGCGCCGCCCCCTTGCAGGGCGAGATTGATCCGGATCGGTTTGGTCATGTCGTCGTTCCCTGCCCGGCAGTCGCTGTGATGCGTTTGGGCTTAGTCTTTGTTCTGTGCTTCGTAGGCGGCGAACAAATCGGTGACTTTGACGCCCTCGATGGTCATGCCTTCGTAGTTGGCGTGTTGAAGCGCCAACCCAGACAAGTTCGCATTCTGGATCGTGCCGTTGCTGAAGTTGATGTCCTGCAACACGGCATCGGTCAGATTGGCGTTTGTGATCTTGAGACCGGTCGCATTCACATCATTGAACTCAGCCCCGATCAGGTGCGAGTCGCTGATAAAGCTGTTTTTCAGGCTGACCCGTGTGAACCGTGATCCGCACAGAAACATATTGTCGATCTCGAGTTTGTCGCGACCTGCTTCTTTTTCACTCATAGCGCTGTCCATCCTCCATCGACGCTGATTGTTGTACCCGTAATCTGTGCGGCGGCATCCGAACACAGGAATACGGCTGTGCCGCCCATCTGTTCGACCGTTGCGAATTCTTTGGATGGCTGCCGTTCCAGCATGACTTTCTCGACGACTTCATCGCGGCCCATGTTGTATTTCTCCATGGTGTCCGGGATCTGTGCCTCGACCAACGGGGTCAGTACATAGCCGGGACAAATCGCATTTGCGGTAATCGGCTCGCGCGCGGTTTCGAGCGCGGTTGTCTTTGTCAGACCTACGATACCATGCTTGGCCGCGATGTAGGCTGATTTAAATGGTGAGGCCGTCAACCCATGCGCAGAGGCAATGTTAACCACCCTGCCCCAACCCGCTTTGCGCATCATGGGCAGCGCGGCCGCTGTGGTGTGAAAGGCGGAGCTGAGATTGATGGCGATGATCGCATCCCATTTTTCGGCCGGGAATTCATCGATCGGTGCAACATGCTGAATGCCAGCATTGTTGATCAGGATGTCGCAGGCACCGGCCTGTTCGATCAGGGCGCGGCATTCATCCGGTTTGGACATGTCCGCCTTGATGTAGCGGGCCTCGACGCCGTGATTTGCGGTGATTTCGGCGGCAATGGCATGGTCTTCTTCTCGGTCGCTGAACGAGTTGATGATGACCGATGCGCCGGCGCGGGCCATTTCATGTGCGATGCCGAGACCGATGCCCGAGTTTGATCCGGTGATGACGGCGGTTTTTCCTGAAAGCGACATGGCGTATTCCTTAGATAATGCTGCGTGGCAGCATACATGCCGCAAATGCAAAGGCAACGCGGCTCCGATCAAATGTCAGTGCATGACCATTGAAATGGTGCCGTGATTGTTATCCCAGAGCCAGCCAGTCAGAATAGCTGAGTCCCTCTGCGCCATCCTGAAAGTGCTCTGGCGTTAGATCTGTCAGCTCCAGACCGCGAATGATAACGATCGACGTGCCGTCGTTGTAAACCGTGTTTGCCCCGCGTTGCTCGGCGTTTTCGGTGAACAACTCATAGGCCAAGGCGCGATTGTAGGTGCCGTTCTGGCTGGGTCCGATCCAAAGAATGTCCTCGCTGAGATCGAAGTCCGTCACAACGGTTCGCCCTGTTGGTTCGGTGCTAAAGCCAAACCCGTCATCCGGCGCGAGCAAATTCAGAACAAAGGCGTCTGGTCCCGGTCCGCCGGTGAGTGTGTCGTTGCCATTGGCCCCCGCCAGAAGGTCGCGGCCTGTGCCACCCGACAGCCGATCATTTCCGTCCTGACCAAACAGCAGGTCATCTCCGGCGGCGCCACGCAGGGTGTCGTCACCTTGGTTGCCGGACATCGAGTCATTTCCGAAGTTGCCCAACAGGAGGTCGTCGCCAGCGCCGCCGATAATCGTGTCGTTATCCAAACCACCGTTCAGATAATCGCTACCGTCGCGGCCAACCAAGCTGTCGTTCCCGTTTTGCCCATACAAGCGTACCGCCGTGCTGGAAAGCGCGCTGGCTGTCAGATAGTCATCACCCGCTCCGGCAAAAACGCCCGGCAGGTCCCGCCACGCATTTGCTTCGGCGCCTTGAATGATCACATCATTCTCCGTGGTTCCGTCGATGCGCAGGTCAGCATCAAGATTGAACCAAACGCCCCCGACCGGTCCAGGCTGCCTGAGTGCGGCTGCAGCGGAGAGACTGGTCAGCATCGCAGTTGTCAGCCCCTCAAAGGGCGGCTCCATTTCGGTCGCGAAATCATCCAACGGCCGTGCCAAGCCCGTCGCCGTGTAGACCGGCGCGTTGTCGAAATCGATGCCTTGTGACGCCACCAAAGTCAGCGTGATTGATGTGACATTGCCGCCGACAGGCATCCCGTCGGAGCCAATGCTAAACCCTTCACCGCGAATAACGAGGTTCAGGGCCACGCCGGGATCATTGGGCAGTGGATCGCGCGCAAAGATTTGTGAGTCTGCGACTCGGACAACAGTGTAACTCATAAAAAAACTCATGTTTTTGGCAGGAAGGAATTCCTACGTGGGACCCGTTCAAGACAATCGGATAAGTAGAGTGATCGCGGAAGCGCAACAAGCGACAATCTGTCAGTTCTGCGGAAATCAGCCGACCAAAAAAAACCCCGGCACAAGGCCGGGGTTCAGTCATTGAGGCAGGTTTCATACAGGCAAGAAACCTATCGAGCAGTGCCCTCTTTATAAGCAATTAACGCGCCGAGTCCAACCTAAAAGTTTGTAAATGCTGAAATCCCCCGATACGCTCAGCCCCAACAATACAACGGCTGACAGGGATTGTTGCCAAAATGAGCATCGATTATTTCCAAATACCAAGACAATTTTTGAACCCTCTGGGCGCTGCGATTCTATCGGTGGCTGTACTGGGTTCAACCGCACACGCGGACAAGGCACACGGCATAGCTATGTATGGTGCGCCCCAACTCCCACCTGATTTTGTGTCCCTGCCCTATGTGAACCCGCAGGCCCCCAAAGGCGGGCGGATCGTAATCGGCGAACGCGGCGGCTTTGACAGCCTCAATCCGTTTGTCCGGAAAGGCACGGCGCCGTGGCAGCTTCGGTTCTCTGGCACCATCGGTTTCGAAAGCCTGATGGGCCGCAGCTGGGATGAACCTTTCACGCTCTACTGCCTTCTCTGCGAATCGATTGATGCCTCTGACGATCGCAAAACGGTGACCTTCACCCTACGCGATGAAGCCCGATTCTCTGACGGGAGCCCGGTCACGGTTGAAGACGTAATGTGGAGCTACGAGACGCTCGGCACCGTGGGCCATCCGCGGTATCACAATCTATGGAAAAACATCGCCTCCATGGAACAGACCGGGCCTCGCTCTGTCACGTTTACGTTCGACTCGGATGATCGGGAACTTGCGCTGTTGGTTGGCATGCGCCCGGTTCTCAAAAAGGCACACTACGATGGCATCGACTTTGCCGAAAGCGGCACAGACGTTGCTCCGATCACAAGCGCACCTTACGTGATCGAGGATTTTGAAGCTGGCCGCTTTATCAGTTTGAAACGCAATCCCGACTACTGGGGCTGGGACCAGCCCTTCATGCAGGGTCAGGCCAATCTGGACGAAATTCGGATTGAGTATTTCTCGGACGGGACCGCGCAGTTCGAAGCGTTCAAATCCGGGGCTCTGAACACCAATCGTGAATTCAACGCCGAGAAATGGGAAACCCAATACGATTTCCCTGCGATTGATCGGGGCGATGTCATCAAGTCGGTCCTGCCGCACCAGCGCCCTTCCGGGATCACCGGTTTTGTTATGAACACACGGCGTGACTTTTTCGCCGATTGGCGGGTGCGTGACGCAATGCTGCATGCGTTCAATTTCGAGTTCATCAACGAAACGATGACCGGCGGACGTCAGCCGCGCATCACATCGTATTTCTCCAACTCGCCGCTGGCCATGTCTGACGGCCCGGCCGAAGGATTGGTTCGCGAGCTGCTGGAGCCATTTGCAGCCGAGCTGCCCGAAGGTGTTCTAGAGGGCTACACGCTTCCTGAAAGTGACGGCTCACTGCGCAATCGTGCCAACATTGCGAAGGCCGCTGATATGCTGGCCGAGGCAGGTTGGACTGTTCAGGATGGCGTTTTGAAAGACGCAAATGGCAAGCCATTCGTCTTTTCCATCCTTCTGACCCAAGGCTCTGCCGAGGAAGGTTCCATCGCGGATCTCTACGTGCAGGCGCTGGAGCGTCTTGGGATGCAGGTCACCATCGAAACCGTTGATTCTGCTCAGTTTAAGGAGCGGACGAACACTTTTGATTTCGATATGACATGGTATCGGCGTGGTGTGTCGCTGAGCCCCGGCAACGAGCAAAAGAAGTACTGGGGTATTGAGGCGGCTGACACCGAAACCTCGCGCAACTGGATGGGTATGAAATCCCCTGCCGCTGAAGCGATGATTGATGCCATGCTGACCGCTGGCACACGCGACGAATTCCTGTCGGCTGTTAAGGCGTTGGACCGGGTTTTGACCGCTGGTCGCTATGTGATCCCCACCTACCAGTACAACATCAGCCGCATCGCTCACACCAAAGAACTCAAGTTCGCCGAGCCGCTTCCGATCTACGGTGATTGGATCAACTGGCAGACCGACACGTGGTATTGGGAAGACTAAAAAACCCAACTTATCCACAGACTCTTTTTTCGGCGCGCGGGATTTGCTATCCTGCGCGCCGAATGCGTCAAAAGGCGCGTCGTAAGAAAAAGAGATGAGGCAGACATGAAACGAGCAGCGTGCATTCTTGCGCTGGCCCTTGCTTTGGCCGGGTGCGCAACGATTGATGGCATCGGTCAGGATATTTCGGGTGGCGCCAAGCGGGTCCAGAACTGGCTCTAGTCCAATGTGGGCACTAAGACTTTTCGCCTAAAGACGCAGACCGTCTGGGCATCCTATGATCGGGATGCGCAAGCGAAAGGCCAGAGCATGACAAACACATCCGAGCAGCCAAGCCAATCCGTGCCAAACGCACCAGCGGCCTTGGTCGTCGATGATCATCCATTGTTTTGTGATGCCCTGACCCTCACGCTCCAATCCATTGCCGATTTTGAAGAAATCCGCACGGCACTTACCTTGGAAAAGGCGCTTGAGATCGTGAACCAGGACAGCCGTATCGGGTTGATTGTGCTGGATCTCAATCTGCCGGACGTGAATGGTCTTGATGGTTTGGTGCGGTTGCGGACCGCTGCCCCAAAGGCCTCGATCATTATTGCCTCCAGTATGGCGGACAACCGGATGATCAGCCACGCTCTAAAGGCGGGGGCAGACGGTTTCGTGCCCAAGCATTCCCAGCGTTCGGTGTTTCGCCGCGCGTTTGAAGCCGTGGGCAAAGGTCATGCCTTTGTACCAGATGGCTATATTGACCCGCAGGGGGGAAATGACAGCGCCTCTGACGAAGCCTTGGTACGGCTTGCATCGCTGACCAACCAGCAGGCCCGCATCCTGCATCTGATTTGCGAAGGCAAGCTGAACAAGCAGATCGCTTATGATCTTTCAATCGCTGAAACGACAGTCAAAGCACATGTCACCGCGATCATGCGTAAACTGGGTGTGCACAGCCGAACCCAGGCTGTGCTGATCGCGCAGGAGGCCAGATTTGCCAAGGTCTTGCCAAGCGACGCCTGACAGCCCTATCCTTTCTTCAGCTGAACTCATGGGGATAAAGCCAAGTGGACGGAGCCATAGAACGCTCCGCGCGGGAGGAGACAGCCCAGACCGGCACTCTTAGAAGTGCGCAGGTTGCCTTTGACGCAGACGATCCGGCGTCCGAGCTTGCCAGACAATTGGGCAAAGGCCCTTTTGAACTGGTGTGTCTTTTCGTTTCACCGCGCGCCGATTTCGCGGCCCTGACGGGCGCCGCGCAAAACGCCTTTGGTGGCGCGGATGTCATTGCCTGTACAACCGCGGGCGAGCTGGGGCGCAATGGCTATGAAGAGGGCCAGATCATTGCGCTGGGTTTTCCTCAGGAACAGTTCGCCGCCCATGTCTTCGAGATCGATAGCCTGTCGGATATGGAAGATCAGAGCGTCATCGACGGGTTGATCAATGCCCGTCTTCAACTGGCCGGTCGCGCCGCTGAAATGGGTTCAGAATTTGCCTGCCTTCTGGTCGACGGTCTGTCCATGCGAGAAGAGCATCTCACCTCGGTGATTGCCTCGGGTCTGGGGCCAATGCCGCTGTTTGGCGGCTCATCCGGCGATGGAACAGCTTTCAAGCAGACCCTGCTTTCACACAACGGGCGCATCATGGGGGATGCAGCCCTGCTCACAATGGTTCGGTCACATTGCGCCGTCGAGGTGTTTAGTCTCGATCATCTGGTGCCCACGAAAACACGCATGGTGGTAACTGGCGCGGATCCCGAAAACCGGATCGTGCATGAAATAAACGCCGAACCTGCGGCGCTCGAATATGCTCGTTTGCTGGGCAAAGACCCCAATCAGCTATCGCCCTTTATCTTTGCCGCCCACCCCGTTGTCGTGCGATTGGGTGACAGCCACCACGTACGCGCTATCCAGCGGGTCAACGAAAACGGTGATCTGGTTTTCTTTTCCGCGATCAACGAAGGCATGGTCCTCACGCTCGCGGATCATCAGGATATGGCGGAACATCTGGACGAAGGTCTGGGCCGGCTGGCCCGCGACCGAACACCAGATCATATTTTGGGCTGTGACTGCATCTTGCGGCGGATCGAGGCTGGGCAGGTCCAGCAAACCCGCGAAGTATCGCGGGTTCTGGCCAATCATCGGGTTTTTGGCTTTTCGACCTACGGGGAACAAATCGGCGCTTTGCATGTGAACCAGACTTTGACCGGTGTTGCGATCTATCCACCTGAAAAGTCAGATCGGTGATCGCATGAGTCTCGTCAACGCCGCAGACAGTCTGGAAAAACAAAACCAAAAGCTTCAGATCATCGCCGAAGCGCTGATGAACCGTGTTGAATACGGAACCGAGCAGTCGGGCGCGGCCTATGCTCAGTTCGAACGAGCGGCGCTTCTGGAAAAACGGGTGCGCGCCCGCACGCTCGAACTGGAACGCACGCTGGATCTTTTGCATGAATCCAACGCGCAGCTGGCCCGTGCGAACGACGAAACAGAAGCGGCCCGCCGAAATCTGGCTGATGCCATCGAAACCGTGTCCGAAGGCTTTGCGCTGTTTGATCCAAGCGATGTTCTGGTCATGTGCAATTCGCGGTTTTGCCGGGATTTTCGGGATACCGCTGAAAACCTGACACCCGGCTTGCCGTTTGTTGAATACGTCAAGAAAATCAGCCTTTCCCAGTACCTGGCCTTGCCACAAGGCATGACCGCAGACCGTTGGGCCGCGCGCCGTTTGCGGCGCCATCAGGACAGGCGCGTGATGTTCAATGTACAACTGACGCATGACCGTTGGCTTCAGGTTTCCGAGCACCGCACAGCCAACGGCGGAACCGTGGTTTTGCAAACCGATGTGACGGATCTGGTTCGGCTGGAGCGTCAGGAACGGGATAAGCTGAAGGACAAGCAGACACGGATGATCCGCGCAACACTGGATCACCTCAATCAGGGGGTTTGTGTCTTTGACGAAAGTGCCCGTTTGCTTGGCTGGAATGACAAATTGGGAACACTGCTTGGGGTTCCTGCGCGGCGGCTGCATCTTGGGGCATCGTTCTTCACGCTGGTCGAACAGCTGGACGAGGACATGGCCTTTACCCGTGGCATAGATCGGGCCGGTTTTGCCAAGTGGGCCCGAACAGACGGGCCGCGCGATCCGATTAGTTTCGAGGTGCGGCGCGGCGGCAGCGAGACCTTGCAGATCTTTGGCCGCAGTATGCCAGATCGTGGGTTTGTCATTTCTGTCACGGATGTTTCTGCGGAACGCGAAGCGGCGCAGAAGCTCTTTGAATTGAATGAAATTCTGGAACAGCGGGTGATGGAGCGGACGCTGGAGCTTGAGGATGCGCTCAGCGCTGCAGAGCGCGCGAACGCATCCAAGTCACGCTTTGTTGCGGCCGCAAGCCATGATCTCTTGCAGCCTGTTTCCGCTGCCAAACTCTATATTGCGTCGCTTGCGGATCGTTGTACCACCAGCGAGGAAACCTCGATCCTCACCAAGGCGGAATCAGCGCTGTCCGGAGCCGAGCAGATCATCGAAGCCTTGCTTGATATTTCCAAGCTGGACGGTGACGGTCTGAGCTTTGACGTGCGGGCGGTTCCTCTGCGCGATGTGCTGCGCCCCCTGCGTGACGAGATGGAAGTGCTGGCCGCGAACAAAGGGCTGAGGCTAGATTTTGTTGAAAGCGGGCTGATGGTCGAAAGTGACCCGGCCTACCTGCGCCGGATTGTCCAGAACCTGTTGGCAAACGCGATCCGCTACACCGACAGTGGCCGGGTCTTGCTGGGCGTGCGTCGCAATGGTGGATCAGCCCGTATCGAAGTCTGGGACACCGGGCCGGGAATCGCCGAGGACGATCAAAGCTCCATCTTCGAAGAATTTCGCCGTCTGGATACTTCTGCCAGTGACAATGATGGTTTGGGTCTGGGGTTGGCTATCGTCGAACGCGCCTGCGCGCGTCTGGGTCACCCACTTGGGCTATGGTCGCAGCCGGGACATGGCAGTTGCTTCATGGTGAATGTGCCCATTGCAGGGTTGGCAGGACCCAGTCGCGATGTCAGCCGCCGCACGCCAAAACCCATTGGCGTGGCTCAGGCCGGTATGATCGCCTTGTTGGTGGAAAATGACCCCCAGATGAGACGGGCAGTTTCGATCCTCATGGAGAGTTGGGGGGTCAATGTGATCGAGGCCGAGGATGCCGCTTCGGCACATGAATTGCTGGAAGACCTGCAAATCAATCCCGATGCCTTGGTTCTGGATTATCAACTTGGCCCGGGACCGTCCGGTGTCGATCTCTACAAGAGCATTTGCGAGATGGCGGGCCCCCTCCCCTGTGCCATCATCTCTGCGGATCGGTCTGCTGATTTACGCGCGACCTGCAAGGCTTTGGCGGTTGAGTTCATGCAAAAGCCGCTTGATCGCCAAAAGCTGGGTCAGTTCCTGAATTTGGTCGCGCATCAAATGCAGTAGTGCCGTAGGCGTCTATTCAGGCGTCCTGATGTACGGTCAGATAATCGGCGGCGCGGGCGCGGATTTCTTCAGGCCAGCCGCGCGGCTGGATCACACCGATATCCGACAGAACCAAAGTCAGCATCATATCGACCCGGCGTTCGCCGCCGCAGGTCGCCGCCAACATGACATCCATACTGGTACGACCGATGGCAGACACCTGAAGGCGCCAGACCAGATGATCGCCCAGCCGCGACGCGGCCGGGAACTCTGCTTCGCAACGAGCAATCGGCGCACCAAGGTCTTCGCCGCCCTGCATTCGGGCAAAAGACCAGTCGAGTGCTTCATCGAACCACCGTTCGATGACCTCATGGGCCATTTCGCTGTATCTGGGGAAATGAACGATACCTGTGGCATCGCAATGCTGGCTTAACACCTGAAGGTGCGTCTTGTAGGAATTCATCGTCGTCTTTTTGTTCGTCCTGTCGCTCCAATCGGTTAACACAAAGTCGGCTTTCGGAAAACAAATTTCCAAAACCGGTGCCCGCATGCATCCGAAACCTGATGCGGTTCGCACACGGGCGCCGGTGGCGACTACTTCATCGCGCGGCATCTGCCCTTGGGTGCGGGCAGCCCCAAACGCTGTGGATTCACGATCAGGATCCAACGCTCGGGATAGCCCGGTGCCTTGGTCAAGCGGTAACTGCAGCCTTGCGGTGTGGTCATGTATTTGTCGCTTCTCGGCGTAACGGTTCCCTGCGTGCTGACAAACGGCGTCATGGTTTGCGCCACTAGTGGCATGGCCTGGGCGGATTGAGTTGGGTTTGTGGGGCTGCTCAATCCGAAAACGGCAAGGGCAGCAAAAGTTGCAAGGCTCACGGGTTGTCTCCATTCTGTTTGGCTGTATCGCAAAATGCGACAGACAAGCAGACTATGCCGCCCTGCCGAAACAACAGGCTGTCCCAAGGTGGGCAAAACCGTGACCCTTGGTGCAGATTTTAGAAAACTTGTCGCGGCTACCGCGCGATGACGATATCGGCGCGCAGCCCACCTAGGTTTTCGCTTGCGCCCAGCCGAAGCACCCCGCCATGCGCACGCGCAACGTCGGCCGCAATGGCCAGCCCGAGGCCCACGCCGGATCCCTTGTCCTGATTGCGGGCGGGGTCGAGCCGCACAAACGGGCGCAAGGCGGTTTCCCGGTCCTCGCTTGGAATGCCCGGGCCGTCATCTTCAACCCTGATGCGCAGCGATTTGTCAGTCAACGTCACGTGGACTTCGCAATTGGTACCATAGCGCACGGCATTGCCGATCAGGTTTTCCACCGCCCGTCTGAGCGCGGCCTCTCGCAGAGCGACAGTACCCTCGCCCGTGGCCTCGACAAGCGAGACGGATTGCCCGCCCCGAATGCAATTGTCGACGATGTCATCCACCATCGCGATCGGATCCACCGGCTCGGCTGGGCCGGTTTCGGCATCACCACGAGCGAAATCCAGAAAGGCGTCAATCAGCCCCTGCATGTCTTCCACATCCCGCTCGAGCGGTTTGCGATCCTCGTCATCCAGCAGCGACAAACCCAACCGCAGGCGGGTCAATGGCGTGCGCAGATCGTGGCTTACGCCGGACAGCATCATGGTGCGCTGTTCGATCTGCCTCTCGATCCGGGCGCGCATGTCCAGAAAGGCGTGACCAGCCGCGCGCACCTCGACCGCCCCGGAGGGATTGTAGGGAACCGTGCGCCCCCGGCCAAAAGCCTCGGCGGCACCGGCCAGTCGTGTGATTGGCCGCAATTGGTTGCGCAGATATAAAAAGGCGATCAGTGTCATAAGCAGACCGAACACCACCATGTTGACCAGCAACTGGTGCGGGTTGGACGCCGAGACCCTGCCCCGCGAAACCTGCACTTCATAGAGCTGTCCGTCACGCCGCACGAACAACCGGACCAGATCGTCATTGGGCAGCAAAATCCGCTCTAACCCGCGCAACCGTGTCTCGAATGATTGCGTCACAACGATTCCGGTAAAGTCGTACCACCGGCGGGTGTTGGACTGGGGCAACGCGGTCTCTGGTATTGCTTCTATCCCGATATCAAGCGCCCGCGCGGTGCGATCCTGTGCGTCCCCACTGTCCAGCACCACCGAAACCGCTCGCGCGGTTTCGCGCGACAATTGCTGCGTAACGCCATCAAAGTGCCGTTGAATAAAGACAACGGACACGACCAGTTGTAGCGTGACCACGGGTAGGATCAGAATCAACGCGGCCCGACCGTATAGGCCGCGCGGCATGTAGCGTTTGAGCCAGTCGAAATTCATGACACCGAACCTATCGCGACCATTGGCCATGCGCCACCAGCAAAGAGAGACCAATGCAGGACCCGCAACCAGATTTCCGCCCGCAGACGGGCGTGCCAGAAGAACTTTCACCCGGTCTGCGCAGAATTCTGGCCCCCAACCCCTCGCCCATGACGTACCGCGGCACCAACAGTTACGTGCTGGGCCATGAAAACCTGGCCGTGATCGACCCCGGACCGCTGGACATGGATCATCTGGACGCGCTTTTGGCGGCGGTGGGCCCGGGACAGAGCATCAGTCATATCCTTGTCACCCACGCCCATATCGACCACAGCCCCTTGGCGCGCCCATTGGCTGAAAAGACTGGCGCGCCGATTATGGCCTTCGGAGCAGCGGACGCGGGGCGAAGTGTCTTGATGCAGAGGCTTGCCGCACAAGGCGCGCTGGAAGGCGGTGAAGGCGTGGATGATGCTTTTGCCCCGGATGTTTACCTGAGCGATGGGGACAGCATCGACGGCGGCAGCTGGCGCCTTGAGGTCATTCACACACCCGGACATATGGCTAACCACATCAGCTTTGCCTGGGGGGACGTTTTGTTTTCCGGTGATCTAGTCATGGGATGGGCCAGCTCGCTCGTGTCACCCCCCGATGGCGATCTGGGCGCGTTCATGCACTCACTGCGCAGGCTTCAGGGCCGGGACTGGGCTTGTTTTCATGCGGGCCACGGGGCGCCGGTACAAAACCCGTCGGACCGTCTTGCTGCGCTTCTGGCACACCGGCTGGGCCGCGAATCTTCAATCCTTGAGGCCTTGAGCGATGGCCCGGCTGACACAGCGTCGCTGGCTCAAACAATCTATGTGGACACACCCGCCGCGCTGCTGCCCGCTGCCGAACGTAACATACTGGCCCATCTCATTGATTTAACGGAAAGAAATCGTGTGAAGCCCATCGGTGCGTTGTCCGCGCGGGCCCAGTTTGGATGCCAGAGTGAGTAGTGCGGATTTTTTGTCGGATTTTGTGGCAAAATCCACTGGACGCGCTGAATCGAGATTGCTATATCGCCTCCACCGTTCCGGCGTAGCTCAGCGGTAGAGCAGTTGACTGTTAATCAATTGGTCGTAGGTTCGATCCCTACCGCCGGAGCCAAAAGTTTCAAGGGCCTAGCGAAATTCGCTGGGCCCTTTTCTTGTTTTTTCACAAGGCTTTGTGTGGCTGCGTTCATGAGACTGCGCACATAAAAAGAGGGTGCCACATGGGCACCCTCAGTCTCGCTGATCAGGCTCACTTTGGTTCACCGCCCGAGATTATTTGCCTGCGGCCTGATCCGCCCGGGACGCGCGCACGCGTCCCGTGACCGTGTTTCGTTTAGCTGCAGCCCGAGGTGCCGCCGCAGGTGTTGCACTTCATGCAGGTGCCGTTGCGCACCAGCGTGTAGTTGCCGCACTCGCCGCATGGATCACCCTCATAGCCCTGCATCTTGGCCTTGGTGCGTTCATCCATCGACATGCTGCCGCTGGCAACTGCCATGGATGATGTGGTTGTCGTTGCCGCTGCGACAGCCACGTCCACACCGGATGTCTCGGGCACCAGTGTGTTCAGTGCTGCAACCGGGTCTGTGCCAGTGGCCAGAGCCTGACCGCCCTGCAGAACAACCAGTTCCTGTGGCAGGCGCTTGCGCAGGTAGCCGGTGGAGCTGATCTGCTTGAGCACTTCGAGCGACTTGGAAGCGGCTGTCTCGGACAGTTCCTTGACGTTGCTAACGCCCTCTTCTTCTCCGCGGCCCAGATCGTCGAAGGATGCGCCCTCTGGTTTGACGTGTGCCAGATCGGTGCGGTCCAGATAGGACACGGCCAGTTCGCGGAAGATATAGTCGAGGATCGAGGTCGCGTTCTTGATGCTGTCGTTGCCCTGCACCATGCCCGCGGGCTCAAACTTGGTGAAGGTAAAGGCATCGACGAACTCTTCGAGTGGCACGCCGTACTGAAGACCAACCGACACGGCGATGGCGAAGTTGTTCATCATCGCGCGGAAACCGGCGCCTTCCTTGTGCATGTCGATGAAGATCTCGCCAAGGCTGCCGTCTTCGTATTCGCCGGTCCGCAGGTATACCTTGTGACCACCCACGATTGCCTTTTGGGTGTAACCCTTGCGGCGTTCGGGCATCTTGGAGCGCGCCTGCTGGCGTTCGATTTCCTTGACGACGATCTTTTCGACAATTTTCTCGGCCAGAACGGCAGCCTTTTCAGGCTGTGAGCCGCTTTCCAGCACTTCCTGCGCTTCTTCATCGTCTTCCACCAGCGCGGCTGCCAGAGGCTGCGACAGCTTGGAGCCGTCACGGTACAGCGCGTTGGCTTTGACACCCAAGGAATGCGACAGCTCGTAAGCTTGCTGACAATCTTCGATGGTGGCGTCGTTTGCCATGTTGATGGTTTTGGAGATCGCACCCGAGATAAAGGACTGCGCTGCTGCCATCATGTAGATGTGGCTGTCAACGGACAGGAAGCGCTTGCCCTTCTTGCCGCATGGGTTGGCGCAGTCAAACACCTTGAGGTGCTCTTCCTTCAGATGCGGCGCACCTTCCAGTGTCATGGTTCCGCAGACGTGATCGTTGGCCGCGTCGATGTCCGCCTTGCTGAAACCGAGGTGGCGCAGCAGGTCGAATGTCGGATCGTTCAGCTTGGCTTCTGGAATGCCCAGGACCTCTTTGCAGAACTCTTCGCCCAGCGTCCACTGGTTGAAGACAAAGCGGATGTCAAAGGCCGAGGCCAGCGCGCCCTCGATCTTTTCGATCTGCGCAGGACCAAAACCGTGGCCGATCAGAGCAGTGTGGTTGATGCCCGGTGCGTTGCCCAACGTCTGATGGCCGACCGCATAGGAAATCATCTCTTCGATCTGGGCCGAGCCGTAGCCCAGTTTCTCCAGAGCGGCCGGAACCGACCGGTTGATGATCTTGAAGTAGCCGCCGCCGGCCAGCTTCTTGAACTTCACCAGCGCAAAGTCAGGCTCAATGCCGGTGGTGTCACAATCCATGACCAGCCCGATGGTACCGGTTGGGGCAATTACCGAAACCTGCGCGTTGCGATAGCCGTTCTTTTCGCCCAGACGCAGCGCTTCATCCCAGCTGGCCATGGCCAGATCCACAAGGGTCGGGTCCGGGCAACCGGCGTGATCCAGAGGCAGTGGCTTCACTGCGAGCTGCTCATAGCCTTCGGTGGCGCCGTAGGCCGCGTTGCGGTGGTTGCGGATGACACGCAGCATGTGATCGCTGTTGCGTGCATAGCCGCTGAATGCGCCCAGCTCGCCCGCGATTTCGGCCGATGTGGCATAGCTGACACCGGTCATGACGGCGGTCAGAGCGCCACAGAGTGCGCGGCCTTCGGTGCTGTCATAGCCAAAGCCCATGTTCATCAGCAGGCCGCCAATGTTGGCATAGCCAAGGCCCAGCGTCCGGAAGTCGTAGGATAGCTGCGCGATTTCCTTGGATGGGAACTGCGCCATGGTTACCGACACTTCCAATGTCAGGGTCCACAGACGTGTTGCGTGCACATAGCTCTCTGCGTCGAACTTGCCGTCCTTGAGGAAGGTCAACAGGTTCATCGAGGCAAGGTTACAGGCCGTATCGTCGAGGAACATGTACTCCGAGCACGGGTTCGAGCCGCGGATTTGTCCGTCTTCGGGGCAAGTATGCCATGCGTTCACTGTATCGTGGAACTGAATGCCCGGATCAGCGCAGGCCCATGCAGCGTGGCCGACGTTTTCCCACAGATCGCGCGCCTTGATGGTCTTGGCAACGCTGCCGTCCGTCCGGCGCAGTAGTTCCCAATCGGCGTCGTCCTTGACGGCCTTCAGGAAGTCATCGGTGACACGGATCGAGTTGTTCGAGTTCTGACCCGAAACCGATGCGTAGGCTTCGGAGTCCCAGTCGGTGTCGTATGTTGGGAACTCGATGCTGGCATAGCCCTGCCGTGCATAGTCGAGGACGCGCTTGATGTATGTTTCTGGGATCATCACGCCTTTGGCTGCGCGGATCGCTGCCTTGAGCGCCTCGTTCTTTTTGGGATCGTAGGCGTCTTCTTCGGTGCCGTCCCAGGTGCGGATGGCGGCGAAGATGCCGTTGAGCATCTTTTCATGCATCTTGGAGCCAGCCACGATGCTCGCGACTTTCTGCTCTTCGATCACTTTCCAGTTGATGAACTCTTCGATGTCCGGGTGATCGACATCACAGATCACCATCTTGGCCGCGCGGCGTGTTGTGCCGCCGGATTTGATTGCGCCCGCTGCACGGTCACCAATTTTAAGGAAGCCCATCAGGCCCGACGACTTGCCGCCACCGGACAGCGGCTCATCTGCGGCGCGCAGAGAGCTGAAGTTCGTGCCGGTGCCCGAACCGTACTTGAACAGGCGCGCTTCGCGCACCCAAAGGTCCATGATGCCGCCTTCCTGAACCAGATCGTCGGATACGGACTGGATGAAGCAAGCGTGCGGCTGCGGATGTTCGTAGGAGGATTTGGATTTGGTCAGCTTGCCGGTTTCGAAATCGACATAGTAGTGGCCCTGCCCCGGACCATCGATGCCATAGGCCCAATGCAAACCGGTGTTGAACCACTGCGGGCTGTTTGGCGCGGCCATCTGCGTCGCCAGCATAAACCGCATTTCATCATAGTACGTCTGTGCGTCTTCTTCGGTGGTGAAGTAACCACCCTTCCAACCCCAGTAGCACCAGGCGCCGGCCAGACGGTCAAAAACCTGCTTGGACGACGTCTCGCCGGAGCGTGGTGTGTCCTTGGAAACAGCTTCGGAACGCCAGAGGAATTCAGGGACGCCATCTTCGGGAACTCGGCGCAGCTCCGTCGGAACGCCAGCCTTGCGGAAGTACTTCTGGGCGATCACGTCAGACGCAACCTGGCTCCAGCTGCTGGGCACTTCCAGCTCATCCAGTTTGAAGACGGTGGTGCCATCCGGATTCCGAATCTCGGATGTCGTGGTGATGAAGGGAATCCCCTCGTATGCGTCCTGCCCTGCCTTGGTGAACTTTCTTTCGATTTTCATCCCTGCTGCCCCATTATTCAGCTGTCCCAATTTTCATTCGCACGCGCCCGCTTTCCGCGGCACGGCAGACAATAGTACTCTGCTCGGGCAACTCGTGTTTGCTCGATCCGATGCAGCAGTCTTCCATCCTGTAAAGGCGGTATTGTCCCCGTGCAGGCCCCCGGCGCTACTAAATGTAGTGCCATTTGACCCGGCTTGCACAAACTGACGGATTTGGAGGGGGTGGGTCAACGGCTTTTTTGAGCCTCACCCCATATATTTGGTGTTGACCATCCATCCGCATACCAGCGGATGTGTTTGCTGATTTGATTCCTACACAGAACGTTAACAAGCGATCTAAGGCGTTGGCCTTGAAAAAATGCCCACTACCCACAGAGTTATCCACAACTATTGAGAAAACAGGTGAAGCGTTTTTGCAGAAATGCAATTCACGGGCGCTGCCCGACGTTGGCCACTACATATAGCGTCGGCGCAACAGCCAAGCCCCTATAGGCAGTAAATCCGATTCGAATCGCGGCCTTAGACGGTTGATTGATTCTATGCCGGATCAGCGGCGTCCTGACGCTGGTTGGCGACAGAGGTTGACCAAGGTCATGCACAGCGTAACGATCCGCGTAAAAAAGCGGCATATATGTTGATTTTAGGAGAGAAACCCTGACCGAATGCGAAAAAGCATTCGGTCAGGTTTCGAAGTGGTCGGGGCGGCAGGATTCGAACCTACGACCCCCTGTACCCAAAACAGGTGCGCTACCAGACTGCGCCACGCCCCGACTGGGTGGGGGTTTAGCGTCACAAATCGCGCTTGAAAAGCGAAAAACCTAACTACAGGCCCAAACAGCGTTTTCTATTGCAGGATGTCGCAGTTGCGTGCCCTTTTTGATCCCCAAAAGAGCGGCCATTCCGCCATTTATTTCAAGAACATACTGAATCGGGCCCTCCCCGGGCAGCGGTGTGAGGTCTCCGGGAATCGCATTGGCCTGAACGTTCTGAACGACGCCCTCTTCGTCAGCAAAAATGATGTCGAGGGGAATCAGGGTGTTCTTCATCCAGAACGAAACCTCGCGGGGGCTGTCGTAGACAAACAGCATTCCTGCGCTTGCGGCCATCTTTTCGACGAACATCAAGCCTTGGTTTCGTTCTTCGGCGGAATCGGCGATCGAAATCGTGAAACGGGCCTGACCGAAGTCGCCACGCAGATGTACCGTGTCATCACGACACGCCGGATCAGCCACGGCATCCGTTTTACACGCCATCAAAGCCATCGTGGCGGCAAGCACCGTTGCCGCCAGTTTGCTGGGCTTTATTCCTTGTTGTCCTGAAGTGCGGCTTCCCATGCGTTGACCTCCATAGCCATGCGACCGCGCTTGCCATCGATCACCCGGATGGCCAACGCCTCACCGAGTTGCAGATCCGCAAGACCGGAGCGGCGCAACACTTCTATATGGATAAACACATCTTCGGGTTTGCCAAACACATTCGCAAAGCCAAAACCCTTGCCTTTGTCGAACCACTTGACCCGCGCAGGTTCCAACACCGCGGCAGCCATCTCTTCGGGATCAATGTCCTGAAAATCGGCAAGTGGCGCAGAGTCGGATCCGACCGGTGGTTCAATGCTGTGTACTTCGACAGCTTGCACGCCCCGTTCAGTGCGCTGAACCGATATTTCGATCCCCGCACCATCCGCAACTGAACTTTGTCCAAAGTTACGAAGAACGTTGGCATGGAGCAAAATGTCCGGCCCACCTTCATCGGCGATCACAAAGCCAAATCCTTTGGCTGGATCGAACCATTTAACTTTACCAACAAGGCGCTCGGCGCCCCCACTATCTTGTCTCACGAGTGTTTCCTCGAGTCATGTCGCAAATCCCCATTAACCGTGTCACACGCACAGCCTCGAGAATGCAAGCGAAAGAGAGTAAGAAATTGCGGATCAATTGTGTTCGCCTTGCGTCAACTTCATGGATTTAGGCGGATAATTGACCATTGATCGGAAACAGTCTGCCTGCGCCAACGGAATCTGTCATGCAACCTAAAGGCTCCATCGGCCCAGAACTCTATTTCCAGCGGTTTAATCCGGTAGCCGCCCCAGAAAGGCGGGCGTTCCGGATTGGTGCCTTTTTGGGCTGTGACGCGAGCCACTTCTGCCATCAAGGCGCTTCGTGAAGACAGGGGTCGGCTTTGCTCGGACGCCCAAGCGCCAAGCCGACTTTTGAGCGACCGCGAAGCATAGTATTCGTCTGCCAGCGGCCCGTCTTCTTTCTCAACAAGCCCACGGACTCGGATCTGCCGGCGCAGGCTTTTCCAGTGCAGCACAAACGCGGCCTTTCCGGCCGCGTCGATTTCCTGCGCTTTGGATGAGTTGTAATTCGTGTAGAACACGAAGGCGTCGTGTTCGATGTCCTTCAATAGGACCATCCGTGCATTGGGCATGCCGTTCTTGTCGACGGTCGAAAGTGCAATGGCATTTGGATCGTTCAACTCTGAAGGCTGAGCCTCGGCCAGCCACTCATTTGCGATCACAAACGGATCATCGCCTGCAAATATGCCGGTTCGATCTGTCACGGTATCTCCTGCATTCGCCTTTTTGGTGTGCTCTTTGAGATTGAGTTTAGTCTGGTGTCAACCAATTGCCAGACCTTGATGCGCCCCATCGGATCGCCTACACGTCGAAAAACGCAGATTATCTGGGCGGAGTAGCGAACATGTCTAACAATCTTATGGCCGGAAAACGCGGTCTCATTATGGGTCTGGCGAACGACAAATCCATCGCTTGGGGCATCGCTAAAACCTGTGCCGAGGCCGGTGCGGAACTGGCATTTTCCTATCAGGGCGACGCCTTGAAAAAGCGTGTTGGACCGCTCGCGGAACAGCTGGGAAGCGACATTGTTCTGCCCTGTGATGTGAGTGACAGCGACAGCATTGACGCCCTGTTTGAGGCACTCGGAGAGCGGTGGGACAACCTCGATTTTGTCGTGCACGCGATTGGTTTTTCGGACAAGAACGA
The DNA here is from genome assembly GCF_028023555.1 of Thalassococcus lentus. Lineage (NCBI taxonomy): Bacteria > Pseudomonadati > Pseudomonadota > Alphaproteobacteria > Rhodobacterales > Roseobacteraceae > Thalassococcus > Thalassococcus lentus. Next base: position 249,917 of record NZ_JAQIOY010000002.1, read on the forward strand.
GTTGCGCGGCCGCTATGTCGACACGTCCAAAGACAACTTTACAATGACCATGGATATTTCGGTCTATAGCTTTACAGCCGTTGTGCAACGTGCTGAAAAGATGATGAAAAATGGTGGTAGCGCTCTGACGCTGACATACTACGGCGCCGAACGCATCATGCCGCATTACAACGTTATGGGCGTTGCGAAGGCTGCGCTTGAAGCCTCGGTGCGCTACCTCGCCGAAGACCTCGGCAAAGACGGAATTCGCGTGAACGCGATCAGCGCGGGTCCGATCAAAACTCTGGCCGCGTCGGGTATCGGTGACTTCCGCTACATCATGAAATGGAACGAATACAATTCGCCCCTGCGCCGCAACGTGACGATCGAAGATGTGGGTAAATCTGCGCTCTATCTTTTGTCCGATCTTGGGAGCGGCGTGACCGGGGAAACGCACCACGTTGATGCGGGTTATCATGTGGTCGGCATGAAGGCCGTGGACGCCCCGGACATTACAAAAAGCTAAAACCGGTTTTGCGAAAAGGTAGCGCTATGGAGTGGACACATTTGCTCGCTTTCAATCTCGCGCTGCTGGCCGCCATGGCCGCGCCGGGCCCTGCCCTGCTTTTTGCGCTGCGCCAATCAATCGCTGGGGGATTCGCAACCGGTCTTGCGACCGGCATAGGTTTGGCGCTGATGGCCGCGATCTGGACCGCGGCTGCCCTGCTGGGGCTTGAAATCGTCTTTGCTCTGTTCCCGCTGGCTTTTACGTTGATGAAGCTGGCCGGTGCGGCCTATCTGCTTTGGATCGCCTATCAGCTCTGGCGCGACGCTCGCCAACCAGTGGCAGACAATGCCCAACCGGGTGCGCGGGCTTTTTGGGGTGGGTTCCTGGTCAATCTGGGCAATCCAAAGTCGATGCTGTTTGCGGCCTCGGTTCTGGTGGTCATTTTCCCACCGGATCTGACGCTCTCGGCAAAAGCTGCCATCGTACTTAACCATTTTGCGGTCGAGGTTATGATCTACGGGCTGTTTGCAGCATTGCTGTCCAGTGGCCCGGCACGCGCAGGATATCTGCGGGCGAAACCGGTAATCGATCGCATAGCGGCGGCTGTTCTTGGGCTGCTGGGGCTGCGGTTGTTGTTCGGGCGATAGCGGCGGTACGTGGCTCTTTGGCTGCGCAGGCAGATTTGGGCGCATGATTGCACTTGGCCAAAAGGCCGGGCATACGATGAAGATGCCGAAGACTAAGGAAAGACGAGACCATGGATAACCGCCTGCCACACGAAAAAGGGTTTCATGTCAGCTGGGATCAGCTCCACCGCGATGCCCGCGCACTGGCGTGGCGTTTGCAGGGGCAAGGGCCGGGCGAAGCCGGGGCGTGGCGCGCCGTCGTCGCGATCACACGCGGTGGTATGGCACCGGCCATGATCGTGGCCCGCGAATTGGATATTCGCACCGTCGATACAATCAGCGTGAAGTCGTATCATTCAAGCGGCGGCAAGGCCGATGAACGCCGCGAAGCCGAGGTTCTGAAATCCCCGGATGCCGCGCTGATGGGAGAAGGCGAAGGCATTCTGATCATCGACGATCTGGTGGACAGCGGTAAAACGCTAGAATTGGTCCGCAGCCTTTATCCCAAAGCGCATGTGGCTACTGTATACGCCAAGCCCAAAGGCAGACCGCAGGTGGAAACCTTTATCACCGAAGTCAGCCAGGACACCTGGATCTTTTTCCCGTGGGATATGGCGCTGCAATACGTCAAACCCTATCGCGGCGACGACTGAGCCGATCCGGTGATTTCGCGCACGCAGTCGACCTTTGCCCCTCCGGTGCCAGAAGCGCAGCGGTGGCTGCAGGGCGTCACATTTACCGAAGACCGCCCACTGATCAATGTCAGTCAGGCCGCCCCGGTAGATCCGCCTGCACCACAGTTGCGCGCCGCCATGGCCGCAATGATGGAAGAGCCGGATACCCATTTGTATGGACCTGTGCTTGGCCTGCCGGAATTGCGCACGGCGCTGGCCGATGAATGGAGCATGCACTACGGCGGCTCGGTTGGCCCGGAACATGTGGCCATCACCGCAGGGTGCAACCAGGCTTTCGCGGCGGTGATTTCGGCGATCTGTTCGCAAGATGACGAAGTGCTCCTGCCGTTGCCGTGGTACTTTAATCACAAGATGTGGCTGGATATGGCCGGGGTGCGTGCCGTGCCCTTGGCCACCGGTCCTGATTTGTTGCCCGATCCGGCCGTTGCAAGGCAGCTGATCACGCCCAAAACCAAGGCGATCGCATTGGTCAGCCCGAACAATCCCGGCGGCGTGGAATATCCCGCCGCGGTTTTGGCGGGCTTGTTTGATCTGGCACGGGAAACCGGGCTGAAGCTGATCGTCGACGAAACCTACCGCGACTTTGACAGTCGCCCTGCTCCGCCGCATCAGCTTTTGCAGGCAGGCAATTGGGATGAAACACTCATTCAGCTTTACAGCTTTTCCAAAGCCTACCGTCTGACCGGGCACAGGGTTGGCGCGATCATAGCGGCCAAGGACCTGCTGGAAGAAGTTGAGAAGTTTCAGGACACCGTCGCGATTTGTGCGCCGCTTTTGGGACAGAAGGCAGCGCTTTGGGGACTGACCAATCTGGCCGACTGGCTCGCGCAGGAACGCGCTGAAATTCTCGACAGACGCGCCGCTATTGAGGACAATATGCCGGTTCTCGAAAAACAGGGCTGGCGTCTACTGGGGCTTGGCGCCTATTTCGCCTATCTCGAACATCCCTTTGCCGAGGATGCGCATGCTCTTGGTCCCAAGCTGGTGCAGGAGGCTGCAGTTCTCATGTTGCCGGGGACCATGTTTGTCCCGGCTGGCGACACGAGCGGCGCGCGCCAGTTCCGGATGGCCTTTGCCAATGTGGACCGCGCAGGGATCGAAGTGCTCTTTGACCGTTTGGCATCGCTGAATTGGCCCCGAAGGGCCTAGGAACAGCAACGCCCCCTTGCGGGCACCCTGCCCCCGGCGTAGACATGCCCGAGGCTCTGTTTTACGTGATGTGAGGACGCAAATGGCCAAGGCAAAAGGCTCTGTTTCCAAGACGATTGTCTGGATCATTCTGGCACTTCTGATCGTGGGCCTGATGGGCTTTGGAACGACCAGTTTCTCGGGACGTGTCACCAATATCGGCACGGTCGGCACATCAGCCATCAGCGCCAGTTCTTATTCACGTGCATTGCAGAACGAAATCAATGCCTTGCAGGCGCAGGCAGGACAGCAGATCAGCTTTCAGCAAGCTCAGGCACTGGGTCTGGATCAACGTGTGCTGGCGCAAATGGTGGTTTCCGCGGCGCTTGAGCACGAGGCCGACGCCATGACTCTTTCCATAGGCGACGAACGTTTGGCGCAGGAATTGCAGTCGATCCCGGCTTTCCGTGGCTCTGACGGTGCCTTCAACCGCGATGCCTATGCCTTTACGCTGCGCAACGCTGGTCTGAGCGAGGCGGAATTCGAGGCAGACCTGCGTGATGAGAGTGCGTCAACCGTTCTTCAGGGCGCGGTTCTCGCAGGCACGACATTGCCTGACACCTATATCAATACGCTTGTATCTTTTGCTGGCGAACGCCGTGATTTCACTTGGGCCCGTCTGGGTCCCGAAGCTTTGATTACGGGGATCGACGAACCATCCGAGGCTGAGCTGACAGAATGGTACGAAGCCAATATCCCGGCCTTTACCCTGCCCGAAACCAAGGTCATCACCTACGCGGCGCTGACGCCCGAAATGATCCTCGATACTGTTGAGGTTGACGAAGCGTCCCTGCGCGAGGCCTATGCCGAACAGGAAGCCCAGTACAACCAACCGGAACGCCGTCTTGTCGAACGCCTTGTGTTTGCGGATGAGGCCGAGGCAATGGCTGCCAAAACGCGTTTGGAATCCGGCGAAGCGACGTTTGAAGAACTGGTCGAAGAACGTGGGCTGGCTTTGGAAGACACGGATATGGGCGATGTGTCCCTGTCCGATCTGGGTGCGGCGGGTGATCTGGTGTTTGCGGCCGAGACGGGCGCAATCGCTGGACCGGCTCCGACAGACCTCGGGCCTGCCCTGTTCCGGATCAATGCCGTACTTGCGGCACAGCAAACCAGCTTTGAGGATGCTCAAGAGGATCTGCGGGTCCAGCTTGCGCTCGATCGGGCGCGCCGTGTGATCGAAACACAGGCGCAGGGGTTCGACGATGAACTGGCTGCGGGCGCCACCTTGGAAGAGCTGGCAGACACCACGGATATGCAGCTGGGAACGATCAACTGGACGGGCGAAAACGCCGAAGACATGGCGGCCTACGAAGAGTTCCGCGCCGCCGCAACAGCCGTGTCCGAGGGAGATTTCCCACAAATCGAAAACTTGGGCGATGGTGGCATCTTTGCTCTGCGCCTCGACGAAATCCGTGCACCTGCACCGCAGCCATTCGAAGACGTGGCAGACGCGGTTCGTGCAGGTTGGGAGCTTGAAGCGCGCACCGAAGCCTTGGTGCAGGACGCCGAGATTTTGCGGTCCAAGCTGGCCGAGGGTGGCACCTTTGAAGGCTCGAACCTGGCACCAACCGTGGAAACCGGGCTGACCCGCAATGCCTTTGCCAATGGTCTGCCACAGAATGTGCTGATCGAAGTCTTTGCTCAATCTGTTGGTGACGTATCGGTTGTACCGGGCGAAGGCGCAGCTTTGATTGTCCGGCTGGATGCAATCACGCCGGTTGATCTGGAAAGCGAAGAAAGTCAGGCACTTGCGCAGGCCTTCGGCGATCGGGCGGCGGCGGATGTTGCGCAGGATCTGTTCCGCGCCTTGGCGACGGACATTCAAACCCGCGCCGGTGTTGAGATCGATCAGCAAGCGATCAACGCTGTTCATGTGAACTTCCAGTAAGGCCAATTCGACATGTCCGGACTGACACCCAGCTATGACGATTTCGCCCGCGCCTATGATGCGGGACAAAACCAGATCGTCTATGCGCGCCTCGCGGCGGATTTGGATACACCTGTTTCACTGATGCTCAAACTGACGGGCGCGGCGAAAGATGCCTTTGTGCTGGAATCGGTGACGGGCGGGGAAATCCGCGGCCGTTATTCGATCATCGGTATGAAACCGGATGTCATCTGGCAGTGTCATGGAAAACAGAGCAGGATCAACCGGCAGGCCCGTTTCGACCCGGACGCGTTCGAAGATCAGAGCGACGATCCGCTGACAGCTTTGCGCGCCCTGCTGGCCGAAAGTCGGATTGATTTACCCGATGACCTGCCCCAAGCCGCAGCGGGACTGTTTGGTTATCTGGGATACGACATGATCCGTTTGGTCGAGCATTTGCCAAATGTGAATCCCGATCCCATGGGTTTGCCTGATGCTACTCTAATCCGCCCTTCGGTCGTCGCGGTTTTGGATGGCGCCAAAGGCGAAGTCACGGTGGTATCCCCCGCTTGGGCCGAGGATGGCCTGACAGCACGCGCTGCTTATGCGCAGGCCGCCGAACGGGTGATGGATGCCGTCCGTGATCTGGAACGCGCCCTGCCACAGGCCACGCGGGATCTGGGCGAAGCGGCTGATCTGGGTGAGCCGGTATCCAATTTTTCGCACGCGGGATATCTGGAAGCCGTTGAAAAAGCGAAAGAATACATTCGAGCGGGCGACATCTTTCAGGTTGTTCCGGCGCAGCGGTGGACGCAGGACTTTCCACTGCCGCCCTTCGCGCTTTACCGTTCGCTGCGCCGCACCAATCCGTCGCCGTTCATGTTCTATTTCAACTTTGGCGGCTTTCAGGTCATTGGCGCGTCGCCCGAAATTCTGGTGCGCGTATTCGGGGACGAAGTCACGATCCGACCGATCGCAGGCACCCGGCCGCGCGGTGCCACACCGGACGAAGACAAGGCTCTGGAAGAAGATCTGCTGGCCGACAAAAAGGAGTTGGCAGAGCACCTGATGCTACTGGACCTGGGCCGTAATGACACCGGGCGGGTGTCAAAGATCGGCACGGTGCGCCCGACCGAGCAATTCATCATCGAGCGCTATAGCCACGTGATGCATATCGTGTCCAATGTGGTTGGCGAGCTGTCCGACGATCATGATGCTCTGTCCGCATTGCTGGCTGGCCTACCTGCGGGCACGGTTTCTGGAGCGCCAAAGGTCCGCGCCATGGAAATCATCGATGAGCTTGAGCCGGAAAAACGCGGCGTCTACGGCGGCGGCGTTGGCTATTTCAGCGCCGGTGGCGACATGGATATGTGTATCGCGTTGCGCACTGCCATTGTGAAAGACCAAAAACTGTACATTCAGGCCGGCGGTGGCGTTGTCTATGACAGCGATCCCGAGTCCGAGTTTCAGGAAACGGTCCACAAATCCAATGCGATCCGTCGCGCGGCCGCCGATGCAGCCCGTTTCACCGGGAATGGTAACGGCTGATCCAAGCCTGCCAATGCATGCTGGGTTGCTTTAGCCTGCGGCGTCCAGACGGATTCGTTCGATCATCGCCCGCAAACCGTTAGAGCGCTGCGCCGACAGATGTTCGTGCAGACCAAGACGGCCCAATTCCGCGCGAGCATCGACACCTGCGACATCTGCAATGGGCAGTCCGTCGTAAAGACGATGCAACAAAGCGATCAGGCCTTTGACGATCATCGCATCGCTGTCTCCCTGAAAATGAAACCGGCCCGCATCGACGCTGGTATGCAGCCAGACCTGACTGGCGCAGCCTTCGACCTTGGTTGCGGGCACTTTCAGGGCTTCGGGCATCGGATCGAGCGCTTTGCCCATCTCAATGACCATGCGATAGCGGTCTTCCCAATCCTCGAGAAACTCGAAGTCCTCGATTACGTCTTCAAAAGCTGTCTGCGCCATTAGAAACACTCCGGGATCGACACTTCGGGGTCAGTTATTCCGACAACCGGCAAAGGTCCAGCCCTTCGCGCTTTTCAAAGCCGAGGTGATGCGGTAATTCTTTGGTATTCAACAGGGGCAGTGACATGGTCAGACCGTTTATCATCTTGGTTCTTTCGGCATCTATTCTGGCCAGTTGTGCAACTGTACGCGACTCGCGGTTGAACCCGATGAACTGGTTCGGTCGCAGCGTGTCGGAGCCTGTTGCCACCGATAATACAGAGTTGAACCCGCTGATCCCGCGCGGCCGGCGCACACTATTCAGTGCCGAGCAGCCTTCGGCCTATCAGGGACGCAACATTGGTGAAGTGAACGAGCTGTTGGTGGAACGTCGCCCGGGCGGTGCAATCGTACGCGCAACCGGTACCGCAGATCGTCAGGGGCCGTTTGATGTTCGTTTGGTCAAAGTTGACGATCAAAGCGACGCGACGACGCTTACCTATGCATTCAAAGCCTTGCAGCAACGCGGGCCACAGGGTCGTGAGCAATCCCGCACAGTGACCGTTGCCATCTGGCTGACGGACAACGATCTCAATGGCATCAACACCATTCGCGTGCTTGGCGACCGGAACGTGCGCAGCGTCCGGCGTTGATTGCCGATCTGCGTTTGCGAAAACTGTTTTAGTTCAGCGCCTTAAAGCTCGATCAGTTTGATCGATTTGCCTTTCGCTGTCAGAGCAACTTGGCCATCACACAGCCGCAGAGCATCCGCGCCAAACACTTCGTGACGCCACCCCTGCAAGGCAGGCACATCGCGCAGACCCGCGGCAATTGCATCGAGGTCCGCTGAAGGCGCGATCAGTTTGGATGCGACGCCCGAGCTTTCTGTCTTGGCCTTCAGCAAAACCCGCAACAAATCTGCAAGCGCCGGGTTCACCTGAAGTTTCTCACGACTGGTGTCGGGCTTTGGAAGGTCTTCCTGTGGGCAATTTACGCCCGCCCTCACTGCGGCCAGAATACCTTCGGCGATATCGCCTTTGCGTGCCTCGCGCAGCAACAACCGGGACCGGCCCAGATCTTGCATGTTTTGCGGTTTGGTCGAGGCCAGCTCGACCAATGCATCGTCCTTGAACACCCGGTTGCGCGGGATGTTCCGGCTTTGGGCATAGTCTTCGCGAAATGCAGCCAAGGCACGCACGATCGCCAGAAACTTAGGGCTCGAAGAACGGGTCTTGATCCGCTTCCAGGCGTCTTGCGGTACGGTGACATAGGTGCCCGGATCGGTCAGAACGCCCAACTCTTCTGAAACCCAGCGATGACGCCCGCTCTCCTGAAGTTTGCCGTTCAGGAATTCATAGATCTGCCGCAGGTGCGTGACATCGGCCAGCGCATATTTTTTTTGCGCATCGGTCAGCGGACGGCGCGACCAATCGGTAAAACGTGAGCTTTTGTCCAACTGCTGTTTGGCAATGCGTTTGACCAGCGTTTCATACCCGACCTGTTCGCCGAATCCGCAGACCATTGCGGCAACCTGTGTATCAAACAGCGGACGCGGGATGACATTGTATTCAATCGCAAAAATTTCGAGATCCTGCCGCGCCGCGTGGAACACTTTGACAATGCTGTCGTCGCGGAACAGTTCCATAAGAGGTTCCAGCGAGATCCCGTCAACCAGTGGATCCAACAGCACTGCGTCCTTGTCGTCCTTGCCGGGCAAAGCCAGCTGAACCAGACAGAGCTTACTGTAGTAGGTGCGTTCACGCAGAAACTCGGTGTCGACCGTCACATAAGGCTGGCCTTTGGCGCGTTCGCAGAAGTCGGCCAGATCCTCGGTTGTCGTGATTGTTTTCATGGGCGTCTTGTTCGCTTGTTCCGGTCGGTTCGTTTTTCACCCCTAGGTGGATCATAGAAGCAAAGCCATAAAAAGGGAAATCGTCCTCTAACCAAGAGTAATAGGCGTACGGTCCCCGGCCGCAAAGCGTTTCAGAACGGCCGGATATAGGGCATGTTCTTGCTTGAGAACCCGCGCAGCCAGCTGTTCGGGGCTGTCGCCTTCGTGAATCGGCACCCGGGCCTGACCCAGAATAGGCCCGTCATCCAATTCAGCCGTCACCTCGTGAACTGTGCAGCCGGCCTCGTTGTCACCGGCTTCGATGGCCCGCGCATGGGTGTTCAGGCCGCGATATTTCGGCAGCAAGGATGGATGGATATTCAACATTTGGCCCTGCCAAGGCGTCACAAAGCCTGCGGTCAGCACGCGCATAAATCCGGCCAGACAAATGATATCGGCCCCATGCGGCGCGATTGCAGCTGCGAGCGCGTTTTCAAAGGCGGGTCTGTCACCCTTATATGGTCGGTGATCCACCACTGCCGTCGGGATGCCGCGCGCGCGCGCTTTGGCCAAACCGCCAGCCTCTGCATTGTTCGATAGCACCAGACACGGACGCGCCGGATGATCGCCAGTCATGCTGTCTACCAGCGTGACCATGTTGGACCCGCCGCCCGAAATCAGGATCGCAACGCGTTTCATCGCCACCCTGTTGCCTCAGTCGCCAAAATAGGACACGCCGTCCCCTTTGACGATCGTGCCAAGATCAAAAACGGTCTCGCCCATGCCGCTTAGCAGCGTCTTCAGCGCCTCGGCCTGACTGGCCTCTACCGACAGAACCATGCCGATCCCACAATTGAACGTCTTGAGCATTTCAGACCGATCAATTCCGCCGACCTCTTGCATCCATGTGAAGATGGCTGGCAATTCCCATGCGCCTAGATCGACTTTTGCGCCCAATCCTTCGGGCAAAACCCGTGGCAGGTTTTCGGTCAGCCCGCCGCCTGTGATATGCGCCGCAGCATGCAACCCGCCGGCCTTCATGGCTTCGAGAACAGGCTTCACATAAAGACGGGTCGGCGTCAGAAGCGCCGCGCCCAGCGTGCCTTCGGCCCAAGGGCAATCCGCATCCCATCCCAGACCAGACAGTTCGACCAGTTTGCGCACCAGCGAATAGCCGTTGGAATGAACGCCATTGGACGCAAGCCCCAGCAACACATCGCCTTCGATCACTCCGTCAGGCAGAGCGGTGCCGCGTTCCATGGCACCTACAGAAAAGCCTGCCAGATCAAAGTCACCCGCCGGATACATGCCCGGCATTTCAGCGGTTTCACCGCCAATCAGTGCACAGCCGGACTGCGCACAGCCCTCTGCAATGCCCTCGATGACACGTGCCGCGGTGTCCGTGTCCAGTTTACCGGTGGCAAAGTAATCCAGAAAGAACAGCGGCTCGGCACCCTGACAGACCAGATCGTTGACGCACATGGCGACCAGATCAATGCCAACCCCGTCCACATGCCCGGTATCGATGGCAATCCGAAGTTTGGTTCCAACGCCATCCGTCGCTGCAACGAGGACCGGATCATTGTAGCCTGCAGCCTTGAGATCAAAGAGCCCGCCAAAGCCGCCCAGCCCAGCCATGACCCCTGCCCGGTTTGTCCGCTTTGCCGCCGGTTTGATCCGTTCAACCAAGGCATTGCCCGCGTCGATATCCACGCCCGCCTGCGCGTAGGTAAGACCGTTGTTTTCCGTGGACATGGCGCTCTCCTTTGCTTTGCAGCGCGCTTAGCCCAAAGGACGCCGTACTGCAATGTCCTGCTTGACGCGGCGCGCGGCTCTGGTAGTTCAATCGTCACGGTGGGCCTGTAGCTCAATTGGTTAGAGCAGGGCGCTCATAACGCCTTGGTTGGGGGTTCAAGTCCCTCCGGGCCTACCAAACCCCTTTCCCGTCTGGCCATTTTTCAGCCCGTCCTGTGTCTCAACAACCCGGTGCTGGACGGTGGGAATGCACCCTGCCCTTGCGATGTCGCAAACGATCGATTTTTCGAATGAATTGCATGTAAGTTGAAACGAAAAGGCAGAGGGGACCGCTTTGGGACAGGACCATTCAGATCTACCGGACATGCGGCGTGCTTTTCACCGTGAGCCTGAACTTGGATTTCAAGAGGTGAAGACCAAGGCAAAGGTTGCCGCTCTTCTACGCGATTTCGGTGTTGAAGTGCATGAAGGAACCGGGGTTGTCGGGATATTGCGTGCGGGGTCCGGCAATCGTGCGATCGGGCTGCGCGCTGATATGGATGCCTTGCCGATCCAAGAGACAAGCACGCACGACTACATTTCGAAAACACCGGGCGTGATGCATGCGTGCGGCCATGACGGTCACATGACGATGCTGCTTGGGGCGGCGCGGGCACTGGCGCAAGCCCCTGATTTTGATGGGATCGTTGTGTTTCTGTTCCAACCGAACGAAGAGCACGGACTGGGCGCACGCGCGATGATCGACGAAGGCGTTCTGAGCCAGTTTCCCATTGAAGAAGTCTATGCCATCCACAATTTGCCCGGCGCGCCCATCGGCCAAGTATCCACCCGTGATGGGCTGATCTGCTCTTCAGAAAGCCTGTTTGACGTTCAAATACACGGGCAAGGCGGTCATGCGTCGATGCCTCAGGCCGGTCGCGATGCGATCACGATTGGCGCTGAGTTGGTTCTATCCTTGCAGACGATTGTAGCCCGCAAATTGGCCCCCGGTGCCGGCGCGGTTGTTTCGGTGACCGAATTTCTGACCGATGGACAACGTAACGTTCTGCCCGGTTCTGCCAGGTTGAAGGGCGACGTTCGCGCCAGATCACCCGAAGATCGAAACGCGATCGAAGCGTTGATGCAGCAAATGGTTCACGGAATTGCGCAGGCCCATGGTGTCTCGGCCGAAATGAGCTTCAACACGGAGTTCGTCGAAACCATAAATGCCAAAGCCCCGACCGAGGCGGTCGTCCGCGCTGCCCGATCCGCGGGTCTTGAAACAATTCCCGATCGCCAGCCCATGAGTTTTTCCGAAGATTTCGCCCATTTCAGCACTGAGGTTCCGGGGTGTTTTTTGCTGCTCGGTAATGGCGAGGACGGCCCATGTGGCCAGCCGCTGCATTCCAGCGATTATGATTTCAACGATGCCCTTTTGCCGATTGGGGCGGACTTCTGGGTGCGTCTGGTCAAGGACCGGCTGCCGGTCCGCAGTGGCAGCGCATCATGAGCCTGTTTTCGGCCCGGATGTCCGAGTTTTGCGCGCAGTTGGACGCCGAGGGCATTGACGTTGCGCTGATCACTGACGACGACAACGTCTACTACCTGACCGGGTACTATGACTATTTGCATATGGAATTCGGGCGCCCAACGATCCTTGTGGTCACGTCATTTGGCACAAGCCTGTTGATTACGCCCTCGATTGATCTGAACACGGCCGAGCATGCGGCGCATGTGGATCGGATCGCCCCATGGAATGATGGCGATGGCGCAGAATGGCGCGCTGAACTGCCCGGAGTTTTGTCCGGGACAGTCGCGATTGAACCGGATGCCATGCCGCCACTGGTCCGGCGCTATGTGGATGCACAACTGACGGGCCAAGCCGTGCGCAACGTCAGCGGCATTCTGGCCAAGATGCGCATGATCAAATCTCCGGAAGAGCTTCGGATCGCGCGCCATGCCGGTCAGGTTGCCAACGCCATGATGATGGCGGGTCGGGAGGCTATCGGGGACGGTGTGGCGGAATACGAAGTTGCACTGGCAACCGCGCGGGCGGGCACCCGTAAGGCCGCGCAATTGCTGGCGGATCACTATACCGATGCGGAGATGTCACCCAACACGCATTTTCTGCAAATCATGGCATCGGGCGATACGATAACCCGCACCCATCATCGCGCCACCAATCGGATCATGCGCCATGGAGAGCCTGTGTTTTTGTGCTTTTGCGGGATGACCAATTTCCACCGGTTCAAACTGGGCTTTGACCGCACGTTCTGGATTGGCGAAGAACCCGATCCTGCGCAGGCCAAGGTCTATGAGGTCGCAGTGGCCAGCCAGAAAGCGGCGCTTGACGCCCTGCGCCCGGGCGTTGCTGCGCAGAGCGTCCATGCGGCCTATGCCGAGGTTATTCAGGGTGCAGGCTACGATTATCCGTTTCGCTGCGGCCGTTCGACCGGCTTCAGCTTTCTGGAAGCCCCCCAACTGGTGACTGGCGACACGACTATATTGCAGCCCGGTATGGTCTTTGCCGTTGATGGGTCTGTGTCGGTTCCGGATTTTCGCGCTCAGGTCGGGGACAGCTTTATCATCACAGAGGACGGATGGGAGCCTTTGACAGACCATCCGAAATCCATTGAAGCGGTGATTTTATAGCATCGCTGCATCGGGCCGCGCGCGGCTTTATGCGCGCCGCCAGGCGGATGCGCTGCGTTCCCATCGTTGAACGATCAGAAATTCGATGGCCAGCATCACGCTGGTAAAGCTGAGCGCATAGGCCAGCACGGTCGCCGTGTCGAAGAGCTGAAAATAGAGGTGGATCTGAAATCCGACGCCGTTGGATCGTCCCAGAAATTCGACCACCAGTACGATTTTCCAGATAACAGCCAGTCCATTGCGGGTGCTGGTGGCCACGAATGGACCCAGCTGCGGCCAGATCACATGTCTCAGTCGTGTCAGCGCAGGCATGCGGTAGACCCGCGCAATATCAGACACGCCCGGATCCATGGCGCGTACCCCTTCGCGGATGGTGACGGTGACCATAGCGGTTTTGTTCAGGGCCACCGCGACGATCGCGGCAAATTCATTTAACCCAATCCATAGGTAACACAGCACAATGATGACAAGCGCAGGCAGGTTCAGGAAAACCGTGACCCATGGATCGGCCCATCGGTTCAAACGTGGTGCGAGACCCAGTGCGATCCCCAAAGCGCAGCCGATGCCCATGGCCAGAGCAAAGGCCATCACGACGCGCCACAAGGTCCATGACATATGCATCCAAAGCTTGCCGCTTGCGGCTTCTCGGGTAATCACCTGCCAGACCGCGCCGGGGCTGGGCAAAATGTCGGGATCCTGTCCAATCCAGGCCGCAACGGCCCAAAACAGGCCAAGGCCCAGAATCGATGTCGCTGTGACGGTCCAGTTGGTTTGCGTGTCTTGCTGCATGCTGGTCAGACTACCCTTAACATCCGCACCTGAGGTCTGAGACTTTGGTCTTGTGTGATGCGAAACGTGTCTGTCAGACCAAGCCGGTCAAACGCCGCCGGATCGCTTCGTCTTGATCCGGTGTCAAGTATTGCGGATGATGCGTGTTCAGTATTTCAATCGCTTTGCTGCGCGCCCTGCCCCATAGCTCTGGCGCGCCCGCTTCTGCCCATGTGATCGGCGCATCGCGGTCAGCCAGCGTGGGATAGTAATAGTCTCGCTCCATGGCTGCGTAGGTCTGGCCAGACCCGAGGAAATGCCCATCCCCAAGAACTGTGTCGCAGATTGCCTGATATCCAAGCGTTTCTTCGTTCACTTCGACGCCGCGCAACACACGATAGGCCGCCGCGTTGGTTTCGTCGTCGATGACAAAGGCCTCAAAGCTCGCGCCCAGCAGTGACGCGGTCATGCCTGCACTTTCGTAGATCAGATTGCCGCCGCCCAAGGCTGCGGCCAGCGCTGTCATACCCTTTTCGACACCGTATTGCGCATCAATCGCCTTGGCGTCCGTCATCGAGGAGGCAACCCCCGACGGCAGACCAAGCCAGTTGGACAACTGTGCCGAGGCGGCATTCATCAGCGCGACTTCTGCGCCGCCGCCGGCAAATGCGCCGCTGCGCAAATCGATCACGAAGGGCCAGTTTGAAAACACCATTGGATGACCGGGTTTGATCGCGTGCACCATCACCAGGCTGGCCAACGTTTCAGCCAGTGACTGGGCCAGAAAACCGGCCAATGTGGCAGGCGCGGTTGCCCCGGATTGGGCCGCGGTAATGCAAGAAACGGGTATATTGTGCGCGATGCATTCGTACAGAACATCGACCGCGTCAGCGCCATAGCGCATAGGGGATATGACCGGGCTGATATGCGCTTTGACGAAGGGGCGCCGCGAAAAAGCGCCTTCGCCGCCAGCAACCAGATCAAGCATCTCGACAAGTGGCGTGACATGCGCAGCCAGCGTAAAGGCAGTGCCCACCGGTTTGGTGGTGCCACGCACAAGGGCATAGAGCGTGTTGACGTCCAAAGACCATTCGTCCGGCATATCCGTGGCTATACAGCAGCGCGTAAACCAGCTGATGTTCTCCAGAGCATCCTGAAGGCGTGTGAAGTCGTGCAGATCCTGGAGCGTGGACGGACGGTAAAGCCCGGTTCCCATGTCGAGAGTCTGAACCGCGGCCCCTCCCGAGCCAAAGAAAACAGATTGACCGCCGACCTGAATTGAGCGGTTTTCGTCACGCCCGTGCAACACAAAGGTCTTGGCCGCTTGTGCGATTGCATCTTCGACCAGAGCGTTGGGAAATGTGACCCGGTCGCCTGAAACCACAGCGCCAGCTAGCAACAGATCATTGCGCAGCCGGTCCGGAACTTCACCCATTCCCAGACCATCCAGCAATTGAAGTGCACAGCCGTAGATTTGCTCGATCTGCACTTCATTGAGCGGTTTGTATTGCCCCCCGTTCTGTCCCGGCGGACAGGGGTTGGGTGGCGGTGCGGCCCGTTGCGCGGCCTTTGCACGGCGGCCACCACTGCGTTTTCTGGCGATGCTCATGTCGATCCTGCCTTTCGTCTGGATTATTAGGCGCTCCAATTCGCGATCTGGCAACGAAATTTTTGATCAAATCTCTTGTCAAACCATTGGTTTGTCTGACTGATAGACAGGCAAATCAGCGTTAGGGGAATGGCATGCGCAGCAGAACCAAAGCAGTTGTGATCGGTGGCGGTATTGCCGGCTGTTCGACACTTTATCATCTCACCCAAGAAGGCTGGGGCGATGTGATGCTTTTGGAACGCGATGAGCTGACATCCGGAACCACGTGGCACTCGGCGGCGCAGGTCACCAACTTTGGCATGACCCAGACAATGGTTGGTCTGAAGAGCCATTCCATTGCGCTGTATCAGGATTTGGCCGCGGACCCCGACTATCCGGTGGGTTATCACTTCGGAGATGGCGGCATTCGTCTGGCCAATACCGAGGCGCAGATGGATGGATACCGGCACTTTGCCTCTATGGCGCGCGGAATGGGCGTGGAATTCGAGGTGATCGATGCCGAGGAATGCGCACGCCGCCATCCGTTGATTTCCACTGAAAACCTTTTGGGCGGTCTTTGGGACCCGTCGGATGGAGATATTGATCCGGCCCAACTGTGTCAGGCCCTTGCGCGCCGCGCCCGTGCAGCTGGCGCCGAAGTGCATAGGAACACGCCCGTTACAGGCCTGCGGCAGCTCAAGGATGACACGTGGATTGTTGAGACACCAAAGGGTGAAATACACGCCGATGTCGTTGTGAACGCCTGTGGATACAGAGTGAACGAGGTTGCCGCGATGATGGGCGTGCATCACCCGGTGGCATCAATGGAACACCAGTATTTTGTCACCGAGGAAATCCCGGCCATCAAGGAAGCCGGGCATCGCATGCCACTGCTGCGTTGCCCGATCTCGGACTACTACAGCCGTCAGGAAAAGAACGGATTGTTGGTCGGGTTCTACGAACAGGACTGCAAGACATGGGGCATGGACGGCATCGACCCGAATTTCACCAATGCGCTCTGCCCTGATGATCTGGATCGGGTGACAGACGTTTTGGAAGGAGCGTTCGAACGCATGCCCGCCCTTATGGAAGTTGGCATCCATACCATCGTCAATGGGCCGATCACTTACACGATTGATGGCGCGCCTCTGGTTGGTCCGGTCCCCGGCAAGCGCAATGCCTATTGCATCATCGGTTTGCGTGCCGGACTGGGTGAAGGCGGCGGGCATGGATGGCTGCTGGCTCAGCAAATCGTGCATGGTGAGGCCTGCTACGACACCTGGATTCTGGATCCGCGCCGTTTCACGGGGCATGGCAATGTCGAATTGACGGCTCTTAAGGCGATCGAGGACTATCAAAACGAATTCCGTTTTCACTTTCCCCACGAACATCGCCCGGCAGGCCGGCCAATGAAAACAACGCCGCTGACGCCTGTTCTGGCCGCCGAGGGCGCGGAATTCACGGTGGTCAACGGCTGGGAACGGGTCGATTTCATCAAACCGACCGAAGATTTCCACGAAACACTCGGCTTTCGCTTTGCCGAAGCGCACAGCGTGATTGGTGAAGAAGTGCGCGCGGTTCAAAACAGCGTTGGTTTGGCCGAGGTCAATGGCTTCAACCGGTTTGAGGTTTCGGGCACAGATGCAGCATCCTTTCTGGACCGCATGACGTGTTCCCGTCTGCCCAAGGGGCCGGGCCGGACTCGTCTTGCCTATCTGCTCAATCAGCACGGAATGATCAAAACCGAAGCGACGCTGACGCATCTTCCTGCCTCTGACCGGGGGCCAGAGCGCTACTGGTACGGATCGGCTGCCGCGGCTGAAGGGCATGACATGGATTGGCTGACCCAACATGTGCAGCCTGACGAGGATGTTTCAATCCGGTCTTTGACCAACGATCAGACCATCCTGGTTCTGGCCGGTCCAAAGGCGCGGGATGTTCTGTCGGCCTGTGCGCGAGGGGATTGGTCGGCCAGCGCATTTCCATGGCTTTCTGCGCGCGAATGCTATGTTGGGATCGCGCCTGCCACGGTTCTGGCCGTCAGTTTTTCCGGAGAACTGGCCTATGAAATCCACGTGCCCAATGCGCAGCTCTATTCGGCGTACTTGTCCCTCAGACAAGCGGGGCAAGCGCATGGCTTACGTCTGTTTGGGGCGCGCGCAATTGAGTCGATGCGCATGGAAAAAGGCTATCTGCATTGGAAAGCGGATCTGCTGACCGAGTTTGATCCGTTTGAAACCGGCTTGGACAGATTTGTCGCCATGGACAAAGGCGATTTCGTCGGCAAATCCGCGCTTGAAGCCCGCTTGGCCAAGGGTCCGTCACGGCGTCTGGTGACGTTGCAGGTTGAAACGGAGGACCGTTGGGCGCAGCCCGGATCGTCTGTGATGGTTGAGGATCGCGTGGCCGGAACAGTGACATCCGGAGACTGGGGCCATCGGACCGGTCTCAATCTGGCCTATGCCTTTGTCGAGCCCGCACTGGCAGAACCCGGAACAAAGGTCGCGCTGGATTTGCTCGGCGATCTAATCAGTGCCACGGTTATCGCGCCCTGCCCCTATGATCCCGAAAACAGCCGGGTCCGGGCCTGACAGGCAGCACGTGCTCTCACGAAAGCGTCAGCGTCCAACCAAGGTCGCATATGCCCATGTGTCACCCGGGCCTAGGGTGCTGGAATGGGAGGACGTCTATCTCTGATCGCGCTGTGTGTGTGGGTTTTGTCTGCGGTTGGTCTTTGGGCCGAAGCCGTCGACCCCGAGCAACTGTCCGAACATATCTTTGCGCCCATGTCGATGGGCGAGCAGATTAGCGACAACGGTGTCTATGAGCTTTTGAATTCGGGCGGTGCCCATGCGGGCTACGTCTTTCAAACAGAACCAATGGCACCCCTGCCCGGCTTTTCCGGTGCGCCGATCAACATGCTTGTGGTTCTGGATCTTGAAGGCCGGTTTCTCGACGTAAAACTGCTGAACCACAATGAGCCAATCTTTGTGTCAGGACTGGGCCAGGCGCCCTTTCATGCCTTTATGGAGCAATATCGCGGGCACTCGATTTCCGACAGTCTGGTAGTGGGCACGCCCTATGGCAGTGGCAGCGACGGGTCCGGACTTGTTTATCTGGATGGGGTCACAAAAGCGACGGCTTCGGTGCGCATTGCCCATGAATCAATCCTCGCGGCGGCGCTGCAGGTCGCTCGCGAAAAGATGGGCGGTGTTGCGGCTGGACCGCCTGCCTTTCCCAACCCTGATGTGGTTGAAGACCTCAGTTTTCAGGACCTGATCGATCAGGGACTGATCACCCGACTGACCGTTTCAAATGCCGAAGTACAGGCGTTGTTCCAAGGCACGACATGGGAAGACGACGACCCCGAAGCGCTGGACTACCCCGAGGAAACCTATCTCGATCTTTGGATTGCCGATCTGGGGCCAAACTCTATCGCCCGTGCCGTGCTGTCCGAGGATACGCTGGAAGAACTGGAAGACTTCAAATCCATCTCGACCTTCGATGAGCCGGTTCTGGTGGTGGAAACGGCCCGGCATGGTTTGGTTTCGCCTGAGTTCGTGCGCAACACGGCACCGGATTGGATTGGCGCTGAACAAAACGGGTTCCCCGTGTCGCTTCGTGATGCGGATCTTTTTGTCGAATTGCACGACGATGTGCCCGATGCCCTGCATGACGGAACCGCGCTGATCCTGCGCACGGATCGACGGTTGGGGTTTGACCCGGCTTCAGAATGGGTCATGACGGTAAAGGCCAATCGCGAACATGGGATGTTTCAACCCGAGGTCGGCTCAGTCACGCTTTCGACCTCGGTCAAGACCGACGAACGGTTCTTTTCCCGGCCAGGCGTGGTGAAGCGTCTGACCCCATTCGAAGAAGCGTTACGCGGGCGCTGGAATGATCTGGTGGCGCTTGCTGCCTTGCTTGCCGTGCTCGTCATGGGTTTGCTTTTTGCCCAGTCGCGCATTGCCGGATTGCGCGGATTCACCCCCCTTCGCCTGTCGGTTCTTGCGATCATTTTGGGGTTTGTCGGCTGGTGGGGGCAAGGACAGCTTAGCATTGTGACACCGCTGGCGGCCCTGCAGACGGCCATGTCCGGCGGAAGCTACGCCTTCCTGCTTTACGATCCTTTTTCGCTTCTTGTCTGGGCTGTTGCGATCGGCGGGTTTTTCCTGTGGGGCCGCGGTCTGTTTTGTGGATGGCTTTGCCCCTTTGGCGCGCTGCAAGAGTTTGCCCATCACATTGGCAGACTGCTCAGGC
Source organism: Thalassococcus lentus (assembly GCF_028023555.1). Lineage (NCBI taxonomy): Bacteria > Pseudomonadati > Pseudomonadota > Alphaproteobacteria > Rhodobacterales > Roseobacteraceae > Thalassococcus > Thalassococcus lentus. The sequence goes on from NZ_JAQIOY010000002.1 coordinate 269,578, forward strand.
TGCCCCGGATCGAACCATCGCGCCTTTGGGATCAACGCCTGAAATCGCTCAAATACGTGGCTTTGGCGGGGCTCGTTGCGGTGACAGTCTTTGTACCGAGCTATATGGACAAGGCCGCCGAAATCGAACCTTTCAAAACGGCAATCACCACGTTCTTTGTGCGCGAATGGTATTACGCGGCTTACGCAGCGCTATGGCTGGTTTTGGGGCTGTTCGTGTTCAAAGGGTTTTGCCGATACCTCTGTCCGCTTGGTGCCTTGATGGCACTGGGTGGCATGCTTCGCTTGCGCCGCTGGATCCCACGCAGGATCGAATGCGGCTCACCCTGTCAGCTTTGCGCAGTGAAGTGCAACTATGGCGCCATCCGCAAAACCGGCGATATCCAGTATGACGAATGCTTCCAGTGTCTGGATTGCGTAACGATCCACGATGACGATGCTCAGTGTGTTCCGCTGATCTTGCAGGGCCGCGCTGAGAAACGTGCGCCCCGTGCGACCGGACATCCCAATCAGGTGCCTGCCGAATGATGAACCGCCGCCGATTTCTGAGCCTCAGCGCCGCCTTTGCCTGCGCGCCTCGTCTGGCACAGGCCCAAACCTGGTCCGGATATGCGTTGGGGGCCGACGTCGCGATCACGCTCAGCGGTCCGAGACAATTGGTGGACGCGGAATTGCAGGCAATCCCGGAACGGATCAATGAACTGGAAAACCGTTTCAGTCTGTATAGACCGGGTTCAGATCTGAGCCGCCTCAATCGGGATGGCTGGATCTGGACCGACGCTGCCTTTTCAGACCTGATCAAAGCAGCCGATACAGCCCATGGGCTGTCAGATGGCCTGTTTGATCCAACGGTTCAGTCGCTTTGGTCAGCCTTGGCCACCGGTGCCGATCCCGAACCTGCCCGCCAGCTGATTGGTTGGCATAAGGTCCGGCATGATCCTTTGGGCAAACTCCGGATCGAACCGGGCCAGAAACTGACGTTCAACGGGATAGCGCAGGGCTATGTTACCGACGTCATCCGCAATAGACTCAAGGCTCGTGGATTTGAGCGCGCTCTGATCAATATCGGGGAATACTCTGCAATCGGTGGGCCATTCCGGCTGGGTTTGTCTGACCCCGAACATGGGATTTTGGGGCAGCGAACGCTGCGCCACGGCGCCCTTGCAACATCCAGTCCCAGCGCCCTGCCGCTTGGGTCCGGTGCGACCCATATCCTTGGCCCACAAGGCCAAAGCCCGATCTGGTCAACCGTCAGTATCGAAGGCCCAACGGCCGTAATGGCCGATGCGCTGTCTACCGCGGCCGTGTTCATGACCCAGACGCAGTTGGTGCGGCTGAAAAAAGCCGCCGCGCTTTATCGGATTACGGTGGTCGGACCGGAAGGCGATCTGCGCAGCATCTAAGACAGCAGGACATGCTGAATAAAACAAAAGCCCCAAGGTTTCCCTCGGGGCTTTGTCATTTTGAAAATTAGGCTGGATCAGCTCGCAGCTGCGACGGCCCGTTTTGTCATCACGCCAACCAGATGCGCGCGGTAGTCACCGCTGGCATGCAGATCGGAAATCATACCGTCGCCGGATGGCGCCGCAGGTACGGCATCAGCGGAGAAATTCGCGGAAAGAGCCGCTTCTGCTTCGGACCAGCGATAGACGCCTTCCTCGGATGCGCCGGTCACTGCGACACGAACACCATCCGCGTATTTGGCCACAAAGACACCGACCAGAGCAAAGCGCGAGGCTGGCTGTTCGAACTTCATGTAAGACGCCTTCTCAGGCACCGGGAAGCGAACTTCGGTGATGATTTCACCTTCGTCCAGTGCCGTTGCGAACATGCCTTGGAAATAGTCGTCTGCTGCAATCTCGCGCTTGTTGGTCACGATGGTTGCGCCTGATCCAAGCGCTGCCGATGGATAGCAGGCCGACGGGTCGTTGTTGGCCAGCGAGCCACCGATGGTTCCGCGGTTGCGAACTGCCGGGTCGCCAATGTTGCCAGCCAGCGCCGCCAGCGCCGCATAGGCACCCGCTTCGGCTGCGACGGTGGCATGTGTTGTGCCGCCGCCAATGGCCAAAGAACCATCGTCCGCCGTGCAAACACCCTTCATCTCAGTAATGCCTGCAAGGCTTACCAAGACCGATGGAGAAGCCAGACGCTGTTTGAGCGTTGGGATCAGTGTCTGACCGCCACCCAAAGCCTGCGCTTCGTCCTGGCCCAATGCCTTTGCCGCATCTGCGACGGTGCTGGGGCTTTCCATATCGAATGAGTACATCTTGTCTTCCTCCCTTGAACTTCTGAAGAGCCCTGCCCTTCGTTGGTTCAAAAATACTTTGGGGGTCCGGGGGCAAAGCCCCCGGTCCTGTCCTTCATGATCAGCCGTTCATCGCTTCCCAAACACGCTGCGGCGTGGCTGGCATGTCGATGTGGTCAACCTGGTGGCCACCAGACTGCAATGCATCCACGATCGCGTTGATCACGGTCGGAGGCGATCCGATCGCACCGGCCTCACCGCAGCCTTTCACGCCCAATGGATTGTGCGTGCAAGGCGTCTGGCAGGAATGGTCGACCCGGTAGTTGGCCATATTCGGCAGATCGTCCGCGCGTGGCATCGCGTAGTCCATGTAGGACGCGCTCAGCAACTGGCCGTTTTCGTCATAGGCACAGTTTTCCAGAAGCGCCTGACCGATGCCCTGGGCAATGCCGCCGTGCACCTGACCTTCGACGATCATCGGGTTGATCACGTTGCCAAAGTCGTCTGCCGACACAAAGGCCACCAGATCAACAGCGCCAGTATCCGGGTCCACTTCGACCTCGCAGGCATAGGCGCCAGCAGGATAGGTGAAGTTAGCCGGATCGTAGAAGGCTGTCTCTTCGAGGCCGGGCTCGATGTCTTCCAGCGGGTAGTTGTGCGGAACATATGCCGCAAGGGTCACATCGCCCCAAGCAACCGACTTGTCGGTGCCTGCAACGCTGAACTGGCCGTCTTTCAGCTCGATGTCAGCCTCAGAGGCCTCCAGCAAGTGAGAGGCGATCTTCTTGGCCTTGTTGATGATCTTCTCAGTAGCTCGAACCATGGCCGACCCGCAGACCGCGATAGAACGCGAGCCATATGTGCCCATGCCAAACGGGATCTTCGAGCTGTCACCATGCACGATGTCGATCATATTCTCGTCGATACCGAGCATTTCAGCCACAACCTGCGGGAAGGCTGTCTCATGCCCCTGCCCGTGGCTGTGAGCGCCGACCATCACCGAGATGGAGCCAGTGGCATTCACCCGCACGGTTGCCGCGTCATACAGACCCGCACGAGCGCCCAGCTGACCCACGAGGTTCGATGGCGCGATGCCGCAAGCCTCGATAAAGCAGTTGATACCAAGACCGCGGAGCTTGCCGCGCTTTTCACTTTCGGCGCGGCGGGCGGCAAAGCCGTTCACGTCGATCAGCTCTTCCATCTTGTCCATGGTCGCGTGGTAATCGCCAGTGTCATATTCCACCGCCACAGGTGTGGCATAGGGGAACTGAGTGACAAAGTTCTGGCGGCGCAGTGCGATCGGGTCCAGACCCAATTCACGGGCGGCTTTGTCGATGACCCGTTCAAGCTGGAACGTTGCTTCTGGACGACCCGCACCGCGATACGCATCCACCGGAACGGTGGTTGTGAACACGGCTTTCACGTTCACCTGAACATTAGGCGTCTTGTAGTTGCCGGCCATCAGCGTGCCGTGCAGCCATGTGGGAACCGACGGGGCAAAGGTGGACAGATAGGCGCCCATGTTTGCGTAGGTATCGGTGTGCACTGCGGTAAAGTTGTTGTCCTTATCCAGCGCCAGCTTGATGGTGGTGACGTGGTCACGGCCATGGGCGTCAGACATGAAGGCCTCAGAGCGGCTCGCCGTCCACTTGACCGCACGGTTGCAGGCTTTGGCCGCAAAAGTGCAGAACGCCTCTTCGGCATAGTGGAAGATCTTGGTGCCGAAACCGCCGCCAACGTCAGGAGCGACAACGCGAAGCTTGTGCTCGGGAATGCCCAGAACAAACGCGCCCATCAGCAGCCTGATCACATGCGGGTTCTGGCTTGTGGTATAGAGCGTGCTTTCATCATTGGCGCGGCTGTAGTCGCCGACCGCAACGCGCGGCTCCATCGGGTTCGCGACCATCCGCTGGTTGACCAGTTCAAGCGTGGTGACATGCGCCGCTTCTGCGAATGCTTTCTCTACGGCCTCTGTCTCACTGCCGAACTGCCAGTCATAGCACAGGTTGGACGACAGATCGTCGTGCACCTTGGCCCCGCCTGCCACCGCTGCTTTCATGTCAACGACAGGATCGAGTTCGGTGATGTCCAGTTCAATGGCTTCGGCGGCATTGCGCGCCTCTTCCAGACTGTCGGCCACAACGGCCGCGATCGGATCACCAACGTGGCGCACTTTGCCCTGGGCCAGAACCGGGTGGGCCGGCTCTTGCATGGGTTCGCCATTTTTATCGGTGACCTGCCAGCCGCAGGGCAATCCACCCACGCCTTCAAAGTCGGCGCCGGTAAAGATGCGCACAACACCGGGCATGCCTTCGGCCGCCGAAGTGTTGATCCCGTTGATCGTGCCATGCGCCACGTCAGAACGCAGGAAATGCACATAGGCCTGGCCATGTACGTTGATGTCGTCTGTGTAGTTGCCCGCGCCTGTCAGAAAGCGCACGTCTTCGCGCCGCTTCGTGCTGGCGCCGATGCCTTGATCTTTTGGCATGTCATTCCTCCCTTGGGTCGGTGCGTTTCGTCGCGCACCTTACAACTGGGTTAAGTCCGTCTGACGCGTGAATTCACGCGCCGCGTTGCCCGTTATTCGGCTGCGATCGAAGACACGTCCTGACCAGATGCGGCCATGATTGCCTTAACGATGTTGTGGTAGCCGGTGCAGCGGCAGATGTTGCCTTCAAGGTAGTCGCGCACCTCGGCCTCGGTTGGCTTCGGATTTTCCTTGAGCAGCGCTGCGGCACTCATAACCATACCGGGTGTGCAGAAACCGCACTGCAGACCATGATGTTCCTGAAAGGCGGCCTGAATAACACTGAGCGAGCCGTCCGCATTGGCCTGCCCCTCGATGGTGGCAACTTCGGCACCATCCGCTTCGGCTGCGAACATCGTGCAGGATTTGACGGCCTGCCCGTTCACATGGATCACACAAGCGCCACACTGCGACGTGTCACACCCAACGTGCGTACCTGTCAAACGCAGTTCTTCGCGCAGAAAATCGGTCATGAGCGTGTTGCCCTTGACCGACTTGGTGACGGATTTTCCGTTCACCGTCATCGTCACTTCTGCCATTTTTCTCCTCCCTGGTATTTCCAATTTTGTTTGGTTCTGTCGAACCACCTAATGCGTTGCGGCCATTCAGCCAGAGACCAGCCTTTTGAACCAGCCTTTCTTTTTCTGTTCGGTGCCATGGCCTTCTTCTGCCTCGGCCTCGTCATCGGGACCTTCGATCGCTTCTTGAAAGTTGGTAAAGAACTGATCGGCCATCTTCTTGGCAAACCCGTCGATGATCCGGCTGCCCAACTGCGCAAGCTTGCCTCCAACCTTAGCCTCGACGTCATAAGTCAAAAGCGTGCCGCCATCGTCTCCGGGCGCCAGCGTAACAACTGCACCGCCCTTGGCAAAACCGGCGGCGCCGCCCTTGCCTTCGCCATTCAGCGTCACGGTATTGGGCGCATCGACATCGGCCAGTGTGACCTTGCCTTTGAAGGTCGCTTTGACCGGGCCGACCTTTTGAACAACCGTCGCCTCGAACCCGTCGTCGGCGTTTCCGGCCATCTCGGTGCAGCCCGGAACACACTCCTTGAGCACATCCGGATTCAGAATCGCTTCCCAGACCACCTCTTGGGGGGCACTGATCTGCCGGGAATCGCTCATTTGCATGGATATTTCCTCTTTCTTAGCGCCAGCCTAGGCGCGCTGCCCTTCGGGGCATATTAGACCAATGGGTTAGAAGCCGCCGCAGCGCTACCACTGCGGGGGATGATGAGTGATGCCGTACTCGGCGAAAATTTTTTCAACGGCGCCATTCGACAAGGCCTCGGTCACGGCGTCACCAACCGTGTAGCTGAGTGGCCGATAAGCAAAGTGAACCGCCGTTCCCAGCACCCATTTGCCCCGTGCCAGTCCGGCCAAAGGCGGTTCGTGCACGGCAACGCCGTCGCCGGCAAAAAACTCCAACTGGGCCTTTGGGCCCATGGCCGCCATGGTTTCACCGGCGTTGAGCGCCTCCATTGCCGCCTGCATGCTCGGGTAGCGCCGGACGCCCTTGCCCGTCTGCCCGCCAGCAAAGCCGGACAAATAAAAATCCGCGATCGAGTCGTTTTCGACGGCAACCGTATCGAACCGGAAATAGGCAGGCACCGGACCGCCATCGGGATAAGCCGCCTCGCTGTAGGCGATGGCGATGCGTTCCTCGTGGTACTGCCCCGGGAACACCACCTGTTCGACCCTGCATTTGAACGCGCTGTCATAAGGCACGCGCATCATCGCATTGGACACCGCACCACCGACAATTGGCCCTTTCCAGATGTTGTTGCGTAAATCCGCATCAAGAGTTTCCCCGGCCGTCACAAATTTGAACCGCGCCTCAACCCCAACATATTCAGCAATCAGGTGCGCTAGATCGACGTCAACACCGCGCGGTTGGCCAGCGTCTTCCCAGCTGTAAGGCGCGAAGTCCTCGTAAACTGCGAAGGTCATGAATCCACGATCCATGATCGTATCCATATCCTGACCGACTATGTCCCTGCTGGCGTTTTGCGGTTTTGGCTGAGGCACATGATCGGCACAGGGATCGTTTGCCCACACGTCCTGCGGCGCAAGACAGAGCGCCGCAACGCAAATCGACCAAGCCCAGTTTCGAATCATCGTGCCTATCGCCTTAGTTCGCAGCAGAGAGCCCGATGGTAAGCGCTTCGGCAGCCTTAACGTAAGCCTCTTGTGTGCCATCAATGGCAAATGCCGCTCGGCTGGCCGCGCTGTCGGCTACGGGTGCCCCGGACAAGGTCTCAATCCCAGCGGCGATTTCCGACAGCCGCGCCTTGATTGCATCGGGGTCTGCACCGGACGGATCCTTGCCCAAAGCGATCAGCGTGTCGCGAATACCTTTCAGCTCGTCCGATACTTCGGCCATGCTATCGTCGTCCGGACGTGTTTCGATGTAGGTTCGGATGGCCCAGGCAGCTTCTTGGCCCAGCAATTCACCAAAGGCCGGCATCTTGGTGACCCCGTTCTGGGTGTAGCCATGAATGAACCGCTCCATGTACCATTCGTCTCCGTATTCCTCGGCCTCCAGGAACCGCAAGTCCGGAGCCAGACCGCCAGAAATCACTTCGAGCCCGTGACACCGGGCACAGTTCTGGTTGTAGCCGGATGCACCGATCTCGACCGCTCGGGCCCAGACTTCCTGCCCGACGGCTTCGGCACGATATGGGTTTTCGATCAGCCACTCTTCGCCAACCTCGGGCAAACCTGTTGTGTCGACGGCCTGCGGCGTGACATCGCCATGCGCATGCAACAACGTGCCAGTTGCCAGAATGGCCAACGCAGATACGGCGGTTTTGGTCAGAACGGTCATGTCAGATCCTCCCGTTTGGAGACATGGATGTGGCTGTGCTCAGGCAGCACCGATCGTGCGGCTCTCGCTTGAGGCCATTGATAGGATGGCAACCAGAGCGCCGATATTGGACTTTCGTGGCGCGCAACCGACAATGTGACAGACTGGGCTTGCACCATGGTCGTATTGAGATGCCAGGTAGCACCTTTAGCGTCAGCCATAAGGGAGGATGCAGTAACATGTCTTGGCGATCCATGGCCATTTGTCTGGCCGCCACTTTTTGTGCCGCGCTTTCCTCCGCACCGACCGATGTGCAGGCCGCTGATGTAACCGTTCAATTCGTGCAGCAAAAAGTGCCGCCGCCGCCCGTTCTGTCGAATCTCGATCCCATCCCCGAGGACCTCGGCCTTCGCGGCGCTGAACTGGCTTTGACAGACAACATGACCACCGGCCGCTTTCTTGGCCAAAACTGGACTCTCGAGATCACACAGGTCGAACCCGGCGGTGATTTCGCCAGCGCGCTTGATGCGGCTTTGGCTCAGACTGATCTGGTTATCCTCGACGCGCCTGCTGCCCAGGTGCGCGAAGCGGCGTCACGCGTGGCCGGCACAACTGCGCTACTGTTCAACGCAGGTGCTTCAGATCCCGCTCTGCGCGATGAGGCCTGCAGCGCAAATATGCTGCACACCTTGCCTTCGGAATACATGTTGTCGGACGCCCTGATGCAATTTGCGGTCAAACGCCGCTGGACCGACCTGGCCCTGATCACCGGTGAAGGCCCCGGTGACGCTGAACAGGCCGCGGCCTTGGAACGGTCTGCTACCAAATTCGGGCTCAAGATCGGCGCGCGCAAGACCTGGGCGTTTGACGCGGATATGCGCCGCAACGCTTCACAGGAAGTGCCACTGTTCACGCAAGAACTGGGTGATTACGATCTGCTGCTGGTCGCCGATGCTGCCAACGACTTTGCCCGCTACATTCCGTTCAACACGTGGCGCCCCCGCCCCGTCGCCGGAGCCGAAGGGCTGACACCGCAGGTCTGGGATCGGGTGGTCGAACAATGGGGCGCCGCGCAACTGCAGTCGCGCTTCACCGAACTGGCCGGGCGCGACATGCAAGGGCGGGACTATGCCGTCTGGGCCGCCATGCGCGCAATCGGTGAAGCGGTGACACGCACGAAGGCCGCCGACGCTCAGACATTGCGAAGCTATATGCTTGGCCCCGATTTCGAACTGGCCGGTTTCAAGGGACGCCCCCTGACCTTTCGCGACTGGAATGGCCAGATGCGCCAACCGATCGCCCTGACCCACCGCGGTGCTCTGGTGGCGCAGGCTCCGCTCGAAGGCTTCCTGCACCAGCGAACCGAACTTGACACACTTGGTCTGGACGCCCCGGAAAGCCGCTGTGCGGCGTTCAAACAATGAACCGCCCCTTGCTGCTTCTTTGTGCCAAAAATATCCCGGGGGTCCGGGGGCAGCGCCCCCGGTTCCTGTATCAAAAGGACTGACGATTTGAAACCAACGCCTCTTCTCGCCTGCCTTTCCAGCCTGTGTCTGCTTGGCGCCGCCACCCCCGCGCTATCTGACGAAATATGGGTCACCAATGAAAAAGACGACACGATTTCGGTGATCGACATCGAAACCATGGAAGTGACCCGAACGATTCCCACAGGCGAACGCCCACGCGGCATCACATTTTCCAAGGATTTTTCCGTCGTCTACATTTGCGCCTCGGACAGTGACGCCGTGCAGGTCATGGACCCGGCAACCGGTGAGATCCTTCACGATTTGCCATCAGGCGAAGACCCCGAACAGTTTGTTCTGCATCCAGATGACCGGCATCTCTACATCGCCAATGAAGATGATGCGATCACCACGGTGGTCGATACAGTGTCGCGCACGGTTGTCGCCCAGATTGATGTTGGGATCGAGCCCGAAGGCATGGCCGTGTCACCCGATGGCAAGATTGCCATCACCACTTCCGAAACAACCAATATGGCCCATTGGATCGATACGGAAACGCAAGAATTGTTCGCCAACACATTGGTCGACAGCCGTCCGCGCCACGCCGAATTTGTCAAAGGCGGGTCAGAGCTTTGGGTTAGCGCCGAAATCGGCGGTACGATCTCGGTCTTCGATGTGGCCACGCAGGCCGAAAAGACCAAGATCAGCTTCGAAGTTGCCAACATGCATCCCGACCGTGTTCAACCCGTGGGCTTTGAATTCACCCAAGGGGATACTCATGCCTTTGTCGCGCTTGGCCCATCCAACCACGTGGCCGTGGTGAATGCAGAAACCTACGAAGTCGAAGACTACATCCTCGTGGGGCGCCGGGTCTGGCACATGGATTTCAACGCGGACCGGTCCTTGCTGTTCACGACCAATGGCGTCTCAGGAGATGTAACCGTCATCGACGTTGCGTCGCGCAAGGCGCTCAAGTCCATCAAGGTGGGCCGGTTTCCTTGGGGCGCTGCATTCAGGCCAACAAACTGACCGCTTGGACCCTTAGGCCGCTATTCCCACCCTTCGTCTGAACAAGGAACTTTCCACATGATCAAACCGATATTGACCGCTCTTTTGGTCTGCGCCCTGCCCCTGTCCGTGCAGGCCGATGATGACGACGATGACAACCGCTTTGGGCTGGCCGGGATTTTGTCGGCCAAGAACAAAGAAGATCTCGAACCCATTCAGCTGTCGGCTGGCATGCCGCTGACATCAGCACCGTGGGTTTTGAAATCCGGTACCTACTATGAATTTGAAATACAAGGCGATGGCAGTCAGGAACTGGCCTTGGTCGGGCCAGAGTTTTTCCGGGCCATCTGGGTAGATGAAATCGTCGTCGAAGGATTGGAAATTCGGCCCCTCGGCCTCGATTCAGTCGAATTCGACGAGGCGGGCGAAATGGAGATCGGATTCGTCGCGATCAAACCGGGCTCTTACTATCTCAAGGTGCCCGGCTCGACCGGTGAAACCCAGCGGCTGGAAATTACAATTGAATAGCCGGGCTGGCGCAACCCGTACTGACCGGCTTACTCTGCCATCATGAGCCTGTCTGTTTCTGATCTGAGTTTCTCATATGGTGCAAAACCGGCGCTGGACGCAGTCTCGTTTGACGTGGCGGCCGGGCGTTTCTGCGCCTTGCTCGGGCCAAACGGTGCGGGAAAATCCACTCTGTTTGGGCTGTTGACCCAGCTGTTTTCAAGTGCGGACGGACGCATCGAAATTGCGGGACACGACCTGCAGAAGGCACCGCGGGCTGCTCTTGCCGCTATGGGGGTGGTGTTTCAGCAACCCACGCTCGATCTGGATTTGAGTGTGCGTCAGAACCTACGGTATTTCGCGGCCCTTCAAGGTTTGTCCGGAAAGACCGCCGAAACCCGGATCGACGCGGCGCTGGACCAGTTGGATATGCGTCAGCGCGCAGGGGAAAAGGCGCGCGGCCTGAATGGCGGTCATCGCAGGCGCACTGAAATCGCACGCGCCCTTTTGCATCATCCAAAGGTGTTGCTTTTGGACGAACCAACCGTCGGATTGGACGCCGCCGCACGTCAATCTCTGGTGGCGCATGTACACGAATTGGCCTTAGGCGGTATCAGCGTTCTTTGGGCAACTCATTTGACCGACGAAGTGCAGATGCAAGACGACCTAGTGCTGCTGCACCAGGGCCGGATACGCGCGCGTGGCGTGACTGGAGATCTGGTCGGCGGTCAAGCGTTGCAAGACTGGTTTCTTGCGGAAACGGGAGTGGCTGCATGAGGAAGCCAACGTACCGCATTGAAAAATCAGAGTATTATTTCTATCGTTCGGTGAGCGGAATGTGGTTGTGCCCATGACCTATTTGCCAGCCTTTCGCGCGATCGTCATCCGGGAAGCTTTGCGCTTTGTGCATCAACGCGAACGGTTCATTGCGGCCCTTGTCAGGCCATTGGTCTGGCTGTTGGTCTTTGCCGCCGGTTTTCGCGCCGCTTTGGGCCTGTCGATCACGCCGCCCTACCAAACCTACATCACCTACGAGACATACATTGTCCCGGGGCTCTGCGGCATGATCTTGTTGTTCAATGGCATGCAGTCTTCATTATCGTTGGTTTACGACCGGGAAATGGGATCCATGCGGTTGCTTTTGACGGCACCACTGCCCCGCTGGTTTCTATTGTTTTCAAAGCTTTGCGGCGCGACCTTTATCGGGGTTCTGCAGTGCTATGCCTTTTTGGCCATCGCCTGGGCCTTTGACATCACTGCGCCTGCCATCGGCTATCTGACTGTTCTGCCGGCCTTGGTTCTTGCAGGCTTGATGCTGGGGGCTCTTGGTCTGGCGCTGTCCAGCTTTATCAAACAGCTTGAAAACTTTGCCGGCGTCATGAACTTCGTGATCTTTCCAATGTTTTTCCTCAGCTCCGCGCTCTATCCTCTTTGGAAAATGGCCGAGTCCTCAGAGCTGTTGCATGACATCTGCGCGGCCAATCCGTTTACCCATGCTGTTGAGCTGATCCGCTTTGCTCTGCATGGTGAATTAAGTCCTTCCGCGTTGCTTTGGACCGGCATTGCGGCCTTTGTGTTCATGGCGTTGGCCATCTGGGGATATGATCCCGCACGCGGGATGGTGCGGCGCAAGAGGTGATCTACGACCATTGCAGACGTGAAAGCTTTGCCCGTCTCTGCTAAGGTCGGCGCAGGAGGCCATCCATGCTGATACGTCTGAGTTTGATTGCGACAGTTCTTTTCGCCAGTGCGCCGAGCGCAGAGGAACGCGAAGAGGATCTCGGCACGCTGAACCCCGAGGAAATGACATGGGGCAACAACATCGCCAAAATTGAACGCGGCGAAACTGACATGGCGCTCTGTGCCTCGGGATATCTCATGACAAAGTCAGGCGATCATGAAACCGCCCGCAAGATTTTCGAAGCCTGTGCCGAAGCCGGATACACTGGCACCATGACGTGGATGTCCTATATGGAAAACAACGGCTTTGGCGGCGAATACAATCCCGACGCATCGGCCGAATGGGACAGGCGCGCTGCGGAAATGGGCGATCCGGTTGGCAAATTCAACCATGGGATCAACCTGATGCGCGGTCACGGGATTGCCCGGGATGAAACCCTCGGGCGCATGTTCGTGGATCAGGCCGCTGCGGATGGTCTGAGTGTGGCCAAACGTTTGCAGCGGGCGGACTACGATCTGGACGAAGTCACGCCTGACGCGGACAACTGGCGCTACGCACCCTCCTTTTGAGCCTTATGGATCCAGCGTTGCCGGGCTACCGGACAGGTGGACGATACGCGACGCGAGCCGTTTTGCTTCGCTTTCCGCATGGGTCACCAATAGGGTCGTGACAGAACTTCCCGACCGCAAAGTTTCGAAAAGTGTCATCATTTCATCGGCAAGGGCCGCATCCAACGACACAAATGGCTCGTCCAGAAGCAGCAGATCCGGAGATCCGGCAAAGGCACGGGCCAAGGCCAATCGCCGTTGTTGTCCAAGGCTCAGCTGACCGGGGAAATCACCGCCACGCCCTGCCAGGCCGACGCTGGCCAGTGCTTGCTCCGCGGCCTCAGGCGAAATGTGGAGGGTCAGGCAGAGATTTTCCTGCAAATTCCGCCATGGTAACAGTGTTGGTTCCTGAAACACCACGGCGACGTTTTTCGGGCGCTCGACCGACCCGCGTTGCCGCGTTTCCAATCCTGCCAGAACCCGTAACAGGCTGGTTTTTCCGATCCCGGATGGTCCGGTCAATGCCACCGTCTCACCACTGAACAAATCAAGCTGCACGGGCCCCAAAATTGCGCGCCCCGCCAGCTCAAGTCCGTCAAGTGACAGGCGCGCAACTGGTTTGCGCGCGCCTGCCTGTTGGTCATCCTGCACGAGACGCAGCCTGGTCATATCCGCTCAGCTGCCGGGCTGGACAAAAACACCGGATGGCAGTTCCGTGGCGGTACCCACCAGTTCTTCGCCCCCAAGATCGGCCATAAGCTTGAGCATCTTGGCAGCTGCGTCTTCGTTCACCGGACCCGGCGCCGGGATACCCGCGCGAAAGCCCGCGACGAGAGCGTCAAACTGTGCGTCGGTCTTGGCCTTCATACGTGGACGCAGGCGATCCCATTCCGCATCATCCGTACCCAGCAGGTCCTTGGCCGCGCGGGATGCTCCGGCCATGCCGTTCACCAGTTCAGGATTGTCACGCAACATGTCGCCGCGCATGACATAGCCCAGCAACGGCGTTTGCGTGTCCAAGCCCAAAGCTTCGGCAGCGGTTTCAACGGTCACCAAAGGACGCATGCCCGAGGCTTCCATCTTGGCAAGGAAGTGCCAGAAATTGATTGCACCATCGAGTTCACCCTGAAGCGCAGTTTTGAAGATCAGCGGCGGTGCGCCAAACACCTGTTCCGTTTGCGCGACCAGATCGAGATCGAATTCCTGCTGCGCATAAGCCTGCAAGATCAACCAGCTCTTGTCCAAAGGCCCGCCAGCAATACCGATCTTTCCGCCCTGCAGATCCGCAAGCGATTGCGCGGGGCTTCCTGCTGGTACCATCACGGCGCCCACGGCGCGGCTGTATGGGATGAAGACATAGTCTTTACCTGCTGCCCGCTGACGCGCAACCCATAGCCAATCCGACACGATCACGTCAGCCTCACCGCCCTGAAAGGCGACCTTGGCAGCAGCGCCACCGGCCATGCCCTGCACTTCAAGCGAGAACCCGTTGGCTTCGTCAAAGGCGTGGTGTTTGATCGTGTCCAGTTCCCAGTTCACGGTCCCATACTGAAGTACAGCAGCCCGTAGAACAGGTGTTTCGGCACAAACCGCGGTGGCTGTCGCAATCAATGCGGCTGCGCCTGCGCGCAGTGTGTTCATAAACGTCATGAGTTCCTCCCATTAGCTGGCTCAAAGAGTACCAGCAGGAAAACATGCCGATATACGACCAATGGACATGCCGCCGATGGCGAAAGCTTGATTTGGATCATGAACGCTGGAAAAGCCGGTTTCTAAAATCGGCGCAGGTTCAAGCAAAGGAGAGAACCATGCGCCCTCAATTCGCCCTGCCCTTGTGCGCCGCTCTGGTTGCCACCATTGGCATGCCCGCGTCCTCAGACACCTATCAGGATGTCAAAATCGCAGCTGGAAAATCGCTTTTTGATGCTGAATGTAGACTATGTCATGCAGACAATGCCGACGATGCCTCATACGGGCCACCGCTTGAGAACGTTCTGTACCGTGGTGCCGGGACCTTTGAGGACTACGACTATTCCATCGCTCTTGAAGCGTCTGGCATCGTTTGGACGCCAGCTGCACTCAGAGCTTGGATGGAAGACAACGCAGGGTTCATGCCGGGAACCAAAATGCGCCATGTCGGCATAAAGGACAGAACCGTGCAGGATTTCATTCTGTCCTACCTTGCTGCGATCAGTCCGCAGGACAATACCGCCGCCAGTGACTAGGCGCCGGTCGTCTGGCTGTTATCGCAACGCATGACGGCCAGACGACTTGCGTGCGTTCGTGTCTATTCGGGCAAAACCAAGAGCGTCGGCAACCAATGGTTCTGTGGCTCAGCCGGATCCAGAAGCGATCGGTTGACCGGACGAAGCACGCCATCTTCGGGCGGAACAGAGAGGCTGTTCATGTCCATTTCATGCATCACACCCACCAGAGATGGGCCGTCTGCTTCTACCACATAGTAGACGCCGTTCCACAAATCGATCCCGTAGCTGCCCGCCTTTTTCCAGATGAACAGAAAGTCGTATTCGATATCGATCAAGTCATTGGAAATATTGCGATTGATGGCATAGGGATAAGGAACGTGGCACCATAGTTTTTCAGGGCCATCCAGACACCGGAACGGTCGCATCGACAAAAAGTGTTCTGAAAATTGACTATGGTCCATATCGACTGAATACAGGCCATCCTCAGCCATAGCCAAATCGGCAATCCGGATCTTTTCGTTGCCCTGAGCGGTTTGCAACCAGACCCCGTAAGACCCGGTTTCCAATGCGCCAGCCGCCCCGCCCAATGCCATCGTAACGCCGGTCACCGCTGCCAGACCTGATGCGCGCAAACCTGATCTCATGGCCCCTCACCTCTCACTTTTGACACTATGATTCTATCAGGTTGGGTTGGCGAATCACGCTTCTGTCAAGTCTGCAAGGGTCGTACGACCTAAGCCGCGTTCCGCGAAAATGGCCTTTGTTTATACTGATCGGCGAACATACGGCCGTTTTGTGCGCAGTGCATTGCATCGCCACAAGTCGTCCCCACAACGAAGCCATGTTCATGGGAGGAATGATATGAACAGATTCGTCGCCGCAGCCATCTTTGGCCTGATTGCCACCACGGGTGCGCAGGCCGAGGTGACCGAAGAGATGATCGCCAACGACCAGATGATGACCAATCAGGTTGTTACCAACGGCATGGGTCGCCATCTGCAGCGCTATTCGCCGCTGGAGACGCTGAACAAGGACAACGTCAAGAACCTCGTTCCAGCCTGGGCCTTCAGCCTCGGTGGTGAAAAGCAGCGCGGCCAGGAAACGCAGCCGATCGTTTATGACGGCGTGATGTATATCACCGGCTCGTATTCGCGCCTCTATGCCATCGACATCGAAACCGGCAAGGAAATCTGGCAGTATGATGCCCGCCTTCCTGAAGGCATTCTGCCCTGCTGTGACGTGATCAACCGCGGTGCGGCGATCTACGGCGATAAGATCATCTTTGGCACCTTGGATGCCCGGATCGTTGCGCTGAACAAGGACACAGGTGACGTGGTCTGGCGCGACAAGATCGACGACTACAAGGCCGGCTATTCCTACACCGCTGCGCCGATGATCGTGAACGGATTGGTCATTACCGGTAATTCTGGCGGTGAATTTGGTATCGTTGGTGCCGTTCAGGCGCGGGATGTGAACACCGGTGATCTGGTCTGGAACCGTCCGGTGATCGAAGGCCACATGGGCATGCTGAATGGCGAAGAAAGCACCATGACCGGCACGCTGAATGCGACATGGCCCGGTGACATGTGGAAGACCGGCGGCGGTGCGACATGGCTTGGCGGATCTTATGACGCACGGACCGACACGATCATTTTCGGAACCGGCAACCCTGCTCCATGGAACAGCCACCTGCGCAATGCCGGCACGCCCACCGAAGGCAACAAGGGTGACAACCTTTATGCGGCCTCGCGGATTGGTATCGATCCGGCAACTGGCGAGATCAAGTGGCACTATCAGACCACTCCACGCGAAGGCTGGGACTACGATGGCGTGAACGAAGTGGTTGCCTATGATGACCGCGACGGTAACCAGCGTCTGGCCACAGCTGACCGGAACGGTTTCTTCTATGTTCTCGACGCGGCTGATGGCGGCTTTGTCGGTGCGACACCTTTCGTCAAGGACATCTCCTGGGCCGAAGGTATCGATGACACCGGACGTCCGATCTTTGTCGAAGACAACCGTCCGGGCAATCCTGCCGATGCGGCCGACGGCAAGAAGGGCGAAGTCGTCTTTGCCAGCCCGTCGTTCCTTGGTGGTAAGAACTGGATGCCGATGGCCTTCAGCCAGAAGACCGGCAACTTCTATGTGCCTTCGAACGAATGGGGCATGGATATCTGGAACGAGCCTGTGACCTACAAGAAGGGTGCGGCCTACCTTGGTTCCGGCTTCACGATCAAGCCGAACTACGAAGACCACATTGGATCGCTCAAAGCGATTGATCCGGACTCGCTCGAAGTGGTTTGGGAAGCCAAGAACGATGCGCCTCTCTGGGGTGGCGTCATGGCGACCGCCGGTGGTCTGGTGTTCTACGGCACACCGGAAGGTGAGTTTGTCGCGCTGGACGATGAAACCGGTGAAAAGCTTTGGTCCTTCCAGACCGGCTCTGGCATCGTGGGTCAGCCGATCACCTGGGAACAGGATGGCGAACAGTTTGTATCGGTCATCTCCGGCTGGGGCGGTGCGGTTCCGCTTTGGGGTGGTGAAGTGGCCAAGAAGGTCAACTACCTGAACCAAGGTGGCCTGCTGTGGACATTCCGTCTGCCAAAGGAACTGGCCTCGGCCAACTGATCCTGAACGACTAAACTATCTAACGCCCGGAGCCTGTCTCCGGGCGTTTTTGTTTGCGCACGGAACCCTGATGGGCCAGCCTGTCAGGACAACCAAAACAAGGCCTGACCATGATCGAACTTCCCGCCACACTCAGCGTGAACCCGACGCGCAGCCGTCCGAGCGCTGAGCAGATCGCCGCGTTTCAATCGGTCCCAACCGGATTTGTTGCCGATGCACTGGGCGGTGGCGGTGCTTTGGAGCAACAGGTCGCCCAATTGGACACGTCCGGCGTTCTTCCAGCGCATGTCGCAGGACCCGCGCTGACAGCGGACAACGGTCCGGCTGATGTCTTGGCTACCTTTGCCGCCCTGCCCCTTGTTCAGGAAGGTGACGTCGTGATTGGTGGTTTCAGTGGCCATCTCGGCTGCGCCGCGGGCGGCGATCGCCTGTGCGGCATGCTGCGCAACTGCGGGGCCGCCGGCTTTGTCACAGACGGACCCGTGCGCGACTTTGACGGTATTCTTGCGGCTGGTTTGCCGGTCTGGTGTGCAGGGATCACACCCGCCTCACCCTATATGTCCGGTCCCGGGCGTGTGGGCTATGCGGTGCAGGTCGCGGGGCAACAGATCGAAACCGGCGATATGATCGTGGCGGATCGGGATGGGGTCGTTGTGGTGGCCTTTGCGCGCATCGACGAAGTTATAGAACGGCTTGAAACCATCAAGGTTCAGGAAGCCGAGCTGGACGCCAAGGTTGCCGCCGGGTTGAAGTGGCCGTCCTGGGTGGATGATCTGACCTGATCCCGCGCGGGTCTGGACGTCAATCAGCCATCTGCGCGTCGACCTGGGCTTCTTCGTTGATCATTGCCTGAAGCTGGCGTCTGAACCGCAAGGGACCTGCATCAATCGGCAAGTCGATGTGCGGAGAGGTTTTGCTGCTCATTCCTTTCTGAACTTCGCTCAGAACCGCACGATCTTCTTCAAAGGCTTTGCGAACGTCTTCGCTCATGAGTTTGGACAGATCTTCGTCGTCAGGACGGATATTGCGAAGCTGGAACCAGTAATACCGGGTTTCGCTTTCACTGACGGGCGTCATGAAATTGAAACTGTCCATGATGAAGGTGTCTTCGTGCAGTGGTCCATCTTCGCCGCCCGTTCCTGCAGGGGTAAAGATCGCGCGAATGATCGCATGCCCGGGATAGCGCACTTCGTAGTGTTGCTTGCGGTCGCAATTGCCTTCAAAGCCAATGACCTTTTTGTAAAACGGGGCTGGCTCGACATCCATCATCCAGCGATGCACGATCACCCCGTCGTCCGTTTTGGTGACGCGCAGCGGTGTGTCGCGGGTCGCGGACTGGCCAAAGCTGCCTTCGTGCACCCATGCGACGTGGCTGGGATCCAGAAGGTTGTCACACATCAGCAAATAGTTGCAGTCAAGCGCCATGGCAGCGCCTCTGTTGATGCCCCATCCGGGATTGTCATAGTTTTCGATCTCGAAAATATCGGCAGGATCCGCAAGTGCCGGATTGCCCATCCAGATCCAGACCAGCCCGTATTTTTCATGGCAGGGATAGGCCCGCACCTTGGCACTGGAAGGAATGCGCCCACCACCCGGAGCCCAGACGCATTGCCCCGCGCAGTCAAATGTCAGGCCGTGATAACCACATTCCACAGTATCGCCTTTGCGCCGCCCTTTGGTCAGCGGCAATTTGCGATGCGGGCAGGCATCTTCCAGACCGATGTAGTCGCCGTTTTCGGCCCGGAACAGGCAGATGGCTTCACCCAACACCGTGACAGGATGCAGATCATCGCCGATTTCACTGGACCAACCAGCCACGTACCAGGCATTGCGCAAGAACATCGCAGTTTCCTTTTCTGCTGGCGGATCAGCGCCCTTTGAACAGCCCACCCAGAATGCCGCGCACGATACGCCGGCCCGTGGTGCCCTTCAGTTCCTTGATGACCACATCTGCGACCGCCTCGCCAAAGCCGGTTTTCTTGCGGCTGCTCTTGGAGGACGAGCGAGACACCCGGGTTCCGGAATAACGGCGCGCGGCTTTGTATTCGCGCTCTGCGGCCTCGGCCTCTTCTTCGCGGCGTTCCGCCTCTTCGGCTTCGGCTGCGGCCTTTGCCGCGCGCTCCTTGAGCATCTCGAAGGCAGATTCACGGTCAAGCCGTTCATCGTATTTGCCGGACAGATCAGAGGCGCCCATCACACCACCGCGTTCGGCGGCAGAAATCGGGCCCAGTTGGGATGAAGGCGGACGGATCAGGGTGCGCTGCGCCATGCCCGGCACGCCCTTACGCTGCAGCATCGATGTCACCGCTTCGCCGACACCGACTTCGCGGATTGCGCTTTCGATATCGAAGTCGGGGTTTTCCCGATATGTCTCGGCCGCCATCCGCAGCGCTTTGCGGTCTCGCGCCGTAAAGGCGCGCAACGCATGCTGCACCCGGTTGCCAAGCTGGCCCAGAATGTCCTCGGGGATGTCGTCCGGGTTCTGGGTGATGAAATAGACCCCGACGCCTTTTGACCGGATCAGGCGGGCGACCTGTTCAACCTTGTCGACCAGCACCTTAGGTGCGTCATCGAACAACAGGTGCGCTTCGTCAAAGAAGAAAACCAGCTTGGGTTTGTCCGGATCGCCAACCTCGGGCAGTTCTTCGAACAGCTCGGACAGCAGCCACAACAGGAACGTTGCATAAAGACGCGGGCTGCTCATCAGGGTATCAGCGGCCAGAATATTGACCTGCCCCAGCCCGTTTGAGTCTGTCCGCATCATGTCTGCCAGTTCGAGGGCCGGCTCGCCGAACAGGTTGGCTCCGCCCTGATTTTCAAGCACCAGCAAACGACGCTGGATCGCCCCGATCGAAGCCGTGGAAACATTGCCATAGCGCAGGGACAAATCGGTGCGATTCTCGCCCATCCAGACCAGCAAGGCGCGCAGATCGCTCAGATCAAGCAGCGGCAGCCCGTCTTCGTCGGCAAGACGGAAGGCAATGTTCAATACGCCTTCCTGTGCTTCGGTCAGCTCCAGCAGGTTCGACAGCAGCAATGGCCCCATCTCGGCCAGTGTTGTCCGAATGGGATGGCCTTGTTTACCGAAAAGATCCCAAAAGGTGACGGGAAAATCCTGATAGGTGAAATCGTCAAAGCCAATCTTGGCATTCCGCTCCATGAACGGCGCGTGAAGCTTGTGTGCTTCGCTTCCGGCCTTTGCCAGCCCCGACAAGTCGCCTTTGACGTCGGCCATGAAAACCGGAACGCCCGCGCTAGAAAAGCCTTCGGCAAGGATCTGAAGCGTGACAGTCTTACCGGTGCCTGTTGCACCCGCAATCAGGCCATGACGGTTTGCATAACCCAGATCGAGGTATTGCTTTTCCCCATAGTCCTGACCGCCACCGCCGACGAAAATTCCATTTGTCATCGTTTTCTATCCCCTACCGTCCGTTGGCAAACATACATTCTTAACCGCTTGATGCCAGTATGACTTTGCCCATGACGTTATGTCCTCTCCAGTCGTGGGCAAACTTCCTCCCTGTCAGACTGGCCGTGCCCAAGGGCGCGGCCTTTTTTCATGTTTCACCCTGAGATTCATACATTTTTCTAGAGAGAGAATTTGTTGAAAAAACCCTGTTGACCGATGCCTGCAACTTTCGTAGCGTTCGGCCAATGACAAAGTCGGCCAGTCCGACAGGGAGTGATAAAGAAGGGGGCCATCGGGCCCCTTTCTACTTTTTCCACAACATGATGTGTATGATTTTGCCGTTGGCACTAGGCGTCTGGATCAAACGATTCAAAGCGCTGTGAACTGATTTGCGCAGCAAACCGCGCAATCAGACGCTAAGTCAGGAAATTCCGCCCTGACACCGGACGATTGTCGTGCTAACCGGTCGTTTAGAACACAAAGGATTTCAGAGGACGTCCATGACCAAATCGCTCATTCTCTTGTCGTTGCTCGCTGCTTTGGGTGCTGCACCCGCCATGGCGCAGCAGGCCGATGACACAGCCACTGTAGACGAACAGGCAGAGGCCCCGGCCGATGGCGGCACCAACATCGGTGGCCCACTGGACCTGGGTGACGAAGAAGACGCCGCTGATCCTGCCCCGGCAGCGCCCGCCGGACCACAGACCTATATCAAGGAAACTTTCGGCGACTGGGCGCTTCAGTGCCTGCGCGTTCCCGAAGGTCAAGGCGAAGACGTCTGCCAGATGTACCAGTTGCTCAAGGATGCGAACGGCGCATCGGTTGCCGAAGCCAGTATCTTCAAGCTTGAAAACGGCGGCCGCGCGGTAGCGGGCGGCACATTCGTGGTTCCGCTCGAAACCCTTCTGACAGCTAAACTGTCTGTATCCGTCGACGGATCCAAGGCGCGCACCTATGATTATTCGTTCTGCGCGGCCATTGGTTGCTACGCGCGCGTTGGCTTTATTGCCGAAGACATCAACCGCTTCAAAGCCGGTGCCGTTGCCAAGGTCACGCTTGTTCCCGCGCTGGCACCGGATCAAAAGGTGACAGTGGATATGTCGCTGACCGGTTTTACCGCCGCCTTTGATGCAGTTTCATCCCTGCGTCAGTAACCCGGCATCCATCAATCAAAAAGGCCCCCAGAGCTTTGGCGCTGGGGGCTTTTTTGTGTCGTGTGGACGTCATCACATCCTGAATTTGTCCTAGCCCAATACATCGCGCCACGAGTGCCGGGGGGTGAAGCCAACCATTTTTCTGGCCTTCTTGTTCGAAAAGAAGGTTTCATTCGGCTCCATTTCGCTGCGCACCTCTACCCCTTTATAAAAGCGTTCGATCACTTGGTCCGACGTGATGTCGACAGACATGTCGTCATTCGAGACGTTGAACACTTCGTAACCCAGCCCGTCCGTGTTCAGGCAACAATCGACCATGTGCCCCAAATCGCGAGCGTCGATATAGGCAAAGATATTTCGACGGCGAAGCGACGGATCGTCTATGAACGCCGGGAACATTTCATCGTATTCATGTGGCTCAATCACGTTGTTGATCCGCAATCCGTAGATGTCAGCGCCTGTTCTTGCCTGAAACGACCGGGCTGTCACCTCATTGCAGACCTTGGACATGGCATAGCTGTCGTGCGGAACCGTTGGATGAGTTTCATCGATCGGAACGAAATCCGGCATAAGCGTGCCGTCAGCAAAGCAGATGCCGTATGTTGTCTCTGAGCTGGCAAAGATAACTTTTCGCACGCCCAGTTTCACCGCAGCTTCGATGACGTTGTAGGTGCTCAGGGTGTTTTGGCGAAAGCATTCGCCATCAGTGCCAATCATGACGCGCGGAATGGCGGCAAAGTGAACAACGGCATCATAGGTCGGAACCCCAGTGCCCGCGTCCAGTTCCGCGCCTTCGACAAACTGGGACATAGCGCCGATCACCTGCCCGGAATCGCACAGGTCCACGAGCAATTCGGGACAATCCAGACCAGATGGCGTTTGATCGATATTCACCACATGGTGGCCCTGCGCCTGCAAATGGCGGATCGCCCATTTGCCGGCCTTGCCGCTTCCGCCCGTAAAGAAAACTCTCATCGCTATATCCAATCCCAAGCTTTAGCCGTGCGTTTCATCGGACTATCGACAATGGACCAACTTTGGGAAGGCCAGCAAGGCGCTGGTTTCGCGATCAGGCCATTCTAGCCCAGAGACGTCACCCAAAGGATCGTGGCATCATCGTCGCTAATTGAAATGACATTGTGCCCCATGGTGGCATCATAGTAGGCGCTGTCACCCCGGCGCATTTCGATCGGTTCGTAAAATTCGGTGTAGAGTTTGACCACCCCGGTCAGCACATAGAGAAATTCTTCGCCATCGTGCCGGACCCATCCGTCGAATTCATCCATAGACCGTGCCCTTACCCGCGCGCGATAGGGCAGCATGCGTTTGCGTGTCAGGCTGTCCGCCAAGAGGCTGTGTTCGTAGGTGGCGGTTATATGGTCCTGCCCCTCTCCGTCACGGGTCACAGTCATGCGGCCGTTGACCTTTTCCTGCTGTGGCGGCGTGAACAGCTGAGGGACCGAAATTTCCAACCCGACCGCCAGCTTTTTCAGCGCATCATAGGTCGGGGACATTTGCCCGTTTTCGATTTTGGAAAGGGTCGACCGGGCCAAACCGGCCTGTTTCGCGGCCTGTTCCAATGTCCAATCCCGCGCTTTGCGCAATTCGCGGACGCGGGTTCCCAGATCCACCGGTTCGGCAATGGTTTCTTCGCCGTTTTCACGGGCAATGCGGATCAGGGATTTGGGATCTTTTGTCATGCATCGTTGCTAACGGGCGCGGCTAACGCTTGCAAGAGCCTCGCGAGAGGCCTAATCGCGTTTGCATGCTTTCGGTTTTCGATGAAGGGCCTTACGCGCCCTGCCCTACGCCTTTCAACCTCGCGGCCCATGTTCTGGCCGCCGGAACGCAGACGCCCGACAAGATCGCGCTGGCTGTCGTCAAACCAACAGGCGCCCAACGTTGGTCCTACGCGAAACTGACCCAAGCTGTTCTGGGTACAGCGACAGGACTTTTGGAAACAGGGCTCAGGCCGGGTGACCTGATGCTTATGCGTCTGGGCAATACAGTGGATTTCCCGATTGCTTATCTGGGCGCAATTGCCGCCGGGATCATACCGGTGCCCACGTCATCACAACTGACGGAACGCGAAGTCAGCGCGATCATTGATCATCTAGAACCCAAAGCGATCCTGCGGGCTGATGGTGTGGCCTGCCCGGATGGCGCCACCCCGGTCTTTGGGCCCGAGGTATATCAGGCATGGCATAAACTGCCGGCAGCCGGCTTTCAGATGGGCGATCCGGATCGTCTGGCCTATGTGATCTATACCTCAGGCACCTCAGGAACCCCGCCGGCTGTTGGCCATGCGCACCGCGCTATTTGGGCCCGGCAAATGATGATGCAGGATTGGTATGCACTGGGTCCTGAAGACCGCCTTTTGCACGCAGGGGCGTTCAATTGGACCTATACGCTGGGTACCGGACTGATGGATCCCTGGACCAAGGGAGCCACGGCATTGATCCCAGCAGCCGGCACCGATCCGAGCCAGATCCCGCTTTTGCTGGCACGAAACGATGCCAGCGTCTTTGCCGCCGCGCCGGGCGTGTATCGCCAAATCTTGAAGGGGCCGGTGCAGGCACTGCCAAAGTTGCGCCATGGGCTGGCTGCGGGTGAAAAACTACCGCAGAGCCTGCGCGAGCAATGGCGCGACGTCACCGGAACCGAGATCTACGAAGCCTACGGCATGTCGGAGTGCTCGACCTTCATTTCCTCGGCGCCCGGACGGCCATCGGACGGCCGCCATCTTGGCAGGCCGCAACGCGGACGGCGGATTGCGCTTTTGAACGAAGATGGCGCACCTGTTCCACTGGGCACCGAAGGCGTGATTTCCGTTCACCGCTCCGACCCGGGTTTAATGTTGGGTTACATCGGCGCGGATGCAGCAACCGCAGAGAAATTCTCAGGCGACTGGTTTCTGACAGGAGACCGCGGGGAAATGGAGCCCGATGGTCAAATCGCCTATCTCGGCCGCGCTGACGACATGATGAATGCCGGCGGCTTTCGGGTGTCCCCGCTCGAGGTCGAAGCCGCGCTTGCGGCGGTGCCGGGCATTTCAGAAGTGGCCGTGACCGATGTGGAAATCAAACCGGATGTCCGGGTGATCGCGGCCTACTACACCGGGCCCGAGCCACTAAACGAAGACTGGCTTACTTCCGAGGCCGAAAAACGGCTGGCGCGATACAAGCAACCGCGTCTGTACCGCCATGTAGATAGTCTGCCGCGCAATCCCAACGGCAAAATTTTGCGCCGCAAGCTTGGCGCCTAGGCTGTGCTCACACGCCGCCTCGCCTTCCCTGACTTTGGCTGATAGGACAGTATCAATCCAATAAAAGGCCGCGTTATGATTCAGCTTGATATCTTTTCCGATCCGATTTGCCCGTGGTGCTATATCGGCAAGGCCAATCTGGACAAGGCACTGGCCGACTATCCCGATCATCCGTTTCAGATCAGATGGTTGCCCTTCATGCTGAACCCGGACATGCCCCAAACCGGCATGGACCGGCGCGAGTATCTTGAAACCAAATTCGGAGGCAAGGCCGGTGCTGTCAAAGCCTATGCGCCCGTGGTCGAACACGCCGAAAAAGCCGGGCTCGAGATCAATCTCGATGCCATCGAGAAGACCCCCTCAACCATCAATGCGCATCGCCTGATCCATTGGTCCGAAGCTGAAGGTGTTCAAGCCGCAGTCGTACCCGCGCTGTTCCGGGCCTACTTCGTCGAAGGTCGCGATATTGGCGATATCGAAGTGCTGGCGGACATCGCGGATGCCTGTGCCATGGATGCGGCGGTTGTCATGCGCCTGATGAAGGGTGAAGAGGACCGCCGTGAAATCGTCGAACGCGATGCGGCTGCACGCGGTATGGGGATCAATTCTGTTCCGACCTTTATCGTCGCTGGTCAGCACGCTGTTCCCGGCGCTCAGCCACCAGAGCTTTGGGTCAAGGTCATCGAAGAACTGCGCGCGGGAGCAGATCCCGCCGAATGAAACGCCTACCCCTCTTGACGCTTTTGGCCACACCGGTCGGGATCATCGCTATTGGAACTGTCTTTTTCCGATACGCCGAGGGCTGGAGCTGGCTGGACGCTTATTTCTTTACCGTCGTCACACTATCGACTGTTGGATATGGCAATCTCGTGCCTGTGACGGCGGCTGGCAAGATCGGCACCACCATCTTTATCTTTGTGGGGCTGGGTATTTTCGCCGTCGCCATTCAGCAATTTGGCATGTTCGCCATGCGCAAACGGCAGGAACACACCGAATGGCTGGTGACACGTTTGGGCGATGACACGGAAACCGCCAATAAGGATGACGCACCCGCCGGGCCACAGGAGCCCGGACATCGTGAGTGAACCATCCCCATCGGTCCCCCGCAAACCCGGGCGCAAGGAATTCATCGCGCTTGTCGCCATGATGTCTGCGCTTGTTGCGCTATCGGTCGATACAATGCTGCCGGGCCTTCCTCAGATGGCACAGGATCTGACCCCGAACGATCCCAACCGCGCGCAACTGGTTGTGACCAGCTTTGTCCTAGGCATGGGTCTGGGCACTTTGGTGACCGGGCCGCTATCCGACAGCTTTGGGCGCAAATCCGTCTTGTTGTGGGGGTCAGTGATCTATGTTGCTTCGGCGTTGGCCTGCGCCTACGCGCAAAGCATGGAAGCCCTGCTGATCGCACGGTTGGTGCAGGGGCTAGGCGCCGCCGGCCCACGGGTTGTTGCGCTGGCGCTGGTGCGCGACCGGTACGCGGGTCGCGGTATGGCGCGGATCGTTTCATTTGTGATGATCGTCTTCACCACCGTCCCTGCCATTGCGCCATCGCTTGGCGCCTTGGCGGTTGCCTATTCCAGCTGGCGGCTGATCTTTTGGATATTCATTGTCTTTGCGGTGGTCTTGTCCCTTTGGACCGTTATCCGTTTGCCGGAAACCCTAAGCCCTGAACATCGCCGCCCGTTTAAGGCACGCAGCCTGCGGGCCGCCGTGTTGGAAATGCTGATGCACCCGACTTGCCGCCTCAGCATTCTGGTTCAGGGGCTTGGGTTCGGATGCCTCTTTGCGACCATTTCGACCGTGCAACCCATCTACGATCTGACATTCGACCGCGCCCATGAATTCCATCTTTGGTTTGGTGCGATTGCGGTTCTGGCCGCCTCGGCCTCTTTCCTGAATGCGGCTTTGGTCATGCGGCTTGGCATGATCCGGCTGGTGTCTGCCATGTTGCTGGCCCAAGTGGTCATGAGCGCGGTCATGATTGCCTTGCTGTTGTTCGGCGTGTCCGGCAACACCCTGTTCGGGTTGTTCATGTTGTGGCAGTTGTCGCTGTTCTTTCAGGCTGGCCTGACCATTGGCAACCTCAACGCAATCGCCATGGAACCCATGGGCCACATTGCCGGAATGGCGGCATCTGTAATCGGATCGCTGGCCACGATTATCGCGGTCATTCTGGCTGTGCCCATTGGCTTGGCCTTCGACGGCACCCCGATGCCGCTGGCAATCGGTGTCTTTGTTCTGTGTGCACTGTCGCTGATCCTGATGCGGCGGATGCGCGATTTGCAGGATGAAAACTCCACGCTCTAGCGGTGCTTTCGCAACTGCAGCAAATGGTCTATGCCTTTGCCCAGCCGTTTAAGATGGGAAAGGCCGCGTAATGAGCAAGATCAAGGTAGACAACCCGATTGTAGAAATGGATGGCGATGAAATGACCCGCATCATGTGGGATTTCATCAAGAAAAAGCTGATCCTGCCTTATCTCGACATCGATCTTCTGTACTACGACCTCGGGATCGAGGAACGGGATCGGACCGAAGACCAGATCACTATCGACGCCGCCGAAAGGACCCGCGAAGTGGGCGTTGCTGTCAAATGCGCCACCATCACACCTGATGAAGCACGGGTCGAAGAATTCGGCCTCAAGAAAATGTGGCGCAGCCCCAACGGAACCATCCGGAATATTCTGGGCGGCGTGATCTTCCGCCAGCCGATTATTTGCCGGAACGTACCCCGGCTTGTGCCCGGCTGGACCCAGCCAATCGTTGTTGGTCGTCATGCCTTTGGCGATCAATACAAGGCGCAGGACTTCAAATTCCCCGGCGCAGGCAAGCTAACGATGAAGTTCGAAGGCACAGACGGAACCGTCATCGAGCGCGATGTGTTTGATGCGCCAGACGCTGGCGTTTTCATGTCGATGTATAACCTCGATGCCTCGATCTATGACTTTGCCCGCGCGTCGTTTAACTATGGTTTGAACCTTGGCTGGCCGGTGTACCTGTCGACCAAAAACACCATTCTCAAGCAGTACGACGGCCGGTTCATTGAGATCTTCCAAGAGGTCTTTGAAGCGGAATTCAAAGCGCAGTACGAGGAAAAAGGGATCGAATACCAACATCGTCTGATCGATGACATGGTGGCCTGTGCAATGAAGTGGAACGGCGGTTTCGTTTGGGCCTGCAAAAACTACGACGGTGACGTGCAGTCTGACACGGTTGCGCAAGGTTTTGGATCGCTCGGAATGATGTCCAGCCAATTGATGACACCTGATGGCAAGATTGTTGAGTCCGAGGCCGCACATGGCACGGTGACACGTCACTATCGTCAGCATCAGGCAGGCGAGTCGACCTCGACCAATTCAATCGCCTCCATTTATGCTTGGACCGGCGGTCTGAAGCACCGGGCAAAGCTGGATGACAACGCGAAGCTGATGGAATTTGCCTCAACCCTCGAAAAGGTCATCGTCGACACAGTCGAATCCGGCTTTATGACTAAGGATCTCGCACTTTTGGTCGGACCGGATCAGGGCTGGCTGACCACGATGGGCTTCCTTGAAAAGCTGGACGAAAACCTGAACGCCGCATTGGCGGGCTAAGAAACTAGCGGTTTTCGCGAAACAATGCGCCCCAAATCAAGCGCATTGTTTCGCCACTTCAATGCAATCAAGCTTTGCAATAATACCAACAGCTTAACAGTTTACGGATAGAAGGATGATTGTTAACCTTCCCCAATAATCAGTGGGGGCTGTTATGCTAGTTTACCTTTCGTTGCTCGGCGCGATGGCCGCCGGAACTGCCTATGTCGCGACCAGTGACGACGACGAAATTTACGGAACCGAAGGCAACGATGCCATTGATGGGTCCGATGGCGATGACTTCGTCAATGCCTTTGCCGGAGACGATCTGATCGCGGGTGGTGCCGGACAGGATTTCCTGGCCGGTGACGATGGCAGCGACAGCATTGATGGCGGCATCGGGAACGACACCATCTACGGCGGTGATGGCGACGATGTTCTGACCGAAAGCTCAGGCTTGAACGAAATGCGTGGCGGCGAAGGTCAGGATACCATCACTGATAGTGGTGGTTTCGACGGAACCTTCGGCGGGCCGACATTCACGGGGCTCTATGGGGAGGCGGGCAATGATCTGTTGATCCGTGACGGTGGTCAGAGTGCCGCACAGCTGTTTGGCGGTGACGGCGATGATATTCTGGTTGCGGGATCCACAGCCTTTATGGAAGGCGGTGATGGCGCGGATATCTTCATCACGCAGGCCCCTGAAGCCGGACAAAGCCTAAGCTATATTTCGGATTTTGTGTCGGGCGAGGACGTCGCCGTTTATCAACTGGCCGACGGCGAAGACCCTAACGATTTCGCTCTCGAGGAATACACCGTTGGCGAAGAAGTGGTCTTCCGTCTCGTGAAAGAGGACGAAAGCGGCTCCACAACCGTTTTGCGCTTTTTCAATCTGGAGTCTGGTGCGATGTCGTTGGACGACATTGTCTTTTTGGATGCCGACCAAACCCAATCCGTGATCGATAGCCAAGGCGCCGACGGCCCGACACTGCCGGATACTGATGGACCGGGCGATGATGACGACGATACCGGAGGCCCAGCGGATGGCCCGATCAACAACCTTGGCAACGGCGTGGGCGTCGGGGATGTGACCATTGCTGGCACCGAGTTTGACGACAGTATCCGCGGTGGGCTGGGCAACGACGAGATCAACGGCTTTGTCGGCGACGATTTCCTAGTGGGTGATGATGGATCCGATACGATCGAGGGTGACGCCGGGACCGACACCATCTATGCGGGCGACGGCAACGATCTTTTGCGCACCGAAGGTTTGACCAACGAGATGTTTGGCAATGATGGCGCCGATATTCTGCTCGCTGCAGGTGGCGCGATCATGACGGGTGGTGATGGCGGTGACGTCTTCATTCCGGGAACCGATCTCAGCGTTGTTACCGACTTCAACCTCGCCGAAGATTCGATCGTAGTGCCTCTGGCAGAGGGCAGCAGCGCTGCGGATTACAGTGTCGGCAGCGATCCTGAAACCGGTGCAGCCGCGATTTTCTATGGGTCCGATATTATCTTGCGGCTTGATGGTGTCGATCCGGGCACCCTGCCCGCAACTGCCGTC
Organism: Thalassococcus lentus; assembly: GCF_028023555.1. Lineage (NCBI taxonomy): Bacteria > Pseudomonadati > Pseudomonadota > Alphaproteobacteria > Rhodobacterales > Roseobacteraceae > Thalassococcus > Thalassococcus lentus. The sequence continues at coordinate 300,165 of NZ_JAQIOY010000002.1, forward strand.
GCCTATGTCGATGCGACGGAGCTGGAAACCTTGCTGAACAGTCAAGGTGAGGATGGGTTCACCCTGCCCGAAACCGAACCACCGGCCATTCCAACCGAAGGGGATGACGCATTGGTCGGCACCGATATGGCGGACACCATCGACGGGCTGAGCGGCAATGACACCATCGATGGCGCCGCGGGCGCCGATCTGCTGGTGGGCGGACTTGGAGATGATCTGATCTACGCCGGAGATGAAACGGCGCCGGGGCAGATTGTCGATGTACCAAACTCACCTTTGATCGAAGCCGAACCCGGCGACACGATTGAAGGCGGTGAAGGTGCAGACACGCTGACTAGCGGCATCGGCAACGTCACCATGCAGGGCGGTGACGGCGATGATCTGCTCTTGGGTGGGTCTGATGGCGTGCAAATCCTGCGTGGCGATGCCGGGGATGATACCTTGATCGGGGGTGAGGCGCAGACACGCACGATCAACGTAGGCAACGTGGTGAGCCCATACTCAGTGGCATCCGCCATGTATGGCGGCGATGGCGCAGACAATCTGGTGTCGGGCGTCGGTTACAGCGCAAGCCCCTTCTTCTCTGGCTTTGACGGCGGTGGATATTTTGGTGGTGCTGGTGCCGACACCTTCTTTGCCATGCCCAACGGTGACGATATGTGGATCCGGGATTTCAATGACATCGAAGATCAAATCGTTCTGGTGGTGCCGGATGGGTCTGTCGTCCCCGAAGAGGCCGAAATCGAATATCGCGTCGAACGCGTCGTTGTGGAACCACGCTACCTGATTGTGCGCGGAGCTTTGGAAATCACTGTGCGCGACACGGATGGCACGGCGCTCGCCACTGCAGAAATGCAATGGCAGGCCCCTCGATATTCGCCGGATCTTGAGCGTTTCGTGACTTTGGAGGAAAGCCCCTTTGCCGAAGGTGCCGTCGTCGTCATGACCGAAAGTGAGGCGGCGGCCAGCTATGGTGCAGCAACCCCCGCGGGCAGCACGGACCAATCGATCGTGGTGGGATAGTCCCCACCGCGCCCGCGTCAGCCCTGACCGGAAAACCGTTGGGGCAAACGGGTGCGCAGCGGCATTTTCAACGCGCGGGCCTTGACCAGGTTGAACTTAGGTAGGCGCGCGGGTTTGACCGAGAGCGCCTCATAGGCCTGCGTTTCCGCGCGATCCCAATCCACCTCCTTCTTTTGCTCAAAGCTGGAGATGAACTCGGCACGATCACGCGATGCTTCGGACCATCCGGCACCGGGTGCGCCCTTGGCACCACTTTGGCCCACGGCTTCGCGCACCTGCGTTGAATCATCCAACGCCACGCCGTTCGCGTATTTGAGATGCGCGAGATACAGCCCGCGGGGCATCACGAAAGGAAAGCCGTCGACCCGGCGCGGTGCAACGCGCGTGCCGTGCAGTTGAAAATCCACGGCTCTGCGGGCGATCACCGCTTTGGAGTAATGCCCGGAAAAGGCCAAAGCGCTCCGCTGCGCGAAAACGGATCCTTCGTCTAGGGTCGCGTCTTCGGGCATCTCCACCAGATCAAATCCCAGCGCGGTCAGCACCGGCGCATCATGCGCGGTGACGACGGCCTGCAGGCTTTCGTAGCGGTCGGGATCAAAGCAAACCAATTCATCAGCATCAGTGCGAATGGCAATATCATAGGTACCGCCCAACAGCCCGCCCATGATGCCATTCAACAGATTGCCCCGCACTTTGTCGAAGCCTTCGAATGTTTCTCTGGGGATCGTAAGAACTGATGCCTTGGGACAAATTTCCTGAATGCGGGGGTCCGCGCCATGCGCTATGACAAAGAGGTTTTCAGGGCCGATCAATGCGCCATGGTGCGCGTACCAACGCGACAAGGCCCAATAATCGCGGTGGACCATGGTCAATGCGCAGATCTTCATGCCCGTTTCCTCATGAGATCAGGCTACCGCGCAATAGCTTCTGCGAACAGAGGCAAGTGGCCCGCGCCCCGCGAAAATACGAAGGGCGCAGGCCGAGGGCTTACCCGTCTGCCATCGGGATCAAGCCCGCATCCTGCGCGGCCGCCAATTCATCGGCGTTGAGCAGGGCGTCGCCGTCACTGTCAGCGGCCATGAAGGCATCGCTGTCGACGTCCGGAAATACGGCCTGCACTTCGTCTAAGCTCACCAGTCCGTCGCCATTGGTGTCCAGAACCGATTGGGCCAGAACGACAGCAGGCACGCTGGTCGCCAGAATGAGCGCCAATACTGCCGACGGGTTCCGTTTGGTTGGTGTTTTTGTCATCGTCTTTCCTCCGTGAGTGGTTATGAAGACACGGCAAGACATGACAGGCGCTCTGCAATCCTTCGATGTGTTATGTGGATTGAACGCACAACTGGCGCGTGCTCGCCAGATCATGGGTTGCGCGTCGGCTAACCAAGGCCGATCCGATCCACCCGGCAAAACCGCGCCGTCCGAACCGGCGGTTTTGCGCAATGCACCGCTGGCTTGTTCAAGTTGAAACGGGCCATTCAGGGCTTTTGCCCCGCATATGGATTCGCGACGAGGCTGGTGCTGAGCGGCCAGCGCGCTAAGTATCCACGCATAGCAAAATAGAAAGTTCCAATGTTCGACCTCATCAACATCGGCCTTGCCGTTCTCACCATCGGATTGGGCCTGTTTGGATTTATAGCGCCACGCTACACAGCTTCCGCGCTGGATCTGACCACCGGGCAAAGCACCATGGGGCTGAGCGAGCTGAGGGCCTCAGCGGGCGGGCTGTTCGTTTCCATGGGTCTAGTTTGCCTGATCCTTGGCGCGCCATGGGCCTACGGTATGCTGGGTGTTGCTTATGCCGGTGCTGCTGTCGGACGTCTGGTGTCGATCATCATAGACAAACCGCCAATGCCCAAGGCGCTGATCTGGTTTCTGTTCGAAGCGGTGCCGGCTGTTTGGCTGATCGCGGTGAATTTTTAGCCAGCGCTCCCCGCAGGCTCTTTGCATCCCCGTTCACAGTGCCTATATTCATCCTGTTCCCATTCGGGAACTATGGACATAAACGCGCTCGTAATAAGCGGATCGGACCCGGGGGCGGTACCCGGCGTCTCCACCAAACATCCTTCGTTTGAGGATCATGGGGACGAAATAGGATCGACGAACGTCTAAAGGGGTTAGCTTTGTCTCGGCTGTCTGCCACCGTTATCGGCGAAAAAAGTACAATTGCAAACGACAATCGTGCTCCGGTTGCTCTGGCTGCGTAAGCAGTTCGAGGAATCGAAATCTTAAGCCCTTGCGCCTAGCCGCGTAAGGCGGGGTTCGCAGGCACCTGGCAACAGAAGCCTGCACTTTCCACAATCTCACCACGTTGTATGCGCAGGCACCCTGCCCTTTGGCGCTTGACCATGCCGCGTAGCCCGCGCACCATCGTACCATGTTGCGCGCTGTTCTTCTCGCCGGGTTGCTGGCTGCTTCCTCATTTCAGTCTGCCAAAGCGTGCCAAACGGCGCTGATCCTTGCCATGGACGTGTCGAACTCGGTCGATCCCGGTGAATACCGTCTGCAAATCGACGGTCTAGCCGCAGCACTTACCGATCCTGAGATTTCGGAAATCATCGTGCGGGATCAGGTCGCGCTGTCTGTGATCCAGTGGTCAGGAACCGACAAACAAGAAGTCAGCATAGACTGGGTGCAAGCTTTCAGCGCGGCGCAGGTTGCGGATCTTGCGGCCCGGGTGCGCGGATTGGAACGCGCCTTTATCTTGTCCAACACCGCGCCAGCCGAAGCCTTGAGTTTTGGCCTGAAGCATTTTCAGGCCGCGCCAAAATGCGCCCGGCTCGTGGTGGATATGTCGGGGGACGGCACGCCAAACTCAGGCACCGAAGTCAGCCGTGTGCGCCGCAGTGCGGAACGACAGGGTATCACGGTCAATGGTCTGGCGATCGAAGGTCTTGGTATTGCGATTACCAATTTCTACCGCCGCAGCGTTATCACCTCGGATGGGTTCGTGATCACCGCGCGAGGCCACCGCGACTATGCCCGCGCAATCCGGATCAAGCTTTTGCGCGAACTCTCACAGGTTCTTGGCTGATATGTCGGCCCCCATGTCAGAGTTGTTTCGTGTCTTTGGACGGATCGGGCTGATGTCGTTTGGCGGGCCCGCAGGACAGATTGCCCTGATGCATCGGGAACTGGTGGAACAGCGGGACTGGCTGAGCGAAGACCAATTCTTGCGGGGGCTGAGCTTTTGCATGCTCTTGCCCGGCCCCGAAGCCATGCAACTGGCCACCTACGCCGGTTGGAAGTTGAATGGTGTCAAAGGCGGTGTACTGGCCGGTTTGCTGTTTGTGCTGCCCGGCGCAATGGTGATCGCGGCGCTGGCGCTGGCCTATGCGCAATTCGGCGCACAACCCGAAACCCAAGCCTTGATGATGGGCATCAAGGCTGCTGTGATCGTCATTGTCGCGCAGGCGATGATCAAACTGTCGTCAAAGGCCCTCAAGGGGACCGCAGAGATGCTGCTGGCACTTGCGGCTTTTGTTGCCCTGTTTGTCTTTGCCCTGCCCTTTCCGCTGGTGATCGCCGCTGCTGCTTGTGTTGGCTATATACGCGCGAATGGGGCGACCGCTGCGGGCCCGCGCGCACCACGCATGGAACTGCCGCTGCGAACGATTGTGTTCTGGCTCGTGCTGTGGCTTCTGCCCCTCGGCGTCTTGTATGGCGCTGGGCAAAGCTTGTTGTTCGATCTTGGCGTATTTTTTGCAAAGCTTGCCGTGGTCACCTTTGGCGGTGCCTATGCCGTACTCGCCTATATGGCACAGGAAGTCGTTCAGGTTCGCGGCTGGCTGGATGCACCACAAATGGTCGACGCCCTTGGACTGGCAGAAACCACGCCCGGACCTTTGATTTTGGTGACGCAGTTTGTGGGTATGCTGGCCGGCCATGCGCAGGGCGGATGGGCAGTGGCCGTTGCCGCGGGGATCGTCACACTCTGGATGACGTTTGTGCCGTGCTTTTTGTGGATCTTTGCCGGGGCCCCTTTGGTGGATACCTTGGTTGACCGGCCCAAATTGTCTGCCGCGCTTGCCGCCATCACCGCTGCTGTGGTCGGGGTCATTGCCAATCTGTCGCTCTGGTTCGCATTCCACGTGCTCTTTGACGAGGTGCGAACCGTTGATCTGGGCCTCATGGAGCTGACGATGCCTGTATTTTCATCGCTCATCTGGCAAAGTTTGCCGCTTGTCGGGCTGGCTGCCGTGTTGCTTGGGCCTTTACGGCGCGGGGTTTTGCGGACTTTGATCTGTTGTGCGACGGCTGGACTGGTTTTGCACGCTCTATGGTGAAATTCAGCCCTTTTCCTCAGCGTCAATTGCAATATGCTGATCTTCAACACCAGTTGGGCAGGCCTTGCGCCGTTGCCTGCGATCCAGGGGATGATCATGTCTGGCAGCATTGACTACGGCAAACTGATGCACAACGCGATGCGCGGTCTGATCCAGAACGTGCTGGAAGATGTGCGGGACAACGGCCTGCCCGGGGATCATCACTTTTTCATAACCTTCGACACGTCGCACCCTGATGCCGAACTCGCGGATTGGCTTTCAGACCGCTATCCAGAAGAAATGACCGTGGTGATGCAGCATTGGTACGACGGGCTTGATGTCACAGACGAAGGCTTTGCGGTTTCGCTGAACTTTGGGGACGCGCCCGAACGGCTTTACATCCCCTACGACGCAATCCGCACCTTTGTAGACCCATCCGTCGAATTCGGACTGCGTTTCGAAAGTCAGGATGAAGACGACGAGGATGGTGATCCAAAGCCGCCCTCGGGTCCGACCGACGGACCGGGTGGCGGCGCACCCAAACCAGACAGCGATCCCGAACCGCAGCAACAAGACGCCGAAGTGGTCAGTTTGGATCGCTTCCGCAAGTAAGCGATTGGCTTTTTTGGCTGCTATCCATTGAAAACTTTGGTCATAGCGCCGCATGTTTGCGGTATCCTATGGTATACATCCTTGCCTTTCATCCTGCGCAGGGTATGACAGGCGCAACTTGCTTGCAGGAGGATGAGCCGTGACCGCAACCCGCACAGAAACCGACAGCTTTGGCCCCCTTGAGGTTCCGACGGACAAGTACTGGGGCGCTCAGACGCAGCGCTCGATCATGAACTTTCCGATTGGCTGGGAAAAACAGCCCGTCGCGATCGTAAGGGCGCTGGGCGTTATCAAACAGGCCTGCGCTCAGGCAAACACAGCATCCGGAAAACTGGACGCAAAACTGGGCGACGCCATCGTTCAGGCCGCCTCGGAAGTCGTGGCCGGCAAATTCGATGACAATTTCCCGCTTGTCGTCTGGCAGACCGGTTCTGGCACCCAGTCGAACATGAACGCCAATGAAGTGATCGCAAACCGAGCGATCGAAATTCTGGGTGGCGAGATCGGATCAAAAGACCCGGTTCATCCCAACGATCACTGCAACATGGGCCAGTCGTCGAACGACACCTTCCCCACAGCCATGCACATCGCCACCGCCATGAGCGTGCGCGACGTACTGCTGCCGGGTCTGGAAAAGCTGCTGGCCGGACTGGAGCAGAAGTCCGAGGAATTCAAGGACATCATCAAGATTGGCCGCACCCATACACAGGACGCCACACCGCTGACACTGGGGCAGGAATTTTCCGGTTATGCCCACCAAATCCGTCAGGGGATCGCACGGGTCAAAGCCTGCCTGCCCGGCATTTACGAGCTGGCGCAGGGCGGCACCGCAGTTGGCACAGGCCTGAACACGGACAAAGGCTGGGGCGAAACCGTGGCCGCCAACATGGCCGAGATCACAGATCTGCCCTTTGTGACCGCGCCAAACAAGTTCGAAGCCCTAGCCGCGCATGATGCCATGGTCTTTATGTCCGGCGCTTTGGCCACTGTGGCCGGGTCCTGCTACAAGATTGCCAATGACATCCGCCTGCTGGGTTCTGGCCCCCGCTCTGGTCTGGGGGAATTGATCCTGCCCGAAAACGAGCCGGGCAGCTCGATCATGCCGGGCAAGGTAAACCCGACACAGGCCGAAGCGCTGACACAGGTTGCGGCCCATGTGATGGGCAATGATGCGGCGATCAAATTTGCAGGCTCGCAGGGTCATTTTGAACTGAACGTTTACAACCCGATGATGTCCTACAACCTGTTGCAGTCGATCCAACTGCTTGGGGATGCTGCAGATTCCTTCACCGAGCGGATGTTGCTGGGCATTCAGGCCAACGAGCCGCGCATTGACAAGCTTATGAAGGAATCGCTGATGCTGGTCACGGCGCTGGCGCCGACCATCGGCTATGACAACGCCACCAAGGTCGCCAAGACTGCGCATAAGAACGGCACAACACTGAAAGAAGAAGCCGTCGCGCTGGGATTTGTGGACGAAGCGACCTTTGACGCTGTTGTCCGGCCCGAGCAGATGATTGGCCCACGGGACTGAGCGACTTCGGCGCGTGTGATGCGCGCCGACCCATTCGGGGAGCCAGCCCCCCGATCCCCCCGGGATATTTGAAGCACAAAGAAGCCAACAAAGAGCGCGGCGCGGGTCGCGCTCTTTTGCTTTTTCAAAAGGTGGTCTAAGCTTTGAGTATGAGCAAGCCGGTCAATCTGAATCAATTCCGCAAAGCCAAGGCCCGGGCGGACAAACGCCGGCAGGCCGATGAGAATGCTGTCAAATTCGGACGCAGCAAGGCGCAGCGATCGCTGGATCAGGCCCGCACAGACAAAGCGCGTCGTGAACTGGACGGGCACGAGACCGAATGAACGGACGACCGGTCAAACATTCTGTCACCCTGCGCGGTCATCGCACATCTGTCTCACTTGAGGATGCGTTCTGGCAGGCGTTTCGGGCTATCGCCCGGGATCGCGGACTTGCCATCAACGAACTGGCTGTTGAAATCGACGAAGCGCGCGATCCGGAGGTGGGGCTGGCCTCGTCGATCAGGGTCTATATCCTGGAGCACATGCAGGATCAATTGCGCCGCGCAAGACTATGATTTCGCAGGAAAAACAAAGCACCGATCGCGCCTGACCGAAAGCCAGAGCGGCGTGCCTATCTTTGGCAGAAACACGTTTGGCACTGTGGCCTTGAGCATCTGTCCATCGTGGTCCATGCGAAACTCCACGAGGCTTTCCGAACCCATGAAGCGCGCGCGCTCCACCACGCCCCGCGCTGGAGTTCCGGCGATTAACGTGGGGTTTGGGCCTTTACCGTGGCGGTCGAAGTCGATGCTGACATGTTGCGGACGGAAAACGATTTCGACCTCTGCACCGTCGGGGACCCCCGGCGCGAGAAATCGGCCAAAGGGTGTATCGGTCAGCGCGCCTTCGACGCGGCCACGCAACACGTTGATATCACTGAAAAAGGCAACCGCCTCTTTGTCGGCGGGTGCATTGAAGATGTTATACGGCGCACCGCGTTGAACAATGCGGCCTTCGCGCATCAAGGCAATTTCGTCAGCCATGCGCATCGCTTCTTCCGGCTCATGGGTGACCAGCAGAACAGAGGCGCCTTCTTCCTTCAGCAGATCCAGCGTTTCATCGCGAATGCCGTCCCTCAAACGGTTGTCCAGGCCCGAGAATGGCTCATCCATGAGCATGATCTTGGGCTTTGGGGCCAACGCCCGTGCAAGAGCCACTCGCTGTTGTTCGCCACCTGACAGATGGTGCGGGAACTCGTCGATGTAGTGTGCCAGTCCGACCCGGTCCAAGAGCGCCTTGGCCCGCACTTTTTTATCGGCGCCCGACCCGGTCAGACCAAAGGCCACGTTCTTGCCGACGGTCAGATGAGGAAACAGTGCGAAATCCTGAAACATCAAACCGATCGAGCGGCGCTCCGGAGGCACGCGGAAGACCGTGTCGCAGACCAATGCCCCATCAACGTAGATGCTGCCGCTGTCTTGCATTTCCACGCCGGCAATCATGCGAAGCGTCGTGGATTTGCCGCAACCGGAGGGGCCCAGCAAACAGGTTACATGCCCCGGCTCAATCGACAGACACACGTTGTCCACGACCGCCTTGCCGTCGAACCGGCGCGTGAAGTCGCGGATTTCAAGCCGCGGAGGGGGACGTTGGTGCGTTACGCTCACGGAGGGCTGCCTGCCTTGTCAAACCTGTACGGTCAGGCAAAGCCTTACCGATTTCATAAGATTTGACCGAAGGGGTATCAGCCCGCCGCGCGGCTCGCAACCCTGCGTGCGCCGAACACGACTGCGGCAAAGCCGACAATCAACACGACAACGCAGATCGCCAAGAGCTGTTCGTATTTGTGACCTTCGGGCAGAATGGCGGCCACAGGCTCCCAGGCTCTTGCGAAATAGGCTGCCGCACCGAGCATCGCAGCGGCCCAGGCCACCAGATAGGACCAGAGTGGCACGTTTCGGTTCATCACCAGACCCACGATCAAAACCGGAGTCAAAAACATCGAGGCTGTGCCGCTGACCGCCACCGCATCAAAGAGTGTCTGGCTACCCCATAGCGTCAGCCCCGTGCCTGCCAATGCGAAAACCAGCATGGCGGCCCGGCCTCCGTTCAGACTTCGCGGTGCAAGACGCAGTTCTTCGACAACCAGACGTGAGGCCGAGGACAAAGCAGAGTCGAGGGTCGACAAGGCCGACACCAGCAGCGACAACATCAGGGCACCAAAGACCCAGCCCGGGAACATCGTCGCCCAGGTGCCGATCAGCTGGTCTTCGTAGCTGGCGCCCTGCAGGCTGGCCTGAATTCCGAACAGACCAAAGCCAACAATGCAAAGTGCCGAGATCCAGAAGGCATGCAGGAAAGATGCACGGGTGGTTGCCTCGTCCGCCAGAAAACCGCGGTCCATCATGACCGGATCATGGGCCGGGTATGAAAACACCTGAAGGGCGGCAACGACCATCAGCACCCATCCCAGATAGCCTCCGGAACTGCCCGGGGCGGTCAGCGCAGCAGACAGCGAGAAGTCGGGCGAGGCCAAAAGCGCCACAAGCGCAACTGCGAAAACCACAAGAAAGATCGCCATTTGCAGCACATCGGTCCGCAGCGCAGCGGTCAACCCGCCCCAGCAGGAATAGGCCAACGCGAGCGCCGCCACAGCGATGATCGCGGTAGTTTCCGAACCATGCCAGAGCGCGCCAAAGATCAATCCGACGACAATCAGGTTGGCGAAAACTTCGGACAAAAGACGCAGCGCGATGACCAGATTGTAGGCAGCATTGCCGGCGGGGCCAAAGCGCGAACCAAGCCAGTCCTGAACACTGCCTGATCCGTTGGCGCGCAGCCGCAGAACGATATAGCCGCCTGTCAGAAACGAAGCATAGTAAGCGGCGTAGGCCAATGTCCCTGCGATCCCGTAAAAATACCCCAGGATTGCCGAGTTCATCAGCGACCGGGCGAAAATCCAGGTCGTGACCTGACTGAGCACCAGAGTCCACAGACCGGGGGGCTGGCCGGTTTCGGATTGACCGCCAAAGAACCCTTCGACCGAGGCGCGACGCGGCGCAACAAATATGCTGGCCAGCAAGATGACGAGGAAAAGGCCAATAATGACGGAAGGTTGCATGGGGCGCTCCGAGTTGGTTTGACGCAACCGCTAGCAAGCTAGTCAGACCAACGAAACCCACATTTCACTGTGAACGCGCAAACGTGAGCGCACTTTATCCCGCTGCGGACACAGCCTTAGCCAGCCGCGGCAAGCGCGCCTTTTTTAGCAGCGCCCGCATCGACCAATCCGGGTCGGACATTTGGCGCGCATCTTCCAGAACTTGTTCGCACACCTGTTGCATCGACTCACTCTGGCTTTGCCAGAATCCCATCAAAAAGGCATCGGGATCGATGCGGTTCAGACCCTCTTCTGCCAGAATGTTGCGGGGAAAATCCTTGGCGTTCAGCGTCACTAGAACCTCGGCGTTTCCGGCGATCGCCGCCGCCAACACATGCGTATCGGCCGGGTCAGGCAACCAGAGGCGCGACTCCAGCGAGGGCGGCCAAGTGACCTCGGCCTTGGGCCATGCGGCCCGAGCCAGCGCAATTTCAGCCCGCGCTTGCAATTCTCCGTCCGGGCCTAGTTTGCGAGAGGCCCGCGCCCATTCTTCAAGAATGCGATCAGACCATAGGGGGGTGAATAACCCCTGCCCCGCAGCGCCCAAAAGCACCGCCCGCATAACCGTCGGATAAATCACGCAGGTGTCGAGGAGAACCTTCACAACCGAAAGAACAGCGCTTTGAGATAGCCGCTTTCAGCCAGTTGGGGCAGCAGCGGGTGATCGGGTCCGGCTTGCCCGGTATGGATAAGCTGCGCGCGGCGCCCGGCGCGCCCAATGCCCCGCAGGCAAGCCCCTGTAAAGCTGGTCAGATCGGCAGCATGCGAACACGAACACAGGATCAGATAGCCGTCCTCTTCCACCAAGGGCGCAGCAAGACGGGCAATCCGTTCATAGGCCCGCAGGCCTTTGTCCAGCGCGGGCTTATTGGGCGCAAAGGCAGGCGGATCACAAATGACCACGCCATATTCTTCGCTGGCGTCCTGCATGGCCTGAAGCTGATCAAAGGCGTCGCCCTGCCGGGCCTCGAAGCAATCGGTTTTGCCCATGTGCCCTGCGCCCTGTGCCGCCAAATCCAGCGCCGGGGCCGAACCATCAACACAGACGGCTGACTTGGCGCCACCCGCCAGCGCCGCCAGACCAAAGCCACCCACGTGGCTGAACACGTCCAGTACGGCCGTGTTTTCGCACAGGCGCGCCGCAAAGGCATGGTTGTCACGCTGATCAAAGAACAATCCGGTTTTCTGCCCGCCCGTCAGGTCGGCCATATAGGTCGCGTTGTTCATTGCCACAGGGATCGGGGCTTTGGGTGCGGCGCCACGCAACACGCGGTCGACATCGTCCAGCCCTTCGAGACTACGCCCGCGTCCACCCGCATTCTTCAGCACGTTGGTCACGCCACATACCGCGCAAATCGCATCGGCCAAAGGCTCCAGCAGAACTTCGGCCCAGGCGGCATTGGGTTGTACAACAACAGTATCGCCAAACCGATCCACGATCACGCCGGGCAAGCCGTCCGCTTCGGCGTGGATCAGTCGATAGTACGGCGCGTCATAGAGGCGTTCCCTCAGCGACAGGGCCTTTGCGATCCGGACTTCCAACCAAGCCTGATCAATCGTCGCGTCCACATGCCGATCCAGCATTCGTCCTACGATCTTGGATGTGGGGTTGGCGGCAATCAGCCCCAGTTCCTGCCGCTCGGCGTCTTCCAGAACGGCAATGGTGCCAGGCGCGATTTTCTTGGCGCGGCGATCCATAACCAACTCATTGTCATAGACCCAAGGCGCGCCACGACGGATCGCTCGGGCATTGGCTTTGGGCTTCAGGCGCAGGACCGGCCGGTTTTCGGGCGTGTCTGCTTGGGCGGAATGCAAAACGGGGGCTGTCATGCCCCCGCCTTAGACGTATCTTGCGAACTTGAAAAGCGTCAGATCTGATCGACCGCGCGTTCCAGTTGGCGATCCATGTCTGCCCAACCATTCGGCAGGGTCAGTTCAGCGGCGATCACACGGGCCAGATGCCGGTGCAGGCGTTCCTTCATGGTCAGACCTTGCTTTTCCGCGTTGATTGCACGGAGGCCACCGTAGGCTTCGAGATCGGCCTTGACCTTGCGGTTGTTGATCAACACCTCGCCCGTGGACGCGTCAGTTGCCGTCACGAAAAAGCTGATGGAGTGCACACCGCCCACCGTGTAGCGGGTTTTCTCGGTGATCGAATGAAACCGGTTGAGCGTGATCGACAGCTTGACGCCCTGATCACCGTTCAGGTTTGGCTTTGCCCGGGTGATGCTTTCCTGAAAGATCGCACCAATTTGCTGTTTCCGGTTGCCGATCTTGTCACCGCGCCAGACGATGTCTGCAACTGGGTAGAACAGGTTGGCTTCGGATACCGTCAGGCTTTGCGGCATTTTGATTTCGTAGTCTGCGATCGACAGGCGGGCGTTGGTGGCCACGGGACGCTGAGGAATGTCCGGCGCGGAGGCTGTCGGCACCTGCGCAACCACTTGTTGAGCGCCCGGTGTCGGGACGGTTTCAAATGGCGCGTTGCGTGTGGTCAATTGTGGTGTCGCACAGGCCGACAGGCCTGCGGTCATCAGTACTGCTGCGATAATCCGGATAGGTTTCATCTCTGTGCCTTTCTTCCCGGTCTGTCCGTTTGCGGATCAGGTTTTTACTCAAAAAGCTGTATGAGCGGCGTTTCAGGCGTCTTTGTGGCAAGCCAAAGACCATTCAGTGCCGGTTTGTCGCAACCACAAGAGACAAACTGGCTTTACAATGTTAGCGCTAACTGCGATATGGTGACGAAAATGAAACCGAACCAAGATCGGAGCAAACATGCCGTTGCATGAGACAGTCGCCAAAGTCACTCAGCGGATCGAAGACCGGTCCGCCGAGATGCGTTCGACCTATCTGGACCGGATGCGACGCGCTGCCGAAGAGGGTCCTCGCCGGGCGCACTTGACCTGTGGGAACCAGGCACATGCCTACGCCGCTATGGGCGCTGACAAAGACACTCTAATAGATGACCGGGCGCCGAACATCGGAATTGTGACCGCCTACAACGACATGTTGTCAGCCCATCAGCCTTTTGAACGCTACCCCGACGTGATCCGCGCAGCCGCGCGTTCAGCAGGCGGCACTGCGCAGGTCGCGGGCGGCGTACCGGCGATGTGTGACGGCGTAACCCAAGGGCAGGTCGGAATGGAGCTGTCACTGTTTTCACGCGATGTGATCGCACTGGCCGCAGGCGTGGCACTCTCGCATAACACCTACGACAGCGCGCTTTATCTGGGTGTCTGTGACAAGATCGTGCCCGGTCTGGTCATCGCCGCTGCAACCTTTGGCTATATTCCGGGATTGTTCGTGCCAGCGGGCCCGATGGTTTCCGGCCTGCCAAACGATGAAAAAGCCAAGGTTCGCCAACAGTTTGCCACAGGTGAAGTCGGTCGCGATGCGTTGATGAAAGCTGAAATGGCTTCTTATCATTCGCCCGGCACCTGCACGTTTTACGGGACGGCCAATTCCAACCAGATGCTGATGGAATTCATGGGGCTGCACCTGCCGGGTTCGTCTTTCGTAAATCCGGGCACCCCGCTGCGTGAGGCGCTGACCGTGACAGCAGCGGAACGCGCCCTTCAGATCACCGCTCTGGGCAACGATTATCGCCCGGTTTGTGACGTTCTGGATGCCAAGGCCTTCGTGAACGGCATGGTTGGACTGATGGCGACCGGCGGATCGACCAATTTGGTTTTGCACCTGCCTGCCATGGCCCGCGCCGCTGGTATCGCGCTCGAACTCGAAGATTTCGATGATCTCAGCTCGGTTACGCCGCTGATGGCGAAGGTCTATCCAAACGGACTAGCTGATGTGAACCATTTCCACGCTGCTGGCGGGTTGCAGTACATGATCGGCAACCTGCTGGACGAAGGTCTTTTGCACGACGACGTCTGTACTGTCGCCGGTGACGGGCTTGCGCGCTATGCGCAAGAGCCCAAGCTCAAGGACGGTTCGGTTGTCTATGAAGATGGCCCATCCGAGTCACAAAACGACAAGATCCTGCGCCCCGCCTCGAGCCCGTTTCAAGCCACGGGCGGATTGCGTCAGCTTCACGGGAATCTGGGCCACGGCATGATGAAGATCTCTGCCGTCGCCCCTGAACGGCGCGTCATCGAGCCCCCTGCCCGCGTTTTTCAGGATCAGGACAGCGTCAAAGCTGCCTTCAAGAACGGCGAATTTACCTCAGACACGGTCATTGTGGTGCGCTTCCAAGGACCCAAATCCAACGGCATGCCAGAACTGCACGGCCTGACGCCCACTCTGGCGGTCTTGCAGGATCGCGGCCTGAAGGTTGCTCTGGTCACGGACGGCCGCATGTCGGGCGCTTCTGGCAAGGTTCCGTCGGCCATTCACGTCTGCCCCGAGGCCGCAGACGGTGGTCCGCTCGCCAAACTGCGCGATGGTGATCTGGTCCGCGTGGATGCCGTTGCCGGAACCGTGGCCTGCCTGGCCGAAGGTTTTGAGGACCGCCCGGCGGTCACGGCCGACCTAAGCGGTAACGGCCACGGGGTCGGCCGCGAGCTCTTTGCTGCATTCCGTGCCAATGTTGGCCTTGCGTCCAACGGCGCTGGCGTTGTGGTTTAACGGCTTGAGGCTCAGCCACTTTCACAATAGGCAATTGCCTGTATTTCGAATTTTGAAAGGTCCGATATGACTCCGCATCAAGCGTCTCTGGAAACTGAAAAACTCTGCCTTCTGGCGCCGGTCATTCCAGTTTTGGTCATTGACGACCTCGCACATGCGCGCCCCCTCGCCGAAGCATTGGTTGCGGGCGGTCTTCCGGTGCTCGAAGTTACACTGCGGACCCCCGTTGCACTTGAAGCCATCTCGATCATGGCAGAGGTCGAAGGCGGTGTTGTTGGCGCCGGCACACTGCTGACACCAGACGACGTTTCATCAGCCAAGGAAGCCGGCGCGAAATTCGGTGTTTCACCCGGCGCGACCGATGCGCTTTTGCAGGCTGTAACCATGGAGCGGCTGCCGCTGCTGCCCGGCGCGGCCACCTGCTCCGAAGCAATGCGCTTGCTGGAAGTTGGTTATTCCATTCAGAAATTCTTTCCTGCAGAGGCCAATGGCGGCGTTCCCGCACTGAAATCAATCGGCGCGCCTATCCCGCAGGTCCGCTTTTGTCCAACCGGTGGTGTGAGCCTCAAGAACGCGCCTGACTACCTTGGTTTGTCCAACACGCTCTGTGTCGGCGGTAGCTGGGTCGCCCCCAAGGACCTGATGGCCAAAGGTGACTGGGCCGGCATCGAGGCACTGGCGCGCGAAGCCGCGTCGCTTGAGCGCCCCGAATAAACACGAGCTAAAACTCAGGGCGCAGCGCGCTGGTTGACCCGTTTGATCAGCGCCTCGCCCGTTTCCTTGCGTTCGGAATAGCGATCCACAAGGTATTCCGAGCGGTCGCGCGTCAACAGCGTGAATTTGACCAACTCCTCCATGACATCCACCATTCGATCATAGAACGGCGAAGCCTTCATGCGCCCGTCACTGCCAAATTCGAGGAATGCTTTTGGCACTGATGATTGATTGGGGATGGTGATCAACCGCATCCAGCGACCCAGAATGCGCAATTGGTTGACTGCGTTGAAACTTTGAGAGCCGCCGCAGACCTGCATCACAGCCAGTGTCTTGCCCTGTGTGGGCCGCACAGCGCCAAGCGACAGCGGAATCCAGTCGATCTGTGTCTTCATGACCCCCGTCATCGCCCCATGGCGTTCTGGCGAACACCAGACCATGCCTTCGGACCATGTCACCAGATCTCTGAGCGCCTGAACTCTTGGGTGATCCGCATCAGCGCCATCGTCGGGCAGCGGCAGGCCTGACGGGTCAAACGTACGCGTTTCCGCACCGAGCAGGGTCAAGACCCGCGCGGCCTCTTCGGTCATCTTGCGGCTGTAGGACTGCGCCCGCAACGATCCATACAGCAGCAGGATCCGCGGCCTGTGCCCGCTGCGTTCGGCGGGGTTCAGCAAGGATTCGTCAGGTTTTTGGAGGTGTTCGAGGTTCAGTTGGGGCGTGTCGGACATGGCGTCGGATCTTCTTTTGATTGGGTCGAGGTCAAGGACGGTCAGAGTGGTCGCGCGGCTCGGACAGCAACCATCCGAAAAAGTACGTGGCCAAAATTGCGGACAGAATTTGAACGATGACAAAAGCTGCAACATCGCTGGGCGCTATGCCGGCAAAGGTGTTCGAAAAACTGCGCGCAATGGTAACCGCCGGGTTGGCGAATGATGTGGAGGATGTGAACCAGTAAGCAGCTGTAATATATAATCCAACGGCCATTGGCACCGTTTCGGGTCGGGCCCTGAGGCACCCCAGAATGGTGCCGATCAGCCCAAAGGTTGCCACGAACTCTCCGGCCCACTGCCCCGGCCCATTTCGCGCCTTGAGCGATGGATCAACAAGCGCGAGATCGAACATCACATGCGCGGCCATCACCCCAAGAATGCCACCGATCACCTGAACCGCCGTGTAGAGCAGCGCGTCAAACCGATTGATTTCGCCGCGGATCAGAAAGGCAAGGGTGACCGCCGGATTGAAATGCGCACCGGACACCGGACCAAACACGAGGATAAGCACGACAAGGATGGCGCCAGTTGGAACGGTATTGCCCAACAGCGCGATTGCGACGTTCCCGCCCGCCAGTTGCTCGGCCATAATTCCTGAGCCAACCACAGTCGCCAACAAGAAGAAGGTCCCCAGCGCTTCGGCGGCCAATCGGCGTGATCTGTTCATATGTGCCCCACTTTGCTGTGTTGTCATTTCGGTAAACGCCGAATTGTCACAATCGGTATGAGCCCTTAGGCATCTTGTCAAGATACGTTATTTCGGCAATAACCGAATTATGGAGCACCCCCAAGCCATAGACATGTTTGCCGCCCTGGCCCACCCGACCCGACTCGCCGTGTTTCGACTGTTGGTGGGCGCCGGGCCTGATGGGTTGCCTGCGCTGGAAATCGGCCGCCGGCTTGATGTTGTGGCCTCCACGCTTTCAGGGCATCTGGGCATTCTCAAACGCAGCGGCGTGTTAACCGCCACGCGCCACGCCCGTGAAATCCACTACGCTGCCAATCTGTCAGCGATGAACGATCTTGTTGGATTTCTTCTGGCAGATTGCTGCGGTGGCAAGCTGGAGAATTGCGTGGACAGCAATAACCTGCTGTCCTGGCCCGAGGATGCTCAGAGCTAGCCCCTGAATCCGGTCGCAACCACGAACTTTTCCGAACTGTCCGAACGGCTTGCCGGGGGTTTGACGTTGACGACCTTTTCAAACCGGGTCTTCAGCGTCTTTTGGAGCGTGCCTTCCGCCCCACCCGCCAAAACTTTGGCCACGAAGGTACCGCCTTCGTCCAGTACGTCAAAGGCCAGCTCTGCCGCTGCTTCGCAAAGCGCGATAATCCGCAGGTGGTCAGTTTGCTTGTGGCCCGACGCAGAGGCCGCCATGTCCGACATCACGACATCTGCCTTGCCGCCCAGCCATGCCTTGACCTTGTCGTCGGCGCCATCCTCCATAAAGTCGAGTTGATGGATTTCGGCGCCGGGAATGGGATCGACCACCTGAAGATCGACACCGATGATACGTCCGACAGCCTTGCCCTTTTTCTCACCAAGCGCGTTCACGCGTTTGACAGCCACCTGACACCAGCCACCAGGGGCGCACCCCAGATCGACAATCCGCGCACCGGGCACGAGGAAGCGGTATTTATCGTCGAGTTCCAAGATCTTATAGGCCGCGCGACCACGATAGCCATCGACCTGCGCACGCTTCACATAAGGATCATTCAGCTGCCGTTGCAGCCAAAGAGTCGAAGACAGCTTGCGTCCCCGCGCTGTCTTTACTTTGACCTTCAGATCGCGTTGTCCGCGTCCAGAAGAGTTTTTGTTCGGCCCCTTTGCCATCGTGCTACCGGCCCTTGCTTCTTTGGTTCCAAACGATCGTGGTGATCCCGCGTTCCGCGGGTCGGGGCCAGTGCCCCGCCTGTTCCGCCTGCGCTATAACGGACCATCCTCAAGAACGCCATCTGCAGACATCTGCGCATAAAGCAACCCTTCGCGCAGGCCGCGGTCTGCGACAGAAACCCGGTCGGTGGGCCAAAGTCGCAGCAACGCCTGCAGGATTGCACTGCCTGACATGATCAGCGCCTGACGATCGGGTCCAATGCGCGGGTCCCGCCTGCGCCCCACGGGCCCAAGGTTCAGGTACTTCTGAATAACGGCCTCGATTTGATCCGACGACATTCGCAGGCCGTCCACCTTGGTCCGATCATACCGTCTCAGCCCCAGATGGCTGGCCGCGACCGTGGTCACGGTTCCAGAGGTCCCAACGATCTGGAACCCCTCGCGCGGCTGTTCGTCCTTGTAAGGAGCAAACTCAGCCAGGTTCTCTTCGAAATACCAGCTCATCAATGCATAGCGGGCTGCATCGTCATCTACGTCTGAAAACTGATCACGCAGTGTCGCGACACCCAAAGGCACCGAAATCCAGTCCACCACCTTGGCAGTGGGAAATGGGGAGTCCGGCGCGTGGAACCCTGCATGCAATCGCATGATGGCCTTGGGCCTTTCGCGTGGCTCAACCGCGGACAGATCTATCCAGACCAGTTCGGTTGACCCGCCGCCGATATCAACGACCAGCAATTGTTCGGTTTTGGTCGACACCAGCGGCGCGCAGGAAATCACCGCAAGCCGGGCTTCTTCCTCGGGCTGGATGATTTCGAGTGTCAGGCCCGTTTCGCGGCGCACCTGACGGATCAGATCGCGCGCGTTTTGCGCCCTGCGGCATGCCTCGGTCGCAACAAGGCGCATCCTTTTCACGCCATGACGTTGAATTTTCTGCTGACAAACACGAATGGCCGCCACCGTACGCCCCATTGAGGCGCGGCTCAAACGACCTGTCTTTTCAAGCCCTTGGCCCAATTGGACCGACTTTGAAAAGCTGTCGACCACATGAAACTGGCTGCCCTTCGGCTGGGCAATCAGCATGCGGCAACTATTCGTTCCCAGATCCAGCGCTGCATACAAAGCGTTGGAATCCGGCTGTTCAGGAGCGGTGCTCTCGACCGGTTTCGGGAAAGCGCCCGCCCCTGTGGGACGCTTGGGCGCCATGGTTTTGCGCCTCTTCCGATATCAAGTTGAAATCAGGATACGCCCCGCAATGGCGTCACGCAAGCATCATGAATGCGTGGACCCAGTGGATTTTTGTAAAACCGGTTTAGGAATTCGTATTCCTGTTCCAGAAATGGCCGGATCACGTCGATCGTGGCCGGTTTGAGATCATCCAGCGTCAGCTTCTGCTCAGACTTGTTTCCGCGCGGCATCTCGACGTCCTGCCGGGTCAGCAGGCTGAGATCCCAGGCCAGATCGCCCAACTCTTCGGTCTTGTAGACGCGATGATAGAGATCGAGGTTCTTTCCGACGAAAAGCCATGCGCCGACTGAATGGTGTTTGATCGAGCTTGAGGCAAGGCGATAGGCCTCAAGATTGCAAAAGAATTCATCCGGATCGGGATCACGTGACAAATCCGGCAGCCAGTCACGGCCTTCGCGGATCTTGCGACTGTTCCATACGTCACGAAACTGCAGCACGCGGTTTGTGTAACAGGACAAAAGCCGTTTGACCGGATCGCGCACAACGCAAAAGCGCCAATAATCTGTGAACTGTTCGAACCGGTGCGGACGAAACCGAATGGTCGGGTAGATCTCGTGCCATGTCAGCTTGGTGATTTTGTCGTCGGGCGGAACCGTCACCGCAGGATCAAGACGCGCCAAGGCCTCTTTGACCGAAGAGCATCCCGCCTTCGGCAAAGCCATATAGGCCAATTTGTGAGCGTCCACGGTGATCACCATTGCGCGATGACCTTTCTGCTGTTTGCCTCATGTGACCGTCACCTTGAACCACGCGTTTTGGGCGCCGATATGTCCAAAGGGTGAAAGTTTCTCATTGTTTTGTTGAAAGATTAGACGATCAGGGATGCTTGGACAATCCTGCGCTTGCGCCTAGGCTGTCGTTTGCGAAACAGCTTAAGTCGAAAACAGCCCCTGCCGCGGACGATCTGACCGCTAATCAGGCTTAGGAACAGGAGAGGAATCAGGCATGCCTGACGTAACAGTTGTCTACTGGCGTGATATCCCGGCCCAGGTGATCGTCGGCAAAGGGCGCCGCGGCGCTAAGGTGCAATTGCCCGAGCGGTTTGAGCAGGCCATCGATCGTGCCGCCATGAAGACCGGCGCAGCCGGAACAGACGACTATCTTGCCGAGTGGCGCAAGGCGCCACCCTACCCTGTTGACGGCGATCAGGACGAGATCGCCAAATCCGAAGCCGCCCGGTTGGACGCCGAATACGATCAAGAGCGCATCAAAGCGCTGATTGCCAACGATGGATGGGCCTGACAGCCCCATGACACTGAAGGAGGCCTTGATGGCTTTGCTCAACTTCCGCAAACGTGAAGAGGCTCCCAAGGGTGCCAATGGCCAGCTTGAGGCCTTCCTCAAGGACTATTCCATCGAGGTCATGCCCAGAACGGCAGAGAAGGTCGAAGATTTTCGGTCTCTGCTGCCCGAAGGCACCCGCGTCTACATCGCGCACATCGAAGGGACGCCAATCGAAGACATGGTCGCCACTGCGGCCCGTCTGTCGAAAGACGGCTACAAGGTCATGCCGCATTTCCCGGCGCGGATTATCCGCGATGAGGCCACATTGGCCGATTGGATTGCGCGCTATCAGGGCGAAGCGGGCGTGGATCAGGCCCTCCTGCTGGCTGGCGGCGTGGCCAAGCCGCACGGCGATTTTGACAGCTCCATGCAGCTGCTGGAAACCGGGTTGTTCGGCAAAGCCGGGTTCAAGCGACTGCACGTGGCGGGGCACCCCGAAGGCAACCGCGACATCGACCCCGACGGAAGCATGAAGAACGTTGAAGAAGCGCTTCAATGGAAACAGAAATTCTCCGAAAGCTCGGATGCCGAAATGGCATTGGCCACGCAGTTTGCCTTTGACGCGGGCCCGATCATCCAGTGGTGTGATGATCTGCGCGCGGCGGGCATTACCCTGCCCGTTCATATCGGCATCGCGGGTCCGGCCAAGCTCCAAACCCTGATCAAATTCGCCATCGCCTGCGGTGTTGGCCCCTCGCTCAAAGTGCTGCAAAAGCGGGCCATGGACGTGTCCAAGCTGCTTCTGCCCTACGAGCCAACAGATGTCCTGACCCAACTGGCCGCCCACAAGGCCGCCAACCCGGATTTCAACATAGAACAGGTGCACTTCTTCCCACTTGGCGGCATCAAAACCAACGCCAAATGGGCCATTGAGAACGGCGGCGCGTCCACTGTTCCGGCAGACGCGAGTCCATAAGCTCGCAAATTATCGTCTGAAACACTTGTTCAAGCGCGTCTTCGATGCGGGACAAAGCTTCCGTTCGCATCCAACCAATTAATGGCTGCTGTCAGCGCCAAAGCCGAATTTGGCTCTTGGGGCGCTTTGTCCTGAAATTTTGAAGGCTAGGACACAAATCGAAGCTCTTAGACTTCACAAACCTAATCCACCGAATCGAACGCGCAAACGATCCTGTCATATCGGTTTTCAATAAGGTCCGGAGGCTTGATCCAAACGCTGAGCAGAGTGCCGATATCAAGAAACCTAAGACCTGGTGTATTGGCTATTTGAAACAGTAAGGTATGTTTCGTGTCGTCATATTCGGGCTTGTCCATAGCATCGGATGCACCCAGCATTTTGAACGGTGCGATCTGCTGAGTATCAAAACCAGAAGTCGCTTGTACCAATGCCATGTCATAGGCGCCCTTAATCATCATTTTTCTCGCACAACGATACAGATCATCTCCTGTGACGTCGTGGTTTTGCATGTCGAGCAAATTGAGCAAATTCAACGCGTTTCGATCATTTGCCAAAACTGCGATCCGATTAAAGGCAGTTTGGAACCATGTGCGCTCTTCTTCTGACAACATGCTTCCGGAGTCCTTGGAAGTATGTAAGACCTGTGCATAGCGCATCCAGTCAATAAAAACGGTGTCAAAGTCGCTTTCGCTTTTTGGCAGTCTACCACTTTCCAAAACAAACCTGTCCCAGAGATTTGGCTTGCCGCCCAAAGAGATGCGTTCGAACTTGTCACGTTCCTTTGCCAAGCGCTTCCTAAAATACGAAATGTCTTTCGCTTTGACACCTTGTCGTTCCCAAGCGACCAGTTCGCTTTCCACGAGAGAAAAGCAAATCGCCACCAGTTCTTGCGCTATGCCAAACGCCGCCCGGTGTGTCATTGGCTGGTTCAACCTCTCCTGGGCCAAATCATGCAGCGATACTTTATCGAACTTGTTTCGCTCGGGCCTTGAAGGTCGGACCGTCCCGCTTTGGACATTCAAAACATGATCAGAACGCAGGAACATTCGGCCACATTCACTTAGACTCACGGCGTCGACAAACTGCGATCCATCCCGCATAGAAGCGAGATCAGCGGGAAGTTCTCTGTGGGATGTCTCATCCACCGATGACGCGGAATGCAGGACTTTCACTTCGAGTTGGTCATCAGCCTTTGCGTACATGTTTAGGAAAATTTGAAGCGACCCCGAAAGCGGCAATTGTGGCGTTGTTAGACGTTCTTTATCGGAAAGACGTGAATGCAACGCGGCAAAGTCTATTGCGCCATAATAGTGTAACGGCCGCTTGTCAGTCCGCCCAAGTGGCCAAGGAACATCTGGTTCAAGCATAGGCATTCCACCAATGCGGACCACGGGCTGTTCGTCCTCTGCACAGGGGGAGATGGACAAGGCTTGCCGGGCATAGGCTTCAAGCGGAGGTGGCGCCAAAACACTCACAATGTCGGCCGCGGTCTCAGTAACCTTGCCGGTTTCATGATCAAAGAACATCAAACGGCGGGCACTTCCGGCATTGTCGGGCGAGAGAAAGACACTATCGCCTTGTCCGTTGTTTAAGACCAAAACGGATCTTTTCGCGTCACTGTGAGAAAGCGTTTCCGTATCCTCAAATTCGCCCCAAAAATCCAAAACCAATCCGTTCCCCCATGCATCCGCAAATAATCTTGCACCCTTGGGGTTCTGACAGAGTCGTATGGTACAGTCGGCACCTATTTCAAAAGATGTTTTGAATGAAGCTTGTCCGAACTCTGCCAAAAGTTCTTTGAGTTCTTTGGGAAACGTGACGCCGATGGATGTTTCGGCTGCGGTAATTGCAGATTGTCGATTGATTTGAGTCATCAGAACTATGTGTTTGCTTGAATAACCGGTTTGGTCAGCGAATGCGGTGCTTTCTCAAATTGAACTTTTGTTTGGCCTGTGCGCCGCTCCCTGCACCATCAATCGTAAGAAAACGGCCTTTATGTGACATAAGCGAAGGTTCACACTAACTTCTTCGCTGGACAGATTGCAATGCAGCAAGCTAGATGTAATCAAACGTCGGTTTTTGGCTGTCCGTAACTAATTTCTTTGCGAATGCGCAATGTTCGCTTTCTGGACATAGCTGCCATTGGAACATGATGCAGCATCCTGCACTTTGGGCTCACAGCCGACATTCGCCGCGCTTTGCCACCGCCCTTGTCCTCTCGAACATACCGACACCTTTAATCCGCGCATCCTACGCCCAGCTCTTGCCAAGCCCACCTCACAAAGATCATGAAAGCTTTGAGCCTGTAGGTCGCGCGCGAATGCGGTTATGTCGTTTGCGCGCAGGCTCTTTGTCCAGCAGCTTTTAGGGTCGCGCAAAGACTTCGTCTTGGCACTGAACATATGCCCCTGAAAGAGAGCGCCTTATGACCCGCACCGTTATCGAATCCGCCACCAAGACCGCCCTGATCGGCTTTGATCAACCCTTTTGCGTGATCGGGGAACGGATCAACCCGACCGGCCGCAAAATCCTGAACGAAGAACTGGAGCGTGGTGATTTCAGCCGGGTCGAGGCAGACGCGCTGGCGCAGGTTGCTGCGGGCGCAACTGTTCTGGACATCAACTCGGGTGCGGTCTTCTCCAACAAAATGGCCGAAGATCCCCGCTATGCGGATAACAACTTTGTCGAACCGACCCTGATGCAGGAATTGGTCGAGCGGGTTCAGGCGGTCACCGACTGCCCGCTGTGCATCGACAGTTCGGTTCCGGGCGCGTTGGAAAACGGGTTGAAGGCGGCCAAGGGCCGTCCACTGCTGAATTCTGTGACCGGAGAAGAAGAGCGTCTGGAAATGGTGCTGCCGCTGGTCAAGAAATACAATGTTCCTGTCGTGGCGATTTCGAACGATGACACCGGGATTTCCGAAGACCCGGACGTGCGCTTTGCGGTCGCCAAGAAGATCGTCGAGCGCGCCGCCGACTTTGGCATTCCTGCGCATGACATCGTGGTTGACCCGCTGGTGATGCCGATTGGCGCAATGGGCACCGCAGGCCTTCAGGTCTTTACGCTGGTGCGCCGCCTGCGCGAAGAACTGGGTGTGAACACGACTTGTGGTGCCTCGAACATCAGCTTTGGCCTGCCGAACCGTCACGGAATCAACAACGCCTTCTTGCCCATGGCAATGGGTGCGGGCATGACCTCTGCGATCATGAACCCTGTTGCGCTGCCTATCGGCCCCAAGAAGATCGCCGAGAAAAAGGCCGAGATCGAAGCCGCCGGAATTGTTTTGCCCGAGGGCATGGACGACGAAACCTTTGTCACGCTGTTCGGAATGGGCTCGACCAAGCCGCGCGCCGGCAAAGAGATGGAAGCCATCCGCGCCGCCAACTTCCTGACCAACAATGACGAAGGCGGCGCCAACTGGATCGCGTTCAACAAGGTCGCGCCCAAAGCCGGACAGGAAGGCCGCGGTCGTGCGGGCCGCACAGGCGGCCGCCGTCGTCGGGCGTAACCGCTGGCCATGCGCCGGGCGCCCTGCCCTGACTTTGAAACTGATCGGCTGGTGGTCCGGGACTGGACCGCCAGCATTTCCTCTGCCGATACACGCCGTGTTTTGACACAGGCCTTGGCCGGTATTCTGACCGAGCCCGTTTTGCGTTTTCTGCCCGAACCGGTCCAACTGTCGTCAGACAGCGAAACAGCCCTAAGCGATTGGATTGATCAGCGTCAAACCAATGGCACGGTCTATACCGTTTCGAAAAAGAACGGCGTCTTGATTGGCCTTCTTACCCTCGCCGAACCCGAGCGTCTGGATTTGCGGTTGGGTTATCTGCTGGGCGAAGCGCATTGGGGCAAGGGCTTTGCCACTGAGTTGATCCAAGGCTTTCTGAACGCGCTGCCTAACCAACCGGGCCGCATCATTCACGGCGGCGTTGATCCTGATAATGCAGGCTCTGCCCGCGTTTTGCTCAAGTCGGGGTTTACCCAAGACACCAGCCAATCATCAACGGGCGTCCAGATGTTCACGCTTCGGGGCTAACGCTGTTACGGCAACCGACTGTCGGTTCGCACGGCCCAGAGTTCGTTCGCCCTATTTGCGTTTCTTGATCTTTCCAGCCGCTTCCGCCAGATCGCGGGCGATGGCAAATGCGCCCTGAATCTTGGCTTTGTCCGAGGACCAATCCCGCCGTACGACGATCTTGTTGTCTTTGACCTTGGCCAGGCCGTCCTGCGCCTTGATGAATTCAACAAGCCCCTCGGGACGGGCGAATTTATCATTGTGAAACTGTATCGTCGCGCCCTTGGGCCCACCATCCAGTTTTGCGATCCCGGCCCGTTTGCACATGGCCTTGATCCGCACCACCAAGAGCAGCGTATTCACTTCACGCGGCAGTTTGCCAAAGCGGTCGATCAGTTCGGCGGCAAAGCCCTCCAACTCGACCTTGGTCGTCAAAGACGACAAACGACGATAGAGGCCAAGGCGCACATCCAGATCCGGGACGTAGTCATCCGGGATCAGAACCGGCACACCCAGATTGATTTGCGGTGCCCATTGATCATCGGCATCGGACAGACCCTCCATCTCGCCTGCTCGGATCTTGGCAATCGCCTCCTCCAGCATCGACTGGTACAGCTCATAGCCGACGTCCCGCATCTGCCCCGATTGTTCTTCGCCCAGCAAGTTGCCCGCCCCGCGAATGTCGAGATCCTGCGACGCAAGGCTGAACCCTGCCCCAAGCGTGTCGATGCTGCCCAACACGCGCAGACGTTTTTCAGCGGTGGCCGTCAGTTTGGTCCTCGGCTTGGTGGTCAGATAGGCGTAGGCGCGCGTCTTGGAACGGCCCACCCGGCCTCGGATCTGGTAGAGCTGGCTGAGGCCGAACATGTCTGCCCGGTGTACCACCATCGTGTTGGCCGTCGGGATATCCAAACCGGATTCTACAATGGTTGTGGCCAACAGCACGTCGTATTTGCCGTCGTAGAAGGCGTTCATGCGGTCATCCAATTCGCCCGCTGCCATCTGGCCATGAGCGACGACAAAGGACACTTCGGGCACTTGATCGCGCAGGAATTCCTCGATCTCGGGCAAATCGCTGATGCGCGGCACCACATAGAACGACTGTCCACCGCGATAGTGTTCACGCAGCAAGGCCTCACGGATGGTGACAGCGTCAAATTCGGACACATAAGTGCGGATTGCCAGACGATCCACCGGCGGCGTGCCGATGATCGAAAGATCGCGTACGCCGGTCAGCGACAATTGCAGGGTGCGCGGGATCGGCGTGGCTGTCAGGGTCAGAACGTGAATGTCGCTGCGCAACTGTTTGAGGCGCTCTTTGTGCTGCACCCCGAAATGCTGTTCTTCGTCGATCACCAACAAGCCAAGGTTTTTGAACCGAATGCTTTTCGCCAACAAAGCGTGGGTGCCGACCGCAATATCGACTGTTCCTTTCGAAATGCCCTCGCGGTGGCGCGTGGCGTCCTTGGCAGAGACGAAGCGCGACAGCGGCACCACGTTGATCGGAAAACCGCGGAACCGTTCGGCAAAACTCTTGTAGTGCTGTCTTGCCAGCAATGTGGTCGGGGCAATGACAGCCACTTGCACGCCGGACATGGCCGCAATAAAGGCCGCCCGCATCGCCACTTCGGTCTTTCCAAAGCCCACATCGCCGCAGATCAGGCGATCCATGGGCTGACCGGAATGCATGTCATCCATCACATCGCTGATGGCGTTCAACTGATCATCGGTTTCGGTATAGGGGAACCGGGCGGCAAAGCTTTCATAGGCTCCGGCGGGCGGGTCCATCACAGGCGCTCGGCGCAGAGCACGTTCTGCCGCAATGCGGATCAGCTTGTCCGCCATCTCGCGGATGCGCTCTTTCAGGCGGGCCTTCTTGGCCTGCCATGCGCCACCGCCCAACCGGTCGAGCAGCCCTTCTTCGTGCCCATATTTGCTGAGCAGTTCGATGTTTTCCACCGGCAGATACAGCTTGGCCGATTCAGCGTATTCGAGCGTTAAACATTCGTGGGCGGCTCCCGCCGCGGTGACCACTTCCATGCCCGTGTAGCGACCAATCCCGTGATCCACGTGTACAACCAGATCACCGGGCGTCAGGCTTTGGGTCTCGGTCAGGAAGTTTTCAGCCCGGCGCCGCTTTTTGGGTTGCCGGATCAGACGATCGCCCAGCACGTCCTGTTCGGAAATGACAGTCAGCTGGCCTTCTTCAAAGGGGGCTTCAAAGCCGGCCTCCAAAGCCCAGACCGCCAGATACAGACCACGTTTTCCAATCCGTGTTCCGCTGTTGACCGGAATTGCCTCGGCCAGACCTTCGTCCTCGATCAGTCCGGAAAGGCGTTCCCGTGCCCCTTCAGAGTAGGAGGCGATCAGGACCGGCCCGCTCTGCATCTTTTCCTTAACGTGAGACGCCAAAGCCCCGAAAAGGCTGATGGATTCCTGTTGGCGCTCTGGCGAGAAATTTCGGCCAATCCGGCCACCGGCATCCACAACGCCCGGCCCGGACGCCTGCGCCAGCGGGTTAAGCTGAATTTGCCGGCGCTCGCCAACGGCCCCGCTCCAAGCCGTGTCGTCGAGATACAGAAGATCCGCAGGAATCGGTTTGTAGACCGAACCCATCGTCTTTTTCTGGCTCATCGCGTGCTGACGGGTGCCGTATTGATCCTCGATACTGTCCCAGCGGGCCAACCGCGCCGGGGTCATCTGATCGTCAAGCAGAACCGGCGCCTCGGGCAGATAGTCGAACAACGTCTCAAGCCGTTCATGAAAGAACGGCAGCCAGTGTTCGATGCCCTGATGTTTGCGCCCTGCGCTGACCGCCTCGTAGAGCGGATCATCGGTACCGCCAGCGCCAAATTCGATACGATAGTTTTGCCGGAACCGGGTGATTGCCGCATCGTCTAGGATCACCTCGGACACCGGGGCCAGATCCACCACATCCAGCTTCTCTGTGGTGCGTTGCGTGGCCGGATCAAAGCGGCGGGCCCCATCAAGAACATCGCCAAAGAAGTCGAGCCGCACAGGACCGGAGTCGCCCGGAGGATAGATATCGATGATGCCGCCACGAATGGCGTAATCGCCGGGCTCCATCACTGTGGGCGCCTGGCTAAAACCCATGCGAACCAGAAATCCCCGAAGGCTGCCTTCGTTGACACGGTCGCCGACCCGCGCGGTAAAGGCGGCCTCTTTCAGAACCTCGCGCGCCGGAAGTTTTTGCGTCGCGGCAGCCAAAGTGGTCAGCAGCACATAGTGATCCGGCATTGCGCCGTGAACGATGCCAGCCAACGCCGCCATGCGCGCGGCCGAAATATCGGCATTGGGCGACACGCGATCATAAGGCAGACAATCCCAAGCCGGAAAGCTGACAACCGGGACATCAGGAGCAAAAAAGGCCAACGCTTCTCGCATTGCGGCCAGACGCTTGTCATCGCGCGCCACGTGAATGACAGGGCCACTGCCACGCTGCATCTCTTGCAGGACAAGCCTTGCGTCAAACCCCTCGGGGGCGCCGCCCATTATGATACGGTTCTGTGCCATGACCGCTCACATGGCGCGACGGGATGGCCGCGTCAACCACGCAAGCCCGCATTTGATCTTGCGACCGTCTATCCGGTCAGGACATGCGCCGACAGGTTCTGGAACATTCCGAACAGCGCGGTGACAAAAATGGAAATCATACCAATCGCCTGCACCAATGTACGGTGGATGCGAAGCCGCCGCCAAAGCACCTCTCCCTGCCCTTCGCCATTCTGGATTTTGCGCGAGGACGCAATGCTGAGCAGTCCAACGATGGTCATGGGAAAGGCCAGCAAAAACAGGGCCTGCGCCAGTTCGATGTCATAGACAAACCCGAGCAAAGCCATACCTGTCAGCAAGGCCGAGACAAGAGCAGCCAACCAAAGACCAGCTTCATCAACGATAAACAGCAGCCGGTTGGTGTTGATCCGAACCAGATCTTCAAGATCCGCTTCGGCCTGTCCGCCATTGCGTCTTGCGCGGCTGACCATGTCAAATGGAACACCCAGCACCCAATGGCTCGCTGATGACCAAACGACAGCCAGTACGATCCAGAACCACAGGTTCGAAAAGGACCGCATGTCGATGACTTCAAAAACGGTGGTGTACCAGTCCACGCCTGCCTCTTGCGTTTGCTCTTATTGGGGGTTCTAGCCTGCGGTTATCGGTTTGCCCAGACCGTCATTTTCCAAAACCATTGTTGCTGGCGTTCTTGGCTGGATAACCATGCAGCAAAGTGTCAGGCAGACTGGACACAGGCCCTCTCATAACCGATACCTGTAGAACGTGAAAAGACAGGTGATCCATGCTGCCCAGCCAAGCCCCCTTTCCCGCCACGCGCCTGCGGCGCTTGCGCAAGAGTCCCGCGATCCGCGCGCTTGTATCGGAAACCAATCTCACGCCGGCAGATTTCATCTGGCCGGTCTTTGTACGCGATGGCGAAGGTCAGGTTGAACCCATCGCCTCTATGCCCGGCGTGAACCGATTGTCAGTGGACAAGGTGGTTGATGCCGCCCGCGAGGCGCACGCTCTTGGCATTCCATCGATCTGCCTGTTTCCCTACACTGATCCGGCGCTCAAGACGGAATGCTGTTCTGAGGCATGGAATCCGGACAATCTGTCGAACCGGGCC
This sequence comes from Thalassococcus lentus, assembly GCF_028023555.1. Taxonomy (NCBI): domain Bacteria; kingdom Pseudomonadati; phylum Pseudomonadota; class Alphaproteobacteria; order Rhodobacterales; family Roseobacteraceae; genus Thalassococcus; species Thalassococcus lentus. The sequence goes on from NZ_JAQIOY010000002.1 coordinate 330,747, forward strand.
ACGCGCGCGATCAAAGAGGCGGTTCCCGACATTGCTGTGATGACAGACGTTGCGCTGGATCCGTACAATATCAACGGTCACGATGGTTTTGTCGAAGACGGTGTCATCGTAAATGACCGCACCGTCGAAGCGCTGGTCAAACAGGCGCTATCGCAGGCGGATGCAGGGGCGGACATCATCGGCCCATCTGACATGATGGATGGCCGCATCGGCGCGCTAAGGGGGGCATTGGAAAGCGCCGGGCATACGAATGTTCTGCTGCTGTCCTATGCCGCCAAGTATGCCAGCGCCTTCTATGGTCCGTTTCGCGATGCGGTTGGCGCGTCCGGCGCATTGAAAGGCGACAAGAAGACATACCAGCAGGATCCCGGTAATTCCGATGAAGCCATGCGGCTGATCCAGCGGGATCTGGCAGAGGGCGCCGACATGGTTATGGTCAAACCCGGCATGCCCTATCTCGACATCTGCCAGCGGGCAAAACAGATGTTTGGCGCGCCAACCTTTGCTTATCAGGTCTCCGGCGAATACGCGATGTTGGCCGGTGCGGGCGAACGCGGCTGGGTCGACGGTGAAAAAGTCATGCTGGAAAGCCTGATGGCATTCAAACGGGCCGGATGTGACGGCGTTCTGACCTACTTTGCCCCGGCCGCATCGCGCATCCTGAACGGGTAGCGGTTTGCCGCCCAAAGCACGCAACAGGCGGTGACAAACCGCCGTTTGCAGCCTATAACCAACGCAACCGGCGGAAAAAGCCGGACCTTAGGCACTGGCAACGAGAAGAGCAGACAAATGAAAACCACCAGACGCAATGTGACTTTCGGCCTTGGCGCCGTCACCATGCTGGCCGCTTGCGGCAACGGCATCGGGAGCCGCGGCCCAGCCACCATCGACAGCCGCGTGGACAGCACACTGACCCAGCTTTATGCCGACTACCCCGCCACCCGCGGATTGGCGGAAAAGGCCGCTGGCATCCTAGTTATGCCTCTGGTCACCGAAGCAGGTCTCGGCATTGGCGGCGGTTATGGACGCGGCGCCCTGCGCGTCGGCGGCGCGACCGTCGATTATTATTCCATGACCAAGGCTTCGGGCGGCCTGCAGATCGGTGGACAGCAGTACAGCCACGTATTGTTCTTTATGACCACCGAAGCGCTGGAAACATTCCGCCGCTCGCCCGGCTATGCGGCCGGTGCAAACATCGAATACGCAACCCCTGCACGCGGCGAAACGCTTGCTGCCGAAACGACAACGTCGCTCGCTCCGGTGATCGCGGTCATCTTTGGTCAGGCCGGTCTGCGATTGGGCGCAACGCTTGAGGGCGTAAAATACACGCGTATCATTCCATAGGTATCTGACGCGCTTTCAGAGCGCTTGGTATTCAGTATCGATTGCAGTGCGCCGCATGTCCTTTGGGCATGCGGTTTTGCCATTTCATCAGTCTCGCATGCGTATCCCCCGATCGCCTGAACAAACCCGGATTTCATCTGATATTTCGCAGACTTTTTTCTTGAAATAATACCGCCAGACCTTCGTGCATTTTTGTGATAAATTTCAGATAGTTACACCTTGCGCCACAGTCCCGCCTCAATTCGGCCAAACCTGCGCCATTGCACCCTATATCCTGTCTCTGGTATACAGGGATCAACAAGATATGGCGCAGCAATAAACAGGCAAAAAACGTGAACGACACGCCAGAAACACCTGAAAAAGAAGAGATTTCCCCGGCGCCGCATGATGGACCCACCATCACGATCGCTCAGGAAATGAAGTCGAGCTACCTCGACTATGCCATGAGCGTAATCGTCAGCCGTGCGATTCCCGACCTGCGTGACGGGCTCAAGCCCGTGCATCGCCGCATCCTTTATACACTTTGGGAAAACGGTCAGACCCGCGCGAAACCCTATCGTAAGTGTGCGACGGCGGTGGGCGACGTCATGGGTCGGTATCACCCCCACGGCGACTCGGCCGTCTATGACGCGCTTGTGCGCATGGCACAGGATTTCTCCATGAGCCTGCCCCTGATCGACGGTCAGGGCAACTTTGGTTCCATGGACGGCGATCCACCAGCGGCCTACCGTTATACAGAATCCCGCCTGCAGAAATCGGCAGAGGCCCTGCTTGAAGACATCGACAAGGACACTGTCGATTTCGTCCCGAACTACGCCAATGAACGCAACGAACCAACGGTTCTGCCCGCCCGTTACCCCAACGTTCTGGTAAACGGCGCTGAAGGCATCGCGGTTGGTATGGCGACGCGCATTCCGCCCCATAACCTGGGCGAAGTGATCGATGCGACGCTGGCTCTGATCGAAAACCCCGATCTCAGCTCTGAACAGTTGAACGAATTTATCCCTGCCCCGGATTTTCCGACGGGTGGCGTGATCCTCGGGCGCGCAGGCGCGCGTAAGGCCTATCTCGAAGGACGCGGCAGCGTCATCATCCGCGCAAAGACACGCGTGGAAGAGATCCGCAAGGACCGTTATGCCATCGTCATCGACGAAATTCCCTATCAGGTGAACAAGGCCACGATGATCGAGCGGATTGCCGAAGCGGCCCGCGACAAGAAGATCGAAGGCATTTCCCACGTACAGGATGAATCGGATCGCGATGGCGTGCGCGTGGTTGTTGAACTGAAACGCGATGCCACCGCCGAAGTCGTTCTGAACCAGTTGTTCCGCTTTACGCCTATGCAGACCAGCTTTGGCTGTAACATGCTCGCGTTGAATGGCGGGCGTCCGGAACAGCTGACGCTGCGCGCGTTCCTGACGGCCTTCCTCGATTTCCGCGAAGACGTGATTGCGCGCCGAACAGCTTATCTGTTGCGCAAAGCCCGTGAACGCAGCCACATCCTGTGTGGTCTGGCGGTTGCTGTCAGCAATGTTGACGAAGTGGTCGCCACCATTCGTGCTTCGGCTGATGCGGCGGAAGCGCGCGAAAAGCTGATGACGCGGCGCTGGCCCGCAGGCGACATCCTGCCCTATATCGCCCTGATCGATGATCCGACCCACACCGCGAACGACGACGGCACCTATAACCTGTCCGAAGCGCAGGCCCGCGCCATTCTGGAGCTGCGCCTTCAGCGTTTGACACAACTGGGTGTGAAGGAAGTCACGGACGAGTTGGAAGAGCTGGCCGCCAAGATCAAGGAATACCTTGATATCCTGTCCAGCCGCGAGCGCATCATGCAGATCGTCTCGGATGAAATGCGCACCGTGCGCGATGAATTCGCCGTGCCGCGCCGCACCGAGATCGTCGAATGGTCCGGTGATATGGACGACGAAGACCTGATCGAACAAGAAGACATGGTCGTGACCGTCACCCAAACCGGATATATCAAACGGACCGCTTTGGCCGACTTCCGTGCGCAAAAACGTGGCGGCAAAGGCCTGTCCGGTATGTCCACCAAGGATGATGACGTTGTCACGCAGCTTTTCGTGGCAAACACACACACACAGCTGTTGTTCTTCACCACCGATGGCATGGTCTACAAGCTCAAGACCTGGCGCCTGCCCCAAGGCGGTCGGACGTCCAAGGGCAAGGCAATCGTTAACATTTTGCCAATCCCGACGGGCGTCAGCATCGCTGCAATCATGCCCGTTGACCGCGCCGAGGAAGACTGGGCCGATCTGCAGATCGTCTTCGCCACCAGCGCCGGTGACGTACGCCGCAACGCATTGTCGGATTTCACCAATGTGATGCGCAACGGCAAAATCGCGATGGATTTGCCGGAAGACGTGGAACTGGTGAATGCACGCATTGCCTCGGAAGAAGATGACATCATGCTTGTCACCGACTCGGGTCGCGCGATCCGCTTCCGCACCACTGATGTGCGGGTGTTCAAAGGTCGAAAATCGACCGGTGTTCGCGGCATTCGACTGTCAGGTGATGATCGTGTTGTCTCTATGGCGGTTATCCGCAGCTTTGAAGCTACATCGGATGAACGCGCAGCCTATCTGAAGATGCGCAGGCTCATGGCCGGTGTAACCGAAGAGTCAGAGGCCGACGAAGAAGAAGGCAACGCCGATGCAGCGATCAGTCAGGACCGTTATGCAGAGATGTCAGCGGCCGAAAACCTTATCCTGACGATCACCGCCAAGGGTTTGGGCAAGCTTTCCTCGTCGCATGATTACCCATTGCGGGGTCGCGGCGGCATGGGGGTTCAGGCCATCGACAAAGGAATGCGCGGCGGCGCGCTGGTCGCGGCCTTCCCGGTCGAAATGGAAGATCAGATCATGCTGGCCACCTCCGGCGGCCAGTCTATCCGGGTCCCAATCGACGGTATTTCCTTCCGATCCCGCAACGCAGGCGGTGTCAAAGTGTTCGACACCGGCAAAAACGAAGTGGTTGTGTCGGTTGCCTGGATTGCCGATCAGGGTGACGAAGAGACAGAGGACGCGTCGGAACCTGCGGAATAAATCACGCAGAGCCGATCACCAAAAAGGGGCGCTGTTGCACACAGCGCCCCTTTTGCGTTGTCGGAGCCGGCGGTTCAGGCTGTCGCAGTTACACCGGACTTGCTGCGCCCGTCGATTGACCATGCACCTGCCCCTGTGATCGCCAAAGCAATGTATCCACCAGCAAGCGCCATATTCTTGAACAGCTGTGTCATCTGGTTCTGATCCGCCGGGTCGAAATGATACAGAACGCCCGACAGAAGACAGAAGGCCGCAAGAGCCAAAGCAACGGGTCTTGTCATGAAGCCCAGTATCAAGGCCAAACCACCAAGAATTTCGAAGAGGATGACAGGCCAGGCCAGAATCGCGGGAACGCCGCCTGACGCCATGAAACCGGCAAAGCCTTCGACGTTGCCCAATTTACCCAATCCGGCGACCAAGAACAAAAGTCCGAGCAGAACACGGGCCGCAAGTAGACCCAGCGTGTTATTTGAGAGTGTCATTTTGAATTTTCCTTTAGTGACATTTCGAGAGCCCAAATGACACCGTGCAAAATTTTAATAAATATCCCTCAAAAAACACCAAATGTTATATTTCGCACACATCTTTAGATTGAGTAAACTTAGCCTTTTGCACCCTTATCCTTGGGAAAGGCAGACCTGTTTCAAGGCCTGCCCACCATCTAGGTCAGTCAGTACCGCTTGTCGCAGCAAGAGCAACTACAGCAAGCAATCCACCGATCAAACCGCCTGTCGAGAGTGAGCCTTGCATCGAATTCCCGGTTACAGAACCACCGTGACGCCGACACAAACGTGTCGGAACACCATCTCGCTGTTCCAACTCTGGACGGCAATTGTATTCTACGCCGTCCGCACCCACGACACGCACCGAATAAACGGCATCACCTGTGGATCCACCGACTTCTTCTTGTGTTGTGACGGCCTGAGCATTGGCCGCATTGGATAGCGAGACGGCCAAAGCCGTTGCATACAAAGAAGTTTTCACTGATTTACTCCAAAACTGGTTACACAGCGGGCAATTTAAGCTTTGCCACTGATGAACCGAATTGGGAAAACCGGTCTTGCATTCCCATCTGGCGAAAATCCGCTTTTTCGGGAACTGTCAGCTTTTTCAAAAGTCCACCCTAAGCTTTTGAGCATGCCCCCATACTTCCATGGGCTTGCGATAGCTTTCTTGGAGCGGATTGTGCAATCACTTGGCGAATCACCACATTTGCACTCAGAGGGATTTTGCCAGAACGGACCGATTTTCGCTTTATTTTCTGCAGCATGGTGTCGATTTGAACACAGTTCCCGGATCGTTGCCAAATTTTAGACACAATTCGTGGTTGCATTTCACAGCGCAAAGCGGGAGGATACGGCCTATACTAAGGTATAGCGGCTATCTCGAATGCACTTACAAGCTGTCTTCATGTGGAGTGGCTGCAAAAATAAAAAACCGTATTTCAAAGAGTGCAACTTGAGTGAAGCAAAGACACAGTATTTGATGAGGTACGACCTTTTGCCAAACGGCAGCTGGTTACCAGTAATCTGATTTAAGTGCTGAGCTGTCTCGCTTCACTACCAACGGATTATTGGGGCTCGATGTGAACTGGGATGATTTAAGATACTGCTTGGCCCTCCAGCGCTATGGAACGATGAGCGCTGCAGCCAAGCATTTGGAAACAAACGCAGCGACTGTTTCGCGTCGCGTGGAGCGTTTGGGGAACTCGCTAAAGACACAGCTGTTCATCAAAGAAAAAGACAACTGGCGCCCGACGCCAGAGGCTGAACAACTCGCCCATTTGGCAGGTATGTTCGACGAAAGCCTGGGCACCTACACCCTGGCCAGCATCAGCGGCGCCAACAGGCCCCGCAGACTAAAGATCACCTCGCCTCTGCGAATTTTACAGTTGGGTATTTTTCGCAATACTTACAAACTCTTAGAGGCCAACCCAGAACTTTCACTGGATGTGGATTACAACGAAGCCAGCCTTGCCTATGGCGAAGCTGATATTGCGCTTTCCGTTGACAAACCAGACCATGGCCGGCTGATCCGCAGGCAGCTGGCAACTGTAGATTGGCGCGTGTACGGAGCCCGGAAAAACAATGGGGATTTCCGTGGGTGGGCGGATCTGACTGACACCAACGAAGAAGGTTGGCTAAACCAAGATGTGCTGCGCCAACATTTTGAGTGCGACAGCCGCTTTGGTGTCAACGGGTTGAACCTGATGCTTTCCGTGGTCAAACAAACAAACCTTGTCGCATTCTTCCCGTCGAGCATGGCTGCGCGGCATCCGGAAATTGTTGAAATCGACGGCTTCGAGCCGCAAATGATGCAGATTTGGGCCAGCTATCACTCCACGCGACAATCAGACCAAATGGTCAGAATTGTGTTCGATTGGCTAATCGAGACGACACAACACATATGATTTTTGCAATATCGGTTTCGCACAAGTGGTGGTTGCTTAACCGGCAGTCAGGAGTTGTACTGATGGCACGTGGTTAACGCCGCGATAACGATAAATAGAAAAAATGCACATTGAGGCAACAATCATGAACTCTCACTTCCACGTTCGTTTGTTGTTACGAGTATTCGTTGGGATTGCACTGTTCGCAATCGCCATGTTTCACGCCGGTCTAGACTCTTCGGGATTCATCGCTCGATCCCTGTTGTTTGGCTATGTTCCGGATCTGGGTTTTTTGCAGATAGGCCTCGCTCTCCTATTCTTCATGCTCGGAGTCTGGTTGATCCTTGGCATCCGCACGCGAGTGATCGCCACATTCGCATGCGTTCTTTGCTTGTATCAGATCGTGATGTCGGCGGGCGCACCAACAGTGCATACCGGCAACCTTTCTCTCCATGAGGTTGCTATCTCTACTCTCTTATTGGCCTCCTTGCTCGTTCTATCCGCTCACGGAGGAGGTCGGACGGCACTTGTCAGCCGCGGTTGGCAGGGAATAATCAACCTGCGTTAACAGGTTGGTCGTCAAACTAGCGGGGGGCTTCGGCCCCCCGCCTTTTTGATTCAGGGATAGAGCGCTGTGAATTTTGCTTCGAGATAATCCAGCAACGGGCCCTCTGACGGCTCAAAGCCACAGGCTTTTGCGATAACCTCGCGCGGTTCATACCGCGCACCGTGACGCTGAAGGTTCTCCCTCAGCCATTCCACCGCCGGTCCAGTATTGCCCCGCGCCAAAGCATCATCAAGATCGGGAACCGCGGACCGCAGAGCCTGATGCAAGCACCCAGCAAAGACGTTGCCCAAGGTGTAGGTGGCAAAATACCCAAAATAGCCAACGGCCCAGTGCACATCTTGCAATACGCCGTTTGACGCCCGATCCACCGCATAACCAAAATCGTCAGCAAAGCGTGCATTCCACGCCTCTTCCAGATCGGCGACCTCCAGCGTGCCTTCGATCAACTGACGTTCCAGATCGTAGCGCAAAAGCACGTGCAGGTTGTACTGCACCTCATCCGCTTCTGTGCGGATATAGCCCTTTTTCACGATATTGACGGCAGCGTAGAATTCGTCGGCGTCGGCCAATCCGAAATCGCCAAATGCCTTGACCATCTCACCGTAAAGCCATTCGCAATAAGCGCGTGACCGTCCGATCTGGTTTTCGTAGATCCGGCTTTGGCTTTCGTGCACGCCCATCGAAACACCGCGCCCGAGATATGTCAGGCCATACTGCGGATCGACGTTTTGTTCATAGCTCGCATGACCCACTTCGTGGATCGTCGAGTACAGGCAGTTGAAGGGATCTTCGGCAACGGTGCGCGTGGTGATGCGCACGTCATCGCCACTTCCGGAACTGAACGGATGCACCGCCTTGTCCACCCTGCCCCGTTTGAAATCATAGCCAAAGCTTTTGGCCACGATCCGTGCAAGCTTCATCTGCTCGCTCTCATCGAACGAGCCTTCCAGAGCTTTGGGCGCGGGCTTCTCCAGCGCCTTGGCGCGCAATGCCACAAGACGAGGACGCAGCGCATCGAACATGGCTGTCAGCGACTGGCTGGTGGCACCCGGCTCATAGTCATCCAGAAGCGCGTCATAAATCGGGCCACCTGCACACAGCGCTGTGGCTTCTTGCCGTTTAAGATCGACCATCTCTGACAAGACGGGCACGAAGGATGCAAAATCATTGGCTTCGCGGGCTTCAGCCCAGGCGCTGTGGCTCTTGCTGCTGACCCTGGCAATCTGTGCCTTCAGATCCGCTGGCACCATCGTGCTGCGTTCATAGGTGCGGCGAATATGGCCCAGATTGGCCTGTGCGATGGGATCAAGGTCCTGCGCGTTGATTTTCGACAACCATTCGCCGACACGTGGATCACTGCGGCGGCGATGCAGCACGCCTTCCAGCGCAGCCTTCTCTTCGCTGCGCTGTTCACCTGCGCCCCGGGGCATCATGGTTTCCTGGTCCCACCCAAGACGACCTGCCACCAAAGACAAGGCGCGTGTTTCGCGCGCAAAGGCCATCAGGTCGTCAAAATGGGTCATGCTGCAGAGCCTCTAATCGATTGCGTCAATGGATACCGCGCAGCAAACCGCGCCCTCAGAATAAGCGTCCAAAGGGCGACAGCCACAAACTGGTGGACTATCGCAATATGCCACGGCGCGCCGTAAACAACTGTAGCGATACCGAGCACAATTTGAAGTAGCAATACGGCAAATACGGAATTGAACCGAAAACGCGTATCGGAATTGGCGGATTTGCGCGCACGCAACCAGACGACGACACCAAAGGCAAAGAGCAGGTACCCAGCAATCCGGTGCATGAACTGCACCAGTCCTGCGTTCTCAAAGAAGTTTCGCCAGATTGGTTCGATATCGAACGGATACGGAGGCAGGAAGCCACCCGCCATCAAGGGCCAATCATTATACGTGCGCCCCGCATCGATACCTGCAACCAGCGCACCGATAAGGATTTGCAGGAACGCAAAATGCATAAGACCCGTGGACATAGAAAACAGCTTGGCTTCGGAACTCCGACGCGCCTGCATCAAATCACGCTCTTCCCGGCCCAATGTGAAAACGTACCAGGCAATGAAACCGAGGATCACAAAGGCCAGCCCCAGATGAGTGGCCAGCCTGTAAGAGGCGACATCCAGCATCTGACCGCTCAGACCTGACGAAACCATCCACCAGCCGATTGCACCCTGAAGACCGCCCAACACCCCCAGCCCCAACAGCCGTGGTGTCCATCCGGTCGGGATCTTTCGCGCCAACAAAAAACCGAAAAAGCCAAGGGCCCAAACAAGTCCGATCACACGACCCAGTTGCCGATGGCCCCATTCCCACCAGTAGATCACTTTGAACTCGGACATGGACATGCCCTTATTCTGCAACTGGTACTCTGGGATTTGTTTGTATTTCTCGAATTCTTCGACCCATGCCGCTTCGGACATTGGTGGCAGAGCGCCTGTGACCGGTTTCCATTCCGTGATCGAAAGGCCCGAGTCGGTCAAACGGGTCAGCCCGCCAACCGCAATCATCACCACGACCAGCGCAAACAAAACCATCAACCAGGCCCGGATCGCACCGCGTGCGCCTCTTTTGCCGGAATCGATCATGCCGCCCGCCGGGGCCGTTTTCGCCTCAGCCGACGTTTCGGCTACCTCTTCGAAAAGCTTTCGTTTTTGTGCCATGCACCCTCTCCGTTTGAGCGGACAGTAGTGCTGCTGCACCCCCTCTTCAAGCGTTCAACCTGCGGCCTCTTGCACCGGTTTCGGTCGCGATTTCACGGTGAAAAATCGGGGTAAGGCATACCTGACTAACGTGAACGCCGTTCATTTGCTAGTTTGGTTTCACGAATTGAACGACACCCACAGACCAACCGACCAACACAAACAAGGAATTTAGCCATGAAAAATGTCATTCTCTCCGCCGCCGTCGCCGCCGCAACTCTGATGTCCGCAGGCGCAGCCGCAGCCAACTCGGCTTGGGTCGATCACGGCATCAAACTGAATGCACGCTCCGGCCCAGGCACGCAGTACCACGTGATTGGCACATTCAATCCCTGCACCAAAGTGCATGTCGTCGCTCAGAAATGGGGTTGGGCCAAGGTCGCCTTTAACCACAACTACTACTGGGTTTCGGCCAAGTACCTTCAGAACCATTCGTGCCACTACGTGCCAAAGAAGAAGGTCTACAAGAAAAAGCATTACAACAGCTACTGATCCAACCGAGATCAAACTGAGGAACGGGCCGGTTTACCGGCCCGTTTTGCTGTCAGGCCCTAGCTTTTGTCTTTCCAGCGGACAATCTGACGCAACATTCCATGCAACATCTGCACGTCCGCGCGTGTCAGCGGCAACCGGGACCACAGATTACGCAAGTTGATTTTCATGCTGGCGGCCTTGTGCTCGGGAAAGAAGAAGCCAGCTTCCTCCATGCGGTCCTCATAATGCCGCGCGAGATGGGCAATTTCTTCGCCATTGGCCCATTCCGTTCCTGCCAGCGCCTCTTGAACTGGAACCGCCGTCGCGCTGGCACGCATCCATTCATAGGAACAGAGCAATACGCACTGTCCCAGATTGAGCGATGGAAACTCAGGATTGACCGGTACCGAGATGATCGCATTAGCCTGCGCGATGTCTTCGTTTTCCAAACCGGCCCGTTCCGGGCCAAACAGAATCGCAACCCTTTGGCCATCGGCAATGCGACTGGCGGCCTCGGCCATTGCAGCCTCGGGCGTAAAGACCGTCTTGGTCATATCCCGTGGCCGGGCTGTGGTGGCCATGACATAAGTGCAATCACCCACGGCCCCTTCGAGATCATCGGACAGCAGCGCTTCGTCCAGCAAACGACCGGCACCGCTGGACATGGCGACAGCCTTTTCATTGGGCCAACCGTCACGCGGGGCGACAACCCGCATCCGGTCGAGGCCGAAATTCCACATGGCGCGGGCGGCCGCACCAATGTTTTCGCCCATCTGCGGGCGCACCAATACAAAGGCGGGTTGCTTGCTCTTGTCCTGAACCATGACCTGTTTCCTGTCTGTTGCGGCGTGCCTATGCGCCCGAGCGGGTCAATTCAAGCGGTGCAGATCATTGTTCGAACGAAAACAAGGCCCCAAGACGCTGGTGGTAATCACAATTCTGGACCAAGCCATTCCTGAATCCCCATGGCCAAGCCGCATTTCCCACGCTAGACACGGATCAGCCGCGAAAGAGGACACCATGGCCGAGCAGGACACCCCGCAACTCTACCTTGTCACGCCGCCCGAGCTGGAACTGAGCAGCTTTCCCGATCAGCTGTCACGCGTTCTGGACGGTGCCGAAATCGCATGCCTGCGCCTTAGCCTGGCCACACGGGACGAAGATCGTTTGACCCGCGCGGCGGATGCCATTCGTGAAGTCGCGCATCAGTTTGATGTGGCCTTGGTGATCGACACCCATGTTGTGCTGGCCGAGCGGCTAGGCTTGGACGGGGTCCATCTGACGGACGGTGCCCGTTCGGTGCGCGCGGCGCGCAAGGCGCTGGGTGCGGATGCCATCGTCGGTGCCTACTGCGCCCAATCGCGTCACGAGGGCATGATCGCCGGCGAAGCCGGGGCAGATTACGTATCCTTCGGCCCGGTCAGCGCCAATGCCTTGGGCGACGGGACCATTGCGGACCACGAGATCTTTGAAATCTGGTCACAGATGGTCGAACTACCCGTGGTTGCCGAAGGCTCTGTTTCCGTGGAAGCAATCAAGGCGTTGGCGCCCGTGACGGACTTTTTCGCGATTGGCGAAGAAATCTGGTCTCAGGATGATCCACTGGCCGCACTGCGTACACTCATGCAGGCGATGGCCTGATCTACTAGGCCGTCGGTTTGTCGTGCCATGGGCGCGTATGCCCATCGCGGACCTGACTTTCCAAATGGCTTGCCAGTGTTTTGCGGTTGGGATGATCATCCACGCGAACCGGATCGTGATAAACGACCTCGACATATCCGTGGCGCAACGTGGCGAGGTTCTTCAGCAAGGATGACCCAAAGTCCATGTCGCCCCACCAGCCGTAAAATCGCGGCTCATCACCCTGGGGCGGATTGTAGACAACACTGACGGCTTGAATTTGCATTTCATGCTGCAAACGTTCTGAGAAGAATGCCGCGAAAAGCGTTGTTTTAAATGGCAAAACCTGCTGCCCATCTGTTGATGTTCCCTCAGGAAAAAACAGCAATCGGTGCCCGTGCATCAGCCGTTCCTCGAACATCTGGGTCTGTGCTCGCGCCTCGCGCCGGTCGCGCCGGATGAACAATGTTCCCGTGGCCCGCGCCAGCCAGCCAATTCCGGGCCAACCCGCAACTTCGGACTTGGACACAAAGTAGATTGTCTTGCGACTGTTCAGAACGAAGATATCCAGCCACGAGGTGTGGTTGGCCACCAGAGCACCCCGGCCCTTCATCACCGGACCCCGCTGCGCGACACGCAGCCCCATGATCACCAGCGACGCGCGGCACACGCAAAGCGTAATCCACGGAGTAACCGGCCGATCAACACCGAACAGCGGCCGTTCGATCAGCCGCGTCAGCAGCAGCAGGATCAGCCCACCGAAGACGACCACGATCATCAGCGGTGCCCGCAGGATCACCAGAAGCCATCCCAACAGGCCGACTTTGGGAGCGGAAGGCTCCGGTGGTGGCACCCAATCCCCCGTCATCCACGCCGTCCTTTCGTGTAAATGTCTCGCTGGCGCGTGTTCATCCGTTCGGTGTCCATCACCAGACAAACGTCAATCGTGTTGAACCCATGATCCACAAAGGCGCCCTCACCCACAAAACCGCCAAGGCGCAGGTAGGCCTTGATCAGTGCCGGAATGGCCAGCATGGCGGCCTTGCGATCGAGGCTGTCTTCACCGATCAGATCCATGGTCTGCATCTTGCGCGCCTTCACGCGCAATTCCGGTGGCGCGAGATGCCGATGATGCAGCAGTGAAAGCGGCTGGGCCAATGCCCCGGCATCGGTGCCGTGAAAACTGGCCACGCCAAACAGAACCTCGATCTTGTGCTCGGCCACGTAGTCCGCCAATCCCTGCCAGAGATGAAACATCGCCGGTCCGCCGCGATAGTCGGGATGCAAACAGGATCGTCCCAGTTCCAGCAAACGACGACCAGACTTTCGCAGCACGGACAGATCATATTCATCTTCGGAATAGAACTGCCCAGCAGCGCGGGCTTGATCATCGCGCAGCAGGCGGTAAACGCCGACAACCTCGTTTGGATCGTCCCGCGCCGGATCTGTGACGATCAAATGATCAAAGAAGGGATCAAATCGGTCGCGTTCCAGCCTGCGTTCATGATCGACCAGCGTACCGTCACCGCCCAACTCTTCGACAAAAACGCTGTATCGCAAGCGCTGCGCGGCTTCGACTTCAGCCTGAGAAGTGGCCAAACGGACGCAAAAGCCTGTTGTTTCGACGCTCATGCTGGTCCTGTGTCTCACCCCGTTTCTTGGCTCATCTTCTATGCAGTGGACGGCCAAAAGACAACTCGTCCGGCAAAAGCCGGGACAAAAAGCATATCGCAAACTAACAAATTAAGACTTCGTCAACCAAAGCTGCTCTATTGGTCAAATATCGGCATCAGGGCGATCCGTGTTCCGTCCAGCACGACCTTGCCTTCCTCGCGGAAATTGACGGTCACCTTGCCCCCGATGTTTGATTGCACTTGCCCGATACCCCATTCAGGTTTGTCGGGGTGCTGAACCAGCATTCCTGGCTCCAGTATTGCGTTCAGATCGTTCACTTTGACCTCCGAGGAGTGTTTCATGCCCGACCCCAACGCAAAGCTGGCTGCGCTTGTCGGCTCTCGCTTGTGCCATGATCTGATCAGCCCGGTGGGTGCCATTCAGAATGGCCTTGAACTGCTCAGCCTGTCTGGTGGCGCCAGTGGTGATATGGCGCCGGAAATGTCCCTTATTCAAGACAGTTGTGCCAGTGCGGCCGCCCGTATTCGGTTTTTCCGCATTGCCTTTGGTACAGCAGATAGCGATCAAATGCTGGGGGCCAAGGATATTGCCGCCAATCTTTCCGGTATTGCCAAGGGCGAACGCCTGCGGGCGGAATGGCTTGCCCCGGGGGATCACGCGCGCAGCGACGTGCAAATGGGCTTTTTGGGGTATCTTTGCTGCGAAACCGCCCTGCCGCAGGGTGGCAGGGTGGCTATTGATCGAAGCGCCAAGGGCTGGTTGATCCGGGCTGAGGGGCCCAAACTGGCCGTTGATCCTGACCTTTGGGGCGTATTGGCCGGACACGGCAGAACCGATCAGATCACCCCCGACAGAGTGCAGTTTGCATTGCTCTCAGTTCTGGCCGAAACGCGCGGTGTGCGTTTGCTGGTCAACTCGGATGAAACCGAATTGACCATCACCATCTGCTAGCCACGGACCGTGCCGTCGCCGGTGACCAGATATTTGAAGCTGGTCAGTTGTTCGGCCCCAACCGGGCCCCGCGCGTGCATTTTTCCCGTCGCAATCCCGATCTCGGCGCCCATTCCAAATTCGCCACCATCCGCAAACTGCGTGGAGGCATTGTGCATCAGGATGGCACTGTCGAGCCGCTGGAAGAACCGGGCAACGGCGTCCCCGTCTTCGGTCACGATGCAATCGGTATGGTTCGACCCATAAGTCCGGATGTGGTCGATGGCAGCATCCACATCGTCGACAACGCGCGCTGCGATGATCATATCAAGGTATTCGCGGCCCCAGTCTTCGGCGCTCGCTTCGGTGGTGCCTTCGATCGCCTTAAGCGTTTCATCCCCGCGCACCTCGACACCGGCTTCAAGCAGGGCGCGTACAAGGCCCTGACCAATGGTGTCGACCGCGTCGCGATGGATCAAAAGGCATTCGGCCGCACCGCAAATACCGGTCCGGCGGGTCTTGGCATTCATGACCACCTTGAGCGCTTTGACGGGATCGGCGGCGGCGTCGATATAAATATGAACAATGCCTTCGAGATGCGCAAAAACAGGCACGCGGGCTTCGCGCTGGACCAGTCCCACCAGACCTTTGCCGCCCCTTGGTACGATCACGTCGATGAAGTCGGTCATGGTCAGCATTTCGCTGACTGCCGCCCGGTCCCGTGTTGGAACCAATTGAATTGCATCCTCGGGCAATCCGGCCGCCTTCAGACCCTCAACAAGACAGGCGTGAATCGCGCCGGACGAATGGAAGCTTTCGGACCCACCACGCAAAATCACCGCATTGCCAGCCTTGAGACACAGTGCGCCCGCATCAGCCGTCACATTGGGACGAGATTCGTAGATGACGCCAATCACGCCAAGCGGCGTACGCACACGCTGAATGTGCAGACCGCTGGGGCGATCCCATTCGGTCATTACCGCTCCAACCGGATCGTCCTGCGCAGCAACGCTCCGCAGACCATCAACGATGCCCTGAATTCTGGCCTCATCCAGCATCAACCGATCCATCATCGCATCAGACAGGCCCTTGTTGCGACCAAACTCCAGATCCTTGGCATTGGCTTCCACAATCTCGGCGCGGCGCGCCCAAACGGCGTCAGCAGCAGCTTCAAGAGCCGTCTGCTTGGCCTCGGACGGAGCGAAAGCCAGCTCAGCCGCAGCGGCCTTGGCGCGGGTTCCGATTTGCTGCATCACAGCGGGAATATCTGTCAGATCTTTCATGGTCTGCCCCTTGTCCTGAGAGGTTGAACGCAAAGTGTAGTGATTGGATGAAGT
This sequence comes from Thalassococcus lentus, assembly GCF_028023555.1. NCBI lineage: Bacteria > Pseudomonadati > Pseudomonadota > Alphaproteobacteria > Rhodobacterales > Roseobacteraceae > Thalassococcus > Thalassococcus lentus. The sequence goes on from NZ_JAQIOY010000002.1 coordinate 346,822, forward strand.
CCGGTCCAGCAAGCGCGGTCGCTAGAGCGCCATGTCATCCCTATGGATCAGGACCGCGCGGCCCGGATAGCCCAAAAGCGCTTCGATTTCCGAGCTTTGATGACCCGCAATCAGCTTGGCTTCTTCGGCTGTATATCGCGCAAGCCCCTGCCCCAGCACCGCGCCTTCGGCGGATCGGATACTGACAGGATCACCGCGCCCAAAGGCACCCTCAACCGCAGCAAGGCCCGCGGGCAAAAGCGATTTCCCCTGCGCCAGAGCCCGTGCGGCCCCCGCATCAACAACCAAAGCGCCACGTGGTTTCATGGCCGCGATCCAGCGTTTGCGGGCCGCATGCGGGTCGATTTGCGGCGTAAAGACCGTAGCGCGCGCGCCATCTCCGATCGCCTGAAGCGGATGCAGAACCGAGCCTTCAGCAATGATCATAGCGCAACCGGATGCCGTGGCGGTTTTGGCCGCCATGACCTTGGTTTTCATCCCGCCCTTGCTTAGCCCGGAGCCGGCATCGCCGGCCATGGCTTCGATTGCAGGGGTAATCTCTTCAATCCTTGGCAAATGTTCGGCCGTCGGGTCATCTTGCGGATTGCCCGTATAAAGACCATCCACATCGGACAGCAAAACCAGAAGATCAGCGCCGATTGTCACCGCGACCTGCGCGGCCAGACGGTCGTTGTCGCCATAACGGATTTCATCCGTGGCAACCGTGTCGTTTTCATTCACGATGGGAACGACCCCAAGGCCAAGCAATGTTTCCAGCGTCGCTCGAGAATTGAGATACCGCCGACGATCCGCGCTGTCTTCGAGCGTGACCAAAACCTGCCCTGTGGTGATCCCATGCGGCGCAAGGGCCTCTTCATAGGCGCGCGCCAGTCGGATTTGCCCCACCGAGGCGGCCGCCTGCGATTGCTCGAGCGCTAGCGCGGACAATGGCAGCCCCAAAACCCCGCGCCCCAGCGCAATCGAACCGGACGAGACCAGCACCACATCGGCGCCGCCCTTTTTCAGTCGGGCTACATCCTCAGCCAGCGCATGCAGCCAATCGCGGCGCAGCGCGCCGGTTTCTTTGTCAACCAAAAGCGCTGAACCGATCTTTACGACGATCCGGTTCGCAGAGCTCAGGGCCGCCACGTTCCGTCCTCCTCGTCTTCATCGATGCCGCGCAGTTCGGCACTGTCGGCCTTGCGGCGTTCTTCGACAAAAGGACGCAAAGCCCGCAACACGTCGGTCACCCCTTCGCGCGATGCGCCCGACATCAACATGACGTCCTGAGCGCCCGCCGCGTGCAATTCATCACGCAGGAACGTGCGTTCTTCATCATCAAGCGCGTCAATCTTGTTCAGCACCGTGATGCGCGGTTTTTCCGCGAGACCCGCGCCATATGCTTCCAGTTCATCACAGATGGTCTGGTAGTCTTCGATCAAGCTGCCCGAAGTGCCATCGATCAGGTGCAGCAATACGGCGCAGCGCTCCACATGCCCAAGGAACAAATCACCAAGGCCGCGTCCCTCGTGCGCGCCTTCGATCAAACCGGGGATGTCGGCCACGACAAATTCGGTATTGTCCACGCCCACAACGCCCAGATTTGGATGCAGCGTGGTAAAGGGATAATCCGCAATCTTGGGACGCGCATTGGAAGTTGCAGCCAGAAAGGTGGATTTACCCGCATTCGGAAGCCCAACAAGACCCACGTCAGCAATCAGCTTCAGGCGCAGCCAGAGCGTACGTTCAACACCTTCCTGACCTGGGTTCGCGCGGCGCGGCGCCTGATTGGTCGAGGTTTTGAAGTGCAGGTTGCCCCATCCGCCGTTCCCGCCTTTGGCCAGACGAAAACGCTGCCCCAGCTCGGTCAGGTCAGCGACAACGGTTTCTTCGTCTTCATCCAGCACTTCGGTGCCGACAGGGACCCGCAGAACGATGTGTTCGCCGTCCTTGCCTGTCCGGTTCCGGCCCATGCCGCCCTGCCCGTTCTGGGCAAACCAATGCTGCTGATAACGAAAATCGATCAGCGTATTCAGACCATCCACGGCCTCGACCCAAACGTCGCCACCACGACCGCCATCGCCGCCATCCGGCCCGCCGTATTCAATGTATTTTTCACGTCGGAACGCGATACAGCCATTGCCCCCCGAACCAGAGCGGACATAGACCTTGCAGAGATCGAGGAATTTCATGGTGTTGGCTTTCGGCAGATGCGCTGCCCCGTGTATCGCGGGTGCGCGCTACGCTCAAGCACGAAGGCGTGCCGGGCGCAGCTGCCCCCGACACAAGAGATCAGCTGAGTTTTCTCAGATATGTCCAGGTCGGAACCTTCGCGCCGCGCGCGATGCTAAATGTCTCGGCGTCCCCGATGTAGTCGAAGCCGCAGTTTACCAATACACGCGCCGAGGCCGGGTTGTCCTGAAACACCGAGGCAAACATCGTCGCGTTCTGCATCGGGTTTGCCGAAACCAACGCTTCAACTGCCTGCGAGGCGAGGCCCGTGTTCCAGAATGCCGGGGCCACCCAATAGCTGACCTCGGATTGGTTGCGGTCCATCCGTTGAAGCGTAATCAGCCCCATCACTTCGGCGCCGCCGGATTTCGTGCCATCCATGGCCCAGACGTCTTCTTCGCGGGCATCGGCGGTCACACGTGTTGTAAAGGCTTCGGTCGCGCCGGGTGGCAAAGGATGCGGAATATGCGAACACATCCGCGCCACACGTTCATCACCCGTGTGCATTTCGATCAGGCCCATATCCGACAAACGAACCGGGCGCAGATCAAAGCGCTGCGTTTCAACCAAAGGCTGGTCTATCGTTGCATCAAGGCTCATCTGCACGCTCCTCATTGTGCATCTGACATTTAAGATCCGTCATCGGAACTTTGGCTTTTTGTGCCGCAGTTGTGACAACGGCGTGAAAGTTCTGATCACGAAAATAAAAAAGGGACCGGCTCTCGCCGATCCCTCTTTGTCTTACAAGACCTTAAGGTCGGCTTACTCAGCGGCCTCCGCCACTGGGAGAACCGAAATAAAGGTACGGCCTTTGAGGCCTTTGTGGAATTTCACCGCGCCCTGCTCGGTCGCAAAGATCGTGTGATCTTTGCCCATGCCTACGCCTTCACCCGGCCAAAACTTGGTGCCGCGCTGACGCACGATGATGTTGCCCGGAATAGCGGCCTGACCGCCATACAGCTTTACGCCAAGACGGCGACCAGCTGAGTCGCGACCGTTGCGGGAGGAACCGCCTGCTTTTTTGTGTGCCATGAGGTGTTACTCCTGTTCTGCGGCAAGCTTACCAGCCTGCTCGATCCAGTTGTCGCGTTCGATACGGCCTTTGAACGACAGCTTGTCATCCATGTAAGCAATCTCGTCCGCTTTCCAAGCTGCGATCTGGTCGAAGTGGAAAACGCCGTTTTCGTGCAGCAGACCTTCCAGCTTCGGGCCAACGCCCGAAATCAGCTTCAGATCGTCTGCCTTGCCGCCACGTGCTTCGGTCAGCAGGTTTGCAGGCTTGGTGCCTTCTGCGGCAGGCGCTTCGGCAGCAGCTTCGGCCTTCTTGGGCGCAGCAGCTTTCTTTTCGGCCTTGGGTGCGGCAGCTTTCTTGGCTGGCTTGGTCGCAGCAGCAGCGGCAACCGCCACAGCACCGACAGAGCCTGCACCGATGGCTGCTTTGACACCGGTCTTGTCACCACCCGACGCGAGGATCTCGGTGATCTTCACGAGGGTCAGCTTTTGACGGTGGCCCTTCGTACGCTGGCTGGAGTGCTTCCGGCGGCGCTTGACGAAGTTGATCAGCTTGTCGCCTTTGACCTGGTCAACGACTTCGGCCTGAACCGCAGCACCGTCTACCAGAGGCGCGCCCACGACGACCTTGTCACCGCCGAGCATCAGAATTTCATTGAATTGTACGGTTTCACCCGCATCGGCTGCCAGCTTTTCCACTCGCAGCGTATCGCCGGACTGGACTTTGTATTGCTTGCCGCCGGTTTTCATAACCGCAAACATTTGCGTCTTCCTTGTCTCCCGCGTTCTGTGGCCCCTGCTATGCAGGTATTTCTGGCTTCTGCCGCCTCGAACAGCGCGCCCCGATCAGGGCGAATTTCATACAAAACGAAAAGGCGGAGCCGAAGCCCCGTCCTTGCGTGGCGCGTATATGTCGTGCGGGGCCCAACAAGTCAACCTGTTTCGACCGCGCCCCGGCAATCCCGTTTGCTGGTCATCATAACACCGGGCCTTGGTGCTATGGACTCAGAACCGCATTCAGTGCCTTGGCCAGACCGGCACGATATGGATGTGCGCTGGTCGCGGCCAGATCATAGGGCGTTTGCCCGCCACCATACATATTTGCCGTTGCCCGTTTTCGGGCCCCAAAGCGCAACAGTAGCTTGGCCATGTCCACCGCGTTTTCCGGAACGCATTGGCGATGACTTTCCACGCCATTTGCACCGAGATAATGCAGCAGGGTCGCCCGGTGCCCGAAAACCGAGGTGGCCAAAGCCAGACCCGGTTGATCGGATAGCTGCCTTTCCAGATCTTCAATCCGCCCCGACAGAACGGCATCCAGCGCCTGTTCAAAATCAAGCGGCATTCCGACGTCCCCTAATGCGTCCACAGCGGCCCAATCATCGAATCCGTGTTCGCGCGCAATTGTCAGGCGGGCATCGCGCTGATCGAAAGCCCGCGCCATGAGTTCATCCCATGACTGCCCCGCAGCATCGGGCCACCAACTACCCACCTGCATACGAACCCGCGGATCTTTGGCCGCAAATCCAGCATGTAAGGTCTTAGCCTGCTGAGCCAATTGCGCTTTGATCGGCAAAGCGCGAAAGGTCCTGTCCGTCAGATAAGGATGAAGCGCGGCGCAGTCCTGAACCTCGGGGGCGCTATAGACCGAAACCATAAAACCCACCGACCAGAAAGGCCGCCTCTGTCGTTACAAATCTTGCGTTTTCATCTGCTGTGCTGCCGCCAGACCCAGGGCGTAGGAAAGTTCGTCATACATCCGGTTGTAGCCTGCGAACAGGGCACGGTTCAGAGCCTGCCCTGCGTCTGTGCCGGACAAGGCAACATAGTCCGAAAGCTCACCATCTTCGAGCGGACCGTAGGCCATCAGAAGAAAGGCAAACAGCCACTCGCGCGTGTCGTTGCGTGTGTTGTCTTCCTGATCCCAGACGTCGCGCAGGATATCGCTTTCTGTCATCTCGAAAGCGCCGCCATCCACCAGACCGCGGTAGAAATGGAAGGATGCGTTCAGGGCCCCTTCCACATTGGCTTCGATCAGGTCGTTGGCCTCTATGAACTGGTCGATTTGTTCGAGCCGTTTATCATCACTGCCTGCAAGGTTGCGATAGGCATCCCGCGCCGCCTCTTCTACACCGTCATCGACCATGGCGCGGCGCGCAGAGATTTCCAGATCGACCACACGCCGCCCTGCATCACCATCGAAATAGGACTTGAGTGCACCGACATCGGTGTCTCCCAATGACTCGGTAAAATGGCGGCGTACAACGGTCGCCATTTTGTCCACGTCGTAGATTTCGGAAATCAAAAGGGTCCACGCGGGATTGCTGCCGCCCGGGAACATGTCCTGTGCCATGTCCTCACCATAGGCCAGCCCCTCTTCGCGCATAATGTTCAGCATTTCCTGCATGCGCAAAACCCGCAGCAAATCATCTGCGGGCGCAGCCGAAACCGGCACAGCCATAATCAGCATCAGAGCAATAAGAGACAGCCGGGCCTTGAATGCATAAAGCATCAACATTCCTTTCGTTGTTGTCTCAAGCCTAGGGCGCGCCGGGGTGTTTTCCAAGGCCTGCCGATGCCACATGGCAAGGATCAGCACAAAACGCCTAAATTCTGTGTTGCAAGCCCGCCGCCCAAAGGCTAAACGCCCCACAGCCAGACCCCCGCGGAGAGGTGCCGGAGTGGTCGAACGGGGCGGTCTCGAAAACCGTTGTGGGTGCAAGCCCACCCAGGGTTCGAATCCCTGTCTCTCCGCCACTACGCTTTATCTCGAAATGTGATCTTGCGCGTTTGTACCGGATCCGGGGCGAGTGCTTGATTCAGAATGCCGGCATCAAGTGGTTTTTCGAGGAACGTTACATCGGACGGCAAAGCGGAATCCAAGATGCGCTTTCCGCTCATGAGGAATTTCTGGACGCTCGGCCCGTTCACTTCAGCGCAAGACAGCACGGCGAGCCCGTTGGGGCCGTCACCAAGATCAAAGTCGCTGAAAACCACGTCGAAATGCCGGTCTTTCAGAATGGCAAACGCCTGCTCGGGCCCGTCGCATTGCGCGACGGAAAACCCCTTTCTCTCCAACATGGCCACCGCAGCGCGCCTGTCGGCGGCATTGTCGTCTATCACCAGAACCGATCGCGGATCACTTTCGGGCGCACGAGATTTGCCCGTTGCCACCGGCAGCGCGATCTTGACCGATGTGCCCGCGCCGACCGCACTGTCGATCTCCATGCTGCCGCCGGTTTGATTGATGAAACCATAGACGATCGACAAGCCCAATCCAGTCCCGCCCTCTGCGCTGCGTGTCGTGTAAAACGGCTCGATCGCTTTTTGCTGGTGCTGTTCGGTCATCCCTGCACCGGTGTCCGCCACGCAAATGACCGCAGCCCCTGCCCCGTTGCGCGACAGCGTGATTGAAATCCGGCCTTTGGTGTCGATCGCGTTATTGGAATTCAGGACAAGGTTCAGAATGGCCGACTCCAATTGGCCGGGATCCACCAAGACTGTCAAAGGCTCCGGCGAATAGGCGACTTCCAGCGTGATACCGGGTTTCAGGCCGATCTCGACCAACTCGATCATACCCTCGACAAGACCGTTCAGATCGACAAGTTCTGGCACGAGCGGCTGGCGGCGGGCAAAGGCCAGCAAACGGTCGGTCAAAGACGCTCCAAACTCGACCGCGTTCTCGATTGCGACCACATTGGCCGAAACCGCATCACCCTGCCCCGCACTAAGCAAATGCGCGTGAGTACGGATGGTCGACAGGATGTTGCCGAAATCATGCGCAGTGTCACCCGCCAGCTTGCCCAGGGTTTCGATCCGGTCAATCTGCTCAAGACGGCTGGCGACTTTGCGGCTTTCGGTGACATCCGCAATCAGCCAAACCCGTCCGTCATCGGGCAAACGGCTTGCGCGCAGTTCCAGAATTTGCCCCTGCTCCGACATCATTTCCAGATGCCCCCGAAACATCGCGCTCAGTTTTGCGTCTTTGGATACGGGCGAAAACCGGCTGCTTTCCAACCAATCAGCGAAACTGCCGGTGATGCGTTCGGACGGCCCAAGATCAAGGATATTGGCAAACCCGGGGTTGGACGCCGTCAGGCGCCCGGAGGCATCGGTGATCGCGATCCCGACCGAAATATTGGCAAACACCTTTTCAAATAGCGCATTGCGCTGATCGAGTTGGCGGTTGGAGCGGTCGAGACGCAGAGCATTCGCGCGAAAACTGCGAAATGAGCGGAACAGATCCCCGATCTCATCATCTCCGCCCAATTTGCGTGGCAAGGCGCTGGTTCGATCGCCTTTGGCCAGCCGGACCATCGCTTCGGACACGCGCGCAATGTTGAAGGCAACATAGCGCGATACAAACATTGCGGCAGCCAAGGCGCATAGCAGCGCAAGAAGACCAATCCCGGTGACCGAAATTCTGGTCAGTTGAATGGTATTGGTGGATGCGGTGCGTTCGGCCGTCAGGAACTCTTCGGCATCGCGTGCAAATTCAGAGGCGATTTCGTTGACGCGGTTGGCATCACGGCGAATGCGGAAGAGCGCATTCTGGGCAGACAGGACAAATCCCAGTTCTTCGCGCCTGAGTTCGAATATTCCATCGTCGGCCCCAACCTGTCTTTGCAGCTCTGCCAGATAACTTTGCTGTGCTTCGGTCAATTCCGATGCCGCTGCAAGCACACCCTGACGCTGGAATTGCCGCTGCTCTTCGCCAACGCCGATCAGGTTGTCTGCATAGGCCGCATTCAGTGCGTCTGCATTCATGCTCTGCAGGGTCCACCATACCAGTCGTTCGGCATCACTGACCTCCGGATCGGCGATTTGGCTGGCGACCTGTTCACGAAGCGAGCTGAGCACAGCCACCCGTGCACGGATCTGCGACTGGACCGCATCCAGCGCCTGCGATGCGCCGACCAGATCCTCGATGCCTCTTTCCATTTCCTGCGTCACGGGAAAGATGACCTCATCCTGAGGCCCGGATGTCTCTTGACCCGGCCATTCCTGCCGAACGGTTTGCAAAATGGCGATCAGCTTGTTGCCTTCTTGCTCGATCAGGTAATTGGATCGCTGGTTCAGCAGATACGGCGCCGAGGTCGCAAGATCGGAAACACGTTTGGACAGATCGATTGCCTGAGCGACCTGTGTCAGAGATTGCCGGTGCAAGTCTTCCAGGTTTGACTCGACCCGCTGAAGCGCGACCCAAGTCAGCGCGCCTATGCCGATGATAGCGATCGACAGCACGGCAAGCGCGGCCCACAATCGCCCCCTGATGGAACGTGGCAAAAGCTTCACGGCAACGCGCCCGCTGGCTGCGCGGTAACAAAGATATACCCCTGACCGCGCCGGGTTTGCAGATGCACGGGCTTTGAAGGATTTTTTTCGATCTTGCGACGCAGACGCAAAATCAGAACATCCACGGTTCGATCCACATATCGGGTCAAATCGCTGCCCAGTTCAGACAGCAGATCAACCCGGGTGATGACCTCGTTGGGGCGTGCCAGAAAGTATTCCAGCAGTCGGTATTCCGCATTTGTCAGGGCAATCTCTTCACCCGATTGATCGTAAAGAACGCGATCTTTCTGATCGACGACAAAGCGGCCAAATTCAGCCCTGCCCTCTGCGTCAGGCACTGGAATGGATGCTTTGGCACCAGATCCGTAGCGGCGCAGAACCGCGCGAATACGCGCCAGCAATTCGCGCGGATTGAACGGTTTGAGCAGATAGTCATCCGCTCCGAGCTCCAGGCCAATGATCTTGTCGGTTTCATCACCCCGCCCGGTCAGCATCACAATGGGTGTGTCCTGTGACTGACGAATGCGTCTGGCCAACTCAAGACCGCTCTCATCGTTGAGCTGGAGATCGATCAGCACCAGATCCAACCGGGTTGTCTTTTGAAGCTCGGTGAACTCAGCAATGCTGGCGGCCGGAACACCATCGAACTGGTTCTCCGACAGCAAAGCCATCAGTGACTCGCGAATGCTCGCCTCGTCATCCACAATCCCGATCTTGGGGCGCGACACGATTTTCCTCCCATTTTTCACTGTGTAACATGAGATGTGCGCCAAACCGGCAAGCTTATTTGTTACGAATATTACAGTCAGGACAGCGGTTCGAAACACTGTTAACCCAACGATAGTCGAATTGTAGCTTTGTTCATTGGCCTTCCGTGTCGCCTTTGCGGCAGTCTGACTAGCGTGTTCACACATCGGGCGGAGGAGTCCCCGGTGACGGAATTCCAATGGGAGGAACACATGAAAAGACTAGGTATGATTTCAGTCACGACCTTGGCCCTGTCGGCCTCAGGCGTTTTGGCTGATGAACTGAGCGTTGTATGCAGTGCCGAACAGGATTGGTGCGATCTGATGGTTTCGGCCTTTGAGGCTGAGCATCCCGATACCGATGTTCTGATGGTGCGCAAATCAACTGGCGAAACCCTTGCGCAGGTTCGTGCAGAGGCCGGCAACCCCAAGATTGATGTCTGGTGGGGCGGCACAGGTGATCCGCATCTGATTGCAGCCGAAGAGGGTCTGACTCAGGCCTCTGGCGTCGATACATCCGAGCTTTTGGGCTGGGCCCAGAACATGGCAGACATTTCGAACGGCAAGGCCATCGGCATTTATGCCGGCGCGCTTGGCATCGCCTACAATGCGGACATCCTGTCAGAAAAGAGCATTGAGCCACCGCAATGCTGGGCCGATCTGGAAGACCCCCGGTTCGAAGGTGAAATTCAGGTCGCCAACCCGAACAGCTCGGGCACTGCTTACACGGAACTGGCCACCTTTGTGCAGCTCTTTGGCGAAGACGAAGCGATGGTCAAGCTGGCGGCAGTTGGCAAAAACGTCAATTCCTATACCAAGTCCGGCTCGGCACCGTCCAAGGCCGCCGCACGCGGTGAAACCGGTGTGTCCATTGGCTTTATGCACGACATGGTGAAACTGGCCGCACAGGGCTTCCCGCTCAAGATCGTCGCCCCATGCGAAGGCACAGGATACGAAGTTGGCGCTGTTTCTGTCATCGAAGGCGCGCGCAACCCGGAAGCGGCCAAAGCATGGGTAGCCTTTGCCCTGCGCGCTGACGTTCAATCGCGTGCCCCCGAGGTTGGATCATTTCAGGTTCCGTCCAACTCGAATGCAAAGGTTGCACCAGAATCGCCTGATCTGGCTTCGATCAAGCTGATCGACTATGATTTTGCGACCTATGGCTCGAGCGATACGCGCGGCCGTTTGCTGGCCCGTTGGGACGCAGAAGTGGGCGATCCCAACCCGCAAAAATAAAGCCAGTGTCGGCGGATCGCCATTCCGCGATCCATTCGATCCAGATGCCCCGCCGCCGCGGGGCATCGCCACAATTCTGCGGAAGATACGATGAAAAACACTGTCCTGATCTGGCTGGCCATAGGGCTTGCCGGTTTCGCTTTCCTGCCTTGGCACATGACCGATGACGGCCTTTTTGATCCGGTCTGGATAAACGACGGCAATGCATCCACCGGCCTTTTCTCGGCCCTGTCCGGGCAATGGTGGCTGGCCCCTGCTGGCTTGGCGCCGCTCATGGCCATCGCGGTACAATTGTTCGTTCAGGCCCCAGTTCGCAGGGCCCGGATCACCCTTGCAATCGCCATTGCAGGGCTTTTCCTGATAGCCCTTCAGGGGATGATCATCGTCCGGGCCGGGCCACGAATTCTGGAGTGGCTGTTCACCGGCGAGGCCGCATTGGCCGGGCAACCGGGCATGGGGGCTGGTGCGGGCCTGTGCGCACTCGCGCTGTTGTTCGTCGCCACGGTTTCAATTTCGCAATCCGGCAAGGGACAGGGCGACGCCTTTGTTGTCAGCACGATCGGATTGATCGTGGCGCTTGTGGGGATATTCGTATTCTTTCCGGTCATGCACATTCTGGTGCGCGCCTTCGAAGTCGACGACGGCTATTCCCTGACCGAATTCTTTCCGCGCTTTTTCAGCGCCGACATCTGGGGTCTGGGATGTTTGTTTGGGCCGCGCAGCTGCGGGGTCGCGATCAACTCGCTCTTTCTTGGTGTGATGACGGGCGCTGGAACGACCCTGCTGGGGCTTTCCTTTGCCTTGATCTTCACCCGTACGGATTTTCGCGCAAAAAAGCTGCTGCGCGTCCTGACCGTCTTGCCGATCATCACCCCGCCGTTCGTGATCGGCCTGGCACTGATCTTGCTGTTCGGCCGGGCCGGCACCGTCACAGAATTTGTGGCCGATCTCTTCGGTTGGGAAAAAACCCGTTGGGTCTATGGCTTCTGGGGCGTCTATTTTGCGCAGTTGCTGTCCTTCACACCAATTGCCTTTCTGGTCTTGATTGGCGTCGTGCAGGGCGTCAGCCCGTCAATGGAAGAAGCATCCCAAACGCTGGATGCAGACCGTTGGCAAACCTTTCGCTATGTATCACTGCCACTGATGCGGCCAGGATTGGCGAATGCATTTCTTCTGGGTTTCATCGAAAGCCTCGCAGACTTTGGCAATCCCTTGGTTCTGGGCAGCGGCTATTCGGTGCTGTCGACCGAAATCTTCTTTTCCATCGTCGGTGCGGTTGCCGATCCTGCCAAGGCTGCCATCCTTGCCATCGCCTTGCTGACGCTGACCCTGTCGGCCTTCATGGCGCAGCGGATCTGGCTTGGTAAAAAATCCTATGCCACCATCACCGGCAAGGCGGACAGCGGACAAAACGCCAGCCTGAACCCTGCCCTGCGAACGCTGTGCTATGCCACGGCTTTGCCATGGGCCGCGCTGACGCTGGTGGTCTATTCGATGATCATCTTTGGCAGTTTCGTGAAACTCTGGGGCTATGATCACAGCTTTACGCTGGCGCATTACATCCGCGCCTTTGGCGTTGACCTGTCGTCCGGGCGTCTGACGGGTGTGGCCTGGGACAGCTACTTCACAACGCTGACCATCGCTTCGATCGCGGCTCCGTTGACGGCTCTGGTCGGTCTATCGACCGCATATCTGCTGGTGCGGCAGAAATTCATCGGCAAAGACGCCTTTGAATTCTCGACAATGCTAAGCTTTGCGATCCCCGGCACAGTCATCGGTGTCAGCTACATCATGGCGTTCAACTTTCCGCCTATTGAGCTGACCGGCACATCAATCATCCTGATCATCGTGTTTGTTTTCCGAAACATGCCGGTCGGCGTGCGTGGCGGCATCGCCGCCATGAGCCAGCTGGACAAAAGCCTCGATGAAGCGTCAATCACATTGGGTGCGAACAGCTTTGCAACCGTGCGCCGGGTGATCCTGCCATTGATGGGGCCGGCAATCCTGGCGGCACTAACCTACAGCTTTGTCAGGGCAATCACCTCGGTCAGCGCTGTGATCTTTCTGGTCAGCGCCAAGCACAACATGGCCACCTCCTTTATCGTTGGCCGGGTCGAGAACGGCGAATTCGGTCTGGCCATCGCCTATTCAGCTGTGCTGATCGTCACGATGCTGGCTGCGATCCTTCTTCTTCAACTGATGGTCGGAACCCGCCGTTTGCGCCGCGCCGACCGTGTTCAACAGACGGCTTGAGCCGACTTCAAGCAAGGAAATCCAATGACACAAGTAGCAACAGGCTCGGTCCGCTTTGACGGCGTGGTCAAGAAATACGGCGAAGTGACCGCCCTCAAGAAACTCGATCTGGACATCGAACCGGGCAAGCTGGTTACCCTATTGGGGCCTAGCGGATGCGGAAAAACCACCACTTTGCGGCTGATTGCCGGGTTGGAAATGGCCACCGCTGGACAAATCCACATCGGCGGCGAGGACGTGACACATCTGACGGCCACCTACCGCAAGGTTTCAATGGTCTTTCAATCCTATGCGCTGTTCCCGCATATGACCGTTCAGGAAAACGTGGCCTATGGACTGACCGTCAAATCCACGCCAAAGGCCGAAGCCGCGGACAAGGCCAACGAGGGTCTGGAACTGGTTGGGCTTGCCGGATACGGCGACCGCCTGCCAAGCGAGCTGTCTGGCGGACAGCAGCAGCGGGTCGCCGTGGCCCGGGCCATCGTACTGGAACCCGAGGTGCTGTTGCTGGATGAGCCGCTGTCCAATCTCGATGCGAAGCTGCGCCGCCATGTGCGTGAGGAAATTCGCCAAATTCAGCAGCGATTGGGCCTGACCGCCGTTTACGTGACACATGATCAGGAAGAGGCCATGGCGGTCTCCGACGACATCATCGTCATGAACAATGCCGAAATCGCGCAAAAAGGCACGCCAGCCGATCTGTATGAGGCGCCTTCGTCCGCTTTCATCGCGGACTTCATCGGGGATGCCAATCTGGCCGATTGCGACGTGAAGTCGGTCAGCGACGGGATGGCCTTGGTTGCGATGAACGGTCAAACCTATTCTGTCCCGACCCGAAACAGCCTCAGCGGCGCCGCGCAGTTGGTTTTGCGGCCTCACAGTCTCGGGCTTGCGCCCCCGGATACGCCGGGCGTCAAAGGAACTGTTTCCTACGCCGCCTATTTGGGTAAAGAGATGCAATACACTGTCGATACCGAAATCGGGCCGCTGTTTGTTATCTCGCCCGTGCAGGCCAAGCCGTTCAGACAGGGCGACGCGGTCTGTGTCAAAATCGATCCCACCCAAGCGAGACTCGTTGCAAGCTGATCCATGAAATCCCTTTTTCATCACAATGGGCAATCCATCGAAGTCTCATCCAGCGGGTGGCGTCGGTTGATACGCGACCATGGCTTTGGGGCTGTGATCTTTGATTGCGACGGCACACTGGTCGAAAGCGCAGCGGCGCATGCTCAATGCATGCTGGCCGCCAGCGCCGAACAGGGGCAACACATGCAGCCGGATTGGTATCGTGCGCGCACGGGACTCGATCGCATCAGCCTGTTTCAGGCCTTCGCACAAAGCCTGACCCAACCCTTTGATGTGAATCGGGCCTGTGCGACCAGCATTGATGCCTATGCCGAATTCGTACATCTGGCCGAACCAATCGCCGAAACGATATCATTGCTGCTGGAACTCGGCGCCACCCTGCCAGTCGCTGTAGCCACGAACGCCGAGCAGGCCATAGCCGAGCGTTCGTTGGAAAAAATCGCGATCAAAGACAAGGTCAGCACCTTGGTCACCATTTCAGACGGGGTTGCACCGAAACCATCGCCCGAAATGTTCCTGCTGGCAGCACGGCGATTGGGAACCGCGCCACAAACCACGCTGGTGTTTGAGGACTCGCCCCAGGGGGTCAACGCGGCAAAGGCGGCTGGCATGTCGGTGTTCGAGGTTTTCTGAGACCCGCGCGGATCACCAAGCCAAATAAAAAACGGCGCGACCGGGTTGGACGCGCCGCTTTTCGCAGTGAATACAGAACTGAGCTTATTCAGCAGGCCAGCCGCCAATGGCGCGCACTTCGAGGAATTCTTCGAGACCCCAAGTGCCGCCTTCGCGGCCGTTGCCGGACTGCTTCATGCCGCCAAACGGCGCCCCTGCCCCACGCGCTTTGCCGTTGATGTCCACCATCCCGGTGCGCACCAAGCGAGCCACCCGCCGGGCCTTTTCGCCATCCGTGGTCTGAATGTAGTTGGTCAACCCGTAGTCAGTGTCATTGGCGATGGCCACGGCCTCTTCCTCGGTATCAAACGGCATCATCGACAGAACCGGCCCAAAGATCTCTTCGCGCATGATGGTCATATCGTTGTTGCAATCGGCAAATACCGTTGGCCGAACGAAAAAGCCGCGGTTCAGACCTTCGGGGCGTCCAACGCCGCCAGCGACCAGACGGGCACCTTCGTCGATGCCCTTTTGGATCAGGTCCTGAACTTTGTTGAATTGCATCTCGGACACCAGAGGCCCGATGTGACGGCCTTCTTCCGAAGCCGCGTTCACGGTGATGGAGTCGGCCGCATTCTTTGCCTGCTCCACGGCTTCGTCATAGCGTGAGCGCTCCACCAGCATCCGGGTCGGTGCGTTGCAGGACTGACCGGTGTTGTTGAAACAGCGGATGATCCCGGCCTTGACCGCGCTTGGATCCGCATCCGCAAAGATGATGTTTGCGCCTTTGCCGCCCAGCTCGAGGCTGACGCGTTTGATCGTATCGGCCGCAGCAATGGTGATTGCCTTGCCCGCGCGGGTCGAGCCGGTGAAGCTAACCATATCCACATCGCGATGCGACGACAGTTGACTGCCAACACCGGGGCCATCGCCGTTCAGCATGTTGTAGACGCCCGCAGGAACGCCTGCTTCGTGCATGATCTCCGAGAACAGAATGCCCGACAAAGGCGACTGTTCCGACGGCTTGAGCACCATGGTGCAACCGGTGGCCAGAGCAGGAATTACCTTGAGCGTGATCTGGTTCATCGGCCAGTTCCACGGCGTGATCAACGCACAAACACCGATGGGTTCATGAATGATCTGGGTGTCCTCTCCGGCCCGCAACGGTCCTTCGAACTCAAACTCTTCCAGTGCTTTTATGAACGCGCCCAGATGAAACGAGCCGGTGCCGGATTGCTGAACCTTGGCCATATCGATCGGTGCGCCCATTTCGGCGCTGATCGCTGCGGCCATTTCGTCCGAACGCCGCTGATACACATCGAGGATGGTCTTCATCAAATCCAGACGCTCGGCCTTGGACGACAGGCGCCATTTCGGAAAAGCTGCCTTGGCGGCTGCAACGGCGGCATCGGTATCCGCCTTGCCACCCAGCGAAATGGTTGCGCAAGCCTCCTCCGTTGACGGATCAATCACCGCAAAATCACGACCGTCCTTGGGGGCGACCCAAGCACCATCGATATAGAAATTCTGTGCGTTATCCATTTTCTGATCTCCTTCCCTGAGATACTGGGCCAGCGTCATGAGACGCCTGTGAACGACCCGGGATCACTCTCTGCGCCAAGGCTTGACAGCAAGCACAGTGCAGCCGCAACCCCCTGAAACAGGTTTTTTGTATCGATACAGAACGCCGTATTTGAGCAGCCCTGCAGACCCGTTCAAAAATCGCCGTGCGGAGGATCAAAAACGACACGGCGTCGTTTTCGGCCAAGAATTGCGGAAAAAACGGGCAAAACTTGAATACATGAATCAAGAACGTAGTCGCATATCGCTTGTTTCGCGCGCCATTGGCGCACGGCGCGGACGTGCGGCACGGGGCCGGCCGAACAGGGTTTGAAACACCACACCCTGTTCCAAACAACCAGCTCAACGAGATTCGAAATGAATGCATCGACACCTTCCCGCCGCAGCGGTGGCCGCGCAGCCCGTGTTGCCGCCCGCTCTGCCCCTCTGACTGAAGAAACCCGCGCCGTTCGCCCCGGTATGACCGGTGGACAGCTCAAACCCCTGACCGAAGCCGATGTGCTGCGCATCCACCGCGCCGCGTTGAAGGCATTGGAGGAAATCGGCATCAGCGAAGCGCCGCCGTCCGGGATCAAAATCCTAACAGATGCCGGCGCAATTTTGGGGGACGACGGGCGCATTCGCTTTCCGCCTGCTCTGGTCGAGGACATGCTGGCCAAGGCCAACCGTTCTGTGACCCTTTGCGGCCGTGAGGCCCGCCATGACCTCGATCTAAGCGGTCAGCGCGTTCACTATGGTACAGCGGGCGCAGCGGTTCATCTGGTGGATGTACAAGGCGATGAATATCGCGAATGCACCTTGCAGGATCTGCATGACGCCGCCCGCATAACCGACACCTTGGACAACATTCACTTCCTGCAAAGGCCTATGGTGGCCCGCGATATTACCGACAATCGCGAAATGGATCTGAATACCATCTATGCCTGCAGCGCCGGCACGACGAAACACATCGGCACATCTTTTACCGAACCGGCATTCGTCGCCGACGCGCTGGAAATGCTCTACATGATCGCCGGTGGCGAAGATGCCTTCCGCGCGCGGCCCTTCATGTCGAATTCCAACTGCTTTGTCGTGCCGCCCATGAAGTTCGCGACAGAAAGCTGCGAGGTCATGGAGGCCTGCATTCGTGGCGGCATGCCGGTATTGCTGCTTTCGGCCGGTCAAGCCGGCGCCACGGCCCCAGCGGCGCTGGCAGGTGCCATCGTGCAGGCCGTCGCAGAATGTCTGGCCGGGCTGGTTTACGTCAACGCGATCGCGCCCGGTCATCCGGCCATTTTCGGCACTTGGCCGTTTGTTTCAGACCTTCGGACCGGCGCAATGTCCGGCGGCTCGGGCGAACAGGCCCTTCTGACCGCCGGATGCGCACAAATGCACGCCTTCTACGGCCTGCCCGGTGGCGCTGCCGCTGGTATTGCCGACAGCAAGCGCCCCGACATGCAAGCCGGATGGGAACAGATGTGTTCCAACGTCATGGGCGGGCTGTCCGGATTGAACATGGTGTACGAAGCTGCAGGGATGCATGCATCGCTCCTAGGTTTTTGCCATGAATCGCTCATTCTGGGCGATGATCTGGTTGGTCAGGCCTTGCGCTGCGTCCGCGGCATCGAAGTGACGGACGAAACGCTGTCTTTCGATGTCATGGCTCAGACCTGTGTCGGAGGCCCTGGGCACTATCTCGGGTCAGATCAAACTCTGTCCCGCATGCAAAGTGACTATATTTATCCGACACTTGCGGACCGCTCTTCACCAAAAGAATGGGCCGAAAACGACAAACCCGATCTGATCAAGGCAGCGACAGCTCGCAAAGAGGAAATTCTGGCCAAGCGCAGTGCTGCACGGTTTGATCCGGCGCTGGACGCCGCATTGCGTGAACGCTTCAACATCCACCTACCACAATAGTTACAAAGCGTTTAATAACAGTGGCCTGCGGGCCACTGTTTACTTAACACTATTGAACAGGTTAAACGCGTTTAGCCTTGCGCGAATGGGCGATAAACCCGCGCGAACTGGCAGCCTTGTCGGCGGCCAATGTTTCTTCCACCACCAGCCACAGTCCAGAAGCAATTACCAGCATCACGCCCAGAACCGTTCCGACGCCCGGCACTTCGCCAAAGGCAAAGAAGCCGATGGCGACCATCCAAATGAACTGAAGGTTCATCAAGGGCGTCGCCACATATGCTGGCAGCAAGCGCAGTGCCTCGACCGAGACGTAACGCGCGCCAAACAGGAACACAGCGTAGCCTGCGATCCAGACCACATCCCCAAGTTCCATCGGGCGCCAGACAAAGGGCAGCGCCACAGCCATCGTTAGCACCAGTGCCAGATTGGGCCAGAAGACCTGTGCCAGCGCGACTTTTTCTATTTTTCCGATGTAGCGTGCCATCAGCATCGAAATGCTGCCGGTCACAGACGCCACCAAAGCCCAAATATGACCGGTCTGCGCCGCACTGACACCGCCCGGCATCAGGAACAGCATGCCGCCCACGCCAACCGCCAAAGCGACCCAAGCCAGTGGCCGCGGGCTTTCGCCCAAAAGCGGGCCAGAGATCGCAGCCACGATCAATGGCGTCAGGCCGATAAACAGGAAAACATCCGCAAAGGGCAGCAACCTGAAGGCCTGAAAGAAAGCCACAGAGGCAACCACCGTCAGAAGTGACCGGATCGCCATTGCCTTTTTGCTGCGAACCCGCAGCGTCTCACCCTTTTTCATCCGCACAGCGGACGCGCTGAAGGCAACAACCAGCAATCCTGACAAGACAAACAGTTGCGGCGCTTCATAGCCGCCAGCGATCATTTTTGTGATCCCATCAGCAGACGCGATCATACCCGTGTAGAGTACGATCAAAATTCCGCCTGCCAGAGCCGCGTTCATGAGCGGCCTGCCCGCGCAAAACCTTCGAAAAACGCATCGAAGTGATCGGAGCTTTCAGCGGCCATGTTCAGCACATCGTTGGCCTGCGCAGAAAGCTGCGGCTCCATCCGGCGGCGCATCACATCCCAGTCACCGCTGCGCTGGCTCTCCAAGGCCATCATGGTCTGGCTGATCTCGCGCAATGGCGCGCCCGCCTTAGGGCGGTCAAAACGGGTTCTTGTTGCGGAAACAGGTTTGCGGAAAATCGGCTCACCCGCGACAGCAGCATGCCAGTTACAAACCAGAAACTCATGGTATGCATCATTCAAAGACACTGTCTCACCGGCCTCCAGCTCGAACTTGCGCGTTTCTTGGGCCAACCAAGCCGTCCATACAGCCGGTGGTTGTTCACCTGCATAGACCATACCCGTGCAAATTTCAGAAAGCAAATCCGCATTTTGGTCAAGAAATGCTGTAAGACCAGCAAAATGCAGACTTTTTAGCGCATTTTGTGTCAAATTTGGATCACGCCGACCGTACTCGGACAGGTAGAACACAATATGTGTCAGCTCATAGGCTGCTTTCTTATTTGGCAGCGCAAATGTCTTTGTGCGTGACGCGAATGTGCGCAAGCGATCGTTCAAAAAAGGATCGTTAACCGGATCAATGCCACGTCTTGCCATAAGCCGACGCGCCTCGGCGCGTTGCAGATCCGACAATTCGGCCTCGGCCAAGCCTTCGCCATGTGCGAAATCGACCATTTTGGCTGCTTCTTCGCCCGGCATACCAAGATCTTCGAGATCGAGGGCCAGCGACAAAAGAAAGCGGTAGTACTGCGGAAAGAACTGCAACCGTTCCATGGCCGAAGCATAGAATCCGCCATGCACGGCCAAGGCATCTGGGGCAACAGACTGCCCCGTGCATTCCAGAATATTCAACAGCTCGGCGTTTTCCTTGAGCCAGAAAACATCGTCGCCCGTCCGGCGCTCTCGCGCAAAAAGGGCAACCAGAGAAGATAACCGCGTCTCAAGCGGTTCAATCCGGGACGGGACGGCAAGGGAGATAACGTTGCTCATGGTAATATCCTTGTCGGTATTGGCAGAGCGCCCCTGCGCCCCGCCCGGTTTCATCGATCGTCTCAGGCCTTGGCTGGGCCGGACCAGCTGGTGAAGGCCTCTACCGCGTTGCCGCCGTCGGCTTCGCCAGTTGTAGGGCCGGACCATGAGGTGAAGGCTTCGACTGCATCGCCACTGTCTGCTTCGCCGGTGGTTGGGCCGGACCAGGACGTGAACGCCTCGACATTGTCGCCCGCATCGGTGTTGCCTGCCGCAGGGCCGGACCACGATGTGAACATTTCAACCGCGTCGCCGCTGTCTGCTTCGCCGGTGGTTGGGCCGGACCAGGACGTGAACGCCTCGACATTGTCGCCCGCATCGGTGTTGCCTGCCGCAGGGCCGGACCACGATGTGAAGGCTTCAACCGCATCGCCGCTGTCTGCTTCGCCGGTGGTTGGGCCGGACCAGGACGTGAACGCTTCGACGTTGTCGCCCGCATCGGTGTTGCCTGCCACAGGGCCGGACCACGATGTGAACATCTCAACCGCGTCGCCGGCGTCAGTGTTGCCAGCCGAAGGGCCAGACCACGACGTGAACATTTCGGTCGCTGCGCCGTCGTTCATGTCGCCCATTTCGGGGCCGGACCAGGACGTGAACATTTCCACGCTTTCGCCGGTCAGAGCGCTGGCGCTGGTCGTGGTGTTGAGGGGTTGTTGACGGCTGATGTGCTTGAGTTGTGCAGACATGGTGGTGCTCCGTGTTGGGTTAGTTGATTGACCCCTTCACGCTGCCCGGAAAACTTGTTTGCAAAAAAGTTAATTCTTGTTAAAGTTGATTAATACATGCTTTGTCCACATCAAGGCTGAGTCTCAGGCTTCCGGCCTTCCCCACAAACATGCCTTATCCACAGAGACCTATTTCTTGTGGACTAAAAAAAAGTTTGCAAAAAATCGGCGTTTTGCAAAGTCTTAACGCCCTCGAATCGCCTACCCATTTACGGTGAGACGCCTGCGATTGACTTGCGCCGGGGCCTCTGCTGCGCGATAGCTGAGCAAACGGGAGGCCGCGCATGAAGATCGCAACATTCAACATCAACGGCATCAAAGCCCGCATCGGCGCCCTGACCGACTGGCTCGATGAAGCACAACCGGACGTGGTTCTGTGCCAAGAGATCAAATCGATCGACGAGGCGTTTCCACGCGAGCCTTTCGAAGACCGAGGATACATTGTCGAGACCCACGGTCAGAAAAGCTTCAACGGGGTCGCGATTTTGAGCAAGTTTCCGCTCGAAGATGTCACCCGGGGGCTGCCCGGTGACGATGAAGACGAACAGGCGCGCTGGATCGAGGCCACAGTTGTCGGCGACAAACACGCCTGCCGTCTGTGCGGTTTGTATCTGCCGAACGGCAATCCAACGCCCGGCCCCAAGTATGACTACAAGCTGGCCTGGATGGAGCGTCTCGAAAAACGCGCGCGACAGCTGTTGGCTGACGAGATGCCCGCCATGATGGCCGGTGACTACAATGTCATTCCGCAGGCCGAAGACGCGGCCAAGCCCAACAGCTGGCGCGAGGATGCACTGTTTTTGCCGCAAACCCGCGCCGCCTTTCGGCGGATCATGAACCTAGGCTTCACCGAAGCATTCCGCGCCCGCAATCAGGCACCAGAGCAATATTCCTTCTGGGACTATCAGGCTGGCGCTTGGCAGCGCGGGAACGGTATTCGGATCGATCACCTGCTTTTGACACCGCAGGCCGCCGATCTGATGACCGATTGCCAGATCGATAAAGCGATCCGCGGGCGTGACAAACCCTCGGATCACGTACCGGTCTGGGTCGATCTGGCCCTGTAAGAGACACAGATACACTGTGCACTCTGCTTGCACCGGGCGGGCCCGCGCACTAACTCTGGGTAGACAGTAATCAAACACGAAGGGGGCGGCACTCAACATGCCCATGGGACGCCAAGAAATCGAAAGCCTGCTGCGCGAGACTTTCCCGGATGCCAAGATCGTCGTCGAAGGCGATGACGGTGTTCATATGTCCGCCATGGTGGAGGACGAAAGCTTTCGTGGCAAAAACCGCGTGCAACAACAGCGCGCCGTCTATGCAGCCCTCAAGGGCAAGATGGACGGCCCTGCCGGTGAATTGCACGCTTTGGCCCTGACCACCCGCGTGCCGGGCTGATGGGCACCGCGTGATGGACATCTTTGTTCTGATCGCTCTTGCGCTGGTCATCGCGATGATTGTCGCGCTGGCCATGCTGGAACAGCGGCGCCATCCCGGGCGCCGTGGCAGCGAGCCGGGCAAAGGCTATCATCACCTGAAATCCGACTATCAATCCGGCGTCGGCGGCGGAAACGTCAAAACCTGGAAGGTTCCACGCGATCCTCAGGAATACGCCCGCCAATTCGTACCGCATTCAAAATCAAACGCATCCAAGGACGCAGACCAATGAGCGACGCAAAGAACCAAATCGACGAAACCATCAAGGCAAACGACGTGGTGCTCTACATGAAAGGCACCAAATCCATGCCTCAGTGCGGCTTCTCCAGCCGCGTGGCCGGTGTTCTGAACTACATGGGCATCGACTACGCCGATGTGAACGTGCTCGCTGACGAAACGATCCGTCAGGGCATCAAGGACTACTCCGACTGGCCCACCATTCCGCAGCTCTACGTAAAGGGCGAATTCGTGGGCGGCTGTGACATCATCACGGAAATGACCCTATCGGGCGAGCTGGACCAGCTTTTTGAAGAAAACCAAATCGCCTACGACAAAGACGCGGCAGAAAAGATCCGCGAAGCGAACGGCCTGATACGGCGCCGCGCCGTTCATCCGGCAATAGCGAAACAGAAAAGCGGCCGGGCATTCAAACCCGGCCGCTTTTTCTTTTGTTGCCGCTTAGAGGCTTTTAGCCCGCCGCTTTTTCCTCTGCGGTTTCGGCCAAGGCTTCGGCGCGGGCGGCCAGTTCGGCCAGCGCGTCCGTCACATCCGTAGGAATGACAGGCACTTCGATCCGGTGTGGTTCGGGCGCGGGCGCGTTTTGCAGTTCGGTCAACTGGGTTTGCAAGGCTCCGATGCGGTCTTCGGCTTCGCGCAGGCGCTCTTCCAGTCCGGCTGTCTTGTCTGCCAGCATGAGGCCCGCCATCAGCAACATCCGCGCTTCGGGCATGCGCCCGATCTGACTGACCAGAACGTCGGCTTCGGTGTCGAGCATCTTGGCGGCGGAATAAAGATACTGTTCCTCGCCGCGCTGACAGGCCACTTCGAAGGTGCGACCGCCGATGCTGATTTCCACTTCGATCTGGCTCATGACACCTGCTCCTGTTCGTCTGCTTCGCTGATTGCGGCCTCGACAGCACCGAGCACCAGTTTTGCCTCGGCGGCTTCAGCGCTGCGGGTGGCGCGCAGAGCTTCAAGCTCTGTCAGCATCGCCTTGTTGATCAAATGCGGCTCCCCGACGCCTTTGGCATTCGCTTCGCGCAGATCCGCATTGGTTTGTCTGAGCGATTCATTGGTGGTGCGCAGACGTTGCAGGTCCGAGTCCAGTTGGGCCATGGCCTCACGCTGGGATTCGACCTGCTCTCTCAGACCGGCGGTCTCTTCTTCGATGCGGCCACGCAACGCCTTGAGCCGTTCTTCGAGCTGAGCATTAGCCAGTTTTTCGTCTTCCAGTGCCAGTTGCAGCGCTTCCACGTCTGCACCGCCCGAGGACGGGACGTCAAAGGCGCTGGTTTGCGCAAGGCTCGGGTCGGGCACCGGGGCTGCGTCGCGGGCGGCTTCTGCTTCGGCCATGGCGTCGGCTGCCGCCGCTGCTGCCGCAGTTGCCGCGGCCGCTTCGGCTTCGGCTGCGGCGGCGCGGGATTTCAGCGCCTCCAGCTCCTGCGATGAAACAGACGGTTCCCACTTGTCCACGGCGCGTGTGACGCGATCCAAGGCCTGTGTGATCCGCCCCTGCAAGTCATCCAATTGGCTCATTCCGCCCCCTTTGGCCCTACCTGACACCAGCGATGTATCTTTTCATTCAGGCCACACGCGAATCGATGGCCCATAAGAATAAGCAAGTTTAGCAAGCACCCCGGAAAAATGCGCCCCTTATGTTCCAAGGTGTTACGGGGCGCGCTTCATCCTTGTGGCGAATTGGCTGTCTGGCTGCGCTTGATATTCCACGCCGCGATGATATTGAGCCTGCGCAACCTTACTTCCAAAGGACCAGAGCGCCGTGGATATCCAAGACCTTAAAGCCAAGAACCCTGATCACTGGATGCGCGCCACCGCCATCCGGGCCCTGGCGCTGGACGCCGTAGCCGAAGCCAATTCCGGCCACTCCGGCATGCCCATCGGCATGGCCGATGTCGCCACTGTTTTGTGGTCAAAGCACCTCAAGTTCGACGCCAAGCGCCCGGACTGGCATGACCGCGACCGCTTTATCCTGTCCGCCGGTCACGGCTCCATGTTGCTCTACGCCCTGCTCTATCTGGCCGGCGATGAGGAAATCACACTCGAGCAGGTCAAGAATTTCCGCCAGTGGGGCGCGAAAACCGCTGGCCACCCGGAAAACTTCATGGCCAAGGCCATCGAAACAACCACCGGTCCGCTGGGTCAGGGCATCGCCAACTCAGTCGGCTTTGCTATGGCCGAAGAAATCCTGCGCGCGCGCTTTGGGCGCAAGGTTGTCGACCACCACACCTATGTCATTGCCGGGGACGGCTGCCTGATGGAAGGCGTCAGCCAAGAAGCGATCGGCATCGCAGGCCGTCACAAGCTGGGACGGCTGATTGTGCTTTGGGACAACAATGACATCACCATTGATGGCAAAGTTTCGCTTTCGGATCGCACCGATCAGGTCAAGCGCTTCAAGGCATCCGGCTGGCACGTTCAGGAAATCGATGGTCACGACCCCGAGGCAATCGATGCGGCCATTGAGGCGGCTAAGAAGACCAAATCGCCCAGCATGATCGCCTGCAAAACGCATATCGCACTGGGTCACGCTGCGCAGGACACCTCCAAAGGGCACGGCGCGTTGACCAACGCCGAGCAGAACGACGCCGCCAAGGCAGGCTGGGGCTGGAACGCTGCGCCATTCGATGTGCCCGCAGACGTAAAGAGCTGGTGGGAAGCGGCTGGTAGCCGCGGAGCTGCCGATCGCGAATCCTGGGAAGCCCGCTTTGCCGAGCTGTCCGAAAACCGTCAGGCCATGTTCAACCGCATGATGTCTGGCGAAGCACCCAAGAAGCTGAGCGCAACCATCAAGGCATTGAAAAAGCAGATCAGCGAAACCGCCCCCAAGGTCGCAACGCGCAAAAGCTCGGAAATGGTTCTCGAGGTGGTCAACCCGATCATGCCGGAAACCGTGGGTGGCTCCGCCGATCTGACTGGGTCAAACAACACGCTCACCGCAGATCTGGGCGTCTTTGACGACACCAACCGCAAGGGCCGCTACGTCTATTGGGGCATTCGCGAACATGGCATGGCTTCGGCAATGAATGGCATGGCTCTGCACGGCGGCGTGCGCCCCTACGGCGGCACTTTCATGGCCTTCACAGATTACGCCCGTCCGGCCATGCGTCTGGCAGCCCTGATGAAAGTGCCGACTGTCTTTGTGATGACGCATGACAGCATCGGTCTTGGTGAAGATGGTCCAACCCACCAGCCGGTTGAACATTTGGCTATCAGCCGCGCCACACCCAATACATTGGTGTTCCGCCCTGCGGATACTGTCGAAACGGCCGAAGCATGGGAAATCGCCTTGCGCCAGACCGGCACGCCGTCTGTCCTGTCGTTGACGCGTCAGGGCCTGCCAACCGTGCGGACCGAACACAAGAACACCAACCTTGTCGAGAAAGGCGCCTATGTTCTGGCAGAAGCAGAAGGCAAGCGTCAGGTCATTCTGATGGCCACTGGGTCCGAAGTGTCGCTGGCGCTGGCTGCCCGTGACATGCTTCAGGAACAGGGGATCGGGACACGGGTTGTTTCCATGCCTTGCTGGGAGCTGTTCGAAATGCAGGACGAAGCCTATCGCAAGCGCGTCTTGCCGGCTGGCCCTGTCCGTGTTGCGGTCGAGGCAAGCATCCGCTTTGGTTGGGATCGCTGGCTGTTCGGTGAACGCGGCCGCCGTGAAAAGGCAGGATTTGTCGGCATGCACGGCTTTGGCGCTTCGGCACCGGCAAACGTTCTGTTCGAAAAATTCGGCATCACCGCCGAAGCCGTGGCGCAGAAAGCCAAGGACCTCACCGAAGGCAAATGGCAGCCTGACACAACGGTCTAGGCCCTCTTTTACTACAGATTGCGGCGCGTAGGAAAACCTGCGCGCCGTTTTCTTTTTGAGGCCGCCAAAATCTGCGCGCAGACCAAAGACCCTTTGTCAGGTACGGAATTAGTGACTCACGCAGCGCGTTCAAAACACGCTAGGCTGTCTTCAGATTGTTTTGAGGCAACCATGATTAAATCCATCGTCACTTCCGCTCTGATCGGTCTTTCGCTTTGTTCGAACGCTGCCATCGCTGAGCAACCCGTCGAAATTGCAATCCTTCGCGGCAGTCATGGGCCGATCCCGGATCAGATGTGGGCAAAGATGCAGGATCTGTCATGGCATTCTGATATGCCCTGCCCCACGCGCGAAGAACTGAGCCTGCTGACCGTTCCATACAATGGGTTCGATGGTGAAACCAAAGAAGGCAAACTGATCGTGGCCGTCTCTGTTGCCGATGACATGCTCGACATCATGGCGGATCTCAAGGCTGCCGGTTTCCAGTTTCGACTGATGCGCCCGGTGCACGAATTTCTGGGCGAAGACCTGCGTTCGATGACCGCCAACAACACCAGCGCTTTTAATTGCCGGTTCATCGGCGGCACCAAGCGGCTGTCGGAACATGCACGCGGATTGGCCATAGACATCAATCCGGTCCAGAATCCCTATGTGCGCGGCGATTACACGTCGCCACCGAACGGGCGGGCCTATGACACCCGCAAGGAACGCGCTAACACGACAGACCCCGGCCTCATTCTGGCCGACGGCGCGGTTGTCGAAGCGTTCAAATCCCGAGGCTGGGGTTGGGGCGGCGACTGGTCTTCTTCCAAGGACTACCAGCACTTTTCTAAAAGCGGCAACTGACGAGGCCCCTGCCCGGCGCAATTCCACTTGAGCCGAGCCCTAATGAACGCCCGAACCGAGCGCCGGCACTGGCCTTCCCTGCGCCCATGTGAAATACCTTTTTCCGGAAGGCGAAAGGACGGCATGCATGAGCAAGTTTGACTATGATCTCTTTGTGATCGGAGGCGGCTCTGGCGGCGTCCGTGCTGCGCGGGTAGCAGCCGGGGAAACCGGCGCCAAGGTGGCCTTGGCCGAAGAAGATCGTTACGGCGGAACCTGTGTGATCCGGGGCTGCGTTCCGAAGAAGTTGATGGTCTTTGCGTCCGAATACAGCCACATGCCTGCCCACGCCCGCGCCTATGGCTGGGATATTCAGGACGGGCAGTTCGACTGGAACGCCTTTGGCGGTCAACTCAATCAGGAGCTCGACCGGCTTGAAAGCGTATATCGCAAACTCCTGTCTGGATCGGGCGTCGAAACCTTTGATGCGCGCGCAACATTGAAAGACCCGCACACGGTCCAGCTGTCCACTGGCGAAACCAAGACGGCCAAACACATTCTGATCGCAACAGGCGGACGGCCTGTCAGACCAGATCTGCCGGGTGCAGAACTGGGCATGGTTTCGGATGATATCTTTCACCTGCCAGAATTGCCCAAATCTGTTCTGATCATCGGTGGCGGATATATTGCCTGTGAATTTGCCTGCATTTTGCATGGGCTGGGCGTTAAGGTGACGCAGTACTATCGCGGTGCGCAAATCCTGCGCGGCTTCGACGACGAAGCGCGCGGTCTGATCGCAGACTCGATGCGTGAGCGCGGCATAGATCTGCACACGGGTACCAACATCGTTGAGGCCCGCCCTGCAGCAGAGGCTGATGCCGACGACATGGCAGCCCCGGTCGAAGCCGAACAATTCAGCCCGCGGACAACCCACGAAGGCCATAAGGGACCGGTCTGGGTCAAGGCCACCAACGGCTCGACTGCCGTCTTCGACAAGGTTCTGTTCGCCACCGGGCGCAAGCCAAACTCCGATGACCTTGGCCTTGAAGAGCTTGGGATTGCTCTGGGCCGCGGCGGGAAAATCGAAGTGGACGGCTATAGCCAGACATCGGTTCCGTCGATCTATGCAATTGGTGACGTTACCGATCGCGTAAACCTGACGCCCGTGGCAATTCGCGAAGGCATGGCCTTTGTCGAGACGGTTTTCAAAGGCAACCCGACCGAAGTCGATCATGACCTGATCCCTTCGGCAGTCTTTACTCAGCCAGAGATGGGCACTGTTGGCCTGTCCGAAGAAGCGGCGCGTGAACAAGAAGAAATCGAAGTTTACAGCACGTCCTTCCGGCCCATGCAGACCGCCTTTGCCCAACAACCGGATCGGGTCATGATGAAACTCATCGTGTCCAAAGAAACCCGCAAGGTACTGGGATGCCACATCGTCGCACCCGGCGCGGGCGAGATGATCCAGATGGCGGGCATTGCAGTGAAAATGGGCGCGACAAAAGAAGATTTCGACCGGACTGTGGCGGTTCATCCCACCATGTCCGAAGAACTGGTAACCATGCGCAATCCGGTGCGGACGGGTTGATTTCCTGATTAAAGCGCACAGGTTCTAGACTAGCAGACGAGACAGACGACCAAGAGGGAAAGACTCAATGGCAGGAAACAGCGGCGGCCCCTGGGGGGGCGGCGGTTCAGGCGGCGGCAACAATGGTCGCGGACCGAGCGGTGGTGGCGGCGGCGGAGGCCGCGGCCCCGATGATAACAATCAGATCCCCGAGATCGATGAGCTGATGAAAAAAGGCCAGGAACGCCTGCGCGTTCTGATGGGCGGCAAAGGCGGCGGCAACGGTGGCGGCGCCAACGGGTCTGGCGGCAACGATGGCGGACCGGGTCTGACACGCGGCACCGTGGTGCTTGGCCTGCTCGGCTTGATCGGCCTGTGGCTTTTCTCGAGCTTCTACACCGTGCGGCCAGAAGAACAGTCGGTCGAATTGTTCCTTGGCGAATACTCCAGCACTGGCAATCCCGGTCTGAACTTTGCCCCCTGGCCCGTGGTTACCTACGAGGTCGTCAACGTGACCTCTGAACGGACCGAAAACATCGGTGGCGGCCGCAATGGCAACGATGGCCTGATGCTGACCACAGACGCCAACATCGTGGACATCGAGTTCCAGGTGGTCTGGAACATCACGGATCCGGCGAAACTTCTGTTCAATATCCGCGACCCGCAACTGACGGTTCAGGCTGTTTCTGAATCCGTCATGCGCGAAATTATCGCGGCATCGAACCTCGCTCCGATCCTGAACAGGGATCGTGGATTGATCGCCGACAGCGCAATGCAAAGCATCCAAGCGACCTTGGATGAATATGACAGCGGTATCTCGATCGTTCGTGTGAACCTTGACGCAGCTGATCCACCACGCGAAGTCATCGACGCATTCCGCGAAGTTCAGGCTGCCGAACAGGAACGCGACCGTCTGGAACGTCAGGCTGACGCCTACGCGAACCGCGTTGTTGCCGAAGCCCGTGGTCAGGCAGCACAAACACTCGAAGAGGCCGAAGGTTATCGTAGCCAAGTGGTCAACAACGCTTTGGGTGAAGCCTCACGCTTTACCTCGGTTCTCGAAGAATACGCCAAGGCGCCAGAAGTAACGCGCCGCCGGCTTTACCTCGAAACCATGGAAAGCGTTCTGGGTGACGTGGACAAGATGATCCTCGACAACTCAATCACCGAAGGCGGTGCGGGCGGCGGCGGCGTTGTCCCCTATCTGCCACTCAATGAACTGCGCCGTCCGGCAGGAGGAAACTAAGATGCGTAAGACAAGTTATCTTTTGCCCGCCTTCGTCGTTGGGATCGTTGTACTGTTGTCGTCGGTTTTTGTCGTCGACGAACGCGAAAAAGCACTGGTCCTGCAGTTTGGTCAGATCAAGGCCGTCAAGGAAGACCCCGGTCTGGCCTTTAAAATCCCGTTCATTCAGGAAGTCGTACGCTATGACGACCGGATCCTGTCGCTGGACACGCAAACCATCGAAGTCACGCCCTCTGACGACCGCCGTTTGGTCGTAGACGCCTTTGCGCGTTACCGGATTGCTGACGTGGTTCAGTTCCGTCAGGCCGTTGGTGTCGGCGGTATCCGCGCCGCCGAAGATCGCTTGTCTTCGGTTCTGAATGCGCAGATCCGTGAGGTTCTGGGTGCCGATCAGGTCACATCTGATACGATCCTCTCCGAAGATCGCCGTGAGCTTATGACCCGTATTCGCGATCAGGCGCGCACCTCTGCGCGCGGTCTTGGTCTCGATGTTGTGGACGTGCGCCTTAAGCAGACCAACCTGCCCGAGCAAAACCTGAACGCCACGTTCGAACGGATGCGCGCCGAACGTGCCCGCGAAGCGGCTGATGAGATTGCCCGTGGTAACGAGGCGGCCCAGCGTGTTCGCGCCCTGGCAGACCGTACCGTGACTGAGACCCTGTCGGAAGCGGATCGCGAAGCCAACGTCATTCGCGGTGAGGCAGATGCGGAACGCAACGGCATCTTTGCCAACGCATTTGGTGCTGATCCCGAGTTCTTTGCCTTCTACCGTTCGCTGCAGGCCTATGAAAAAGCCCTGCGCGGTGGCAACTCGACCATGGTCATGACGCCCGACAGCCAGTTCTTTGACTACTTCAAGAGCGAGAACGCAGGCGCTCCGGCATCCCAATGACCGGGACGGACATACTAACGGGGATCGCTCTGGTCCTCGTGATCGAGGGGCTGGTGTACGCACTGGCCCCTTCGCTTGTGGAACGCATGCTCGAAGCTTTACGCGCCATGCCAATCGATAGCCGGCGCACACTCGGCATATTGACGGCGGCGACCGGTGTTCTGCTGCTCTGGATGGTGCAATAGCGCGACAAACCCGGTGAACGCCTGCCTTGGGCCTGCCATGACTGGCCACCCCTGCGGGATCCGTCTTGGCGGCGATATGCACAGTTCACGACTTGCTTTAGTGCCTGACAGGCCCGACCCTCTGCGGAAGCCTGTGCACTGCAACACCAAACAGCCCCTCTTAGAGCGCAAGACAGCGCCGCCGCCCTAGTGTGCGGCGCTCTTGCTACCCGTCACGGCGCTCCAGAGCGGGATCAGGATCTTGATGGCAATCGGGATCAGGATCAGCCCAACGATGAACCCAAGGATCCCGTCAATGACCGCCTTGGCGATCCAGTCACCGGCCGGATCGCCGCCGCCCATAGCATGCGCATAGTGGTGGATTGTGTCTTCCGGCCAATGCCAGCCCATCTGATGGAGGGAATGCACAATGATAGAGCCCCCTACCCACAGCATTGCCGCCGTCCCGACAATGGACAAGAGCTTAAGAAACCACGGCATCATCTTTACGATTAGGCGGCCCAGTCCGCGTGTCAGACCAAGCTTGCCAACCCGGCTCATCCACATGCCGACATCGTCCATTTTCACGATGATTGCGACCGCGCCGTAAACGGCAATGGTGATGGCAATGCCGACGACGGCCAAGGTGACGCCCTGAATCCAGTAGCTGTCGCTCTCGATTACGGAGAGCGAAAGGGTCATGATCTCGGCAGACAGGATGAAGTCCGTTTTGATCGCGCCCTTCACTTTTTCTTCTTCGAGCTTCTTGGGATCGCCGATATCGTGGCTGCCATCCGGGCCGCCTGAATGATCGTCATGCGGCATCAGGACGTGCACGATCTTTTCAGCGCCTTCGAAGCACAGGTAGCACCCGCCAAGGATCAAAAGGGGCGGAACAAGCCATGGCGCAAAGACCGACATCAGCATCGCCGCAGGCAGCAGGAAAACCAGCTTGTTGATGAAGCTGCCCCGCGCAATCCGCCAGATCATCGGCAATTCCCGCGCCGGCTCAAAGCCAGTGACGTATTTCGGGGTTACCGCCGCGTCATCAATCACGACGCCTGCCGCCTTGGCTCCGGCCTTGGCCGCGTTGGCCGCAACGTCGTCCACCGAGGCCGCCGCGATCTTGGCAATACCGGCCACATCATCCAGAAGCGCTAGAAGTCCGCTCATAACTCATACCCCGTTCTCATTTCAGCGCAGCCTAGCCGCCTTGTCGCCAAGCGCAACCACCGCACAACTCAGAATCACCACTGACCCTTTGCAAAGACCGTTAACGCAAACGACTTTTTTTTACCAAATTTCGTTAGCGCAATCAGCAGTCAATCGGTCACGTTTACCGCTAACAGTCTGTGGTAAATAGACTTTTTCCTTTGCTGCACCTGCACGCCACCGTATACCGCGCGCAACGCTTCAAAGGAGTGAACCTCATGACTGTCACCGTCGGGATCAATGGTTTTGGCCGCATTGGCCGTTGCACACTGTCTCATATCGCCGAGTCGGCGCGCAACGATGTGCAGGTCGTCAAGATCAACGCGACCGGCCCCATCGAGACAGCAGCGCATCTGCTGCGCTATGACAGTGTTCACGGTCGCTTTCCCGGCGAAGTCAAAGTTTCCGGAAATGCCATGGACCTCGGCCGCGGCCCAATCGATGTGATGTCCACCTACGATATGGAAGAGCTGGACTGGGGCGGCTGCGACGTTGTTCTGGAGTGCACAGGCAATTTCAACGACGGCACCAAGGCCAGCAAACACATCGAGCGCGGCGCCAAGTCCGTGTTGATCTCTGCTCCGGCCAAGAACGTTCAAAAGACAATCGTCTACGGTGTAAACCATCGCGACTTGCAGGCTGGCGATACAATGATCTCGAACGGATCGTGCACAACCAACTGCCTCGCTCCTCTTGCCAAGGTACTGGATGAAGGCATCGGCATTGAATCCGGCATCATGACCACGATCCACAGCTATACTGGCGACCAGCCAACACTGGATCGCCGCCACAACGATCTGTATCGCGCCCGCGCCGCGGCCATGGCAATGATCCCTACATCAACCGGTGCGGCCAAAGCACTGGGCGAAGTGCTGCCAAACCTCAAAGGCAAGCTCGATGGCTCTGCCGTGCGTGTACCGACACCTAACGTATCGGCCGTAGACCTGACCTTCTACGCCAAGAAGGACGTATCCGTTGCGGATGTGAACGAAGTGGTTGCCGAAGCAGCAGCGGGCCGGATGGGTATGGTTCTGTCCTACGATCCAGAGCAGAAGGTTTCTGTGGATTTCAACCACACCACCCATTCCTCAATCTTTGCACCGGACCAGACCAAGGTGGTCGGCAAGCGCATGGTCCGCGTTCTGGCATGGTACGACAATGAATGGGGCTTCTCGGCGCGTATGGCCGACGTCGCCGCAGCCATGGGCCGCGTTCTGCACTAATCGCGCTCACGCGATCTCATAACAAAAGCCCGGTCACGAATGACCGGGCTTTTTTGTCTTTACGGCTCTGGCGACAGCGCGCCGTATTCTACAGATAATCAGACCGTTGCAGGCCATACTTGGCCATCTTTTCATTCAGGGTTCTGCGCGGCAGGCAAAGCTCTTCCATGACCGATGCGATCGACCCTTTGTGACGGCGCATGGTGTTGTCGATCAGCATACGCTCAAAGGCTTCTACATATTCCTTCAGCGGTTTGCCCTCGGTCGTCATGACCGGCTGCATCTGATCGTGATCCGACATCAGCAACGAGGCGATGGTGCCCTGCCCGCGACGGGATTGCAGAACCGCCCGTTCGGCTAGGTTAATAAGCTGACGAATGTTGCCTGGCCATGGCGCCTGCAACAACTGCGCCGCTTCCTGAGCGGAAACTTTTGGCGCGTCACAGCCGTATTCTTCGGCAAACTGCTCCGACAGGCGCGTGAACAGGGTCAGGATATCTTCGCCGCGCGCCCGCAGTGGCGGGACAACGATTTTGAGCGCAGCCAAACGGTAATACAGATCCGACCGCAGCGCCTGTTCGCAGGTGCGGCCTTCTTCTTGCAGGTTCGAAATGGCAACGATGCGTGTTTCAGGCGGATTGCCCTGCTCGTTGATAACCGACAGCAACCGCGCCTGAGCCGCGTCGGACAGCGCTTCGATGTCTTCGAGCACCAATGTGCCACCGCGCGCTTCTTCCAGCGCCGGAAGCCGGGTTTCTTCGGGCTGCGCAGGCCCGAAAAGGCGTTGCATCAGCGCATCTTCGTCCAGAGCCCCGCAGGAAATCAGAACAAACTTCTTGCCCGCTCTCGCGCCTACCGCATGCAGCGCGTGGGCCACGAGCGTCTTGCCTGTCCCGGTTTCACCTTCGATCAGAACGTGGCCATCGGCCTGCCCCAGATCGAGAATGTCTTCTCTGAGGCGTTCCATCGCCGGGCTGGCCCCGATCAGCTTTTTCATGATCTGACCACCTTCGGCCAGTTCCCGGCGCAGCGCGCGCGTATCCAGCGTCAAACGGCGCGCATTGGTCGCCTTTTTCGCCAACTCAGACATGCGGTCGGGGTTAAAGGGCTTTTCCAGAAAATCATAAGCGCCGATGCGCATGGCCTCGACCGCAATAGGCACGTCGCCGTGGCCGGTAATCATGATCACCGGCAGCGCGCTGTCAGAGCCCATCAGTTTCTTGAGCAACTGAATCCCGTCCATGCCCGGCATCTTGATGTCTGAAATCACAATGCCCGGATAGTCTGCGCCAAGGGTGCCAAGCGCCTCTTCGGCACTGGCAAAGGTCTCAGTGTCATAACCGGACAAGGCCAGCCACTGACTGATCGACTGCCGCATATCCTTTTCGTCATCAACGATTGCGATCTTCATTGCGTTTGCCATGGGCTGTTACTCCGCCGCTTGTGTGGGCTCTGGAATGTCTTCCAAAAGAATGGGTAGCTGCATTTCGAAAACGGCGCCGCCGCGTTCGCCATTGCGGGCTGTCAGGCGACCGCCAAGGTCACTGACAATGCCGGACGAAATCGCCAGGCCCAGCCCGACGCCGTCACCCGGCTGCTTGGTTGTGTAAAACGGCTCAAAGAGCGACTCGAGGTCTTCGATCCCGTGGCCGTTGTCGCGCACCGAAAGCGTCGCCGTTTCACCGGCCGCCAGAATGATTTCCACCTGCGGGTCATCCACGGACTTGGTCGCATCGAGCGCATTCCTGAGCAGGTTCACGAGGACCTGTTCAATACGCATGCGATCCCCCATGACATTGACCGGCTCATCCGGAAGGATGCGGCTGATCTTGACCCTGCGGGACTTCAACTGAGGCTCCATCATCGACAGGGCCGAAGCCAAAGCATCTGCCATATCCACCGGGCTCAGCATTTCCTGCCCCTTGCGGGCGTAGGATTTCAATTGCTGGGTGATTGCACCCATGCGGCCGATCAGGTCGTCGATCCGGTGAAAGGCGGTCATGGCCTCATCAGGCCGGTTGCGGCGCAGCAAGAGCCTCGCACCCGCCAGATAGGTTTTCATAGCCGCAAGCGGCTGGTTCAATTCGTGGCTGACCGCCGCAGACATTTCACCCAACGCCGCAAGCTTTGAGCTTTGCGCCAATGATTGTTCGGCAACGGCAAGGTTCTTCTGCACGCGTTCACGCTCGGAGATTTCGGCCTGTAGACGTGCGTTCAACGCGCGCAATTCGGCCGATTCCCTTTGGAAGAAAACCAGCCGGCCAGCGGTACGCCGTGACAGCGCATAAAATGCCAGAGCCGCCAAGAGCGCAAATCCCATGATCTCCAAAGCGAGGACGGCGTTCACCTTTGCCCGAACCGAGGCGTAGGTGGTAAAGGTTGTCAGCGTCCAGCCGCGGAACGGGATACGCCCGTCGATGCGCATAACGGCCTCACCGCGCAGGTAGGCGTCGGCATCCTGCACAGTCCAGTCTGCGGTCGCCTGTATGGCCCGTTCAATTGCGCTGCCAGCCGGTTGCCGTTCAAGCGCGGCCTCGGGGGCCAATCCACGCCACCGTGGTTCGGTGGCCAGAATGATGACACCTTCGCTGTTGGTAACCATAACGGCGTCGGAAATCCCGGCCCATGCGCGCTCAAACTTCGCCAGATCCACCTCAACCACAATCACACCAATGGTGCTGCCCTGGCTTTCCATCCGCCGCGAATAACTAAAGCTGTAGCCACCGGATTCGCGCGGGATCGCGGAAAAGACCGTCGAATTGGAACGCACCGCGTCGATGTAATACTGCGCCGACCGGTGCGCTTCGCCCAGCCGGTTGCGATCCGTGGCGGCCACCGTGCGGCCCCCTTCATCCAGCAACATCAAGGATGCAGCGCCGATTTCGTCCACATACGAAATCAGCCGCTGCGAGCTTTGGGCAAAGTCAGCGGAATTCAAAGCCCCGATCAGCGCGGGATCGCGGGCCAGAAGCTGCGGGACAATCGCGTTCCTGCGCAATTCCGAAACGAGGTTACCCGAATAAAGCGCCAGCCGCAGTTCGGCGCGGTTCTTGGTCGTTTCGGTAAACCGGTCGGTCAGCAACGTGTTCGTAACCAGAACCGTAATGACCGAAACCACAAACAGAATTCCCAGCGCAACGCGCACGCGCCACGACAGGGATACAGCGCGCCGGGCGCGTCCAGTGGGTTTCGGCAACTGAGCCATAGCGTAGAGGATAGGCACCCATCCCCGATTGCTCAAGTCACGCCTCGGTCAACGCCTTGGTCATATGAGCAAAAAGGCGCGCACCGTCTTCGTTGCCATGAGCGGAATCCGACGCACGTTCGGGATGGGGCATCATACCCAGCACTCTGCGGTTTTCCGACAGAATGCCCGCGATATCACGCGCCGAGCCATTGGGATTGTCAGTGTAGCGGAACGCCACCCTGCCCTCGCCCTCAAGCCGATCAAGGCTGGCATCATCAGCAAAGTAGTTGCCATCGTGATGTGCAATCGGCAGCGCGATCTGCTCACCTGCTTCATATCCACCGGTAAAAAGGCTCTGGTTTTCCGAAACGCTCAGCCCCACGGTGCGGCAGATGTATTTCAACCCGGCATTGCGCAGCAACGCGCCGGGCAGCAGCCCGGTTTCTGTCAGAACCTGAAAACCGTTGCAGACGCCCAACACGAAACCGCCGCGCTCTGCATGTGCCTTGAGTGCGCCGACAATGGGCGCGTTCGCCGCAATAGCCCCGCAACGCAGATAGTCGCCAAAGGAAAATCCGCCCGGCACAGCCACGAGATCAGTGCCTTCGGGCAGAGCGTCATCCTTGTGCCAGACCATCGTGACATCAAAGCCCACCGCTTCGAGCGCAACCTTCATGTCGCGGTCGCAGTTTGAGCCGGGGTAAACAGTGACGGCAGCTTTCATAGCTATGCTCCTGTTGAAACTGTTAACCGAAGGCTCAGAGCACTTCGATGCGGTAACTTTCGATAACCGTATTGGCCAACAGCTTCTCGCACATCTCGCCAATCTGGGCCTCAGACGTGCCATCGGCCAGATCAAGTTCGATCACCTTGCCCTGACGGACGCCGTTGACCCCTTCAAACCCAAGCGATCCAAGTGCGTGTCGCACAGCCTCGCCCTGTGGGTCCAGAACACCCTGTTTCAGCATTACATGCACGCGGGCTTTCATGGCGGTTCTCCTTGTCTGCGAGGCCAGAAGTGTTGAGGCAGGAGGAACCGCATTCGGCCCCGAATTGCAAGACACAATCCGGGGCCGAAGGGGTTGGTTATTGCAGATTTCCGCTGCGGGTGATCGTTCCGGCGTCGTCATCCATGTCGAACGCGCCTTTTGCCGACCCACGCAGATCATTGTCGGTGTAGGTGCCCTGCCCGTTCTCGTAGATCCGGAAGGCATGCCAGACATTGCCGCCGATCTTGTTGTTGCGCACCGTCGGCTTGCCCGCGGTCTTGATCTCAAACCCGTAGTAGGCATTGCCCGTCACTTCATTGTCTTCAAAGACCCCAAGACCGTCATCGTAAATGAACACGCCGCTCTGCTTGCCGTCTTTGACAAGGTTACGCGTCACGAGCGGGTTAGCGCCGCCTTTAACTGCGATGCCAGCAAATCCACTGGTCAGGATATCGTTGTCCTCAATCCGGCCTTTGCCGCCGTCATAGACATAGATGCCGCTTTCCTTGGCGTCGCGAATGGTGTTGTTGCGCACCACCGGATCCGAAGCTTCGGTGATCGACACACCGGACAGCGCATTGTTGTGGATCGTGTTTTCCTGAATGAGGCCAAGACCCGCTTCCTGAACGTAGACGCCTGAGGCTTCGCCGTCATAAATCTCGTTCCGAATGATAACCGGGTCAGCCTTATCCTTGATCTCGATGCCCGCATACTTGTTGCGTACGATCTCGTTGTTCTCGATCCGTCCGCGACCCTCGGTGTGAATATAAACACCGCTGGCCTTCCCGTCGCGCATCACGTTGTTGCGCACAACAGGGTTCGCCCCGGTCTTGATCTCGACACCGGCATAGGTGTTTTCAAAAAACTCGTTGTTTTCCACCAGACCCCGGGCGTTGTCATAGATGAACAATCCGCCCTGCGCGGAATGGTGGATCTTTGAGTTGCGTATGATCGGATTGCTGTCTTCCTTCACACCAACCGCCGCCAGACCGGTCGAGGTGGCATCGACCCCGTCCATTGTGGCAGTGCCGCTGTCAAAGAACACGCCAAAGTACTTCCCGCCGTCCTGAATGACCGACAGATTGGCAAGCTTGCCGGAATTTGCCGTCCAGTGAACAACGTGATCCTCTGCGACACGCAGGATGATCTCGGATGCGTCACCCACGCCCACGATGTCCAGTGGCTTGTCCACGTTGATCGCCTCAACATAGGTGCCCGGGTAAATCTGAATTTGAGTGCCCGCCGCCGATTTGGCAACCGCGTCAGCAATCGAGCGGAAATCACCGCCACCGCCAGCGCGCACCGACACGGTTGGCCCGTCGTGGTCTTTCACACGCGGCGCGTTATCGACAGGCGCCGCAACCGGCACGGTACATTCGCGCGCAATCATAGCCTTGGCCATGCCAGCAAAGGTGTGGCTGCCGCATTCGGCCGCATAGGCCTCATACCCGCCGCACCCCAGTGCCTTGGCCTCTTTCCACATTGCGTCACAGGCCGAAACCTGAACCACAGGCTTTGGCTGCGGGGTCGGGCCATTGTCCACGTCCGAGACCACCGCTTTCAGCACCCGGCTCTGGGCCAGAATACGGGTCATCGGGATCGCCATGTTGAACCCGCTGCGGCTGTCGCCGGCGTGGTGCAACCCGATCACACGCTTGTCCGAAATCCGAATAACCGGCGAGCCGGAGTTCCCGCCGAGCGTATCGCAGGTGTGCACCAGCTTGCCTTCATCCGAAATCGAAGGAGAGGCCGCCGCGCAACCCTCACGGCTGATGTGCTGGGACTGTCCCTGAGGATGGCCAATGATCCAAAGGAACTCAGCGTCCTCGGGATCAGCCGCTGCCAGTTCAAGAAAACCGTATTTGCCCGATGGATTGCCGAAAACCCGCAGCACCGAATAATCCAGCTCACGGTTGGTTTCGACAATCTGCGGGCTGACCGTGAAGCGATCGACCCCGGCGGCACGGCCGGGTTTGATATAGCCCGCAACGAATTGCGCCGCCTGAATACCGCTATCGGCTCCCGAAGGATCGCCATCCATACCCGGCACGCAGTGGTGATTGGTCAGGATATGCTGTTCATCAACGATGAACGCCGTGCAGAACCCGGTCTTTCCGTTCTCAAACAGCATGTCCAGACGGCCAATCGGACGCCCCAACCGAACAGCCGGGCTGTTTTCGCCATACTCGACTATCGGCTCGTTCTGATAGTCGCCGATGGCCTGTTCAAAAGTCAGTCCGCCCGCCAGTTGGCGCGGCTGCACTACAATCTTGCCGAAATCACTGGGATCAAACTCGGCTGGCTGAGCCATGGCCGAAACACCTGTGATGGCTGCCAGCGCGGCGCTCAGGAAAAAATTGCGCATAACACGTCCCCCATATTGAAATTTACCCAAGGGTAACCCCGAGGGTCCATTTCTGCCAAGTAAAGGATTCCATGCCCCAACGTTTTTTTGGGCCGCGACGCGCAACCGTCCGGCATGGGGCTGCCAGAGCAGTTTCTTCTCTGGCTCAATACTCTGGGGGGTTTGGGGGGCAAGGCCCCCCATCACATTAGTTGATCAGCGTCGGCTTCGTCGGGTGCGTCGCCTGTTTGGGCATGACACCAAGGCGTCGTGCGACCTCGGTATAGGCATCAGTCAGCGAGCCGAGATCACGGCGGAAGACATCCTTGTCCAGCTTCTGGCCCGTTTCGATGTCCCACAGACGGCAGCTGTCCGGGCTGATTTCGTCGGCGATGATCAGGCGCTGGAAATCGCCTTCGTAAACGCGGCCAATCTCGATCTTGAAATCGACCAGACGAATGCCAACGCCATACAGCAGACCTGACAGGTAGTCGTTTACGCGCAGCGCCAGGGCAATAATGTCGTCCATGTCATGCTGGCTGGCCCAGCCGAAGGCCGCGATGTGCTCTTCGGACACCAGCGGATCACCCAGCTTGTCGTCCTTGTAGCAATATTCAACGATCGGACGCGGCAGCTGTGTGCCTTCTTCCAGACCCAAACGCTTTGACAATGTGCCGGCGGCATAGTTGCGCACAATCACTTCGAGCGGAACAATCTCGCAGGACCGCACCAGTTGCTCGCGCATATTCAGGCGTTTGATAAAATGCGTCGGAACACCGATGTTGCCCAGACCGGTCATGAAGAACTCGGACAAGCGGTTGTTCAGCACGCCCTTGCCTTCGATCACGTCCTTTTTCTCGGCGTTGAAGGCAGTGGCATCATCCTTGAAATACTGCACGATGGTGCCCGGCTCCGGGCCTTCATACAGGATCTTGGCTTTGCCTTCGTAAATCTTTTTGCGCCGTGCCATACGGGGCCCCTTTCAAACGCGAAAGCCGCGCGAAGGGCCGCGCGGGTGTCTGGGCATCCCATAGAGCAAGGCTCGGCGCGCCGCAAGCAGGCCGCGCCGAGACAAATGGTGTCACTTGCGTCGTCTTTTGCCCATCAGACGCTGAAAGACACCGGGGCGTCCACGATCCTGAACGACAGGGCCTTTGTTTTGCGGCAAGGGGCCTGCCAGATCTTCGTGATCCAGCGGGCTGCTGGGATGAACCAGCATCATGACGTCAAAGGGCACGCCCTCTTCAGTGCCGGCGGGCACATAGCGGATCCGGTAGGATTGCTCCGGGCTCTGGCCTTCGTGGCCCAGCGTGTGACCATCTTGGAATACATGCCCGTATTCCAGAACCATCGCGGTGCTCATGTGAACCATCCCAGCCGCGTCTTCGATGGAAACCGGTGCTTCGGCATGGCTGGTCTCATAGGATTTGAACGGCAACAGCCCGCGCGTGCCTGCCACGGA
The DNA here is from genome assembly GCF_028023555.1 of Thalassococcus lentus. NCBI lineage: Bacteria > Pseudomonadati > Pseudomonadota > Alphaproteobacteria > Rhodobacterales > Roseobacteraceae > Thalassococcus > Thalassococcus lentus. The sequence continues at coordinate 388,140 of NZ_JAQIOY010000002.1, forward strand.
CATGACCCCATGTGGTGTCTGTTTCTGCCCGATCGCATAGCTGATCCAGTCGGTAATCGGCCATTTGTCCTGCATGGCGGTGTCCGCCATCTGCACGATCCGCTCTGTCGGCAGGAAATGATCCGCGCTTTCCCAGTAAACGGCCAGCGCAACCGGAAGTTTGGCAAAGATCGCGGCAAGACAGCTACAAAGACGTGCAGCACGGAAGCAATCCATCATGTCGGTGCTGGCCGCACCAACAGACACGCAGATATATGAAGCATTCTGCGCCAGGGCCGCTTCCATGTCCGGAACGATCCGGGTCTGGCGATGGCTCAGTTGATCCATGGACCATGTGCCATAGCCGGGAAGCCGAATGGCGGTGGCGATCAAGGCGTCCTTGCCTTCGCCGCCCAGCAAAATTGGGGCGGTGATAAAGGCGTTCGTATCACAATCCTGATCAAGCGCTTCGGCCCCTGCCCGAGGCCGGATATCCAGATCAGGAAAATCCTCGAGCAAGGCGTTCCGGATTTCTGCCGTATTGAACTGCAAAGCCTCGGACAGCAGCACATAGGCGCTGAAAGTCGGGGTGTCTGGGCGGTCTGTCATATCACATGTCTCAGGCCGCGGACCGGCCTTTGACCATCAACTGCGTCAGCTCGCGGAACTTTTCGACTGAAATCCCCATTCGCTGGGCAATGCCGGACAGTGTGTTCACTTCGTTTTCGTCAATATGACCATCCGAAGCCGCAACCTGCATGCTGATCGCCAGAGACATTTCGCGCAGAACCATCGGCAGAACGCTGACCGCTTCTGCCAAAACGGTTGCGCCACCGCGTTGATGCAGATCCAGTGTGACTTGCTTGACCAGCTCCAACGCCGCGTCAAAGCCGATTGCCTGCACCTCTGGAACCAGCAAACTGCGCTCCACAAGGGTTTGGGTCTCTTCCCATGCCACTTCGCCGTCGGCGTAGCAGGTCAGAATGGGCGCAGCCAGAACAGCGCGCGCGATCTGAATGTTGTGGGCATTTGCATCGGGTTGTGCAGGTGCAGCTGGTGCGTTGCTTTGGCCCGACCGCAGTTTTGAAAACAATCCCATAAATTGGTCCTCGCTCAATTACTCGTTTGACGCCAGTCAGCATCACCCAGCATCGTGACCGATTTGTGACTGCCTCAAGACCGCCTCCTGACAACTCTCAGGATATTTCGTGGCGTTGCCAGAGTGCCGCATTTTGCCCGCCGCCCCTTGCACAGCCCGCAGCAGAGCGGCATATCGAACAAGACACTTTTGCCCAAGGGAGCGAGTCCATGACCACATTCGACGATCGCGAAAACGCGTTTGAGAACAAATATGCCCATGATGCCGAGATGAAATTCAAGGCCGAAGCCCGCCGCAACAAGCTGCTGGGCATGTGGGCCGCAGAACTGCTGGGCAAGTCCGGTGACGATGCAGCCGCCTACGCCATGGAAGTGGTCAAAGCCGACTTTGAAGAAGCCGGCCACGAGGACGTTGTGCGCAAGGTTGCAGGCGATCTGGGTGACAAATCCACACCCGAAGCGATCCGTGCCAAGATGGACGAACTTCTGGTCGTTGCCAAAGGCCAGCTGATGGACGAAGCCTGACGGCCCCGCCACAGACACAAGACAACGAAAGACCCGCCAATCGGCGGGTCTTTTTGTTAGCAGTTACCGCGCTCTGCTCTGGCAGCCCGCCCAAGAACCGCAACGCTTGTCAAAGCCGTCCGGCTCTGCCACTTGCAAAGCTATGACAGCCAAAACGCCGACAAACCCTGTATTGCGCGCCTGCCTTTGGATGAGCGGCGCAATCGTGTCGTTTACCATCATGGCGATCGCCGGACGGGCAGTCAGTCTGGACCTCGATACCTTCGAAATCATGATGTACCGGTCTATTATCGGCTTTGTCCTCGTTGTCAGCCTCGCGACAGCCTTTGGCACACGCGGTCAGATCACTAGGCGGTCCATGGGCTGGCATGGCCTGCGCAATGTGTTTCATTTCGCCGGCCAAAACCTCTGGTTCTACGCAATCACCGTCATTCCGCTGGCTCAGGTCTTTGCGCTTGAGTTCACTTCGCCGCTTTGGGTGATGATCCTTTCGCCTCTGATACTGGGTGAAAAGCTGACGTTTAACCGCGCGCTTGCAGCGGTGGTTGGCTTTGCCGGGATCCTGATTGTCACACGGCCGGATGCCAATGCGATATCGCCCGGACTTGTCGCTGCCGCGCTTGCGGCCATAGGATTTGCCGGATCTGCCGTTTTCACACGCCGCCTGACCCGCACTGAAACGATCACCTGCATCCTGTTCTGGTTGACCGTCATGCAGGCCGTTTTGGGCTTTTGCTTTGCGGGATATGATGGCGACATCGCCCTGCCCGCCGCCTCAAGCTGGCCTTGGGTCGTCATGATTGCCTGTGCAGGTTTGGTTGCGCATTTCTGTCTGACCACCGCACTGTCCCTTGCACCCGCAACGGTTGTGATGCCCATCGACTTCACCCGGTTGCCCGTCATCGCCGTGGTTGGCATGCTGCTTTATGCGGAACCGCTGGATCCCTTCGTCATTCTCGGGGCACTTCTGATCTTTGGCGCAAACTACGGAAATGTCTGGTTCGAGACGCGAAAACAGCAGTAGCTGCCCGCTTTTTACGCCAAATGCCCAAAAAAGGGCTGTTACATAAACGTGACGCAGCGTTCCACAACCGGTAAGTTACGTACGGTCAAAGATTGACCGAAACACACCGCCCCTCGTACTTTCGCATGAGAAGCACGGCATACGTGTTAGGGATGAGGGTCTACTATGAAGAAACTAGCAACGAGCGTTGCGGCACTCGCTTTGGGTGCAGGAGCAGCATCAGCCGGCGGTATCGAGCGCGGCAATATCAACTACAGCCTGCTGTTCCAGTCGGGCAATCACATCGAATTCGGTGCCAGCCTGGTCAATCCGAATGTATCCGGTGAATACCCGGCAGCCTTGGGCGGCGGCAGCACTGGCAATATGGCCAAGTCTTACGCCTCGCTGAGCGCGTCCTACAAAAATCAGCTGTCCGACAATCTCGACTTTGGTCTGTTCCTGAACACCCCCTACGGTGCAAACGCGCTGTACACTCAGGGCGTGTACACTGGTCTGGCCGCGGATTGGGAAAGTAAGGGAACAGCCGCGATCCTGAAATACCGGATCGGTGATCGTTTCTCGATCTTCGGCGGATTGCGTTATGTCGAATCCACCGCGGACATCGCAATTCCTGAACTGCTGGTTCGCAACTCTGTCGGCAACTACGCGACGGATCTTGGTGCACAGGCCGCACAGCTCGCCGCTGATGCTGGCGCGGCAGCCGTGGCGGGCGATCTCGCCACTGCCGCAGCTCTAGGCGCAGAAGCGGCGGCATTGGGCGCCGAAGCAACACGCCTTGGCACCGCGGCAAACCCGCTGTCCAACCCGCTTGGCGATCCCGGCATGACCTACACGGCAACTGGTGAAAAGCGTGGCGATGTGGGCTATGTCCTTGGTGCAGCTTACGAAATTCCAGACATCGCTCTGCGCGTTGCCCTGACTTGGGAAAGCGGCATCACGCACAAGTTCGACACAGCCGAAGCTCTGACGTCGCTGGGCATCAACGGCAATGGCACCACCGAGGTGGAGCTGCCGCAGTCGATCGCCCTGGATTTCCAGACCGGTATTGCACAAGGCACCCTGCTCTTTGGTGGCATCAAATGGACCGAATGGTCCAAATGGGAAGTCCGCACGCCGGCCTATGAATCGGTTACAGGTGGCCGCGTGACAGGTCTCGACAATGACACCGTCACATACCGCCTCGGCCTTGGCCGCCAGTTCAACGAAACCACCAGCGGTTTTGCCCAGATCAGCTACGAAGCGTCGACCGGCGATGTTGCTTCCCGTCTCGCGCCAACAGATGGCCGTATCTCGCTGGGCATCGGCGGTCAGTGGCAGGATGAGAATGCAAAGCTGCGCGCTGGTATGGAATACGTATCGCTTGGCGACGCGACAGACGGTTCCGGCGTTGAATTCTCCGGAAACAGCGCCATCGGCGTCGGCATGTCTTTCACCCTGTCCTTCTAAACAGTCAGACAGGTCTAGCATCGAAACCGGCAACCGTTTGGTTGCCGGTTTTTTTTGTGCCCAAAGGTGCCTATAGGTGAAATGACCCGATCTGGGGCATAGTGCACCGCATGCGGGACATTGCGATTCTCATTCCGGCGGCTGGCCGGTCCTCACGGATGCGAGGCCAGGACAAGCTGCTGAAAGACATTGACGGGGTTTCTCTGCTTAGGCGCAGCGCCGAACGGGCCCTGTCCACGCAGTGCCATGTGGTCGTTACAATACCCGGTTGGGAACATCCCCGCGCCGAGATCTTGGCAGGTCTGCCAGTGCAGATCGTCGAAGTTCCTGATGCCAGCGATGGAATGTCAGCCTCAATTAGACGCGCGGTGGCCGCCTTGCCAAAGATCACCCGTGGTCTGATCATCCTGCCAGCCGATATGCCAGACATCACAGCAAGCGATATTGAAAGCCTTATCAAGGGCTTCGATGCCGAACTTACACCAACTGTGCAACAGGCGACGAGCTTTGATGGGACACCGGGCCACCCGGTTTTATTTCCATCGGATTGCTTTGTTTCCCTGCGGCAACTGACCGGTGACGAAGGCGCGCGGTCTGTTCTGAAGGCCAACCGTCACCGGCTGCGCTATGTGCCCTTGCCCGGTCTGAATGCCCTGACGGATCTGGATACACCCGAGGCCTGGACCCGCTGGCAATCCGAAAACGCCTAAGCCCGCATCATCACCCACCAACCGAAACGCAAAAGACGAGGCAGGTTTCCCTGCCCCGTCTTATGTTTTTGCTCAGCCACCCGAAAGCAGCTGAACGTGCTGCATAATCTGTGGAAGCGACCTTACTTGGTCAGAAGCTGCGCTTCGTGCTTCTTGAGCGAGCGGCGCGCGGAACCGTAGGCGTTCAGACCTTCGGCATGCTCCAGTTCGGGGAACAGCTCCAGGATTTCCTGACGCTGCGCGTTGCCGATGCCCTTGAGGCTGTAGTCGCCAGGCTGGAAGCTTTCCGTCCAAGCGCCGTTCGACAGGATCACTTCGTGCTGTTCGAACATCACGTGGATGTAGGCAACACCCAGGCTCTCGACCACATCGACGCCTTCCAGACCAGTCAGGTGCTTGGCAGCGACCAGAACTTCACGCTCTTCGAAGTAAAGCGCAGTCTTGTCATTTGCCACCAGAACCCGGTGGTTTGGCGATACCAGCATGTCATGCTCAGGCAGGTTGTTGCCCAGTGCACCCTTCTGGATCAGGATCGGGTTGAAGTGAGGCTGACGGGCCAGTTCGTGACCGGTGAGGTCCTTGCGACCAACCCACTTGATCTCCTGGATGCCGTTGTCACGTGTGATGACACGATCACCAACCTGAAGATCTTCAACCAGACGTTCACCCTGCGGTGTCGCGATCAGCGTACCCGGCGTGAAGCAAGGCACAACCTGTTCGATTTCGAAGAAGTCGAAACCACCAGTTACGTTGCCGTCGCCGTCCAGATACTCAACGGTGCCGTCAATGCCGTTGCCGTTGCTGTCAGGTGACGTGTCGACAATGCGCCAGTCTTCGCCGCGTGTGCCCAGACCGGTCAGGTCCAGAACGTCGAAGTCGTCGCCTTCGAACCCACCGTCGATGGTGTCGTCCTGACCTTCAGGACGGCTGCCAACAATGATTACGTCGCGATCTGCACCGCCATCGATGTCATCGGCACCTGCGCCGCCGTCCAGGGTGTCTGCACCCTGACCGCCGATCAGCGTGTCGTCGTCGTTTCCACCAAGCAGGCTGTCTTCATCGATGCCGCCGTCAAGAACGTCATTACCAGAACCGCCGAGCAGAGTGTCATCATCGTCGCCACCAATCAGTGTATCATTGCCAAGTGCACCAAGGATGCTGTCACGGTCGTTTTCAGGGACTGTGTCGATCGCGTCGATCAGTTCCAGAGCACCAAGGTTCGAACCGTCGATGTAGTCGTTGCCCTGACCACCATCCAGCGTATCGGAGCCGTGGCTGCCGATGATGCTGTCGTCGCCCTGACCACCCATGACCAAGTCATCGTCGATGCCCGCATCGATGGTGTCGTTGTCTCCGCCACCGTCAATCGTGTCACGGTCATCACCTGTCGAGATAGAGTCGTTGCCCAGGTTGCCCTGCACGCTGTCACGCCCATCTTCTTGGTTCGGATCGTTAACAAAACCCAGATCATTCAACGGTGAACCGGGCGCAAAGCTCGGATCATCGCCAATGTAATCGGAGAAGGTGTTGACCCCGACGTTGATCGTATCATCACCCTGACCGCCCGAGACTGTGTCCGCACCCTGAGGGTCGTTCAGCAGGTCATTACCGCCGCCCAAATCAACAAGGTCGTCATCGATGCCCGGGTCAACGGTGTCATCACCGCCGCCAGCCGAAATGGTGTCTGCGTCATCGCCGGTGCTGATGCTGTCAGCGCCACTTGTTCCGACAACACTGTCCAGATCATCGCTTGGATCGTCGTCTTCATCCAGACCGTTCAGCGGATCATCGTCCTGATCTTCCGGAGCAACCGGGAACACATCGGTGTCGATGCGGCCGTCGTCTTCGGGCTCAACCGTTACGACGATTTCGCCGGTGTCGGTGCTTGTGCCATCCGTAACGGTGTACGGAATGGTGTCGTCACCGGTAAAGTCAGGGTCCGGCGTGTATGTCACGGTGCCATCAGGGTTCAGCGTGGCAGTACCGTTTGCGGGATCGCCCACTTCGGTCACTGTCAGCGGATCGCCTTCTGGATCTGTGTCATTGCCCGCAGGATCCGCGATGATGACAGGCGTGCCCTCTTCGGTGGTGGCCGTATCGTCAACTGCAACGGGTGGGCCATTGTCAGTCACGGTTACGGTAACCGTCGCGGTGTCGCCTTCACCATCGGTGTCGAGGATTTCGTAGGTAAAGCTGTCTGTACCTGTGAAACCAGCATCCGGTGTGTAGGTAACGGTGCCATCGGGGTTGATCGCCGCTGTACCATTGAGCGGATCGCCCAGATTGGTCACGATGAGGTCTTCAACCGGATCTTCGGCATCGAAGTCATTCAGCGCTGGATCGATGATAACCGGTGTGTCCACAGCCGTGGTCGAGGTATCGTCGAACGCAACGGGCTGCGTGTTTGTGTCCGGAACGACGGTCACGGTTACAGTTGCCGTGTCGGTCGCGCCATCAGGCTCTGTGATCGTGTACTCAAAGGTATCCGTGCCACTAAAGCCAGGATCCGGTGTGTAAGTGATCGTTCCATCCGGGTTCACAGCTGACGTGCCGTTCAGCGGATCGGTTGCGGAAACCGTGGTGATCGGATCGTCCTCTGGATCGGTGTCGTTTTCCTGAACGTCAATCACGATCGCAGTGTCTTCGTCCGTGGTTGCACTGTCGTCGACAGCATCAACAACCGCCGGATCGTCGGTCACAGTGACGATGATTTCGCCCGGTGTGTCATCGGTGCCATCGGTTGCAACGTAAGGAATGGTGTCCTCACCCACAAAACCAGGGTCCGGCGTGTAGGTCACGGTGCCATCGGGATTCAGAACCGCGGTTCCGTTGGCAGGATCGCCAACAGATGCCGTGGTTACCGGATCACCATCTGGGTCTGTGTCGTTGCCCGCTGGATCGTCGATGACAACTGCTGTGTCCTCAGGCGTGGTCGCTGTGTCGTCCACGGTTGTCGGAGGCGTGTTGTCGTCTGTGACAGTCACGGTCACGATTGCCGTGTCGCTGTCACCGCTGGTGTCAGAGATGTCGTATTCAAAGGTGTCGGTCCCAACAAAACCGGTGTCCGGCGTGTAGGTGAAGGTACCGTCACCGTTGTCGACAACAGAGCCGTTCAGCGGATCGGTGTTGAACGTAACGGTCAGCGCGTCGCCATCAGGATCGCTGTCGTTGTCGATCGCATCGATCAGCACAGCGGTATCAACAGGCGTTGTTTCCGAGTCGTCCTCGGCAATTGGAGGACGGTTGCCATCAGTCACGGTGACGATGATTTCGCCTGGTGTTTCTGCGATGCCATCGGTCGCAACGTAAGGAATGGTGTCCTCACCCACAAAACCAGGGTCCGGCGTGTACGTAACTGTGCCATCGGGATTCAGAACCGCGGTGCCGTTGGCAGGATCGCCAACAGATGCCGTGGTTACCGGATCACCATCTGGGTCTGTGTCGTTGCCCGCTGGATCGTCAATGACGACATCGGTGTCCTCAGGTGTTGTCGCCTCATCAGGTTCTGTGATGGGGGCGTCGTTGACCGGATCAACTGTAACGGCCACTTCGCCTTCGTCGCTGTTCCCGTCTGGATCAACGATTGTATAGGTGATGGTGTCCGGACCGTTGTAGTCAGGGTTTGGCGTGTACTCCAACGTGTTGTCGGGGTTGATCGACACGGTGCCGTTCAGCGCTGATGCCGAAGTAACGGTCAGCGGCTGGCCCTGTGGCTCGATATCGTTGGCCAGAACGTCGATCGTGATGGCCACATCTTCGTCGGTGGACGCCGTGTCATCAACCGCGATTGGCGGCTCATCAACAACAACATCAACCGTCGAGAAGTTGATGTCGGAAACGGTCACACCCTGCTGGGCGTCGCCACCGTTGCCGTAAGAAATAACGATCTGAGCAACCGGTTCGTCGATCGACACCAGAACTGAACCGGTCGAGTCTGTGTAACCGGTTAGGCTGGTGCCTGTCGCGGTCTGACCCGAGACAGCAGGACCGCCGGCTTCGGGTGTCAGCGTAACTGGAACTTCGTTGCCTTCGGCGTCGTAGGCACGGACCGTCACGATGTCTTCGAAACCGCCAGCGCCAAAGTTCTCAAGGTCACCATCCAGGGCCGAGAAATCGATGTCGTTGATGCGGAAGGAAACAGTCTGCACTTCATCAGTGAAGTTTTCGGTGTCGAGCGCACGGAAATCCAGTGTCGCAGTCGACGTGCCAGCCGCGCCATCGTCATTGGCTTCGTCATAAAGCTTTAGGAACGAGTTGGGGTTCAAGTCGTCTTCGGCTTCAACATACCCGTCAGCGTTAAAAGTAAAGGCAGACGCATATTCATCATCGGCCGAGAAAGTCACATCAACAGCAACACCACCGGTGTCCACCGTTGTTGTAACGCCATCGGCGAGCGTCGTGCCAAAGGGCCCAAGATCGCCCCAGTTCAAAAACAGATCAGCCATTCTACGACCCTCTATCAAGTCAGACGAGGCAGGTGCCCCACGCCGCATGAGCGGCAACAATGCTCACGCACTGCCCTATCCACAGTTACTCGCCATGCCTGCAAAAATGCGAAGTGTATCGCGCGCCTCGTACCCACGTCTTTACGTGGACGAAGATCGCCATTGCGGCACGAGCGGATTCTCCGCTCTCGCGTCACCTCGCATCAGCACAGATGCATAACAGTTCAGCGGCCGCCCCCGTGGCCAGCAGTCTTCACCCCCCAGTTGGGCTTGAGGGAATTAATACTTTGAAGCGGGGTGGCCTCAAAGGGAAAAAAGGCGGAAACGAGGCAAATATGGCGAGAATGGTGCTGCGAAAGAATAGGTTTTGGTCCAAATTGAAAGGTGTATTTTAGGCTATTGTTTCCAACCTCCACGACAGCCACCGCACAGCAAAGCTATAAAATTAAGGCCGATGAGGCTTGTCTGATCGAAACCGTTGTCACGTGTCTTCCGTCAATTGTCCGGATAGGCGAAACAATGCCTATCTGGATCAAGGCTCAAGGCCACACCCTGCCACATTTGAAAATGTGGCATTTTTTGTGCGCCATGTGGAACCAATGCTGCGAGAAAATTAACATTGGTCAACAGCTTAAGGGGTAGCAACAGGCCAAGGTGCCCGGAATCTACGAATCATCTATGGCAAATTTGACGAAAATGGCGGCGTTGCCACATTTCTGAATCCCCTAGCCGCCCGAAGATCACCCGGACCGGGGTTTTGCTGTCTGTTTTCAGCGGTTGGTGCCCAAGGTGAGACTCGAACTCACACGATGTTGCCATCGGGGGATTTTGAATCCCCTGCGTCTACCATTCCGCCACTTGGGCACGTCGCCTGATTTAACCCCAGCCAGCACCATCGTAAAGGCCCAGACGACGCAAATTCGCAGATCATCCTGCAAAATCATTGCATCACTTGCTTGGCCATGGTTTTTGCGGGGAAACCCGCAGTGCGCAGAGGAAACCGGATCATGCTTCGACGTCTGTACGATTGGACAATGGCGCAGGCTGACCATCCCCGCGCTCTTTATATATTGGCGCTGGTTGCTTTCATCGAGTCATCTGTCTTTCCGATTCCGCCTGACGTTCTCATGATCCCAATGATCCTCGCTGCACCGCATCGTGCCTGGCTGATTGCGCTGGTGGCGACAGTATCTTCGGTCGCCGGTGGTATGCTGGGTTACACAATTGGTGCGTTTTTCTACGACAGCCTTGGCGCGCCGATCCTAGAAGCGCTCGGAAAGACCGAGTCGATGGAGGCATTCAACGAACGCTTTAACGGTGTCGGGTTCTGGGCCGTGCTGACAGCAGGTGTAACCCCCTTCCCTTACAAGGTGATTACCATCATGTCCGGATGGACCGGCATGCCGCTGATGACCTTTATCGTGACATCCATCTGCGCGCGTGCCCTGCGCTTCTTTATAGTGGCGGCGCTTCTGCGCCAATTCGGGTCACCCATTCGTGACTTTATCGAACGCCGGTTGGGACTTGTCTTTATTGCCTTTGTGATCATCTTGCTGGCAGGCTTTTATGCGGTGAAGTACCTATGACCCAACAAAGATGGATTATGCTCGCCGCGACAGGTTCGGCTGCATTGATGATCGGCGCTCTGGCCTTTCAATACATCGGTGAAATGCCGCCGTGCAAACTGTGCTATTGGCAGCGCTATGGTCATATCGGTGCAATCGTCGCCGGGGTAATCGCCGTCTTTGTGCCCGCCACACTTGTAATTCTGCTCGGCGCAGCGGCTGTGTTCAGCTCGGCGGCTGTCGGTCTCTATCATGTTGGCGTTGAGCTTGGCCAATGGGAAGGCCCGGCCAGTTGCACGTCGCAAAGCATCTCCGGCCTCACCACCGAAGAGCTGATCAAACAAATCGAAGCGGCCCCCTTGGTGCGCTGTGACGAAATCCCGTGGGAAATGTTTGGCCTGTCCATGGCGGGCTGGAACATGGTCATTGCCTTTGCTTTGACCCTTGTTTGGCTCATCGCCTTGCGCAAAACGGCCGTCTGATACGATTTTGCGGGGTGATGCCCCGTGACAGCGGGCCTATCATCTGGCATCACAAGAATGAGAGCATGGAGCACAGGCGATGACCAACCGTTTGGCTATTATTCTGGGATTGCTGATCCTTGGCGCTGTCGCACTGGACTATGCCATGTACGGCTCTGAGCACTTTATTTTCCTCGGAAGAAAGATGTTCGTTCTGATGGACTGGCTGGCTTTCTGGCGATAGCGACAGGCTGCCCGAAGCGGCTTGACTTATTCGTCTGCATTTGATTGTTAGCGTTAACAGCTTCAACCAGGACGCGCGACAGACCCCTTTGGGTTTCATTTTTTACGCGCACCACCCCGCGATCAGAGGGAACACACCATGACAATCAAGGTAGCCATCAACGGATTTGGCCGCATCGGGCGCAATGTTCTGCGTGCCATTATCGAGTCCGGTCGGACCGATCTGGAAGTTGTCGCGATCAACGATCTTGGCCCCGTCGAAACAAATGCGCACCTGCTGCAGTTCGACTCGGTCCATGGGCGCTTTCCGGTCGAGGTCAGCCATACGGATGACAGCATTGACGTTGGCCGCGGCCCGATCCGCGTCACCGCCATCCGCAACCCAGCCGACCTGCCTTGGTCGGATGTGGATGTTGTCATGGAATGCACCGGTATCTTTACGTCCAAGGAAGCCTGCCAGGCGCATTTGGACAATGGCTCCAAGCGCGTTTTGATCTCGGCCCCTGGAAAGGACGCTGACGCAACGATCGTATTTGGCGTCAACGATGGCGTGCTGACCTCTGACCACACAGTCGTGTCCAACGCATCGTGCACCACCAACTGCCTGTCGCCCGTCGCAAAAGTTCTGAACGACGCCGTGGGTATCAAACGTGGCTTCATGACCACCGTGCACAGCTATACCGGTGACCAGCCGACGCTCGACACCATGCACAAGGACCTGTACCGCGCTCGTGCCGCCGCGATGTCGATGATCCCCACGTCAACGGGTGCGGCCAAGGCTGTTGGTCTGGTGCTGCCAGAACTCAATGGCAAGCTGGACGGTGTTGCGATCCGGGTTCCGACACCGAATGTATCGGTTGTCGACCTGACGTTCGAAGCCAACCGCGACACCACCGTCGAAGAAATCAACGCAGCCATCCACGCGGCCGCAGCCTCTGGCCCTCTCAAGGGCATTCTGGGCGTGACGGACCGCAAGCTGGTCTCAATGGATTTCAACCACGATCCGCACAGCTCGATCTTTGCGACCGACCAGACCAAGGTCATGGACGGCAACATGGTTCGTATCCTGACGTGGTATGACAACGAATGGGGCTTCTCCAACCGGATGTCGGATACGGCGGTCGCGATGGGCAAACTGATCTGAACCTCAGATCAGCCTGACAATGGGGCGCGAGCGACTTGATTGTCGCCGCGCCTTTTTTCTTGCCCGCAACCCTTCGGGCCGAGCCATGCATTTTTCGCAAAGCGGATCGATCCACACAGCAGTGGTGCTGCGGTGCAGCATGACTATGTTTGCGGTAACGGAAACAACAAGCGATGAAAGGAGATTACCATGTCGCTGACCATCTCCGGAATGCTGGACGCAATCGAAAAACGCGCCAAGTACCGCCGCACCGTTCAGGAAATCAAGGCGCTCCCTCTGGATGTGGCGCTGGATCTGGACATCTATCCGGGTGATGCAGAACGCATCGCAGCCCGCGCTGTCTATGGCAAAGGGTAACAGCAACCTTTGGCTGTAAACTCACGGACGAAAATTCGCCCGGGCAGGTTTTGCCCGGGCTTTGTATTTGTGATCCCTTTTGGATGGCTGATCAGCCGAAACGCTCAGTCAGGGCAGCTTGAACCGGGGGTGTCACGAACTTGCTGACATCGCCGCCCAGACGCGCGATTTCCTTGACCAGTTTCGACGCAATCGCCTGATGGCGCGCTTCGGCCATCAAGAACACCGTTTCGACACTGTCATCCAGTGCCCGGTTCATACCAACCATCTGGAATTCATACTCAAAATCGGCCACCGCCCGCAAACCGCGCACAATGATCTGTGCCCCTACATCTTTGGCGCAATCGATCAGCAGGTTTTCAAACGGATGGGCGACGATCTCGGTCCCGGTCTGTTCGGACAGTGAGACGCATTCCGCCTCGATCATGGCCACGCGTTCTTCGAGGGAAAACAACGGCCCCTTGTCGCGATTGATGGCAACACCGATCACCAATCGGTCCACCAACATGGCCGCCCTGCGGATAATGTCGATATGCCCGTGGGTAATCGGGTCAAAGGTGCCGGGATACAGGCCGATACGCATGAGGGTGTCCCCCTGTCTTCACTTGCCGCGCACGCAACAATATTGCGCAAGGGTTTGCAACCCCTGACATCTATTCTTTCTGCGACGCGGCGCCGCAATCGCACATTACCACTGGTTGGAAATCATGCCCTCAAGCGCGTCTTTTTCCATGGCCAGCTCGGACAGACGCGCCTTGACCACGTCGCCCAGAGTGATCAATCCCACCATCTTGCCGTCTTCGACAACCGGCATGTGGCGAAAACGGCCTTCGGTCATCCGCTGCAAAACAGTTTCGGCCTGATCGCCGCGCGTACAGGTCACCAGATCCGATGTCATAAGATCATCTACCGCCGCCGAAAGGCAGCTTGCGCCCTGCGTGGCAAGGGTTTTGACGATGTCACGCTCGGACAGAATACCAAGAGCGGTCTCACCATCCGGAGACACGATCACCGTACCGATCCGCTTGTCCGCAAGGATCTTGGCAGCGTCCGAAACGAGCGTGCCGGGTTTGACACTGACAACCGCATCGGCACCTTTGGAGTTGAGGATTTGCAGCACTTGCATTGGTTTAGGCCCTCCGTGGTAACGCGTGCGTGATGCTGCCTAGCGTCCACCCGTCAGTGGCCTTCTGTCAAGGGCGGCGTCTCAATCTTTGCCAATCAGGCCCCGGCCTGCCCTTCGAGCCGTTGCAGTTCTTCACGCAGTCCCTTGACCAAAGCGGCGGCAAAACGGTTCTGGCGTTCAAGGCGTTTATCGTCGGCATGACGCACCAGATAGAAGCTTCGGGTCAGGCTTACCTCGTCCACCAGAACGCGGCGCAAACGCGGCGCCAGAGGCAGTGCAAAATCATGTACAATTCCAAGCCCAGCACCATGACGCAGCCAGTGAAACTGAACGGAAACCGAATTCGAAGCCAGCCGCACATCACGCAGACCCAGTTCATCGAGATAGTCGAGCTCTTTGTCGAAAATCATGTCAGGGATATAGCCTACGAAGGGGTGCTGTGGCAGGTCTTCCACCCCAAGGATCGGCGGCGCCCGGTGGATGTAGTCGCGTGAGGCCGCGAGGTGCAGTTTGTAATCCGAAATTTTTTGCACCAACAGCCGCCCCGAAGTGGGCGGAGACACCGAGATGGCCATATCAGCCTCGCGGCGGGACAGGTTCACAACGCGTGGCAGGGCAACGATCTGGACGTCCAGATCAGGATTTTCTTCAACGATCGAAGCGCAAACCTGCGGCAAAAGGAAATTGGCGCAGCCGTCCGGCGCGCCGATCCGGATTTGTCCGGACAGCCCTTCGGCATGGCCCTGCACCGCTTCGCTGGCAAGGGAAAACGCCTGTTCGGCTTCTTCGGCGTGGCGCAGCATGCGGGTGCCCGCTTCGGTCAGGGCATAGCCCTGTGGGGACTTGGCGAACAAAGCTGTGCCCATGGTCTCTTCGAGGCGCGCAATCCGGCGGCCAACCGTGGCGGCATCCATGCGCAAAGCCCGACCGGCCGCAGACAGGCTGTCACCTCGGGCGACCGCCAAAAAAATGCGCATATCGTCCCAATGCAATCCCATGTTCGCTCCTTGTTGGCAGATCGACTAGATACCGCTAGGTAACCCAACCAGCCTTCCTTCAATTTGCCAAAGATTGCACGCTTTGCCCACAAAAACACCCCATATTGCGATCATTGGAGCTGGCCTTCAGGGCAGCCTTTGCGCATTGGCTCTGGCCGAACGCGGCGCACGCATTGCGCTGTTCGATGCGGCCGACGCACCGATGTCGCGGGCGAGCCTGTGGAACGAGGGGAAAATCCATCTCGGCTATATTTTTGCCAATGATGCGCCGGATCGCACCGCGCGTTTGATGGCGCGGGGCAGCGGTGCATTCAGTCAAGTCATCGCTCGCTATGCCAAAGTCAAAGATCTGCATCAAAACCTGTCGGCCCCTTTCGTCTATCGGGTGATGCCCGACAGCCTGCTGACGCCGGCGCAATTGAAAATGCGCTACGCCGCAATCGACAACGAAGTGTCTGCCCATTGCCAAGACTACCTCGGCCTTGGCCCCATTGCCCCTGCCCGCATTGTGGCGGAAGGCGAAGGTCAATCGTTGCATGGCGCTGTGGCGTTGTTCCAAACGCAAGAGCGCAGCATTGATCCGAACTATCTGGCAAGGATCATTCGCGCGGCCTTGAGGGACCATCCGGGCATTTCTTTGCACTGTTCAACCACGATCGAGGCGTTGCTGCCAAAAGCGGGCGCAGCGCCGGAACTGCGTCTGACAGACCAACGCATCGAAGGCCCATTCGATCACGTGATCAACGCAAGCTGGACGGACCTGCTCCGTCTGGATGCAGACATTATCCCAAGCCCGCAGCGTCCTTGGCTGTTTCGGCGCAAGGTCGCGCATTTCGTTGAAACCGATGAACCGCTGCCTGAGATTCAATCCACTACCATGGTTTTGGGCCCCTATGGCGATGTGGTCAGCTTTGATGGCGGGCGGCGGTTCTATCTGAGCTGGTATCCGGTCGGCTGTTTCGCACAGACCAATGCTTTGCGTCCGCCGGATGACTGGAACACACCGCTTGCACCGCCCAAGGCCGAAATGCACTTCGAAAACGCTTTGCATGAGCTGAGCCAAAGAGTGCCAGGAATGACCAAGCTGAAGCACGCGAACCGTCAGCACCGCAGCGAGGCTGGTGCAATCTTTTCCTGGGGTAGCGGCACAGTCGACCAGGCGGACAGCGAATTACATCAGCGTTTTGATGTGGGGCCCATGTCGCCGACGCCCTATTATCACAGAGTAGACACCGGCAAGCTGACCCTTGCGCCACTGTTCGCTGAGATTCTTGCCGATAGGCTGATACCACGATGACCACACCTCAAACGACGATTTGCATCCCCGCCTACAAGGCAGAAGGCTTTGTGCAGCAGGCGATCGAAAGTGCCTTGGCGCAAACAGACCCGGACATCAAAGTGATCATTTCCGTGGATCCGGCGGGCGATGGAACCGAAGCAATCTGCATGGGGTATGCAAATGACCCGCGTGTGACAGTTCGCATCAATGAAAAACGTTTGGGCTGGGTCGGGAACGCCAATGCCTGCCTTGATCTGATCGATACACCATTCTTTGCGTTTTGCTTTCATGACGACCGGCTTGATCCGGAGTTTGTTTCAAAACTGCGCGCGGTTCTGGAAGCCAACCCAACGGCGACGGCCGCCTTTGGTACAATCCAGTATTTTGGAAACCGCGATCATGTGGTCACCCAATCAGACCTAACCGGACCCGCAGCGCAACGCGCCGCAACGCGAATGACAGGCCAGGCAGGCAATGCCTATTCTCTCAAGAACCTGATGCGCAGCGGTCCGGTCAAAGCCGGTCTAAGAATGGCCGAGCTGCCTGAAGGCTACTTTGCCGATTGGCCATTCGCCATAGCCTACGCTCTGGCCGGGGAGTATCTGAGCGTCGAGGATCCGATCTACCGCAAACGCCTTTGGGATGCTTCGGTCACGGCGGGATGGCAACGTGTACCATTGAACGAGCGCATCAAGATGGAGATCGCGATGCGCCAAGAATTGATATCCGTGATCCAGACCAGCGATGCGCTGACATGGTCAGACAAGGCCGCGCTGACCGAGCTTGCCCTGACGCATATCTTTGGCCAACCTGCCAAAGATGAAAGCAGCGCCGCGCTACGGGATGCGATTGCCGGGCAGATCCCGGCGAAAATCCTCACTGGCCTGATGTCTGGACCCGCGACAGGGAATGAAACAAGCACTCTTGGACAAAAGCAAATTGCAGGTGAGATACTGCGGAACGCCCAGTTTGCAGCCCGGGACAAGGATCGCGTCGGCGCTGTTGCCGGTGCGCAAAAAGCCCTGAGGCGTAGCCCCGATTTGCCCGATGCGCATCTTATGGCGGGTCGATTGCTGCTAGCCCTGTCAGAACCCGGCACTGAGTCCGCCCAAGAGCATTTGCGGCAGGCGCTCGGCGCAAACCCCGACAACTGGCAGGCGCGGCTTGCCTTGACCCGTGCCTTGCTCCGCGCTGGTGCGCTGGACGAAGCCCGCACAACCGCCGAACCGCTCTCACGATTGGCGCCCTCCGATACACCGGG
Source organism: Thalassococcus lentus (assembly GCF_028023555.1). Lineage (NCBI taxonomy): Bacteria > Pseudomonadati > Pseudomonadota > Alphaproteobacteria > Rhodobacterales > Roseobacteraceae > Thalassococcus > Thalassococcus lentus. The sequence goes on from NZ_JAQIOY010000002.1 coordinate 405,801, forward strand.
GCTGAAGCAAGTGATGAAACGGCTGGGGCTGGCCTAGTCGGAGCATCCGGAAGGCACCCGCAAATCTGCAAAGCTGATTTTTGAAACTGCGCCTTTCACTCGTATTTGCGCAAGGCTACTTTGCCCCAAACGCAAAAGGAGCGACCATGGAAGAGCTATATCACTTTATCGACGGCAAACGCGTCAAAGGCACGTCCGGCCGGTTTGCGGATGTCATGAACCCTGCAACAGGCGAAGTGCGGGCCCGCGTGCCACTCGCCAGCGTCGAGGAAATGGCCGCTGCGGTCGCTTCGGCCGCCGAAGCGCAGGTCGCATGGGGCGCCACGAACCCGCAGCGCCGCGCCCGCGTGATGATGAAATTCGGTGCGCTTATCAATGAATACATGGACGAACTGGCCGAACTGGTTAGCCGCGAACACGGCAAGACCCTGCCCGACGGCCGTGGCGACGTACAACGCGGACTGGAAGTGGTTGAAGTCTGCATGGGTGGCCCGTCGCTGCTCAAGGGTGAATTCACCGACGACGGCGGCCCGGGCATTGATCTTTACTCCATGCGTCAGCCGCTGGGTGTTGTGGCCGGCATCACACCGTTCAACTTCCCGGCCATGATCCCGCTTTGGAAGATGGCCCCTGCCCTGACCTGCGGCAATGCGATGATCCTGAAGCCGTCCGAGCGTTGCCCTTCAACCGCGCTTCGTCTTGCCGAATTGCTCCAGGAAGCGGGTCTGCCGGACGGAGTTCTGCAGATTGTGAACGGTGACAAAGAAGCTGTAGACGCGATCCTTGATGACGAAACCATTCAGGCCGTGGGCTTTGTCGGCTCAACGCCGATTGCGCAGTACATCTATGGCCGTGCGGCAAACAACGGCAAGCGGGCCCAGTGTTTTGGCGGTGCCAAGAACCACATGATCATCATGCCTGACGCCGATCTGGACAAGGCAGCCGATGCGCTGGTCGGCGCCGGTTTCGGCGCGGCTGGCGAACGCTGCATGGCGATTTCCGTGGCTGTTCCGGTTGGCAAGGAAACCGCCGATGGTCTGCGTGACCGTCTGGTTCCACGCATCGAAAAACTGAAAGTCGGCCCATACACCGCGAACGAAGACGTGGATTACGGTCCGGTTATCACGGCAGCCTCAAAGGCCCGCATCGAGGGTCTGATCGACAGCGGTGTGGATCAGGGCGCAGAGCTGGTTGTGGATGGTCGCGGCTTTAGCCTGCAGGGCTACGAAAACGGCTTTTTCGTTGGCCCAAGCTATTTTGACAACGTCACGCCCGACATGGAGATCTACAAAGAAGAGATCTTTGGCCCGGTTCTGAGCCAGGTCCGCACCGAGACCTACGAAGAAGCGCTTAAGCTGACCATGGACAACCCCTATGGCAACGGCACCGCGATCTTTACTGCCGATGGCGACACGGCGCGTGACTTTGCGCACCGCGTGAACGTCGGCATGGTTGGGATCAACTTCCCGATCCCGGTCCCGCTCAGCTATCATACCTTTGGCGGCTGGAAAAAATCCGCCTTTGGCGATCTGAATCAATACGGCCCCGACGCGTTCCGGTTCTACACAAAGACCAAAACCGTCACCGCGCGCTGGTTCTCGGGCATCAAGGAAGGCGGCGAATTCAACTTCAAAGCCATGGACTAATCACTGTTGCGGCGGCCTTTGGAAAAGGGCCGCCGCATATTTTGGCAAAGCCTGTGCAATCGGCTTTGACCGGCAATAAGCCAGCAGTCAGGCCAATTGATCCCGGCCTCACAGCACGCGGCAAGCGAAATTTGTTTTCAAAAAACACGTTTTAGGTGTAGCCCATGAGCGTCTTTTCGCCTATAGTGCGAGTGCGCCCATAGGAGAACACAATGCCAGCGCGATACTCCGTGCACCCAGAGATCAATGTCGTCTTTATCCGTTACGAAGGAACTGTCGAAACGGAAGAGGTCGTGGACGCTTACAAAGCCTATTGCGAAAGCGCGCAATACGATGCGGCGTACAATCACCTGATCGATATGTCTGGCGCCACAACGCTGAACATCGATTTCGCGCGCATGATATTTCTCGTGTCGCGGATCAGTGCACTTTCGACATTGCGCGCGACGGGATGCAAGACGGCACTCTTTGCCCCGGGCGATGTACAATTCGGGGTTGGCCGCATGTATCAGAGCATTGCCGAGGTCAAAGTCGACTTCGAGATCGGTGTGTTTCGCGCAAGCGATGAAAGCGTGACGTTTCTGGGTTTGAACCCGGACGACGTTTTGCCGGTTTGGCAAAACGCCTTTGAGGTCGCGCGCAACGCCTCTTGAAAACCGGCGCACATTGGCGCCCAATAGAGCCCTGACTTTCAGTTCGAGGGGACAATCCGTGACGGAACCTGCCTTTTCCATCGGAATCGAAGAAGAATACCTTCTGGTCGATCTCGACAGTCTTGCCCTCGCCGAAGCGCCAGAGAGCCTGATGCAGGCCTGCGCTGCTGAACTGGAAGGTCAGGTCAGCCCGGAGTTCCTGCAGTGTCAGATCGAGATCGGAACCAAGCCGTGTTCCGGCGTAACCGACGCCAGAGAAGAGCTGAAACGCCTGCGCAGCACCGTGGCGCGTTGCGCCAAGGCCCATAATCTGGCGCCAATCGCCGCATCCTGTCATCCCTTTGGCGACTGGAAGCAGCAGTCCCATACCGACAAAGACCGCTATAACGCGCTCAGCCGCGATCTTGGCGGGGTAGTGCGCCGTATGTTGATCTGTGGGATGCACGTGCATGTGGGGTTGGATGATGATCCACTACGGGTCGATCTGATGCGGCAGATGACCTATTTCCTGCCTCATCTATTGGCCCTGTCCACGTCATCGCCCTACTGGCAGGGGGACGACACCGGTTTGGCCAGCTACCGGCTGTCTGTCTTCGACAACCTGCCACGCACCGGCCTGCCGCCCCAGTTCGAAAGCTGGTCCGACTATGAGCGGTCAGTCCAAATTCTGGTCAATCTTGGCGTCATCGAAGACAGTTCCAAGATCTGGTGGGATTTGCGACCTTCTGCACGCTTCCCGACGCTGGAAACGCGGATCATGGATGTGCAGCCCCGCATCGAGGACACATTGACACTGGCAGCGTTAAACCAGTGCCTGTTGCGCATGCTCTGGCGTCTGCGTGTCAGCAATCAACGCTGGCGCATTTACGAGCCCTTCCTGATCGGTGAAAACCGGTGGCGCGCTCAGCGGTACGGCGTGGCCGAAGGCTTGATCGACTATGGTGCCGGCAAGATCGTTCCGATGCCCGACTTGATGAACGAACTTGTTGAGCTCTTGGAACAGGATGCTGGGATCCTGCGATGCCTGCCCGAGCTGGAAAACGCCCGCGCCATTGCGGTCCGGGGCAACGCAAGCAGCCGGCAACGCGCGGTGGCAGCGCAATCGGCCAAGGCAGGTGGCGATCAGGAAACCCAGATGCGGGCAGTTGTCAGCCACCTGATCGACGCGTTTCACGACGGTCTTTGAGCAATCCGCGCGCTAAAGGATGCGGCAATGCGGACTAGGGGAAACACGGCGCCAGCATCAGCCCGGCCGTTTCTGGCTGACCCAACATCAGGTTCGCGTTCTGAATAGCCTGCCCGGAACTTCCCTTGGTCAGGTTATCGAGGGCTGCGACAACGATCGTACGGCCAGAAATCCGATCACCCGTTACGCCGATATGGCAGAAGTTTGAGCCCCGCACGTGATGCGTGCTGGGCGTCTCACCCATCGGCAACACTTCGACAAACGGCTCTGATCCGTAGGCTTTGGCCAGAGTTTCATGCACGGTCGCGGCATCACCTTTGACATAGCAGGTGGCCAGAATACCCCGATTGAACGGGCCCAGATGAGGCGTGAACTGGATTTGCACCGGGCGCCCAGCGATAGCACTGAATTCCTGATCGAATTCGCCCAGATGCCTGTGGGTGCCGCCGACGGCATAGGCATTGGTGCCTTCAGACAGCTCCGCGTGCAGCAGGTTTTCCTTGAGCGAGCGACCCGCGCCGGAGACGCCGCATTGCAGGTCCAGTATGATCTCATCCAGATCAATCACCCCTGCCCCAATCAATGGCCGCAAGATGTACTGTCCCGTTGCCGCGTTGCATCCCGTTCCGGCAACCAGCCGCGCGCCGGAAATCTCATCACGGTAGAACTCGGTCAGGCCATAGACGGCCTCTTTTTGCATTTCGGGCGCGCTGTGCGGGTTGCCATACCATTTCGCATAGGCTTCTGGATCCCGCAGCCGGAAGTCCGCAGACAGATCAACGATCTTCACCGAGGCCGGCAATTGCGCGATGACTTCCTGACTGGTCTTGTGCGGCAAGGCACAAAAGCACAGGTCGATCTGATCAAAGTCGATCTGTTCCCATGTTACCAGATCAGGCAAGGTCAGATGGCGCAGATGCGGAAAGACAGCGGCCAGTGGCTGCCCCGCTTTGGAGTTTGCGGCCAGAGCCTTGATCTCAAACCCGGGATGGGTGGCGATCAGCCGGATGAGTTCAGCCCCGGTGTACCCCGAGGCGCCGATGATGGCGATGGAATGCGTCATGGTAAGATCCTGAAGTCTTTGGGCACTGTCGTGTCGATTTGTGCCAATTGGAGAACGTAAAAGAAGCCGCAGCACATTCGTGGCGGCAGGCGCATCATCGTCGCAGGGTTGTTGCGTATGGGGCGGTCATCATCGATCTCCTGATGGGCGCTCTATACGCCGCGGCGGCGCTTGGATCAATGGCGTTCTAGACGGGTGCCGCATCCTGAAAGGCAAAGGCGGCATTAGCCGCGCTCAACCTTTGGAATTTCTTGGCGCCAAAGCGGCGGTTTACGATTCCGGCGAAACGCTAAGCGCTTACAAATTCAATCTGACGTTTCAGGAATTGGGTCGCATGCCCAGAAACCTTTTTGGGATTTCCCGTGGTCAGGAATTGGCTTTGCTGACCTGATCCCAGCATATCAGGATGGCGCTCCAAATAGTCAGCCAGCGATTCAGCCACGAGGTTTGCCTGACTGTAAACTTTGACGTTTTCGCCCAATGCATCCTGAAAGATGTCCTGCATCAGTGGGTAATGGGTGCAGCCCAGAATGGCGGCCTCCGGTTCAGGCATTTTGCGTTTGAGCGCATCGACGTGGCTGCGGACAAGCGCCTCGGCAAGGATCATGTCACCTTCTTCGATGGCATCGACCAAGCCGCCACAGGCCTGTGCTTCGACATCGACGCCGATCGCGCGAAAGGCCAGCTCGCGCTGAAACGCCCGGCTGCGCACGGTTGCAGGCGTCGCAAAGAGCCCCACATGTTCAACCGCCACTTCGCGCGGCGGGGAATTATCGCCCCACTGCCGTTCGGTCAGTGCTTCGATCAGAGGCACAAAGACACCCAAGACCCGTTTGTCGCGCGGCACCCATCCTTCCTGCATGCGGCGCAGGGCCGCCGCCGAGGCGGTATTGCAGGCAAGAATGACCAGATCGCACCCCGCTTCGAACAGACGCTCGGTCGCCGAAACAGTCAGATCATAAACATCATCGGCATCGCGCACCCCATAGGGCGCATGGGCGCTGTCGGCGAAATAGACAAAGGGAACATCCGGCAGCCGCTTCGACACGGCATCCAGAACTGTCAGCCCGCCAAGTCCTGAATCAAATACACCTACTGCCATCTCAATTGCTCCTGCCCGGTCTCAATAAAGCCGTTTGCCTGTATCATCGCCGCTTTTGTGGCGGTCTTCAAACTCAAATCCGTAGTCCAGTGACTGCAAAGGCACCGGTGACAGCTCATAGGTCGAGTTGCGCAGGAAATCCATCATACCGCGTGGATCCTTGGCGAATTTTGCCATCACATCCGCCTCGATCGGGTCACCAATGACAACGCGTACCGGCGTGTCCACCCGTTTGCGGAATTCCTTGATGAGCAGCCCCATACGCAGCGTTGAATGCATGTGGCTGGCCAGTTGGAACAGACGCGACGTGTGGCCGTCAAAATAGATTGGCACCACCCGTGCACCGGATTTCGCGATCATCTTGGCCGTGAAGGTGCGCCAGCCGGGATCCATGGGACGGGCAAAAGGTTTGGCTGCCGTCGCAACAGTACCACCGGGAAACACACCGATGCAGCCGCCATCCGACAGGTAACGCAATGCCGCTTTGCGTGTCTGGATGTTCTGCTGCATGGCCTCTTTGGTTTCATCAAAACTGATAGGCAAAACGATGCGGTTCAGCTCTTCTGCCTTGCGAAAGACCGAATTGGCCAAAATCCGAAAGTCACCGCGGCGGACCGATAGGATGTGACCCAAAATCAATCCATCCAGAATGCCGTAAGGGTGGTTCGCGATAACGATCAAAGGACCTTCGGCAGGAATATTATCCAGACTGCCGGCCATCACCTCGAGTCCGAGGCCATAACGCTCGACCATCACTTCCCAAAAGTCGCGCCCCTGCGCCACTTCGTCGGCATAGCCGTCCGCCCGCTTGATCAGCCCCAAACGGCCTGTCGCATTTTCCATCAGACGGATCATGGCGCGGCCGCTGCGGGTCGACGCAGACCAGGAATAAGAAATATCGCGCGCAATTTCGCGGCGGTTTGGCATGGTTCGTCCTTTTGCGACTGCCCGTCTTCTAACCCAGCCGGGTAAATCAGACGAGAGGTTCCCGCAAGAAGGTAAAGCCATTGTGACCATCGTGGTTTTGAAAGGCTCTCAGATTGATCAATCCAAAGGCAACGCATAGGGTGCCGCTGGATCAGTCGGGGGTCGATTTGGACAAGGTATTCTATCTGGGGCTGGGCGGACAGAAATGCGGCTCAAGCTGGATGCAAGCCTATCTGGCGCGCCAATCCGGGTCTGATTTCGGCCGTCTGGGCGAATATCAGGTCTGGGAAGCCGACCTCGGCTCGGTATTTTCCCGCTACCGCGTTCCAAAGCCCGGTTTTGCTGGTGCTGTCAAAGGCGCACTGAAACGGCGATTGGGGCTGGCCATGCCGCGCGACTATCTGCGCTGGCGCATGCAGACCGACCGCGACGAATACTTTGACTATTTTGCGGGACTGCTCGGAAAACCCGGCATCACCCGGACGGGGGATATCACACCCTCTTACGCGGCTTTGCCTGCGACCATGCTGGCCGGCATCCGCGATGGGTTCGAAGCACGCGGCATACCGACACGGGCCTTTTTCGCCATGCGCGATCCTGTTGCCCGGCTGCGATCGCATATGCGTATGGACCAGCAAAAAGGGTATATCGACAGCTCCGAAAACGAGGCCGAGGACATGCGCAGCTTTTTCGCGGGCCCCGAGGCGGCCGCGCGCATGCGCTATGATCTCACTCTGGCGGCGATGGAACAGAGCTTTGCCCCGGAGGCGCGATACATTTGCCTGTTTGAGGAAATGTTCACCCCTGCCGGGGTTGCGGCGTTTTCAGACTTTGCCGAGGTGCCTGCCGACCCGCAGGCAGGCAGCCAGCAGGTCAATGCACGCGGCTCAGGCAGTGCACCCCTGCCCGAGGAGCTGGAACAACAGATCGCCCTGCACTACCGCCCTGTGTACGAAGCGGTGGCCCGGCGTCTACCGCAGATTACGACGCTCTGGCCCTCGGCGCGCTGGGTGCTTACCAGCGCATAAGCCCTGCCGTTACGAGCTGCTCTGCGCTCTCAAAACGCTGCGAATTCGGCCCCAGAAATCCGCCATCACCTGACTGCATCGCATCGAGCAAGGCCCGGTAGTACCGATACTTCGAAGCGCCATTGGCATGGGCGCCCCAGCGTGTGGCGCGGTCGATCTTGTCCGCGAATTGCGCCGTGAATACGAAATGCGCAACACAGAGCAAAACATCCGGTGACGGCGGAAGATTTCCATAGTGCGAGCCGGTCAGACGGCTCTGTGCGTCCCGGCGTACCAGCGGCGTCTTGTGACGTGGGGACTTTTGAAAACTCTGCGCCTTCTTGGCACGTTTCGGCATCCAGATACGGTGCCATCCCTTGCGTTCCAGCTTTGGCTTGATCTCGTAGTGGTCAAACAGACGCGCAGTCTTTGATTGCCCCATCAACATGGGTTGTTCACCGGGAACGAGCTGAACAAGCTGTTCAGCTTCGAAATAGGGATATGCGGCGATCAAATCGTCAAAATCCACAGGCATTTCGCCCTGCAAACCACTGGCATCCTTCGGAAAAAACTCGACCACCGAGGCGACCGCCGATGGCGATTGCGCCGCCGTCAAACGATCAATCACCTGCGCCATAGAGGACACCCCCGGCGGCAGGATCAGGAATTCGTCGGCATCCACATAGCCGACAAACTGCCCGTCAAAAAACAGATGTGGCAAGGCGATCTTAAAGTAGGTCCCCACCCGTTCCAACCGCGACTGACCTTCGGGATCGCAATAGTGAATTTCCTGTCCAAAGCTAAGGTCAGAGTGCATCACGACGCAGTCCTGCTGGTCGCGCAGGTATTCAAACGAGCCATCGTCAGAGGCGTCATCCCAGATCAGGAATTGTTCAAATCCAATTTCGCGATGATGGGCAAGCCACGCCGGAAGAAAGGCCATCTCGTTCTTCATGGTTGAGAACAAGGTCAGGCGCTGCGGATCGGGTGTGCCATGCACAACCTGCGCCAACTGCCCTGCGTCTTCCATGGTGTAGCTTGGGTGTCCCACCGTTCCGAACCTTGTCTCGCCGGGCATCGTGCCCTGTATGTCTTTGCCAAACTTAAGTGAATTTGCCCAGCCCAGTTCAGCGTGCGGTACGCGCATAACCGGCAATGACAAAACCAAAAGATGTGTTACCCTTCATTAACTAATTTCAAACGTGTATTTCCAGAAAGGTGTGCCAATGATCAAAACCATGGTTACCAGCGCTTTTGCCGCGCTTTGCACAATGGCAGGTGCCGCCCATGCCGAATCCGTTCACGCGGCTTGGGCACAGGTTATGGGGTCAGATGGCCCGATCACCAAAGCGCATGGCGAGATGCCCCTGAACCTGTCGCTGAGGTTTATTACCGATCAGCAAAGCTGCCCCAGCTATAAAATCCGCGCACAAAAGGCAGATGGATCGCAACAGACCCTGAGCCCAGCCTGGATCATGCGCAGCAATCGACCCGCGTCGCAGTTCGATGAGGTGACCGTATGCCAAACGAACATGGACGAAGATTGGGTGGCTGCGGCGCTTCTGGACAACGCCGGCCAGCCCGTCACCTCGCCTGATGGCACTGCTGTAACACTGGCCGGCGCCAGCCGCGCAACTGGGGCTGCACCGCGCGTGGTGGTTTTCGGTGATACCGGATGCCGGGGGTTGATCCTCAATTCCGGTTCCGGATCCCGGTTCAAACAGGACTGTGCAAAGATCGGCACAATCAAACAGTTAAAACCCGAAACCCGTTTTTTCTTTGCCGAAATCGCCGCGCTGGCGATGCAGAAAAACCCCGATATCGCGATCCATCTGGGCGACTACCGCTATGATCAGGAAAGCATCCGGGATTGGGACAACTGGAACAGTGATTTCTTTTCCCGTACGGCCAACGGCCCCTTGTTGCAGGTGCCTTGGGCCTTTGTGCGCGGCAATCACGAAACCTGCGACCGGGCGGGCCACGGTTGGTACTTTTTCTTTGGGCCAAACGACTCGTCCATCACCTGCAGCGGAATGGATCGACGGCTGGTGACATCGTGGTATTTCGAAATGCGCGATACCAGCCTTGCCCCCACTGCGCCGCACCGTTTTGTCATTGTCGGCACGGGACCGAGCGTCTCGAGGAAAACACTACCAGATACGCTCGACTGCACCGCAATCACAAAGAAGACAGGATTTCTGTCCGATCAGGAATTGTGGGAACAGGCGATTTGCGAGTTCAAAACCGCGCTTGGCTGGACGCAGGACAAAACCACGAAAGGCCTGCCAATCCACACAACTTTTGTGATGCATCGTCCAATCTGGGGGCTTGATACATCCGGGTTCCATCCCAAACAGGTCGACAGACACGTGGGCGAAGCGCTCGCGGCTGCGCTGGCGCAGGGGGCCGCGCCGGAATGTCAGGGTTACAACGACACCGGCAAAGTCGGGGCTTGCGGGCTGCGATCCGTGCTGGCGGCGCATGAACACATGTTCACCAATGTCGTCTTCCGTGACAACGCGCTGCCGCAGCAGATCGTGGTGGGCAACAGCGGTGTGAAACTCGACGGGCCACCGGGACAATATTTCAACCCGTCAACCGGCCTGTCATTTCGTCCTTGCAAGGTGCCAGATATGGACAGCCGCGGTTTGCACCATCGACGCCACGATGGCTATGCGATGGAATATCGTGGCCGGATGCCCAAAACGCTGGGCGAAGACGCCTTTGGCTTTTTGCTGCTGACGCGCAATCACTTGGCGACTTCCGGCTGGGATGGCACGGCCTTTTATCAGGACGGTCAGTCCCAGAGCCTGAGCACCGCCAAAGATATCGCGAGCTTTGGCAAGCTGGACGATTGTCACCGACCTTGACCAAAACAAAAAAGGCCGCCCTGCTGGACGGCCTTTTCGTTTGTCGCGGGTCGTACCCGCAAAAGCTTAACGCTTGGAGAACTGGAAGCTCCGGCGCGCCTTGCGCTTACCGTACTTCTTACGTTCAACAACACGGCTGTCGCGTGTCAGGAAGCCAGCAGCTTTCAGAGCACCGCGCAGCGATGGATCGTACAGCTGCAGCGCTTTGGAGATGCCGTGCTTGACTGCACCGGCCTGACCGGAAAGACCGCCGCCTTTAACGGTGGCGTAGACGTCGAACTGGTCCTCGACACCGGCAACCGAAAACGGCTGGCGCAGGATCATCTGCAAAACCGGACGTGCGAAGTAGACGTTCATTTCCTTGCCATTCACGCTGACCTTGCCGGAGCCCGGCTTGATCCAGACGCGGGCGACCGCATCTTTACGCTTGCCCGTTGCATAGGAACGGCCCAGTTCATCGCGAACCGGCTCGCGCGGGGCGGCCATTTCAACAGGTGCATCGACGGTTTCAACACCGGCTGCGGCACCCAGCTCTTCCAGAGAATTGATCTGATCGGCCATGATTAAACCCGCGTGTTTTTCTTGTTCATCGATTTCACATCCAGCACTTCAGGCGCCTGCGCCTCATGTGGATGCTCGGCACCGGCGTAAACGCGCAGGTTGGTCATAACCTTGCGCGACAAACGGTTGCCCGGCAGCATGCGCTTGACCGCCTGGGTCACAACGCGCTCGGGGTGCTTGCCCTCGAGGATCTGCTCTTTGGTGCGGGACTTGATGCCGCCCGGGTGGCCGGTGTGCCAGTAGAAGTGTTCCTGACGCTTGTTGCCTGTCAGCTGCACTTTGTCCGCGTTCACAACGATAACGTTGTCGCCGCAGTCCATGTGTGGCGTGAAGGACGGCTTGTGCTTGCCGCGCAGGCGCATCGCAACGATCGAGGCCAGACGACCAAGAACAACGCCCTCGGCGTCGATCACGATCCACTTTTTCTCGATGTCTGCGGGTGTCGCAGAATAGGTTTTCATGGGTCTGTTTCCGTTTTCGTAAATCAGGCCGCGCATTTCTGCCCGGCCGTGGTAACTGATGGCGCGGTTATATACGCGGTGCTTTTCCAGTCAAGCGCGACAATCCCAAAATAATTAAGCAAAATCATATACTTAAAATTACGGTATTATTTTACCCCAGTAAATTCGGAGGTCATGGGATCAGTTTCTGCACGTAACCGGGCAAAGCAAAGGCCGCCTGATGCACATCGGGCGTATAGTAATCCGGCTCCAGCCCGGATTTGGCAAAGCGTTCTTGCAGTTCGCAGAGCGATACAGATCGGGCTGTGCTGTCCGTCCCCCAGCCAAATGCCATTGGCCCACCAGCATAGGTCGGAATGGTGGCCAGATAGCAGGTCGCGTCGTCAAACAGCGCCTGAAACGCCCGCATTGTCCCAGTCAGCTCATCACCCTGCATAAAGGGAACACCGTTTTGTGTGACCATGATCCCGCCCGCGGCCATGGCTCGCTTGGCGTGCCCATAGAAGGTATCGGTGAATAGAACCTCCCCCGGCCCGATCGGGTCGGTTGAGTCGATAATGATCACGTCAAACTCTTCGCCTTCGGCATTGCGCATGAAATCTGCGCCGTCAGCAATCACCAGATCCAGACGGGGATCTTCAAACGCGCCTTGCGACAGCATCGGCAGATACCGCTTGGAGAATTCGACGACACCGGCATCGATTTCCACCATCGTCACCTGCTCGACCGATGAATGGCGCAGAACTTCGCGCGCCATCCCGCCATCACCACCGCCGACGATACAGACCCGCTTGGCCGCGCCATGCGCAAGGATCGGAACATGGGTCATCATCTCATGGTAGATAAAATTGTCGCCTTCGGTGGTCTGAACCACATCGTCCAGCGTCAGGATTCGACCGAAACGCGCGTTTTCGAAAACCCGCAGGCGCTGATGTTCCGTGGCACTGTCAAACAGCGTTTCATCTGCGCGCAGTGTTTGCGCCCAGCCATCGTGAAGCGGCTCACGGATCCATTCGGACATGCGTGTCTCCTCTACGGCATAAGGCCCGGTCAAAACGGGCCGTTCATTCAGGATAGGTTTTTCGGGAATTGCGGGGATTATCCGGGGATAAGCCCTTCACCGCGTTTGAGTTCACGGACGCGAATGTCAGCCGTCTCAAACGCCTTGGCCAATACATCGACAGCCTTCCAGGGCTGCGCATCACCACACATGAACACGTCGAACGCGCCATAGCCGATTTCGGGCCAAGTGTGCACCGAGATGTGCGACTCGGCCAGAACGGCCACGCCGCTCACGCCTTGAGGGCTGAACTTGTGCGTGTGAATGTGCAAAAGCGTGGCGCCACAGGCATCCACGCAGTCACGAAAGGCCTGTTGAATACGCGCTTCGTCATCCAGCCCCGCGCCCTCGACCACTTCGATAATCAGATGCGTTCCGGCAAAGACAGCGCCATCGCGCCGCACGAAATGATCGTCGCGATCCGTGTTTTCAACAGAGTTTGGGGCAATTACGGGATCGCAGCTCTGTGCGAGACCCCGTTTGGTGTCTTCCTCTTGGGCGCCTGTTGCCAGACCGTACCCCAGTTGGAAGAGGTCGATGTCTTTCATGACATTCCTCCTTCAATCCAGCAGTAGCGTTCCAGTCGGCCCTTAGCGCCCCCCGAAGAAGAACTGCGGGTTAGGATCGGGTCCGAAAGTGCGGCCCAATTAGGGGGCAATGCTGACTCGTTCAAGGATTATTTTCAACGACGTTGCCAGGACAGGTGGTCCGTCGCTGTCGGCAGGCCCGGTACAATGTACCAAGTTCGCGGCGGACATTGTACCAAGTACATTCAAAAAGCGGGAAAAACCCAAAAATCGGAGGCGGGAGAGTGGGCCGCCCCCGAAGTTATCTGACAAACGCAGGGATTTACGACTGCCAGAATGGTTTCGATGCTTCACGCCGTGCCTGAGCAGGGGAAACACCAATATCGTCCAACAAATATTGGTCCAGATGCGAGAGACTTTGGCGGGTGCGCGCGCGTTCATGGCACTTGACCGCAAACGCAACCACACGCAGCGCCGCCGTTGCCAGGATCGGCAGGCGTGGGGCATCAGCCAGATAGGCCAGAGCGGGGTTCATTGCGGTCTGTGTCATGACGGTCTCCTTCAATTGTATTGACACAATATCAATTCATTCGGTACAAAATTAAGTACAATCAAAAATCGTACCGGTCTATGGAAACATTGTTATGGATACAATTTCAGAGCGTTATGAATCGCAGCCTTCGGGCCCAAAGTACCGGGCGCTTGCGATCGCGATCCGTGAAGCCGTTTCCGAAAAAGAATTGCCGGTCGGTCAGAAGCTGCCGCCGGTGCGCGATCTTGCCTGGCGATTGCAGATAACGCCCGGAACAGTGGCCCGCGCCTATACGATCCTTACGGATGAAGGCACGCTCATGGCCGAGGTCGGACGCGGAACCTATGTGGCTGATCCGGTCAAGCGCCCCCGCCCCCTTCTGCCCGAAGCTCCGTGGCCCACGGTTCAAACCAGCGATCCCGATGCGCCTATCAGCTTTGTCTCGCCAAAACTGCCGGATCATGGCCAATGCGATATGGTGCGGCAGGCTTTTGCGCAGGTCGCCATGCATCCGGCGGACCGCCTGATGAACTATCCCAGCCGGAGCGGTTTCAAACCCGCGCGCGAAGCCGCGTTGAATTGGCTGGCTGACACGCCGCTGGGTGCGGTCAGTCAAGACGATCTGGTACTGTCACATGGCGGGCAAAACGGCATTGGACTGGTGATGCAGGCCTGTTTGCGGGGCACAAAACCGGTGGTTCTGGTCGAAGAGCTGTCCTACCCGGGATTTCGACGCGCCGCTGAATTGATCCGCGCCGAAGTCATCGATGTGCCCATGGATGACAAGGGAATCATTCCAGACGCTCTGGACGAATTGGCGCGCCGCTATGATGCGCAACTGCTTTGCACTTCGCCCGAAGTGCACAACCCTACCGTTCTGGTCACACCGCAGTCACGACGCGAAGAAATCGCACGCGTCGCCCGGCGGCGCGGCTTTCATGTCGCCGAAGACGATTGCTATCGGATCGGCGCACGCACGGGCCAAAGCTATCGAGCCCTGCTGCCACAGCAAGGTTGGCATGTGGCTTCCATTTCGAAGTCCATCACCCCTGCCCTGCGGATCGGCTTTGTCGTCGCGCCGGACGGTTGGCAATCTGAATTGCGCCGCGTTGCCGAACACGGTTTTTTCGGATTGGCCCAACCCTTGGCCGATGTCGCAACACAAGTGCTGACCAGCCCGGATCTGGATCGGGTGCTGGATGCCGTGCGGGCCGACTATGCCCGCTACATCCGAAGTGCCGTAAACGTGCTGGGCAGTTACGATCTGACATGGAGACAGGATGTGCCGTTCCTTTGGTTGTCATTGCCACAGGGTTGGCGGGCCGTGTCCTTTGTGCGCGCTGCCGAACGTGTCGGCGTGCAATTACGGGCGGCCGATGAATTCGCCCTGCGCGACAAACGCACCCCCCATGCCGTACGCATTGCGATCAATGCGCAGGTGTCGCTGGAACAGTTCGATCAGGCCATGCACCGCCTGCGGGATCTGTTGGACAATCCACCTGAATCCATCGCGATCTGACAACACCCTTGGCCGGATCAGACCGCGCCAAAGAGGTGGTCAGTCAGAGCGGTCAGCGGCGCGTCCTCCAGTCGCTCAATTGTCGCGGCAATGGCCCTGGCCCGTTCCGGACCCAACACAGGGTCCGCCAATTCATGATATTTTTCAGACAGTTCCGCTTCGCTTGGCGGAACATCCGGATCCCATCGCGGTTGATGCCAATCGCTAACCAGATTGCGCCCGTCGCGCAGCGCCAGGGTCACGCGGGCCAGCCGCGTTTCGGGGAAAACTGCATTGGCCTGCTCGGACTCCGTCATGCGCAATCCACGCGACAGCCGCAGGATTTCCGGATCATGCAGGGCAGCACCATCCAGATCGGCAGGCGCGACCCTGCCCCGCACCATGGCCACGGCACAGGGAAAGGATGTTGAATACTGCGCCTCTTCAGTGGTTTTCGGCTCTGCGGTAGCCAGCCTGATTGCCTCGTGAAAGCTTTCGACCGTGATTTCGGCAATGTCGGCGGACTGCAATCCATGCGCCGACCGCAGTGCCAGAATGGCTTCCACCGGAGCCTGCGCCCAACGGCAAACCGGATAGGGTTTGAAATACTGCTGCAAGATCAACCAACTGTCGCCCAAATCTCCCCAGTACTCCGGAGCTTGCTCAGCGATCAGTGACGGCGCTCCGGTAAAGCCGCGCGCGGCCAACTGTACCGCAGACACAGCCGCCATCGCCCCATAGCCTGACCCGTCTTTGAGCATGGTTGGATGATCAATGCAGCGCATCATCTGGCTGCGCGGGCCATGGTATTCCGCGATCCCGAGCGCGTGCCGCGCAGGTTCGGTTGACAGGCCCATCAGCCGAGCACCCGCCGCAGCGCCCGCAACCGCCCCCCATGAGCCTGATGTATGATAGTCAGGCGCGGTTGCGTGCTGCGCCGCCGCAGCGCGCGCCCCAAACTCATAGCCCGCCACCAGAGCAGTCATGAATTCCCGGCCGGATACCTGTTTGAGATGCCCAAGGACCAGCAAGACCGGTAGCAAAGGGCAACCAACGTGACCCTTGGACGGATTGTATCCGTCATGGCCGTCCAAACTGTCGATTGTCATGCCCATCGCCATGGCTGCAGCTGCGGGCGCGGCGCTGCGGTGATCAAACATCATCGGCATTTCGCCGGGCAAATCGAACGCGGCATGGTCACGGATGATCGCGCTTAGATTGGTGTTCAAACCGCCTGCCGCAACGCCGATCAGATCCCTCAGGCACTGGCGCGCCCTGATCCGGACCGGCTCCGGCAGAGTGTCCCAGTCGAGCTGGGCTATGAAATCCAGACTGTGCATACCTTAGCCTAACGCCTGCACCCGTCCTGCCTAGACGACCACCGACCACAAATGTCGCGGATAGACACAGAATGGCGTTCTGCACGGATTGACCCACGCGGGCTTGCAGGCCATGACTTTTGTCATGACACAGACACCTGCCCCCCGTTTCGACGGCTCTTTCACCCAGCAAGAACCCATCCCGCAGGTTGGCATCGAAGCTGCATTGCGGGTTTTGCAATCGGGCCGCATTCACCGCTACAACACCGCGCCTGACGAGTTGTCGGAAACAGCGTTGCTGGAACAGGAATTTGCCGCCCAGACCGGCGCGCGATTTTGTCTGGCCGCAGCCTCTGGTGGTTATGCGCTGGGATGCGCGCTGCGGGCCTGCGGGCTAGAGCCGGGCGAAGCGGTTCTGACAAACGCCTTTACACTGGCCCCGGTTCCGGGCGCGATTGCAGGCGCCGGTGGCAAACCGGTCTTTGTCGGCGTGACCGAAAACCTGACGATTGATCTCGATGATCTGGAGGCCAAGGCCGATCAGGCCCGTTTTCTGATGCTGTCGCATATGCGCGGCCATCTGTGCGACATGGATCGCCTGATGCAGATCTGTGATGCTGCCGGGATCACAGTCATCGAAGACTGCGCCCACACCATGGGCGCGGCTTGGCGCGGCAAGGCCTCCGGCCGCTTTGGGGCTGTAGGCTGCTTTTCGACCCAGACTTACAAACACGTCAATTCCGGCGAAGGTGGTTTCCTGATCACCGACGACGAAGAGATCGCTGCCCGGGCAATCATGCTATCGGGCAGCTACATGCTCTATGAACGGCACCTTGCTGCGCCTGATCCACAGGTCTTTGAACAGGTCAAATACGTTACGCCCAATATGTCCGGACGCATGGACAACCTCAGGGCTGCCATTCTGCGTCCGCAGATCGCGGATTTGCCCGCACAGGTCACGCGGTGGAATGAACGCTATGACACGGTTGAGGCCGGCCTGCGCGGAACGCCCGGCCTGACGCTGGCAGAACGCCCCGACGAAGAAACCTATGTCGGATCATCCATCCAGTTTCTGTTGCTCGATTGGGACAAAGCTGCGGTAGACGATGTGATCCGGCGCTGCGCGGCGCGCGGCGTTGAACTCAAATGGTTTGGCGGCGCGGAACCCGTCGGATTCACGTCACGCTATGACAGCTGGCGTTATGCGCAATCGTCCCCCATGCCCGCCAGTGATCGCATACTGGCCTCGATCGTGGACATGCGTCTGCCTTTGACCTTCAGTCTGGACGATTGCAGGCTGATCGCCGACATCATCCGCTCCGAGGTATCGGCGGTTTTTCAGGCCGCAGCCTGACACCGGACAGAAAAAGGCCCCTTCCGTCTGAGGAAGAGGCCTTGCGGGATCGGGCCGGACATTGGGACAGAGAGCGGGCCTTGATCCCGGGGGCAGCCTGCGCGTGAGGGACCAGTACGCGTCTGGCTGCAGGGAGGATCAGATCAGCCCTGGATCGCGGCGAGCGGGATGCCCTTTACCGTGCAGGACCATGCGGCTGTGACGTCACCGCCGATGACAATCGAATTTGTGGTGTACTGCGAGCTGCCTTGCTTGAAGCAATCCATTTCGGTGCGGAACGCGGTGTTCCAGTCGCCGTTGCCGTACATCTGGGTGGCTTCGATCACCCAAGCCCGAACGGCTTCGACCGTCGCGTATGTCTGGGTTTCGCCAAAGCCGATGGCTGTGATGATTTCGACAGTTTCTGCCTGTGCAGCGGATGTAACGCCAAGAGCGCCAGCAGCAACGGTCAGAGCAATCAGTGCGGTTTTTGCAAAAGTGGTCATTGGTTTATTCCTTTAAAAAGTGTTCAGTTTTGTAACTTGCAGTGTTGGGGAAGTTCCCCGGCGATCAGCTTTGCCGCTTCAGGTGTGCGCCCCTGTTTGGCTTGGCTTCGTAAAGTAAGACGTTTGTCGCTTTTAATTCCTTGGCTCTCAATCCAAGGATTCCTTACCTTTTTTGCAAGTCTCTGTTTTATATTGGTAAATTAGGTGTATTTTTGTGAATGGTGTTCATGAACGATGCTCATTTTTTGTTTTTTTGCTCAGAATCACCTGCGAATCTCATCAAAAAACCGCTGAATTCCGACAGTCCAAGCCCACCTGAGCCCACAAGGACGGGCTAGCCCCCTATTCCAAAGATAGCCGCGTCACACCTTTGACGCGGATGTGCTCACTCGATGGGTTGCGTAGTTCAGAGTATGAACAGTTCAAACCCCCAGCACTCTAGCGGTCGCAACACAAAGCGATACAGCCAGCTCGATGTCCTGCGTGGCATTACAGTGCTTCTGGCGATGCTGGACCACGTTAAGATCCAGTTCGTTTCAGACTTTCACCTGTTCGTACCGGCCACGCGACTGGCGACTCCGTGTTTCATCATCCTGTTCGGCGCGATGATTGAGATTGCCTATCTCGCAAAGTTTCGCGCTGGCGCCGATCTGCCAAAGATCAAGCATCGGATCGTCACGCGATTTGTGACCTGCTGGGGATTGGCAATCCTTCTTTCCTTTGTCGCTGTCCTTTCGGGGAACCTGGGTTTTCAGGCAGGGTGGCAAAGCGTTTTTGGATTGGCGTTTGGACGGTTCAACGAAATATTCCTGATCTATGCAGCGCTGTTTGTGATCTTGCTGGCGATCTGGCCGGTTCTGTCGCGATATGGGTCTGTGCCTGTTCTGATCATTGCCGCAGCCGGCTGGCTGGCTCAGCCCTGGTGGGGGATCATCTTGGGCGAGCCTACCTATGCCTCCAGCTTCTTTCTGGGTTATGGGCCCGGCTATGGGCCGGGACTGCTGCCTGCCATGACCTTCCTCGGCTTCGGGATCGCGGTGGGCGAGTTTCTGACCGGACGGCGCGGCCCTGCCATTGCCGTTGCAATTTTAGTTGTGGCCTGCGCGGTGATCCTGTCGGAGTTGTCTTTTGGCCTTATGGAGGCCGGCCGGCGATTTCTGGCAAACCGCTGGATCAACCATCCCGGTTACTTTGCTGTCGGCATTGTTGCCTTTGCCGGAATGGCACTAACAATCACCGCAGCCACCAAAATGCGCATTCTCGCGCCAACGCTGGATATATTGGCCCGGATCGGAGGTCAGACCCTATTCGTCTATGCAATGGGTAATCTGGTCCTGAACGCCCTGCCCCAATTCGACCTGCCACGTGTCATAGGAATGCCTGTCGCCCTTGCGTTTCTTATAGGGCTGTCACTGCTGGCGCTGATGGGACATGCCCGGCGCAACACCGCTGCGCTCGGGATTCCACTTTGGTGGAGCCGCACCTATGCGCGACTGCTCGACAGCGCAACGCAGCGGCTGTTCCAGCGCCGCGCCTAACCGCGTGCCTTAGTTGTCGCGCTCTGCTTCCAGTTTGCGATAGGCCGCGACGTTGCGATTATGCTCATCCAGCGTTTCCGCAAAATTATGCCCGTCGCGCGGATCAAGCGTCTTGGCCACAAAGAAGATGTAGTCAGTCTGCGCCGGGTTAAGTGCGGCTTCGATACTGGCACGGCCCGGGTTCGCAATCGGTGTAGGCGGCAGCGCAGGGATCACATAGGTGTTCCACGGCGTCTCGCGGCGCAGTTCCGATTGGCGCAGACCGCGCCCCAGAATGCCTTCGCCCTTGGTTATCCCGTAGATCACCGTAGGGTCAGTTTGCAGACGCATACCGCGGCGCAGGCGGTTCACAAAGACCGAGGCCACATCAAAACGTTCATCCGGCCCGCCGGTTTCCTTTTCGATGATTGAGGCAAGGATCAACGCCTCTTCAGGGCTATCCAGCGGCAAGCCATCAGCGCGGTTGGCCCAGGCGTTGGCAAGGATCACCTCTTGGGCGCGCTGCATCCGGGTCAGAACAGATTGAAGCGTATCGCCGGGGCTGACCTCGTAGCTGTCCGGTGCAAGGCTGCCCTCATCGGGAACTTCGGCGCTGCCTTCGAGAATATCAACCTGCCCCAGTTCCTGAACCACCTGCCAGCTGGTTACGCCTTCGGCCAAGGCGATGCGATACCGCGTGTCTGCCTGCTGTTTGACACTGGCATAGACTTCTGGCGCGGCGCCTTCACCCGGATCAAAGCTGGCCTTTTCTTCAAAACGGCCTGTTTCGGGGTTCAGTTCGCGCACCTGAACAGTCGCGCGTGTAATGCCGATACGATAGACCACCTCGGTTCCGCAGGTCGAAGCGCCACCACGTGTAACGATGTCCACGATCTGGGCCATGGATGCGCCCTCGGGCACCAGATAGCTGCCCGCCTTCAGTTGGCCTGTCTTTTCGGTGTAGTCGGCACCCAGCCGGAACATCGCACCGCTGCTGACCGCGCCCTTGTCTTCGAGATTTTTGGACACCCGCGACATGGTCGAACCGCGCGGAACCTCAAGGCAGATCGGCGCGTCCAGCGGACCTTCTGCCTGATATTCGTTCTGCGCCCACAGCAAGACGCCACCAAGCAGGAAAACCGCGACAACCAGAAAGGTCAGCGCGTTCGAAGCAATATGGCGCCACATTCAGTTAGCTCACTTTTCCAAAGATAACGCTGGCATTGGTGCCCCCGAAACCAAAGCTGTTGGACAGGGCATAGTTGATCTCACGCTCGCGCTTGGCATTCGGTGCCAGATCCAGCGGGCTTTCCACCGCCGGGTTGTCGAGGTTGATCGTCGGCGGTGCGACCTGATCGCGGATCGCGAGGATGGAAAAGATCGCTTCGATCGCGCCCGCAGCGCCCAGCAGGTGGCCTGTCGCGGATTTGGTCGAAGACATGGTGGCGGTCTTGGCCGCGTCGCCCAGCAAGCGTTCAACCGCACCCAGCTCGATCGTGTCCGCCATGGTCGAGGTGCCATGCGCATTGATATAGTCAATCGCTGCAGGCTCGATCCCGGCATCTTTCAGGGCCGCCCGCATGGACCGTTCCCCGCCTTCGCCGTCTTCGGATGGAGCCGTGATGTGATAGGCATCGCCGGACAGGCCGTAACCGCATACTTCGGCGTAGATCTTGGCGCCGCGTGCTTTGGCGTGTTCGTATTCTTCCAGAACGACAACGCCCGCACCCTCACCCATGACGAAACCATCCCGGTCACCATCATAGGGGCGCGATGCCTTGGCCGGATCGTCTGCCCGCTTGGTCGACAGCGCCTTGCAGGCGTTGAAACCCGCAATGCCGATTTCGCAAATCGCGGTTTCCGCGCCGCCAGCAACCATCACATCGGCATCGCCGTATTTGATCAGGCGCGTTGCGTCACCAATGGCATGCGCCCCGGTGCTGCACGCGGTCACAACCGCATGGTTTGGGCCTTTGAAGCCGAACTTGATGCTGACATTGCCGGAAATCAGATTGATCAGCGCGCCGGGAATAAAGAATGGCGAAACACGCCGTGGGCCCTTGTCGCGGATCAGCAAAGCGGTCTGTGCAATGGCGTTCAGACCACCGATGCCCGAACCGATCATCACGCCCGTTCTTTCACGGCCTTCATCGTCTTCGGGCTTCCAGCCGCTGTCCTCCACGGCTTGCGCCGCGGCGGCAAAGCCGAACTGGATGAATTCATCCACCTTGCGTTGCTCTTTCTTGTCCATCCAATCATCCGGATTGAATGTCCCGTCCGTGCCATCTCCGTAGGGCACTTCGCAGGCATAGGTGGTGGCCAGCGCACTGGCATCGAATTTGGTAATTGGACCGGCACCGGATTGTCCGTCCAGCAGACGTTCCCATACGGTTTCGACACCGCTGCCCAGCGGTGTAACAAGACCCAACCCGGTGACCACAACGCGACGTGCCATGGCTCTGCCCTTCCCTCAAAATGCTCGTTGCCTGCTCTTACCCCAGCAGCCTATCCGGGGGCAAGAGCGGGGCGTAGTGCTGCGCAGCAAGTCGCGGGCTTATTGGAGCGCTTTGGATCAAGCGAGCGATTTGCGAAAAAACAGCAACGGCGAAGTCGCCACGTAGTTTTCCAGCTCACCCAGACAGGTGTAGCCATGTTTCCGGTAAAAGTCGGGGGCTTGATGCCCCAACGTGTCCACATGCGCGCTGTGACATCCCCGCTTGCGGGCTTCGGCCTCTGCAGTCTGCAATATCTGCGTACCCAGACCGCCGCCCCGATGGTCCCGATCCACCCAAAACTGCCAGATGTGAAACCAGCCGTTGCCCGTGTTGCCGCGCAGCCCCCCGAGGAAGGTCGCGCCATCGTCGCTATAGCAATAAACATAGAGATCACGGCACGTCGCTGCAGCAATGCCAAGGTCTTCAACGTGATCGTCGAGCCCCTTGTCGATGCGCTTGTCTGCGTCTTCGCTGGATTTATCGGTGATTTCGACCCGCATTCGGTCTGTATGCACGAAACCCTGTGCTATGCCCAGTCTCTGCCAAGGTCTTGTTTAGATCGGGTAACCCAATGCTCCTCGAGCCAAGCACATGGCTTGGACCGGCGAATGAAGGACCCCGTATAGCCGGTGATCGCCTGATCCATCTTGGGGCGGCCATGAAAACACACGACCCGCGCATCCTGCGGCAAGGTTGGCGCACGCAGGTAATTGACCGGGAACGGGTTGCAATCATACTTGAATGAAACGACCCAAGGCTCTGGAATATAGGTGAAAACGCCGCGGTCCATCGCCTTGTGAGAGGTATAGCGCTGCTCAGACCCGCGCGCCTCTTCGACCACATTGTAGGGATCAGCCGCCAGATCATCGTACAAAAACCCATGCAGCGCCGGGTCAAACCGAAAAACAGAGCCATGGCCCGTCGGGCGGCCCTTTCTTTTTTCGGTCCAGTCATGCCGCATGGCCACCGTGCCCGGAGCCAGATCGTGAATGTCATCGAGGGTCCCGGTGATCACAACATCCAGATCAAAGCCCAGAACCGGCCCTTTCAGGTCAGGAACCAGCCCTTTTCGGAACAACGACGTCTTGCGCATGGCCCCCTGACGATTGGCCACTTCAAGCGCGGCATTCATCGGATCGGCAAAAGGCTCAACCGGCAAATCGAGCACTTCGACGTCCGGATGCAGACCTTCGGCATTTTCCGTCATGCAGAAAAACCGCACTGGGCGCGACAGGTTGCGACGCACCCCGGAATAAAGCCGGTTTACGTATTCAGGGCCGAAAAGCGTGCCCCATTTGATGCACATGATGTTTACGGGATCAGTCATGCCCGCGCTTTAGCAGGGCACATCATCGCTTACCAGTGGCTTGCAATGCAGGATCACCGAACAGTACCATGCCGCGACAAATCACGGGCCGGGCCCACCCTTGGGTCTTTATGGTGGTGTTCACGACGCCTTCAACTTTCTGCGCTGCACCCGGAACGCTGCGCCAACACATGGACTGCAGGACATGACGCCTTGACCATTTCCCTGAGCGCGCTGGGTTGGAGCGAGACCTTCGCCGAACAAGTGCAGCCCGACGAGGCTGAGCTGGCCCCAGCCCGCGTGGCCGAAGTCCACCGCGATCGGCTGAGTGTTTTGACCCCGGACGGAACCCTGCGCCTGATTCCGACAGAACCGGCTGGTGACTACGCGGTCGGGGATTGGGTGCTGCACGATGGCGTACATGCGCAACGGCGTCTGGAGGCGCAGGGCAACCTGTCACGCAAAGCAGCCGGACACGTGGCCTATTCCCAAAGAATTGCGGCCAATGTCGACACGCTCGGGATCGTTTCAAGCTGCAATGCCGATTTCAACATCCCACGTCTGGAACGCTACCTCGCGCTTGCGGCCTCGGCCGGATGCCTGCCCTTGGTGATCCTGACCAAGCCCGATCTTGCTGAAGATCCGCAAACCTATCTGCAACAGGCGCAGGCGCTGTCCCCTGATCTGACAGCGCTGGCGATCAATGCAAAAGACACCGAAGACGTCGCGCGCCTGCATCCTTGGTGCAACGGCGGTCAAACACTGGCTTTGCTTGGGTCATCGGGGGTTGGCAAAACGACGCTGCGAAACAAGCTGACCGGCGAAAGCGCGGCAACGCAGAGCGTGCGCAGCGACGACGCCAAGGGGCGGCACACCACGACATCACGGTCGCTGGTGCCAACCCTGACCGGTGGTTGGCTGATCGACACGCCGGGTATGCGCGAATTACAGCTGGCCGACACTTCGGATGGCATTGACGAGGTTTTTGATGATCTGGTTTCGCTCGCTTCAACCTGCAAGTTCAGGGATTGCGCCCACGAAAGCGAGCCGGGCTGCGCCATCCAAAAAGCCATCAAGGGCGGTTCATTAGAGCCTGACAGGCTGGAACGCTGGCGCAAACTGCAGCGCGAAGATGCGCAGAATTCGGCCTCGATCGCGCGGCAGCGCGCCCGGGACAAACAATTCACCAAAATGGTTAAGGGCACCATGAAGGCCAAAAAACACAGATCGGGGCGCTAGAAACGCCCCGATCCAACATCAGTTCAATCCAATCTAGCCAGAAATTCCAGCTTAGCTGGCTGGCATACGCTGCTCGACAATTTCCGCCCACCAGCTGCAACCCGCGGGAATCGCGTCATCGTTAAAATTGTATTCGGGATGATGCACCATCGCCGTATCGCCATTGCCGACCAGAATGTAGGCGCCGGGCCGTTCTTCGAGCATAAAGGCGAAATCCTCGCCGCCCATGACGATTGGCGCTTCGTCGCACTGCCCTGAAATGGATTTGGCCACTTCGGCTGCAAACTCTGTTTGTTCGGGGCTGTTAACCATGACCGGATAGTTGCGGTTGTAGTTGATCTCGGCCTGCCCGCCAAAGGTGGCTGCTATGCCTGCGCAAATACCCTTGATCCGCTCTTCTGCAAGATCGCGCATCTCTTCGCTTTGCGTGCGCACTGTGCCTTTGATGTGCACGCGCTGCGGAATGACGTTGTAGGCTTTGGACGAAGTCTCGAAAGACGTGACCGACACCACAACCTTGTCAATTGGATCGGCGTTTCTGCTGGCGATGCTTTGCAGCGCGGTGACCAACTGCGCGCCCATGACGGTGGTGTCCACGGTTTCGTGGGGCTTAGCCGCATGGCCGCCGAGACCTTCGAGATGAATGTCAAACAGATCGGTCGCCGCAAAGAACGCTCCTTCACGAATGGCAAATGTGCCAACCGGCTTACCCGGCCAGTTGTGCATTCCGTACACCTCCTGAATGCCCCAACGCTCCATCATGCCGTCATCGCACATTTCCTTGCCGCCGCCGCCGCCTTCTTCGGCGGGCTGGAAAATCACCACCACGGTGCCATCGAAATTGCGTGTCTCGGACAGATACTTGGCCGCCCCCAAGAGCATCGCTGTATGCCCATCGTGGCCGCAGGCATGCATCGCGCCATCGATTTTCGACGCGTAGTCGAGACCGGTCTGTTCGTGGATCGGCAGCGCGTCCATATCGGCGCGCAGGCCAATCACCTTGCCCGAGCTGGTGTTCCGCCCCTTGATGACGCCAACTACGCCGGTGCGGCCGATGCCTTCGACAACCTCTTCGCAGCCAAAAGCGCGCAGCTTTTCTGCCACGAGCGCACTGGTGCGATGGGTTTCAAACAGGATTTCAGGGTTTTCGTGGATGTCCCGGCGCCACTCGGTAATTTCTGATTGTAGCTCAGCAAAGCGGTTCTTGACTGGCATGGGTATTCTCCGTTTCTGGTCGCCTGCACTGCGGCGATAGGGTCTATTACAAATAGAATAGGGCCAACGCACCGTCGGCCCAGACGCACCCTCGTTTTCATTCTCTGCAAAGCTTGGCATTTTCCGGCCACTTCTTACAAGCCGCGAATATACCGCCGAAAATTACAGATTCGGTCCGCGCTGAAGCTTCGAGCCATCCGAAAAGCGCGATATCCGAAACCGGCTCAGATCGAAACCGGGGTCTTCCCCCACCGCGAGGCGCGCCGCAATCTGACCAAAGCCCGGACCCGCCCCAAAGCCATGACCACACATGCCGGTCACGACTGTCAGACCAGGAATGCTGTCAACACGGTCCACCACGGGAACAACGTCAGGCAAGACGTCGATCATGCCGCCCCATGATGCCTTGCTGTCTACGGAACCCAGCTGCGGATAGAGCTGTGCAAACCGGCGCTTCAGCTCTGGCACCTTTGCCGGACTGGCTCCGGGATCAAGGATGCGCATGGTCTCGAAGGGGCTGGTTTCATCGGCGTTCCAACGGCGCGGCGTTGTAAAGGCGTCAGGGTAGCCGCGCGGCGCGGGTCCCCGGACGACGACGTCGAAATCACCGGACAACGCAAGAGGCAGATACCGCCGGGCATGGCGAATGGCATCCGGCCCGACGTACAGCTCAGCATAGGCCGCAGGCGCCAGCGTGTAACCGCCATCTGACCGGGGCCGCATCGCCATCCGGTCATCAACAGCGGCCGTATTCAGAACCTGAGGCAGTGGCGCGGTGGCCAGCGCCGTTGAGCGGACAGAGAGTTGCGGGATATCAACCCCGTGACGCCGCAGGAACAACGACGACCAGGCCCCACCCGCCATGACCACGGCATCACAGGCAATCCGACCCGCCTCGGTGATGACACCTGTGATGCGCCCCGCCTCGCGATCAAGCATGCGGACAGCGCAACGCTCAATGATCCGGGCGCCAGAGTTACGGGCCAGCCGAGCCAGTTCCGGCACAGCCACCCATGGTTCGGCCTTCATGTCCGTTGGCGTATGCATGGCCCCGACCCAAGGCCCCTGCCCGCAGCCCAGAAGCGTATCGGTTTCTGCGCGGCCCATCATGCGCGATGACACGCCATGCGGTTTGGCTTCGGCCAGCCATTCTTCGAAACCCGACAGATCCTTTTCGCTGCGGGCCAGATAGGAAATGCCGAGCGGCTTCAGGCCCAGACGGCCATTGCATTCCTGTTCGAGCGTTTCCCAAAGCTGTTGACTGTGCTGGGCAATCGGAATTTCCGCAAAGTCGCGCCCCTGAACACGAATCCAGCCCCAGTTCCGGCTGGACTGCTCTGCCGCCACACGCCCTTTTTCCAGCACAACAACCGAGTGCCCCTCGCGCGCAGCATAGAGCGCTGTGCAAATGCCGATAACGCCGCCACCGATCACCACAATGTCGGCGCGCTCGGGCAGTGGCCCAGCGAATTCGACCGGGCCTTCGTCGCGAAACGGAAAAGTCATTCCAAACGCTGCAGCAGCTTTTCCATAAAGCGCTGCCCTTCGTTGAATTGCGCGACCGTGATGTATTCGTCCGGTTGGTGGGCGACCTCGATGCTGCCTGGACCGCACACAACGGCATTGTAGCCGACAGTCTGAAAATGGCTGGCTTCGGTGCCGTAGCTGACGTGGTTTTCCGAATTGTCCCCCGTGATCTGCCGGACCAGCTGTTCGGCGTGGTTGTCTTGGGTCGGAGCAAAAGGTGGAAGCGCGAATTTTTCTTCCATTTCGATATGCGCTTCGGGGCGCACGGCCTGCATCGCAGCGGTCAATTCTGCGGCCTTGGCCTCGGCCAGAGCGCGCCATTGATCCAGTGTTTCACCCGGAACAACCCGAAACCCAAGACCGAACTCACAGTCCTTGGCGGTGATATTGTGGGCCGTGCCGCCGCTGATCTGCCCAACGTGGACATTGGTGTAGGGCGGATCAAACAGCGCAGCCATGCCCTGCGGCTCCGCTGCAGCCTGTTCAGCATTCAGCTGATTGGCCCAGTCAATCAGCTTGGCCCCCTCCATAACTGCGGAAACGCCGCGATACATGAGCGAGCTGTGAACCTCAAAACCATGCACATGCACCCAATAGGTGACACCTCCCTTATGCCCGGTCACCGCTTTGAGCATGGTCGGCTCTCCCACGATCACATCGCTGGCGCGCGGCAGGGCCTGCATCGCCTCGATCAGGGGCGGCGCACCGGTGCAGCCCACCTCCTCGTCATAGCTCAGGGCGATTTGCAGGGGGCGGCTGATGTCGCGTGACGTCGCTTCGACCATGGCCCAGATCGCCAGCGCATCGAACCCCTTCATATCCGTGGTGCCACGGCCATAGAGCTTTCCGTCCCGCTCGGTGACGGTAAAGGGATCGGACGTCCAGGGCTGTCCATCTACAGGCACCACGTCGGTATGCCCGGACAGAACCACGCCGCCTTCGATTTCGGGGCCGACATGCGCAAAAAGAGCGGCTTTCTGGCGGTCATCATCGTAGTGACGATGGCACGTAATCCCCTGCCCGCTCATGTAGTCTTCGACCCAGTCGATCAGCGGCAGGTTCGTATCGCGGCTGACCGTCGGGAAAGACACCAGTTTTTCAAGGATTTCACGAGGCGTAAGGCGGGTTGGCATGAAAGCTCCTGTGCACGAGTCGGGACGAGTGTAGCGGTCTTGGCCAGAGGCTCACAGCCCCGGCTTAGTCAAAGGACAAATCAGCCACCACCGGATAGTGATCCGATGGCCAATCGCCCGAAAATTTACCACGCAAAACATAGGGGCCGCCGATGGATTTCAACTGTTGGGACAGTCCGATATGGTCGATCGCACCCAGCAGGTTGATACCCGCGTTCAGGTGGTACGTGGTGCCCGGCGGGTTGAGAAACGACAGGCCTGCCTCGGCCAGCCGGTCCATGGCAGCCCAGCCCTGCAGGACATTAAGATCCCCCAAGACCACCACAGGCATTCCTGATTGAACAACCGGAGTCAGACGTTTCGCCACCAGCTCGGCCGAAAGCCGGCGGTTGGATGCGCTTCGGTATTCGAAATGTACATTGTAGGCCCGAAAGACACGGCCCTTCCTGTCTTCGAATTCCGCCCAGCTGCTAAACGCGGGCCAAGAGCCGTTGAAAGTACGCGAATAGATGACATCCGGCGTGTCAGAGAAAAAGAACCACCCCTGATCTCTGAGCGTCAGCTTGTCTTTGCGGTAAAAAATCGGCTGGGTCACAGGGAAGCTCTGCCAGTCGCCATGCGCGGCAAGGGCGTAATCGGGATTTCGATCCAGCAACCAGTCCCGCGCGAGGTTCACAGACCCATCGCTGCCACGGGCAAAGCTTTCCATCTCCTGAAAGGCGACCAGATCGGCGTCCAACGCCTTGAAGGCCGTATCCAACGCGGGTTTGCGCGTTTCCCAATCCTGCAAAGACCAAGCGCCGGTTTCTCGCGACAGAATGATGTAGTGCACGTTATGCGTGGCCACCCGCAGCCCGGTGCCAGAATGCGGCGGGACCGCTCCGCCCGCACTGTTCCAAAGATGCGTCCCGCAGGCACCCAGCACCAGTGCCGCAATCACCCAGATCGCGTGCCGGACCCAGCGCATGAACAACTGCAGCCTCAGTACCCGCTGTCCGTCGTCAGAACAAAATGGCCGGGGCTGACTTCGTCGTACTGCGATGGCTCGACCTTGTAATCCAGCGGGTGGATCGGAGACGGAATGGGTTTGAAGTTCAGGTCCTTCTCGGACTTGCGGCGCCGCGGATCGGCGATCGGAACCGCCTTCATGAGCGCCCGCGTATAAGGATGGCGCGGATCTTCAAAGACCGCGCGGCGCGGACCCAATTCAACGATCCGTCCCAGATACATCACACCGACGTTGTGGCTGACCCGTTCGACAACCGCCATGTCGTGACTGATGAACAGATACGACAGCCCCAGTTCCGCCTGCAGTTCCATCATCAGATTGATCACCTGCGCCTGCACGGACACGTCCAGCGCCGACACGGCCTCATCCGCCACGATAAGCTTGGGGTTCAGTGCCAGAGCACGGGCAATAGCGATCCGCTGCCTCTGGCCGCCGGACAGCTCGTGCGGGAAACGGCGCATGAAACTGCGTGGCAGCTCGACCCGGTCAAACAGATTGCCCACTACGTCCATGACATCGCTGCCGGAATGGGTTCCGTAGTTGTGGATTGGCTCGGCCACCTGATCGGCCAATTGGATTTGCGGGTTCAGCGAGGCAAAGGGATCTTGAAAGATCATCTGCATCTCACGCCGGGCTTCTCGCAATTTTGCCGGGCTCAGGGCCATCACATCGGTTCCGTCCAGATCGATCTTGCCCTTCAGCGGCTCAACCAATCGCAAAATGGAACGGCCCGCCGAGGATTTCCCGCAGCCCGACTCGCCGACAAGGCTGAGTGTCTGGCCCTTGTTGATCTTGAACGAGACGTCCTCGACCGCGTGCACATTCGCAACCGTTCGGCGGAAAAAGCCACCCTTGACCGGAAAGCGTGTGGTCAGCCCCTCAACCGTCAACAGCACCTCATCGCTGCCCGTAATCGGCACGATCGGCTGATCTTCGTGGCCAAGCAGTTTCATTGGCTCCGGCAAATCCTTGCCCGTCATTTCACCCAGCTTTGGAACCGCAGCGAGCAGCGCCTGCGTGTAGGGATGCTTGGGGTTTTCAAAAATTTCCTCGACCGAGCCCTCTTCGACCTTGTTCCCACGGAACATGACCACAACGCGATCAGCCATCTGTGCGACGACTGCCATGTCATGCGTGATGAACATGACCGCCGTGCCGGTTTCGCGCTTGAGCCGGTCCATGAGAGCCAGAATTTCGGCCTGAATGGTCACATCCAGCGCTGTTGTCGGCTCGTCCGCAATCAAAAGACGCGGTTTGCAGGCCATGGCCATGGCAATAACCACCCGCTGACGCATACCGCCCGAAAGCTCGTGCGGATACTGAGCCAGACGCCGCTCCGGTTCAGGAATGCGTACTTCGCGCAGCAATTCCAGCGCGCGCTCTTCGGCCTGCGCCTTGGTCATGCCCCGGTGGACCCGCAGGCCTTCGGTCAGTTGGCGACCAACCGTAAAGACCGGGTTCAGCGCGGTCATCGGCTCTTGGAAGATCAT
Source organism: Thalassococcus lentus (assembly GCF_028023555.1). NCBI lineage: Bacteria > Pseudomonadati > Pseudomonadota > Alphaproteobacteria > Rhodobacterales > Roseobacteraceae > Thalassococcus > Thalassococcus lentus. The sequence goes on from NZ_JAQIOY010000002.1 coordinate 436,983, forward strand.
TCCGATCTCATTGCCGCGAATCGTCCGCATCAGGCTTTGATCCGTCTTAGCCAGATCGACCTCGCCGCCGTCTTTGCGGTCAAACAAAAGTCGACCATTGGCAATATCACCGCCGCCATAATCAATGAGTCGCATCAGCGACAGGGATGACACCGATTTGCCCGAACCCGATTCGCCCACGACGCAGACCGTTTCCCCCGGCGCGATGTCAAAGGACACATCTTCGACGCCGACAACGGTTCCGTCCTTTGTTTCGAATTCAACCCGAAGTTTTTCGATACGCGCAATGGGTGTAGTGGTATCGGTAGTGTCCAGCATGGCCGTCATCCCTGTGATATGTGCTGACGCTATCGGCAGGATCGAAGCAGAGTCAAACCCTTGGAGCGATTTGTTGAAGGCAAAGCTTGCAATTTGCACAAACTGCGGTTTCGATAACCGTAGTGTGGGGATTGTCTGAGTTTTGGGATACCGCGTGTTGCGCAGCGCGCAAGCGTCAGGCCCGGACATACCCGCCACAACCACAAGAACCGCGGCTTGATCCCCGGTTCAGCAACATGGAGAGTGACATGAAACTCAAGACCCTGATGCTTGGGGCAGCGGCAGCCTTTGCGCTGGCACCTGCTTCCGCCATGGCCGAGCGCGGCTCGGACGGTGAGGTCAAAATCATCTATTGGCAGGCCCCTTCCATTCTGAACCCGTTCCTTTCGGGCGGCACCAAAGACGTGGAAAGTGCCTCGATGATCATCGAGCCGCTGGCCCGCTACAATGAAAAAGGCGAGCTGGTTCCGTGGCTTGTCGACGAAGTACCGACTGTTGGCAACGGCGGCGTATCGGCCGACCTGACCACCATCACATGGAAAATTTCCTCGGGCATCAAATGGTCTGACGGCAGCGACTTCACCAGCGCAGACGTGAAGTTCACCTACGACTACTGCACACACCCCGAAGGCGGCTGCGCGCAGCTGACCAAGTTCGAAAACGTCGAGTCGGTCGACACGCCTGATGCGAACACCGTCGTGGTGAAATTCGCCGGCCCAACACCGAACCCCTACGGTCCGTTCGTTGGTGGCGAAAGCCCCATCCTGCAGGCAGCACAGTTTGCCAACTGCCTTGGCGCAGCGGCATCGACCTGCACCGAGCAGAACTTCAACCCGATCGGCACCGGTCCTTTCGTGGTCGACGAGTTCAAGCCGAACGACGTGATCACCATGTCCGCCAACCCGAACTATCGTGACCCTGCAAAGCCTGCCTTTGCCAAGGTGACATTCAAGGGCGGTGGCTCTGCGGCGGCCTCTGGTACAGCGGTTATGGAAACCGGCGAATTCGACTACGCGTGGAACCTGCAGCTGGCACCCGACGTGATCGCAAAGATGCAAGAAGGCGGCAAAGGCACGCCGGTCGCAGGCTTTGGCCCGCTGGTCGAGCGCATCATGCTGAACCAGACCAACCCTGATCCGAACCTGCCAGAAGGCGAGCGTTCGACAGCAATGCATCCGCATCCATTCCTGCAGGAACCTGCGGTCTACAAAGCCATGTCCATGGCCATCGACCGTCCTTTGCTGGTTGAAATCGGCTATGGTCAGGCCGGTAAAGTTTCGTGCAACTGGGTTCCGGCTCCTGCCGCCTTTGCGTCGGAAAAGCTGTCCTGTGACACGCAGGACATCGAAGGCGCCAAGGCCATGCTGGACGCTGCTGGTATCGTAGACTCTGATGGCGACGGCGTGCGCGAGCACAACGGTGTGCCACTCAGCATTCTGTACCAGACATCGACCAACGCCGTTCGTCAGGACTTCCAGGCCCTGATCAAGGACTGGTGGAGCCAGATCGGCATCGAAACCGAACTGCGCAACATCGAAGCGTCGGTCTTCTTTGGCGGTGATGCAGGTTCGCCTGACACTTTCCAGAAGTTCTATGCTGACGTCGAAATGTACGCCAACACCTTCAACGGCACCGATCCTCAGGCTTACCTGGGCAACGGTCTGTGCGACAAGGCACCCCGCCCCGATACACAGTGGCAGGGCGAAAACATTTCGCGCTTCTGCATGCCAGAGTTTGACGCTCTGCACGCAGAGCTGACGAAAACAGCCGATATGGCCGAGCGTGCCCGCATCGGTCGTGAGCTGAACGACATGATGGTTGAAAACGGCGGTATGATCCCGCTGGTTCACCGTGGTCGTCTGTCGGCCCACGCAAACAGCCTCGGTGGTGTTGTCCTGAACGTTTGGGACAGCGAACTGTGGAACGTTGCCGACTGGCACCGTATCGACGGCTAATGATTGTGTGGCGCGCAGCCAGTCTGCGCGCCGCTCTTTCATACCGAATGCAGCGTCCGGCCGCCCGCCGACCGGACGTTCGCACAAACCACCCGAACACCAAAACCAACAAGACAGAACACCGGATTTGATATCCACCCATGTCCATCACTTGCAGGATGGATTTCAAACCCGCTGCTGTTTGGCTTATCAGAGGTGCCGATGCTTTCTTATGCTCTACGCCGGTTGTTGACCGCGATTCCGATCGTCATCGCAATCAGCTTTGTGATCTTCTGGATCATGTGGCTGTCCCCGACAAACTTCAGTATCAATGACAGCCTTGGATCCTTGCAGGATGCCGCGCAGGTTCGTCTGGCCGATGCCGCGATTGTCCTGCCCGTTGGAGACGCCTGATGCTGTCGTTCGCCACTCGCCGGCTGGTTCTGTCGGTCCCGACGCTGCTGTTCATCAGTTTCGTCATCTTCATGTTGCTGCAGCTTGCGCCGGGCGATCCCATGGCACAGGTCCCGCTGACGGTACCCGCCGAAGTCAAACAAAAGATGCGCGAAGCACTGGGCGTTGGGGAACCCGCGCTTGTGCAATACTGGAAATGGCTGGTCCAGATGGCCTGGATCGAACCCAAGGTCTTTATCGACTGGCTGACACGCGACAGCTGGCTATTGGGATGGCTGCCTGACACGGCTCTCTATCAGGGTGAACTGCGCGTGATTTCCTGGCAGACCCGCAGCCCGGTCATGGACATTGTCATTCAGCGTATCCCGCAGACCCTTTGGGTCGTTGGAGTGGCCTATGTTGTGGCCATTCTGATCGCGCTGCCGATTGGGATCTATTCGGCCTACAAGCAATATTCGGTCTTTGATCAGGCCGGCACATTCGTGACCATGATCGGCTTTTCGGTGCCGCCATTCTTCACCGGCCCCCTGTTGATCGTGATCTTTGCCGTTATCGCGCAGGACACGTGGTGGCTGCCGGTTCTGCCTTCGATCTATGACACCACCCACGAGGTGACCAACTGGTCCAGCTTCAAGTACCAACTTCAGCAGATGGTGCTGCCGGTGATGGTGCTGGCGCTCCAGATCACAGCGCAGCTTTCGCGCTACATGCGCGCCTCGACACTGGACAACCTCAATCAGGACTATGTGCGCACTGCCCGCGCCAAGGGTCTGAGTGAAAAGATCGTGGTTCTGAGCCACGTTGTGCGCAACTCGATGATCCCCGTTGTCACGGTCATTGCCTTGGGCATTCCGTCGATCTTTGGCGGCGCGATCATCACCGAGAACGTGTTCAAGGTGAATGGCATCGGACAGTTGCTGATCACTGCACTCTTTGCAAACGATCTGCCCATGGTCATGACACTGACCTTCATCTTTGCGGTTCTGATCGTCCTGTTTAACCTGATTGCCGACATTCTCTACGGCGTGCTTGACCCGAGGATCCGCTATGACTGAGCCTGTCGCATCAAGCCCCGCGCCAATCGAAGCGCTCAAGGATATCGAGCCGTCCAAGCCGCCGCGTTCGCAGTGGAAGGACGTCTGGGATCAGCTGCGCAAGCACAAGGGTGCCGTGTTCGGCATGGGCTTCCTTGTTTTCATTACACTGGCTGTTTTGATCGGCCCCTATATCTACACCGTCGATCCGCAAAAGCTGGATATCCGCAACAAGGATTTCCGCCCGATCTATACTGCGATCTGGGATGGCGATTCCAAGGTCGGTTGGAACAAACCTTTGGGTTCAGACCAGCTGGGCCGGGACAACCTTGCTCAGCTCATCGCGGGTGGCCGCGCCTCGATGGCCGTTGGCTGGGCGGCAATGCTGCTTAGTCTCGTGATCGGAACCTTCATCGGTGTTGTCGCCGGATATTTCAAACGCCTGGACGGCCCACTTATGCGCCTGACAGATCTGTTCTTGTCGCTGCCAATCCTGCCGCTTCTTCTGGTGGCCGTGACGCTCTTTCGACAACCGCTCAGGGCGAATTTCGGCCCCGAAGGCGGTATGTTCATTCTGATTGTCACGATCATCGCGATCACGTCTTGGATGCCAACGGCGCGGATCGTGCGCGGTGATGTTCTGGCCATCAAAGAACGGGAGTTCGTACTTGCGGCCCGATCCATCGGCACGACCCCCGGTCGCATCATCGGGCGGCACCTGCTTCCTAACGTGCTTTCGCCCATCATGGTCTCGGCGGCGCTAGGCCTTGCCACAGCGATCATCACCGAGTCGGCCCTGTCCTTCCTCGGGGTCGGATTCCCGTCTGACTTCCCGACATGGGGCAAGATGCTCGCCGACGCCGTTGTGCGCATGGAAGAGTTCCCGGAACGGGTGTTGCTGCCGGGAATCGCGATCTCGCTGACTGTTTTGTCCGTCAATTATCTGGGCGATGGTTTGCGCGATGCGCTGGATCCACGGATCCGTGGCCGCTAACACCGACTATACAAAATAAAATTCTGCGTTCCGCCTTGGGCAACCTTGGCGGAATGCGCATTGCGCCCGCGGACCGCAATCGAAACGATTACCCGCCAAATTCCCGAAAGGCAGAACGTATTCCCACGGACAGCGCACCCCATGCATTGAGCCTGTCTTGATATCGCGCCTTACCGCCTGCATTTGGAACAAACGTTCCGTTTTGCAGGAGAACAGCGATGTTCGAGACACTGGGATTTGAATCACTGACCGCCCCTCAGGTTGCGGTTTTCTTTGCGCTCATTCTGGGGGCCGCTTTTGGCGTTCTGGCCGAGCAGACCAAATTCTGTTTCCGTCGCGGTCTGGTGGGCGACGATCGCCGTGCCGCCATGGGCGTCTGGCTGACCGCGCTCGCGGTCGCCGTGATTGGCACCCAGACTTTGGCAAGCCTTGGTTTCATCGACTTTGCGGACCACCGTTTCTTTGTGTCTGATCTGCCTCTTGCTGCCATTGTTGTCGGCGGCCTGTTGTTTGGCGCCGGTATGGTTCTGACCCGTGGGTGCGTCTCGCGGCTGACCGTTCTGACTGCATCCGGGAACCTGCGTGCGGTTTTTGTCCTCGCGGTTTTCGCCATCACCGCTCATGCCACGCTCAAGGGTGTTCTGGCCCCGGTCCGCACCGGGTTGGGGGCGCTGACCGTTGATCTTGGTTCAGCAACATCACTGGCCGCCCTGCCCGGCGGTGGCTTGTTCTGGTCCGGCGTTCTGGCGCTTGGCGCTTTGACATTCGCCCTGCGCAGCGGAAATCGCGTCACGACGCTGATCCTCGCGGCAGCACTTGGTGCGCTTGTCCCTCTCGGCTGGGTTGGCACAGGTTTTGTGCTCTATGACGACTTTGATCCGATCGCGATGGAAAGCCTGAGCTTTACCGCCCCCTATGCCGATGCGCTGTTCTGGGTGATCGCCTCTTCTTCGATCCCCGCCGGTTTCGGTGTCGGCCTGATCGGAGGCGTCTTGCTGGGCGCTCTGCTGTCGGCCGTGGCATCGCGCCGGTTCGAATGGGTCAGCTTCAACAGCCCGCGTGAAACCGGACGCTATGCAACCGGCGCTATCATGATGGGCGTTGGTGGTGTGCTCGCCGGGGGCTGCACTGTAGGCGCGGGTCTGTCCGGCGTTCCAACACTGTCGGTCGCGGCCATCCTTGCAATCCTCTCCATCGCGGTCGGCGCGTTGGTGATGCAAGCAGGTCTCGCGCGTAGAGGATCGGCTTCGCCAATCCTTCAGCCTGCCGAGTAATCACGAGCCAGCTCCGAAAACACGCCCTGCCCACTCCGGTTGGCAGGGCTTTTTCATGTGCACGCCGCGGCTGGCAAAGGCCTCAGACTTCGGGATCGGCCTTTTCGACCGCGTGTCGGATACGGCGGATCATGAACCAAACCAGCAAGACGACGGGCACCGTGACCAGCGCTGTCAGCATCCCTTTGGAAATGCCCAGAATGCCCGTAGCCGGATACAAAAGATACCCGGCGAGCGATACGGCGTAGTAGCTGATCGCCACAACCGAAAGCCCTTCGACGGTGCGTTGCAACCGCAGCTGTGTGTCCGCCCTTTGGTTCATACTTTCCAGCAATTGCTGGTTCTGGGCCGATCGCTGCACCTCAACTCGGGTCCGAAGCAAATCCCCGGCGCGCATGGCCCTGTCAGCCATTGCCCCCAGACGCCGCTCAGCTGATTTGACTGTCCGCATGGCCGGATCAAAGCGGCGCATCATGAATTCAGCAAAGCTTTGCCGGCCCTTAAAGCGTTCTTCGCGCAGAACTGTTGTGCGTTGTTCCACGATGGCCTCATAGGCTCCGGTCGCCCCAAAGCGAAAAGACATTTGCGCGGACAGGTTCTCAAGCTCGGCCGATACGGCCAAAAGACTGCGTAACGTGTCCTCTTCGGGGCCCTGCCTTTGGGTCATGGCTTCCATCAGGCGGGTCAGTTCGGCGTCGATCTCACCCATGCGCGGGCCGATCTCCTTGACCTTGGAGAACCCAAGCATCGACATGGCCTTGTATGTCTCGATCTCGCACAGGCGCTGGACAATACGGCCCACACGGCGCTGTTTTACGCCAGGCGCGGTGAAAACAGCAAAGCGCAAATGTCCTGACGGATCGATCCGAAAATCCCCGGCCACAACGGCATCACTATCCAGAACGCGGCTGACCGCCACGCTTTCGGACACGAGCCAGTCGTCAACGAGTTCCGACATCCTGTCATCATCAGACTGTTCACTGATGCGCAGCATTGCCGAAGTGATCCGCACGCCCGGCGCTTCATTGAGCCAGTCCTCGGGAAACACTTCAAAGTCAGCAGGATCAAAGGCCCTTTCACCAAGGCCGCCCAGAAAGACCGTGTAAGTCACAAATTCCGTGTGCTGTTCCCATTTCAGAACGTTTTGCCCGATCTGACCCGAATAATGGGTTGCCCCCGGCTGCGGATGCGGCGTGCCGTAGCGGTCGAGCAGATCGGTCAAATGTTTGAGATCCAGCGAACGGTCGCGGCCCGCCGCATTGGTTTCTTTCTTAATCGCAAGATAGATCGCCCGACACGGCGCCGTCAGCGAAGGGAACGGCCGCGCGTGCAGTTCATTTGCCAGCTTATAACGTAGGGGGTGATCCTGAATGGGCGGCATTTCTGCATCCTTTGCGCCAACTCCGTCGCGGACAGGATCGCCGGGACGTGTTATCCGCCAAATTACTCATGCCCCACTCGAAGTAAAGAATAAAATTCATTATTTTCAATGATTTACATGGATGCAATGGTATACGGCGGGAAAAAGCCTGAAAAACGGGCAGAAATTCAAACCCTTATGAGCTGGTTGGACTGTAGCGGCTGATCATCGTGTAGTCTTTGCGCGGACCCTGAACGCGCCACGTGCAGGACCAATTGGGCCAACTGTCGAAATCATAACTGGCATCATATTGGTCGGGATCGCACCAATGCGCGGCCTCTCCGCCTTTTGGTGGCACCTGATGAAAGAACCGCCCATCATCAAAACACACCCGCAGATCATGATCCCAAACATAGCTGCGCTCGGCTTGAAAGCGGCCCTGCCCCGGCAGGCTCAGAAACCCGGTTTCCGTATAAACCGCGCCGCCGGCCTCGGGCGTCCAGACAGCCGTTCCTTCGAACCGGCCCGCGCCGCCGGAATGCTGCCGGATGTCGCGATCGATCCGCCATTCGCCAAAAAAATCGCTCAGTTCTACCGGCATTCCAGACTTGCCTCATGGGGGTGCCTTGCCAACATAGACAGAGGCCAAACCAGACGAAAGCCAGCTATGCACAATCAAGGCATCATTCTTTTCACGCTCACCTTCGTGGCGCTGCCAATTGTGCTGCTGGTTTTGTCGCGTCGCGCTACAAACCGTCTGTTCCGCCGATTGAGCCTGATCAGTTTTGCACTCTGGATGCTCGGCCTGATTGCCTTTCTGCTCATCAGCTTCGATTGCACCGGCAACTTTCTCTATGGCTACGATGGGTGCCAAGGCCTGAGCAACACGGCTGCGAATTTTTTGGTGCCCCGCGCGCTGCTGGCCATGGCTGCAGCCATTTTACTTTATACAATGGCGCTGCTCTGGCTTGGCTGGCAAAGACTGCGGGACCGGAAACGCCAAGCGGACTCGCCTTATTCAGGACCAAAGTAAGGGGCGGGTTTGGTCAGTGCGATGATCGGCTGGCTACGGTCCGCAACGGCGACTTCGACGCAGTTTCCCGGCCCGTCCGTGAATTCCCAGACATGTCCTTCACGGGTGTCCAGCGTCATACTCTGCCCGGCGTCCAGCGCGCCAAAACTCTGTCCCATGCCATTGTGGTCAATCCAGTACAGGCCGCGATATTCGCCTGAATCGTTGCGGATTGTCAGCGACAGCGCGATCTCTCCATCGATTGATCTGAGATTGCGGGCGACGAGGCAGACAGGATCCATTTCCGGCTCATCCGGGTCAGAGCCTGTTTGCTCTCCGGCCTCCCAAAGGCTGTCGATCCGGGCGCAATCGTCAATCATGCGAACCGCCTGATCTGCAATTCCGTCCATCGGCAAGACGAGCGCGTTTTGCCCCGGCAGATCGTAATAGACCGGACCTCCTTCCGAGAAGATTGACCAAATGGGATCATTGGTGAACAGCGCCACGTCCACGCCCGAGATCCCGACTTCGGCCAGAGCACCGACAACGGAGCCGTCGCGCTGAAACCGCTCGCCGTTGTTCGAGGTAAATGTCACGCCTGCCGGTGCACCATCCGTTTGTCCGGACACATCCGAGAACAGGGTCATCATGACGTAGGGCCCGGAATTTCCAATCAGGCATTCCGCCCGGAACTGCACAGCATCGGTTTCCGGGATGCCGTAGGAAAGCATCAAGAAGGTATCGAACACGTCCTGCTGTACTGAGCGGGTATAGGTCCAGCTCATGTCGGACTGCCCCGTATTCTGCGCGAACATCGGAGAGGCCATGATCAGGCCGGCGGTCACAAGGGACGGAAATCGCATGGTCTATTCCTTTGAAACGTAAATCACTGAACAATGCACGCAGCCTAGGCCAAGGTCAGGCAACCCGCAATCGTTGCTGCGACAGCGGCATCGCTTGCCCTTCCCGGCCACCCTCCGTATGAGAGGCGCGCGCATTCCTGCTGCCACTGCCGAAGAAAAGGACAGCCCGATGATCCCCCGTTATTCCCGCCCCGACATGGTCGCCATTTGGTCACCTGAGACCAAGTTCCGCATCTGGTATGAGATCGAAGCTCATGCCTGTGACGCGCAGGCCAATCTGGGAGTCATCCCGCAGGAAAACGCCGACGCCGTCTGGAAAGCCAAGGACGTGGAATTCGATGTGGCCCGGATCGACGAAATCGAGGCTGTGACCAAGCATGACGTCATCGCCTTTCTGACGCATCTCGCCGAACATGTCGGCAGCGAAGAGGCGCGCTTTGTTCATCAGGGCATGACATCGTCTGATGTTCTGGACACCTGTTTCAACGTGCAGTTGGTGCGCGCCTCGGACATCCTGATCAAGGGCATCGAAGGCCTGCTGGCAGCGCTCAAAAAGCGGGCTTTGGAACACAAAGACACCGTGCGTATCGGGCGCAGCCACGGCATCCATGCCGAACCCACAACCATGGGTCTGACTTTTGCCCGGTTCTACGCCGAAATGGATCGCAACCTGTCTCGGATGCGCGATGCGCGCGCCGAAGTGGCCACCGGCGCAATTTCCGGCGCTGTCGGTACCTTTGCCAACATTGATCCGGCTGTCGAAGAGCATGTCTGCGAAAAGATGGGTCTGGTGCCAGAACCGATCAGCACACAGGTCATCCCACGCGACCGCCACGCAGCGTTTTTCGCCACCTTGGGTGTGATCGCCAGCAGCATCGAGAACATCGCCATCGAAATCCGTCACATGCAGCGCACCGAGGTTCTGGAAGCCGCAGAATTTTTCTCGATGGGTCAAAAAGGTTCATCGGCGATGCCGCACAAGAAGAACCCGGTGTTGACCGAGAACCTCACCGGTCTGGCCCGCCTTGTGCGCATGGCCGTGATCCCGGCGATGGAGAATGTCGCGCTGTGGCACGAGCGGGACATCTCGCACAGCTCCGTTGAACGGATGATTGGCCCCGATGCCACCGTGACGCTAGATTTTGCCCTGCACCGTCTGACCGGTGTGATCGACAAGCTGCTGGTCTATCCGCAGAACATGCTGGACAACATGAACAAGTTCCCAGGTCTGGTGATGTCACAGCGTGTGCTGCTGGCTCTGACTCAGGCCGGCGTCAGCCGCGAAGACGCCTACCGTCTGGTTCAGCGCAACGCCATGAAGGTCTGGGATCATCGCACCGATTTCCGCGAGGAGCTGCTGGCCGATGACGAAGTCCGCGCGGCCCTGTCCGAAGAGGAAATCAACGAAAAGTTCGATCTGGGCTACCACACCAAGCACGTGGACACGATCTTTGCCCGTGTGTTCGGCGAAGACTAACTGCCCAGCAAGGTAAGCGCACCCACAAGGATCGTGGCCAGCACAAAGCCGGCCACCTTTTGTGCGTGAAAGACCCATTCCGCAAGGCCATCGTTATGTTCGATGGCCTTGTGCGCTTCTTTCAGCTCGACCAAGGGAAGCGCGTTTTCAAGCGAATACCAGAACTTCTGCCAGAACCCCTTGAGTTCCTGCGACGCGCTGCGATGGGCCACCACGACCCCGAGGAATACCAAAGCACCGAACCAGGCGAGCAGATAAAACGGATAAACGCCATGTCCGATCACCCAAGCTGACAGCCCCAGTTTGAACCTGTCCCATGGCGGAGTGCCCTCAACGGTGCGGCGATGCTCGTAGCGGGCAAAGCGAACGGCTTTGGCCGCGTTCTCGGCACCAGCCGCCGTCAAGGCTGCGGCCAGTTGTTCATAGGGTTGTGGATCATAGCGCTTGCCGTGGTCCGGCTGCGCTTCTTCGATCCATGCGATCAGAGTTTCGGCATCCGCATCGCCCATATTGGCGCTCTGCACCCAAGAGTCCGCGTTGAGCCCACCGAAACGGTCGTAACGCAAACCCGTCAGATCGGTTTTCAACCAACTGCCATCCTTGCGTTTCCACCCATGCATTTCCGCCTGAAGCACCGGCGTAGATACATTGCGCAGGATCAGTTCCGCGTCGTTGCCCCAAGTCGGCGCGCCATGGCTGTCGCCGGGCGAAGAGAGCAGCAATTCCACACCAACCTTGGCGCCAGTCATGTTGATCTTGCCATCAAACCGACTGGCCCCGAATTGCAGGTGGCTGCCGATGTCAGAAGCGGTGAGCGTGATGCCCTTCTGAAAAACAGAACCTCCCCGCAAGAAAAGAGACCCGCCTAGCTTCATCGCGTCTCCATTGAACGTGTCTTCGAAACGCGATCCAATTGCCGAAATTTGATTCTGAATAGAAGCGTTCCTCAATACGACCTTGCCACTAAAAACCGCTCCATTTCGCAGCATCAAAGAGCCTCCAATTCGTGCGCTGTCCGCATTTAGTCTCGCGTGAAAAGTGGAGCCGCTTGCATCGACATCTGAGCCAATTCTAGCATTCAGCAATGACACCTCGCCTGTAAATTGCGCACCGTCTCTCAGGAACAAGGTTTCATTCACTTCCAGCCGATTGCCGTCAAAAACGCCTTCAAAAGTTGATGTTGTCGCTGACAGTACCGAGCCAACGGATGCGCTGCGCAACACCACATCGCCTTGGAACATTGCCGATCTTCCCAAAAGCATTGAACCACGAACGTGCGTTCTTTCCAGATTCAGCACTTTTTCGAAAGTCGCGCCGAGAGCATCAAAGTTCACGGCAACGCTGGCTCCTCTGAAATCTGCGGCGCCCTTGAAATGCCCACTCCAGAGAAAAAGTGACCCGCCAATCTTCAACCGATCTGCTTCTATTCCGCCTTCAACGAAAGATTTAACCAAACTAAAAGAGCGAGCAAATCGAGTTTCCCAGAGATGGATGCTTTTCTGAAAGTGACTATCGAGGATGAACAACGCCGGTTTGATGTCGAGATAGCTCAGGTTCAGTGTATCGGTTATTTGCGCGCATCTGATTGTGAAACGGTCCCTCGGGCTACGTGCCAGCAAGGCCGGTGTTGTCAGGATGGCCCGGATAAACTCACCACTGATCTGGCGGTTCTCCGGTACCGGGCCGTCGATCTTGTCGGGTCGGCATTCCAACGGCTCATCTGCAGTGTCGTACCACTGCAAATTCACCTCGCCCGAATTCAACTCGCAAAGATCATTCCAGATCCATCTCTCCAGATCGGTCCATTGCCAATCGTCTGGCATGGGGATAGCGCAGGCGACCGGTTCTTCGACGATAACGACAGGGGGATCTTGCTGGGCGTCCGCGCCAAACCGCGAAAATGCGGCCAAGGCAAGAAAGGCCAAAACAAAAAAGCAAAACTGACGCATGAAGATTCTCGATTGAAATGATTTCACCCATACAATCTTAACGAGCACCCCTCTGTCCAGCTTTTGTGCGTCGGCGCATTGCCGCTTGGAACACGACATCAAAAATTTTGACCGAATTGCAACCTGTGCTAGTATTCAAGTTGTTCAACAGGAGGACTGAAATGAAATTCAAGATGCTTCTGACGACCGCGGCGCTGGTACTGGCGCCCGCATTCGCGGCAAACGCGGCCTGTTCTGGCCATGAGAAACAAGTCATGAGCTGCGCAGAAGGCTCAGTCTATGATGCCGAAACTGGCAGCTGCAAGGTCATGTCCAGCTAAGATCTCTACGCACGTACCCAAGACACTGGCGGCCCGCAGTGGCCGCCTTTTTCGTTTGTCCTATCTATGCAAAACACAACTCGTCAGGAGAGATCATGCGATTTTCACCCGTTTCAGCCGTTTGTCTCAGCCTCATGCTGCCCCTGCCCGCCCTGGCCGCAGGCACCGAGACCGAAGCGCCGCCCAAGCCATCCCCAACCACGCAAGAGTGCGAAGAAGGTTTGATCTGGGATGCTGATCTGGGTGAATGCACAGCGCCCAAGGATACGAGGCTGAACGACAAGACCCGGATGCTGGCCGTTCGGGAACTGGCCTACGCCGGCCGGGCCGCCGAAGCGCGGTCCGTTCTGGACAGCCTGCAAGACCAAGGATCCGATCTGGCGCTCACATACCGCGGGTTCGTTGCCCGCACACTTGGCCAAACCGCCGAAGCCGAGCTTTGGTATCAAAGGGCGCTGGCGGCCAATCCCAACAACCTTCTGGCACGCAGTTATATGGGTCAGGGTTATGTGGAACAGGGCGAAATCCAGCTCGCACGGCTGCAACTGACGCAGATCCGCACCCGAGGCGGCCGGGGTAGCTGGGCCGAAATTTCGCTGCGTATGGCCATCGAGCGCGGACGCGGTTTTTCTTACTGACGGCGGTGCGCCCTTAACTGGTGGGTAACCTTGAACCGATAGGTCTGACGGTATGCCACCGGGAACACCCTTGAATGTCTAATCTGATTGCTGCCCCGGCCGCTGTCGCGGCCCTGCCCGACCATCGACCGACTGGCAGGCCTGATGCGCTTTCGCGCAAATCCAAGGCTGCGATTATCGTGCAGTTCTTGCTTAACGAAGGCGCGGATATTCCTTTGTCTGCTTTGCCCGAGGACCAGCAGGCGGAGCTGACACTGCTGCTGGGCAACATGCGCTATGTGGACCGCGAAACACTGAACACCGTGGTGGCCGAATTTGCCGATGAACTCGACAGTGTTGCCATGGCCTTTCCCGGTGACATAGCCGGTGCGCTCAGCGCACTTGATGGCAAGATCAATCCCCACACCGCAGCCCGCCTGCGAAAAGAGGCCGGTGTACGCCAGACCGGCGATCCGTGGGTCCGCATAAGCGCGTTGCCGCCCGAGCGGCTGATCACATTGGTGCAAAGCGAAAGCACCGAAGTGGCCGCCGTCATGATGTCCAAAATCCACGTGGCCAAGGCGGCGGAGGTTTTGGGAAAACTGCCCGGAGACAGGGCGCGCAGAATATCCTATGCGGTGTCGTTGACCACCGGCGTTACCCCGGATGCCGTCGAACGCATTGGCCTAAGCCTAGCCGCGCAGCTGGACGCCGAACCAATCAAGGCCTTTGCGGCCAAACCCGATGAACGTCTCGGCGCCATCCTCAACTATTCGCCCTCCAACACCCGCGACGAACTGCTGTCGGGACTGGAAGAACAGGACCGCGATTTCGCCGAAGCGGTTCGCAAGGCTATCTTTACGTTTGCCAACATTCCCGATCGCCTCAACCCGATCGATGTGCCCAAAATCCTGCGTGACGTTCCACAGGATGTTCTGGCCACCGCCCTTGCAGCGGCAACCAGCGAAGATGATCAGCGCGCGGCAGGCTTTATCACGGAAAACATCTCCAAACGAATGGCCGCCAGCCTGCAAGAAGAGGTGGAAAACCGCGGCACCGTCAAGGCCAAGGCTGGCGAAGCGGCCATGACCGAGGTCATTGATGCCATTCGTACATTGGTCACCTCGGGCGAGATTACGCTGCGCTCGGAGGACGAAGACGACGGCTGACGCCCTCTGCATGCTTGCGCATTCAGCCGGGCTTTCATAAATCTGACGGACCGAACCCAGCCCGTGAAAGCGTCCAATCCGTGTCAGCCTCCAAACCACAGCAGGAAAAACCGACCGGGGACCGCAGCAGCACTGTGCGGGATTGGCTGACCGACCGGGCTTTCCGCACCTTTATCGGCGCAGCACGACTGCTGCCCTACCGCTGGCGCGTCCCGCTCATGGGCTGGATCATGCGAACGATCGTGGCACCCTTGGCCGGTCACAAGGCCCGCATCCGGGACAACCTTGCGCATGCCTGCCCCGAGCTGAGCGAGGCCGAGGTGCGCCGCCTGTGCAAATCCGTACCGGACAACGTGGGCCGCACGTTGATCGAGATTTATTCCGGTCAGGATTTCGTGGCGCGCGCCCAAAAGGCCAAGATCACCGGCCCCGGACTGGAGGCCCTGGAACAGGCGCGTGCAGATGGCAGGCCCGTTATTCTTGTGACCGGGCATTTCGGCAATTACGACGCGGCTCGAGCGGCGCTGATTGGCCGGGGGCACAATATGGGCGCGCTCTATCGCGCCATGTCGAACCCGTGGTTCAACGATCACTACGTCAAAGCCATCACGGCCATCGGAACGCCCATGTTCGAACAGGGCAAACGGGGCATGATTGAAATGGTGCGGCACATCAAGGCTGGCGGCGTGCTCGGCATTCTGACGGATCTGCATGCTGCAGGCGGCGCGCGTACCAGCTATTTTGACAAACCGGTCAAGACCTCAACTGTAACGGCTGAGCTGGCGCTCAAATTCGACGCCCCACTGATCCCGGTCTACGCGATCCGGCAACCAGACGGGCTGAGCTTTGAGATTGTTCTGCTCGATGAGATCAAACGCGGCGACGCGGTAGAGATGACGCAGGCTGTCAACGACGGTCTGGAGGCGTTGGTGCGCCAGCACATGAACCAGTGGTTCTGGATACACCGCCGCTGGAAGATCAAGAACCCGGTTTGGCGTCAGCGCAAGCGAGCAGCCGCAACGATGGGTCCGTAGCCTGGTTCCTGAACCAGAACCACAACAGGGCCGCTTCCGCCCAGACGCACGGTGCCTTCGTAGGTGCCGCGCCCGTTCCATTTCGCCGCAACATCCCAGTCTTCGACGATATGGGTATAGGTCAACCGGTGACCGGCGTTCTCACCGCGCGTGATTTCCACATCCTTGCTGGGCGCATAGCGGATCACATGGATCTCGCAGGGGCGCCCATCGTGCAGGGCGGTCGCCTTGATCGACAGTTGATTTCCGCTGCGGCGGATATCAAGCGCGACCTTGGGCTTTTGGGCCTGATGCTTGCGGATCAGATCCACCACTTTCATCGGGCGTGATCCAACAACGGCGTGCGAGCCGTTGATCACCATCTGGGGCGTGTAGATCTTGCGCCAGCCGCCGGCCATGGCATAGCCCTTTTGCCGCGTGGTAAAGCCCGGCATGGCAAAACGGTCTTTCCAGCCAATGTAATCCCAGTAGTCCACGTGCAGGGCCAGCGGAATAACATCATCGCGCCCGCCCAGTTCTGCCAACAGCGCATCAGCAGGCGGACAGGACGAACAGCCCTGAGAGGTGAACAGTTCAACCACAACCGGATTGTCCTGCGCGGCAACAGAAGTCGCCGCCCCTCCGGTCAGGGCTGCAAAGATCAGGGCAAGAGAAGCCAGGTGCCTGCGCATGAAAAGCTCGTGTGTGTGATGTGTCGTTTGAAAATATGAACTACCGAACTGGCGGTGAAAAGACCAATCAAGGTTTTGCGAGAGACTGTGACAGTCCCGTGTGGCGGGCGGGATACCCTGCCATCCCACGGCGGTAAAACCGCTGTTCTTCAGCGTTATCGGCGGGAATGTGTACAATGGCATACAAAAAACGTCGCACCCCCCTTGATCGACCTGTGCGCATGGTGCAGATACGGGCCAGAATTCCCATCTTCACCTTTGAAAGGTAGGCCATCCATGCCCATTACAGTTGGCACTGACAGCGCAAAGACCCGCAAAACCCTGACCGTCGGCGACCAGAGCGTCGCGTATTACTCGATCCCAGCCGCCGAAGCGGCCGGACTGGGCGAGTTTTCGAACCTGCCTGCGGCACTCAAGGTCGTTCTGGAAAACATGCTGCGCTTCGAAGATGGCAAGACCGTCACCGTTGACGACATCAAAGCCTTTTCCGACTGGGGCAAAAATGGCGGCAAAGGCGACCGCGAACTGGCCTACCGCCCTGCCCGCGTTCTCATGCAGGATTTCACCGGTGTTCCGGCGGTTGTTGACCTTGCCGCGATGCGCGACGGCATCAAGGCGCTGGGTGGTGATCCACAGAAAATCAATCCGCTGAACCCTGTTGATCTGGTCATCGACCACTCGGTCATGATTGACGAGTTTGGCAACCCACGCGCGTTCCAGATGAACGTGGACCGCGAATACGAACGCAACATGGAGCGCTACACCTTCCTCAAATGGGGTCAGAGCGCATTCAACAACTTCCGCGTTGTCCCCCCCGGCACCGGCATCTGCCACCAGGTGAACCTTGAGTATCTGGCTCAGACCGTCTGGACCGACACAGACCAGACAGGCACCGAAGTGGCCTATCCTGACACGTTGGTTGGCACGGACAGCCACACCACCATGGTCAACGGCGCAGCCGTTCTGGGCTGGGGTGTTGGCGGCATCGAGGCCGAAGCAGCGATGCTGGGTCAGCCGATCTCCATGCTGATCCCCGAAGTCATCGGATTTGAGCTGACAGGCTCTATGGTCGAAGGCACCACCGGCACCGATCTGGTTCTCAAGGTCGTCGAAATGCTGCGCGCCAAGGGTGTTGTGGGCAAGTTCGTCGAATTCTACGGCGAAGGTCTGGACCGTCTGCCTCTGGCCGACCGTGCGACCATTGCCAACATGGCACCGGAATATGGCGCCACCTGCGGCTTTTTCCCGATCGACAATGAAACGCTGCGCTACCTGCGCAACACCGGCCGTGACGAAGCGCGCATCGCGCTGGTCGAAGCCTATGCCAAGGAAAACGGTTTCTGGCGCGGTGCAGACTATGCACCGGTCTACACCGACACGCTCAGCCTCGATATGGGTACCATCGTGCCTGCCATCTCGGGCCCCAAGCGCCCGCAGGACTACGTGGCACTGACCGGCGCCAAGGATGCCTTCCGCAAGGAAATGGAAGAAACCTTCAAGCGTCCGATGAACAAGGAAGTCGCCGTTGCAGGCGAAGACTACACCATGGAATCGGGCAAGGTCGTGATCGCGTCGATCACATCGTGCACCAACACATCCAACCCCTACGTTATGATCGGTGCAGGTCTTGTGGCGCGCAAAGCCGCTGAACTGGGTCTGGATCGCAAGCCATGGGTCAAGACCTCTCTGGCCCCCGGATCGCAGGTTGTTTCCGCCTATCTTGAAGCTGCGGGCCTGCAGGACGATCTGGACAAGATCGGCTTCAACCTCGTGGGCTACGGCTGCACCACCTGCATCGGTAACTCTGGTCCGATCCAGAAGGAACTGTCCGACGCCATCGCCGAGGGTGATCTGGTTGCGACTTCGGTTCTGTCCGGCAACCGCAACTTCGAAGGCCGGATTTCGCCTGACGTGCGCGCCAACTATCTGGCCTCGCCGCCGCTGGTTGTTGCCTATGCCATCGCTGGCACCATGGACATCAATCTGGCCACCGATCCGATCGCACAGACACCAGATGGCAAGGATGTCTATCTCAAGGATATCTGGCCGACCTCGCAGGAAGTGGCAGAGCTGGTCGAACAGACCGTGACACGCGAAGCCTTCCAGTCGAAATACGCCGATGTGTTCAAGGGCGACGACAAGTGGCAGGGCGTCGATGTGACCGAGGCCGAAACGTACGATTGGCCTGCGACCTCGACCTACGTTCAGAACCCACCCTACTTCCAGGGCATGAGCGCAGAGCCGGGCACCATCAGCAACATCGAAGGTGCGCGCGTTCTGGCACTGCTGGGCGACATGATCACCACCGACCACATCTCGCCTGCGGGTTCGTTCAAGGAAACCACACCTGCTGGCCAGTATCTGACAGATCGTCAGGTGGCCCCGCGTGAGTTCAACTCTTACGGTTCGCGCCGTGGCAACCACGAGATCATGATGCGCGGCACCTTTGCCAACATCCGCATCAAGAACGAAATGCTCGATGGGGTCGAAGGCGGCTACACCAAGG
The DNA here is from genome assembly GCF_028023555.1 of Thalassococcus lentus. Lineage (NCBI taxonomy): Bacteria > Pseudomonadati > Pseudomonadota > Alphaproteobacteria > Rhodobacterales > Roseobacteraceae > Thalassococcus > Thalassococcus lentus. The sequence continues at coordinate 455,929 of NZ_JAQIOY010000002.1, forward strand.
GCCCGGATGGCGCGCAGACATCGATTTACGACGCAGCCATGGCCTATCAGGAACAGGGCACCCCACTGGTCATCTTTGGTGGTGAACAGTATGGCGCCGGCTCCAGCCGTGACTGGGCAGCCAAGGGCACAGCCCTGCTGGGCGTCAAGGCCGTGGTCGCCGAGAGCTTTGAGCGTATTCACCGCTCCAACCTCGTTGGTATGGGCGTGATCCCGTTCGAATTCACCGGCGGTGACACCCGCAAGAGCCTTGGCCTGACCGGCGAGGAAAGCGTTTCGATCTCGGGTCTGGACACGATCCAGCCGCTGCAGGAAGTGCCTTGCACCATTACGTTTTCTGATGGATCCGAAAAGACCATCACGCTCAAGTGCCGGATCGATACAGCGATCGAAATCGAATACATCGAACACGGTGGCGTGCTGCACTACGTTCTGCGCAACCTCGCGCAGGCACCTGTCGCAGCCGAATAAACCAAAACAGATTGCGGCGCGGGCAATGCTCCGCGCCGTTTCAAGGCCCCGCTTCGGCGGGGCTTTTTGTTTTCCGAGCTTGCGCAAAAATGCGCCATCCAGACCACCCAACGCGCAAAACACCGCCGATACAGGGCTTTAGGGGGAAATTGTCAGGTTTTCCCCACTCCACAAACCCGCACAAAACCCCAAGATAGAGACAACGCCGCACAAACCGAGGCACGTCCGATGAAAAACCGAACCATCAAGCCATGGCTGATTGCCCAGCTCGCCGTTTTGACGTTGCTGGCGGTCTACGGTGTTTCGGCTGGCGCAGACGCGGTTCAGGCTTGCGATCTGAGCACCCTCACCGACGACAGTCTGTTGTGTGATCTGTAAAAGCGCTTAGCGCTCCAAGGCGTCCTGAAGCGCAGGAACAAAGCGCTGTTCATAGTCAGAACCGACCAAGGGCCCCGCAAAGCGGAACAACACGGTTCCATCCCCATCGACAATAAAGGTTTCGGGCGGCGCGGTGACACCCCATTCGATCGCCGTGCGGCCCAGCGGATCAAAGGGCACCGCGAGGAACGGATTGCCGTCGTCTTCCAGATACCCGCGGGCCTGCGATTCCTTGTCTTTGAAATTCACCCCGATGATGCGCAGCCCGTCCTGTTGCATCTCCAGCAGCTGCGGATGCTCTGCGCGGCAAGGCGGGCACCAGCTCGCCCAGAAATTCACCAATGTGATTTCACCCGAGCTGAGCGCATCAGGCGCCGCCGCGTCAAACCCTGCCAGCGTTTCGACAGGCAAGGCCGGGGCCGGTTGCCCCACCCGCGTGGATGGAAGGCCCTGCGGGTCCTCGCGGAACATGCCGACATAGGCCATGATGGCGAACCCGGCGAATATCGCCGGCGGTACAAACATCAGCGGCGAAAGTTTAGCCATCAGAGGCCTCTTTGGTACTGCGGCCCTGCCGCGCTTCGATGTCTTCGAGTTCACGCCGCACCCGGCGCGCGCGCATGACGCTGAACAAAACCAACAGAATGATCAGGGTCAGCGAAACCGCATAAGCGCTGAGCACGTAGCCTGCATATTTTCCAAGATCCGGCAGCATCACAGTGTCCTTTCGCGGGCCATCAGCGCGCGGGCGCGCCGCGCCCGGATTTCAGTCTGCGTGCGCAGGAATACCAGCGCGATGAACAACAAGGCGAAACCAACCATGGAGATCACCGCCGGATACCAGAATACATCCGCGATATTCTGTTCCTTGTCAGCCGAGAAGGTGGCCTCCTGATGCAGCCCCTGGTTCCAGAACAGAACGGCGTAGCGGCTGAGCAAGGCAAAGACCGATCCAACAAGGCAAAGGATCGATGTCAGATCGGCGGCGGTGTCGTCATCCTCGATGGCCGACCACAGCGCGATATAGCCAAGGTAGAACAGGAACAGGATCAAAAAGGATGTCAGTCGCGGGTCCCAGGCCCACCATGTGCCCCACATCGGCTGGCCCCAGATCGCCCCTGTTGCCAGCGCAATGACCGTCATGACAGCGCCCACCGGGGCTGCGGCGCGCGCAGCGAGGGCCGAAACATGATGGCGTCTGACGATCCAGATCAGCGACGCCACAAGCATCATGAGCCAGGCATTAATCGCCATCAGCGCCGCAGGCACATGCAAGTAGATGATCTTGACGGTTGATCCCTGCCGGAAATCATCCGGCGTAAAGAAAAATCCCCAGATCAACCCGGTGGCAAGGCAGCTCAGCGCCGCCCAAGAAAACCATGGCAGCAGGCGGTCCGTTGTTCGGATGAACTTGACCGGATTGGCGTATTCCCAGATCGACATGATGTGCAGTTATCCCTTGTGCGCGCCTGTTACACCTCAAATATGCGTCATACGCAATATGGCAGTGCCCGGCGCATCAGCGCAGGTTGATCCTCAAAACAGCCGCCGAGGCAAAGGGAAGCAGGGCAACCACGCCCGCGCTGATCCCCGCCAGCATCAGCAACGGTGTTTGCACAGCCAGCCCCTCAGCACCCCGTCGGGCCACTTCGGCGCCAAAGATCAAGGTCGGGACATAGAGCGGCAGCACCAGCAATGACATCAGCAACCCGCCGCGTTTGATGCCCACGGTCAGGGCCGCGCCGAAGGTTCCGATCACACTCAGGGCCGGTGTGCCCAGTGCGAGGCTGACAACGACCCAGAGATAGGCATCGACAGGCATGCTCAGCAGCACGCCGAGTGCCGGTGCGGCAAAGACCAGCGGCAACCCCGTTGTGATCCAGTGCGCCAGTGCCTTGATGGTCACGATGCCTTCCATCGGCAAAGGCGCGGTCGCGAGCAGATCAAGCGATCCGTCTTCCCAGTCCAGCGCCAGAATGCGATCGAGCGACAACAAACAGGCCAGCAAAGCACCGATCCACAAGATACCCGGCGCAATCTTGGCAAGCAGTGCGGTTTCAGGGCCCACGCCAAAAGGCACCAGCACGGTAACGATCAGAAAGAACGCCAACCCGAGGCCAAAGCCCCCACCTGCCCGAATGGCCAGCATCAAATCCCGTTTCAAAAGCGCAATCACAGGAACGCCTCGTCTTGGGCGGACACGCGTGGAACCGCGCGGAATTTGCCCACATCCAGCACCTCAGCCTCGTTCAGGCCCAGATCGATATGCGTGGCCATCAGCGCAGCACCGCCCTGCTGCAGATGCGCACGCACCGCATCGGCAAAGAGCGCAACCGAAGCTGCATCCAGCGAAACCGTCGGTTCGTCCAGAACCCAAATCGGACGCCCCGTGACCATCAACCGCGCAAGACCAAGGCGGCGTTTCTGGCCCGCGCTCAGTGTTCCGGCAAGCCGCGTGCGCAATCCGGTCAGGTCAAAAGCCTTGATCGCAGGCTCAATATCGCGTTGGGCAAAGACATCAGCCCAAAAGCTCAGGTTCTCTGTCACGCTCAGCATGGATTTCAAACCGTCCGCATGGGCGGCATAGGCAATCCGGTCTTCTGCGCCTTCAATCCGCCCAGAGAGCGGCGGCTGCAGACCAGCCATGGTGCGCAGCAGGGTTGTCTTACCAGCGCCATTGGGTCCGCGCAGCACCAAGGCACGGCCAAGGCCGAGGGAAAACGTCACCCCCTCCAAAACCGGCACACCACCGCGTGCTACGCCCAGATCAATTGCTTGCAGATCCATGAAACGGAATTACCCCACGGGCGCCAAGCGCAAAAGCGCCAAATCGGCGCGCCCTGCCCATGCGCCAGTCACGAGGCCTGTTCGATCTGCTCTTCGCCTTCATCCTCGACCCTGGCAACACGTGCACCGGCCTTCTGGCTGGTGACCACACCCAGCGATTTGAGCTTACGATGCAGCGCTGAGCGTTCCATACCGACGAAATTCGCCGTTCGGGAAATGTTGCCGCCAAAGCGGTTGATCTGCGTCAGCAGGTATTCGCGCTCAAAGGCTTCGCGTGCTTCGCGCAGGGGCATCGTGGCCAACGTTCCGGAGAGAATGACCTTGCCGTCTTCTTCTTCGCTTGGGGCCGATTCCTGTGGCAGTTCACGGGCCTCGATTGGTCCGGTCCCCTCGCCCAGTATGAGCACACGCTCCACCAGATTCTTGAGCTGCCGCACATTGCCGGGCCAGGTCATGGTTTGCATCAGGGCAACCGCTTCGTCAGACAGCGTGCGCTTGGGCAGGCCCTGTGACTGATGGCATTGCTCGATGAAGTAATCGGCCAGCATTGGAATGTCTTCGCGCCGTTCAGACAGGGATGGAACCGCGATCGGCACAACGTTCAGGCGGTGGAACAGCTCTTCGCGGAACCGCCCTTCGGCAATTTCCTCCTGCAGCTCGCGCCCGGTCGAGGAAATGACCCGCAGATCTACGCGAACCTTGTCACTGCCTCCGACCCGGTTGAATTGCTGATCCACAAGAACACGCAGGATTTTTGACTGTGTGCCCAACGGCATGTCGGCCACTTCGTCAAAATAGATCACACCGCCATGGGCCTGTTCGAGCAAACCCGGCTCGATCCCCCGCTTGGCGCTTTCGCGGCCAAACAGCATAGCTTCCATCATTTCAGGCTCAACCCCGGCGCAATTCACGGTCACAAAGGGCGCAGAGCTGCGGTTGGACTTGGCGTGAATATATCGCGCTGCAACTTCCTTGCCGCTGCCTGCAGGGCCGGTCAGCATAACGCGGCCATTGGATTTGGTCACCTTGTCCAGTTGTGCAATCAAGGCGCGGTATCCTGCGCTGTCACCCAGCATTTCAGCGCTGCGGGTTTCACCGCGCTTCAGAGTGGCGTTCTCGCGGCGCAGGCGCGAGGTTTCCATCGCCCGCCGGATCACCACCAAAAGCTGATCAATGTTGAACGGCTTTTCGATAAAGTCATAGGCGCCCTGCCGGATCGCAGCCACCGCGATTTCGATGTTGCCGTGACCGGATATGATCACAACCGGCACGTCCGGGTTGTCGCGCTTTACAGCCTTGAGAATATCGATCCCGTCCATCTTGCTGTCTTTCAGCCAGATATCGAGGATCAGCAGCGCCGGAGGCTCTTTGTTGATTTCGGCCATGGCATCGTTGCTGTTGCCCGCAAGACGCGTGGTAAAGCCTTCATCCTCCAGAATATCCCCGATCAGCTCGCGGATATCGCGTTCGTCGTCAACGATCAGAATATCACTCATCTCTGCCTCTAACCTTTTCAATCACCATAACTGCTAAACCTCCTCCAATTGGGATGACCCGTCCGGCTGCTGCGCCGAAGGCGAATCCAGCGGCAGACGGATCACCGCCATCGCGCCCACATGGGCGTCTGGTTCAAAAGGTGGCGCGTCTTCCAGCGTCAGACTGCCGCCATGTTCCTCGATAATCTTTTTGACGATTGGCAGGCCCAGCCCGGTGCCTTCGCCACGTGTGGTCACATAAGGCTCGAACAGGCGGGCCCGGTCCTCTGGCAAGCCGATCCCGTTGTCCATGATCCGGATCTCCACCTTGTCATCGACGATCTCAGCACTGACGTGGATCTGCGGATCGTGACCTTCAGGAGCGCCCTTTTCCTGAAGCGTTTCAATCGCTTCTCCCGCATTCTTGATCAGATTAGTGAAGGCCTGCCCAATCATTGTCGCATCCAGTTCGGCGGGCATTGCCTGTGCCGCGATCTTGGTAACAAAGCGCACATTCGGCTGACCTGCATCCTGCAACAAGACAGCCCCGCGCAACAAATCGCCCAGATCTTCGGGCTTGCGTTCGGGTTCGGGCATACGGGCAAATTTCGAGAACTCATCGACAATGCGGCGCAAATCGCCTGTCTGCCGCACGATCACCCCTGTCATGTCCTCCAACTGGGCCGCATCGTCTTCCTCCAACACGCGCGAAAACTTGCGTTTGATACGCTCGGCGGACAGTTGGATCGGTGTCAGTGGGTTCTTGATCTCATGAGCAATTCGGCGGGCAACATCACCCCACGCGGCCATGCGCTGCGCACTGACAAGATCGGTCACATCGTCAAAAGCGACCACGAAGCCTTCAAGGCTGCGGTCATCCCTGCGTCTGGTGGCAACGCGCACCAGCAGGTTTTCCAAACGGCCTTCGCGCGACACTTTGATTTCTTCCTGAGCGCTCTCCTGACCGCTGCTGCGCAGGCGTTCAAACAAGGGGCCAAATTCAGGCACCGCAACGTGGATCGGAACGGATTCGCGGGTTTCATGCCAACCCAGCAAGCGTTCGGCGGAACGGTTGACGAAGGTCACTTTGCCGCCTGCGTCCAAGCCGACAACACCCGATGTGACCGACGTCAGAACCGAGTCGAACAGGCGTTGGCGCCGTTCAATCTGGCGGGTATTTTCCAAAAGGGTTTCGCGCTGCCCCTTGAGCTGCCGGGTCATCTGGTTGAAGTACCGCCCCAGCATCGAGATTTCGTCATCACCCTCTTCTTCGGGCACCTGCACGTCCAGATCGCCCGAACCAACCCGCTGTGCCGCGCCAGCCAAACGCCCAACGGGTCGCGACAGACGTTCCGCAAACCACAAACCGGCCCATGTCGCCGCGAGGATGAGCAGCACGGCAAAGCCAAGGTAAAGCAGAGCAAAGTCAAACAGTCGCCTACCGCGTTCGCTTTCCTGCTGCTGATAGAACCGCGCGGTTTCCTGTGTTTCATCCAGCAAGGACAGCAAACGGCCATCGACGTTGCGGCTGACATAGAGATAGCGATCGGCAAATGCCGCCAGGGGCACCAGAGCGCGGAATTCATCGTTTTCCCAATCCGCGATAACCGTGATGCCCGTCGCGTCCGCCGTAGCGAAATCGTCCGGTGATGGGCGTTCGAAGTCAAACAGATAGGACCGTTCCCCGCGTGCGCGAATTTCGCCAGCGCCGTCAATCACATAGGCCTCACGCAGGCCGCGCTGGATCTGGGCCTGACCCTGCCCCAGAATTTGCCGCAGATCGCCTCCGTCCATCGCCAGACTGACGCGCCGAGAGGCATTCAGAAACCCGGCCAGCGCCTGAGCATCCTGCTCAAGACCTTCACGCTGCTCTTCTTCGTAGGCCTCGGCCGCTGTCAAAGAGGCTCCGACCACGTTCTGCACGCGGCTGGAAAACCATGTCTCGAGACCAATGTTGATGGTCAGCACCGCGAACACAGCAACCGTGATGGTCGGCAGCAGCGCCATGACCGTAAAGGCCCCGGTCAGACGCAGATGCAAACGCGATCCCGCGGATTGGGCACGTCGCTCGGCCACCATGCGCGCGACACGGCCCAAAACCAACGCGGCAAGAAACAGAACATAAACGAGATCGGCCAGCAGCACCAACCGCAGGCTCAGCACGCCAGCCGAGCTATCCAGCGGCCCCAGAACAAGGAAGGTGGCAACAGCAAGGATCGGACCAAGCGCAACCAGCGCGAGTGTCATCGCGTTCTGCACCCGTCTTTGCCGCCGCAAACGGCTTATACGAGCCCAAGTCATGGTGCGCGCTGCAGTGCGTGCTCCTGTGGCCACAGCCCATCCTCGCCTTGATGTGTCGCCTCAAAGCGACAACCGCCATATCTTGTGGTCTGCCAGACCGTTTTCGCTGGGATAGCCCAAAAGCGAAGCGGTCGCGCCACAGTTATGTGGCCGTTTTACATCAATTTGCGGCGGCGTGTCACGCGAATATCCAGCTCGGTGATCTTTTTGCGCAAAGTATTGCGGTTGATTCCGAGCAAATCGGCACATTTAGCCTGATTTCCACCCGTCGCCTCTAGGGCGATTTCGATCAACGGCACCTCGACTTCACGGATGATGCGGCCATGCAGGCCCGGAGGTGGCAAAATTGCGCCGTGCAAATCGAAATAGCGGCGCAGGTGACGGGCAACCGAAGCGCCCAGCTTTTCGCTGTCCCCGCCCCGCAGGACAGGGCCGGTTTCCGGCTGGTTACCAAGCACCGCTTCGACTTCGGAGCGGGCAATTTCGTCAGCCCGCGCGGTCAGACACAAACGGCGCACTGCATTCTCCAACTGTCGGACATTGCCCGGCCAGCTGTATACCCGGAATAACTCTTCGGCCTGTGCCGACAGCCACCGCTTTGGGGCACCTTCTTTTTCAGACCGCAACATGAAATGTTCGGTCAGCAATTTGATGTCCTCAACGCGTTCGCGCAGAGAAGGCACCGACAACGCCGCGCCGTCCATGCGATAGAACAGATCCTGCCGAACCAACTTTTCTTCCATCAGGCGCCCGGGATCATACTGCGACGTAGCCATAAAGCGCGGCACATGATCACCCGGCACATCCATCATGCGCACGATCCGCGCCTGTACCTCGTCAGAAATGTCGGCGATTTCGTCAATCAGCAGCGTGCCGCCCTTGACCCGCGCCAGCACCTTGGCGGGGCCTTCCAGATCGGCAAGATCAGCCGCTGTTACCGATACGAACGGCAGAGTGCGACGATCAGAAAAGTCGTGCAGAGCGCGGGCGATCAGGCTTTTGCCTGTACCCGACTCGCCGGTGATTAGCACCGGAAGATCAGTGTTCATTACACGGGCCATCAATCGATAGAGCGCCTGCATGACCGGCGTTTTGCCCACCAGTGGCAATTCTTCCGGCTCGTCCGCGCCACCGACAACCGGATCATCGCGGCGCGGAACACGCTGCCGCGAATCCAGCGCCCGTGCGGTGCGCTTCATCAGATCGGGCAAATCGAACGGTTTTGGCAGATAGTCGTAGGCTTCTGCCTCTGCGGCCTGAATGGCTGTCATGATCGTGTTTTGCGCAGAGATCACGATCACCGGCAGATCCGGGCGGTCCTCGGAAATCTTGGGCAGCATCTCCAGCCCGTTTCCGTCAGGCATCATCACGTCCGAGATAACGACGTCGCCTTTGCCCTCGCCCACCCAACGCATCAGCGTCGTCAGCGAAGAGGTTGCATGCACTTTGCAGCCCGCGCGTGTCAGCGCCTGGGTCAAAACTGTGCGGATCGTACGGTCGTCATCGGCGACAAGAACAGTGCCATCCATAACTCAACTCTCCTCTTTGGCAGGTGTTGCCCGCGGCAACGAAATTCGAAAAACAGTGCGTCCGGGAATACTGTCGACGGAAATCCAGCCGTCGTGGTCCGAGATAATCTTGCTGACCAGCGCCAGCCCCAATCCGGTTCCGTTTTCACGGCCCGAAACAAAGGGATCAAAAATGTCGCCCTTGATGTCATCCGGCAAACCGGGGCCGTCATCGATCACTTCGATCTGCAACGGCAGCGACTGACCAGAGCCATCGGCACGCCGCAGGCGGAAGCTGTGTTCGTAGTAGGTGTGCAGCCTGATGGTGCCCCCGGTGATCGGGTCGGCGGCTTCGGCGGCGTTCTTGAGCAGGTTCAGAATGACCTGCAACAGCTTGTCCGGATCGCCCATCGCCATGGGCAGCGAGGGATCGTAATCCTCGACAATCTTCATATGCGCCCCCGCACCCAGCAAGGTTGAGCGGCGCGCACGATCCAACACGTCATGCACATTGACCTCGGTGCGTTCGGGCGTCGACAGGTTGCCGAACTGCTCAACCTGTTCGAGCAGCTTTACGATGCGCCGGCTCTCCGCCACGATTAGATCGGTCAATTCCAGATCATCGGCAGACAAGTTCATGCTGAGCAGCTGTGCAGCGCCAGTAATCCCCGCCAGCGGGTTCTTGATTTCATGGGCCAGCATTTCCGCCATGCCGATTGCCGATTTTGCAGCAGATTTCACCGAATGGCTTTGCGTCATACGCCCGGCCAGTTCACGGGGCGAAATCAGCAGGATCATCTGACCACCGCTGCCTTGAACCGGTGCAATCGACAGATTGCAGATCAGCGGTGCTCGGGATCCCGAGCCCACGTCCACATCGTTTACAAACAGCGGCGTGCCATGGTCGCGCGCCCGGGCAAGGCTTTCTTCCAGAGGCGCATCAACGGCGATGCGGTCCCATACGGGCTGCCCTTCAAGCCATTTTGCCGAGGTGTTCAGAAATCCTTCGGCGGCTGAATTGGCATCGAGAATGGTTTCATCCGGCGCAATCAGAATGGCCGGAACCGGCAGCGAAGACCACAGCTGCATATCCTGTTCTTCGGTCATGCTGCCACAGCCCCCGGATCCCGTTCCGCCAGAGCATCCGGCAGCAAAGCCAGTACATGGCTGGTGTCCTTTTCGGTCAGGATGCGCCCGCGCAAGGCCTTTTCCGTGCCTGCACGGTCCATGTACCACCCCAAATGCTTGCGGGCGACGCGTCCACCCAGCACCTTGCCGTAAAAGCGCAGAATCGCTTCGTAGTGGCCTGACACCATATCGGTCAAAGCTGCCCCGGTCGGCACTTTTGGCGCCGGCGTTCCATAAAGCTCGGCTGCGACTTCGGCCAGTTTCCAGGGCGCCCCCTGTGCCCCACGGCCAATCATGACCCCATCGGCCCCGGACGCCCTGAGCGCCGCCTGCGCCGTGTCGGCATCAACTATATCGCCATTGGCCACCACGGGGATGTTCACGGCCTCTTTGACGGCGCGGATTGCGTCCCAATCGGCCTGCCCCTTATAGAACTGACAGCGGGTGCGTCCGTGGATCACAACCATGGATACGCCAGCCCCCTCGGCGCGGCGGGCCAGATCAGGTGCGTTCAATGCATCGCTGTCCCATCCCAGCCGGGTCTTCAATGTAACCGGCACTTTGACGGCTGCCACGGTCGCTTCGATCAGGCGCAGCGCGTGATCCGGAACCTGCATCAGCGCCGAGCCTGACCATCCACCCGTCACCTTTTTGGCCGGACAACCCATATTGATGTCGATGACCTTGGCGCCCATCCCCTCAACGATCCGGGCGGCCTCGGCCATGGGTTCCGGCTCGCGGCCCGCAATCTGAACCGAGGTGTTTTCGATCCCGGCCCCAAGCTCGGCTTTTTCGCGTGTACCCGGGCGTTCTGTCAGGAATTCGCCGGAAGCAATCATCTCGGACACAACAAGGCCCGCGCCAAAGCCTGACACGAGGTTTCGGAACGGCAAGTCCGTGATTCCCGCCAGCGGAGCCAGCAAGACAGGGGGTGAAATGGTGCGGTCTGGCAGAGCAATGCTCAAACGCTTAATCCTTGTGCAGTTGCATCAGGGGTAGTGGTCCCCCTGAGTTCTTTCAATGTTTTGCCCTGTTTTCGCTACCGCAGCAAACCTATTTGCCTATTTTTTAATCACTTTCCCCGGGCAATTGCGCATGCGCCCCGCAGCGCCTAGAACAAAGGGAAACAGGGGCCAATCCCATGACAACAGCCGTGATTTTCGTCGCCGCAGGCCGTGGAAGCCGCGCAGGTGGACCATTGCCCAAGCAATGGCAAACCATCGCAGGGCGTCCCGTGGCGCGCTGGACGCTGGAGGCCTTTGCAGACGACATGACCAAAGTCATGGTGATTCATCCCGATGACCGACACCTTGCGGAAGCCGCCTGCACGGGACTGGACGTCGCGCTGGTGGATGGCGCGGACAGTCGCGCGGGCTCTGTGCTGAACGGGCTCATGGCGTTGCAGACCGCGGCGCCGGACCATGTCCTGATCCATGACATCGCCAGACCCTGCATTCCCGGCCACGTCATTGATGCGGTCCTTAATGCGCTAAGCGACACGCCGGGCGCCGCCCCGGCACTGGCGGTCACTGATGCGCTTTGGACCGGCGCCGAGGGCCGTGTCAGCGGAACACAGGACCGCACGGGGTTGTTTCGTGCGCAGACGCCGCAGGGATTTCGCTATGCCGATATCCTGGCCGCGCATCGCGCCCATCCGGGTAATGCCACTGACGATGTGGAGGTCGCCCGCGCTGCGGGGCTGGACGTATCCATTGTTCCGGGCGACGAACGAAATCTGAAAATCACGGGTCCGCAGGATTTTGCCCGCGCCGCCCGATTGCTGGAGACCGATATGGACATACGCCTAGGCAACGGCTTTGACGTACACGCCTTTGAAGATGGGGATCACGTCATCCTGTGCGGTGTGCGCGTTCCGCACAATCGCAAGCTCAAGGGCCATTCCGATGCGGACGTCGGCATGCATGCCGTGACCGACGCGCTCTATGGCGCGTTGGCCGAAGGCGACATCGGCCGCCACTTTCCCCCCAGCGATCCGCAGTGGAAAGGCGCGGCCAGCGACATATTCCTGCGCCACGCCTGCGATCTGGCCCGCTCCAAGGGGTATACGATCAGTAATGTTGACTGCACGTTGATTTGCGAACGGCCCAAGATCGGCCCACATGCCGCTGATATGATGGCGAAAATGGCTGAAATCATGGAGCTGCGCAGCGATCAGGTATCGATCAAGGCAACCACGTCTGAACGACTGGGCTTTACCGGCCGCGAAGAAGGCATCGCGGCCATCGCAACCGCAACACTGGTGAAGCCATGAAGTGGATCGCATCGGTTTGCGGCGTCGGCTTTCTGCGACCGGCCTCCGGGACATGGGGATCACTGGCCGCCCTGCCCCTTGCCTATGGCATTCATCAGATTGGCGGCTTTTGGTTCCTGCTGAACCTGACAGTCTTTGCCTTCATCTCGGGCCTTATCGCAACACAGCGCGTGACCGAGGGCGCAGAGGATCATGACCCCAGCTGGGTGGTCATCGACGAAGTGGTCGGACAGTGGATTGCCTTGTTCCCGGTCAGCTATGGCGCGGCCATGATGGGCATCGGGATCGAAAGACTGTGGCCCGGCTGGATTGCAGCCTTTGTTCTGTTCCGTCTTTTCGACATCACCAAACCATGGCTTGTCGGACGCGCAGACAGGATGGGCACCCCCATGGGGGTCATGCTGGATGATGTGATCGCCGGCGTTTTTGCTGCAATTGGCGTGATCGCACTGGCCTCGGTTTATCATGGAGCGATGATGTGACCGCCTCCGAGGTTCTGGAACTGGCACGCAAACAAGGCAAGATGATCGCCACCGCAGAAAGCTGCACTGGCGGGATGATCGCCGCAGCACTGACCGCAATCCCGGGATCGTCCGACGTGGTGGACCGCGGGTTTGTCACCTACTCCAACGGGGCAAAGATGGACATGCTGGGGGTCAGGGCCGCAACACTTGAGGCGCATGGCGCCGTATCCGAAGCGGTCGCGGCCGAAATGGCAAAAGGCGCGCTGGACCGGTCTGACGCACAGATCGCGGTATCCGTCACCGGGATCGCCGGGCCGGGAGGGTCCGAGTTCAAACCCGAAGGACGGGTGCGCTTTGGTCTGGCGAATGCAGACGGCGTACAAACCGAAACCGTCGAATTCGGCGCGATTGGCCGTGATGCGGTGCGGGCAGCGACGGTTGCGCATGCCCTGCATCTGCTCGGAAAAAGCTGCCTTTCATAAATGCCCTATTTTTGGTCATTGCTTAAATTTTAAGCCCATTTTTTGTGCAGTTTGCATATTGCCCCCTATTTGCGCGGCCTGAGGACGGCATGCCGCTTTTTTCCGCATCCGAATCCCGCTTTTGACCTGCGCAACGAACAAAATCGGAAGGACGGGACTATGAACGGAGCGGATACCGCTTGGATCATCGTGGCAACAGCGTTGGTGTTGTTCATGACATTGCCAGGTCTGGCGCTGTTTTACGGCGGACTGGTTCGCGCACGAAATGTGCTGAGTGTTTTCATGCACTGCTTTGCCATTGCATGCCTGATGAGCGTGCTGTGGCTGGTCGTTGGATACTCCATTGCCTTTGGCGGCGGCACATCCGGCTACTGGGGCGGATACGACAAGATGTTTCTTGCCGGTGTGACGGCAGACAGCCTGTCGGGAACGCTGCCTGAGGTGTTGTTCTTTGCCTTCCAGATGACCTTTGCGATCATCACCCCTGCCCTGATCGTCGGCGCCTATGTCGAGCGCGTCGGATTTGGGTTTGTTCTGCTCTTCTCGGGCCTTTGGATGCTGCTGTGCTACGCACCCGTGGTGCATTGGATCTGGGGCGGCGGTTTCCTCGCCGACGGCGGTATCTTTGGCGAAAACGGTGTGAAAGATTTCGCAGGCGGTATCGTGGTTCACGAAACAGCCGGTCTGGCCGCATTGATCATCGCAATGTTCCTTGGTCCGCGCAAAAATCAGACCACGCCGCCGCACAACCCCGGTTTCGTGATGATCGGCGCCGCCATGCTTTGGGTTGGCTGGTTCGGTTTCAACGGCGGCTCGCAGCTGGCGGCCGATGGTGGCGCAGCCATGGCGCTGACCGTCACCCATATTTCGGCGGCCACCGCATCGCTGACATGGGCGCTTTGGGAAAAGATCAAGTTCGGCAAGGCGTCCTTGGTGGGCATGGTCACAGGGACAATTGCAGGTCTTGCATCGATCACACCCGCGTCGGGCTTTGTCGGCCCGGTCGAAGCACTGATCATCGGCGGCATCGCCGGCATCCTGTGTCAGGAAGCGGTCAACGTGGTTCGCAACCTGCTCAAGATCGATGACACTCTGGATGTCTTTGCCGTCCACGGTGTCGGCGGTATCTTTGGCACATTGATGATTGCGATCTTTGGCGCTGGCAGCTTTGCCGCACAGGCCGGATCGCTGGTGATCGTCGGTCTCTTTACCATCGTCGTGACCGTGGTTCTGATCTTCATCACCAAGGCCATCACACCGCTGCGCGTGGATGAAGAGACTGAGCACAGCGGGTTGGACATCATGGTTCACGGTGAACGGGCCTATGATCACGCCAGCTGATCACAAACCAGCCAAACCGGCGGTTTGATCAAAATGCAAACGGGCCCTCGCGGGCCCGTTTTTCATGGGTTTTGCGGTTTTTTTCAAAACCGCCCGTTGGGGCGCTGCCCCAAACCCCGGGATATTTCAGGCACAAAGAAGCATCAGAAAAGCGCAGTCAGAGCGCAGAGGTCGTCCGTGTCTAGTGCCTGGCTGATTTGTAGAGCGGTGCTTTCGCCGACGAGCGCGCGCGTTTTGGCGGCAATGCGGCTTTGCCGGCTGTCCAGATCAAGCGGGAGATCCAGATCGAAAAACGCCTCTTGGCTTTTTTGGTCGGTCTGAACCGTGACACGGGCTTGCATTTCGCTAAGGCTCTCGTCTGCATGAACACTCACACGGGGCAAGATCGCCTGCACCACGGCGGCCTGTGCCAGGGAATCATCAAAGGTCGTGAGCGCGCCGGTGTCATACCCAAGCAGGGACAAGGCCGTGACACAGCGGTAAGAGAACTTGGCCTCGAGCCCGCTGCGCGGCGTCTGGATGTTGCATACGGTCATCCAGCGAGGGTGCGTTGCGATGCCAACCGCAGTGACATCCTGCGCATCAATGGGTTTGAGACTTTGCAAGGCTTCGAGTGTTGCATGAAGCCCATGGCAACAGGCGTGGAATTTGTGACTGACGTTTTCCATGAAAAATCCGGCCTGTTCGGCGCGAGATGAGCTGCTTACTTCAATGTCTGCGTGGTGGGTTGTCAGAAAACCATTCTGTCCGGTCATGGCATCCGAATTTGATTGAAAGCCTGCTGCGATCAGCAAGGCGGCCTCAACGCCGTTGGATGCTGCAATCCCGGCGTTAAAGGGTTTGCCCATTGTGCCAAACTGCGATTTCAGCCCTGAGGCCCGCGTCGAAATCAGCCCGATCACGGCTTGCAGGTCATCGCGGCCGAGCCCCAGCAGCTGCGCCGCTGCCACCCCGGCGCCAAAGGCACCAGCGGTTGCGGTCTGGTGGTAGCCGATCTGATAATGCGACCGGCCGAACAACAAGCCAAACCGGATCGAAGCCTCGCACCCTGCCAGCGCGGCTTTGAGCACGTCGCGCATGCCTGCGCCCTGACGCTCGGCCATCGCGAGGGCAGCGGGCAGAACGGCAACCGACGGGTGGCCGATATGGGCGAAGTGGGTGTCATCGTAATCAAGCGCGTGGCTGGTCGCGCCGTTGACCAGTGCCGCTGCCCGGGCCGGCGCGCGCCCCCCACCCAGCAGGCTGGCCTGTTCGGCGCCGCCTTCTTCGACAATCATGGCGCGGGTGATACGCGCGACCGGCTCGCTGCGCCCGGCCAGAGCGCAGGCGGTCCAGTCCTGCAAGGACATCCGCATGACCTGACGCGCAGATTCAGTCTGTTTGGCCAAGCTGGCGTCGAGAATAGGCCCGACCGGGTCAGCTGCGATGGTCACTTGTCATCCCTCCTGAACATGAGCCGCAAAACAGCGATCCCTCAGGCAAGATGCGCCGGAGCGCGCTAGCTGTAAAGCTCGGCGGCGCGCCGTTCGAAGGCCCTCACAATACGCTGCATGGCCTCGTAAAAGAACATCCCCGCCGCGCCTTGCAAAATCCGGTTGCGGAACTCGAAATCCACGAAGAAGGACACTTCGACCCCGCCGTCCACGTCTTTGAAGGCCCATTTTGACACCATGTGATTGAACGGGCCATCCAAGTATTCTGTGTCGATCTTTTGGGCTTCGGGCCACAGTGTGACCCGGCTGCCAAAGCGTTCGCGGAACACTTTGAACGAGATGACCAGATCCGCCAGCATCACCTCATGATCGCCCTGCTCTTCGCGCGACCGAATGCGGGCCGCCGCCGTCCAGGGCAGGAACTTGGGGTAGTTGGCCACGTCGGCCACAAGGTCGTACATCTGCTGCGCCGAATAAGGCAGCGTACGGGTTTCCGAATGGGTCGGCATCTCGCCCCCTTGCATCCGTGACATTGTCGGGTCATGTCGTATGCTGCGGCTCAAATTTCAAGGGTAAACCCATGACACAGCGTCCTTATGTCGTAGACCAGATGATCTCGGCCAAATCCATTGCCGCGCGGATCGAAGCGCTCTGTAGTGCAATCCAGACCGAGTTCTCGGATACCGACAAGCTGATTGTCGTGGGGTTGTTGCGCGGATCATTCGTTTTCATCGCCGATCTGGTGCGCGAGCTTGATCTGCCGGTCGAGGTGGATTTCCTCGAGGCGTCGTCATACGGCGACGGCATGGAAAGTTCGCGAGAGGTGCGCATCCTGAAGGACCTGCGCGGTGGAATCGAAGGGCGCGATGTACTGGTCGTCGAGGACATCATCGACACCGGATTCACAATGAAACATGTTCTGGGGCTGCTGAAAGCGCGCAAACCGCACAAGCTGCGTTCGATCGCGCTTCTCGACAAACCCAGCCGCCGTGAAGTGGACGTCAAAGCGGATTGGACGGGCTTTGAAATTCCCGACGAATTTGTTGTGGGTTACGGCATCGATTTTGCGCAGCGCAACCGCAACCTGCCCTTTATCGGCAAGGTCCGTTTCACCGATCCAGACTGAAAACGGCTGCGGTCACGCGCCCTGGGCTACGCCTTCGAGCGCGTCTCTTTGACGCCTGAGGGCTGCAAAGACGGCGCGCTGCAACAAGTCAATGCGGGGCAGCCCCGCAAGATCGCGGTGCGTTGCCACCCAAAGCGGCACCCGCAGATCCGGCATGTCACAGTCGATCCTGTTCAGCCCCCGCGCACGATCCCCCAAAATACAGGGCAAAACGGCCCGCCCCATTCCGGCCTGCGCCATGACAGTGAGAACCTGAAAGCTATCAGCCAAGGCCACCACATGTTCAGAGAGCACGTGGTCGGCCAACCATCGCCCTGGTAATGAGCCAGCCAAGGTGCCGCCCAGTCCCAGCCAGCCGCCCGGCGCGTCCTTGTTCGCGTAAACCGCAAAAGCCAGATCGCAGGCAATTTCCCCGACCATGAACTCTTCGAGCGTGGGTGTGGGCCGGACTGTCATTTCTGCCTGGAGTCTTGAGATATCGAGCCGGGTGTTGGCCGAGATCAGCGCAAGCCGGTGCGGCGCGATCCGCTTGGCAATCTGCGGCATTTCCTCGGCCAGAACCGATTGGCATAGCGAATCCACCGACGTCAGGCGCATCAAAGAGCCACCATCCGGCAGGGTTTCGCTCAGGTGGCGCCCTGCCCGGTCGAGCGCGCTGGCGGCATCCCGTGCGGCCTCAATCACGGCCAGCCGATCCGCCCGCAGCCGATAGCCCTGCGCGCTGCGCTCAAACACCGGGGCACCTGCGGCAGCTTCAAAAGCGTTCAGCCGGCGCAGGACCGTAGCGTGGTTGACGCCAAGAATTCGTGCCGCGCTGGCCACTGAGCCGGAATCGGCCACAGCCAGCACAAATCTCAGATCATCCCAGTTCAGTTTTTGCATTTATGCGCACCTGCCCCGCAAATTTGTGGAATGTGTTTGTTGCGGCCCCTAAACATACTATGGTTGCTACTATTAATCACACTAGGGAGTTCCTCCATGAAAAAGACTTTGACCCTTTTGGCCGCTGTCGCCACCCTCGGCAGCACCGCCGCATATGCGCAGGATTTCGAAGCGCAACTCAAGGCCCGCCAGGGTCAATTCCGTATTATGGCGATCAATCTTGGCATTCTGGGCGGCATGGCCCGTGGCGCTGTGGAATATGACGCCGAAGCAGCTCAGGCAGCAGCCGACTCGCTCGTCGGCGTTTCGATGGTCAACCAAGCACCGCTTTGGCCCGAAGGTTCTGACAGCATGTCGATCGACGGCACGCGCGCAATGCCAGCGATGTGGGAAAACCTGCCGGATGTTCTTGAAAAGTGGGGCGCATTCGGTGCGGCGGCCGCAGAAATGCAGACCGCAGCGGCGACAGGTGTCGAAGCCATCGGCCCCGCACTGGGCAAGATGGGCGGCACCTGCAAAGCGTGCCATGACACTTATCGTACGCCCGAGTAACAGGCCGTGCGCCGCTTGTTGAAACTGCTGATCCCGGCTGCCGTTGTGGCGGCCGGGATTGGACTCTGGGTTACGGCGCCAGACACTGTCGACGCCGCCCAGTTCGCCGAGGCCACAGGAAACGCAGAGGCGGGCAAAACCGTCTACACCGCTGCGGGCTGTGCCTCTTGTCACCACGCCAAGGGAGCCGAAGACAAAAATTTGCTGACCGGTGGTCAGGCCTTTGCATCAGATTTTGGCACTTTTTACGCACCAAACATTTCACCCCACCCCGAAGCCGGGATCGGCAACTGGACTCAGGAACAGTTTGCCAATGCAGTGCTGCGCGGCGTTTCACCGGCGGGCCAGCATTACTATCCGGCCTTTCCCTACACCGCCTACAGCCGCATGACAGATGGCGACCTGAAGGACCTTTGGGCCTTTATGCAGACCTTGCCAGCGTCCGATGTGGCCTCGAAACCGCATGATGTGGGCTTTCCGTTCAACATCCGCCGCTCTGTCGGCGGTTGGAAGTTCCTGTTCATGCCAGACGGGTTCGTAATGGATGTTCCGGATGATCTGGCCCGTGGCCAGTATCTGGTTGAGGCTTTGGCCCATTGCGCCGAATGCCACACACCGCGCAATCCTGTAGGCGCCTTGAACACCGGCCAATGGATGGCAGGTGCGCCGAATCCTTCGGGCCAGGGCACGATTCCCGCGCTGACACCGGATAAACTGAAGTGGTCTGCCGCAGATATAGCCTACTATCTCGAAACCGGATTTACCCCCGATTTCGACAGCGTGGGTGGTCACATGGCCGAAGTGGTTCAGAACTTTTCGGAACTCAGCAAAGAAGACCGGGATGCGGTCGCCGCCTACGTCAAGGCGATTCCGAATCCCTGAGCCTTTCAGCCAGAACAAACAAAAAAGGGGCCGGTTTCGCGGCCCCTTTTCTTTTTGACAGTGGTACTTGGCCGTCAGCCCCGGGCCAGCTTGGCCTCTCGCGCGGCGCGCAGGCGGGCGAAATCGTCCCCCGCATGATAACTTGAGCGCGTCAGCGGAGTGGCAGAGACCATCTCGAAGCCTTTGCCGTAGGCGGCCTTTTCGTAGGCAGCGAATTCCTCGGGCGTGACAAAGCGGTGAACCGCGTGGTGCTTGGGCGTCGGCTGCAAGTATTGACCGATTGTCAGGAAATCCACATCAGCGGCGCGCATGTCATCCATGACCTGCTTGACCGCCTGCGCGTCTTCCCCAAGGCCGACCATGATACCCGACTTGGTAAAGATCGAAGGATCGATTTCCTTGACCCGTTGCAACAGGCGCAGCGAATGGAAGTAGCGCGCGCCGGGCCGCACTTCGGGATAGAGACCCGGAACAGTTTCAAGGTTGTGGTTAAACACATCCGGTTTGGCATCGACCACGATTTCCAGCACCTCTGGCGCACATTTGAGGAAATCCGGCGTCAGAATTTCAATTGTCGTACCCGGACTGCGATGACGCACGGCGCGAATGGTCTGGGCAAAATGTTCGGCCCCGCCATCTTCCAGATCATCCCGGTCCACCGAGGTGATGACCACGTGGTTCAGCCCCAGCTTTTGCACCGCATCCGCCACGCGGCCCGGTTCAAACAGATCCAGCGCATCAGGGCGCCCGGTCGCCACGTTGCAAAAGGTGCAGCCGCGCGTACAGATTTCGCCCATGATCATCATGGTCGCGTGGCCCTGATTCCAGCATTCACCGGCGTTCGGACAACCCGCTTCTTCGCAGACGGTGACAAGCTTGTGTTCGCGCATGATGCGGCGGGTTTCATTGTATCCCGCCCCACCCGGAGCCTTCACACGAATCCAGTCCGGTTTCTTGGGCTGGGCGTTATCCGGGCGATGCGCTTTTTCCGGATGGCGCTCGTTGGGCAACTTGAGGTCTCGCACAGTTTTTTCCCCGCGAAGAATATATCTGCATTCCGTAATACGGAGTTGCGGGGGGATTTGCTAGTACCGCACAGCTGTCTCACAGCGTCGCATCCCCAAGGTAATGAGTTTCCCCCTGCACCATTACTAAGTGTTCTGAGTGCGTTACGCGCCGGAGTGAGCTGCTCACTCCGGCGCTGACTCGCGCTGAATGGGACGCGGGAATGCAGCCCGCGCAGAGCGCGACGACCGCAATTCATCCTTAACCAACGAGATCACCGCCCTGCGCGGCACGCTGAGCGTAGTGATGCCTGAGTCGCTGCAATGCGATGCGCAGAACGATCTTGCCGGAACGCGCGGACCAGCCCAGTTCTTTTTCAGTCATTTCGAGACCTTCGAGATAGCAACAGCAGCGCAGCGCGACATCTCCCAGCCCAGGACCAAGGTCTCTGAGCGCCGCTTCAAGTCGAGCGCGTGCGTCGGCGCCACCTTTGACGGCATCCCCTTCGGTACCGCCAAGGATACCATCCGTTAAAAACGTGTCCCAATTCTGCGCAGCGCGCGGGCCGATCTGGGCCAACTCAAAGTCTTCGCGCAAACGTTCACCGGCGGCCACTAGCTCTTCGTTCAGGAATGCGTCACCGGATTTGTCCTTGCGCCGCGCCAAGGCGATCAAAGGGCTTTCGGCCAGTAAAAAGCGGCCTCGACGCGCCCTTGGGTCTGCTTCAATGGCATTGAGGGCGGCCTCGGCCTCGCGCCCTGTGTCAAACCCGGCCTGCGCCTCGGCGAACCCGCGAACGCGATTTTCCTGTTCTGCCACCAGCCGGTTCAATGTGCTGCGCCCGATCGACGTAATCCTGTAGCGCGAAATGCGGCCCGGTGCGTCGCAGGCAATCCAGTCCTTGAGCGCCATGGCCTGCGCAATGGTGGAATCGACAACCGCAGAACGAGTCGAGCCGCCATCTCCGGTGTCCCGTACGACAACAGCCTTGTCCATCTCGGCCGCGACGGCCAGAACCGCACCGCTTTCACACAGACGTTTCAAGATTCGCCGGGCTTCTCGTGCCAACGTGGCTTCGTCGGGCGATGCAGTGAAATCTTCGGCCTTGGTCATACAACGTTCATCCTTAGGGACGTGTTTCGCATCGGTCTGCACGCCGGGACCCGACGGGTGTGAAACCCCCAGACGTTTGAGGGCAGCGTCCACCAATGGATCGTCTCGCCGGTTCTCTATGCGCCGGACTTGACGCAGAACCGTCGAGGCATGGCAGCCGATATCGCGCGCCAATTGACGGATCGAGCACCCTTCTTCGGTATGCGCGAGATACAGACGCGCGGCCCGTGGCACCCAGTTCGGTATTTCCTTTGGTCCGCTCGTTTCTATGAGCTGTGACATTTGCATCCCCTGTCTTTCCAACGGCCAATCGACGGCCCTACCGCACAACAATGTCTATAAAACTTATCCACAACACCCTTGGGATAACAACTTAAGGGTGTGTTTGTTACCTATTGGTTAATCGCATTGGTGCTGAAAAGGTATGGATCATCAATTGATAACCCTTCCTTGAACGACCGTGCGGACAACACCCACTTTGCGCAACACGCGCTAAAGTTGTGCAATTCATGACCCATGACCTCACATGCAAAAGGGAAAGCCCATGAAAGACCTCATTGGAATGCTCGAAAGCTTGCGACGCCCCCGGTTGCTGATACGGGCCGCGCGCATCGGTGCGCAGGATTATCGCCGGGACACTCAGCTGAAACGTCTGTTCGGATATGGCCGCCTGCCCCGTCCCGGTGCGGCCCTGATGCGCCTGATCGAAATCGAAGAAGGCCTGAATGACGCCCGCGTCGCCGAGGCCGCCAGCTATTCCATCAGCCGCCATGTCGAAGTGCTCTGCGCCATGATGGGCGAAGCGCAACTGATCCGAACCGCAACACGTTGATTCCAAAGAAAAAGCCCGGACACTGCGGCCCGGGCTAAATCTCAGCACTGCATTGGATTAGGTAAAGCTGTCCGGCATGCTTTCTTTCTTTTGTGCCACATAGGCCTGCAAGGCCTCTTCGATGCCCGGATCCATGGCGGGCTTTTGATAGGTTTCCAGCAACCGTTTGACCCGCGCATTGGCAAAACTGGCCGTGTCTCGCGCACCTTCTTCTGACCAGGTCTCATACGGTTTGTAGTCGAACAGATCCGACCGCCAGAACGCCTCTTTGAAGTTCGCCTGCGTGTGGGCGCATCCGAGGAAATGTCCGCCCGGGCCCACTTCGCGCAACGCATCCATGGCCTGTGCGTTTTCGTCCATCGCAACACCCTTTGCGAGATGATGCAACGTGCCCAGCTGGTCTGCGTCCATCACGAATTTTTCAAAGGACGCCACAAGGCCGCCCTCCATCCATCCGCAGGAATGCAGCATGAAATTAACACCAGCGAGCAAGCCCATGTTCAGGCTGTTGGCGGTCTCGTAGGCGGCCTGTGCGTCGGGCAATTTGGAGCCACAGAACGAGCCAGCAGACCGGTACGGCAATCCCAGCCGCCGTGCCAACTGCCCAGCGCCATAGGTGATATGCGCCGCTTCTGGTGTGCCGAACGTTGGCGCACCAGAGTTCATATCGATCGATGTGACGAAAGCCCCCATAATCACCGGGGCACCCGGACGGATCAGCTGGGAATAGGCGATACCGGCCAAGACTTCGGCCATAACCTGCGTCAGCGTACCGGCCACGGAAACAGGCGCCATGGCACCGCCGACGATAAAGGGCGAAATGATCGACGCCTGATTGTTCTGCGCGTAGACCTCGAGAGCACCCATCATCACATCGTCAAAGGTCAAAGGCGAGTTGATGTTGATCAGTGACGTCATCACCGTCTTTTGCTGCACGACGTCCTTGCCGAACAGAATACCCGCCATGTCGACACTGTCCTGCGCCCGGCTGGGTTCTGTCACCGACCCCATGAAGGGCTTATCGGACAGCGTCATATGCGCCATCAGCATATCGAGGTGGCGCTTGTTCACCGGGATGTCTGTCGGCTCGCATACGGTGCCGCCCGAATGATGCAGCCACTTTGACATGTAGCCCAGTTTCACAAAGTTCTCGAAATCCGCCATGGTCGCATAGCGGCGGCCTTTTTCCATGTCGTGCACGAAGGGCGGGCCATAGACAGGGGCAAGAACCAGGTTTCTGCCGCCAATCTCGACCGAGCGTGATGGATTGCGGGCATGCTGGGTAAAGGTGCTGGGCGCGGTGCTGCACAATTGCCGGGCCAAACCCTTGGGGATGCGAACGCGTTCACCATCAATGTCTGCACCTGCATCACGCCAGCGGTCCAGCGCGGCAGGGTTGTTGACAAAGTTCACACCAATTTCTTCGAGGACCTGCTCTGCATTGGTCTCGATGATTTCCAGCGCTTCTTCGTTCAGAATTTCGAGGTTCGGAATATTCCGCTCGATATACTTGGCGGTTTCGGTGCTGATCGCGGTCCGTTCGGCACGTCGTGCCGCACCGCCGCCACTGCCGCGGGACCGTCTACGTGCTGCTGTTGCCTCTGCCATTGCTTTTTCCCCTCTGCGCCGATGCGGGGTGCGGAACCCCGGTTGAGCATTTATCTAGCTTGCCAGAGGAACACGCCCCCTGTCGTTTCCGGCGTATGGCGCGAGAAAACGACATTGGGGCGTGCTATGGCCTGATCAGCTACGTTTAGTCAGTCGGGCGCAGGCGCCAACTGTCTTGTTTTGGCAAGAATACTTCGATCGCAGCGCTTGCAGTCACGGCACCAATAGAGCCCTCTTCGACAGCGACATCCAATCCGCCCAGCGCGACCGTAACGTCCGCACCGGACCGCGGCAGGCAAGCAGCCACGGCTTGTTTGTCGACACGATCGGGATCCTGCACGCCGATATGGACCCGAATTTCGGCTTGATCCATACCCGGCAGTGACAGCGCTGGCAGCGAGGCATGGCGCAAGGCCTGTTCAACGGCACGGCACGCAGCCTTGGTATAGTCCTGTCCATGCAGATCCGTGCCTATTGCCATTTCAATGATCAATCGCTGCATCACGCGGTCTCCTCTACAGGCACCATGTCAAAACTCACGGTGATTGCGACATTGGCGATAACGGTGGGGTTTCCAGTGCCTTCGGGCCGGGCAATGTCCAGCCCCCCTTGGGACAGACGAATCGTGGGCTGGCCGTAAGGGAAAATCTCACGCAGTGCATCGACATCCACCGCCTGAGGTTTCTGGACACCGACATCCACGGTCAGTTGCATATCGGATTTGTCGAATCCAAACAGTTCGGCAGCATTGATCGAGTTCCGCCAAAGCGCGTTTTTGATGCCTCGGGCCGCCGCTTCGGTGTAGTCCCCCCTGCGCAGCGATGTTCCCATGCCAAATTCGGTAATAACCCTCATAGCAGCTGCTCCTTCGCTGATCCTTGATATTGAACTTTTCCATTGGCGGTTCTAACAGAGCGCATGACCCAAGCCCAGCATGACCGCCTTCTCATCATCGACTTTGGCAGCCAGGTAACGCAGCTGATTGCGCGCCGTCTGCGCGAGTTGAATGTTCTCGCCGAAATCCGCCCTTATCAGGCAGTCACCATGGACCTGATCCATGAGATGGCACCCAAGGCGATCATCTTTTCTGGAGGGCCCGACAGCGTCACCCGGGATGGCAGTCCCCGCGCACCGGACGGTGTCTTTGACTATGGCGTTCCGATTTTGGGAATCTGCTATGGTCAGCAGGTCATGATGCAGCAATTGGGCGGCAACGTGGTCTCTGGCGAAGGCACTGCCGAGTTTGGTCGGGCCTATGTGGAGCCCTCTGCCAAGCTGGACCTGCTGGACGGCTGGTTCGATGATGGCCGCGAGCAGGTCTGGATGAGCCACGGCGATCATGTCGCCGCGTTGGCTCCGGGCTTTGAGGTCTATGGCACCTCCCCCGGTGCACCCTTTGCGATCACGGCCGACACAGCGCGAAACTTTTACGCCGTTCAGTTCCACCCCGAGGTGCACCACACACCACGCGGCGCAAAGCTCTATGAGAACTTTGTAAAACTGGCAGGGTTTACCGGCGACTGGACCATGGCCAGCTATCGCGAAGAAGCCGTTCAGAAGATCCGCGAACAGGTCGGCGACAAACAGGTCATCTGTGCGCTGTCCGGCGGGGTCGACAGTTCGGTTGCTGCGGTGCTGATTCACGAAGCCATCGGTGAGCAACTGACCTGTGTATTCGTGGACCACGGTCTGCTGCGTATGAACGAGGCCGAAGAAGTGGTCGGCATGTTCCGCGACCACTATAACCTGCCGCTGATCCATGCCGACGAAACCGAGCTGTTCCTTGGCAAACTCGAAGGCGTGTCTGACCCCGAAACCAAGCGCAAGATTATCGGCGGTCTGTTTATTGACGTGTTCCAGAAATACGCAAATGAAATCGAAGGCGCTGAATTCCTCGCCCAGGGCACACTCTATCCAGATGTGATCGAGTCGGTCAGCTTTTCCGGCGGTCCTTCTGTGACCATCAAATCGCATCACAATGTTGGTGGATTGCCCGAGAAAATGGGCCTGAAGCTGGTAGAGCCTCTGCGCGCGCTCTTCAAGGACGAGGTCCGAGCGCTGGGTCGCGAACTTGGCCTGCCCGATCACTTCATCGGTCGTCACCCCTTCCCCGGTCCCGGTCTGGCTATTCGCTGCCCCGGCGAGATCACCCGCGAAAAGCTGGAAATTCTGCGCAAGGCAGATGCGGTCTATATCGACCAGATCCGCAAGCACGGCCTCTATGATGAAATCTGGCAGGCCTTTGTCGCGATCCTTCCAGTACGCACCGTCGGCGTGATGGGTGATGGACGCACCTATGATTTCGCCTGTGCGCTGCGGGCCGTGACTTCGGTTGATGGTATGACGGCGGATTATTACCCGTTCAGCCATGAGTTTTTGGGCGAAACAGCCACGCGCATAATCAACGAGGTCAAAGGCATCAACCGTGTGACCTATGATGTGACGTCCAAACCTCCGGGCACAATCGAGTGGGAATGACGGTTTGGCGCTGATCCTTCATATCGGGATCTGGAAGACCGGCACGACCGCCATGCAGTCGATCCTGGCGCGCAATGTCGAATTGTTGCGTGACTTCGGGCTGCACTACCCAGAGCATCCTATGATGGAAGACGCCCGGCGCGGCGGCATGAGTTCCGGCAATATCGACTTTGCTCCCGGTGAAGACTGGGCCGACGTCGTGCTAAGCAAAGCACAATCCGCGTCGGAAAAGGATGTGCTGTTCTCGCGAGAACAGATGACACTCAAAATTTCGGATGAGCCCGATCAACTCGATCGGTTGACGGCCCAGCACCCGGTAAAGATCATCCTGTTTCTACGTGATCCGATAGATTTTGTCGGCTCCTACTATGCTCAGGTCGTAAAACAGGCCGGTTACGGCGGTTCGCTGGCAGATTTCGCAAACACCTCTGACACCTTCCAACGGGTTCGTCTTCTTCTGTCCGTATTTCAGGACAAGGGCATTCCAGTTGAGCTGGCTAACTATTCGCGGTGTAGCAAATCGCTGGCAGATCGGTTTTTTGGACTGCTGCTTGGTCAATCCAGCGACGCGTTTCTGGCCAAGGCCGATATTCTGGATGTTCCGGTCAATCGGTCCCTGACGCGGTCCGAGCTGATGCTCCAAAGCGCCCTAAACAAAGCAGATACCAAACAACCGGCTAGGTTTCTCTCAAAGGGCCTGATCGAAAACCTGCCGATCGTAGAGCATGACCCGCTTCCCGTTCCGGCAACAATCGTCGAACAATTGCGCGACAGAATTGGCCCTGACATCGACGCAATCAATAAAATGGTGCCTTCTTCTGAAAAACTGATTTGGCCTGACCCTGTCGCAAAAAGCGACCAACAAGGCGATGAAGTTGCTTTGTTTTCGCAAGATCAGATCAATCAGATCGCCAATAGCATTGCACAGGAATTAAACCAAAACACGCTCGCCAACACTGAAGTTGGCGCTTTGATGCGGATTGCTAAACGGGCCAACCGCAACAATCCCAGAGCACGCGAAGACCTGATAACGCTTTTGACCTTTCTGCATCGGGTCCGCCCGGCAAATGCCAATATCACCCAGATGCTGCAGGACTTGTCTGACGGCAAATAGCTGGACATGTGCTATCCAGCAATGTGCAGCACATTCATGTTTAACATGCAGATTATGAGTTTGCCTTGAACCCTGCGAGCATGAGATGTGGTCTGCAAAACAACGCAGGCAACACCACTCATGTCCAATGCACTTTCCAAAGCTCTCGAAACCCGTGACTGGCTTCTCGCCGATGGGGCAACCGGTACGAACCTGTTCAACATGGGGCTTATGTCCGGAGACGCGCCCGAATTCTGGAATGAGGATGAGCCTGACAAGATCCGCGCGCTCTACCGCGGCGCAGTCGATGCTGGCTCTGACCTGTTCCTGACCAACTCATTTGGGGCCAATGCGTCGCGCCTCAAGCTGCATGATGCAGCAGACAAGGCCTATCACTTTTCCAAACTGGCCGCAGAACTTGGCCGCGAAGTCGCTGATGCCGCGGGGCGCGACGTTATCGTTGCAGGCTCTGTCGGTCCAACAGGCGAGATCATGGGCGCTGCAGGAACACTGAGCCACGAGAGCGCGGTGGAGATGTTCGAAGAAACCGCCAAGGGCCTCATGGACGGTGGCGCAGACGTGCTCTGGGTTGAAACCATCAGCGCACCCGAAGAGTTTCTGGCCGCGGCCGAAGCCTTTGGAAACATCGACGCCCCATGGTGCGGCACCATGAGCTTTGACACTGCGGGGCGTACGATGATGGGGGTCACTTCGTCAGCCATGGTAAAACTGGTCGAAGAACTGCCAAACCCGCCTATTGCATTCGGGGCAAACTGCGGCACGGGGGCGTCGGATTTGTTGCGCACGGTTCTGGGCTTTTCAGCGCAGGGTACAGAGCGTCATCTGATCGCCAAGGGTAACGCAGGCATTCCCAAATACGTGGATGGCCATATTCACTATGACGGCACACCGGAACTGATGGCTGACTACGCGATTCTCGCGCGGGATTGCGGCGCCAAGATCATTGGCGGGTGTTGCGGAACCATGCCGGAACACTTGCGCTCTATGCGTGAGGCACTGGAAACCCGATCTCGGGGTGCGCGCCCGACGCTGGATCAGATCACCACTGCCTTGGGCGGATTTAGTTCCGAAAGCGATGGAACCGGCGACGCCACCGGCCCCACCCGCGAGCGCCGCAGCCGCCGACGCCGCGCCTGAGCAGCGGCACAGACCGCTCTGGCACCCCGCAAACAACCACAAGAATAACGAATCCCTTGCTGCGCAAGTCGAGGCATGGTTGCGTTATGGATACCGATAATTTTTCAACCAAAAGACAGGTATTCTTATGCCCACCCACACGATTTACGAAGACAATGGCTATTTTCTACTGGACGAATATCGAACCAATTCAGCCGGTGCGATCGAGTTAGAAGCCGTTTCGACCAATTCAAACATCCAGCTCTACTCAAGAGTTGTCTTTGCAAACGGTACGACGTCTGCCCTTACACCAGTATCGTCCGGGACGAATGTAAATGTCTCTGGACTTGGCTGGCGAACTGTCGAGATTTATGGACTACCAGCGGCAAATGCCTACGGTGCAGAGCTCGGGGTTACTTGGATCTGGGAATTTTCCGGGACACGATCTTTCCGCGAGTTTTGGGTTACGATCTGGGAACGCCCGGACGCACCCAGTGATCTGATCCTGTCAAACGCGGTCATTGACGAAACCGACAGCGGCGTGGTCATTGGCACCTTGTCCGCCACTGACGTCGATAACGAACCTTACTTCGACTACGCCATTCTGTACGACCCAACCGGCGCCCTGACCGTTGCGGGAAACCGTCTCGTTGCTTTTGACGGTCTGGAACTGTCCGACCTGGCCAACAACGCACTAGTCACGATTAACGGCGCTGGCGACGCTGTGTTCGAGATCATCCTCAGGGTCACCGATAGCGACGGGCTCTCGCGCGACGAGGTACACACGATCACCGTTCGCGATGGGTCTGGCGCACTGACCTACAACGGCACGGCCGGCGACGATCTCGTTTCTGGCACAGCCTTTGACGATATCGTTTTTGGCGAAGCGGGTGACGATATCGCAACGCTGAGCTCTGGCAACGATACAGCCTATGGTGGCGACGGTGATGACTACGCGGTCGGTGGCGCCGGGGACGACGTCTTGCGCGGCGAACGCGGCGAGGACCTCTTGCGCGGCGGCAGCGGAGAAGATGTTCTGGTCGGTGGTATTGACGATGATTTCCTATACGGCGGTGCGGACAATGACCGTTTGATTGGCGGCAGCGGGCGCGACCGCCTGTCTGACGGCGATGGCAGCGATATCCTGATCGGCGGCGCTGATGCAGATCGGTTCGTTCTGCGTGACGACGGCGCGTCAGAC
This sequence comes from Thalassococcus lentus, assembly GCF_028023555.1. NCBI lineage: Bacteria > Pseudomonadati > Pseudomonadota > Alphaproteobacteria > Rhodobacterales > Roseobacteraceae > Thalassococcus > Thalassococcus lentus. Next base: position 485,877 of record NZ_JAQIOY010000002.1, read on the forward strand.
CGGATCAACGATTTCGAGGATGGCATCGACCGGATCGTTCTGCTGGACGTCAACAACTTTGCCGAATTGACCATTCGTGACGTCAGCGGTGGACGCGTGCGCATCGATTATGGTGGCGATGTTCTGTTCGTATCTTCCGCAGGCGGAACGCTACAAGCATCTGATTTGACAGCCGATGATTTCATTTTCTGACACAGACGCATCAGAACAAAGACAGCTGGTCGCCCCTTCGGGGCGGCACGGCAAACAGGTCGCTGCGCAGCGCTGGTTGCGGGGTGTTCAGCGCCAAACGCCGCGCGGCGTGCCGAAACCGCTGGTCAATCATCTGGGCATAGGGCCCGTCCCCGCGCATGCGTGTGTGCCATTGCGCGGAATACAGCTTGCCATCGTGCATTTCCCGCAGCCGGTTCAAAACCCGCTCTGCGCGGTCGGGGTAATGCTCGACCAACCATTCGCGCCAAAGCGGCGCCACCTCAAGAGGCAGGCGCAGCATGATCCAGCTTGCGCTCGTGGCGCCGGCCTCAGCCCCCGCCTCGAGAATTGCTTCAAGCTCGGGGTCGGTCAGGGCCGGCACAATCGGCGAGGCCATAACCCGGACGGGAATGCCGGCTTCCACCAACCGGCGGATGGTTTTCAATCTGCGCTCAGGGTCCGGCACGCGCGGCTCCATCGAGCGCGAAAGCTTGCGATCCAAAGTGGTTACCGAGATCCCGACCCGCGCAAGACCCTGCTTTGCCATATCGGACAGAATGTCGATGTCTCGTTCGATCAGACTGCCCTTGGTCACGATCGCAACCGGGTGCCTGTGCGCTGCGAGAACGCTCAAAATGGACCGTGTGACTTCCTGCTCCTGTTCGATCGGCTGATAGGGATCAGTATTCGTCCCGATTGCCAGAGGCGCGACGCGATAGGATTTTCTGCGCAACTCTTGGGCCAGAACCTCCGAGATCGCAGGCCGCGCAATGAGCCGCGTTTCAAAGTCCAGTCCCGGCGAAAGGCCCAGATAGGCATGCGTCGGCCGCGCAAAGCAATAGATGCATCCATGTTCACACCCCCGGTACGGGTTGATGGAGCGGTCAAACGGCAAGTCCGGCGAACGCTGGTAGGTGATCGCACTGCGCGGCCTTTCCAGACTGACCTGCGTCCGCAGGATCGGACGATCCTCGGGGATGTCCCAGCCGTCATGCGTATCGGCATGGGTAAACCGTTCGTATCGCCCCGAATTCCGGCTGATCGCACCCCTGCCCCGGCGCTGCTCTTTGGGCACCGGACGGAGGGATTTGGGCAATTCGGAAGACATCAGGCAAATATGGAACATAATAAGAACATTTGCAATCCGAACGAATTCGATCCCCCGCGCGTCGGAACCTGCGCGCTCTTGGTCGCAATCCGGCAATTGAATCGCAAACAAAACGACGAATAGTCAGGTATATCCGGGGTATGCGGTGGCATGCCCCTTCAGAAGGAATAGCGCAATGTCCGACGAAGAAGACGACATCATCCTCTCCGAACTCGACGACGAGGAACTTGTCCAACAGATGTTCGACGACCTCTATGATGGTCTCAAGGAAGAGATCGAAGAGGGTGTGAACATTCTGCTGGAACGCGGATGGGAACCGTACCGCGTACTTACAGAGGCGCTCGTGGGTGGCATGACGATTGTCGGCCATGACTTCCGCGACGGCATTCTGTTCGTGCCCGAGGTTCTGCTGGCTGCCAACGCCATGAAAGGCGGCATGGCCATTCTCAAGCCGCTTCTGGCGGAAACCGGCGCACCGCGCATGGGCAAAATGGTCATCGGCACTGTCAAGGGCGACATCCACGACATCGGCAAGAACCTTGTGTCGATGATGATGGAAGGGGCCGGTTTCGAAGTCGTCGATCTGGGGATCAACAACCCCGTCGAAAACTATCTCGATGCCATTGCCACCGAAGAGCCGGATATTCTGGGAATGTCCGCCCTGCTGACCACGACCATGCCTTATATGAAGGTCGTTATCGACACGATGGTCGAAAAAGGGATTCGCGACGACTATGTCGTTCTGGTGGGCGGCGCGCCTCTGAACGAAGAGTTCGGCAAAGCAATCGGTGCAGACGCCTACTGCCGCGATGCGGCTGTTGCGGTTGAAACGGCCAAGGATTTCATGTCCCGCAAGCACAATCAGATGGCGGCCGGCTGAATCTTGCACAGCCCCGAGACAATTCCTGCCAAAAGGTCCCATCTTTGTGATGGGGCCTTTTTCTTTGCAAAAATCTGCCGCATACTGGCCTCAGTAGGAGATCGGTATGCCTGTCACATCCTTTGCCCTTTTGGTCGTTTTCGTTCTTGCTGCAGCGGGTGCTACCCTTTGGGCGCTGAACGCCTTTGGGCTCATGACAGTCTTGCCACTCGCACTTTGTCTAGCTCTGGCCGCTCGCTGGGCGATGGCCCATGTTCCCCATGACGACGGGCAAGCCTGACACCACGGCTGTCACCGCAGAGCCCCTGTCCCCCGACACGTTGACCGATTCCGGCCTTGCACCGGCCGGACAAGGCCGAACGCTTTTGTTGGCCTGTGGGGCGCTCGCCCGCGAAATCCTGGATATCAAACGGATGAACGGCTGGGATCATCTCGATCTGGCCTGCCTGCCCGCGATCCTGCACAACCATCCAGAACGGATCACCCCGGCTGTCCGCGAAGCCATTGCCGAGCACAAAGACAACTATGATCGCATCTGCGTTGTCTATGCAGACTGCGGAACCGGCGGACTGCTTGCAGCGGCCTGCGAGGAACTGGGCGTAGAGATGGTGCCCGGGCCGCATTGCTACGCATTCTTTGACGGAATCGACGCCTTCGCAGAGCGCGGCGAGGTGACAGCGTTCTATCTGACCGATTTTCTGGTGCGTCAGTTTGATGCCTTTGTCTGGAAACCGCTCGGGCTGGATCGCCACCCGCAACTCAGAGACATGTATTTCGCGCATTACGAAACACTGGTTTATCTGGCGCAGACCGAAGATCCAAAGCTGACAGCCATGGCGCAGGATCAGGCCAATCGTCTTGGCCTAAAATTCGAGCACCGCCAAACAGGTTATGGTGATCTGGCCCAGACCATGAAGACCTGGGCCGAACCGGATCAGGGTTGAAGCGATTCCTGCAAGATGAGCGAGGCCGGGACCAACGATATGGTGCCTGCGCGATCCTGCAGACCCCATTGGATCAGCGCCGAAACCGTGTCAGCGCGCACCCGTCCAACCAGCACGACGGACCCTTCCTGACTGGCACGCAAAGCCGCCATATCCAGCACGCGTCGGATCACGCCGGTGGCCTGCCCCTCACTGTCCAGGTCCCGAAATACAGCTGCCGACGGAACGCCGGCGCGCACAGCAAGCTGTTGGCCGGTATTCAACCCCTTGGCCTGCAACAGCAGGCCATGCCCGGTTGAGGCGAGGTACTCGGCCACTTGTGTCGAGGTCTGACGGTTCTGCTGCAACCCGCCTTCCGGTGCTTCGAGCACTGCTACCGCCTCTGGCACGATGTCCAGAGCCGCCTGCATGGACACTTCGATATCGGTGGCCTGCGCACCTTCGGGCACATTCGCGATAACCATGACCTCGAATCCATTCGCACGATACCCAGCAGCCGCAGCAGCCGGGTCCGGATGTCCTGAGGAAATCGCAAAGCTCAGAGGAAAGGGAAACGAACGAAGAGCCTCGGGGCCCAATGGCCCACTGCCGTCGTCAATCAGGACGACAGCGAAACGCGGCACACCCGCTTCGGGGTCTGCGGGCGCAGCAAACTGCATCAGGGGACTGCTTTGTGATACGGCAATAGCCGGGGCAGCCGCTGCAGGATCAGCCGCACCAATTCGCGGCAAGCGGCTTTGGGTCACTGCACTGTTACGCCCGATCAGAGATCCGGCTGGCTCGCCGATCGAAGGCCGCGCAGCACCCTGTTCCGGCGCAGCCAAAGCCACGTCTTCCTCTTGCGCTGGCAAAGGATCAGCCGGGGCAACGTCCAATTCCGGGATACCATCCGCGTCTGGGGCTGTCAGTGCACCACCAGCGGCACCCAGAGCGGCGTTGACCGGCGCTTCGGGCTTGGGCGCATCCAGCGCACCCTCTTGCGCGGGGGCGGCATCGGCCTGAACCGGGGCTTCGGGAACTTCAGGGCGGCGTGTTGGGTCTTCCGGCGCGCCGGGCGAGGCGTCCGCATCCGGAGCATCCGGTGCAATCAGAGCCTCAGCCTGATCCGGGGCTGCATCCGATCCGGCGCCAACGGCAGCACCGGCATCCTGTGGCGCAGGATCAGTCTCCGCCAAACCCTCAGGCGCAACACCCACCGCCGGGGCAACGGGGCGCGCCAGAGGCTGAGCTGGCAAATCCTGCTCTGATGGCGCGGCCAATGCAGGGGCATCCTGCGCTGCCGGGGCAGCCTGTTGATCGGCAGGCGCGCTCAGCGCAACCGCGTCACCCGCCTCGGGTTCCATCGGCGCATCCGGCGCCGCAGCGACCTCGGGCGCAGTTTCGGCAGCGGAATCAACGGCCGGTTCCGCGGGCGCCTCAATCTGTGTTGCGGTCGCATCAGCCGCTTGGTCGTCAGCGCGGTCTGGCGGACCCATCGCAATCGAAAGACCCCCTGCCCCGATCGCGGCCGCGACAGTGCCCCAAACAATACCTGCGAACGTTCCTCGTGCCATTGCTTCCGCCCTTTGCCCTGATTGGTCAGCCACATCCTGTGCTGACCGGCCCGCGGTTCCGCCTGTGCCTTTCTCTACCCGGGTTGCGCTCTGAACACGGGGCGAAGGCTTGACGCCGCTTGGCCTGCCTGCGCATGTATACCGCGACATAGGCCAACGCCGCCAGACCCAAGAACCGCATGACCGCAGACTGGTGAATTCCAGCAACCCGAAAGCCCGAACCGATGTTCCTGTTGATCGATAACTACGACAGTTTCACCTATAATCTGGTCCACTATTTCGGCGAACTTGGCGCCACGATGAAGGTGGTTCGCAATGATGCGCTGGATGTGCAGCAGGCCATGGCCCTGAACCCAGCCGGAATCGTATTGTCCCCTGGTCCGGCCACACCCGATCAGGCCGGCATTTGCCTCGCGCTGACCGAGGCCGCCGCAGAGACAAAAACGCCGCTGATGGGTGTCTGTCTTGGCCATCAGACCATTGGGCAGGCTTTTGGTGGCACCGTGGTACGCCATGATGAGATCGTGCACGGCAAGATGGGCCAGATGCACCACGAAGGCGGCGGGGTCTTCAAGGGGCTGCCATCGCCGCTGGCTGCCACACGCTATCACAGCCTCGTTGTGCGGCGGGATGATCTGCCCAGCTGCCTCGAAGTTACGGCATCGCTCGAAGACGGCACAATCATGGGCCTGTCGCACCGCGAGCTGCCCATCCATGGCGTTCAGTTCCACCCGGAATCCATTGCATCCGAACACGGCCACGCGCTGCTGAAAAACTTCCTAGATTTCGCGAAAGAGACCGCATGAGCGACGATATCCGTCCCCTGATCGGCCAAGCCGCCGACCGCCCGCTGACCCGCGCCGAAGCCGAAACGGCCTTTACGATCCTGTTCGAAGGGGCCGCAACCCCAGCGCAGATCGGCGGCTTGCTCATGGCGCTGCGCACCCGTGGTGAAACCGTTGATGAATACTCGGCCGCCGCTGCGGTCATGCGGGCAAAATGCAACAAGGTTGCTGCCCGCGCAGGCGCGATGGACATCGTGGGCACCGGCGGCGATGGAAAAGGCACGCTGAACATCTCAACCGCCACGGCCTTTGTGGTCGCAGGCGCAGGCGTGCCTGTTGCAAAGCACGGCAACCGGAACCTGTCGTCAAAATCCGGTGCGGCAGATGCCTTGGGACAGATGGGCGTCGAAGTCATGATTGGCGCGCAGGCCGCCGAAGACGCGCTGGCCGAGGTCGGGATCTGTTTCATGATGGCGCCGATGCACCACCCTGCGATGGCGCATGTGGGCCCGGTCCGCGCAGAGCTGGGCACCCGCACGATTTTCAATATCCTTGGCCCGCTTACCAACCCCGCGGGCGTCAAACGCCAATTGACCGGCGCCTTTACCCGTGACCTGATCAGACCCATGGCCGAAGTTCTGGGGCAGCTTGGGTCAGAACGGGCCTGGTTGGTTCACGGCTCTGACGGCACGGATGAGCTTGCCATTTCAGGTGTCTCATGGGTGGCCGCTCTGGAAGAAGACGGATCTATCCGCGAAACGGAATTGCACCCAGAGGACGCCGGATTACCCACGCATCCCTTTGAAGACATTCTGGGAGGGTCACCCGAAGACAACGGGAAGGCCTTTGCTGCACTGCTGGATGGCGCGCAATCGGCCTATCGTGACGCCGTTTTGCTGAACGGTTCCGCAGCATTGGTGGTATCGGGCAAGGCCAGCGATCTCAAGCAGGGCGTCGAGATGGCCCGCGAGAGCATCGACAGCGGCGCGGCCAAAGGCAAAATCGAAGCGCTTGCGACGTTCACACAATCACGGGCATGAACGCGCCTGTTCATTGGCAGCATCTGCCGTTCTTTCAGACACGCTGGCCAGCGCTGGAACAGCGCCTTGCGGCTGAGACCCGGCAGATCCTGCCGCCCGACTCCATGCGATTTGCCGCGCTTGAGGCTTGCAGTCCCAGCGACGTTCGGGTGGTCATTCTGGGGCAGGATCCCTATCCAACGCCCGGCCATGCGCACGGCCTGGCTTTTTCCGTTGCGCCCGACGTGCACCCCTTACCCCGCTCTTTGGGTAATATTTTCAAAGAGTTGCAAAGCGATCTTGGCGCGGCACCCGAATCCGGTGATTTGCGCTTCTGGGCCGCTCAGGGCGTTCTGCTGCTCAACACTGCGCTGAGTGTGCCTGCCGGTGACGCCGGCGGACATGCCAAGCTGGGGTGGTCAGATCTGACCCGCGATGTGTTGGCCAGCCTGAACGAGCGTCCACGCGCTTTTGTCCTTTGGGGGAACCATGCCCAAGGCTTTGAGCCTGCCATATCGGGCGCGGATCACCTGATTTTGCGCAGCGCGCACCCGTCGCCGCTGTCAGCCCGGCGCGGCTTTTTCGGCTCGCGCCCCTTTTCCCGCGTGAACGACTGGCTTAAAGCCAGAGGGGACACGCCGATCAACTGGACGGACCCATGACGCAGACCATTCTGGACAAGATCAAGGCCTACAAGCTGGAAGAAGTGGCCGCCGACAAAGCCAAGCGCCCCGCCGCAGACGTCGAGGCCGCGGCCCGTGAGGCCAGCCCGGTGCGCCCCTTTGCAGCCGCGCTGATGCAAGCCGCCACACACGAATACGGACTGATTGCCGAGGTCAAGAAGGCCTCACCGTCAAAAGGTCTGATCCGGGCGGATTTCGAGCCAGCCAAACTTGCCGCTGCCTATGAAGCCGGAGGTGCGACCTGCCTTTCGGTGCTGACCGATACGCCCAGCTTTCAGGGTGCCAAGGACTTTCTTGTGCAGGCCCGCGCCGCAACCGGCCTGCCCGCGCTGCGCAAGGACTTCATGTATGACACCTATCAGGTCGCCGAAGCCCGTGCGCTTGGGGCTGATTGCATTCTGATCATCATGGCCTCGGTTTCGGATGCGCAGGCGCAAGAGCTTGAAGACTGCGCCACGAGCTGGGGCATGGATTCGCTGATCGAGGTCCACGACGGCGAGGAACTGGATCGCGCACTTGCGCTAAAGAGCCCGCTGATCGGAGTGAACAACCGCAATCTCAAGACCTTTGAGACAACGCTGGACACAACCCGTGAGCTGTCCAAACGCATTCCCGAAGGCCGATTCCTGATTTCCGAATCCGGGTTGAACACACCGGCTGACCTTGCGGATATGGCTGCCCACGGTGCCCGCGCCTTCCTGATCGGCGAAAGCTTGATGCGGCAGGACGATGTCACCGCGGCGACCAGAACGCTGCTCAAGAACCCGGTGCCAGCATGAGCGGCCTGACCCATTTCGATGCCGAAGGCCACGCCCACATGGTGGACGTGTCCGAAAAGGCCGTCACTTCGCGGATTGCAACCGCCGAGGGCTACATCAAGATGCAGCGCGAAACCTTTGATCTGATCACCGAAGGTCGCGCCAAAAAAGGCGATGTCGTCGGCGTGGCGCGACTGGCCGGGATCATGGGGGCCAAGAAGACCCCCGAGTTGATCCCACTGTGCCACCCCCTGCCCGTGACCAAGGTAACCGTCGATCTGACACAGGATCCTGAACTGCCGGGTTTGCGGATCGAAGCGACTGTGAAGACAACCGGCCAAACCGGCGTCGAGATGGAGGCGCTGACCGCCGTATCGACCTGCGCACTGACCGTCTACGACATGGTCAAGGCGGTGGACAAAGGCATGGAAATCGGCGGCGTCCGCGTGATCCTCAAAGACGGTGGAAAATCGGGTCGGTACGAAGCCACATGATCACCGGTCGTTCGCTAGAGTTGTTTTTCGTTGATGGGCGCCCTGATGGAATGCTGACGGCCGAGGTCTTTAATTGGACTGGTCACGTGCTGAGGCTGCCCAAAACCCAATTGGCCGATGGTTTGAAACGCCGTGAAGCCAAGCAGACCGGCGTTTACTTGCTTCTGGGCGAAAACGATTTTGGTGAATTGGCGTATATAGGCGAAGCGGAAAATATGGCAGAACGCCTACGCCAACATCTCAGCCAGAAAGAGTGGTGGAACGACGCTATACTCATAACGACTGCCGGCGACGCACTGCACAAAGCACATGTGAAATATCTAGAAAGCCGTCTGGTGGAAATCGCAAAGGACGCTCAGATCTGTCCGTTGGAAAATGGCAATATTCCCTCGCGGCCAAGTCTTAACGAGGCCGCCACAGCCAACATGGAGAGCTTTCTATCAACTCTTCAAATGGTTCTCCCGGCAATCCGTGTGGATTTGTTTCAATCCAAAAAGAGACCTTCCCCGAGCCACTCCATCTCAGAGGCTACCTCAAGAGTAGAACTGGAACTGCGACTTGCCAAAAGAGGTCTTAGAGCAACCGCGTTTCTCGAAAACGGTGAGGTCATCGTTGAGTCTGGTTCGCAATTGGTCAGCCGCTGGGTCGGAAAATCAAAGTACCACGAACACGTCCAACTAAAACACGCGCATTTGCTGAACTCAGACATCGTCGAAGTGGGCCCCGAATTGTCAGTGTTCAAAGAGAATTACGCCTTCTCAAGTCTTAGCACGGCTGCTGCCACCATTCTTGGACGATCCTCCAATGGCCGAACTGAATGGAAGCTTCGTGAGGATGGGCGCACCTACGCCGAGTGGGAAGAAGATGCGCTGTCAAAATTGGACACAAACGAGTAGCCACATGATCACCGTCACCCAAGCGCTAGAGCAACTGTTCTCGATTGCCCCGAACACCGGGGTTGAGGACGTACCTTTGCTGGATGCCTCGGGACGTGTTCTGGCCAAGAGCGTGCAGGCCCGGCGCGAACAGCCGCCCTTTGCCGCCTCGGCCATGGATGGCTATGCGGTGCAAGAGGCGTCACCCGGCGACATCCTGACCGTCATCGGTGAAAGCGCTGCGGGCCATCGTTTTGAAGGCGCTGTCGCGGCGGGAGAGGCCGTGCGGATCTTTACCGGAGCGCCAGTGCCCGAGGGCGCAAACCGCGTCGTGATTCAGGAAGACGTGCAGCGCAACGGCGACACGATCACCATTGGCGACAATCTGGATACGAATGTCTACATCCGCCCATCAGGTGGCGACTTCCACATTGGCGACAGCGTGGCGGCGCCGCGCCTGTTGGACCCTCAGGATGTCGCGCTTTTGGCGTCGATGAACATTGCGCAGGTTCCCGTGGCCCGCAAACCCGTGATCGCGCTGATTTCGACCGGAGACGAACTGGTCATGCCCGGCGATACGCCCGGCCCGGATCAGATCATCGCCTCGAACACCTTTGGTTTGCATGCCTTGATGCGCAATCTGGGTGCCGAACCGCGTTTGCTGCCCATTGCCCGAGACAACGAAGCATCGCTCAAGACTGTCATTTCTCTGGCGGAGGACGCGGATCTGATTGTCACCATCGGCGGCGCGTCGGTCGGCGATCATGATCTTGTGGCCTCAGTAACATCCGGCATGGGCCTGGACCGGGCCTTTCACAAGGTTGCCATGAGACCGGGCAAACCGTTGATGTCCGGTCGTCTGGGCGAGACCATGATGATCGGCCTGCCCGGCAACCCTGTCTCTGCAATGGTGTGCGGACATATCTTTGTTGCGCCCGTTGTCCGGGCCATGATGGGATTGCCAGCGGTGCCTGCGCCGCGTCAGATCGCCCCTCTTGGTGCAGCAGTGTCCCGCAACGGCCCCCGCGAGCACTACATGCGGGCCCGCCTTCGTGATGGCGAACTGCAGCCTTTCGGACGTCAGGATTCGAGTCTGCTGAGCATATTGGGTGAAGCAAACGCGCTGATTGTCAGGCCCGTTGACAGCCCTGCACTTGATGTCGGTGAGCAGGTCGAGTTCATTTCAATCTAAAGGCGATCAAGCCTGATCTTCTCGTTGCAGATCTAGATTAAATTTGCACAAACGAAACCAAAAATGCGCGTATTGTCAACAATATGGGCAAATTTCAACCTATCCGGAAATTTAATATTTACCATACACTTTAAACAACTTAAACGTGCTAACGGGCCATAACTAAACACTTCAACGGTACAAACGGAGCACGTCTTGAACCAAAAACCCAAACGAAAGAAACCACACCGACCATTTTTTGCAAACCGGCGACGGATGATCATTCTCAGCATCATAAGGGACATCCTGCACGACGCCGCAGACAGTGATCACGACATCCATCGGACCATCACGCAGTGGTGCGCCAGCAAAGAAGGTCAATCCATCATCCGCAGCAGTGGATTGTCGAATGTCTCAAACCTTGCGGACAGTCTGGCGGAACTTAGCGACGAATACCGCAAAACAGGTCGCCCTCTCTCACGGCGTCAGATCATCACTCATGTGGAGCTTAACCTCGCCGATCCCGAGGACGAGAGCCAATTGTTTCGGGGTTTTCAAAACCTGTCCCAGAAGCACACGGACCAACGCGCCTTGAAAGTCGCCTCCAAATAGTCCGACACTCAGTGAGCACAAAAAAAGGATAAACCTCAGCATAGCATCGGCCTCCTTTTCAAAATTGTTGACACAAAACAAGAACACAAATAGAACAAACGTTAACAAAACGGGAAAAGGTGGCCGAGCATGCTGACCAAGAAACAACTGGATCTACTGGAATTCATCAACAAACGGATGACCCGCGACGGGGTGCCGCCCAGTTTTGATGAAATGAAGGACGCGCTGGATCTGCGCTCGAAATCCGGTATTCACCGTTTAATCACTGCTCTGGAAGAACGCGGCTTTATCCGCCGCCTGCCACATAGAGCGCGCGCCCTCGAAATCCTGAAGCTGCCAGACAGCATGGGTGGCAAACCCGCGGGCTTTACCCCACAGGTCATTGATGGCGATCGCCCCGATCATCAACCCAGCGTCGCGCAAAGTGTGACCGCCTCCGGCGTGTCCGAACTGCCGCTGATGGGCCGGATCGCAGCGGGTGTTCCGATCGAAGCGATCAACGAAGTGCCGCCGCAAATCGCTGTTCCCGGCCAGATGCTGAGCGGACAGGGTCGGCACTATGCGCTTGAGGTCAAGGGCGACTCGATGATTGATGCGGGCATCAACGACGGCGACGTTGTTGTGATACGCGAAACCACGGTCGCAGACGAAGGCGACATCGTCGTTGCGCAGGTCGAAGGCTATGAAGCGACATTGAAACGTCTGCGCAATCGCGGCGACATGGTCGTTCTCGAGGCGGCCAATCCAGCCTATGAGTCGCGGGTATTGCCCAAGGGGTCGGTCAGCGTTCAAGGCAAACTGGTCGGCTTGATCCGCACCTATTGATCCGGTGCCGTCCCTGCTCTGACCGCAGGGACTGCCCATGCAAACGCAATGGGCCGCGGATCTGCACCATTCCAAAGACGGCGGCCCGACACCGAGGCCGCCGTTTTTATTCTCAGTTGCCCGTCAGACAGCCAAAGCGCCACGGCGCCGCTTTGTTTCAGCCGGCTCGGATCAAAGACGCGGCACGCCCCTTTCAGTTCAAAGGCAACGCTGGCCACAAGGATTTGTTCACCCTCACAGCCCTGATAGGCCGCCACGGCACGCTTGCCCTGCAGATGGACCAATGACCACGGCCCGAGCGATACCTGCGCGCGGCGCGGCGCAGGCCGATCCTTCCAAAGCGCAGCAGCCAAAGCCTGATCGCCGCCAAATCCATCGTTTTCCAGCCAATTCTGAGCAACGAACCCAGCGCCCTTTTCCTTGGACAGCGCACGCCCTTGATCGGTCATCACCCCGACGAGCGCCCCGTTTGCAGAAATCAGAATGTCCGGGCGATCCGTTTGCGCCCAAAGCACCGCAGCCAGAGCAATGGGCAGCGCCCCTACAACACGCAATCTGCCCTGCCATAGTGCTGTGAACAGTGCACCAAGTGCGAGCAATGGCAAAACCAGTGGACCCGGCGCAACAATCGTTCCAACCGCGCCATCCCATTGCGCAACCGTTTGAGCGACCCACAAGATCCACTCCAAACCCAGTTTCATCAGCGCGAGCGGCATCCAATCCAGCCCAAACGGCAGCAACAAAGCAGCCAGAACCGCCATTGGCACGACAACCAACCCCATGATCGGCACCGAAACGAGATTGGCGATCAATCCGAAATGCGCGATCTGATTGAAGTGGGCCATTCCAATCGGGGCAGTCGCCAACCCGGCCACCGCAGAGGAGACCACCAAGGACACAAACGGGACGCTCCAACGCGGCGCGCGGCGTTGACCGCGCATTTTGCTGATTTTCTCAAAGACCGCCACGAGTGCCGTCGTTGCAGCAAAAGACATCTGAAAGCCCGGGCCCAGCAACGCTTCGGGTTGCCAGCACAGGATGATCAACGCGGCAATGGCCACCGCCCGCAAGGACAAGGCCCGCCGATCCAGCACGACCGCACACAGCGCCACCGCCACCATCACAAAGGCCCGTTCAGTCGCGACATTGCCGCCAGACAAGGCAAGATATCCGCTGGCTGCCATCAAGGCAGCCGCCGCCGCAATTTTCTTGGTGGCGCGTCTATGCCGTGTGGCGGGCAGAGCCAGCAGCACCAGTCGCAGAGCGCCAAAGACAAACCCCGCCAGCAAACCCATGTGCAGACCTGAGATCGCCAACAAATGCGCAAGGTTCGTATCCCGCAGCGCCTGTAAGGTGCCCTGCCCCATACCGGACCGATCACCAGTTGTGACAGCGGCTGCAAATGCACCGGCTTCGCCCGGTATCATGCGTTGCACATGCGCTGAATAACGCATGCGTATCTTGAACACGCTTTGCCCGCGACCAGCCTCTTGCAGCAGAAGCACGGGGGTCCGCGTATATCCCACAGCGCCCAGACCAAGAAACCAGGCATGGCGACGAAAATCAAAACCGCCCGGTTCAACCGCACCATTAGGCGCAGACAGATGACCCGTGAGAATGATGCGGGCGCCCGGCTTCGGATCGATGAACCCCTGCTCTCCGTGCAATGATATTCTGACCCTGTGGGGTGTTTTGGCGGGTGACATCCTTTCCAGAACCACCTCGTCCAGCGTCAGGCGTACCGCGTCCGATGCGCTGCGGTCGATTCCAACAATCCGGCCCTCGATGGCGCCATAGTATCGGAAGTCGAGCACAGGACCTGCAACCTGATGTGCCCGGTTCCCTGCCAGCGAAAACCCCAACGCCGTCAGACCCAAAGCCAACAGCATCGGCCCCCAAGTGGCTCCGAGCCGTCTTTGCCAAAGGATGCAGCCCAGTCCGAATAGCCCGGCCAGCCAAAGCGAGGTGATCGCAGGTTCCTGTTTGAGCGCGAAATAACCGCCTATTCCGATTGCCAGAAAGACCGGGGACCACGGAAACAGAAATCCGCGCTGACCCAGCACAGCGCTTTGCAGTGGTCCCAGCATGCAGGCCTCGGCTTGCCCCAGTCTTGCTCATGGGCGGGGGGATGGTTAAGGAACGCTCAACTTGTGCCACACCACCCCTTAGCAAAAGGTTAACCATGTCCGATCAGGTCGTCACACGCTTTGCCCCCTCGCCTACCGGTTACCTGCATATCGGCGGCGCAAGAACTGCGCTGTTCAACTGGTTGTATGCCCGCGGACGCGGCGGCAAATTTTTGCTTCGGATCGAAGACACCGACCGTGCCCGATCAACACCAGAGGCCACGGCCGCAATCCTCAAGGGCATGGAATGGCTCGGTCTGGATCATGACGGCGAAGCCGTCAGTCAGGCCGCCGGTGCCGAGCGCCATGCCGAAGTGGCGCATGAGCTGCTCGCCAAGGGTGCGGCCTACAAGTGTTTTTCGACACAGGACGAAATCGAAGCATTCCGCGAAGCCGCCCGTGCCGAAGGACGCTCGACGCTGTTCCAAAGCCCGTGGCGCGATGCCGATCCGGCCAGCCACCCAGATGCGCCTTATGTGGTGCGTCTGAAAACGCCGCGCGATGGCGAAACCGTCATCCAGGATCAGGTGCAGGGCGATGTGCGCATTCGAAACGATCAACTGGATGACATGATCCTGCTGCGCTCGGACGGCACACCGGTCTATATGCTGGCCGTTGTCGTTGACGACCACGACATGGGTGTGACCCACGTCATCCGCGGTGACGATCATCTGAACAATGCCGCACGTCAGATGGGGATATATACGGCAATGGACTGGCCGACGCCCACCTATGCCCACATTCCGCTGATTCATGGCCCTGATGGCAAGAAACTGTCCAAACGCCACGGCGCGCTTGGCGTTGAGGAATATCAGGCCATGGGTTATCCGGCCGCCGGTATGCGCAACTATCTGGCCCGGCTGGGTTGGAGCCATGGTGATGACGAATTCTTTACTGATGCTCAGGCAAAAGAGTGGTTCGACCTGAATGGAATCGGCAAAAGCCCCGCGCGTCTGGACTTCAAAAAGCTCGAAAATATCTGCGGTCAACACATCGCGGTTTCAGAAGATGCTGCGCTGCTGCAAGAAATTAAAGGCTATTTGGCTGCTGCCGGAAAGGATGCATTGTCAGCCGCGCAGGAACACGGTCTTTTGACTGCGCTCTATTGCCTCAAGGAGCGCGCACGGACCTTCCCTGATCTTCTTGAAAAGGCTCATTTTATTCTGACGTCCACTCCGGTGGAACCCGACGAGAAGGCTGCCAAGTCGCTGGATACGGTATCCCGTGGTATACTGGGATCATTGACGCCGCACCTGCAAAATGCTAGCTGGACGCGAGACGATCTGGAGGCGGTTTTGAACCGTTTCGCGGAGGACCAAGGCACCAAATTCGGCAAGTTGGCAGCCCCTATGCGGGCCGCTCTCGCAGGCCGGGCAGCAACGCCTTCGGTCTTTGACATGATGCTCGTTCTGGGGCGCGAGGAAACACTTGCGCGACTGACCCAGGCTGCGGCCACCGAAGACAGCTGAACGCCGCGCGTTCGCACCTTCTGGCCACGTGAATACAATTTGGCACGGCCTGACGATCTGGCCGCGCCCCACGATGAGACGAAGGGATGATCCAACATGGCTGACAGCAATAAATCCGCGACACTGACGATCGATGGGCAATCTTTTGAATTGCCGATCTATTCGCCAACGGCCGGTCCCGATGTGATCGATATCCGCAAGCTTTATGGGCAGGCCGGTGTTTTCACCTATGATCCGGGCTTTACGTCGACGGCGGCATGCGACAGCACCATCACCTTTATCGATGGCGACAAGGGCGAGCTTCTGCACCGCGGCTACCCCATCGACCAGTTGGCGGCGAAATCGCACTACCTCGAAGTTTGCTACCTGCTGCTCTATGGCAATCTGCCCACCGCGGCCGAGCTAGAGCATTTCGAGAGCACCATCACCCGTCACACGATGATCCACGAACAGATGCACAACTTCTTCCGCGGTTTCCGCCGCGATGCGCATCCGATGGCAATCATGGTTGGCGCGGTTGGCGCGATGGCTGCTTTCTATCATGACAGCACCGACATCACCGATGCGCGCGAACGTGAGATCGCAACACACCGTCTGATCGCCAAAGTGCCCACCATTGCGGCGATGGCATACAAGTATTCGATCGGACAGCCTTTTGTTTATCCGCGCAACGATCTCGATTACGCGGCCAACTTCCTGCACATGTGTTTCGCGGTCCCTGCCGAGGAATACCACGTCGATCCGATCCTGGCCCGGGCCATGGACCGCATCTTTACGCTGCATGCGGACCACGAACAGAACGCTTCGACCTCGACTGTGCGTCTTGCGTCGTCGTCGGGTGCCAACCCGTTTGCCTGTATTGCCGCTGGTATTGCCTGCCTTTGGGGCCCTGCCCACGGTGGTGCCAACCAGGCCTGCCTTGAAATGCTCAAGGAAATCGGCACGCCGGATCGTATCCCGGAATTCATCGCCCGCGCCAAGGACAAGAACGATCCGTTCCGCCTGATGGGCTTTGGCCACCGCGTCTACAAGAACTTTGACCCGCGTGCGACCGTGATGAAGCAGTCCGCCGACGAGGTGCTAGAACTGCTGGGCGTCGAAAACAATCCGCTGCTTCAGGTTGCGATGGAACTGGAGAAGGCCGCACTGGCCGATCCCTACTTCGCAGAAAAGAAGCTGTTCCCGAACGTGGATTTCTACTCGGGCATCATTCTCGAGGCGATGGGCTTCCCGACGTCGATGTTCACACCAATCTTCGCGCTGTCGCGCACGGTTGGATGGATTTCGCAGTGGTCGGAACAGCTTGCGGATCCACAGATGAAAATCGGCCGTCCGCGCCAGCTCTATCAGGGCGAAACCACGCGCGACTATGTGGATATCGAAAACCGGTCTTAATCCACCGCCACCTCCGAATCGTAAGGCCCGCCTGCATTCAGGCGGGCCTTTTTTTGTTTGTGGGCCATCATTTAGACAAACCCGCCTGTTTCCGGATCGTAAATAACGTTTGCGGAAAATTCGAAATTGTATCGGGGGCACATCCCGTCATGCTTCAATTGGGGCTGAATTGTGGCGGA
Organism: Thalassococcus lentus; assembly: GCF_028023555.1. Lineage (NCBI taxonomy): Bacteria > Pseudomonadati > Pseudomonadota > Alphaproteobacteria > Rhodobacterales > Roseobacteraceae > Thalassococcus > Thalassococcus lentus. The sequence goes on from NZ_JAQIOY010000002.1 coordinate 502,945, forward strand.
AACGCATTGTTTCGCTAAAATTGGGCAGGAATTGGGCAGTTTGCAGGCACAAGGGTCGCAATTGAGTACCCGTCTACGGAGTTTGCCCCCATGTCCACGTCCACCAACACAGAAGTTCTGCTCGGCTGTCAGTCGCAGGTTCGCGTCGTCGTTATCGAAGATGCCGGCAACCTGGTCATTCAGGTTTTTGCCACCGACCCTGCCGTCACCGACGTTGATGCACTGTTCTTTAACCTGACCGATGACAGCGTGTCAGCGGATCTGACGATCTACCCGTCCATCAATGTCGAGAACGTAACCGGCTTCGATGTCGCCACTGGTACACTGAACCAGATGAACAACGGCGCACAGATTCAGGATGCCTATGACGTCCGGATCGAGTTTGGCACCCTGTCCGACACAAGCCAGGGTGACGTGGATCAGGCCGCCTTTACACTCTACGTGGATGGCGATCGTCCATTGACCGCAGACGACATCGATCTCAGCAACCTCACAGCCGTCATCAACTCTGACAGCGGCAACGGAATGGCCCTGACTGGCGGCAACGGCGCTACAGGCAGCGAAGTGACACTGGTTCTGGCCAGCGACGACTTTGACGGTCTGCATTCCGCCACTGACAGCGACATTGTTGCCTACAACGAAGGCTGGCAGGTCACAAACGGCGCGCTCGAAGCCAATGGTGCCAACGATGGCAATATCTATTTCGAATCCGTCGCCACGACGGGCGAAGCACAGATTTCCTTTGATGCCCGCGCGCCCCACACTGAGTACTTTGAAAACGGCGGATGCTACGGCGACAGCCTCGAAGTCTGGGTCTACGTCAACGAATCTGACTGGGTCCTGCTGGATACTTTCACCGTGAACGCCGATGGCACCGCGCTGGTTGGCGACACGACCGGCCAGACCATCACTGCGGAAACCCAGACCCTGACCTACGAGGGCGGCGCACTGGAAGACGCGGATAGCGTTCGTCTGGTTCTTGATGCCGATATCTCGGCCTCGAACGAAGAAATCTTTGTCGACAATGTCGAAGTGACCGAAACTGTCTACGAAGGTCCAACCGAAACCGTCGTCGAAGAAAACGTTGCATTCGAAGAAACCTTCGACAGCACATCCAATGTCAGCGCTGAACATGCGGCTGGTGTCGAGTACCACACGCGCTGGGACATGCGGAACGGCGAGTTGCAGACCGACGGTTGTGATGATGGTCAGATCTGGTTCGACGAAGTCGACGTGGACGGCCCTGCAACCGTGTCTTTTGATGCTCGCGCACCGCACACGGAGTACTTCGAAGACGGTGGCTGCTATGGCGATAGCCTCGATGTCTGGGCGCTCGTGGATGGCACGACCTGGGTTCACCTCGACACCTATGTGGTGAACGATGACGGAACCGCGTTGGTCGGCTCTGAAACCGGTCAGTCCATCTCGGCTGAAAGCCAGACCATCAGCTATTCCGGCGGTGCACTGGATGATGCAAGCAGCGTGCAGCTCTACATGTATTCTGACATCAGCGCGAGCAACGAAGAAATCTACTTCGACAACGTCACCGTGACTGAAACCGTAGAAACCGAAGTGCCTGTCGATGGCGGCGCGGACTGCGGCGAATATGCAGTCACCTATGACGATGTCATGCGGGCTGCGGATCACAACGACGATCAGACCACAGATCGTGCAGATCAACAGGATGACATGGCCGATATGATGGTCTGACCCTGTTTTGGGTGGGGGCACCCAAAGGGCGCGTTGGTTTTCACCAGCGCGCCCTGATTTCGTTCAGCGGGATATAATCGGCAAAGCCCGGGGTCAGCGGCCTTCGTATTTGGCCGGACGCTTTTCCAAAAAGGCCAGAACGCCCTCTTTGAAATCGCGCGTCTTACCGCAATCGCCCTGAAGGCGGGCTTCCAATGCCAATTGGGTTTCGATGTCGTTTTCAAACGACGCGCGCAAGGCTGTCTTGACGTGGGCATAGGCAGCAGTCGGCCCCTGTGCCAGATGCGCGGCGCGCGACTTCCAGTGGGCGTCAAAACCGGCTTCTGGAACCGCCTCATAGATCATGCCCCATTCGTCAGCCTGACGTGCGCTGATCTTATCGGCGAAAAGCGCCGCGCCCATTGCCTTGGCCAGCCCCATCTGACGCGGCAGGAACCACGTGCCACCGGCGTCAGGGATCAGACCGATCCGGGTAAAGGCCTGAAGGAAGAACGCGCCCTCGGAGGCGATCACCACATCGGCGCAGAGCGCCAGATTGGCCCCCGCTCCGGCTGCGGCACCATTGACGGCAGAAATCGTAGGAACCGGGCAGTCCATGATAGCGCGCAGCATCGGTACGTATTCGTCGCGCAATGTGCGCTCAAGATCGAGGTTTGCGGCATTCGCCCGGTCGCCCAGATCCTGACCCGAACAGAACGCCTTGCCGTTGCCGGTCAGAACAACCACCCGTCCATCGCGGCCACCCCGTTTCACGGCATCGGTAATTTCGGCGCGCATCTGCGTGTTCAGCGCGTTCATCACATCCGGACGGTTCAGCGTCACGGTTGCAACGCCGTCTTCTAAAGTGAATGTAATCGTGTCGTATTGCATCTGTTGGCTCCTGCAAGCGTTTGGGGCATCAAACACACGGGCGTGCGAAAAGGCAAAGGCAAACGCGGCGTCATAACCGCAGTGCCTACTCTTTCAAAAGCTCATCAAGCCGCTTTTGTTCGTCGTCGGTCAGTCCGGTCTCGTTCGGCGCTTCGGCCTTTGAACGACCCCGGACATAGGCCGCGCCCATAAGCAAGGCGATCAGAAACAAAGCCGGGCCCGTCGCCCAAAGCACCCAGTTCCAGCCCCCCGTCGTCGGGCGAAGCAGAACGAACTCGCCATAGCGTTCAACGATGAAGTCCAGCACTTCTTCGTCGCTGTCACCTGCCACCAGTCGTTCACGCACCAGCAGCCGCAGGTCGCGCGCCAGCGAGGCATTGCTTTCGTCGATGCTTTCGTTCTGGCAAACCAGACAGCGCAAACCTTCGGACAGGACACGTGCGCGCTGTTCCAGCACAGGATCATCCAAAACTTCGTCCGGTTGAACAGCAGGTGCCGCCAGCGCCGATACAAGCACGAACGAAAGGGCTGCTATCGTTCTGATGAGGGTCGTCATTCCGCTGGCACCCCTGCTTTTGGCGCAGTTTTGCGCGCACCCGCAGCGACACGGAAGCGCCGATCAGACAGGCTGAGCAATCCGCCGAGCGCCATCAGAATGCAGCCCGCCCAGATCCAGTTGGCCAGCGGCTTGATGTAAGTTCGCACAACCCAAGCGTCCTGCCCTTGCGGATCACCGATCACAACGTAGACGTCCCGCCAGAACCGATAGTCGATCGCCGCCTCGGTTGTCGGCATCTGAGCCACCGGGTAGTTCCGCTTTTCCGGGAACAAATGCGCGACCTCTTGGCCGTCCACGCGAACGGAAACCTCGCCCATGGTCGAGAAATAGTTCGGACCTTCGACGCGTTTCACATCCTGCAGTTCCAGCTCGAATTGCCCGACATTATAGGGCTCGCCTACTTTGGCCACGCGAATGTCTTCTTGTTCCCAAGCCAGCAGCCCTGCAATCCCAAGCATGGTAATCCCCAGCCCGCTGTGCGCGACAGCCTTGCCCCAATCGGCGCGCGGCAACCGGAACAAGCGGCGCAAATCGCGGCTCTGCCCGGTGCGGCTAAGCAGATCGGTCACAGCCCCCGACACCAGCCAGGCGCCAAGGAAGACCCCGACAGGCCCCATCAGACTACGCCCGGTTTGCATCGCCCAGACCAACCCGGCCAAGGCAACCGCGAGCATAAAGGCCGGCACAAGGCTGCGCACCACACGGCCAGCCTTGGCCCGCTTCCAGCTAAGCATGGAGCCGATGGGCAGCAACAGGCCGAGCGCGATCATGAAGGGCGTGAATGCCATGTTGAAGAAAGGCGGCCCTACCGACAATTTGCGGTCAAAGAACATCTCGGCCACCAGCGGCCACATGGTGCCCACGAAAACGACAAAGCTGGAGACTGCCAGAAGGATGTTGTTGGCAACCAAGGCGCTTTCCCGGCTGACGACCCCAAACACGCCCTTTGCTTCCATGGTCTGCGCCCGGGCTGCGAACAGTGTCAGCGCACCCCCTGTAAAGAAGACGAGGATCATCAGAATAAACACGCCGCGTTCCGGATCGTTGGCAAAGGCATGCACCGATGTCAGCAGGCCCGAGCGCACGATAAAGGTGCCGATCAGAGAGAAGCCAAACGCAAGAATTGCCAGCAGGATGGTCCAGCTTTTCAGCGCTTCGCGTTTTTCGACCACGATCGCCGAATGCAACAAGGCTGCTGCAAAAAGCCATGGCATGAAGGATGCGTTTTCAACCGGATCCCAGAACCAGAAGCCACCCCAGCCCAATTCATAATAGGCCCACCATGATCCCAGCGCGATGCCGATCGTCAGGAACACCCACGCAGCCAGCGTCCAAGGGCGCACCCAGCGCCCCCAGGCGGCATCCACGCGGCCTTCGATCAACGCGGCCACCGCAAAGCTGAAACAGATGCTAAGCCCGACATACCCAAGGTAGAGAAACGGAGGATGGAAAGCCAAACCCGGATCCTGCAACAGAGGGTTCAGATCTTGACCATCAAAAGGCGGCACCTGCATCCGAAGAAACGGGTTGGAGGTGAAGAGGATAAATCCATAAAAGGCAACAGATACAGAAGCTTGAACTGCCAGAACGCGCGCCCGCAATGTCGGTGGCAGATTGCCACCAAACCATGCGGCCATTGCCCCGAACAGCGCAAGGATCAACACCCAAAGCAGCATGGAGCCTTCGTGGTTCCCCCACGTTCCCGAAATCTTGTAGAGCATCGGCTTGGCCGAGTGGCTGTTCAGATAGACGAGCCGCAGGGAAAAGTCCGAGACCACAAAGGCGTAGGTCAAAGCCGCAAAGGAAAAGGCAACAAACAAAAACTGCGTGGTCGCGGCAGGTTCGGCCACAGCCATCCAGCCGGGCCAGCGTTTATGCGCACCGATCAACGGAACAATGGTTTGGATAACCGCGATCAAGGCGGCAAGGATGAGGGCGAAGTGTCCGAGTTCTGTAACCATGCCCCGGACTATAGGGCCGCGCATATCCCGGGCCAATCATAATCGGCCCGGGCGTTTGATCACATTGTCGCGGGGCTTGGCCTCGGTGGTTTGCCGGCCTGCCAATCCGCAAGCGCGGGATTGTCTGACGTCATGGCCACATCGTCATCGTCGGCCTGCCGGATGTTTTCGACCGCGTCGATTGTCCGGATGACCTGCGGAACCGTGGCGATGGTGGCGGCCAGTTCACGCTGGAACGCCTGCCCCTTGGCCTGATGTCGCGCGCCGAAATAAAAACTGACGATTGCGGCCAACAACCACCAGAGCGGTTCTGGCACAAGAGCAATCCCGGCCATGCGGGCGGCAAACCAGATCGGATCGATCATGGCCGCTACGAACAAACCCATGGTTCCCAACGCCATGGCCGGTCTGGGAACCCGGTTCAGAGCGTCCATCAGGCGATCAAACCACCCCCGTCTGACGATCCTGAATTCGCGCCCGAACTGGTCCAACGCAGCGCCCTGCAACGATGACCATCGGACTGCATCAGCTTCGGCATTGATGCGGAACACTTCAGCTGTTTCCGCCAAAACATTCCGGTTGGATCCGAACAGGACCCCGAAAATCTGCTCAATCATCCCCATGATGCGGTCCGCGCCCGAAACTCGGCCTCGGTCATATGAAAGCGATCCGAAATGAATTCTTCGGCGCGCTTGATCCAGCCGCCTTTTTGACCGCCCCGTGTTCTGGCATACTTGCGGCTGGCCGGGCGCCTGTCTGCAATGCCAAAGTAATAGTTGCGCCGCGCAATTCCGTAGGCATCCACCAAGTGGTCCGGCGCTTTGGCATACGCGCGTGCGGCGGCACCGATGGTTTGCGGGCCAATCGCGCCGTCCACGCTCACTGGCTCGCCCATCTGCCGCATCAATCGCTGAAGGATCTTGATCGCGTTCCCACCAGCATTCACATACATGTCGAAGACCGTCTCGTGCAGCGCCTCGGGCAGCTCAGCGATCCGGGGGCGCAAAAAGTAGTGTTCCAGAAAAATTTCCACGGCCTGTTTTCTGCTTAGTCGCTGAACGTCATGCGATGTGATCCGGCCATCGCCATCCAGATCCAGTCCAAGACGCCGCATTGTATGAATCGTAACGCCGAATTTGGTTGCGCCGCCCGGATCGTCGGGATCATTGACATAGCCGCCCTCACGAACGACGATTTCCTCGGCCATTTGCCGCACTTTGCTTGCCATTGGTTTGCCTCCTGCTCGAAGCGGTTTTAAGTGGGGCAAGCCTGCGCAGCGGGCGTTAATCAAAACTGACCGGAGCGTACGGAAACCATGAGCAGCGAAAAGACGGCAGAACAGGTTATTGAAATGCTTGACCTGCAGCCCCACCCCGAAGGTGGCCATTATCGCCAAACCTGGATTGACGATACGGCTGACGGCCGACCCGCCGGAACCTGCATCTATTTTCTGCTCAAGGGGGGTGAACGCAATCTCTGGCACCGTGTCGATGCCACAGAGATCTGGCATCACTACGCTGGCGCTCCGTTGGTTCTATCGCTCAGCGAGACCGAAAAAGGCCCGCGCCGCGATCTGGCGCTGGGTCCGGATCTGACCTCCGGGGAACGCCCCCAGCTGATCGTGCCTGCACATTTTTGGCAGGCGGTCCGATCAACCGGCGACTGGACGCTGGTCGGCTGCACCGTCAGCCCGGGTTTCCAATTCGAAGGCTTTGAACTTAAAACCGCCGAGTTTGACATCCCGTGACCGCGCTGCCTTTTCTCACACCGCTCAGCCCCGAACAGCAGATCGCGTTCGGCATGAATCAGATCGCGCCGATTGCCATGGCGGACAGGGTGCGTTTTGGCGAATTGGATCAGCTGGCGCATGTGAACAACGTGGAATACCTGCGCTGGTTTGAGTCTCTGAGGGTTCAATACTTCACCGAATGCGGCCTGACGAGCTATCGCAAACCCGGTGTTGAGCCTCGCATCGTCATTCGGCGCGGTGAAACCGACTATCTGTCCGAGGTGCGCCAGAACGAAGTCTATGTGGCCACTGCCCGTACCCGCAGTTTCCGCAAATCCAGCTTTATCATGGATCAGGACCTTTGGGTCGCACGCGATGGTGGCGCCGTGCTGGCGGCGCGTTTTGTGGCTGTGATTGTCCTGCTGTTGCCCGACGGCTCAGCACGTTGGGACATCCCGGACTGGCTTGCCGACCATTTCGTTCAAGCGGACGGCGCAGAACAGAAAAGCTGAGCGCGGCTGCTCTGGCCGGACGGCGTTACAGCCGGGGAAAGATCGTCTTCATTTCGGCATCGAATTTTGCCCAACTGACGCTGGCCTTGTTCCCTGCGTAGCCATGGTAGTGCGATTTACCAGAACTGTTCGGTAGCCCGGCCCAGATCTTGGCGAGGTTGTTCATGAAGGTGTGCCGGGGCATGTCCCCGCGCAAGAAGCGGTGAAGCCCAGCCTCGGCCAGCAAAACATCGGCCAGCCGGTCCTGAACCAAGGGCGAGAATCGCGTTTCGGGCGGCAAATTCAACTTGTGAACAAGGCGCCGCAACGTTTTGGGAATAAACTGGTATTTCCCGATGGCATGCGGCTGTCCGGGAGTTGTGTCGATCCAATGATAGATCTGCGCGATGCTTAACTGTGTTGGGCGCATCGGCGGTTTGATCCGCGCGCCATATTGCACGGCATCATATCCATCGCGTCTGGATTCTGCGTGACGGATCAATGCGCGAAGCCGGTGCATCTGTCCCTTTGTGGCCGCAAAGCCCGCCGCAGGTGCGCCGGGATCCAAGGGCAGAATAAACCGGGCAGCGGCATGGCCGTCAGGCCCAAGTCTTTCAGGGCGTATTGGCGCCGGTCGTGCGGCTGGCGGCGCAAAAAAGCCGTGGCTGACCCGCCCTGCAAAAAGGCTTGGGCCATTGGCCTGTCGCTGTCCCGCCGTCTGACCACCAAGATCACCGGCGATCGGTGCGCGGGCCTGCAAAAACCCATTGTGGTCAGCCAGTCCTGCACCGCCAGCATACGCGGGGGCGCAAGGCGCGGCCACAATTGCCACCACAATTGATCTGAACCGGGTTTGGCTGTTGCGCTTTCTGCGCCCGACGCATGTCTTCATGCAGCCAGAGTTAAACCCATTGCACTAAGCGGCGGTTACCACCATTGGCGGATTACTTAGAACTTTATCCATCTCGGACCTACCCGGCCCCAAAACTGCTCTCGTAGAAGCGTAGCCAGTTGCCACCAAGGATCCCGTCCACCTCTTCGCCGCTCAGACCGGTTTCACCCAGACCTTCGCGTACATTGTCCCAGTCGCGGTTGTCTCTGAACCAGTCGGGCATGGGCGGAAAGCCGGGGTTCCCGGCCGATCCCTCACCAAAATCAATCCCCTTGGTCCAGCGACCCACGCGCATCCATGTCACGATGCTGTCGGGCTGATCCTGACAAAGGTCCGTGCCGATACCCAAATTTTCGGCACCGTAGCGGTCAGCCGCCTCGGCGATCATTTCGCAAAAGCTGCTCAGCGAACAATTCGTACCGCCCGCAAGGTGATGTGGATAGACCGAAAAGCCCAGCATGCCACCGGAATTTGTCAAAGCTTTCAATACAGTGTCGGATTTATTGCGCAGCGCCGGATGCCACCAATGCGGGTTCGCATGTGTGATCGCAATCGGGCGCGTGGAATGCTCAATGGCTTCCAGCGTCGAACGTTCCGCCGAATGGCTCATGTCCACGACCAGACCAACCCGGTTCATTTCCGCAACGACCTCACGCCCCATGCGGGTCAGGCCCATGTCCTCGTCCTCATAGCAGCCCGTCGCCAGCAATGACTGATTGTTGTAGGTCAGCTGCATAAAGCGCACACCCAACTGGTGCACGATCTCGATCAAGCCGATATCGTCTTCGATTGGGCTTGGGTTCTGAAATCCAAAGAAGACTGCTGTACGGCCCGTCTCCTGTGCGATCCGCACATCCGCCGCGGTTGTGCCGCGCATGATCAGATCCGGGAACTGTTCGAACCAGCGATTCCACTGTTCCAGATTCAAAACCATTTCCCGAAAACTCTCGTGATAGGCAATGGTCACATGGATAGCGTCCACTCCGCCCGCGCGTAGCTGGCGAAAGACTTTTTCAGAGAAGTTGCAGTACTGCAGATTGTCGATCAGGGGTGCTTTCATGCCGCCACGCTAGGAGCGCCCGCCCCACCGCGCAAGCCGCAAATTTCGTTCGCGGACCTTTAACTTTGGATCGACGCCGCCCACTCCAGCACCGCGACCTGCAAAGTATCCCAATCGGTGTAGACCTTGTCGGCCTTCAAATCCGCCGAGGGGTCTTTCCTGGCGATGATCCGGCGCATGAAAAAGGCAGTCACCACATCATATGCCGACGGCTTGTAGGCACCTGCCAGATGCAAGACGCGCGACGGATGCCACCCGGTTGCTTCGCTTAATTCGGCGGCGATCCGATCCAGCGACCGCCAGTCGTCATCATCGTGCCCGGCTGCAGCCAAAGACACCGATATGAACATGCTGGGGATTTGATCCAGTCTCTTCTTTTGTGCGGCCGCGAAATCGGACAACGCCCCCTGATAGTGTCCAGAATGAATCGATGCCAAAAGCAAAACAGCATCGAAATCCTGCAACGGGCGCGCGTCGCCATCCGCAAGCGGCATCAATTCAACCGTATGCCCCGCATCAAAGAGCGTGTCTGCGGCGCGTCGGGCGATCTGGCGGGTGTGCCCCTGCGTTGTGGCATAGGAAACAAGATACTTCATGACAAACTCCGATGGTGAATACCTGCACAAAGTACCGCTCCGCTGAAAAGATCACTTTGAGCCATGTCATTTCCGAAACGCGCAGTGCCGCGATCGGACCAAATCGAAAAGGGCTTGCCTTTTTCGCCGGGATGCCACAAAGCAGCGTCATGACAGCAATGGTTCATATCCGACGAGGCTAACGCCCGTTTTAACCTCCCCGCGCAACGCGCCGGGGCTTTTGCTGTTCCAAACCCTCTCGAAAACTTGACATGCCCCTGTGCCCTTGGCACCACTCGGGCTTCTCACAAAGGATACGTTCATGATCCCTTCTGTCCTGCCGACCTATTCCCGGGCAAACCTGCATTTCGTCAAAGGCGAAGGCAGCTGGTTGATCGAGGCAGATGGCCGACGTTTCCTGGATCTGGGCGCCGGTATCGCCGTCAATGCGCTGGGACACGCCCACCCTGCTTTGGTCAAGGCGCTGACCGATCAGGCGCAAAACCTGTGGCACGTCTCGAACCTGTATGAAATTCCGCAACAACAGGCGCTGGCGGACAAACTGGTCGATGCAACCTTTGCGGATACAGTCTTTTTCACCAACTCCGGCACGGAAAGCTGCGAGCTGGCGGTCAAGATGGTGCGCAAGTACTGGTATGAAAAAGGCCAGCCCGAAAAAACCGAGATCATCGCATTTGATGGGTCCTTTCATGGACGGTCGTCAGCAGGCATCGCGGCAGCCGGTTCGGAAAAGATGACCAAGGGCTTTGGTCCACTGCTGCCGGGCTTTGCCCATGTTGGCTGGGGGGATCACGAGGCATTGCAGGCCGCAATCAACGAAAATACGGCGGCCATTTTGATCGAACCCGTGCAGGGCGAAGGCGGCATCCGTCCCCTGCCCGACCAGTGTCTCAAGGGCCTCAGAGAGCTGTGCAACACAAAAGGCATTTTGCTCGTGCTCGACGAAGTGCAGTGCGGCGTGGGCCGGACCGGACGGCTTTTTGCACATGAATGGGCGGGCATCACTCCCGACATCATGATGGTCGCCAAAGGCATCGGCGGAGGGTTCCCTCTGGGTGCGGTTCTGGCCACAGAGGATGCGGCATCGGGCATGACCGCGGGCACGCATGGATCGACCTATGGCGGTAACCCGCTGGCCTGCGCAGTCGGCTGTGCGGTTATGGATCATGTGGCCGACCCTGAATTTCTGGACGGGGTCAATGCCCGTGCCGGCCTGTTGCGCCAAAAACTGGAAGGGTTGGTCGCGGCACATCCCGATATCTTTGAAGGTGTGCGCGGATCGGGCCTGATGCTTGGTCTGAAATGCAAGGCGACCAATATGGACGTGGTCAACGCCGGATATTCCGCCGAGGTGATCACCGTACCGGCAGCGGACAACATCGTCCGCCTCTTGCCGCCGCTCACGATCACCGAAGACGACATATCCGAAGCAATCACACGGCTTGATGCCGCTGCGACCATCTTGGAAAGCAATTCAAAGCCGACCTGAGACCGGTCTTTTCCTTCACTCGACAATATCGCCTGCGGTCCGGGGCCTGCCCCGAACCGCAGCCTGACAAAAGTATGACGCCATGAACCATTTTCTCGACATTCACAAAACTGACAAAGCCGATCTGCGCGCGATCATTGACGGCGCCCGTGACATGAAAGATCGCCGAAACGGACGGCCCAAGGCCGCGACAGACGACGAAACACCACTCAAGGATCATATGGTTGCACTGATCTTTGAAAAACCTTCCACACGCACACGCGTTTCGTTCGATGTCGGTGTCCGGCAGCTGGGTGGGCAAACCATGGTGCTTTCGGGCGCTGACATGCAGTTGGGTCACGGTGAAACCATCGCAGATACGGCACGGGTTCTTTCGCGCTACGTTGATCTGATCATGATCCGGACATTCGACGAATCCGTTCTCGAAGAAATGGCGGAATATGCCTCGGTCCCGGTGATCAACGGGCTGACCGACCGGTCCCACCCTTGCCAGATCATGGCTGACGTCATGACCTTCGAAGAACATCGCGGGCCGATCAAGGGCAAGAAAGTTGTCTGGTGCGGTGATGGCAACAACGTCTGCGCATCGTTCCTGCATGCCGCCGGGCAATTCGGGTTTGACCTGACCTTCACCGGTCCGGTGCAATTGGATCCGGAAATGGAGTTCGTGGGATTTGCACGCGGAGAAGGCAGCAAGGTCTTGATTGAGCGGGATCCATTCAAAGCGGTCGAAGGCGCAGATCTGGTACTGGCTGACACATGGGTATCCATGCATGACGCCCAATCAGCCCGCGAGCGCCGGCACAACATGCTGCGGCCCTATCAGGTCAATCGTGAGCTTATGGACGCGGCCAAACCGGATGCACTGTTCATGCACTGCCTGCCAGCGCATCGGGGCGAAGAGGTGACATCCGAGGTGATGGATGGGCCAAACTCGGTAATCTGGGACGAAGCCGAAAACCGCCTGCACGCCCAAAAGGCGATCATGCGCTGGTGCCTGAACAAATAGTCCAACTCACCGCAAATATGGCCCGCCCGCGAAACGGGGCGGGCCTTTTCTTTAGGCCTGCGAACCTGCGTTGCGATGCACATAGTCCAGCAATTGCGCGGTCGAGCCATCCTTGCCCTCGACGGCCTGCTCGCCTGTGACCATTGGGCCCAGTGCCGTTGCCAGTTCCTTGCCCAACTCAACGCCCCATTGATCGTAGGAATTGATGTTCAAGATCACTCCTTCGACAAAAACGCGGTGTTCATAGAGCGCGATGATCTTTCCCAGTGTTTCCGGGTCAAGCAGCGGATAGATCAGCGTCGTCGAAGGCCGGTTGCCGGGGAAGACGCGGTGACGTGCCTGCCGCTCCAGTTCATCACCTTTGAATTTGTCGGCAACCTTACTGCGCGCCTCGTCAAGGCCACGGCCACGCATCAAGGCCTCGGACTGCGCCAGACAATTGGCGACCAGCAAATGGTGATGGTGTTCTAGATCCTCTTCGTGACCCGCCGCGGCCAGCATGAATTCGCACGGCACAACGCGCGTTCCCTGATGAATCAACTGGTAAAAGGCGTGTTGACCATTGGTGCCGGGCTCGCCCCAGACCACAGGGCCGGAATGGCTGGTCAAATCTGCGCCATCCATGCTGACGCCCTTGCCGTTGCTTTCCATCTCGAGCTGCTGAAGATAGGCGGGCAGCCGCGACAACCGATTGTCGTAGGGCAGCACGGCGCGGGTGGCATAACCAAGCCCCTGATTGTGCCAGATTCCCACCAGCGCCAGCATCAGCGCCATGTTTTCCTCAGGCGCGGCATTCAGGAAATGCCGGTCCATCGCCTGTCCGCCACGCAGAAACGCGCGGAATGCTTGGGGACCAACGGCAATCATCAACGACAGCCCAATCGGACCCCACATGGAATAGCGCCCCCCCACCCAGTCTTCGAAGCCAAAGACACGGTCCGCAGGGATGCCAAAAGCTTCAGCCTTTTCAACGGCAGAGGACAGCGCGATGAACTTACCGTCCGCGCTAGTCCCGTGCGCGGCCAGCCAAGCCTTGGCCGTCCGTGCGTTGGTCATGGTCTCGATGGTGGTAAAGGTCTTGGACGCGACAATGAAAAGCGTTGTTTCCGGATCGCATTTGCGCAGCGTGTCCGCAATGTCGGCGCCGTCTACGTTGGACACGAAATGGCAACGCGGACCGTCGTGATAAGGTGCCAGCGCCAGCGTTGCCATGGCGGGTCCCAGATCTGAGCCGCCGATTCCGATGTTCACCACATCCTTGATGGCGCTGCCGCGCAACTCCTTGGCCAGTGTTTCCATCCGGTCCAGTGTTTCCAAAACCTCGGGCATGACGTCGGCGCCGTCCACGAGAACCGCATCACCATCAAGATTGCGCAGCGCCGTATGCAGAACCGCGCGGCCTTCGGTTTCATTGATCTTCTCACCGGAGAACATGGCTTTGGCCCGTTCGGCAACACCCGCGCGTTGCGCCATTGCAATAAGATCATCCCTGAGCGGAGCATCAATTTGTGTTTTTGAGTAGTCGAACAGCATCCCCAAGGCATCCACACTGAAGGTGCTGGCCCGCTGCGCATCATCTTGGAAAAGCGTTTCGATACGGCGCTCACCAATGCGGGCCGCTTGTTTTTTCAGATCATCAAACATGATGTGCCTCTGTTCTAATGTCTTTGCCCTATGAATTAGGCTGCCCAATGTACCTTGGCGCCGGAAAGGACCGCGTTGATCGGCGCGTCGCGTTCGCTCAGACCGCGTGCTCCGTCCAGTGCCGCGCGTTTGTCAGCACCGAAAATCAATACATGCTTGCGCAGCGCGCCATTCAGAACCTGTGCGCTGAGTGTCACACGCGGCTCTGGCGCGCCCGGCGCACGCATCGGGACCAGAATTGGTGCCTTGGGATCCAGTGCTTCGTCCAGCCTGTCGGCTTCAGGAAAGATCGATGCCGTGTGCATATCCAATCCCATACCCAGCAAGACCACACCCAAAGGCAATTCGTTCTTGATGGTTTCACCCAAAGCGGCAACGGCGGTGTCGCAGTCCTGACCATCTGCATAGAGCGGCAGCAACCGGGCCTGAGCGGCGCGTTCAACCAACAGCCGTTCACGCAGCAACCGTGTGTTTGAGCGTTCGCTTTGTTCCGGCACCCATCGTTCGTCGCTCAGCATCACATCGACGCGGCTCCAATCCAGATCGGCAGCACAAAGATCGTCGAACACCGGACCGGGTGACGTCCCGCCGGGAACCGCCAGCGCAACCCGGTCCTCGTGGCGCAAAAGCGCACGCAGATCGCCGGCAATCTGGTTGGCCAGATCAATGACCAACATTTCTCTGTCCGGGTACTCGATGAATTCATAGCTCATGGCGTATCGCCCTTGTTGTTGGCCAGGCCCCGAGCCTAGCTCAGTCCTTGATCTCGCGCCACTTGCGACCGTCGCGATGCATCAGCATCAGGGAATCCTCTGGCCCTGCACTGCCCACGTCATAGGGTTTGGGAAAGTCGCCACGCTTCTGCCAGCCCTCGATGATCGGATCCGTCCATGCCCAGGCTGCTTCGACCTCGTCGCCGCGCATGAACAGCGTCTGATTGCCTCGGATCACGTCCATGATCAAACGCTCATAGGCATCTGGTACTTCTTCGGCTTCGGGCCCGAATTCCTCGGCAAAGCTCATGTCCAGTGGAACATCCATAAGGCGCATCCCGCCCGGTCCCGGCTCCTTGATGGTGACCCCCAAGGTCATACCTTCGTTCGGCTGCAGGCGGATTGACAGCACATTGGAATGCCGCCCAGCCTCTTCTCCAAAGATCGAATGCGGCGCGTCTTTGAACACCACCGCGATTTCGGATGCGCGTGCGCGCAGCTTCTTGCCCGTTCTAATGTAAAACGGCGTGTTGGCCCAACGCCAGTTAGAGACATGGCATTTCATCGCCACAAAGCTTTCAGTGCTGGATCTCGGGTTTTCTACATCCGTGCGATAATCCGGTTCGTCGCCTTGTTTGGCGTATTGCCCCCGCACGATGTGGTGCGGCAGGACCGGATCCAAGGCACGGATCACCTTGAGCTTTTCATCGCGCACGGCATTCGGCTCGAACCGCGCTGGCGGTTCCATCGCAATCAGACACAGCAATTGCATCAGGTGGTTCTGCACCATGTCGCGCATGGCGCCCGATTTGTCATAGTAACCGCCACGCCCGCCGACACCGACCGTTTCAGCAACCGTGATCTGAATGTGATCGACATACTGGGCGTTCCACAACGGCTCGAACAGCATGTTGCCGAACCGAACGGCCATCAGGTTCTGGACCGTTTCCTTGCCCAGATAGTGGTCAATGCGGTAAATCTGTTCTTCGTCAAAATGCTTGGCCAGCGTGGCGTTCAGCGCCTTGGCCGTCTCTAGGTCATGACCAAAAGGCTTTTCGACAACGATCCGGCTTTGTTCGGACGCCAGACCAAAGCTGTGCAGACGTTCTGCCAAATCACCAAAAAGGCTGGGCCCAACCGAAAAATAGAACGCCCGGACCGGCACTTCGTCGCGCATCCGGCTGGCCAGTTCCTTCCAGCCGCCCTCGCCTTTGGCATCAACCGCAACATAGCCAACCCGCTCCAGAAACCCGTCCAGTGTTCCGTCATCGCAGGATCGGCCACCGCCGAATTCGCGGATCGCGGCGGCAACCATATCGCGGAAGCCAGCGTCATCCATATCCGTCCGCGCCGCGCCAATGATACGGGCGTCCGAAGGCATCTGCCCCGAACAATAGCGGCGAAACAAACCCGGCAGGATCTTGCGGCGGGCCAGATCACCGGTTCCTCCGAAAATGACCAGATCAAAGGGTTCTACGGGAATGACTCTCGAAACCATGCGGGTCTGCCTTCTGCTATCAGCAATGCGCCACCGACTCGGAATAGTTAGCGCTAACGGGTGCGTATTACCCCCTTCTGTCACCAATGTCTAACATGCAACTGCCCTTCACAATGGTGTCAGAGCAAAATTACAGCACTGGCCAAGAGCGCGCGCGCGTCCTAGCACTATCGCCAAGCAAAAGGATGAACGCGATGAAAGACCTTTCAGGCGCAAACTCAGGCAAATTTCAGGACCCGGCTCTTACGGCGACCGGAGAAGCCCGCGCGACGGTTGCCCTCAGCAACCCGCAAACGCTTTGGTTCAACACAGGCACCCTGTGCAACATCACCTGCGTGAATTGCTACATCGAAAGCTCACCAGAAAACGATCGCCTGGTTTATATCACAGCGGACGAAGTGCGCGACTATCTCGATCAGTTGGAAGCCCGCAATTGGGGCGTTCAGGAAATCGCCTTTACCGGCGGTGAGCCGTTCATGAACCCTCAGATGATCGAGATTACGCGCGCTTCACTTGAACGTGGCTATGATGTTCTGATCCTGACAAACGCCATGCGCCCCATGATGCGCAAGCGGGTCCAGAGCGGGTTGCTTGAACTGAACGAAGCCTTCCCCGGCAAGCTCACAATGCGCATTTCCGTCGATCACTGGTCGGCTGATCTGCATGACACCGAGCGCGGCAAAGGCAGTTTCGAAATCACGCTGCAGGGCATGCGTTGGCTGCGGGACAACAAGTTCCAGATGGCTGTTGCCGGTCGGACCATGTGGGACGAAACGGATCAGGGCAGCCGTGCGGGCTATGCGTCGCTTTTCGAAGCAGAAGGTTTTGACATCGACGCGACAAACCCCGGCCAAACGGTTCTGTTCCCTGAGATGGATGAAAATGTCGAAGTGCCAGAAATCACGACGGCATGTTGGGGAATTCTCAACAAGTCCCCGTCCGAGGTCATGTGTTCGTCATCGCGGATGGTGGTGAAACGCCGCGGCGCGGATAAGCCAACGGTTCTGGCCTGCACGCTTCTACCCTATGATCCGCAGTTCGAATTGGGCAGCACGCTGGAAGAAGCCGAACGGGACGTGGCCCTGAACCACCCCCACTGTGCCAAGTTCTGCGTTTTGGGCGGCGCGTCCTGTTCCGCCTAACCGCTGAACACCGCCGGTATTCGGCTCCTATCTCGCGCAAAGGCTAATTACACGGACCATTGACCGCATCACCGGGTCGGCAGCGTGCCGCTGCCCGTCGTCTGCGGCCTTGCGCCTGTTCGCAACCCATGCAAACTGCCCTCAAGCTGACAGGAGAGCCCATGCCCCCGCGTAAAATCATTATCGATACGGATCCTGGTCAGGATGATGCGGTTGCCATCCTGCTGGCACTGGCCAGCCCCGAAGACGTAGAGGTTCTGGGCATTACCGCCGTTGCCGGCAATGTGCCCCTGCCCCTCACACAGAAAAACGCACGCATTGTATGCGAGCTGGCGGGCAAGCCGGACACCCGCGTTTTCGCAGGCTGTGACGCGCCGATCGCGCGCCCCTTGGTAACGGCCGAACATGTGCACGGCAAAACAGGACTGGATGGCCCGGATCTGCCAGACCCGGTCATGGCGTTGCAGGACCAGCATGGCGTTGATTTCATTATCGACACGCTGCGCAATGAGCCTGAAGGCACCGTTACGCTCTGCCCGCTCGGCCCTTTGACCAATATTGCCACGGCGCTGCAACGTGCTCCGGATATCGCAACACGCATCGCGGAAATCGTTCTCATGGGCGGCGCTTACTTCGAAGTGGGTAACATTACCCCCGCTGCCGAATTCAACATCTACGTCGACCCCGAAGCCGCCGCTGTTGTTTTCGCCTGCGGCGCGCCCATCACCGTGATGCCTCTGGATGTCACGCACAAGGCACTGGTCACGGCTGAACGCAACAATACCTTTCGGGCGCTGAATACGCCCGTTGGTCTGGCCGTCGCACAAATGACCGACTTTTTCGAACGGTTCGACAAGGAAAAATACGGCTCGGCCGGGGCACCTCTGCATGACCCCTGCGTCACCGCCTATCTGATCAAACCTACACTTTTCACAGGCCGCCACATCAACGTGGAAATTGAAACCCAAAGCGCGCTTACGCTGGGAATGACCGTCGCGGACTGGTGGCGCGTGACCGATCGCGCTCCGAATGCCACCTTTATGGGTGACATTGACGCGCAGGGTTTCTTTGATCTGCTGACAGAAAGGCTGGCCCGGCTTTGAACGCCCTGCACCTCGCCACACTCGACGATCTGGACAAACTGGAACCGCTGGTGACAGCCTTTCACAGCGAACAGGGCTTTGACACCGCCGAGGGCCATGCCGCACAGGCGATTGCGCCGCTTCTGGAAGGCTCGCCTCATGGTGCCATCTGGTTGATCGGGCCCAGACGTGCGCCGGTCGGATACATCGCCATCACCTTCGGCTGGTCGCTTGAATTCGGTGGACTGGACGCCATCGTTGACGAACTCTACATCCGCCCAGCCGTGCGGCGTCGCGGAATGGGTTTTGAGGCCCTGAACGGCGTCAGCCGCGCTCTCAAAGAGGCAGGCGTGCGGGCTTTGCACCTCGAAGCACGTCGCAGCGATGCACGTCTACAGGAATTCTACCGACGTGCGCGATTTGTGCCGCGGGACGACTATATGTTCATGAGCCGGGTTCTGTGATCCCGGACTGTGACCAAGCTGGGCCGCCACGCCCGAGCCCGACAAACGCACGATCATTCAACAGGTTGACCCCATGACGGTGAAGATTCCTTTCGACAACAGCTATGCGCGTCTGCCCGACGGGTTCTTTTCCCGCGTCGCGCCAACGCCCGTGCGGGATCCCTCCCTGATCGTGTACAACACCGCGCTCGCCGATGAACTGGGGATTTCCAGCGACAACCGCAATGAACTGGCCGTTTTGTTTTCCGGCAATGGCAAACCCGACGGCGCAGAACCGATCGCCCAGCTCTATGCGGGTCATCAATTCGGGCACTACAATCCGCAACTGGGCGATGGGCGGGCAATCCTGTTGGGCGAAGTGATCGACCAGACTGGCACAAGACGCGATATTCAACTCAAAGGCTCAGGCCCCACCCCATTTTCCCGCATGGGCGACGGCCGCGCTTGGTTGGGCCCGGTTCTGCGCGAATATCTGGTGTCCGAAGCGATGCATGCGCTCGGCGTGCCGACCACGCGTGCTCTGGCAGCGGTCAGAACCGGCGATGTGGTACTGCGCGAAACGCCGCTGCCGGGGGCCGTGCTTACCCGTGTGGCCGCCAGCCATATCCGCGTCGGCACCTTTCAGATCTTTGCCGCGCGCCAGCAATGGGACGCGCTGGAAACGCTGTTCGACTACACCGTCGCCCGCCACTATCCCGAGGCCCGCGATCCGCATGATCTGTTGGATCACGTCATGGACCGTCAGGCCGATCTGGTGGCCAGATGGATGTCATTCGGCTTTATCCATGGCGTGATGAACACCGACAACTGCACCCTATCCGGCGAAACCATCGACTACGGCCCCTGCGCTTTCATGGACCGCTATGATCCGGACACGGTTTTCTCATCCATCGACCGACACGGCCGCTACGCCTATAGCGCACAGGCCGACATAATCGTCTGGAACATGGCACAGCTGGCAACAGCGCTTGTACCGCTGCTGCCCGATCAGGACGCGGCCGTCGAACGCTTTACAAAGCAGGTGCATGCGATGCCCGACAGGATCCGAGCAAAGTGGCTGGATCACTTTGCCGCCAAGATCGGCATCTCCGCGCCCCGCCCGGAGGACGCCGACCTGATTGGCGATCTGCTCAACATCATGCAGCACGGCCAGGCCGACTTCACCAATACGTTCAGAGCCCTGCCCCAAGCGGCGGCGCGCGATCAATTCATCGACCCAACCCTGTTCGACGCCTGGGCTGCACGCTGGAACACACGTCTTGAGTCCGAAAACGATCCGACCGCACTCATGCGACGAACCAACCCGGCCTATATTCCGCGCAACCACCGGATTGAACAAATGATCGCCGCAGCCGTAGACGGCGACGATGCACCGTTCCACCGCTTGCTCGAAGTCTTGTCACGCCCCTATCACGACCAGCCCGAGCACGCCGACCTGCAACGCCCCCCCGCCCAGGACGAGATCGTCCCGGCTACCTTCTGCGGGACCTGAGCGTTTCTTCGTGCTGAAAATATCCCGGGGAATCGCGGCTTGCCGCGATGGGGCAGCGCCCCGTTAGGCGTCGGTCAGTCCCGGCGCGGAGGGATCGAATAGGTCAGACTGGCGTGGGCAACCGCCTGATCACTGCCTTCGGAGAACAGCAGAACATCAGTCACGCTGAGCGACCGGCCCATTTTCAGAACACGTGCTTCGGCCAGAATATCGCGGCCCGCTTCGGGTTTGCGCATGAAATCAATGCTGCAATGGGTGGTCACGGTCAGCGCTTCAGGGCCGATCCGGGCCATGGTCGCCACGTAAGCAGCCACATCAGCCAAAGAAAACATCGCCGGGCCGGACACCGTCCCTCCGGGCCGCAGGTGCCTTTCGTCATTGAACAGCCGCATCACCAGCAAGGCGTCGTCCATCTGATCAATGCCGAACATGCCTTCGACTTGCGGGAAAACCTCTTTAAGAAAGCTCTCCATCTCCGGAATGGTAAATTTCAACATGCGCGTCCTCCCTATTGGCGCTAGAGTTCCCGCAAATCAGCCGGGAGAACAAGATGGCATTGCTGGAACGCACCGACGCAGATGGGATTGCCCATCTTCATATGAACGCGCCCGAACGGCTCAATGCCCTGTCGGATGAGATGCTGGCGGCCTTTCAGGCCCAGATCGACGCGCTTCACGACGACCGCGACACCCGCGTGGTGGTGATCTCAGGCGCGGGCAAGGCGTTTTGCGCGGGCCATGACCTCAAGCAGATGCAGGCTGGCCGTCAGGCCGAAGACGGCGGAAAGGCCTATTTCGCCGATTTGTTCACCCGCTGCGCGTCGGTCATGACCGGCCTGACCCGCCTGCCTCAGCCTGTGATCGCACAGGTCCACGGCATCGCCACCGCCGCTGGCTGCCAGATGGTGGCGTCCTGCGACATGGCCGTGGCGGCAGAAGGCACAAAATTCGGCGTCAACGGCGTGAACATCGGGCTTTTCTGCTCAACCCCCATGGTCGCCCTGTCACGCAACATCCCCCGCAAACGGGCCTTTGAGATGCTGACCACCGGACAGTTCATGTCCGCCGAAGAGGCGGTCGAGCGCGGGTTGATCAACCGCACCGTCCCCGCCGACCAGTTACAGACCAACACCGCAGAGCTGGCCCAAACCGTCGCCACCAAACTCTCCGCCGCCGTAAAAATCGGCAAATCCGCCTTCTACGAGCAAATGCAAATGGATCTGGACGCGGCCTATGCCTACACCGGTCAGGTGATGGTCGAAAACATGCTCTGGCGCGATACAGAAGAGGGCATCAGCGCATTCCTGGAAAAACGCCCGCCGGATTGGGCGTGAGCGCAGGATTGACGGTTTGATTGGCGGCTACGCGGGACGAAGCAGGCTTTCACGAAGTCACGCGAATGTCCGCTTGTCAGCAACACTAATTCTTAAATCAGCCGAGCATGACGCAAATGGCTTGTCATGCTGTGCACGAATACCTAGTTTCGGCCCAAGCTTGAGGGAAGGGCCTCAGGCAATGGAGATTTTATGCGAGAGCCCCGGGCATAAGCCCGTTCCCGATCAAAATTTTCGGGAACGCCAGAAGCAAAAGGACACTCACGCGTTACGCTGAGTGATCCCATTTCTGCAATCTCATGAAATCGAGACCCTCCCTTGAATATATCAAAGCACGAACAGCGTGTTTTGCACGAACTCGCCCTTGGTGGAGCCATCCATCACGAACGGTGTGATAACGGCAAGATACACGCTGTAACTTGTTTCACACGCGATGGTCATGTCCTGGCGGACTGCACCTTCGACGTATTTCTTCGCCTCAAGAAACGGCGCTTCATCCGCTCGCAGAATGGCAAGCCGTATCGCGTATCGCGGCAAGGCATCAAAGCCGTGCGAGCCCAGCTTAACCAACGATGAAAGGAACATATCATGGAGTTTACGACGACTTACCTGGATCGAACTGGCGAAATCACAGATCTTTTCCGATCAACCTTCACAAACTCCGAAGGAGCTGAGGAAGGTGAGCTGATCGGTGCGCTGGTGGAACGGATGCTGGCCACGGTGGAGACGCCGGACATCTTTGTCTTCTGCGCTCTTGAAGAAGATAAGCTCGCCGGATCGGCGATTTTTTCGCGCATGACCTACACGGAAGACGAGCGCATAGTTTTCATTCTCTCGCCAATGGCCGTGGCCACCGAACACCAGGGCAAAGGGATCGGGCAGAAGTTGCTAATATTCGGCCTGAATGAGTTGCGTCGAAACGGGGTCGACGTTGCGCTGACCTATGGCGACATCAACTTCTACTCAAGGGTTGGGTTCGAGCAGATCTCCCCAGCCGTGGCGCCGCCACCCTTGCCGCTGGCATACCCTGAAGGTTGGCTTGGGCAATCGCTGACAAGTCGGCCGCTCGACCCGCTCAAGGGTGCGTCCAGCTGCGTTGCGGCACTCAGCAATCCAGACCTATGGTAATCTGCTAATTTGGGACGAGAGGCATCCGGGAACCTTCCCGGATGTCTTTCTCAAAGCTGCCATTCATGCGGTGTGCAGCATAAGACGAACTGGGCTCAAACTAGTCTTTCGCTGCAAATCGCAAAAACGCCCACTGCCAATAACACGCACAGCTTGCTTCTGGGCCGCTGTTTCACTACCTCCCACCTCATGACACAAGAACTCCACATCGTCGGCGGCGGCATGGCCGGGTCCGAGGCGGCCTGGCAGGCTGCAAACATGGGCGTTAGGGTCGTGATCCACGAGATGCGCCCCAAGGTCGAAACCTTTGCCCACCAGACCGGAAATCTGGGCGAGATGGTCTGTTCCAACTCCTTCCGCTCGGACGATGATGAACAGAACGCCGTGGGCCTGCTGCATTGGGAAATGATGCAGGCAGGCGGGCTGATCATGCGCACGGCCCACGCACATCGTTTGCCCGCCGGGGGCGCTTTAGCGGTGGACCGAGAAGCCTTTGCCGAAGCGGTGACCGCCGCGCTGCACGCCCATCCGAACGTGCGCATCAGCTATGACGAAGTCACCGATCTGCCGGATCAAGGCACGTGGATCTTTGCCACCGGCCCACTGACCTCTCCGGATTTGGGCGCAGCCATCCAGCAAGAGACCGGCACAGACAGACTTGCGTTTTTCGATGCCATCGCCCCGATCGTCTATGCCGACAGCATCGACATGAGCACCGCATGGCTGCAATCGCGCTATGACAAGGGCGAGACCGAAGAAGAGCAAAAAGCCTATATCAACTGCCCCATGACCAAGGACCAGTACGAGGCCTTTATCGACGCGCTTCTGGCGGCCGACAAGACCGAGTTTCACGAGGGCGAAACCGCCGGGTATTTCGACGGCTGCCTGCCGATCGAAGTCATGGCTGAACGCGGCCGCGAAACCCTGCGCCACGGGCCGATGAAACCTGTGGGGCTGACCAATCCACATGCACCCGATGTGAAACCCTGGGCCGTGGTCCAACTTCGCCGCGACAATGCGCTTGGCACGCTCTACAACATCGTGGGCTTCCAGACTAAGATGAAGTACGGCGCGCAAACGGCTGTTTTCAAAATGATTCCGGGCCTGCAGGATGCCGGTTTTGCCCGCCTTGGCGGCATTCACCGTAACACCTTTCTGAACAGCCCCACACTGCTGGATGCGCAGATGCGTCTGCGGTCAAAGCCCAACATCCGCTTTGCCGGGCAAGTCACAGGCGTCGAAGGCTATGTCGAAAGCGCCGCCATGGGTCTTCTGGCGGGCCGCATGGCCGCCGCTGAACTCACCGGTGCGCCCCTGCCCGAAGTCCCGCAGGATACGGCCCATGGTGCACTGATCCATCACATCACCGGTGGCGCCGAAGCCAAGACGTTCCAGCCGATGAATGTGAACTTTGGCCTCTTTCGCCCGGTCGATGGGCTCAAGGGCGGGCGTCGCGGCCGCAAGGATCGCTACAAAGCCTATACGGACCGCGCCAAGGCCGCATGGTCCGACTGGTTGGCACAACAAAGGCTTGACGGCGCTGCGGCAGAATAGGCAGGCTGTCGGTATGACCGATGCCTTTCTCGATAAAGTCTACAGCGCCCGCAGCGCCGACGAGACCCGCGCGCTCTATGACGCCTGGTCGAAAAGCTACGAAGCAGAGGTGGCCGAGAATGGCTATGTCACGCCGGAACGCTGCGCCAAGGCACTCTACAGCGCCACGAGCGACCCAAGCATGTCGATCCTCGATTTTGGATGTGGCACTGGCCTGTCCGGGCTTGCGCTGAAGCTCGCCGGGTTTCAGGCAATCGACGGCTGCGATTTATCGCCCGGCATGCTGGAACAGGCCCGGGACAAGGACGTTTACCGCAACCTGAGCCAAATCGGCGCTGGCGACTCGCTCCCGGGTGGCTATGCGGCCATTGCCGCGATCGGGGTCATCGGCTCCGGCGCGGCGCCGCTTGAAGTGCTCGATCGCATTCTCGATGCTCTTGAAAGCGGCGGCCTGACGGTCTTTTCTTTCAACGATCACACGCTCGAAGACCCGGGCTATCAGGCACGGGTTGACGCGTTGATCGCGTCGGGACGGGTGCAGGAACTCACCCGCGAACACGGACCACACCTGCCTGCCCGAGACATGAACTCCACAGTATACGTGCTTGAAAAAACGTGACTTTCACCACACGGTTTGCACCATCCCCAACTGGCCCTTTGCACCTGGGCCACGCCTATAGCGCATTGCTGGCCCATGGTATGGCACGGGCGGCCGGCGGCCGCTTTTTGCTGCGCATCGACGATCTGGACCAAAGCCGCGCCCGCGCGCATTGGGAAAATCAGATCTACGATGATCTGCGCTGGCTGGGCATCACTTGGGATGGCCCGGTGCGCCGACAGTCAGATCATTTTGACGACTATCGGCATGCCCTCGAAAGACTGTCGCGCAAGGGCGCGGTCTATCCCTGTTCTTGCAAGCGCCGCGACATAGAGGCGGCAGCCTCTGCCCAGCAGGAAGGCGTGCCCTCTCATGGCCCCGATGGTCCGATCTATCCCGGCACGTGCCGCCACCGGCGGTTTGAAGACAGGCAATCGGGGGATGCGCTTCGTTTGAACCTCGATATGGCCTGCGGAGCAAAAATGCCGTCATTTCACGAAACCGGACCAGATCACACGGGCGATCACCAAATTACAGGGCAATACCTCAAGTCCTGCGTTGGCGATCCTGTGCTCGCACGCCCCGGAATGGCCGCCTCATACAACTTTTCCGTGGTACTGGACGACGCGGCAACCGAGATCACCCATGTGGTGCGCGGCGAAGATCTGTTCACCGCCAGCTACATCCAATGCTTTTTCCAATGGGACATGGGCCTGCCCGCGGTAACCTACCACCACCACCGCTTGATCCGGGACGAGTCTGGCAAACGCCTTGCCAAACGCGACGACGCTCGCGCTATTGCCACCTACCGCGCCGATGGTGCCACGCCACAGGACGTCCGCAGACTGGTCGGGCTATAACCCACGTCTTCTTCTTTGATAAAATACTCCGGGGTCCGGGGCAGAGCCCCGGGGGTCATACCGGCATTGGCGCCATCAGTTCGGTTTCCTCATCTCCCACGACGGAAGTGTAGAAACACGATCGGCGGTTGGTGTGACAGGCCGCCCCCTCCTGACGGACCACGGCCAACAGACAATCGCGATCGCAATCCACCCGCAGATCAACCAGTTCCTGCGTGTGGCCCGATGTTTCACCCTTGATCCAAAAAGACTGTCGCGACCGCGACCAATAGGTCACGCGCCCCGTTTCCAGCGTTTTCGCAACCGCCTCGGCATTCATCCAGGCCATCATCAAGACCTCGCCGGTGCCCTCGGCCTGCGCAATACAGGGGATCAGCCCACGGTCGTTATAGACCAAAGTCGAAGGATCGAAGGACATATGCAAAAACCTTTTTGAACCGTGTGTCTGAACGCCTATGTATGGGGCAGCACGGAAAAGGAAAAGCCATGTCTGGCGAGAACGACCTGATCAAGCTCTACTCGGGCAAAATTCTTGAACTGGCTGCGGATATCCCGCACCTGTCACGTCTTGATGCGCCCGGTGCCACCGTCAAGAAACGCTCGCCTCTGTGTGGGTCAACCGTCACTGTTGACCTGACCATGATCGACGGACAGGTTTCGGAATTTGGTCAGGACGTCAAAGCCTGCGCTTTGGGGCAAGCGGCAGCATCGGTTGTCGGTTCTGCCATTGTCGGTTGCACCGCCGAGCAGATCGAGCAGGCCCGCGACGCACTTCGCGCGATGCTCAAAGAAGACGGCCCCACACCACCCGCCCCCTTCGACGGCCTCGAAGTGCTGCGCCCGGCGCAGGCTTACAAGAATCGACACGCTTCCATCCTGCTCGCTCTTGAGGCCGCAAGCGAAGCGGCCCGGCAGAGCGAAAGCGCGCATAGCGCCTAGCGGGTTTTCGGCTTCGCGCCTGTTTGCCTGCACATCGCCACCAATGCAAAAAAAACCGCCGCGCTTCCGTATGGAAGGCGGCGGGCAGTGACGCGTCTTGTTTGATCCCGGGGCGCTTGGCGATCAGGCAGGCCAAGCTGGGGACAGGCAGCGTATCGGGACAGGTGATACGCAACGCCCGGGATGAAAAACGCAGGCAGAAATTGAAACCTCAGACGATGGTGGGCAGGTGCAGCGCGCCGACAAGAATGACCATCAGCGCCGTTGCGCCCAGAGCATCTTGCCAGAGTGTACCGTTCTGACGGGCTAGTGCTGATTTCACTGTCTCGATCATGGTGCGCTCCGTTGCCTTCCTTCGTGTTGCACCTTTGTTCTCATATCCTTAACGCCGTGTAAAGAACTTTTTGAGAACAAAAGCGAACAAAATGGATTTTTATAGAACGCGGCAGGAACAAACAGCGGTCAATTGCGCGGCTCAGCCCACTCCGATCAGACGAATTGCTTCGTCCTGACGCATGAGCCACAGCAACAAACGGGCCGCTTTGCCGCGTTCGCTGCTCAGACCGGGATCCTGTTCCAAAAGCGCGCGCGCGTCGCTTTGGGCAACGGCCATCAGCGCGGCCTGCCGCTCCAGATCTGCGATCTTGAACCGCGGCAACCCCGATTGGGCCGTTCCGATCAGATCACCTGCCCCGCGCATTTCAAGGTCAACCTCAGCGATCCGAAATCCGTCTTCGGTTTCGCGAAGGGTAGTCAGCCGGCGCGATCCGGTTTCCGAAAGCGGAGACTGATACATCAGCAGACAGGTACTCTCCGCTTCTCCGCGCCCGACACGTCCACGCAACTGGTGCAACTGTGCCAGACCAAAGGTCTCGGCGCGCTCGATCACCATGATCGAAGCGTTAGGCACGTTGACACCCACTTCGATGACCGTTGTGGCCACCAGAACCGAGGTTTTGCCAGCCACGAAATCCGCCATGGCCGCGTCTTTTTCCGCAGGCGGCATTTGTCCGTGAACCAGCCCGACAACCCCTTCGCCCAGCGCGGCCCGCAACCGTTTGAACCGCGCTTCGGCCGCGATCAGGTCGGACACTTCGCTTTCTTCAACCAAAGGGCAAACCCAATAGGCCTGTCTGCCCTCGGCTACCGCGCGGCGCAGATGGTCCACGACCTCGTCCATCCGTTCAGTCGACACGAGGGCAGTCTTGACGGGTTTGCGCCCGGGCGGTTTTTCGTCCAACACCGAGACATCCATGTCGCCATATTGCGCCAATGACAGGGATCTGGGGATCGGCGTTGCGGTCATGACCAGAACGTCCGCCCCCTGCCCCTTTTTCCCGAGCTCCAGCCGTTGCCGAACGCCAAAGCGATGTTGTTCGTCCACGATAGCCAGACGCAGGTCAGAAAAAGCCACGTCTTTTTGAAACACAGCATGCGTGCCCACCAAAATCTGGATGTCACCGCGTTCCAGTGCTGCCAGTTTGGCCCGGCGTTCCGCACCCTTGTCGCGCCCTGTCAGCAGCTCGAGCACCACGCCCGCCTCTTCGGCCAAGGGTTGCAGACCCTCCAAATGCTGGCGCGCCAGGATCTCCGTCGGCGCCATCATAACGCCCTGGCCGCCGGCCTCGACCGCGACGAGAAGTGCCATGAAGGCCACCAGTGTTTTGCCAGCCCCCACATCGCCCTGCAACAAACGGTTCATCCGGTCCGGATCCGCCATGTCAGCCGCGATCTCGTCCATGGCGCGCAGCTGCGCACCCGTTGGCTTGTAGGGCAGCTGCGACAAAACCTTTGCCCGCAAGCGACCATCGCCCGTGGACACGATCCCGCTGATCTTGCGCCGGTCCGCCCGCGCCAGAGCCAGCGTCAACTGATGTGCCATCAGTTCATCATAGGCCAGCCTCGCCCGGATCGGAGCGGTGGCTGCCAGATCGCCCTGCCCCTGCGGGTGATGTGCCTCGCGTATCGCCTCGGCCCATGTGGGCCAGCCTTCCTGCTCACGCTGGGATGGATCAATCCACTCGGGCAACTCTGGCACGCGGGTCAAGGCATCGGCGACGGCCTTGACCATCAGCTTTTGAGTCACGCCCGATGTCAGCGGATAAACAGGCTCAAACTCAGGCAGATCGGCGATGTCATCGTCGCGCAGGATATGATCGGGGTGTACCATCTGCGGAACGCTGTCGAACAATTCGACACGCCCTGAAATCACCCGTGTTTGCCCACTGGGCAAAACCCGCCGCAGGTATTCATCGCGGGCATGAAAGAACACGATCTGAAACCGCGTTGCTGCATCATCTGCTTCGATCCGGTATGCGCCCCCCCGGCTGCGCGGGGCCCTGTGCTGGCCAATCTGCGCCCGCACCGTCACGATCCCCGGCAGATCGGCCCCCTGAACCGTGTCGCGAAGCCGGCGGTCAATCACCGAATAGGGCAAGGTATAAAGCAAATCACGCGGTGCCAGCACATCCAGATGCTCCAGCGCGGTCGCGGTCTTGGGGCCGATCCCGTCCAACCCCTTGATGTCCGCAAACAGCGGCCAGAGTGGTTCGGGCCGCCCGCTCATCCGCCGATCAGCTCCAACCAGCCGTCTTCGTCCAGAATGGTCAGGCCGAGATCGCGGGCCTTCTTTTCTTTACTGCCCGCGCCCGGGCCCGCCACGACGATATCGGTCTTGGCCGAAACCGAGCCAGACACCTTGGCCCCAAGGCTCTCGGCGCGTGCTTTGGCCTCGGCGCGGGTCATCTTTTCCAAGGTTCCGGTGAACACCACGGTCTTGCCTGCCACTGGTGATCCATCGGTGTCGGGCCGTTCTTCATCCTGAACGTCAAGATGGGCCACCAACCGGTCAATGGCCGCGCGCTCGTTATCCTGATTGAAGGTCGAGACCAGCGATTCCGCCAACACGCTGCCGACGCCGTCGATGGCCAGCAAATCATCCCAGGCCGGCCCCTCAAGTGGCGCGGCCTGTTCAACCGCCGCTTCAAAACTGGTCCAGTTGCCATAGTGACGGGCCAAAAGGTTGGACACCTGCTCCCCCACATGCCGAATGCCCAGCGCAAAGATGAGACGGCCCAGCCCGATCTTGCGCCGTGTATCAATCGCATCGAACAGGTTCCCGGCTGACTTTTCGCCCCAGCCTTCCTTGTTCCTGAGCTGTTGAAGCCCACTGCCAAAGCGTTCTCGGAGCGTAAATATATCCGCAGGCTCGGCTATCCAGCCGTCGGAATGGAACTGTTCAACCTGTTTGGCCCCCAACCCTTCGATATCGAAGGCAGAGCGCGACACGAAATGTTTGAGCTTTTCGACCGCTTGTGCCGGGCAAATCAGCCCGCCGCTACACCGCCGGACCGCATCACCTGCCTCGCGGATCGCATCCGATCCACATTCGGGGCAGAGCTGTGGAAAGGCATAAGGCACACTATCCGCAGGGCGTTTTGACAAATCAACATCGGCAACCTTGGGGATCACGTCACCGGCGCGGTAGACCTGCACCCAGTCGCCTGCCCGGATGTCCTTGGGCGCGCCCTTTTCATCGGGACGGATCGGCACACCCTTGGCGTCGATACCAGCAATGTAGTCTTCGTTGTGCAATGTGGCGTTCGACACCACCACCCCCCCGACCGTGACCGGGTTCAGTCGCGCAACCGGGCTCAGGGCCCCGGTTCGACCCACCTGAATGTCGATGGCTTCAAGGGTGGTCCAGGCCAGTTCAGCAGGGAACTTGTGTGCGATTGCCCAGCGCGGCGTTGTCGAGCGGAAGCCAAGCCGTGCCTGAAGCGCGAGATCGTCAACCTTGTAGACCACACCGTCGATGTCATAACCCAGCGTGGCCCTGCGTTCCTCGATCAGGCGGTACTGCGCGATCATCGCGCCCGTCGTTTCACAAAGCGCCGTCAATGGATTGGTCTGAAATCCCATATGAGCCAGCCGTTCAATCGCGGCCATCTGCGTTTCTGCCAAGGGGGCGGACAGTTCACCCCATGAATAGGCAAAGAAACGCAAAGGCCGATCACGGGTGATCGAAGAGTCCAACTGCCGCAAGGAACCCGCTGCAGCGTTCCGCGGATTGGCAAACTGTTTGCCACCGCGTGCCTCTTGGCGCGCGTTGAGGTTTTCAAAGTCGACTTGGCTCATGTAAACCTCGCCGCGCACTTCCAGCACATCGGGCGCGTCAGCAATCCGATGTGGGATGTCCGCGATGGTCAGGGCATTGGCCGTGACGTTTTCGCCCTCAGCGCCATCGCCGCGCGTGGCGGCCTGAACAAGGCGCCCCTGCTCATAGCGCAAAGACAATGAAAGACCATCGATCTTCGGCTCAGCCGTGAACCCGAGCGGGGCCGACTCGGCCAATCCCAGATAGCGTTTGATCGAGGCCACAAAGTCAACCACGTCTTCATCTTCGAAAGCATTGGAAAGGGACAGCATGCGCACCGCATGGCTGACTTTGGAAAAACCCTCGGCAGGTGCGGCGCCGACTTGGTCGCTGGGGCTGTCTGAGCGCTTGAGCGTCGGGAACCGTGCTTCAATCGCAGCGTTGCGCTTCTTCAGCGCATCGTAGTCAGCGTCACTCAGATCCGGGGCGTCATTGGTATGATAGGCCGTGTTCGCAGCCAAAAGAGCCTGCGCCAAACGCGCCAGTTCGGCGGCGGCCTCCTGCTCTGTCAGTTCCTCTACGGCTTTCAGCTCCATGGCCCGCCCCCTCGGTTCGCAGCGTTAAGCGAAGTGATAGGCTTGGGCCGGGGTACAGTCCAGTCTTTGGCGCAGGATCGAGCCCCTCAATGACCGGTGGGGGTGCGGGAAACAGGCTCTGCGCCGTTTCCCGCTGTTCTTCAGGCGCTGGCTGCCAGTCTGCCGCTTTGGTCGTGAACCGGATCGGGATCGCGCAGAACATATCCACGCCCCCAGACCGTTTCGATGTAATTGTCGTCCCCTGTCGCCTCGGACAGCTTTTTGCGCAGCTTGCAAATAAAGACATCGATGATCTTGAGTTCAGGTTCATCCATGCCGCCATAGAGATGATTCAAGAACATCTCTTTGGTCAGGGTGGTGCCCTTTCGCAGGCTGAGCAGTTCAAGCATCTGATATTCCTTGCCGGTCAAATGCACCGGCTTTCCGGATACTTCGACTGTTTTGGCATCCAGATTGACCGCCACTTTGCCTGTTCGTATGATGGACTGGGAATGCCCCTTTGAACGGCGAATGATGGCGTGAATGCGCGCAACCAATTCGTCCCTGTGGAAAGGTTTGGTCAGATAGTCATCGGCGCCGAATCCAAAACCCTTGATCTTGTTTTCGGTGTCATCTTCGCCCGACAGGATCAGGATCGGCGTATCAATACGCGCCACCCGCAGCTGCCGCAGAACTTCGTAACCGTTCATATCGGGCAAATTGAGGTCCAAAAGGATCAAATCGTAATCATAAAGCTTCGCCAGATCGATGCCCTCTTCTCCAAGATCGGTGGAATAGACATTGAGGTTGGCATGGCTGAGCATCAGTTCGATACTTTTTGCCGTGGTAGGATCATCTTCCACCAAAAGAATGCGCATGGATGTTCTCCGGAAAGTGAGTGGTTCGTGAACTGAAAAGAACCCTGTTCGAAATTAGTTAACGCCTCCTTACTGTAGTGGAAAAAACCAAACGATCAACTTAAGGTTGTCTAAATTTCTGAATCTGGGTGGTTTTGAGCGCTTCTTCGCCATGCAGAGTCGCGGCCTGCATCCATGACTGCAGTTCTTCTTCGCTCAGACCATAGCGCTCCAGCGCTTCTTCCATTGGCAACAGCCCATATTCCACGGCTTTTACGACCGTTGCCTTGCGCGATGCCACCCAGCGGCGTGTGTTGCGTGGCGGCAGATCAGCCCGTGTCAGATGGCCGCCGTTGGGCAGTTTTACCGCGCGCGGCCCGTCAATTTTCTTGAGATACATGTTATCCCTCGTCCTTTGGCTGATGACATCAAGCCTGCGCGCGCTTAACAGCCTCTAAAACACCCCCTTGAGAATGCTTCGGATTTTCCTATATTTCCGGACAATTCCACGGAGAACTGAATGCCCTATGATGCCGAAAGGCTGAATTCCCTTGGCTTTCCCAAGGCCCCTGCCGAAACCCGCGTGGTTGTGGCCATGTCCGGTGGCGTCGACAGCTCAGTTGTCGCGGCACAGCTAAAGGACGAAGGCTATGACGTTGTCGGCGTGACGCTGCAGCTCTATGACCATGGCGCAGCCCTGGCCAAAAAAGGTGCGTGCTGTGCCGGGATCGACATTCACGATGCGCGGCGCGTGGCCGAGGAAATGGGCTTTCCGCACTATGTGCTGGATTACGAGAATATCTTTCGCGATGCGGTGATCGAAGAGTTCGCAGACAGCTATCTGGGCGGCGCAACCCCGGTGCCTTGCATCCGCTGCAACGAGCGGGTTAAGTTCAAGGACCTGCTGGAGACCGCAAAGGATCTGGAGGCCGATTGCATGGCAACGGGCCACTATATTCAGCGCAAGACCGGAGACCATGGACCCGAGTTGCACTCGGCCGTCGATGCGGGCCGCGATCAGAGCTATTTTCTGTTTTCGACCACCCCCGAACAGCTGTCTTTCCTACGCTTCCCACTGGGGCATCTGCCAACCAAGGACGCAACCCGCGCGCTGGCCGCGAAATACGGTCTGGCCGTTGCAGACAAACCGGACAGTCAGGATATTTGCTTTGTGCCCGATGGCGACTACGCCGGCGTGATTGAAAAGCTACGCCCCGGCGCCGCCGAACCCGGCGAGATCGTACATGCAGACGGGCGGGTGCTCGGCACACATCGCGGCGTTATCCACTACACCATTGGCCAGCGGCGCGGGCTGGGCATCGGCGGCCTGTCTGAGCCGCTCTACGTGGTCAAGCTGGACGTGGATACAAAGACAGTGGTCGTTGGTCCGAAAGAGATGCTGGCAACCCGTACCATCCCGGTGCGCGAAATCAACTGGCTGGGAGACGAGCCGTTTACATCGCGCGATGCATGGCATCTGGCCGTGAAGGTCAGATCAACCCGCCCGCCACGCGACGCCATCATTCGCCCGCTGTCGGACACCGAGGCCGAAGTTGAACTTCTGACACCCGAAGAAGGGGTATCGCCCGGTCAAGCCTGCGTGTTCTACGCGCCCGAAGGATCACGCATTTTCGGCGGTGGCTGGATCTGGCGCGGACACTGATCGTGTAGCGCCCAAGAGCTTGGCGGACCGGCATACGAGAGGGGCACCGTGAAACCGGGGGGCCAGCCCCCCGCGCCCCCCGGGATATTTGCAGCACAAAGAAGCACATGCGAGGGGCGATCAATGAAGATTGACCGCCAAGGTTTCGCGGTCAGCTGCCGGGTTCTTGATACACACCCTGTTCCTTGAGCGCATCCACCACCTCTTTGGGCATGTAGGTTTCGTCGTGCCGTGCCAGGATTTCCTGTGCAACAAAAACGCCATCTACGTAGCGCCCGGTTCCGACCATGCCCTGATTTTCCTCGAAAAGGTCCGGCAGAACGCCGGTATAGGTAACCGGAACCACGGCACCGCCGTCGGTCACATTGAACCGGATCGTTTCGCCGTCGCCGCGCACCAGACTGCCTTCTTCGACGAGACCGCCAATGCGGAACACTTCGTTTGGCTGAGGCGGCTCTTCGACGACCTGACTGGGCGAGCGGAAGAAATTGATCCCGTCGCGCATCGCGTACCCGATCAGCGCAGTCGAAACCACCAACGCCACCGCCGCGAGGGCAATCACCTGAATCCGGCGCTGTTTCTTGAGCGATTTCAGAGCCATGGGGCCCTCCTACATAGGCTTTGCGCTCTATATAATCGAAATGACGCCCAATGGGGAGAGGCCCGCGCGGAATGTCACAGCTTGGCAGTCTGTCCAAGGCACGGTAAGGCGAGTCTAAGGGCAAATCAGAGGACGGCGCGATGAAAGTGGCCATCGCCACATCGGACTATTTCGTGATGGGCGAGACGTTCATCAACCGTCACATCGAACACATGTTCGGCGGCAATACGGCCGTGATCTGCGGGCGCCACAATGGTCAGGATCCACTGGGCAAGCCCCTGTTTACCCGCCGCGCCCCCCTGAGCGCCAAGGACAAGATCCTGGCGCCCTTCGCAGCACTGACCGGCGCGGCCCTGCACGGCACCTCGCGGCTGCCCTTCGGAGACAATCGCCAACGCCTGATGACCTTTCTGAAGGATCAGAAGGTTGACGTGATCCTGGCTGAGTTCGGGACACAGGCGCTGGTTCTGGCCAAACTCGGCAATGACATGGGATTGCCGGTCTACACCTATTGGCGCGGCACAGACGCATCAGCTGCGCTGCGATCGCGTCAGCGGGTTCGGTCCTATCGGTTGATGATGCCCCGACTGGCGGGAATGTTCTCGGTCAGCCAGTTTTTGCTCGACAACCTTGCAGCGCATGGAATTGCGCACACCAATGCGCATGTGGTGCCCTCTGGCGTGGATATCCGCCGCTTTGCGCCCGGAGCCAAAACCGCTGGCAGTTTTCTCGCCGTCGGACGGATGGTTGAAAAGAAAGCGCCTCAGATCACGCTGCGCGCCTTTGCCAAGGCCGCGCAGGACCGGGACGCCCATCTGACCTTTATCGGCGACGGGCCGCTTCTGGAGACCTGCCGCGCGCTGGCCGCAGAGTTGGGCGTGGCTGAACAGGTCACCTTCACCGGCGCCCTGCCCCATGCCGAAGTTCGTGATCACCTGGTCGAAACCGAGGTATTCCTACAGCATTCCATCACCGCCAAGAACGGCAACACCGAAGGTCTGCCCACCGCGATACAGGAGGCTCTGGCCTGCGGCTGCATCACGCTGTCGACACGGCACGCCGGCATCCCCGAAGCCGTGGAGGACGGGCAGAACGGATTGCTGGTGGATGAATGGGATGAGAGCGGATTTGCTGCAAAGATCACTCAGATTCTGGATATGCCGGATAGATCGGCCATGACGCGCGCTGCACGGGCAACCGCCGAGGCCAAATTCGACAATGCGCAAGGTTTGGCACGGGTCGAAGCGGTCATCCGGAACGGACCAAAGCGGTCTGATTGACCTTTTAGCGCAACCATGGGCGCTGCCATCTTGCATGGCGCGCGCGCTTCCGGCACATTCTGAACAACTGTTCAATTCACGCAGACCGGAGGCACCACCATGGATTTTGCCCTTTCCGAAGAACAAACCGCCATCTTCGACATGGCGCAGGCCTTTGGCCAGGAGCATATCGCACCCTATGCGCGCCAGTGGGAAGCCGACGGAACAATCCCCAAGTCACTCTGGCCGCAATTGGCCGAGCTGGGCTTTGGCGGGCTGTATGTATCCGAAGAATCCGGAGGCTCTGGACTGTCGCGGCTCGATGCGACCTTGGTTTTCGAAGCCCTCTCCATGGCATGCCCCTCGGTCGCGGCCTTCCTGTCGATCCACAATATGTGCGCACGCATGATTGACAGCTTCGGGTCGGACGATCTGAAGGCGCGCGTTTTGCCAAAGGCTCTGACCATGGACATGGTGCTGAGTTACTGCCTGACAGAGCCCGGGTCCGGATCGGATGCGGCGGCCCTGAAAACAAGGGCGGAAAAGACCAATGAAGGATACAAGCTGAACGGAACAAAGGCCTTTATTTCAGGCGGCGGCTATTCTGATGCCTATGTGGTCATGTGCCGGACCGGCGAGGACGGGCCAAAAGGGATTTCTACGGTCATCGTCGAAGATGGCGCAGCAGGTCTGAGTTTTGGCGGGCTTGAAGACAAGATGGGCTGGCGTTCGCAGCCGACCGCGCAGGTTCAGTTCGACGACTGCGTAACACCTCATGACATGATGATTGGCGAAGAAGGCCAAGGCTTCAAATACGCCATGGCCGGATTGGATGGCGGGCGCCTGAACATCGCCGCCTGTTCGCTGGGCGCCGCGCAATCCGGTCTGGATGCGACGCTGGCCTATATGGCCGAGCGCAAGGCCTTTGGCAAAAGCATCGACCAATTTCAGGCCCTGCAATTCCGGCTTGCGGATATGGAGATCGAATTGCAGGCGGCGCGCACCTTCCTGCGGCAAGCCGCGTGGAAACTGGATACCGGCGCGCCGGATGCCACCAAGTTCTGTGCCATGGCCAAGAAGTTCGTGACCGAAGCGGGCAGCAAGGTCGTCGACCAATGCCTGCAATTGCACGGCGGCTACGGATACCTTGCCGATTACGGCATCGAGAAACTGGTACGTGATCTTCGTGTGCATCAGATCCTCGAAGGCACCAATGAGATCATGCGCCTGATTGTGGCACGGCAGATGCTCGCGCGGTGAACGTCACCCCACAATGACACTTGCCACCTGACATCGGCCAACCTGGCCATCGGAGTTTTGCACCATGACCGACATTTTGATCCGCACCGAAGGCAAAGCGGGGCGCATTACCCTGAACCGGCCCAAAGCTCTCAACGCGCTCAGCTATGCCATGTGCCTTGCGATTGAAGAGGCACTGGACCGGTGGGCCAAAGATGATTCCGTTGCGCTGGTCGTACTGGACGCCGAAGGCGATCGCGCCTTTTGCGCGGGTGGTGACATTCAGGAAATGTACGACACAGGCACCGCCGGAGACTATGACTATGGCCGCCGGTTCTGGCGCGACGAATACCGGATGAACGCCAAGATCGCCGAGTATCCAAAACCCATCGTCAGTTTCCTGCATGGCTTTACCATGGGTGGCGGTGTGGGCTTGGGCGGGCACTGTAGCCACCGCATCGTTTGTGAAAGCACACAGATCGCCATGCCTGAATGCTCGATCGGTTTTGTACCGGACGTGGGCGGATCCTACATTCTCGCCAAGGCGCCCGGGCGTCTGGGCGAATACCTGGGACTGACTGCAACACGCATGGGTCCGGGGGATGCCATCCACGCAGGTTTCGCCGACGCTTATGTGCCCGAGGCCGAATGGGACGGCCTCAAATCCGATCTTTGCAGCACCGGCGATGTTGCGGCCATTCCCCAGCACCCTGCCCCGGACAGCCCCTTGGCAGATCAGCAGGCCGAGATCGATCGCTTGATGGGCACAGAAGATCTTCAGGGCATGCTCAACCAACTGCGCGGCGACGACAGCGAATTTGCTGCCAAGACCCTGTCCAAACTGGAACGCATCGCGCCGTTGTCATTGGCTGTGACCATCGAGATGCTTCACCGCCTACGCGGGCCGTCGCTCAATATTCGCAAGGCGCTGGAACTGGAATATCGGGTCAGCCACCGGGTCATGGAGCACGGCGATTTTCTGGAAGGCATCCGTGCGGCCATCATCGACAAGGATCGCACCCCGAAATGGCGACACACGCTGGACAAGGTGCCGGCTGTTGATGTCTCTTTCATGCTGCGGCCCCTTGGCAAAGAGGCCTTGCAATTCGAACGGGAGGATACAGGTATGAACATCGGTTTCATCGGACTGGGCAACATGGGTGCACCTATGGCCGCCAATCTGGCCAAGGCTGGGCACACCGTGGTCGGTTTTGACGTCGCCGGGACGGCCGCCGAGGGATGCGCGCAAGCCACCAGCGCAGTCGAGGCCGCCACAAATGCCGATGTGGTTATCACCATGCTACCGAACGGAAATATCCTGCGATCGGTCGCAGACGAGATCGTTCCGGCCATGAAATCCGGGGCTGTCCTGTTGGACTGCTCGACCGTCGACGTCGAAAGCGCACGCGCAGTTGCGGAACAGGCCCAGTCTGCCGGGTTGGGTGCGCTGGATGCGCCCGTGTCGGGCGGCATTGGTGGCGCCGCAGGCGGGACATTGACCTTTATGGTCGGCGGCAGCGGCGACGCCTTTGACATTGCAAAACCGCTGTTCGACATCATGGGGCAAAAGGCCGTGCATTGCGGTCCGGCTGGAAACGGTCAGGCCGCCAAGATCTGCAACAACATGATCCTTGGCGTAACCATGATCGCCACCTGCGAAGCCTTTGCACTCGCTGACAAGCTCGGGCTCGACCGTCAGGCGATGTTCGACGTGGTTAGCACCTCGTCGGGGTATTCCTGGACCATGAATGCCTACTGCCCTGCCCCCGGCGTCGGTCCGCAATCCCCGGCAGACAATGGCTATAAACCCGGGTTCGCCGCAGATTTGATGCTCAAGGATTTGCGTCTCGCACAGCAGGCCGCCGAGTCTGCGGATGCCGACACGCCGATGGGCGCAGCCGCGATGGCGCTCTACCAAACCTTTGTTGAAAACGAAGATGGTGCCGGTCAGGATTTCAGCGCAATGCTGCCCCGCTTCGAAACACGCGGACGCGATTGATTTGTGCAAAAATCGGGACAATTCCGGCGCAAGGCTGGAATTGTCCCGAACC
Organism: Thalassococcus lentus; assembly: GCF_028023555.1. NCBI lineage: Bacteria > Pseudomonadati > Pseudomonadota > Alphaproteobacteria > Rhodobacterales > Roseobacteraceae > Thalassococcus > Thalassococcus lentus. The sequence goes on from NZ_JAQIOY010000002.1 coordinate 542,099, forward strand.
ATGCCAAGTGGAAAACAGGCAAATCCGTCAATAAAACAAGGGTTTTTCAACAAACCCAATTGTGGCGCAAACAGCCACAACAAATTTCCGGCTGCCCCAAAGTTAACGTGGAAGTAACCTAAACAAACCACTTCCATTGGCCACTTTGTCCTCAAGAGCGCAACAAATCGCGCCACAGTTGAGGACGAGTAAATGCCAACGGCAACCGAGCTACCGATTGATACAACGGCCACCGCGCTGGACATGGCCAATGAGATTTTTGGCAGTGGCGCGACGGTCAATTCCGCCACCTACTTTGGCGATAACAACGCTTCGGGCATCTACTCGAACGGCGACGTGGTTTCGCCCTTTGCAACGCCGGGTGATACCGGTGTCATTCTGTCGACGGGCAACGTAGCAGATTTCACCAACTCGGACGGCACCACCAACACCAACACCAGCGCAGGCACCAGCACAAACACTGCCGGTGTGGATGGCGACGCGCAGTTCAACGCCCTCGCGGGCGGAAACAACACCTTTGATGCAGCCATCCTGGAAGTCGACTTTACGCCAACCGGTGACACGCTGACCGTCGATTTCGTGATCTCGTCCGAAGAATATCCGGAATACATCAACTCTCAGTACCTCGACGCTGTCGGCGTCTGGGTCAACGGTGTTCAGGCAACTGTCTCGATCGGTGACGGCTCTGCGTCTGTTGGGAACATCAACGGCGCACAGACGCCCAACCTCTATAACGACAACGCCGCTGACCAGTACAACACCGAGATGGATGGCTTTACCATCACCCTGACGTTTGTCGCCCCTGTAAACCCCGGCGTTGTGAATACGCTGCGCATTGGTGTGGCCGATGTCTTTGACTCCAGCTACGATACCAACCTGTTGATTGCAGGCGGCTCTGTTCAGGCAACCATTGTTGCGCAGGACGACTCGGTATCGCTCGGCAACAACGACACCAAGACACTCGACGTGCTGGACAACGACAGCTCAACCGGTGGAACGCTTACCGTCACACAGATCAATGGCACAGCCGTCAGCGCGGGCGATACTGTCACGCTGGCAACCGGGCAGTCCATCACGCTGAACGCCGACGGAACATTCGAGATCACTGGCGACGGCGATGCGGAAACCGTCTACTTCACCTATGAAATTCAAGACGCTTCCGGCAATTTGGATACGGCCGTCGTCGAGGTTACGCAGGTGCCCTGCTTTGTGCATGGCACCTACATCGATACGCCCGAGGGACCCAAGCTGATCGAAGACCTGCGCCCCGGCGATCAGGTCCTGACACTGGACAACGGGGCCCAGCCCATTCGGTGGATTGGCCAGCGCACGGTACCCGCCGTTGGCAATCATCGTCCGATCCGCATTCGCAAGGGTTCCTTTGGCGCATCACGGGACCTGATGCTGTCTCCGCAGCACCGTGTTCTGATTGCGCATTACTGGGCCGAGCTGATGTTTGGATCAGACGAAGTGCTGGTCAAGGTCAAGGATCTGGTGAACGACGCAACCGTGCGCCCTGTAACCGACATGGAAACCGTAACCTATTTCCACATCCTGTTTGACGAACACCATATCCTGACAGCGAACGGTGTGACCTGTGAAAGCTACCTGCCGGGGCCTGCCCTACAGGAACAGTTTGATCCCGACACACAGGCCGAAATCATTTCGTTGTTCCCAGAGCTGAATGAAGGGTTCGAAAACTACGGCCCTGCCGCCAGAACGATCTTGAAAACACCCGAGGCCGCAGCGCTGTGCAGTGCCATTGCGGCATAATGGCAGGATAACGCCAAGGTGATCCTCTAAGTATTCCGTTTTCAGAATGTCTTGGTATGATGATCGCTGTATCAACAGTAGCATCAGACAGGATTGAGATTATGAAAAAGAATGTTGGCGGCCTGGATCGCATCTTGCGCATTGCCTTTGGCGCGGCGCTGCTGCTTGGATTTTTCCTCAACGCAGACGCAGCCTATCGCTGGGCATATCTTTTGGGCATTATTCCACTGGCGACGGGTCTTATTGGCACCTGTCCGCCCTATGCCCTGCTGGGTATCAACACCTGCAAAGTAAAAAACTGAAACGAATGCGCCCCGATCAGGGGCGTTTTCCCATTTCTGCACCCAGCGTTTTCAGCGCGTCTGAAGCGCTGCTTGCGATGCGTTGCCCTTCTGCGATGGCTTCTTCGGCGCGAAACAGCTCCATCACCGAAACCGACGACAAATCTGCATCCAGAACCACATCCGCCGGATCGACCGCGGCGCGAGAAGCGCGCAGAAATTCAGTCAGAATGTCGATCGATGTAGAAACCACATCCATATAGGCCGGGCCGCTTTCCTGCTTTGGCTCGGAAAGCCAATCCGCAACGCCCTGAGGCAGATAGCCACGCAATCCTTCGCCGCCAATGCGGGACAGATAACTGTCTTCTTCCTTGGGCTCCCACAATGTGTTTCCGGATTTCGCATTTGGATTTACCGCGATTGTTCGCGCTGCGCCAAGCGCCCGGCACGCCGAAGTGGGCACCGGGTTAATCAGCCCACCATCCAAAAGCCAGCGGCCGTCATGTTGGCATGGCGAAAATACACCCGGAATGGCAATCGATGCACGTATGGCCGGAATCAAAGGCCCTTGTTTGAGCCAAATCTCGCGGCCCGTGGCCATATCGGTGGCCACCGCAAGAAAAGGTCGGTCGAGGTCTTCGATGCGGTCAGGCAAGCCGATCTCGCTCAGGACCTGCGTGATGGCAGAGCCCTCCACAAGCCCGCCGCGATCCAGACGCAGGTCCAGATACCGCAGAAACCGCGCCTTAGTCAGGCTGCGTGCCCAGTCTTCCAGAGCGTCCAGCTTGCCGGCGGCCCAAACCGCCCCCACCAGCGCACCCATGGAGCACCCGGCAACAACGTCAGGCTCCATTCCTTGGCTCTTTAGCTCCCGGAGCACGCCAATATGGCACCACCCACGCGCACCGCCCGACCCAAGCGCAAGGCCGAGGCTCATTCAGCAGCCACCCGCTTGGGATTGAGCATCGGTCCGAGATAACGCCCTGTATGGGAACGCTCGACCTCGGCAACCTGTTCAGGTGTGCCCTCGGCAACAATTTCGCCGCCTCCATCACCGCCTTCCGGGCCGATGTCGATGATCCAGTCCGCAGTCTTGATCACATCAAGATTGTGTTCGATCACGATCACCGTGTTCCCGCCCTCGACCAGTTCGTGCAGAACCTCGAGCAATTTTCGCACGTCTTCGAAATGCAGGCCGGTCGTGGGTTCATCAAGGATATAGAGCGTACGCCCCGTTGAACGCTTGGCCAGTTCCTTGGACAGCTTCACCCGCTGGGCCTCACCACCAGACAGCGTGGTGGCTTGCTGGCCGACCTTGATATAGCCAAGCCCGACACGCATCAGCGCATCCATCTTTTCCCGGATGCTCGGAACCGCCTTGAAGAACTCTTGTGCATCTTCAACAGTCATATCAAGAACGTCGGCTATGCTCTTGCCTTTAAACTTGATTTCCAGAGTCTCACGGTTGTAGCGCGCGCCTTTGCAGGTCTCGCATTCGACATATACATCCGGCAAGAAGTGCATCTCGATCTTGATGACACCGTCCCCCTGACAGGCCTCACAGCGCCCGCCTTTGACGTTGAAAGAGAACCGTCCCGGCTTGTAGCCACGCGCCTTGGCCTCGGGCAATCCGGCGAACCAATCGCGGATCGGCGTAAAGGCCCCGGTGTATGTCGCTGGGTTGGAGCGCGGCGTGCGGCCAATGGGACGCTGGTCGATGTCGATGACCTTGTCGAGATGTTCGAGCCCCTTGATCGTCTCGCAGGGCGCAGGCGTCTGGCGTGCGCCGTTCAGCGCCATCGAGGCCGTCTTAAACAACGTCTCGATCGTCAGAGTGGACTTCCCGCCCCCCGAAACACCCGTCACGCAAACAAATTTACCCAGCGGGAATTCAGCCGTCACGTTCTTGAGATTGTTCCCGGTCGCCTTGACGACCTTTAGCTTTTTCTTGTTGCCCTTGCGCCGTTCAGCGGGCACCGCCACTTCCCGCCCGCCGGACAAATACTGACCCGTCAGACTGGCAGGATCCGACGCAACCTGATCCGGAGTGCCTTGCGATACCACTTGTCCGCCGTGCACACCCGCGCCCGGGCCAATATCAAAGACATAGTCAGCCTCGCGGATGGCTTCTTCGTCATGTTCAACCACGATCACGGTATTGCCCTGATCGCGCAGGTTCTTAAGCGTGGTAATCAGCCGGTCATTGTCGCGCTGGTGCAGTCCGATGCTCGGCTCGTCCAGCACATAAAGAACCCCCGTCAGGCCAGAACCAATCTGGCTGGCAAGTCGAATGCGCTGGGATTCACCGCCCGACAACGTGCCCGCATTTCGGCTCAGGGTCAGATACTCAAGTCCGACATTGTTCAAAAAGCCGAGCCGTTCGCGAATTTCCTTGAGGATCGCCCGGGCGATTTCGTTTTTCTGATCCGTGAGGTTGTCCGGTACGGTCTGGCACCAGTCAAAAGCCTGCCGGATCGACATCTGGACCACCTGCCCCACGTGCAGCAGGCTGTCCTTGTCTTTGGCTGAGCCGATCTTCACCGCCAGAGCTTCTTCGCGCAGACGGTAACCGCCACAGGTTCCGCAGGACCGATTGTTCTGGTAACGCTCGAATTCTTCGCGGATCCAGTTGCTGTCTGTTTCGCGGTAGCGGCGCTCCATATTCGGGATCACGCCTTCGAAGGCGCGGCTGACCTGATAGACCCGCCCGCCTTCGTCATACCGGAACTGGATCTCTTCTTCGCCGGAGCCATAAAGGAAAACCTGCTGCACGTGCGCTGGCAGGTCTTTCCAGCGGGCGTTCTTGTCGAACTCGTAATGCTTCGCGATGGCTTCGATGGTTTGCAGGAAATACGGGCTCTTGCCCTTACGCCAAGGCGCCAGCGCTCCATCAGAAATCTTGAGCGTCTGATCCGGCACGACCAGCCGTTCATCAAAGAACAACTCAACCCCCAGACCATCACAGTCAGGACACGCGCCAAAAGGCGCGTTGAAGGAAAACAGGCGCGGCTCAATTTCGGGAATCGTGAAACCGCTGACCGGACAGGCAAAGTTTTCGCTGAAAGTGATGCGCTCTGCGTCGGGCGTATTGCCGTCATCATCCGCGCGCGGCGCGGTTTCCAGAATCGCGATGCCATCCGCCAGATCGAGCGCAGTGCGGAAACTGTCAGCCAGACGGGTTTCCATCCCTTCGCGGACGACAATGCGATCTACGACAACGTCGATGTCGTGGCGGAATTTCTTGTCCAGTGTTGGCGGCGTGTCCAGATCGTAGAATTCGCCATCCACTTTAACGCGCTGGAAGCCTTGCTTGCGCAGTTCCAGAAATTCCTTGCGGTACTCACCCTTTCGATCCCGGATGATCGGCGCCAGAAGGTATCCCCGGGTTCCGTCTTCCATGGTCATCACACGGTCAACCATGTCCTGGACCTGCTGCGCCTCGATGGGCTGGCCGGTTGCAGGGCTGTAGGGCGTACCAACCCGCGCGAACAGCAGACGCATATAGTCATAAATCTCGGTCACCGTGCCAACGGTTGAGCGCGGGTTCTTGGAGGTGGTTTTCTGCTCGATTGAAATCGCCGGGCTGAGCCCCGCGATATGATCCACATCGGGTTTTTCCATCATATCGAGGAACTGCCGCGCATAGGCCGACAGCGATTCCACGTAGCGGCGCTGGCCTTCTGCGTAGATGGTATCAAAGGCCAGAGACGACTTGCCCGAACCGGACAAGCCGGTGATGACCACAAGCTGATCACGCGGAATATCCACGTCAATGCTCTTGAGGTTATGTTCACGCGCGCCGCGCACCTCGATCTGTTTCAACTCGGGCATTGAGTCCCCCAAAACTGGTTCAGACACACAGATAGGCCATCCCGTCTTCCGCGCCAACAGAAATATGTGAACGAAATATGAACATACGAGGTCTGCAGGGCAGGTTTTCCACGCCTTGCCCGGGCTTTCAGCCTCTGATTGGATGGCACTGCACAGAAGATAACGGAGTAAGCCATGAAGACCGCCTTGCCTCTTGTCGCAGCCGCCTTCCTTTCAGTTCAACCTGCCTGCCTGTTGGCCGAACAAACCGTTCTGGTGCTGGATGGGTCGGGGTCCATGTGGGGGCAAATCGACGGTGAGGCAAAGATCAGCATCGCACGCGACGTGATTGGTGCATTGCTTGACGACCTATCCCAAGACCGGGCGCTTGGACTGACGGCCTATGGGCACCGACGCGAGGGCGATTGCAATGACATTGAAACGCTGGTCACGCCCGGCCCTGATACCCGGGCTGCAATCGCCGCCGCGGTTGCAACCATCACACCACGGGGCAAAACCCCCATGTCCGCCGCAGTGACCGAAGCTGCTCGCGCCCTGCGCCACACCGATGAAAAGGCGACGGTTATATTGATTTCGGACGGGTTGGAAACCTGCGAGGCGGATCCTTGCGCTGTCGCGGCCGAGCTTGAGGCCTCAGGTGTTGATTTCACTGCGCATGTGGTCGGCTTTGACATCTCGGATCCACTGGCTCTGGAGCAGCTACAGTGTATCGCATCCAAGACCGGCGGAACCTATCAGTCCGCACGCGACGCGGACGAGCTGGGAAAGGCTTTGCGCGATGTGGCCGTCACCCCACAAGAGCCACCCGCCGCGCCCGAGCCACAGGCCCCGCCTGTCGTTCTGAACGCGCCCGACAAAGTTCCGGCCGGAACGATCATCGATGTCGGCGTGACCGGCGACATCCGGGACACCGACTTTGTCGCCATCGTTCCCGCAGGTGCCGAGGCTGCCACAGCCGAGATCTACGTGACCATGGCGCTTGGGAGCCCTGCACGCATTCAGACCCCGACTGCCCCCGGAGCATACCGGCTCCTCTATCTGCAAAACGGTCAGGATGGCCGCGTACTGGCTGAAACCACGCTGACACTCACAGAAGCGGGCCCTGCGCTGAACGCACCGGACAGCGCCGCCGCCGGCTCGCAGATCGAGGTCAGCTGGAGCGGTCCGGGAACAGAGTGGGATTTTCTGACAATCGCACGGCCAGACGCTGGCGGCGGCTACGAAACGGCATCGGACTATCTGGCAACCGGCGGCAACCCGATCGCCATAACAATGCCCTCGGCACCGGGAACCTACGAGCTGCGATACATCTACGGCGAAAACCGCGAAATTCTTGTGAAACGGACAATTTCAGCCAACTGACCATACAAAAAGGCCCGGGAACGAGCCCCGGGCCTTTCATGCACTCAGTACCCGCTCAACGATAAAGCAACGAAGTCCCATTTGCGAAAAGATGCACCTTGTCCGGGCTGGCGGTCAGTTTGACCGACGTCCCACGCACATCCCGGTGAATGCCGGGCAACTTGCCGATCACCGCATCCTCGCCGCCCTGCTTTTCGAAATAGAGCAGCGTGACCTCACCCAACGCTTCGGTGATCTCGACCTTGCCGTCAAAGATTGCCTCGCCGTCGGTCGACACGAAGTCTTCGGGCCGCACACCGACATTAACCTTTAGGCCCATGTCCGCCTCGGTGGTCGGGTAATCCGAAACCGCCGTTCCGCCACCGGCCATTTTGACCGTGGTTTGCGCACCTGTGCCGACGACCTCACCGGGCAGCAGATTCATCGAAGGCGAGCCAATGAACTGGGCCACGAATTCGCTGTTGGGCTTTTCGTAAAGCTCAAGCGGCGTGCCGACCTGTGCAATGCCTTTGTTGGCCAGAACCACGATCCGGCTGGCCAGTGTCATCGCCTCGACCTGATCGTGCGTTACGTAGATCATGGTGCGATCGGGCATCTGTTCCTTGAGTTGCGCAATCTCGATCCGCGTGGCGACACGCAGCGCCGCATCGAGGTTGGAGAGCGGCTCATCAAACAGATAGACCTTTGGATCGCGCACCAAAGACCGCCCAATGGCGACCCGCTGACGCTGGCCGCCGGACAGCGCCTTAGGAAGTCGATCAAGATACTGATCCAACTGCAAAATCCGCGCAGCTTTGTTGACCGCTTCGTCGATTTCGGATGCACTTTTCTTGGCCAGTTTCAGAGCAAAGCTCATGTTCTCGCGTACGGTCATATGCGGATAAAGCGCGTAGGACTGGAAAACCATGGCAATACCGCGCTGCGCGGGCGGCACGTCATTCACCAATTGGCCGTCGATTTCCAGCGTCCCGCCGGTGATCTTTTCAAGACCGGCGATCATGCGCAGCAAGGTGGATTTGCCGCAACCGGACGGTCCAACAAAGACGATCAACTCACCCTGTTCGATATCGAGGTTGATGTTCTTGAGCACATCGACTGTGCCACCATATGTTTTCGCAACATCGGTCAGTTTTAAAGTGGCCATATCCGTCCCCCCTGTTTTCAGTTCTTTTCGGCCAGCAAGGCAAGCGCAGGCTGCCATGGGCCGAGATGAAGCTTGCCGTCCGGCGCTGCCGCCGTGCTGCCGAGTTCCTGACCGATCTGCAGCCAAGCCCCTTTGGGCATTTCCATAACCGCCGGCTCGGCACTCAGATTGATGGCAACGAAAATCTTTTCGCCTTCGTGCTCGCGCATGAAATGCACGATGCTGCCGGTGTTGCGAACATCGCTGTGCTCACCTTTGACCAACGCCTTATGCGCGTGGCGGAAGGCGATAGCTTTGCGATAATGATGGAGCAATGCACCGGGATCTTGTTCCTGCGCGGCGGCGGCGCGGTTCAGATGGTCATGGCTGACCGGCAACCATGGCTGCCCTTCTGAAAACCCGCCGTTTTGATTGTTCTTTTCCCAAACCATCGGGGTCCGGCAGCCATCGCGACCCTTGTATTCTGGCCAGAATTCAATGCCATAGGGGTCCTGCAGGTCCTCAAATGCCACGTCGGCCTCGGGCAGCCCCAACTCTTCGCCCTGATAAAGACAGGCCGAGCCACGCAAACACAAGATCAAGGTGGCATAGGCACGCTGCGCCGCGGGGCCAAGGTTCCAGCGCGACGGATGGCGCGTTACATCGTGGTTCGAAAAGGCCCAGCAAGCCCAGCCATCGGTGGCCACCTCGTCCACGCGCTCCAGCACATCGACCACGCGGTCGGCGGTTGGTTTGGTCTTGGACAGGAACTCAAAGCTGTAACACATCTGAACCTTGTCATCGCCCGACGTGTATTCGCCCATGATCTCAAGACCGCGCTGCGCATCGCCCACTTCGCCCACCGCCGCCGCCGCCGGATATTCCTCCAGCACCGCACGGAACCGGCGCAGAAATTCGAGGTTCTCCGGGCGGTTCTTGGAATACAGGTGTTCCTGATGATTGTAGGGGTTCACCGAAGGCGCGATGGTGTCATCGCGGCGTTCTGGTGCCAGTGCCGGATTAGAGCGCAACTGCTGGTCGTGAACATAGAAGTTGATGGTATCGAGCCGAAAGCCATCGACACCCCGATCCAGCCAGAACCGGACCACATCCAGCAAGGCATCCTGCACCTGCGGTTCGTGGAAGTTCAGATCCGGCTGCGACGTCAGGAAATTGTGCAGGTAATACTGCTCGCGTCGCGCGTCCCACTGCCATGCAGAGCCGCCAAAGATCGACAACCAGTTGTTGGGCGGAGTGCCATCGGGTTGCGGGTCGGCCCAGACGTACCAGTTGGATTTGGCATTATCTCGGCTGGCTCGGCTTTCGGCAAACCAGGCGTGCTGATCCGAGGTATGCGACAGCACCAGATCAATCATCACCCGCAGCCCGTGCTGATGTGCGCCTTCGATCAGCGCATCGAAATCAGCCAGCGAGCCAAACATCGGATCAACGTCGCAATAATCGCTGACGTCGTATCCAAAGTCTTTCATAGGCGACGTAAAGAACGGCGAAATCCAGATCGCATCCACTCCAAGCGAGGCGATATGCGGCAGGCGCTGAGTAATCCCGAGAAGATCGCCAATGCCGTCGCCGTTGCTGTCTTGAAAACTGCGCGGGTATATCTGGTAGATCACCGCACCGCGCCACCAATCCTTGTCAGCCGTCAGAGTTGCAGGCATGTCAAAGTCCGCCTTTGCATTCATAGTCTTGTCCTTACTTCACCGAGCCGGCCAACAGACCGCGCACGAGGTATTTCTGCATCGCAAAGAAAACCACCAGGGGCACCGAGATCGACACAAAGGCCGCCGTTGCCAGGATTTCCCAATTGCCGCCGCGTGTGCCCAGCAATTCAACGATTTGGTTTGTCATTACGGTCGTCTGGCCACTGGCGTCGATCAGGAACACCTTGGCCACCAGCAGATCGTTCCATGTCCACAGGAACTGGAAGATCGCAAAGCTGGCCAGCGCCGGGAATGACAGCGGCAGGATGATCTTGGTAAAGATCTGAAAATCCGTCGCTCCGTCGACGCGCGCGTTTTCGATGATGTCGCGCGGCAGACCAACCATGTAGTTGCGCAGCAAATAGATCGCCAAGGGCAGTCCAAATCCCGTGTGCGCCATCCAGGTGCCCAGATAGCCTTTGCCGATTCCGATGCCCAAATGCAGCTTGAGCAACGGGATCAACGCCAGTTGCAGCGGCACCACAAGCAATGCGACCACGAATGCCACCAGCAGCGCCCTGCCCGGGAAATCCATCCAAGCCAGCGCATAGGCCGCAAAGGCGGCGATCACGATGGGAATGATGGTTGCGGGAATGGTCACGGTCAGCGTGTTGAAGAAGGCCTTGGCCATGCTGTCTTGGCTGTTGCCGGAAAACAAAACCTGCTCATAGTTCTCGAGCGTGAAATCCGGTGGCAATTCCGCATTGACAAAAATGCGGCTGCCGCGCCGACCGCTGAATTCCTCTTCGCTGGTCTGGCGATAGTCACCATTCTCCTGCACCGTCACCTTGGATCCATTGCGCAGCTCGGCCGTGTCACCCGGCTGAAACGCGCCAAGCTCTCGGGCCGAAATGCCCCATGTCCCGATTTTCGCCTGCGGGGCCTCTGCTTCGTCGAACAGGTTTCCTTCGATCACGTAGAGCGCGCCATCCTGAACCTGATCTGCAGGCGCCCCGGCCCGCAGGGTCAGGTTCTGTTCAGACGTGGTCAGCGATTTCCACCATCCCGAGGCAGAAATCTGATCGGCTGTCCGAAACGAGCTTACAAACAGCCCTGCAGTCGGGAAAAGCCACAAGAGAACCAGCGCTACGACCGAGATGTGCACAGCCCATGTGAGCGAGGATTTTGTTCCGGCGATATTGTCCATGACGTATCCTCCCTCAGCGCATTTCTTTGCGCGCGTTGCGCACGTTCCAGATCAGGATGGGTGTCACCAGCAGCATGATCACCATGGCCGATGCACTTCCAACGCCCCAATCGCGCGAAACGAACAATTGCGTGTACATGTAATTGGCCAGAACCTGGGTGCCCCATTGGCCGTTGGTCATAGCAAAAACGATGTCGAAGACCTTCAGAACAACCAGCGTGATGGTGGTCCAGACCACGACGATCGTGCCCATGATCTGGGGCATCTTGATCTTGAAGAAGATCTGGAACGGGTTCGCACCGTCCACGATGGCCGCTTCGATGGTTTCTTCGGGAATGCCGCGCAGGGCCGCCGACAGGATCACCATGGCAAAACCTGTCTGGATCCACACCAGCACGATCATCAAAAAGAAGTTGTTCCAGAAAGGAACGGTGAGCAACTGAACCGGATCGTTGCCGGTCAGGCCAACATAGATGGCATTCACCACACCAATCTGGCTGGTGTCCGGTGGACGGGCATCATAGATCAGCTTCCAGATCACCGCCGCGCCGACGAATGAGATGGCCATCGGCATAAAGATCAATGACTTGGCGATATTTCCCCAGCTGATCCGATCGGTCAGCTGCGCCGCCAGAAGACCAAAGGCCGTCGACAAAGCCGGCACAACGATCAGCCAGAACATGTTGTTGAACATGGCCTCCCAAAACTTGGGGTCTGATGACATCTGGGCGTAGTTTTTCAACCCGACAAATTCATAAACGGTCGTTCCGTCGGTTTGGGTCACGCGCTCTGTTAGCGACAGGCGGATGGTTTCGACGACCGGATAGGCAAGATACAAAGACAGGGCAAAAAGCGCCGGAAACAGAAACAGCCATGGCCGGATCAGATTGGCACGATTGATGTTTCGCCCCGCATTTGGCCCCTTGGCCGGAAACAGGACTTTATCGAGAAATTGGTTCGACAGCCAGAAGTAGCAAAGGCAGCCGCCCACGCCGATAACAATGGTCACAAGACCCGCAAATGCCGGATGCATTACGTCCTCCCCCCGAAAATGGCTTGGAAATACCGGGGATTGTCCCGGTTCTTGGGTCTTTCCCGAACGCGCCGGGAAAGACAGTCTTTTGAGGTGCGGTCAGCCAGCGCTTACTTCAGCGCGTCCCAGCTGTCCTGAATGCCTTTGGCCACTTCGGCTGCATCCTTACCACCAGTGTAGTCAACCATCCCGGTCCAGAACGAACCCGCACCAACGCCACCCGGCATCAGGTCAGAGCCGTCAAAGCGGAAGGTGGTTGCGCCCAGCAGGATTTCGTTCATGCCGCGGCCGGTGTCATCGGCGAACTTGGCTGCATCAACGCCCTTGTGCGGCGTCAGGAAGCCACCCTTGGACATCCAGATTTCGTGTGCAATCGGATCCTGAAGGAAGGCCACGAGTTCATGCGCTGCTTCGGATTCGTTGGTCATCGCAAAGAGCGTGCCCGCACCCAGAACCGGGTTGCCGAGATCCTTGTCCGCGTAGGACGGGAAGTAGAAGAAGTCTGCGTCCAGACCGACTTCGGTGCCTTCTGGGAAGAACGCCGGGATGAACGAAGCCTGACGGTGCATGTAGCACTGTGCCGGCGTGTCAAACAGGCCCTTGGGCGAGTCGCGGAAATCGGTTGTGGCAACAGCACCTGCACCACCGGCAACATAGTCGTCGTTGCGTGCGAAATAGCCGAACTCTTCGATGGCGGCGACGATGGCCGGGTCATCAAAGGAACGCGCGTTGCTGACCCATTCGTCATAAACCGCAGGAGGCTGAGTGCGCAGCAGCAGGTCTTCAACCCAGTCCGTCGCCGGCCAGCCCGTTGCGGCACCGGAACCCAGACCGATACACCATGGTGTTTCACCATCAGCCACGATCTGATCGGTCAGTGCTTTGAGCTCTTCCATCGTAGTCGGGATCTCATAGCCTGCGTCTTCGAAGTTCTCAGGCACATACCAAACGAGCGACTTCAGATCGACGCGGAAGAACATGCCGTAGTGATTCATGTTGCCCGCTGGATCTTTGTAGCTGCCCAGATCAACCCAGGATTGGCCCGCTGCGTAGTTTTCTTTGACCCACTCGGTAACCTGAGGCTTCAGCGGTGTCAGAAAGCCGCGCGCTGCCATGTCCGCAGCCAGACCCGGCTGTGGGAATACGGCCAGATTCGGCGCAGAACCTGCTTCGGCGTCGACAACAATCTGCTGCTCGAAGCTGTCCGAACCGACATAGCTGACTTCGTGGCCAGTCCGCTCTTCGAAGACATCAAAAATCTCTTCAATGATTTCCGCCTCTGGCGACAGCCAAGGGCCTGCAACTGTGATTTTATCAGCGCTGGCCTGACCCGCGACCAAAGCCGACGCCGCCACTCCAAGCAGATACGATTTCTTCATTGGGTTTCCTCCCGTCTAGTTCGCGGCTGCGCCGCGTATGTCACCCCGACACGCTTTCATGGCTTTTCAAATTTGCCAAAGCGCTTTGGATGATTAGACATGACCGAAAACACAAGTCCGAGTCAATGGGGATTGGCATGCTTTTGCCTTGTTTTATGTTGCTGCACCGCAGCTAAACGCATGACTTCAACGCGGACAACAGCACGCACACCATAAGAATATGGCACCTCACCCCTTGACAAATTCGAAGCGCTTTGGGCCTTATCTGCGCATGAACCTGAAAGAACTCTCAGAACACCTTGCCTTGTCGCAGACCACGGTTAGCCGTGCGCTGAACGGCTACCCTGAGGTCAGTGAAAAGACGCGTGAACGGGTTCATCAGGCCGCGAAAGAGCTGAATTACAGCCCCAACGCACGGGCCAAAAGCTTGGCCACGGGGCGTTCACAAACCATCGGTCACGTGATTCCCGTCTCGACCCAGCATGAAATGGTGAACCCGGTCTTTGGCGACTTTGTCGCCGGCGCCGGTGAGGCCTATGTGCAGCAGGGCTTTGACATGATGCTCACCCTTGTGGATGACAACGACGAAGAAGACGCCTATCGCAAGATCAAGGCACGCGGAAACGTCGATGGAATCATCGTGCACGGCCCGCGCATGCAAGACAGCCGGATCGCCCTGCTGACAGAACTGGGCCTGCCCTTCGTAGTTCACGGCCGCGCATCGGACGTCACCACGCCGTACAATTGGCTGGACACCAACAACACGCGCGCCTTTCGTCGCGCAACAGACTTTCTGCTGGATCTGGGGCACCGCCGGATCGCCCTGATCAACGGGCTTGAGGTCATGGATTTCGCCCACCGCCGCCGCGGCGGATACGAGGACGCCTTGAAAAAGCGTGGCGTAGACCCGGACCCGGCCCTGATGCGCAGCGAAGAAATGACCGAAATATTCGGGTATCGCAGCGCATCCGAGATGCTGGCGATGGAATCACCGCCCACCGCCTTTCTGGTCGCTTCGATGATGATCGCCATTGGCGTGCGCCGCGCCATTCACGAAGCTGGCCTCGAAATGGGCCGCGATGTTTCCGTGATCACCCATGATGACGATCTCAGCTACATCAAGAACGGCCATGATGTTCCGATTTTTACCGCGACCCGCTCGTCGGTGCGCACCGCGGGGACGCGGGTTGCAGAAATGCTGATGCAGCAGATCAAGAACCCGGACAGTGATCCCCAAACCGAACTGATGGAGGCCGAATTGATCATCGGAACCTCTACGGGCCCTGCCCCCACCTGATTTATCCCAATTCAACGATTAAGACCCGCACCGTTCGGGCAATCCGAGGCTTGCTATGAAATACACGCGCGCTGATTTTCCCGAGGGCTTTCTCTTCGGAACGGCCACCTCTTCTTATCAGATCGAAGGACATGGATTCGGCGGTGCCGGCCGCACCCATTGGGACGATTTCGCAGCCACACCCGGTAATGTGGTGCGGGCCGAACATGGCATGCGCGCCTGCGATCACTATCACCGCTATGAAGAAGACCTCGACCTGATCGCTGCCGCCGGGTTTGACTGCTATCGGTTTTCGACCTCTTGGGCCCGCGTTATGCCTGACGGCAAGACAGTGAATCCCGAAGGGCTCGATTTTTATGATCGCCTGACGGACGCCATGCTGGAGCGTGGAATCAAGCCCTGCGCGACGCTCTATCATTGGGAATTGCCCTCGCCGCTCGCCGATCTGGGGGGATGGCGCAATCGGGACATCGCCGGGTGGTTCGGCGATTTTACAACCGCCATCATGGAAAAGATCGGCGACCGAATGCATTCCGTCGCGCCCATCAACGAGCCGTGGTGCGTTGCGTTTCTGAGCCACTTCCTTGGCCATCATGCGCCCGGCCTTCGCGACATCCGGGCCACCGCGCGCGCAATGCATCACGTTCTGCTGGCGCATGGCACAGCCATCCAAGCCATGCGGTCACTGGGGCTAGGAAACCTTGGCGGTGTGTTCAACATGGAATGGGCGACGCCCGCAGACGACAGCGAAGCCGCAAAAGCCGCGGCGGCGCTCTATGACGGATACTACAATCACTGGTACATGAGCGGCGTGTTCAAAGGCGAATACCCCCAGATCGTTCTTGATGGCCTCGAAGAGCATCTACCGCAAGGGTGGCATGACGATTTCGGCGTGATCACGTCACCCGTGGATTGGTGTGGGATCAACTACTACACCCGCAAGGTCATCGCCCCGACAAGCGGGCCCTGGCCTGCTCATAAAGAGGTTGAAGGTCCCCTCGTAAAGACCTTTATGAATTGGGAAATTTTTCCTGAAGGTCTCTATAATTTCCTAACAAGAACCGCCCGTGACTACACCGGGGATTTGCCCTTGTTCGTCACAGAAAACGGCATGGCTGCGCCCGACAAAGTCGTCGATGGCTCGGTACCTGACCCAAACCGGACAGAGTACATCAACGCCCATCTTGAGGCCGTACAGCGCGCCATTCAGGACGGCGCCCCAGTGCAGGGATATTTCCTATGGTCCCTTCTCGACAATTACGAATGGGCGCTTGGATATGAAAAACGCTTTGGCCTCGTGCATGTTGATTTCGAAAGCCTTGAACGCACGCCCAAGGCGTCATACCACGCGCTTGCGAAAGCTCTGAAAGGGTAAACCACATGACAGCTGCAAACACTGGGTCGCTCGCCGTTGTCGCAGACGTCGGCGGAACAAACACACGTGTGGCCCTGAGTCACGGCAGCGCAGTTGATGCAAACAGCATCCAGCGCTTTCGCAACAGCGAACATGAATCGCTCGATGCCGTTTTGTCGGCATACCTCAGCCAAACAGGTGCAAAACCCGGCGCGGCCTGCGTGGCTATTGCCGGCCCGGTGCGGGACGGCGTCGGAAGTCTGACAAATCTCGACTGGAGCATTTCGCGCGACACCATCGCATCCGCAACCGGCGCAAGCACGGTCGCCGTTCTGAATGATCTTCAGGCCCAGGGTCACGCAGTGGACCACATCGCGGACGCCAATTTGCAAACGATCTTGCCGGGGCAACCCGCCGGGCAGCATGCCGCCCGCCTGATGATAGGCATCGGCACAGGTTTGAATTCCGCACCGGTATACCGTCTTGGCGGGCAAACTCTGGTCCCGCCCGCCGAGGCCGGCCACATTTCCATTCCCGCCCAAACCGAAACCGAATTGCGGTTGGTCAAAAGCCTGAGCGCACAGCACGGCATGCCAAGCATGGAAGAGGTTCTGTCTGGGCGCGGCTTTGCCAACCTGCACGCGTGGATTTGCCAAGAGGATGGCCACGGTGTGCCGCTCGAGGCCAATGATCTGATGACGGCCTACCAAAACGGTGACCCACAGGCAGACCGGGCGGTTACGATCTTCGTCACCATGCTGGGGCGCTATGCCAGCAACCTTGCTTTGATCAGCCTTCCCTTTGGCGGGATCTATCTGTGCGGCGGTGTTGCGCGCCATTTCGCGCCGCTGCTGTTGAAACACGGGTTCGCCGAGGCTTTTTCTGACAAGGGGCGCTTTTCCGATTTCGTTCAGCAGTTCCCTGTGCATATGATCAGCGATGACTACGCAGCCCTGACGGGATGCGCTGGTCACCTCAGCGAATTGACCGCGTAAAAGTCTTTCACTTTATCAACATTTTTCGAGCATGCGTGCTGATATTTATCCACAAAAATGGATAAATAGGACAAAATCGCATATTTCCTTGTGACCAAGCCCTGTGACCTCTATCCGAGAGAGGCACCGGCTCAGGATCCACACCCACATGCAGCACAACCCCATTCGCGCGATTGGCATCATGGTGCTGGGCATGGCTTTACTGGCAATGAGCGACGCTTTCATTAAGCAGTCCAGCCGCCATGCATCGCTTGGGCAGATCATGCTGATGATGAGCCTTGGCGGAACCTTTCTCTTTGTCGTCGTGACCCGCTTGCGCGGCATTTCACTTTGGACCTCTGACGCACGCCACCCGATGGTTTTGCTGCGCGGCACCTTTGAGATCGTGGGTGCGATTGGCATGATCACCAGCATTGCACATGTCCCATTGTCCGTCTTTGCTGCTATCATGCAGGCGGCACCGCTGGTCGTCACCTTGGGTGCC
Source organism: Thalassococcus lentus (assembly GCF_028023555.1). NCBI lineage: Bacteria > Pseudomonadati > Pseudomonadota > Alphaproteobacteria > Rhodobacterales > Roseobacteraceae > Thalassococcus > Thalassococcus lentus. The sequence continues at coordinate 559,879 of NZ_JAQIOY010000002.1, forward strand.
AGCCTGTTTCTGGGCGAACAGGTCGGCTGGCGTCGCTGGGCCGCCATCGCGGTGGGACTGATTGGCATGCTGATCGTGATCCGGCCGTTTGGATCAGGCTTTACCGGCTACGAATTGTTTGCCGTCCTTGGCGTGTCCGGACTGGCTGCGCGGGATTTGGTGACACGGCTCGCGCCGCCCCATGTCCCGGCGCTGTTCCTGTCGACCTGGGGCTTTGCATCGACGCTTATTCCCGGCGTCCTGCTGCTTGGGCTCTCCGGTGAGGCCATCAATTGGCAGCCATCCGCGCTCTGGCCCATTTTGGGCGCCATCATCGTTACAACAACCGGATATTTTGGCGTTACCGTCGCCATGCGCATGGCGCCCGCATCCATCGTCTCACCGTTTCGCTATAGCAGGCTCATCTTTACCACCGGGCTGGGAATAGCGTTTTTTGGCGACCGACCCGATTTCTGGACACTTGTTGGCGCCGCCCTTATTCTTGCCGCAGGCCTCTACAGTTTCCTGCGCGAAAGACGGCTTGCGCAGTCTTAGGCAATGTTAGCGCTATCATTAGCGGTTTACATCCCTTCCCTGCCTGCTATGAAGCGCGCAAAGTAATTCCGCAGCCACGAAGGGCAAATCCCATGAGCACCATCATTGATATTCACGCGCGCGAAATCCTCGACAGCCGGGGCAATCCCACAGTCGAAGTCGACGTGACCCTTGAAGACGGCACCATGGGCCGCGCCGCCGTGCCATCGGGCGCGTCCACAGGCGCCTACGAAGCGGTTGAACGCCGCGATGGTGACAAGAGCCGCTACATGGGCAAAGGCGTGCTGGAAGCGGTGGCCGCAGTCAACGGTGAGATTGCCGAAGCCGTTCTGGGGCTCGACGCAACCGATCAGGTCGGCATCGATATGGCCATGATCGAACTGGACGGGACCCCGAACAAGGCGCGCCTCGGCGCAAATGCAATCCTTGGCGTATCCATGGCCGTCGCAAAGGCCGCCGCAGATTACTGCGGTCAGCCCCTGTTCCGCTATGTGGGTGGCACATCAGCCCGCGTTTTGCCCGTTCCGATGATGAACATCATCAACGGCGGCGAACATGCGGACAACCCGATCGACATTCAGGAATTCATGATCATGCCTGTGGCGGCCAGCAATATCCGCGAAGCGGTGCGCATGGGCTCCGAAGTCTTCCACACGCTCAAAAAAGAGCTTTCGGCCGCCGGGATGTCCACCGGTCTTGGCGATGAAGGCGGTTTTGCGCCCGAGCTCGGAAGCACCCGCGAAGCCCTCGATTTCATCCTTAAGTCCATTGAAAAGGCTGGCTACAAACCCGGCGAAGAAATCTATCTCGCGCTGGATTGCGCCGCGACTGAATACTTCAAGGACGGAAAATACGAGATGACCGGCGAAGGCATCTCGCTCAGCCCCGCCGAGAATGTCGATTATCTGGCCGCGCTCTGCGCCGACTACCCGATCATCTCGATCGAGGATGGTTGTTCCGAAGATGACTGGGAAGGCTGGAAACTGCTCACTGACAAACTCGGTGAAACCGTACAGCTGGTTGGTGATGACCTGTTCGTAACCAATCCCGAACGTCTGGCCATGGGCATCGAAAGCGGTTGCGCCAATTCTATGCTGGTCAAAGTAAACCAGATCGGATCGCTGACCGAGACCCTCAAGGCTGTGGATATGGCGCACCGTGCGCGCATGACCAACGTGATGTCGCACCGCTCAGGAGAAACTGAAGACGCCACCATCGCCGATCTCGCCGTGGCCACCAATTGCGGGCAAATCAAGACCGGATCACTGGCTCGTTCGGACCGGTTGGCTAAATACAACCAGTTGATCCGTATCGAAGAAATGCTCGAGGAGACCGCCGAATATGCCGGGCGTTCGATCCTGAAAGGCTGAAAGCACAATCCGGGGGCTCTGCCCCCGCCGCGCCTGTCGGCGCGCCTCCCCCGGGATATTTTGGGCACAAAGAAACCAAGTATTAAGGTTAATGCTTCACCATAAGAGATGCGGAACAGGCGGGGACGCCGATGACCGCGCACGGAGAAGCCCAAGGCTTCCGGCCCGCGTTCGAGACATCGGCGCGGGCCTTGCTTGTTTCTTTGTGCCAAAAATATCCCGGGGGTGAGGCCGAAGGCCGAGGGGGCAGCGCCCCCTGTCAGACCCGGCTCAGGGCCAGAACTGCGTTCAGTCCGCCAAAGGCAAAAGCGTTGGACAAGACCACATCGACTTCGGCTTCACGCGCCACGTTGGGTACCACATCCAGCGCGCATTCCGGGTCCGGTTCTTCGTATCCGATTGTTGGAGCGATCACCCCGTCGCGCAACGCCATGATGCAGGCCAGCAATTCCACGGCGCCGGTTCCACCAATCAGATGCCCGTGCATGGATTTGGTCGAGGAAATCATCAGTGCGTCGGCGTGGTGACCAAACACATCCGCAACGGCTGCGCATTCGGTTTTGTCGTTGGCGGCCGTGCCTGTTCCGTGAGCATTGATATAACCCACGCGTTCCTTGGCAATTTTTCCGTCTTCCAGAGCGCCCTTGATGGCCCGCGCGGCACCTTGTTTGGATGGCATGACGATGTCAGCCGCATCCGAGGTCATGGCAAAACCAACCACTTCGCACAGTATTTCGGCGCCGCGGGTTTTTGCGTGTTCGTAGTCCTCGAAGACAAAGACTCCCGCTCCTTCGCCCTGCACCATACCGTTGCGCGTTGCAGAGAACGGACGGCAGGCGTCTTTGGACATGACCCGCAGCCCTTCCCATGCCTTGACCCCACCAAAGCAGAGCATGGATTCCGATCCGCCCGTGATCATGGCCGTACACATGCCATGGCGAACCATTTGAAACGCCTGCCCCATCGCATGGTTGGATGAAGCGCAGGCTGTTGCGACTGTAAACGAAGGGCCGCGCAGATTGAATTCCATGCTGACATGGCTGGCGGCTGCATTGTTCATAAGTTTGGGCACAACGAAGGGATGGACCCGGTTTTTGCCTTCTTCGTAGACGGCTCGGTAGTTGTCATCCTGCGTTGTCAAACCGCCACCGGAGGTGCCCAGCACGACCCCGGATCGATTTGCCAGATCCCCGGCAAACGTCAGCCCTGAGGCAGCCATGGCCTGCCGGGCTGCGATCAGGGTGAACTGCGTAAAGCGGTCATAGAGCGCCAGTTGCTGTCGATTGAAAGCAGCCTCAGGGTCATAGTCGTGAATCTGGCCGCCGATCTTGATCGCCAGTCTGTCCACGTCGCGAAAATCCAGCGGGCCGATACCGCAATGCCCTTCGCGCATGGCATGCAGCGTCGCTGGCACCGAAGCGCCCAGGGGGTTGATCGTCCCCGCCCCCGTGATGACAACGCGTCTCACGCCTTTTGCTCGTCAATCAGCTTTTGAACACCATCGATGATCTTGGCGACCGACGAGATGTCAAAATCCGATTCTCCGGGATTGTTCGCATTGAATGGAACGGAGATGTCGAAAGCTTCTTCGATCGCAAAGATCGACTCGACCAGCCCGAGGCTGTCGATTCCGAGATCTTCGGGTGTGCTGGTCAGGCTAATGTCAGAAGGTTCGAGCAAAGCCTGTTCCGCGACGATCTCGATTACCTTGTCCGATACGTTCATCTGTGGCCCGTAGGTTCCGTGTCCGTTGGCGCTGATTTAGTCATTCCCGTTCAACTTGGAAACCGCTTTCTTCAACGCCGCTACGTCGCGGAACAAACGGGGCAGCCGTCGCAGACCTTTGTAGCTCTCGACGTGGTTGTCCATTTTTATGGCAGGATAACCCAGCATCACCCGCCCTGCGGGCACATTGGACAGCACCACCGAAGCGCCACCCAGGATGGCACGATCCCCAACCACGAGGTTGTCAGAGACCCCCGATTGACCGCCGAGAACCACATTGTTTCCGATCCGCGTGGACCCAGCAACACCCACCTGTGCGCAAATCAGGCAATCGTTGCCGATCACGACGTTATGACCAATCTGAACAAGGTTGTCGAACTTGCAGCCATGGCCCACCTGTGTGTCCCGCACGGTGCCGCGATCGATGCAGCTGCCCGCACCCAGCTCAACGTCGTCGCCGATCCGAACCCCGCCAAGCGAATGAATACGAGCCCAGGATTGCGCGGTTTCTTCATCCGTGCCTTCGTCACCCAGTGAAGCGCGGGCCTTTTCAACGGCAGACGGTTCAGGCGTGACAAAGGAAAAACCATCCGCGCCTACGACAGCGCCGGGCTGAGCAATGAAGCGTTGACCGATGCGCACCCCTGCGCCAATTTTCACGCCGGCATGCAGGATCGACTGCGCGCCAATCTGTGCGTTCCACCCGATATGCACCTGCGGTCCGATCACGCAGCCGTCTGCGATCACGGCATTCGGACCAATAAACGTCAAGGGACCGATGCTGACATCTGAGCCGATCCGTGCGGTCGGATCGATCACCGCCGATGGGTGGATCTCTTTTGCATAGCCCTGCCCCTGATCCATCATGGCCGAAAGACCAGCCATGGCATAGCGCGGGCGCGTTGCAAGAATCGCACCCTTCAGGCCATGAGCCTGCCAGTCGGCGCCCGTCCACATCATGGCAGCCTGCGCCGAGCCATCTTTCAGGCCTTGTGCAAACTCCGGCTTCATCGCCAGTGCCAGATCATGCGATCCGGCCTGCGCGGGCTCTGCCACTGCATCGATCAACAACGAACCATCGCCCTGAACTTCCAGCCCAAGGCTGGCCGCGATCTCAGACAGCGTGTGTGGCATGTTTCCTCCCGCGATTGCGCTGCATCTTGTTACGGCGAACCGCGCAGCTGCGCAACGCCACCTGCCCTATGGGCGTTTCTTATCCAGTAAAGAGGGAAGAAAGTGGCGCGGTTGACGGGGCTCGAACCCGCGACCCCCGGCGTGACAGGCCGGTACTCTAACCAACTGAGCTACAACCGCGCTTTAGCGTCGGCCTCATGGGATCAGGGGCAGTGGTGGCGCGGTTGACGGGGCTCGAACCCGCGACCCCCGGCGTGACAGGCCGGTACTCTAACCAACTGAGCTACAACCGCTCACTGCCGCCCAAACCATTTGGCTTGGCGTGGGGCGTGTTTATGATCCACCCCCGGCCCCGTCAAGCGAATTTCCCGCCCATATCGGGCGATTTTTTCACCCGGCCGGGAAAAAGCGTGGCCCCTGCGCCACGACGCTTTACCGCTTGAGCCAAAGACCTGTGAAAGACCTTGCGAAATAGGCCTCTCACCGGGCTTGTTTACGTGTCTGCCGACGCTGCTTGTACTTTTACCCTGGGGAATTTTTACAATGACCACCTTTTCACGCCGGACATTTCTGTCCGCCGGCACCGCTGCCGTTGCCCTGTCCCGTCCGGATCAGGTGCTGGCCGCCCCTGTCATTGCCTTGCCCAAGGATGTTGCCCAACGCGATGCGGCGACCGTCATGGCGGTTCGGACGACCACACCCGTGGTCGCGATGACCTTTGATGATGGCCCACATCCCAAACTGACGCCCCTGTTGCTGGACATGCTCAAGCAACGAAAGCTGCGCGCCACCTTCTACCTGATTGGCAATCGGGTGGTCACATGGCCGGACATCGTGCGCCGCATCGCCGATGAAGGCCATGAAATCGGCAACCACAGCTGGTCTCATCCCAATCTGGCCAAACGCTCCACGACCTCGGTGCTCAATGAGATCGACAGAACATCGGACGCCATTTTCAAGATTACCGGCCGCCCGCCGGTCACATTCCGTCCGCCCTACGGATCCTTCACCCGTCGTCAGCGCCTGATGCTCTACGAAGAGCGGAACCTGCCAACGATCCTTTGGTCAGTGGATCCGCAGGATTGGCGGCGTCCGGGTGCCTCGGTGGTGGCCAGCCGAATTCTCAAGGGCTCCCGGCCCGGCGCAATCATCCTGAGCCACGATATTCAAAGCGGAACCGTCAAAGCCATGCCGCGCACCTTGGACGGATTGTCTGACCGCGGGATGAAATTTGGCACCGTCAGTCAGATGATGGGCTGGCCGCTTTGGCAAAAGCGCAATTTCCGTCGGGTGAACAGCAAAGGCTGATCCGAAGCGACAGATCACGCCTCTGGTAGCGGTATAAACTCCTGATCATCGCCCGCAGGCAGACGGAACCGGCCGTCTGCCCAATCCTCACGGCGCCACGCTTCTTTTGCCTCTTCGATACGTTCTTTCGAAGAGGCGACAAAATTCCACCAGATATGGCGCGGTCCTTCCAGCGTCGCGCCGCCAAGCATCATGAGCCGCGCCCCGGTTTCACCGGCCCGGACAGACATGCGATCACCGGGGCGAAACACCATCATCTGACCGGCCTCGTAGGTCTGACCTGCGACCACGATGCTGCCTTCAACAACATAGAGTCCGCGATCTTCATGATCATCCGGCAAAGGCAGAACCGCGCCTGCTTGCAGAACGGCATCCGCATAGAACATCTCAGACGCTGTCTTGACCGGAGCCGTTTCTCCATAGGCACTGCCCAGGATCAACCGCACCTCTTTGCCGTCCGCATTCAAGACTGGCAGCGCGTCCTTGCCCACGTGTTCAAAGGCGGGCGCCCGGTCTTCGTGATCCTTTGGAAGCGCGACCCAGGTCTGGATGCCAAAGAACGGCATCGGTTCAGACTGGGTTTCATCGTCCGTGCGTTCGGAATGCGTGATGCCATTGCCTGCGACCATCCAGTTCACAGCCCCTGGCTCGATCCAACGATCAGTTCCAAGGCTGTCCCGGTGATGCATACGTCCGCGATACAGATAGCTGACAGTCGCAAGCCCGATATGTGGATGAGGCCGCACATCCAGGCCCTTGGTTGGCAGGAATTCCGCTGGTCCCATCTGATCGAAAAAGATGAATGGTCCCACCATCTGGCGTTTGGGCGCAGGCAGTGCGCGCCGCACTTCGAAGCCGCCCAGATCACGGGCCCGCGGAATGATAACGGTGTCGATCGCGTCAACATCGTCGCCGGTCGGGCAATGCGGGTCGAGCGCAGGATTCCAGCTCATGTCAGGCTCCTTGAGGCAGTTGATGCCACCAAGATGCCCAATATGAAGCACCACCACAATTACGCACATCGATAACCAAAATGTGCAAAAATGCACATAGTTTGACGGTTAGGCTTTGGCCTTTTGCAAATGCACGTAGGTTTCGTTGAACCGGCGCGACAGATGCTCACCTGCACGGATCACATCACCCGAGCCCATTGGCGCGACATTCGCCTCATAGTTCGGGTTAAAGAAAAGTGGCACAGACAGACGTTCTTCGGTGGTGCCGCGCACCCGATGCGGAGTGGCCTTGACCCGGCCTTCCGTCCACATCTCGAGCATCTCACCAAAATTGATTATGAACTCACCGGGCCCCGCAACAACCGGTATCCAGCCGCCGCCCCGTTTGCGCACCTCAAGCCCTGGCACCCCGTCGCTGCCAAGCAAGGTCAGGCAGCCGTAGTCGGTATGCGTAGCAATCCCGAAATCCTTGTCCCCGGCCCATTCCGGACGCGGGGGATAATAGTTGCCCCGCAGCAAAGCCATCGGGCGATCAAATTTGTCGTCGAAATAGTGGCGGTCTTCGCCAATCGCCTCGGCGATACCGCGCAGCAGGATCATCGAAACCCCAAGGGCATCGCGGTAGTAGGCCTTGATCACCGTGCGGAAGCCGTCGGGTTGCTCCGGCCACAGATTGGGCGCGTAGATCGGCAGGCCTGTCTCGGGCGCCTCAAAGCCGCAATCGAAGTACTGCTTGTAGTCCGGGTTGGCATCAGGATCGACCTGCTCGGACCCGGCCGCCCCCCAACCGCGGCTTGCGTCCGTTCCTGCCATATCGACCCGACGTTTCACCCGGTCCGGCAATGCAAAAAAGGCCCGATAGGCGGCCAGAACAAACCGCATGCGCGCCGCACCAATCGCTGTATTGTGCACGGTCAGGAACCCGACGCCTTCGGCGCCTTCGCGCAGCGCTTCCAGTGTTTCGGGATCGCGCGCAGCGATCTTTTCGGCGTCCAGCCTCGGGATCATGACAAGCCTCCTTCTGGGGCAACAGAAACTGGGCGCGGGCATGCCACGTCTGCTTTGGGGCTGCAACCGCTCTTGACGCCGCGCCCCCAGCCGCGATGATGGCGCAAACATATCAAGCAGGAGATCCCATGCGACGCAAACTGGCCGCAGGCAATTGGAAAATGAATGGCACGACCGCTGATCTGGCTGAGTTGTCAGCGATGGCGGATGCCGCTGTTCGCGGCGATGCCGAGGTGCTGATTTGCCCGCCAGCCACCCTGATCAGCGCAGCCAAGTCCGCGGCCACCGAGATTGCCATCGGCGGTCAGGATTGCCACGCGCAAAGCGCCGGGGCGCATACCGGTGATCTGGCTGCCGGAATGCTGTCAGATGCGGGTGCAAGCCATGTCATTCTGGGCCATTCAGAGCGCCGGGCCGACCATGACGAACATGACGACGACGTGCGCGCCAAATGCCGCGCCGCCTGGGATGCCGGGCTGGTTGCCGTGGTTTGTGTCGGCGAAACACTGGCCGAACGCGAGGCACAGAACACACTGGACATTATCGGTGGCCAGATGGCCGGATCGATTCCGGACGGCGCGACCGGGCACAACACTGTCATCGCCTATGAACCTGTCTGGGCAATCGGAACTGGCAAGGTGCCGACAACAGACCAGATCGGCGATGTGCATGACTTCATCCGGGCGCGGCTCGAACGCCGCTTCGGAGCCGGTGTCGGGCGCTCGGTGCGCTTGCTCTATGGCGGCTCGGTCAAAGCAGGCAATGCAGCGGACATCTTCGCTGTCTCCAATGTGGACGGCGCATTGGTTGGCGGCGCATCGCTCAAGGCTGCGGATTTTGTCCCGATCATCGAGGCTCTGAACGCCAGTTCGACCTAAAGACGACGGCCCTTAACAGGGCTGCGCTTCTTCTTTTTAAAAATACGCAATCGGTCAATGGCCAAGAAAAACGGCGCCCCGTCTCTGGGGCGCCGTCTTTTTGCGTTTGCCGCCGCGCCTGACGGCGCTGTGCGGGCGCGTGCCTACTTGATAATGATCTCAGGCCCCATGAAGTAGTTCGGCAGGAAGGTCGAAATCGCCGGTATGTAGGTCACCATGATCAGGAAGACGAACAGAACCGCAAGGAAAGGCAGTGCTGCCCGAACAACCCGCATCATCGGCATTCCGGCCACACCCGAGGTGACAAAGAGGTTCAGGCCAACCGGCGGTGTAATCATGCCGATTTCCATGTTCACCACCATGATGATGCCGAGGTGGATCGGGTCGATCCCCAGTTCGATCGCAATCGGGAACACCAGCGGCGCCACGATGACCAGCAGTCCCGAAGGCTCCATGAACTGACCACCAATCAGCAAGATCACGTTCACGATCACAAGGAACATCACCGGCCCAAATCCAGCGTCCAGCATGGCGCCGGCGATCTGTTGCGGGATTTGCTCGTCCGTCAGCACATGTTTCAGGATCAGCGCGTTTGCGATGATGAACATCAGCGTGACCGTCAGTTTACCGGCTTCAAACAAGGTGTCCTTGGTATCCTTGTGAAAGAACGCGGTCACGATGGCATGCGGCTTGCGCCACAGCGGCAGGTTTGGCGCACCGTCCTTGCCTGCCAGCGGGCCCATGTCCCGATAGACAAAGCTGGCAATAAAGAAGGCGTAAACCGCTGCAACGGCAGCCGCTTCTGTTGGCGTAAAGACACCGCCATAGATGCCACCCAGAATGATCACGATCAGGAACAGGCCCCAGGCCGCTTCCATGCCCGATTGCCAGATTTCGCCCCAGCCCTTCCATTCGCCCTTGGGCAGGTTGCGCATGCGGGCGATGACATAGATCGTCACCATCAACATACCGCCCGCCAGCAGGCCCGGAATGACCCCGGCCAGGAACATGCGACCGACAGAGACTTCAACCGCTGAGGCGTAAACAACCATCACGATCGAAGGTGGGATCAGGATTCCAAGCGTACCGGCATTTGCGATCACGCCTGCGGCAAAATCCTTGGAATAGCCGACCTGCCGCATACCGGCGATCACGATAGAGCCAATGGCAACAACCGTCGCAGGCGAGGAACCGGACAAGGCGGCGAACAGCATACAGGCAAAGACACCCGCAATGGCCAGACCGCCGTGGAAATGCCCCACAACCGCAATCGAAAAGCGGATGATCCGCTTGGCCACGCCGCCAGTGGACATGAAGCTCGACGCGAGGATGAAAAACGGGATCGCAAGCAAGGTATAGTGCCCCGCCATCGCCTGGAAAAAGCTCTGCGCAATCGAGGCCAGCGACGTGTCGCTGAGCACCAGCAGGAAGATCGTCGAGGAAAACCCAAGCGCGACCGCGATCGGCACACCGATCAGCATCAGGCCGATCACCATGGAAAACAGAATTACGACATCCATGTTATCAGTCCTTGTTCATCTTGGCGGCGTCTTCGACCGCATCTTCGACTTCGTGTGAAACAATCAGGCTGTCTTCCTGCCCGGTCCAGATTCTCCATCCGGCCTGACAAAAGCGCAGCAGCAGCAGAGCGGCCCCGAACGGCAACATGGCATAGGGGATAAAGCGCGGAACCTTTTCATAGGCCTCGCCCTCGTTGATCCATGGCTCGATAAAGCGCAGCCATTCCGGCATGCGGATATCGTTCACTTCGTACCAAGACCGATAAGAGGTACGGCCCATGTCCTCGAACCCGGTGGGAAACCAGCGGCCCGTGGTCTGCGGCAAGTTGGCAAAGTTAGCCCAGTAGTCCCAAGCCCCTTTTGTCAGCAAAAAGGCATAGGCGATACAGACCGCTACCGCGACAAGTGCCAGCACGCGGCGCACGGTTTCCGGAACGATGTTGATAATCGCATCCACACCAAGGTTCGATGTCTTCTTGACTGCGTAGCTCATGCCGAACAACACCAGCCAGGCGAACAGAAAGACCGTGGCTTCAAGCCCCCAGATCACTGTATTCGGAAAATCGATACCGGTCATTTCCTCGAAGGCGCGCCACCACTTTGCGTTGAACACGTAGCGCACGATCACCGTGACCAATGTGATGATGGTCATTGCGCCCAAGATGATTGCGATGATTGTCTCTTCCAGCTCGTCGATGAACCGACCGAATGCTGACTTTGAGACGGAATTCGAAGACATGCTCCCCTCCCGCATAACTGCAAACGCACGCCCCCGGAGAGCGCCCGACCCTTGCTTGGCTTTTGGATAGTGTCCGGGTCTTCTCGGCTGCGACAGCCGAGACCGGGTCAAACCCCGGTCGAGAGGCCGGCTCGGTTACGAGCCGGCCCTTGCTTTTTACATAGACGCGTTGATTGCCTGCGCTGCGTCGATGTTTTCCTGACCCACGTCATCGCGGAACTGGTCCCAAACGGGCTTCATCACTTCGACCCATTCGTTACGCTGCTCGGCCGTCAGCGAGCGAACGACACCACCCGCGTCGATTACGGCCTGCTTGGCTTCTTCGTTCACCTTGGTGGACTCGCCATTCCGCATCTCGGTCACTTCGGCCAGGATCGCGCCCAGCTGATCGCGCACGTCTGCGTCCAGACCTTCCCACCAGTCGACATTGGTCACGACCAGATAGTCGATGATGCCGTGGTTGGTTTCGGTGATGCCGTCCTGAACTTCGAAGAACTTCTTGCCGAAGATGTTGGACCAGGTGTTTTCCTGACCGTCAACAACGCCGGTCTGCAGAGCGCCATACACTTCCGAGAAGGCCATTGGCTGCGGGCTGCCACCCAGAGCGGCCATCTGCGCCTTGAGCACTTCGGAGTTCTGAACGCGGAACTTCAGGCCGTTTGCGTCTGCCGGGCTTTCCAGCGGAACGTTTGCAGACATCTGCTTCATGCCATTGTGCCAGAACGCCAGGCCCAGCAGACCGCGACGCACCATGGATTCCTTCATCGCCTGACCTGTTTCAGAGGCCTGGAATGCATCAACAGCGTTGATGTCCTTGAACATGAACGGAAGGTCAAAGATGCGGAACTGCTTGGTGAACTGCTCGAACTTGGACAGCGAAGGTGCCGCCATCTGCACGTCGCCCTGCAGCATCGCTTCGAGCACCTGGTCATCGTTGTAGAGCGTGGAGTTCGGGAAAACTTCCATGCAGGCTTTGCCGTTCATTTCTTCGTTCACGCGCTCCATCAACAGCGTGGCCGCGATACCCTTGGGGTGGCGGTCAGTGTTGGTCACGTGGCTGAACTTGATAACGATCTCGCCGTCATCACATGCGGCGTCGGCGGCAGTTGCGCCGGTCATCAGGGCGGCAGCTGCAACTGCGCTCATCAGAATCTTTTTCATGGTTTCCTCCCAAGATTCGGTTTCAGGAACGGGCTGCACCGGGCAAACCCGCCTGCCCGATACAAAAGAGCCTGATTCGGTATGGATCAAGAAAATGGCGGTGTTCGAATGGAATCGATGAAATATTGCGCGTTTTCAGAATTTTAGCAGCATGACCGTAGATATATCTTGAGTTCGCCAGAACAAACTGTGCGGATTTCCGCACAACTGTTAGCGCCTATAGTGCGAATTTCCGCACAAAACCGCCTGGGCGATTCTCTGACAGATCGCGATCAGCGATAATCTTCCGGTTTAAGCCCGAACTTGGTCAGCTTGTCATAGAAGGTCTTGCGCGGCAGCTTCAGCGCCTCAGCGGCTGAGCGGGCGTTGCCCTCTGCGCGGCGCAACGCAGACTCGAGCAAAGACCGCTCCACCTGCGCCATGCGTTCAGCCAATCCCAACTCCGTGTCGCGCGGCCCACCCGCACCAACGCCCAGAACAAATCGCATGGCCTCGGACATCAGCGCACGGGCATTGCCCGGCCAATCACGCGAAACCAGCTCGGCCAGCATGTCCTCTTCAAGTTCCGGCGCTTCCAGCCCGGCCTGCTCAGCGGCCTGCGCGACGTAGTGGCGAAAGAGCACCGGAATGTCCTCAGGCCGTTCCGACAGCGTCGGGATACGCAGGCTCAGCGCGTCCAGCCGGTAATACAACTCAGCGGAAAACCCGCCTTGCTCGACAGCCTGAGACAAATCGCGGCTGCTGCCGGCAATCAGCCGCGGACCGCCACGTTCGAGGGCGTCGAGCAAGGCAACCTGCGTGTCGTCCGGCAATGCACCGATTTCGTCCAGAAAAAGAGTGCCTCCGGCGCAATCGGCCCAAAGCTTAGCAAGCGCTTCTCGGCTCAGACCTGCCGCTGCGCGCTTTTCAAACGGCGCAGACGGGGCGTTACCAGACAGGTGGATGACCTCGGCCACCTTCGGGATGCCCGCACCGGGCGCTCCGACAACCAGAACTTCGGCGCCAACACGGGCCGCGGCCCTCACCTGCCCGCGCAGCGCTTCGGCCTGCCGGGAGACGCCGAAAATCAACCGCGCCGCCGGATCCCCGGCCTCGAGTTGCGCCTTCAACGCGCGATTTTCCAGAACCAGAGCACGGGTCTTGAGCCCGCGCTCGATCACACGCAGCAACTCATCCCGGCCACAGGGCTTTTCGAGAAAATCAAACGCGCCTTGCGACATGGCCCGGACGGCCATGGGGATGTCCCCCTCACCGGTCAGCAAAATGACCGGCAGCGCATCGTCAATGTCCTGCACATAGGACAACAAATGGAACCCGTCCCGGCCGGGCATGCGGATGTCCGAAACGATCACCCCGTCGAAATCCGGTTTGATGCGGTCTTTTGCTTCGACAAAGGAGCCCGCCGTGACCGCGTCTAAATCCGCAAGCGCCAGCGTTTGCCCTAACGCTTCGCGCACGGCTGCATCATCGTCCACCAACAAAACCTGACCGTTCATCCCTGCGCCTCATTCCTGTGTTCAATACCGTCAAACAATGGCGCAACACGCCACGCCGCCGCGCCTGCGGGACGGCGGGCGGGGCGATGGGCGCTCGCCCGAGCGCCGAATGACGGACCGGCGCTCATGCCGCAGCCTCGGCGCGCCAGGCTTCCAGCATTACGGTGAAAATCGCGCCTCCATCGGGCGCATTGGCACCTCGGATCTGACCACCAAAACTCTGAACCAGACCATAGGAAATCGACAGTCCCAATCCCATACCCTCGCTTTCCCCAACTTCCTTGGTCGAATAAAACGGCTCGAATATCCTTTCAGGATCGGCAATGCCCGGGCCGGTGTCCCGTACCTCGACGCGGGGCGAAGCCCCGCCGGTCGCGATAATCTCGATGCGGCCCTGCCCGGCGCCGCCTTTCTGGCCCGACATTGCATCGGCGGCGTTGTTGATCAGGTTGACGAAAACCTGCGCGAGGCGCACTTCACCGCCCAGCACATGGATGGCCTGCCCCGGTCTTTGCCATTCAAGGGCAATGCCGTCTGCTGCCAGTCGCGCATGGGTCAGCTCTACCGCCTGATCCACCACATCCCCAAGGTTCACCTTGCCCATTGGCTCGCTTTCGTTGCGCGCAAAGGCTCTGAGGTTCTTGATGATCCGGGCCGCGCGGGCGGCCATCTGCGACACCCGTGTCAGGTTTTCTCCGGCCACCTCGGGCTGGCCCCGATCCAAAAAGGCCAGACCGTTGTCGGCAAATTGGCGGATCGCCATCAGCGGCTGATTCAGTTCGTGGCTGATCCCGGCGGACATCTGTCCAAGAGCCGACAGTTTCCCTGCCTGAACCAAATCCGACTGCGCCCGCTTCAACGCGGCCTCTGCCTCTTCGCGTTCGGTCACTTCGCGGCGCAGGGCAGTGTTGGCGTCTTCAAGATCCCGCGTTCTGTCTCGCACGCGGCTTTCCAGCACCACATTGGCGCTGGCCAGTGCCCGGCGACGTGCCATGACCACCAACAGCACCGAGCCAAAGAACATGCACAGCGCACCTACGGCCGCCGCCTGCAATCCCGCCAAGCGCAAGGCGGGTCCTACATCAACCAGCGACTCGCCCACCAGTCCGATCACCGGCAGTGGCTGCACCAGGCGCAAAGCGCGATCCGGGATATAGGGGCTTAGATCCTGCCGCCATATTTCGAGCCCGCCAGCCTTCACCGCATCAATGCTGGCCAAACCCGCAACGCCGCGATCCATGCCACCGGGAATTTGCTGCCAGCCCAGCATCTCGGATCGGTTGGTGATAAAGACCCGGCCATCTGGGTCATTGAAATAGACCGTCGGCCAGGCACCGCGCCAGTCCTGCTCAAGGTTTTCGATGTCGACGACGACAATCAGAACCCCCTGCACGCGGCCGCTGTGATCGAAGCTTGGCGCTGCAAAGGAATAAGCGCGCTGCCCGGTTGCAGCCGAACTGCCATGCGTCGCGCCCAGAGCGCCGTTCAGGGCACGGCGAAAGTAGGCGGCCTGTTGCAGATCGGCTCCGGCCTCGCCCCCGGCCGCGGCCAACACCCGGCCTGTTCGATCTGCATAGTGCACCATCAAGGCAGACGTCTTGTCGCGCACCTCCAGCAACAGCGCATCCGCCGCGACCCGATCGCCATCGGCATTGTGCAAGGCCGCAAGAACCGGGTGATCCGCCATCAGAACGGCGGTTTCACGATATCGGCTAAGCTGTGTCACCAAACGGTCTGATGCCAAGGCAAGGTCGGCCTTGCCCCGCGCGGCCACCTGCTCCAGCGCTTGTACGTACCCATACCGCCAGATACCGGCCGCCAGCGTGCTCGCCGCCAGCAAACCGACGAGAACCAACCCGAATGTAAAACCACTTGCCGTTTTCATAGGGTCCTCTTAGCAAGCTCACTCTTGCCAGCAAAGCATACAGCAGCCACGGTGCGCAGATGCAACGATTTGACCAGTCTCCAACAGATCCTGCCTTTGTGCAGAACCCCTACCCGTTCTACGACGAAATGCGATCCGCTGGCGATCTCGTTTGGTGGACAGACTATGACATGCCCTGCGCCGTCAGCCACAAGGCCGTGCATACCCTGCTGCGTGACAGACGTTTTGGCCGCGAAGTCCCGGCCGAACAGGCCCGTCCGGTGCCCGACCACCTGCGTGATTTCTATGCCGTTGAAGCCCACAGCATGCTGGAACTGGAGCCGCCGCGCCACACGCGCCTGCGCGGGCTGGTTCTTCGCGCTTTCACCTCACGCAGGATCAAGGCGCTGGGACCGGAAATCGAAAATCTTTCCAATGACTTGATCGATGCGTTCCCGAGTGGTGATTTTGATCTTCTGCCTGCCTTCTGTCAGCCGATCCCGGTGATCGTGATCTGCCGTTTGCTGGGGGTTCCAGAGACCATGGCCACACAGTTGTTGCAGTGGTCTGCCGACATGGTGTCCATGTATCAGGCGCGTCGGGATCGGGCCATCGAAGACCGGGCCGCCGGTGCGGCACGCGCGTTTTCCGATTTTCTGCGCGGATACATCGACGAGCGACGCAGCAAACCGGCTGACGATCTCATTACGCATCTTATTGCCGCCGAAGAGGATGGCAGCAAGCTCAGCACTGATGAGCTGATCACAACCTGCATTTTACTGCTGAACGCCGGGCACGAAGCAACCGTTCACACCATGGGAAACGGCATCAAGGCGATGCTCGAGGCGCAGCACCATATCCACGCCGACAACGCAGAGGCCACCGTCGAGGAAATCCTGCGCTTTGACGCGCCGCTGCATATGTTCACGCGCTATGCCTATGAAGATATCGATGTTTTTGGCCACAGATTCCGGCGCGGTGATCAGGTTGCTTTGATGTTGGGCGCGGCCAATCGTGACCCGACCTCATGGCCCAACCCACATGTCTTTGACACGACCCGTCCGCATGTCGCCTCGACCAGTTTCGGCGGCGGTTTGCATTTCTGTGTCGGTGCGCCCCTTGCGCGGCTTGAAATGCAGGTCGCCCTGCCGATCCTGTTCGAACGTTGCCCCAGCCTAAGACTGGCCCAGCCCCCGCGTTATGCGAACCTGTACCATTTTCACGGGCTTGGCGCGCTTCAGGTCGGGATCTGACCCGGCTCTGCGCGCCCCCCGCGCCCTCAAAGAGGCAATGCCGTGGTCATTTTGATTTCTTCCATCGACAGCAGCGCCGTGACGTTATGCACTTTCACTTCTGAAATGAGCGCTTGGTAGAATTCATCGTAGGCCCGCGCGTTCCGGACCCGAACCTTTAGGATGTAATCGACGTCCCCCGCCAACCGGTGCGCTTCTTGCACTTCGGGCCGATCTCTGAGCGCCTTGAGGAACTTGCGCTGCCAGTCCGCTTCGTGTTCCGAGGTGCGGATCAGCACGAAAAAACACGCCTCAAACCCAAGTGCTTCGGCATTCAGTACGGCCACCTGAGGCCCAATCACCCCAGCTTCACGCATTTTGCGAATCCGGTTCCAGACCGGTGTCTTGGACGAGCCAACCGACTTGGCGATGTCATCAAGAGACTGTGAGGCATCGGTTTGAAGCTGGGACAGGATTTTCAGGTCTGTGTCATCGATCTTCATGGTTTTTCCTTTTTCGCCGGCTACGCAGAACACCACATCCCACTCACCGTCAATTTGGAACATATGTTCTTATATTTTCTGAGCTATGGCAACATATCAGAACAAATTTCTATATTGGGCGCAGAAAAAGGAGCTGCGCGATGCAACATTTTCCTATCTTCCTCGCTCTGGCCGGTCGGCGCATTGTCGTTTCCGGCGGTGGCGAAGCTGCGCTGGCCAAACTTCGGCTTTTGCTGAAAACCGAGGCGCATATCACGGTGCATGCGCCGCAGCCCGACCCTCAAATCCAACAATGGGCTACTGAAGGAAAGTTGCGGCTGGTCCAGCGCAGATTGGAGCCGGGCGATACCACCTGCGCCGTTCTTTTCTACGCGGCCGACGAAGATGAAACCGAAGATGCTCGCACTTCTGCACTGGCACGCGCGGATGGTGCTTTGACCAACATCGTCGACAATCTGCAAGCCAGCCAATTCATCACCCCGGCCATCGTGGATCGTGATCCGGTGACTGTTGCGATTGGCACAGAAGGCGCAGCGCCCGTGCTGGCCCGCAAGATCAAGGCTGATCTGGAAGAACGCCTGCCCACGACGCTTGGCCCTCTGGCGCGGATCGGCAAAGCCTTTCGAAAAATGGCAGAGGCCCTGCCGATGGGCCGGGCGCGCCGTGATTTCTGGGCTGACTACTATTTCAAGCAAGGCCCCCGCGCGATTGTTGAGGGCAAAGAGGCGGCAGAAACAACGCTCGAGACGCTCTTGCAGGATCATCTTTCACGTCAGGCCAAACTGGGCCATGTGGCTTTTGTCGGTGCTGGGCCCGGCGATCCCGAACTTTTGACCCTCAAGGCCAGGCGCGCCCTAGACGAAGCAGACGTGGTGATCCACGACCGGCTGGTTTCACCGGCAATCCTTGAACTTGCGCGCCGCGAGGCGATTTTGGTGAACGCAGGCAAAGAGGGGTTCGGCCCTTCCATGCGCCAGGAGCAGATCAATGATCTGATCGTTGAGCATGCCCAAACGGGCGCACAGGTGGTCCGCCTGAAGGGCGGTGATCCCGCTGTCTTTGGCAGGCTTGATGAAGAAGTCGAAGCAGTGCGCAACGCCGGTATCGGCTGGCATGTCGTGCCCGGCATCACCGCCGCCTCGGCCAGTGCTGCGGCGATCGGACAAAGCCTGACGTCGCGGGGTCGAAACGATGACGTCCGATTTCTGACCGGTCATGACATGGCTGGCTTTGCCGATCATGATTGGCGCGCCCTTGCACGGCCCGGCGAAGTGGCCGCGATCTACATGGGTAAAAAGGCGGCGCGGTATATTCAGGGCCGTCTGACCATGCATGGCGCCGCGCCGGACACACCGGTCACCGTCGTTGCCAACGCATCTCTGCCCACCCAGCACGTCATTGCCACCACTCTGGCCCGCCTGCCTGCCGATCTGCGCGCAGCCGCGCCCACCGGCCCTGCCCTGACACTGCTTGGCCTAGAGCCACGCGCCAAAGATGCGCTGCCCGCAGACACCGTGACGGCCCTTTCTCAGCAAGAGGTATCCCTATGACCATCCAGTTCAAACCGCATGTGATCACCGCAAATGCGTTGGTCGAAGGTGACGTGATCTATTTGACGGATACGGATGGCTGGACGCGGGCCTTGTCCGAAGCCGAAGTGCTGACGGACGAAGCGCACGCCCAGCTGCGACTGCTCGAAGCGCAGGCGCGCAGCGGCGAAGCTGTCGGTGTCTATCTGGCCCAGGTCGCGTTGCGCGACGGTGCTCCGGAACCTGTGCACTTTCGCGAAGATTTCCGGCGCACGGGCCCGTCCAACTATCCCCATGGCAAACAAGCAGAGGCGCTGTGATGTATCGCTATTCCGAATTTGACACCGCCTTTGTGGCAGAACGCAATCGCCAGTTCCGCGCACAGGTAGAACGCCGTCTGTCAGGCGCACTGACCGAGGATGAATTCAAACCGCTACGCCTGATGAACGGGCTGTACCTGCAGCTGCACGCTTATATGCTGCGCGTTGCCATTCCCTACGGGACACTCAGCAGCCGCCAAATGCGCAAGCTGGCCGAGATCGCCGAGCGGTGGGACAAGGGATATGGGCATTTCACAACCCGGCAGAATATTCAGTTCAATTGGCCCAAACTGAACGATGTCCCCGACATGCTGGACGCTTTGGCCGATGTGGGCATGCACGCGATCCAGACTTCGGGCAATACCATTCGAAACGTCACGGCTGACCATTTCGCCGGCGCCGCCGCAGATGAGGTTGCCGATCCGCGCCCTGTGGCTGAACTGATCCGCCAATGGTCGACAGACCATCCGGAATTTCAGTTTCTGCCGCGCAAATTCAAAATCGCTGTTTCCGGCAGTGAGGAAGACCGCGCTGTTTTGCGCGCGCATGATCTGGCCGTACAAATTGTCGAACAGGGCGGCGAGATCGGGTATCGCATCTTTGTGGGCGGTGGTCTGGGCCGCACGCCCATGATCGGCAAAGTGCTGCGTGATTTCCTGCCTGCAGATGATCTGCTGCCCTATATCGAAGCCACCGTTTCTGTCTGGAACCTTCTGGGCCGCCGGGACAACAAATATAAGGCGCGGATCAAGATAACCGTGCATGAACACGGGATCGATACTATTCGCCAACTGGTCGAAGACCGGTTTGGTGACCTTCAGCCCGCCTTTACCGGTGTCGATCGGACGTGGCTGAGCGGGATCGAAGCCGACTTCAGACCGCCAGCGTTTTCGCAGCGTGACACCGGGTCTTTTGATGCGGCCTACGCCAATGATCCCGTATTCCGGGCTTGGGCGGACAGCAATTTGTCCGAGCATAAACAGGAAGGCTATGCGATCGCCCAGATCAGCCTGAAAGCGCATGGCGCAACGCCCGGCGACGCCACAGCCGATCAAATGCGGATCATGGCGGACATTGCCGAAACCTTTGGCCATGACGAATTGCGCATCAGCCATGAACAGAACATCGTGCTGCCGCATGTTCACAAAAGCGATCTGCCGCATATCCACGCACGGCTGAAGAGTCATGGGCTTGCGACGGCGAATATCGGCAAGGTTTCTGACATCATCGCCTGCCCCGGCATGGACTACTGCGCTTTGGCCACGGCCCGGTCGATCCCGATCGCTCAGCAGATCGCCACACGCTTTGACGAGCTGAAGCTGGAACATGAGATCGGCGATCTCAAGATCAAGATTTCCGGCTGCATCAATGCCTGTGGACATCACCACGTCGGCCATATCGGCATTCTTGGGCTGGATCGCGCTGGCGTGGAAAACTACCAGATCACGCTGGGCGGCGATCACACGCAGGATGCGGCCATTGGCCAACGGACCGGCCCCGGCTTTTCCGCCGAGGAAATCATCCCCGCCATCGAACGGCTCGTCTATGCCTATCTGCAACACCGCAGCAGCGCCGAAGAACGGTTCATCGATGCGTTCCGCAGGCTGGGTATGGCCCCGTTCAAAGAGGCGCTCTACGGCGCAGGCAAAACCCAAGGGCGCAGACATGCTGCCTGATGCATTGCTGCTTAGTGATGGCGCAGAAGTAACCCCTGACGTTCTGGATGGGGCGTTGCAGGCAAAGGCCGATGCGCTGAATGCGCGCTTTGCCCATCACAGCGCGTCGGCTGTGCTGGACGCCACACTCGCCCAGGCGGTCGTGGGCCAAACGGCGCTTGTGTCTTCGTTTGGTGCGGAATCGGTTGCCCTGTTGCACATGGTTGCCCTGATCAATCGCGCGACGCCGGTGCTGTTTATCGACTCGCAGATGCTGTTCGCCGAAACGCTCGTGTACCAACAAGAGATTGCCGAGCGGCTGCGGTTGGAAAACGTGCGGATCATCCGCGCGCCCTCCGCCGATCTGCGACAGGGCGATCCCAACAATGACCTGCACCAAAGCGATCCTGATCAATGCTGCGCGTTGCGCAAAACAGTGCCGCTGAACACCGCGTTGGGTGGTTTCGACAGTTGGATCACCGGTCGCAAACGGTTCCAATCGGGCACGCGGGCACAGATCGAGTTCTTCGAAGTCGAAACGGGAACCCGGCGGATCAAGGTCAACCCGCTGGCGCATTGGCGCAGCGAAGACCTGCTCGAATACATTCAGGAAAACCGCCTGCCCCGTCACCCGCTGGTGTCGCGCGGCTATCCCTCGATCGGCTGCCAGCCCTGCACAACCGCGGTGGCGCCCGGTGAAGACCCACGTTCGGGGCGATGGCGCGGCCAGGAAAAAACCGAGTGCGGGATCCATTTTGTCAACGGCAAGCCCGTCCGCTCGGGCCCTTAAATCAAACGTCAGGCCAAATGCCGCCCGATTACGAAGGAAAAACCATGAACACGATCGTCACCGACACCGGCCTTGCCCCGGACACCGGGATTATAGCATTTACAGAGCTGCCCGCCGACACTGACCCGGCGCAGCTGGATGCGTTTCTGCCAAAGGCGGCGCTGCGCATTCCGTTTGACAGTTTTGCAGATGGGCGCGGCTTTACGCTGGCGCGCCTGCTGCGGCTGCGTGGATACCGGGGCCACTTGCGTGCATCCGGGCATGTGATTGCGGATCAGTATGCCATGGCGCGTCGTTCGGGGTTCGATGACGTGGAAATCACGCCTGACATGGCCGAACGCCAACCTCAGGATCAATGGCTCGCCCGCGCGAATTGGCACCAGCACGACTATCAGGCCCGTATGCGCGGCACGGCCTGACCAGAACTCACCACGCCACAGGGTCAAATGGATCAAGCCCCGCGCGCGACGCCGGGGCCTAGAACCTTTCCCCTGATCCAAATCAAAGCTAAGTGTAAGGCATCGGTTTACACGAACCGGTAGTAGAAACATGACAGAGATGACACCCGTGACAGACGCTGCAGCAACCAAAGCGCCGGAAACACCCAAGAAAATGGCTGTGCCCGACGCCCAGACCGTCACAGCCGTTCAGCATTGGACTGACCGCCTTTTTTCATTCCGTGTGACACGACCGGCCAGTTTGCGTTTCCGGTCTGGCGAATTCGTCATGATTGGCCTGATGCAGACCGACGCCAAGACCGGGCGGGAAAAACCGCTTCTGCGCGCCTACTCCATTGCTTCGCCCTCTTGGGATGAAGAGCTGGAGTTCTATTCGATCAAAGTGCCTGACGGCCCGCTGACATCGCGTTTGCAACACATCCAGCCGGGTGATGAGATCATCCTGCGGCCCAAGCCTGTTGGCACTCTGGTGCATGATGCCCTGCTGCCAGGCAAACGGATCTGGTTTTTCGCCACCGGCACCGGGATAGCGCCCTTTGCCTCGCTGTTGCGCGATCCTCAGACATACGAAGATTACGATGAAGTCATTCTGACCCATACCTGCCGCGAAGTGGGCGAGCTTGAGTATGGCAAACAGTTGATCGAGGAAATTCGCAGCGACGAGATGCTGGCCGAATTGATCGGCGAGGGTTTTCACGAAAAGCTGCGCTACTATCCGACCACCACGCGCGAAGAGAGCCCGAAGATGGGCCGCATCACCGATCTGATGCGCTCGGGGCAGGCCTTTGAGGATCTGGGCGTATCGCCCCTCGATCCCGCCGTTGACCGGGCCATGATTTGCGGCAACCTCGCATTCAACCTCGAACTCAAAGAGATGTTTGAAGAGTACGGGCTTGAGGAAGGCGCGAACTCTGACCCCAAACACTATGTGGTGGAAAAAGCCTTTCTGGACTGATGCAACAGCGACATAGCACATGAAAAAGCGCCGCATGGGTTTCCATGCGGCGCTTTTTGTTTTGCAGAAATAGCAGGGCCGCAGGCGCGGCCACTGCCAGATCGGCGATTACAAGCCCAGAGCTTCTTTGAGCTGGTCCAGTACACCGGACAGCGCGTCCGGGTTGTCCTTGACCTGCTCAAGCAGCTTGTTTGCCACGGTTTTCTTGACCGGACCCAGGTCCGCGCCATCGATATACTCGGCGACCTTGTCGTAGTCGAAACCATCAACGGTCAGCAAATCCGTGATCGCTGGCTTTTCAGCAGCATCAGCGGCCGTATCAGCTGCTGCGTCAGCGGCATCAGCCGTGGCATCGGCAGCAGCGTCAGCAGCTGTATCGGCCGCGGCATCAGCGGCGTCAGCCGCGGTATCAGCGGCGGCGTCAGCGGCGGCGTCAGTCGCATCGGCAGCCGTATCAGCAACTGCGTCAGCAGCGTCAGCAGCCGTATCGGCGGCAGCGTCGGCGGCATCGGCAGCCGTATCTGCAGCGGCGTCGACGGCGTCAGCGGCCGTATCGGCAACAGCGTCAGCAGCATCGGCAGCGGTCTCGGTGGCTGCGTCAGCAACATCAGCGGCGGCGTCTGCGGCACCTTCGACTGCGTCACCAGCAGCATCAACCGCTGCATCTGCGGCATCCGCGGCTGTGTCGGCCGCAGCATCTACGGCGTCACCGGCTGCCTCAACGGCGTCTCCGGCAGCGTCTGCAGCAGCGTCGGCTGCGCCTTCGGCCATATCTGCGGCACCTTCAACAACATCAGCGGCTGCATCAGCGGCGGCATCTGCTGCGCCTTCGGCAACATCACTTGCCGCTTCCACAGCGCCCTCGGCTGCATCGGCTGCACCTTCGGCAACGTCCGCAACGGTATCAGCAGCAGCATCCGCAGCACCTTCGGCAGCTTCTGTGACGGCTTCGACTGCGTCCCCGGCTGCATCCGCTGCGCCTTCGGCAACATCGGTCGCCGCTTCGACGGCACCTTCAGCTGCATCGGCCGCGCCTTCTGCAACGTCTGCTGCAGCATCAGCAGCTGCGTCCGCAGCATCACCGACGGCTTCGACAGCGCCCTCTGCGGCATCCTTGGCCGTATCGACAGCATCGCCAACGGCGGCAGCAGCACTATCCAGCGCTTCTGGTGCACCGATCGCTTCGCCAGCGTCATTCATGGCCTGTTCGGGCGACTTACCCGTAAAAAACAGATAACCGCCAACGGCAACAACAGCCGCGACCACAATCAGGATCACATTCCTCATCACATCACTCCTAGTTCTAATCCCCACCGCCGCGACTCAACGGTCGGCGGCATTGGGGGCAGATGTGACGCTGCCGTGCAGCATTCGCAAGGGGAAAGCCCGGCAACATGGCGCAAACATGCCGATTCATCGCCTAATCTTTGCTGGTATTTGCCGCTTGAAACACAGGGCAGGCAAGTTTACCTTGCGATCCTGACCAGAAACGGAAAATTCGGAGCAAACCCATAGCCCGCAGACCACACAACGCGCCACCAACGCGCGACACCGGCCCTCGTATCAACGACCGGATCAAAGCCACAGAAATCCGCCTGATCGGCGCAGAAGGTGAAAACGTAGGCGTTGTAACGCCGTCTCGTGCGCTTGAAATGGCCGAAGAAGCCGGGCTCGACCTGGTAGAGATTTCGCCAAATGCCAATCCGCCCGTCTGCAAGATCATGGATTACGGCAAGTTCAAGTACGAACAGCAAAAGCGCGAATCCGAGGCCCGCAAAAAGCAAAAGACCATCGAAGTCAAAGAAGTGAAGTTCCGCCCGGGAACCGATACGCACGACTACGAGGTCAAGATGCGCAATGTATTCAAGTTCCTTGAAAACGGCGACAAGGTGAAGATCACCCTGCGTTTCCGGGGCCGCGAAATGGCTCACCAGAACCTTGGGCGTGAGCTGCTGGAACGGGTCGCCGAGGACACAAAGGAAATCGGCAAGGTCGAGAACTTCCCCAAGATGGAAGGTCGCCAGATGGTGATGATGATCGGACCGGTCGCCAAGTAATCGGGTTCTTTTTGACCCATCACGAAACCCGCCACTTTTGGCGGGTTTTTTGTTGCCGGCTTGGAAAAGCGATCAGGCGGGTCGCACCTAGCCTTCGCGCAAACGGCCCCGTTGCGGAATTTCCTTGAGCAAGCCACCTACGCCCATGCTGGCAATATCACCCGGCCCGACAGGAACGCCGCAAATCAGCCGCTCAAGTACCCAATCTGCGCCGTTGAGCGCAGGGGCCCGCGCGCATCCGGGCAAGCCGATCACCGGACGGCCGTTCAGGTTTCCAAAGAACAGCAGGTTGCCCGGATCGACAGGCATGCCAAAGTGAACCACCCGCCCGCCTGCCTGCCGCAAAGCCTCGGGCGCGGTGTCAAAGGCATCAGAGGTGGCCGATCCTGTCAGGATCAGCACGATATCCGCAGTGCTGGCCGCAATGGCCTGCGACAGCGCCTCGATCTGGTGCGGCACCACGCAAATCGGCCCCAGTGCGACTCCTAGCCGGTCCAGCCGTTGCTGTGTGACTTTCTGCCCCTTGGCACCGGTTTCGGTGTCCTCAACGCTGGTCTGGATCAAATCAGCTGTGCTGCAAACAGGGCTGCGCAGCCGCAAAGCGCCCTGCCCGGCAAGGCAAGCCGCCTCCAGCGATGCGTCTGGGACTGCATAGGAAATGATCTTGACGGTGGCGACCATGCCTCCGGCCCCGAGCCTCTGCCAAGGTGGAACCGTGGCCACAGTGATCATCGGATGCAGCGCATTGAGCGCATGAATGCGTTCTGCCAACACTTCGATGACGCCCGGACCTTCTGTATAGACATTCACACGCCCGGTCGCGGCACGGCCAAGCCGCAGGCCGGCGCGCTTGGGGTCAGGCACCAGTGCGGCCGCCAGACGTTCCGCCGCCGCGTCTTCGGCGATGTCACCGTCCTCGAGACGCGCAACCGTGACTTCTGCAATGCCTGCCGCTTCGAGTGGAGCGAGGTCGCTTGTTTCGATCACGCGCCCTTTGCGCAGGCGGCCATCCGGCAGCGCGATGGAATGCGCCAAGACCGCTCCGACCGCCTCACCAAGGGGGACAGGCCCGAACTTCATGCGCCCTTCCGAAGAACTTTGGTCATTTCCGCCATGATGGACACCGCGATTTCCGACGGGCCCGCCGCACCAATGTCCAGCCCGATAGGGCCATGGATCTGTGCGATCTCATCTGCATCAAACCCGGCTTCTGTCAGCCGGTCGACGCGTTTTGCATGGGTCCGCGTCGATCCCAGCGCACCGACATAAAAGCACCCTGATCTCAACGCCTTTTCCAGCGCCGGATCATCCAGCTTGGGGTCATGGGTCAGCAAAACCAGCGCCGTGCGGGCATCAAGGCCCAGACTTTCGACCGCATCATCCGGCCAATCGTGCAAGATCGTCTCGCCCGGGAACCGGGTCTCGGAACCAAAGGTTTCGCGCGGATCAATGATGACCGGATCATAGCCCGCGATGCGTGCCATTGGGATCAGCGCCTGCGTGATATGGACCGCTCCCACAACAATGAGACGCAAAGGCGGGTTGTGGATGGCAACGAATGTTTCCCCATCCGGCTCAAAGCCAGATCGGTCCATGCGAAACCGATCTTGATGTCCTTCGCTGTCCAGATGACGTGCCCCGCTTGCCACGTTCACCACATAGGCCAGCGCTTTTCGGGCCGCGCGGGCGTGAACCAGATCACGCAACAGGGTTTCCGGCATGACACTGCCGACCGGCTCAATGAGAATTCGGATGGTGCCGCCACAGGCCAGGCCCACAGCAAATGCATCCCCGTCGGAAACCCCAAATTCGAGATTGCGCGCCTCTCCGGCCTCCAACGCTTCGAGCGCCTCGACGATCACGGCCCCTTCGACACATCCGCCAGAAACCGAGCCTTCGATTTCGCCTTCTCCAGAAATGGCAAGCTGACTGCCGACCCGGCGCGGCGCGGACCCCCATGTTTCGGTCACGGTGGCCAGAACAGCCCCTTTGCCGGCGTCATGCCACGCAAGAGCCTGCTCGGGTATGCCGTCAAATCTGTCCATGTCGGTGATCTCCCTCCGGGTCATAGATAACGCTGCAAAGCGGGCCTGTCTTCCCCTTCTAAAGTGGTGCTGGTCATGGCACGGGTAAATGGCCCCTACACAAAAAAAGGGCGCCTGATCCCGGCGCCCTTCCTCTAAGTTTTTGTCTGGCTCGCGTTATTCGGTGACAGTTACCTTGACCATGCGGTCGGGTTCACCAAACACTTCGCCGTTCCGGCCTTCGCCGAGCTTGATCGCATCAACGACGTCCTGACCTTCGCTCACGCGTCCCACGACGGTGTATTGACCGTCAAGGAACGGACCCGGTTCGAACATGATGAAGAACTGCGAATTTGCGCTATCCGGGTTCTGGCTGCGGGCCATGCCAACCACGCCTTTGTCAAAGGTGATATCGGAGAATTCGGCCTCAATATTGTCGAGGCTCGAGCCGCCGCGTCCGGCCATGCGCATGTCAAAGCCTTCTGCTTCGGCATCGCCGAACATCACGTCACCGGTTTGGGCCATGAACCCATCGATCACGCGGTGGAAGACCACGTTGTCGTATTCGCCTGCCGCAGCCAGTGTCGTGATTTGTGCCACGTGCTTGGGCGCGACCTCTTCCAGCAAATCGATTTTGATGATGCCATTGGCGCCCTCGCCCGCGACCTCGATCTGAAGACCGGTGGCCAAGGCTGGTGACGCCAGCATCGTCAATGCAAGAGCAAGCTTACGCATCGGCGGCAACCTTCACGGAAATCATCTTGTCCGGATTCGCTGGCGGCTCGCCGCGGGTGATGGCGTCCACATGCTCCATTCCCGAAATTACCCGGCCGTAGACAGTGTACTGGCCGTTCAGGAAATGGTTGTCCTTGAAGTTGATGAAGAACTGCGAGTTGGCAGAATTCGGGTTCTGGCTGCGCGCCGCGCCCAATGTGCCGCGATCATGCGGCAGTTTGGAAAATTCGGCTGGCAGATCAGGCATGCTGGATCCGCCCGTGCCGGCGCGACCCATGTTAAAGCTGTCGCCATCGGCGTTGCCATGAGCAACGTCACCGGTCTGCGCCATGAAGCCTTCGATCACGCGGTGGAAAACCACCCCGTCATACTGACCGCTGCGGGCCAGTTCCTTCATGCGCGCGGCGTGCTGAGGCGCAACGTCGGCAAGCAGTTCGATAGTGACAGTGCCGTCTTTCAGCTCCATCAGGATGGTGTTTTCAGGATCTTTGATCTCGGCCATTGGTTTCTCCGTTAATCTTTGCGCAACACTTAGACCGCAGCGCGCAAGATGCCAAGCTTGCGTTGACCTTGGGGCGTTTGCGATGCAAACAGCCCCGCAATAGAGAGAGCCCCAACGAACCTCGTAAGCAACGGAGAGCGGCATGGCCTGGAAAACCCTCGATGATATGGATCTGCGCGGAAAACGGGTGCTGACCCGGGTGGACATCAATGTGCCGGTCCAGGACGGCGCGGTCACCGATGCCACGCGCATTGAGCGTATCACCGCAACCGTCCAGGATATTCTCGAACGCGGTGGCAAGCCGGTTCTGCTGGCCCATTTTGGTCGCCCCAAAGGACAGCGGGTTCCCGAGATGAGCCTGCAGGCGCTGATCCCGACCATCGAAACCGTTCTTGGTGTGCAGGTCGTTTTCGCCGCCGATTGTGTGGGCGACGCCGCCAAGACAGCGATCGAGGCCCTTGGCGACAACCAGATCGCTCTTTTGGAAAACACACGCTTTCATCCCGGCGAAGAAAAGAACGACGCCGCGCTGGCCGCCCAAATGGCCGAACTGGGCGATATCTATTGCAACGATGCCTTTTCCGCCGCGCACCGTGCCCATGCATCGACCGAGGGTCTGGCCCGCTTGCTTCCGTCCTGCGCAGGACGGCTGATGCAGGCCGAGTTGTCGGCGCTGGAAGCCGCGCTTGGGCAACCTGAACGCCCTGTTCTGGCGGTTGTCGGCGGCGCAAAGGTGTCAACCAAGCTAGATCTGCTGGGCAACCTTGTGGGCAAGGTCGATATTCTGGTGATCGGTGGCGGCATGGCCAATACGTTTCTGGCAGCTCAGGGCGTTGATGTGGGCAAATCGCTGTGTGAACACGAAATGGCCGACACAGCGCGCGAAATCATGGCCAAGGCTGTCACTGCCGGGTGCCGCATTCTGCTGCCGAGCGATGTTGTCGTGGCACGTGAATTCGCGGCCGGCGCGGACAATGAAACCGTTGCAGCAGACGCCTGTCCCGCAGATGCAATGATCCTCGATGCCGGGCCACAGAGTGTCGAGGCGATCACTGAAGCCCTGAAAGAGGCAAAGACCCTGATCTGGAACGGCCCCCTTGGCGCGTTCGAAATTGCGCCATTTGATGCTGCGACCAATGCAGCGGCGGCCTATGCGGCGAAACGCTCTGCCGCGGGCAAGCTGATCTCGGTCGCGGGCGGCGGCGACACGGTCGCGGCCCTGAACCAAGCTGACGCTGCTTCAGATTTTTCCTACATCTCGACAGCCGGTGGCGCCTTCCTCGAATGGATGGAAGGCAAAACTCTGCCCGGCGTGGCCGCGCTGGGATAATCAAGTCACGAACGCGGGCCGGATCCGTTTTGGCCCGCGGACCAGCGCCTAGCGCGCGGTGCGATCGAGGTTGCGCAACAGTTTGATCGCTGCTGGCGCAGTAAAGGCCGTGGAATGGCCTGTCCGGTCGCCGCCTTCGATGTTCGACAAGTCCACGATGTCGATCGGCAATCCATCCAGCGCATCAAGATCGCGGATCGAGCCGAGCCGCGTTGGCTTGCCGGTCAGGAATGCCGAAAAGTCGAGAATGCGGTCCTTGGCAGAGACCAAAAGCATGAATGGCTGCGGAAACGGGGTGATCCGTTCGGCCTGCTGAAGAAACACGTCATCATCAATATCCGGACTGATGAGCGCCACACCAGACAACCGATCCAGCGCTGCCCCTTTGCCCGAGATCGACATCTGGCGCAGGGTTTCCATAACCAGTTGGCTGCCCATGGAATGCGCGATCACCAGAACCTTTTTCCGGGCGGTCAGGGTCAAAAGCAGTTCTTCCAGCCCATCGCGCGAGAAAATCACGCTGTCCCGGTCATAAACATACCCCCGGGGGCTGCCGGCCGACGGCCAGGAATAGGCGATCACCGGCAGAGAGGATTCAAAGTCATGGGCAATCTGCGCCAGACGATAGGCTGCCTCTGCGTTGTTGACGTTAAAGCCGTGCACAAAGAGCACCACTTCATCGCGGCCATTTGCATCGGCCAAGGCCTGCACGAATTGATCCATACCGGGATATTTATGTTCCTGCCGCACGACAAAATGCTTTGCCGGATCAGGGCGTTCGGACCCCGGCCATTCGATCTGCCCCGGCTGATGAACCGGCGGGATTGAGATATCCAGCTTGGCAAAGCGCAAAGCGGGATCGCGCCGCTCGCCAAAGCCCTGCTGGAACAATCGCGGCTGGCCCTCAGCGGCGGGCAAACGATTGGTCGCGATGAACACGTCCTGCTGGGCGGCTCCTGCTACGACGGCGCTGGGAACAAGGCTGATCACACCGCGCGCGGCGCAGGCCGGCAAGACCACAATGATCATAAACAAAAGCGCGACTCGTTTCATGCGATCTAGTTACTACAGGCAGCGCAGACCCAACCAGACACCGCCACCAATAACCCCGGACGACGCAAGTAAATCGGCAGGAATGCAACGCTTTGCAGCTGATTCGCATGGTTGCGAATCACCCTCTTTCACGACCCATTGGGCCGTGTCATCTTGGGCACCGTGCGTCCACCAAGAGACGCCGAAACGTAGGCAGCAGACAAACACCCATGACCTCCCGCAAAGCCAGACCGGCCCTGGGCATTATTATCTTCTTTTCCGTGTGCCTGACGCTCACGGCCTATTTCACCTTTGCCGCAGTGCAAGGTGACTACGGGCTGTTTCGCAGGGCAGAAATCGCGGTTGAAGGAAAGAACCTGTCCCGCGAGCTGGCACAATTGCATCGGGACGTGGCGGACATGGAAAATCTGACACGCCGCCTGTCGGACGAGTTTCTGGATCTGGACCTGCTAGACCAACAGGCACGTGATGTGTTGGGACTGGTGCGCGCCGACGAAATCGTCGTTAACTGACGGGCTACCCCCCCGTCCAAGCCATTGAAAACCCCTGCTCCCTGCCCATTCGTTAACAAAAGGTTAACGTACAGGTCAGCCTATGCTTTAGTATGTGCATATAACGCCGAAATGGCGAGCGGATACGAAGGACATTATTATGGCGACTTTGGTTTGGGACATCGTTCCCAATGATTTTAGTATTACGACTGGAAACGGTTCTTGGAACAGTTACACGGCAAACTGGACGAATGATTTTGGAATAACACAAACCACCTTTCTACCGGGCGACCGGGTCCAATTTGACAACATTTTCAACACCGGAAATTTCACAATTCTGGTGGAGGAACCGGTCGCGCCCGGCCGCATTGACTTTTTGTGGGACGGAATAAACGTCTTTAACTATACGTTCGACGGTGCGCCCATAACGATCTCGGAAAATATCACGGCACTTGGCACTGGCCGTGTCACGATCAACAATCCGATTGTGGGCAGCACGAGCTTTCAGGTTCAGGACATCTCCGACTTCCTGTTAGGCGGCATAAGCACCCACACTGGCACCATGGACTTAATCACCACTGTCACACCTGTTCGCGTAACAGTGATGAGCACTGCTAGCTGGGCAGGCACAATTGAAGTCAATCCCAACACGACACTGGACAACGATGGTACGGTCGGCACGGTTGTCATGGACGGCGGAACCGTAAGGAATTTCGGGACCATCTCTGAACTAACATATTTGGGCGGGACCGTCGAAAACAATCCAGTGCTTGGAACGATCAACCACCTGTCACTGGGGCTGAACAATCCCTTTGCTTCGGGTCCACCAACGCCGTTTACCATCGATTTATTTGAACGCATCGGCAATGGTTCGGGCCGGGCTGTGACCGGTGACTATAGTGCAAATACCCTGACCGTAAATGGAGAGCTGCGCGGCGATGCGCATATGAGAGGCGGCACGGATTCAATGACCGTCAGTGCGGGTGCAACGGTGTCTGGCGACATCAGAGGCGGAAGCGGCAACGATACCATCTCGGCCAGCGGGACCGTGACGGGCGATATCCATGGCGCGCGAGATGCCGACACGATTAACATCTTCGGGACTGTGAATGGCCGCATTGGCGGCGGCGGCGGCAATGACACGATCACAGTGGGCGGTTTTGTTTCTGGACGGATCGCGGGGCATTCCGGCGATGATACAATAGATGGAACGGGCGCAGGAACGGCCCTTTTCGAAAACGGTGGTTCGGGAAATGACAGTCTCGTTGGCGGCGGCTTTAGCGACACGATCATTGGTGGTTCTGAAAATGACACTCTGATTGGCAATGGCGGAAACGACCGACTGCGCGGCGACGCAGGAAACGACTCTATTTCCGCTGACGCCGGTGATGACACGCTTTTTGGCGGGGCGGGCAGCGACACATTAACGGGCGGTACTGGTTCTGACCGGTACTTTTACTCGGACACCAGCCAATCTGCGGCGGGTTCGTCCGTGGACACGATTGTGGATTTCGAGGTCGGCACAGACACAATCGTTCTGGCCGGTATCGATGCAGACACGACAGCCGGCGGCAATCAGCGGTTTGACTTTATCGGCACGGCCGCGTTTTCCGGAACCGCGGGTGAGCTGCGCATAGAAGCCGGGGTCGGAACGACGACGATTCTGGGCGATACGAACGGGGATTCTGTTGCAGATCTTCAGATCAACCTTTTCGGAAGTCTGTCCGTGACCGCTGGAGATTTCATCTTATAACGCACTTTACGCGCGTGCGGCCCTCGGCTACCCTCCCCGGATAGTTTAATGCTAAACATATCCTGGGGAGGAGACGCCCATGGCGGCGCGAAAGACCACAGCCAAACCCAATGTTTCGGCCGATGAGCTCAAGGCATATTACCGCGATATGCTTCTGATCCGGCGTTTCGAAGAAAAAGCCGGCCAGCTCTATGGAATGGGATTGATTGGCGGGTTCTGCCATCTCTACATCGGGCAAGAAGCCGTGGTTGTGGGGCTCGAAGCCGCCGCAGAAGAAGGCGACAAACGGATCACCTCCTATCGCGATCATGGGCATATGCTGGCTTGCGGCATGGATCCTGATGGCGTCATGGCCGAATTGACCGGCCGCGAAGGCGGTTATTCCAAGGGCAAAGGCGGCTCGATGCACATGTTCTCGAAAGAGAAGCATTTCTATGGTGGCCATGGCATCGTTGCAGCGCAGGTACCATTGGGTGCGGGTCTGGCATTTGCCGACAAGTACAAAGGCAACGGCCGGGTCACCTTTACCTACTTTGGCGATGGTGCGGCGAACCAGGGTCAGGTCTATGAGACGTTCAACATGGCTGCTCTTTGGGATTTGCCGGTCATTTTCGTCATAGAAAACAATCAGTACGCCATGGGGACCGCACAAAAGCGATCCACGTCCACCCCGGATCTCTACACCCGCGGCGAAGCCTTTGGCATCAAAGGCGAAGTGGTCGATGGCATGGATGTGCTGGCAGTCAAGGCGGCTGGCGAAAAGGCCGTGGCGCACTGCCGGTCCGGCAAGGGTCCGTATATTCTGGAGATCAAGACCTACCGCTATCGCGGGCATTCCATGTCCGATCCGGCCAAGTACCGGACACGCGAGGAAGTGCAGAAAATGCGCTCGGAGCGGGACCCGATCGATCATGTGCGTGACCTGCTGCTGCAAGGCAAACATGCAACCGAAGACGATCTCAAGGCGATCGACAAAGAGATCAAGAAAATCGTGTCCGACAGCGCCGAATTCGCGCGCACCAGCCCCGAGCCCGCGCTCGATGAGCTTTGGACTGACATTTACGCTGACGCCTGAGGAGAAGAGCAGACAATGGCTACCGAAATACTCATGCCCGCCCTCTCTCCGACCATGGAAGAAGGCACCTTGGCC
Source organism: Thalassococcus lentus (assembly GCF_028023555.1). Lineage (NCBI taxonomy): Bacteria > Pseudomonadati > Pseudomonadota > Alphaproteobacteria > Rhodobacterales > Roseobacteraceae > Thalassococcus > Thalassococcus lentus. The sequence goes on from NZ_JAQIOY010000002.1 coordinate 594,106, forward strand.
AAATGGCTGGTCAAAGAAGGCGATACCGTTTCGTCCGGCGATGTGATTGCCGAGATTGAAACCGACAAGGCCACCATGGAATTCGAAGCGGTGGACGAAGGGATCATGGGCAAGATTCTGATCCCCGAGGGTTCTGCAGACGTCAAGGTGAACACCCCCATCGCTGTGCTGATCGAAGAAGGCGAGAGCCTTGCCGACGCCAGCGCCGCCCCTGCCCCAAGCGCGGTTGAAGAAACGGCTCCGGCTCCTGCCGCTGCAGCCGCGCCAAGCGCACCGGCCACCCCGGCCCCCGCTGCTGTGGTGGCAGAACCGGACTGGCCCGAAGGTACAAAGGTCAAACAGCAAACCGTGCGCGAAGCCTTGCGCGATGCCATGGCCGAAGAAATGCGTGCCAACGATAACGTATTTCTGATGGGCGAAGAGGTTGGCGAATATCAGGGCGCATACAAGATCAGCCAAGGCCTGCTGGACGAGTTTGGTGCAAAGCGTGTCATCGACACGCCGATCACCGAACATGGTTTTGCCGGGATCGGTGTCGGGGCAGCCTTTGGCGGGTTGAAACCGATCGTTGAGTTCATGACGTTCAACTTTGCGATGCAAGCCATTGATCAGATTATCAATTCGGCAGCCAAGACGCTTTATATGTCCGGTGGCCAGATGGGTGCACCCATGGTTTTTCGTGGCCCCAATGGCGCGGCCGCCCGCGTTGGCGCCCAGCACAGTCAGGACTATGCCGCATGGTATGCTCATATCCCCGGCTTGAAAGTTGCGATGCCCTATTCGGCCTCTGACGCCAAAGGGCTGCTCAAATCCGCGATCCGTGACCCGAACCCGGTGATCTTTCTGGAAAACGAAATTCTTTATGGCCGCAGTTTCGATGTGCCAGAGCTGGAGGATTTCACGGTGCCTTTCGGCAAAGCCCGCATTTGGCGCGAAGGCACGGATGTCACACTGGTGAGTTTCGGGATCGGCATGACCTACGCGCTCGAGGCGGCGGACAAGCTGGCCGAGGACGGTATCAGCGCCGAAGTGATCGATCTGCGTACCCTGCGCCCGATGGATACTGCAACGGTGATCGCATCCGTTCAGAAGACCAACCGCTGCGTGACGATCGAAGAAGGCTTTCCCGTGGGAGCCATCGGCAATCATATTTCCGCGGTGTTGATGGAACAGGCCTTTGATTATCTGGATGCGCCGGTCATCAACTGCACAGGCAAAGACGTGCCCATGCCCTATGCAGCAAACCTCGAGAAACATGCACTGGTCACCACGGCTGAGGTTGTCGAAGCCGCAAAATCGGTCTGCTACAGATGAAGTCGAGCCCGCTTTGCAGCCGCGATGAGGGTCGGGAAATCTTCTTTACTGCCACCGATGGGCAGCGGAAGTTTCGCCTGACTGTGTCGCGGGCAATGCTGGACGCCATTCTTGGCAACCACGCGAGCGAGCCAGACCGCAAAGCATGGGTGAAGACCCGAAAGACTGAAATACTCGCGCTGATCGAAGGCCACGCCGAGGCGGATACTGGCCTTTCCAGCGTCGCAGTAGAGGAGATTTCCTAATGCCCACCGAAATCCTGATGCCCGCGCTGTCGCCAACCATGGAGGAAGGCACGCTCGCCAAATGGCTGGTCAAGGAGGGGGACACTGTTGAGTCCGGCGATGTGATCGCCGAGATCGAAACCGACAAGGCCACAATGGAGTTCGAAGCTGTCGATGAAGGGACGATTGGAAAAATCCTGATTGCGGAAGGCACGGCAGACGTCAAAGTGAACACCCCTATCGCGGTTCTGCTAGAAGAAGGTGAAAGCGCGGCGGATATCACCGCCTCAGAGGCCACAGCGCCAGTGGCGCAGGCCTCTGCGGACGCCGAGGCGGCCCCGGCCGGGGCCCCCGAGAAGTCCGCCCCGCCCCCGATTGCAGTATCCAGCGACGCAAGCCGGGTTTTCGCGTCGCCACTGGCGCGCCGCATCGCCGCCGACAAAGGCATTGACCTGAGCCAGATAACCGGCAGCGGCCCGAGAGGACGTATCGTCAAGGCCGATGTCGAAGGCGCCAGCGCCTCACCTGCTCAGGCTGCTGCCGGAGCGACCGCCGCAGCAGGATCTGCACCCGCCCCCGGCGGGCCTGCCGTTGCACCGCCGCAGGTCAGCGCCGACGCCGTCGCGCGCATGTACGAAGGCCGCGCGTATTCCGAGTTTCCGCTTGATGGCATGCGGCGCACAATTGCGGCTCGGCTCACGGAGGCGAAGCAGAGCATCCCGCATTTCTATTTGCGGCGTGACATCCGGCTGGACGCTCTGCTGCAATTCCGCAGCCAAATCAACAAGCAGCTGGCTGCGCGCGAGATCAAGCTTTCTGTCAATGACTTCATCATCAAGGCCTGCGCCAATGCCCTGCAACAGGTACCAGAGGCCAATGCCGTCTGGGCTGGCGATCGTATCCTGAGACTGGAGCCATCCGACGTTGCCGTTGCAGTTGCCATTGATGGCGGTCTGTTCACACCGGTCCTGAAAGACGCCCATCAGAAATCGCTTTCTGCCTTGTCGTCAGAAATGAAAGATCTCGCGTCACGGGCGCGTGACCGCAAACTCGCCCCACACGAATATCAGGGGGGCAGCTTTGCGATCTCGAACCTTGGCATGATGGGGATCGAGAATTTCGATGCGGTCATCAATCCTCCCCACGGGGCAATCCTTGCCGTGGGCGCTGGTGTCAAAAAGCCTGTTGTGAACGAAGACGGCGCGTTGGGCGTAGCGACCGTGATGTCTGTCACTCTGTCCGTGGATCACCGGGTCATCGACGGCGCACTGGGGGCCGAGTTGCTCGCCGCGATCGTGGATAATCTGGAAAATCCTATGGCTATGCTCGCCTAAGCCGGCCTGTCATGGCCAAACAGGTTTTCCGAGCCTCAAAATCGCAAAAGCCCCCGACCAAACATCGGGGGCTTTTTGAATTTTTGGCTCGGCAGATGGCCGATCAGGCACCACCGCCCAGAAGCTGGTCCATCGAGATCGAAGGCTGCGAGCATCCGGCTTCGCCGACGATCTTGGCTGGCACGCCCGCAACGGTTTTACATGGCGGCACAGCATTCAGCACCACCGATCCGGCAGCAATGCGCGAGCAATATCCGACTTCGATATTTCCGAGCACCTTCGCACCTGCACCGATCAGAACGCCGTCGCCGATTTTGGGATGCCGGTCTTCTTCTTCCTTGCCAGTCCCGCCCAGCGTTACCGAGTGAAGCATCGACACATTGTCCCCGACAACTGCGGTCTCACCAATCACAATGGAATGCGCGTGGTCGATCATGATGCCTTTGCCGATCCGGGCGGCAGGGTGAATATCAACACCAAACACCTCGGAACAGCGCATCTGGAAGAAATAGGCCAGATCCTTGCGCCCTTTGCGCCACAGCCAGTTGGCAATGCGATAGGCCTGAACTGCCTGAAAACCCTTGAAGAACAGCAGCGGCTGCATGAAGCGATGACAGGCGGGATCGCGTTCATAAATGGCCATGATATCGGCCCGCGATGCCTGCGCAAGTTCCGGATCGTCGCTGAAGGCTTCGTCGCAGATTTCCCGCAAGATCTGGCCACTCATCTCACCGTTCGACAGCTTTTGCGCGATACGATGCGCCAGTGCGAGATCGAGCGTTGCATAGTGCAGGATAGAATAGTGCACCATTCCGCCCAAGAGAGGCTCGGTCTTGACCGCGTCTTCGGCCTCTTGCTTGATACGCGTCCAGACCGGGTCAACTTCGGCCAATTCAGGGCGTTTTTCTGCCATGGGTCCACTCCTTTGACGTGGGCTTTATAGCAGATAGGCTTTGGCAGGCGAAACGCAAATCCGTGATGGAGGGGATTTCGAAAATGGATGAAAGGGTTTTGCACCGGTTTCGCGATCTGATCCATCAGCGTATGCGCGCCCTTGATGAAGAAGATGCGCTTGGCCAAGAGGGTCAGAACACCGTGACATTGGACCAACAGGCCATTGGCCGCCTGTCCCGGCAGGATGCCTTGCTGAGTCAATCCATGGCCAAAGCAACGCAGGCCCGCCGTGATGCAACGCGCCGCGCGCTTCATGCGGGACTAGTGCGTCTAGACGAAGGTGAATTTGGTTATTGCGACGATTGCGGTGAAGAGATTGCCATCAAACGCCTGGAACTGGATCCCACCGCCTCGCGCTGTATTTCCTGTGCATCAGGTTGATCGAGACAACGCAGCGCCCTTAGGACATCAATCAGGCATTCGCGGAAATCGGCGTTATCAACCCGTGCCTCGCTAACTTGTTCATGGGCTAACGCGGCAGCCATAAGCGTTCCGCCACCGAAAACTGGGTGCAGCCGATTGTTGCGCTGCCTGTATGCATCGGCAACCATAGCAGCGCCGACCAGGGATTGCGCATGTGCAAACCTGACATGCGGCGGCACAGCCAAACAGGCACGGGCCGCCGCAAACAAATCATCTGGCAAAACGGGTCTCATCCAATGGTGACACGGGCAAATGGCCCGGGGCCATAACGGGCCGAAATTTGCGCAACCGCAATCTCAAACCCCGCGCTTGCGCCATCTTCCCCTTGCTGCGCGGCGCTGTATTCCCAAGTCGGAGAACTCACTTCGGCCTCGCGCAGGACGGTATCATTTTGCGAAACGCGCACCAGATATCGTTCGGCCTCTTCGCCTAGTGGAACCTCGGTAAGATCCCAGGAGTCCCCCTCAACGCGCGTTCGTCTGATCCACTGGACTGCCAGATCGTCCACGCCGGTCACCTTCAGGTGGGCGGGTCGATAGGGTCGCAGCCCATTGCCATCAAATGCTTCAATCCGCTCAATATAGGTATCATCATCCAACGGTCGGCGCGCTGGACCAATGCGATAGTATCGGGCGATACGGCGCTGCGCTGCTGCCAGGGTGATCTGAGCCGGCGCTCCATTCATTAAAACCACATAAGACCCCGCAGGCCATTCGCTCGGCATCGCGCCATCAGTCCCGGCCTGCCCTCTCAATCTGTGCGCCAGCAGCCATTGCCCGTCTTCCAGCAAAGTCACGTCGCGAAACTGAAACAACTCCCAGTTACCGGCACTGCCATCCCCAATAGCCATCAGGTTCTGGCCCGCCAGCAGCTGTGCATCATCAATCGATTGCAAGGAGCCCGACGCCAAACGAACTTGCAGCGCTGCCCCGCGATCGATTACCCCGGCTTGCGCCGCAAAGAGCGGCGTTTCCGTAATTCCAATAATGCTGCGCTCTGCAATAATGTCATTGAGCGCGTAGTCTGAGTCCGTGGGCGCATCATAAATGGCCACCGTTCCTGGCCATGGATCAGCTGTCAAAGCCAGATGGGGCGCGTGGGCCACCTCGTCGCCTGACATCAGTGGCAGATCCATGAAGAATGGAGTAACCGGCACAGCGGGTGTAAAACCGCGCAATTCTGCGCCATCGTCTATGTATTCTGACGGCTCAAACAGGTCCGGCTCGATCCGCACTGCGTCGATGATTTGTCGATCAAGGACCTCCACACGGTCAATCCGCGCCAGCACCGGCCCAGATTTGGCAGGCAATTCGACAATGTCGCCAGCCCCCAGCGCCAGTTGAGACGGCGGCAACGCAAAGCGAAGAGTATCGCGGGCAAGGCGCGACTCAGCCAGCCAGCGTTCCGTTGTCTGGCGCCCCTCGCCCCGCGTCATGACCAAGGCCAGGTCTGTTTCCGCAACCGCGTGGGTGCGCTCGTCCGGTAAAACCGTCTCTTCGGTAGCCACCTGATGGTCGGCGTCAGCCAATACAAAACCGACGCGAACACGTCCGGCCATTTCGGCTTCGCCTGCGCGGCTTTCCGACAAATCACCGTCAACCTCGTCTGAAATCGCCAAGGCTTCTGAAGGCAGCGCATGCGCACGCAGCCCGTCACGCATTCTGAAAACGAGACACCCATCCCGTTCAATGGCGTCAAATCCATAGGCCAGCATAAGCGGTTGCAATGCTCTGCGTGCATCCGAAACATCCGGTACGGCATATCCCCGAACGTAGCCATGCAACGCACTGGTATCTATATCGGAAACGCCAACGCGGTGGCAGATTTCCCGCACAACCGAAGCCAGCGTTCGGCCCGACGTACGGCCGGTAATCCAGTGCCCACGCCGATAATTCGGTCCATCCGACCACAGTTCGTCATTCCCGGGAAACCAGGGGTAAGGACGCGCATCCCATGCCCAGACGAAAGCATGGGCCGTGTCGACCATCGCAGCGCCATAGGTTTCCGAAACCGGATTGTTGGCCTCATCACTCCAATAATCGTACATCGCACGCAAATATTGGTGTTGGATCAACTCATCCCGAAGCCCGTTGGAGTAATAGGGCAATGCGGATTCCGACGATTTTGGATCCAGGAACTTGTTTGGCTGGTTGGTGCCTTTGTCGATTGCGGCACAGCCAAGTTCAGTGAACCAGATCGGCTTTGAGCCGGGCACCCATTCTGTTGGGTCATTGGCGCGCACGCCTCCGGTGCGAGGATAGTGCAAATTTGACCACCAGTTCCGGATATCCTTGTAGCGCCAGACCCAGTCTTCGCCGTAGGCGCCGTCCACAATTTCAGTCCTGCGTTGTGCGTCTCGCGCCTCCGGACTGTCGTAGTACCAATCAAAGCCCTCGCCCCCGGCGACATTGGACTTTAGATACTCCGGATCATACAGCGACGCCCAAGCGGCATCCGCGTGGTCCTCTCCGTCACGCCAATCCGACAGCGGCATGTAATTGTCGATCCCAATGAAATCGATGTTGGCGTCTGCCCAAAGCGGATCAAGATGGAAATAGAGGTCCTCGCTTCCGTCCTGAGGATGGTAGCCAAAGTACTCCGACCAGTCCGCTGCGTAGCCAATCTTTACATCAGGGCCCAAAAGCACCCGGCATTCAGCCGCAAGATCCCGCAATGCCTGAACGGCCGGAAAGCCCGCCAGACCGCGAATTTGCGTAAGGCCTCGCATTTCCGAGCCGATGCAAAAGGCTTCTACCTGCCCAGCCGCACTGCAAAGGGCCGCCTGATGCAAAATGAACCGCCGGTAACCCCATTCATCCGGCCCTGAATAGCTGACGCTCTCGCCCTCGACGGCAAAGTCGTTCGCCGTGGCGGTTCCCATAAAGCTTGCAACTTCGCTTTCGGCTGCAGCGGTGCCATCCGGCGACCCATCCCTGCCGGGTGCAATGCTGGTCGTAATGCGTCCTCTCCAAGGCAGCTTTGGCTGATCAACTGCTTCGCTCCATGGATCGGCCAAACCGTTGCCTGGCATCTGATCCATCAAGATGAATGGGTAGTACATCACACTGAGCCCCTGCTCGGTCATGCGATGAATCGATTGAATAACGGACTGGTCGGTTGGCGTGCCGCCGTAAACTGGGCGGCCGTCTTCCTGCGGAACCGGCAACGCATCCCCGCGATGAATACCGCCCGCAGTCCAAGGCATCTTGCCAGCGTCTCGTTCAGTCTGTTCGACTTTGGGCCGGATCTCACAAGTGTTGCAGCGCAAATCACTCCCGAACCAGCTGACAATCAGCGAGACCGACCTGCAATTGGGAAGCTCGTCGGTTAGCTGTTCAAGCGAGGCGTTGAAGTCCGGCTCTTCCGTCGGGGAATTCACGTTGGCAACGGTCTTGCCGCCACTGGCACCTGCATTCAACAGGATATCAGGACCAGGAACCTCTGCTTCGTCTGCTGTTTTCTTGTTCAGATACACAGGCTTGGTCGCAAGCGTGTATTCACCCGATCCGGGCATCATGGCCACGGCCTGCACAGCCAGCGGAACGTCGGCCGTGTCAGTCATCTCTGGCCGGGTAACCTCAAAACTGAACTGAGGCACACGATTGCCAAACTGATTCAGGTCTAGATCCTCGATCACAACATAAGCAATTCCACGGTACGCCGGAACCAGACCAGTCCCCTCCACGGCTTCCATCTTGGCGTCTGGCAATTGATCAGCAGTGCCGCGATAGACCCGCATTGTCAGGTCTTTCAACGGCACCTCAGCACCATCCGCCCAAACACGGTTCACACCAGTGATTTCGCCCTCACACAACGCCAAGGCCAGCGACACGCGGTACCGATACGTCTTGACCTTTGGTTGTGGAGGGGCCCCTTTTCCACCGCCACCGCCACTGGTTTTCGACCGTTCCTCGAATTCCGTCGACCAGATGACGTGTCCACCCACCCGCATGCGTCCATAGACCTGAGCAATCGGCGCACCTTCCCCGGCACCGGATATGCGGAACCGGTCGATCCTGCCGGTTTCCACCGTTTCCGACCCCTGCCCCATGAGACGTTGATCCAGCGCCCGTCCGAGCGATGCGCCAATGAACCGGCCAACAGCCGTCATCGACAACCCCAGCACAGATCCACCCAACGAAGAGCCAATGGCAGCACCCGCCGCCGAAAGTAAAATGGTTGCCATCGGTCAACCCTCCAAAGGAATTTCGAAACGGGCCACAATGCGCCGCGCCCAAGAAGCGCCCAGGGCGCTTTCGATCACGCCGTGGCCACTGTAGGCATGCACAAAACTTGCATCGGCTCCGACTTTCGCCTGAATGCCAAGGTGCTTGGCGACCGATCCGTCACGCATTCGGAACAACAGAACATCACCGGGCATCACAGCCTCCAGCGGTTTCACAGTCATGTAACGAATGCCCGCACGCCAAAGGCGTTCATCGCCCTGCGGCTCGGACCAGTCCATACTGTAGGCTGGCACCTGTGTAGGCTCGGGCCCCACAACTTCACGCCAGACCCCGCGCAACAGCCCAAGACAATCGCAGCCGGCGCCCCGGACCGAAGCCTGATGAACATAAGGCGTCCCGATCCAGCCTCTGGCCGCTTGAACGATCGGGTTCATCGGCGGCTCCCGCCGGTTTTGTTCTTGGCCTGCGTGGCATGCACAAACATCCAGTCTTCTTCGGGAATGTCCGGAAAGCCCTGAAAATTGATGCCATTGTTGAATTTCAAACGGCAGGTCTCGAACCGCTTGTCGCAACCCGCCTCCAGCCGAACCAAAACGCCGGGGTTCATCGACGCGCGGATCGGCTCCCACAATTCAACTACCCGATCCGCCCCTTCAATCCGATCGCGTTTGATTGCGCCACTCAATCCAGCGGCTTCGCCGTCAAGGATCTCAAGGCGGCCTCTTTGAAACCAACCCGGCTCAAAGCTGCCAATACCCGCAAAAATGAACCGGCGCTGATCTTCAACTTGCGCGGCCCCGCCCTCATAGACGTATCCGGGTGTGTCCAAATCGAACCGGCAGGTGGCATCGGCCAAAACAGCACTGCATGGCTTTTGAAAAACACGCCCCACAGGACGATTGAGCGCTTCTGTCAATCCGCGCAACTCGGCGTGAAATGCCCCAGCGCCGCGCCGCAGCTCGCCGATCTGGCCGCGAAACATGATACGGCGCGCGGATACGTCAGCCCAATGCACCAACCATGCGGTCACTTCGGCTTCGTCATAACGCCCGGCGGCGATATCCTCTTCCCGAATAGCAGCATCAGACAGGGCCCCCATCGCTTCGGTATTGTCCACCGAAAGCCCCGTTGCCTGCTGCAACGCTCGTGCACTCAGCCCCGTATCGGCCCGAAATGTGATGCCTGCAAAAGTCAGGTTCCGATCGTGATCGGTAAACCCCATTTGCACACCGTCTTTGCGCCGGACGGCCCAGCAACGTGCCACCTGGCCAATACCACCAGCCAAGTGTTCGTGCAGTGCCTCGGCACCTTCGTTCATACGCCCCATCAGACCCGCACCTCCACAATAGGCACATCCGGCACCTGGCCCGCTTTGAAGCTCGAAACGGACACGTTGATCCGGTCGGTGTCGAAACGCACCGGCACATCAAACTCGAACCCTGCCGTCACATCCGCATCTTGCAGCGGAGCCTCTTCGAACGTGATTACGCCCGTAGCCAGATCAATCTCAAAGTGCACACCTTCACGGCGCTCAACGCTCTGAACAGCCGCCAAAACGGTTCCCTTTACCGGCTTGCAGATCGGGCGCGCGTATTCTGCCGAACCGGATCGATAAGTCTTGATCAATTCAAAACTCTTGGTCGCGCCATCGCCCTTGGCAATCACCTGATCGTTCGGCGACGGTGATTTTGACGGAGCGCAGGACTTGTAGTCGGACCAGTCTTTCCAGCGAAAACCGAACAACTGACCACGTCGGGCTTCGAAAAAGGCGATCAACTGTTCGAGATCGTCCAGCGACCGCAATCCCAATCCAGCATCAAAGCGCCGCCTCGAATGCGCCCAAGGGGTCGCACGCTCTTCGAAACCACTGGTCAGCTCGACGATATCCGTCCGCCGTTCTGGCCCGCCCATGGCACCAAAGCTCAGGTCCGCAGGAAATCGTATTTCATGAAAAGACATTGTTTAGGCCTCCTTAGCGATTGCGCGCGCCACGGCTAAGTGCCCGGCTCATCTGGGCAGCGATTTGCGATTGACTGCGTTGAAAGCTTTGGGCGTCGGGCGTTTGAATATTCATCACCACATGCACGGATTGCCCCCCGCCGGCTGCGCGGACACCCAATTTGCCGTCTGTACCTCGGGTCAGCGGCATGATCGCCTCGGGACCAGCCTCTCCCATCAGGCCCAGCCCTCCGCGCATCGGGAACGTGACCGGGCCATTGACCACACCGCCATTGGCAAATGGCATCACGCGCCCCTGCGCAAAGCTTCCACCCTCTGCAAACCCGAGCAAACCACCGAAAACAGATTGCAATCCACCTGAAAGCAGCCCGCCAAAGTGGTCCGCGACCGGTTTGACCGCTGCACGGTAGGCCGCGTTGATCATGGAGTTTGCGACAACTTGCAAAGCGTCGGACAGCTTCATGCCATCCAGCACAACCCCGTCGATGGCGCGGCTCAGTCCCGCGCTCAGCGTACTCTCCAGCTTGGCCGCGCCCTGGCCTGTCGCCGAAAACGTCTGGTGAATGCGTTTCAGTTCAGCATCAAATTGCGAGGCCATTCCAATGGCACCACCCAAGGATACCTCGAGCGCTTCCACCTGATCGCCAAGATCTTCGACTATGTCCAAATCGCTCATTGTCCCATTTCCTTTCGAAAGTCCGGAAAAGACGTCATCAATTCATGCAGACGGCTTCGACCCATCGGGGCCGCGCCTGCGTTCTCGCCCAGCAACAAACGGAATTCCGCCGGCGTCAGCCCCCAAAACTGGTCGGACGAAAGGCCAAGCCCCTGCATTCCGGCCCGCATCAGAACCGGCCAGTCAAACCCCGCCATTTCTCTGTCCTGCCGCTGCATCCGGAAGCATGAAGGCACGCGCCAAAAGCTCTGCCGCTGCGCGGGCCGCCTGCATCGGTCCACCTTCAATCTCTGCCGTCATCAATTGCGACGCCTGCAGGTCTCGCCCGCCGCCTCGAAGGCCCGCAACGATCAGCGCCAACACATCCCGCGTTGTGAACTTGCCGCTCTCAAACCGCTCCACCAGATCAACAAGCGATCCGCTCTTCAGCCCGGCTTCCAGCTCCGCCAGTGCGCCCAGGCTCAGCCGCATGGCGTGAGGCTCGCCATCGATGGTCAACGCCACTTCTCCTCTCCACGGATTAGCCATTACGCCACCGGCACGGCAGTGAATTGAAGCGCTCCCGCCGAGGCCATGGACACTTCATAGGTCGCCTCACCATTGTGGCTCCCGGCATATTCGATCGAGGTCACCTGAAAGGCGCCTTCCACGGTGCCAAAGTCAGGGATGATTACCTGAAAATCCGGGGTTTCGCCGTCGAAGAAGATCTGACGCGCCCGTTCATCGGTGCCTTCGTCCTTGAACACGCCCGATCCGCTGATATTGGCCGACTTCACGCCAGCGCCCGACAACAGCTCTCGCCATCCACCCTGACTTTCCAGCGTCGTGACATCCACTTGTTCGGCATTGAAACTCACGCGTGTCGCCCGCAAACCAGCCATGGTCTCGAACTGACCATCGCCTGTCAGATCCACCTTGATCAAAAGATCCTTACCGTTCTGTGCACCCATGTCTTCAGCTCCTTGGGTTGAATTTTCGTCCAGACGGGATCAGCCCGCCGCGTTCATTGGTCTTCCACGCGCGCGCGGAAAGTCAGGTCGATCCGCCGCAACCCGCCGCTTTCGCGGACCGCTTTGGCCTTGCGAAACCACAGACCGATGAGACGGCCTCGGGACAAAGGCAGATCACCGCCATCCAACGCATCGCTGACAGCACCAGCCACCGCCTTGGCGCTTTGAAATCCCGCGACTTCGCTGACGACCGAGATGACAAAGTCGTGCCAGGCTCCGGCGCCCGACCCATCCGACGCCTCTTTCACGCTCTCAGGCCCAAGCGCCACGTAGACAGACGGCAGCGTTCCGGCGGGCACGGCGTCATAGATGTCACCCCCGACCAGACCGGCCAGTTGGGTGTCGGCCAAAAGCTGCGAGTAGACCGCAGCTTGTAGCGGGCCAGACAGTGCATAGCTCATGCCGCCGTCTCCTCTTCGCAGCTGCAATGCAAATACATCGCGTTGTCGGGATCTTCGTTCACAGCCTCGATCCGAAAGAGCCGTGAGCCCATTGCAAACCTTTGTCCCGCCTGCGGCCGATTGCTGGCTCCTGTGGGGGCTGCACGCACGGTGATCCTGACTGCCGTGACCGAATGAGAGCCGGTCGCCCCGCGCGCCAATCGGCCGCTGCGTGAACGAAGCGCGCCCCAAAGGACGCCAACCGGCTGCCAAGTCTCGGCATAGCCGCCCGCCCCATCCTGCACGCGCTGCGCAGCCTCGAGCACCAGCTTGCGGTTCAAATTGAACCCGCTCATCGGCCAAGCCCCACGCGCACCGGGCGATAGCGGGCAATCAGACTGGTGACGCCAAAAGGCATGCAGCCCTGACCCAGCGATGTGTCATCCCGAAATTCATAGTAATGCGCAGCAAGCAACAAAACTGCTTGCGCGATATCTGCGGGCAGCGCGTCAAAGGCATCGGCATGCCCGGCGTCAAACCGGATTTCCACTGATCCACCTTCCGCAATCTGCGGCAGGGTTCCGCCCGCAGCGCTCAGCTTCGGTTTGAAGGCATCTTTGATCAGGCGATAGCGCTCCGGCTCCACGGTCTGAGCCCCGCCAAATCCGTCAATCACAGTCACTTCAGAGATCGATTGCACCGGCGATACCGGAAAGGTCTGCTCGCTGGCATGACGCCACCGATCAAGCGTCAATAGAAAACCGCGTGTGATCAGCGCTTTGGATGTCCGCGCCTCGATCGCAGCCATTGCGGCACGCAAAAAGGATGCCAGAACCGGATCCTGTACGTCATCTTCGGCAAATCCGGTGCCCAGACGCAGGTGCCGCTTCAGGGCGTCCAGCGGCAGCGCCGCCTCGGGCACCTGTGTTTCTTCCACAAGGATCATATCATCTCTCCGAAATTCCGCCCGGCACCGCGCCGATGCGAATGGGCGCGCGCCAGTCACGTTGCTCGTGCGGAGGGGAGCTGCTGGCCAACATGACCGTTGCCGCGCGCGCCCCCGAAGAACGGGCCACAACGTGGCCCGCCCCTCGTCTCATACGGCTCAGGCAGCGCAGCGCATAAACTTGATCGCTGCAAAATCGCTGACGTCACCGCCGACACGCTTGGTTGCATAGAACAGCACATGCGGCTTGGCGCTGAACGGGTCACGCAGCACGCGCAGATCGGGACGTTCGGCGATTGTGTAGCCGTGTGAAAAATCACCAAACGCGATCGGGAAGGCATCCGCGCCGATATCCGGCATAGCCTCTGCAATCAGCACCGGGTATCCCAGCAAACGGGCGGGCTCACCGGCCGCGAAACCATCGCTCCACAGGTGACGGCCGTCGCCATCTTTCAGCTTTCGCAACGCGCCCGCGGTCTTGGAGTTCATCACAAAGGTTGCGCCAGCGCGATACTGCGCGCCCAGCGCATAGACCAAGGTGATCAGCGCATCACCGTCACCCAGATCAGTCGCAGAGCCACTGTTCACATAGCCGATGTTGCCCCAGCTCCAGCTGTCATCCGCAACGGTAGCGTGATCAAGAAAACCGCGCGGCTTATCGACACCATCACCGTTGACAAATGCATCCGCTTCGGCGCGCGCAAACTTGTCTGCGATACGGCCCGCCAGCCAGCCTTCCACGTCAAAAGCGCTATCGTCCAGCAGGCGCTGAGACACCTTTGGCAGCGCGTTCAACTCGTACAGAGGGATCGAAATGCGGTCGATGGTCGGCGTGCCGGACTCGGCGGATGCGCTGGTCTCATCGGCCCAGCCTGCCCCGGTGTCGTTCTGATCGATCAATACATCAAAAGAAGACGCCTCGACGTTCACGACATTGGCAATCGCCCGGATCGATGCGGTGGATGCCAGTACCGACTTGATCGTGTCCGAAGTCTGTGGATCAACAAGGTATCCGCCATCAGAATTGACAGCCGTAGACATTGCCTTGCCTTCCAGCTCAAGGCCGCGCAGGCCATCGTCATCGCCGGAACGCAGATAGGCATCAAAGGCCTTTTGATGGGGCGCGTCGATCTCGGCTGAGGTCGACAAGGCCGGACGCCCAGCCAGGGCAGTTTTGTGATCAAGCATGGTCAGTCGCTCTTCCTGTTTTTGAAGCTTCGTCGAAAGGTCGGCCTGCAAGGCCTTGAAATCCCCAATAAGTCCCGCCATCGCGGCACTCACCCGGTTGACCGGAGACAGATCTTCCCCGGTCCGAGACTTGGTCCCGGTTTCATTCATGAGGTATCCCCCGTTACTAGAGAGTGGCGCGCGTCAGAGGCCCGCCAGGTTCAGGCGCGCGTCCTCAAGGGCCCGCGCCAACTCATGCAGTTCGGCGTCTTGGGGGCCTTCCCCCTTCGACGCGACCCGCGCACTGGGCAACATCGGGAAAGTGACCAAGGACACCTCCCAAAGCTCCAGATCCTGCAAGAGCCGCTGGCCCTTTTCATTCTTAGTCGATTTCACCGTGCGGTAGCCGATCGACAAACCATCAATCGCACCGGCCGCAATCAGCGCCGCGGCTTCTCGACCCTTTTCCACCATGTCCAGCAAGCGCCCCTTCACATAAAGGCCGCGTTCATCTTCACGCACCTCATCCCAAATACCGATTGGCTGCGCCGGATCATGTTGCCAAAGCATCTTCACAGCACGCCCATCATCTGAGAGCGCCTTGAGACTGCGCGTGTAGGCCCCGCGCGCCACAACGTCTCCGCCCTGATCGCAGGCGCCAAACAGGCTCGCATAGCCTTCGACAACATTGTCTCCGGTCACGGTTACATCGGTACCAATGCGGCAAAACTTGTGTTCCAGGTCCATATCTGACCCCTTCTGCATTTTCATGCGTACGCCCTCATGGTGTCGCAATCATCAATCCTTGAAACGCCTGCGCGAGGATCACACCGGCAACGCCATAGACCGCCAGCCACAGACGCCGTTCCAAGCGTTCCATCAAATCCTCAAGCCGCGTCAGCTTTTCATTCAGCGCCTCGGTCTGCAGTTTGGCGACCCTCTCGTGGGCCTCCAGGCGCAGTGCAGGCGCGCAGGCAAACGGCTCTGATGTTCGGCGCACGTCATTCACCACCCGCCTGCTCCACAGGCGGCAATCCCAACATCGTTCGTTTCTCAGCCGCCGTCAGGAAATCCGCACCGGCAACCCGGTTCCATTGGGCATCCCGCTCAGCCGCCAAGGCCGGGATCTGATCCAGATCGGGCAGCAGAGTGACCGCTTCTCCTGTGAATTGCGCCAGCCAGCGACCAACTGCGGCTGAAACCCGCGACGCCAATGGCAAAACCGTCAGGCGATAGAATGCCCGATGCGCTTCGGCGTAGTTTGCATAGGTCGCTTCACCCGAAATACCCAGCAACATCGGCGGCACTCCAAAGGCCAGCGCCACTTCTCGCGCGGCAGCCTCCTTGGTTTTCTGAAACTCCATATCCGACGGCGAAAAGCCCATCGGTTTCCAGTCCAAACCGCCTTCCAGCAACATGGGGCGACCAGCATTCATCGCGCCTTGATGGTTGGCCTCGACTTCACTGACCAGACGATCATATTGCTCGGCACTCAAGGTGCCCTGACCGTCGGCACCGCGCCAAACAATGGCGCCAGATGGCCGGGCTGCGTTATCCAGCAACCCCTTGGTCCATCGACTTGCACTGTTATGCACATCCACTGCCTGGGCCGCCGCCTGCAAAGGCGACAATCCATAGTGATCGTCTTGCGGATGAAAGTTCTTGATATGGCAGATCGCCGGAACACCACCGCCACTGCAATCAAAGCGATGCTTGCGCCCACCAACACTGTATTCATAGGCAACCGGCCAGCCATCCGCTCCGGGAACAACCCGCATCCGGTCGCTGCGCAACACATGCAGCTCAAACGGTGCGCCACTTTCCCCCGCTACGGCTTCGACATAGCCGTCACCCGACAACAGCAGCTGGCCGTAAAGAGACTCGAACAATTCAGCACGGCCCTGACCCGGGTTTGGCGCCGTGATCAACGACACCAGCGGGTGATCTGCATAGCGGGTGCTGTCATCCTGCAAGACCAGCGGCAATGCGGCAGCCGCCTCGGCGACCAGTTTGACCGCTCGGAACCCTACTGGGTTTCCGGTAAAGGCTTGCTTGGTCAAGGAAACAGTGTCCCGCGGCGACCAGGCCACACGGCCCGCGCTCATATGCGCAACGACTCGTCCTGTCGCCGAAGCTTTGGCTTCGGGCGGCACTGTCACCTGCGCTTTGTTGGTCCGCAGAAAATCAAACACCATTGCGCCTTGCTCCTATGTCTCATTGGCCCGGGACGGACCACATCCACTTGCAGGGGCAGCCCTGCGTCTTGTGAGAGGTTTTAAGCATCAGGCATTAACAGCCCCTGCCACCACCGTGCGCAGCCCGGGCAACACCGCAGACGCATCCCAAAGCGCCTAGCCCAGCAACCTCAGCTTTGGTTGCCCCCAGCCCTGCGCATCGATCATCAAATCGGTCAAAGCCCAAACCAGAGCATCGACACGGTCCGGGCTTCCAGACGCCGCATACCCACCCGTGGTCATCAAACACATCTGAGCTTCCAATTCCTTCAATCCGGCGCAATGCAGCACACGCCCCTGTTCATAGAGTGCCGAAACCGGCTCGGCTCGGACGGCCTTGCCGCGGGTCGCATGCACCTTGCGCACCGCGAGCATCGGATCAACCTGCCGCAACACCTCTTCAACCATGGCGCCACCTTGATTGACTTCGGCAACCACCCGATCTGCCTTCCAGCGTTTCGCCGCCTGAACAGTCGCCTCAGCCCAACCTTTGGGGGATGCGCCCTGCACAGTGGCATCCTCCAGCACAAATGCACGCCAATCCCTTGGCGGGCCGTCTTGGACGACACCAGCCACGATAATCCCGCATTCATCTGCGCCGCGCCCGGTACCCGCCGGAGGGTCGACCGCAACCACAATTCGGCTCATGTCCGGCAACCGGCCCGCCTTGGCCTGCTCGATGCCAGCCATAGTCCACAAGGCGCCATCAACATCTTCGACCAAGGTGCCATCAAGCTCCTGTAGCCCCAGACGTGTGCCTTCGTATCGCGCCCGGACTTCCTCCAGAAAACTGGCCGCCAGATAGGCTCGGTTCGCCTCGGTCGGCGCCCGCGTCACGACAGTGGACGGCAGTTTCAGCAAGTCTTTCAGAACGTCCACATTTCTGGGCGTGGTTGTGACGCATACCCGCGGCTGATCGCCAAGCCGCAGACCAAACTGCAACATGTCCCAAGTGTCTTGCCCCTTGGGCCACTTGGCCAACTCATCTGTCCATGCTCCGTCAAACTGCGGCCCGCGCAGACTTTCGGGGTCATAAGCCGAATATGCGAAGGCCTCGGCTCCATTGGGCCAGATCAGGCAACGGCGGGTGGCATTCCAGCGCGGCTTTCGGTCGGGTGGCGAACAGGCCATGATCCCGCTGTCTCCAAAAATCATGACTTCCCGTACCTGATCGAACGTCTCGCCGATCAGTGCCAATCTCTTGCAGCGCCCCGGGTCCATAGGCCGGGCACCTTCTACCTGGGCACGCACCCATTCAGCCCCGGCACGCGTCTTACCCGCACCACGCCCACCCAGGATCACCCAAGAGCGCCAGTCACCATCCGGGGGAAGCTGGTGTTCATGCGCCCAGAATTCAAACAGGAAAGGGAGCGCAAGGCGCTCCCCCGGAGTCATGTCTTCAAGAAACCTCTCCCGCGCCACAGCAGGCGCGGACGCGAGCAAGACGGCACCCGATCTCAGAGACCGCCGCATCGAGGTCAAGTCCGTAGACATCTGCAATCCCGGCATCCCTTCGTCTGATTTCATCAATTTCTTTCTCCGTTTCCCGACCAGCCTTGAGCCAGTAGCGCAGCTCGGCCAGCAGCTTCTTGTCCTCTCCTTCCGTTTTGATGGTCCCGGCCTCCAACTGATCCTGCAGAGCCTCGATCTGCTGTCTCAGTCCTGTCAGTTGCCGTGCGATGCTATCGCGTTCTTTTTCCAGTCTTTCCGCCTCGGTCTTTGCCGTGATCAGAACCTGGTCCTTGCCGGTTTGGGCAGTATTGGTCATTGCTCGATACCTTTTTTGCCTGTGGGTCCCCCTCCAGGCGAGTGAACGAATAACCAGAGTGCTGTGGACACACTGGTTTGCCCGTGTCGTCCAGCCCTTGAACGCTAGGCCGGAAAGCCTGTTTCTGTCAAAGCCACGAACGCACGCAACCCTCTGAAACAGTTCACAAAAGTTAAGCCGTCATTAACCATGCTTGCCCGCCGGTCGCGGGTCTGGCATCAAGTTCCCAACCAATGAAAAGGAACGCGCCAATGCCCCGTCTGTCTGATCGCATTTGCACTTTGAATGATGCCGGCTCGGACGGATGGGAGGTCTTCTATCGCGCGCGGGAAATGGTGGCCGCCGGGGAACGCGTGATTGAACTGACAATCGGCGAACATGATATCCGGACCGACGCCTCGATCCTCGAAGCCATGCATACCTCGGCCATGTCCGGCCATACAGGCTATGCCATGGTCCCCGGGGTCCGCGATCTGCGCAAGGCGGTCGCGCAACGCGTCGAACAGCGCACAGGCGTTCCGACCAAAGCTGAAAACGTGCTGATCACCCCCGGTGGCCAGGCCGCGCTCTTCGCAACCCATATGGCGGCCTGCCAACCTGGCGACACAGCGCTCTACATAGACCCTTACTATGCAACCTACCCCGGCTCGATCCGTGGCACTTCGGCTGTTCCACACGCGATCCGAACCCGCGCCGACAATGCTTTTCTGCCCGATCGTACAGAGCTCGCGACGGCAGCCCGGACAACACAGGCGAAATCGCTCCTGATCAACTCGCCCAACAATCCAACGGGCACCGTGTATCCGCGCGAAACGCTCATGGATATCGCTGATGTCTGCAAGCAAGAGGATCTCTGGCTTATCTCGGACGAAGTCTACGACACGCAAATCTGGGAAGGCGAACATCTTTCACCTCGTGCACTGCCCGACATGGCCGAACGCACAATGGTGATCGGATCCATGTCCAAAAGCCACGCGATGACCGGCTCGCGCGTGGGGTGGATCGTGGCCCCCAAAGAAGCCATCACCCGCCTGATCGATCTTGCCACCGCCACCACCTATGGCGTGCCCGGTTACATTCAGGACGCCGCGCTTTTCGCACTGAACGCGGGTCCGGAACTTGAGGCAAAGGTGGCCGAGCCCTTTGCGCGTCGCCGTGATCTGGTACTCGGCATTCTGGCAGACCAAAACACCGTCACCGCCATACCCTCAGCCGGCGCAATGTACCTGATGCTGGATATTCGCGCCTCAAGGCTGTCAGGCCGCGACTTTGCAGAGCGCCTGCTTGACCAACACCGAATCGCCGTCATGCCGGGCGAAAGCTTTGGAACCTCGGCTGCGGGCCACATTCGACTGGCACTCACCACCGACGACGCCAAACTCGCCCAAGCCGTGCGCGAACTATGCGCCTTTGCAAAAGACCTCAGCCAATGACCCTGCCATCCTTTCGCAACCTGCACCGCAAGGGCGATCCATTTATCCTTGCCAATGCCTGGGATGCAGGATCGGCCAAGATGCTGCAGGCTCTGGGCGCACAAGCCATCGGCACATCCTCTGCGGCCCATGCCTTCACGCTGGGCAGGCCCGATATGGGCAGCGTCACCCGCGACGAAGCACTGGCCCACGCACAAGACCTGCGCGCCGCCGTGTCTTTGCCCATTTCGGGCGATTTCGAAAACGGTTTTGGGGATGCGCCAGAAACCTGCGCCGAAACCGTTCGTCTGTCGCACGAGGCCGGTTTGTCCGGCATCTCGATCGAAGACACAGCCCTTCCCGGCACGGCGCCCTATGACTCGGCGCTGGCCGTTGAACGCATCCGCGCCGCTGCCTGCGCCGCCCGCTCCCTGCCCGATGATTTTGTCCTCGTGGCCCGCGCAGACGGTGTGATGAACGGGCACTACGACACCCAAGAGGCGATTACCCGCATCCAAGCCTTCGAGGCGGCCGGCGCCGATTGTGTCTACGTGCCGCTTCCTCCTGACATGGAGGCGCTGACACGCATCTGCGCGTCCGTTTCGGTCCCCGTCAACGCTCTGGTCGCAGGTCCCTATACCACGCAATCGCGCGCAGCTTTTGCCGCCGCGGGCGTTGCACGGCTGTCTCTGGGCTCGGCGCTTGCCCGCGCCACGCACCGCGTGATCCGCGATGCCGCGCGCGAAATGTTTGGCGAAGGCACCTTTGGCCCGCTGCGCCAAAGCGTGAGCGGAGACGAGATCGACACACTGCTGAACACATGAACGACCCGGTTTCCTCGATCCGCAACCTTGGCCCCGCGATGGAAGAGGCCTGCGCACAGGCTGGCATTCATTCCGCGCAGGAATTGCGCGACCTTGGGGCAGATGAAGCCTACGCACGGCTGCTGGCGGCAGGCACCAGACCGCATTTCATCGGGTACTACGTGCTTGTCATGGCTTTGCAGGGGCGGCCCTGGAACGATTGCAAGGGCGACGAGAAAAAAGCGCTCAGAGAACGCTTTGACGCCATCAAGGTCAAAGCGAAATCCACTCCTCCGGCGGACGGTCTACCGGCTGAGCTTGCGCAGTTCCTGAACACACATGGTTTGGCGAAACCACGCTAGGCCACAGCAGCGCCCCGACGCGCCCTAACTGGGGCGCCGCTTTGGCGCAGCGTTGCCACCTTTGGCACCCTTGGCTGCAAGCGTGCGCGCCCGGTTTTTCTTGCTGCTTGGCTTACCCTTTGGCGGAGGCGGCCCCTTGCCTGCCCCTTTGCTCTTGCTGCGCTGAGCATCCTTGGGCTTGCCCGGTTTAGACGCTTTGCCGAAATCCTTGCCTGCCTCTTTCGATCCGCGTGGCTTGGGTTTGTCATCTGTTCTGGCTTTGGCCGGCTTGGACTTTTCGACCGGCCCATGCGCCGCGGAATCCTTGGCCTCGTATTTGGGCTTGGGTTTTGACGGTTTGCGATCTTGGGGCTTGGGCTTGCGCTGCCGTGGCTCCGGCGCGTCATTCCAATCAACCGGCGGGGTGCCACCCTTGCGGTGCTTTGGCCCGCTCTTTGAGCCGCGCTCAGGCTTGGGCCGCCGGAAATCGGGCACGTCAGGCGCTTTGTCCAACCGCACGATCGTTTTGCTGCCTTCGATTTTCATTTCCGGGCCAATAGCCGCCAGAAAACCGTCCACGGCTTCTTGGCGGATTTCCACATAGGACTGATCATCGACGATCCGAATGGCGCCAATATCGTCCTTTGTTATGTCGCCTGCCTTACAAACCATAGGCAGCAAATGCTTGGGCGAGGCATTGTCGTTCCGCCCTTCAGACAGCGAAAACCAAACGCTTGGCCCAAAGGCGGCGCGCTTTTTGGGTTTGTCCACATGCATTGCACCCAGCTCCTCGGGGGCGGTGTGGCGCAGCTTGTATTGCCGCAGATAGGCAGCAGCGATCTGTTCGGGCGTAAAGGCCGCCATCAACTGATCAACGGCGTCCCGTTCCGCTTCGGTGACGTCCATCTGCCAGTCATCGGCAGCCAACATGCGCTCGCTGTCCTTTGCATCAACCGCAGATGCCGAGGGCGCCTCACCCCAATCCGCATCCAATTTGGCAAATTTCAGAATGCGTTCGGCCTTTTTGCGCGAGGACGGCACGACAATCAACGCGCTGACGCCCTTGCGCCCGGCCCTGCCCGTTCGGCCCGAACGGTGCAGCAAGGTTTCGTGGCTGCCCGGCAATTCCGCATGCACAACCAGATCCAGCTTGGGAAGATCAATCCCCCGCGCCGCAACATCAGTTGCCACGCAAACCCGCGCACGTCCGTCGCGCATGGCCTGAAGCGCATTGGAACGCTCGCTCTGCGTCAGTTCCCCGGACAATGCCACCACGGGAAACCCGCGGTTCGACAGACGTGTTGTCAGTCGCGCAACCATGGCCCGTGTATTGCAAAAGACGATGGCATTCGGCGCCTCATAATAGCGCAATACGTTGATCACCGCGTTCTCGCCATCACGCGAAGACACCATCATCGCGCGATATTCGATGTCAGCGTGCTGCTGCTTTTCTTCAACCGTCGAAATACGCTCTGCATCGCGCTGATAACTGCGGGCGAGCTTGGCAATCGCGGCCGGAACCGTCGCCGAAAACAACAGTGTTTGCCGCTCGGCCGGTGTCTGCTCCAGAATGAACTCCAGATCTTCGCGAAAACCGAGATCCAGCATTTCATCGGCTTCATCCAGAACCACCGCCCTGACGTTTGTCAGATCAATGGTACCGCGCATGATGTGATCGCGCAGACGTCCGGGCGTTGCCACGACGATATGGCACCCACGCGCCAAAGCACGCCGCTCGTCACGCATGTCCATGCCGCCAACGCAAGACGCCAGAAACGCACCGGCATCGGCGTAAAGCCAGCCCAGTTCCCGCTTCACCTGCAGCGCAAGCTCGCGCGTCGGTGCGATCACCAAGGCAAGCGGCGCGCCGGATGCGTCGAACCGTTCATTGTCATCCAGCAAGGTCGGCGCAATCGCCAAACCGAACCCGATGGTTTTGCCCGAGCCGGTCTGCGCCGAAACCAGCAGGTCGCGCCCCTTGAGGTCAGCGCGGGTTACGGCCTGCTGCACAGGGGTCAAGGAGTCATAGCCCTTGCGGGCAAGAGCATCGGAAAGCGTTTTTATCACGGTGATGGATCTTTGCGTCTGGATCATGAGCCATGCCAAGCAACGCGGCTGCGCGCTACTCAAGGCTAAAGCACGTGCCCTATAGGCTCTGACGGGATTTGTATAGCCACGGTTTCACTCTCGGCCCGAGCATCGCAAGAGCCCTGTCAAAAATGGCAACAGATCGCGACAGAATTTCGCTTTGGATCAGTCTTTACCGCTACGGAAACCGGCGCTAACTTTTAAAGTATTAACGGCGATAAAAATTAGGGAAGACCTATGGCTGAGTTATTCTTGCTCAACGACGGCCGCATCGTGGCGCTTGGCACTGCTTACAACAACAGCGTAAATTCTCAGGCTATCCGCATATTCAACGCTGACGGCTCTGAAATCACATCGGGGCCTGTGTTTTTTGCAACGGGTACTGACTACAACGACGGGTTCGCAGACTTTAATGATCCCATTGTTTTGGTCAGTGAAAACGGCGGCATTCGGATTGTACTGCGCGACTATGGCACCCTCGAAGGCATCGAGTTCGAGTTGGACGCCTCCGGCAACACCACTTCATCCTCGACCTTTACGATCAACAACTCGGATGTTGCGACACCCTATATCGCTGTGACCTCGGCTTATGTTCAAGGATCAGACGGCGATCTCTATTCCGCATCGCTGCAAAATCTGCTGCGCAGCGACGGCGACGGCACATTCATTGACCAAACCCAGCGCCCCGGCGCTTTCGAAAGCGTCGACGACAGCGTTGTCCTTCAGGTCGGCAACCGCATTTTGCGCATCACTCAGGTTGATTCCAGTGACGGTGATGTCGAAATCCGCGGGCAATACTACAACCGAGATGGCACAACGTCTGGCAATGAATTCATTGTCGCAGATGATCTCGAAGCCATTCCGGGCCTCTGGGGCGTAGAAGCCGCCGTTTTGTCAGATGGCCGCATCGCCGTTGCCTATACCAGCGGCCGCACAGGTGATGATGACGACAGCGGATCAACTGTCTTTGTCACGGTTCTCAACGCCAACGGCACCATTGCGGTGGCCGAACAGATCGTCAACACGGGCGACACGACCAGCGACCAGACCTTGGGCGGCGTCTATGCGCTCACCGAAGGTGGCTTTGCCGTCGCCTATGGCAGCCGCGGTTCTGGGTTTGGTACTTCGGACGACTCGGTCAACGTGCGGTTCTACACATCCGAGGGCACCGAATACGAAGACTACAGCCTCGTCGGCAATAATCTGGGCCGATTGGGCACAATCCATGTCTCCACAAGTGCCATTGTCACCGACATGCAACTGGACAGTCCGGTGCGTCTGTTCGAAGCCGGCGGCCCGGACGATCCCGGCCTGACCGGCGATGAGCAGTTCCTCAGCCAGGGCTTTCTTGGCGAACTGGCCGAGGACCCGGACGCCGCTGTTCTGTCAGACGGACGCGTGGTTGTCGTCTACGATCACACGAACCTTAACGGCTACATCCGGATACATGACCCCGAAGACGGAACCACCATCGACGTCGGTGCGCCGATTTCGGACGCAAGTGAAATGCATGTGACGGCACTGGCGGATGGCGGGTTCGCGGTGGCTTACATCACCAGCGTGAACCGGGGCGATCTGTTCATCTCGGTCTACGAGGCGGATGGAACCGTGCGCAGCGGCCCCTCCAGAATCCTCGACGGCGAAGCGGAGCACATCAACATCCAAGCCACCGCGACAGGCTTTGCCGTACACTGGATCGACGACACCGGGACGCTTGACGATGATGGCTACCTGCAATTCTACGATGCGCAGGGCACTGCACTGGCCAACCCGATCGAATATCACGCAGGCTTTGATCAGGACACGCCGGTGGCGATGACAACGCTGAGCGATGGCCGAATGGTGATGCTCTGGACCAACACGAGCGGCGTCGCGCACTACCGCATCTACAATGCCGACGGCACGCCCTCTTCTGCGGTCCGCGATCTGCCATCCTACAGTGGTACGATTGTCGATCCTGTATTGATCGCTACGGATGATGGCGGATTCATTGCTGTCTATGCTTTGGGCACCGACGCAATCACCGGCACCGAAGTGCGCATGACGACCTTCGATGCGTCAGGCAACAGCACCATCTCCGACAGAAACGTGCTGGTGGATGACAGTGTGCCGAACGGCTACCAAAATCTGACGGCAACCATCAACGGCGACGGCCAGCTGCTCATTGCCTACGACTCCTATACTGACGCCGCATCGGAAAGCGATGTGCGCTTCTCGATTTTCGAATTGTCTGGCGAAGAAGTGCTCGTGAACCAGATCGGGTCTGAAAATCTCGAAGATGACCAGATCGAACCGGTGCTGGTTGCACTCAACAATGGCGACAGCTTTCTTGTGTTTGAAGACGACACCAATATCCTGTTCTCCTCACAAAATGCGATCGTTGGCGCGACGATACAGGGCGGCACCTTCCCCATTGCCATGCCCACACCCGGACCAGATATCCTCAGTGGTACAGATGCCGTCGACGACATCGATTTGCTCGCGGGCAACGACACCTATTCGGGCGGTGATGGCGACGACATCATCTTTGGCAACGATGGGATGGACTCTCTGTCGGGCGACGACGGAAACGACCATATACTTGGTGGCAACGATGCGGACACCCTGCGCGGTGGCTTGGGCGATGACACGCTCGACGGTGGAGGCAGCGGTGATGTGCTGGATGGCGGCGATGGCTATGACATTGCCAGCTATGCCAGCGCGGATCGCTCTGTCCGTGTCGATCTTCAGAACCCGGCGATCAGTTTCAACGACGCGGCGGGCGATACGTTTATCAGCATCGAAGAATTCCAGACCGGCGACGGCATCGATCAGCTGCGCGGCGATGCGGGTGACAATATCTTCCGCACCGGCGGCGTTTCAGACCGTCTCTATGGCCGCGCGGGCGACGATATGCTCTTTGGCGAGGCCGGGGCAGACGCCTTCTACGGCGGGCTCGGCGCGGACATCATGACCGGCGGCGACGATGCCGGACGGCGCGATCGCTATATCTATTTCAACGCGGCTGAATCGGGCGTGGGCGATGGCAATCGCGACGTGATCACTGACTTCGTCGCGGGCGAAGACCGGATCGAGCTGAGCCGCATCGACGCCGACATAACGCAGGGTTTCAAGCAGGGCTTCGACTTCATCGGCGACGCGGCGTTTAGCGGAACCGGGGGCGAGCTGCGCTACGAGCAGGTGGGCGGGAATACCATCGTGCAAGCCGACCGCGACGGCGACGGCGCGGCAGATTTCGAGATCGAACTGACCGGAACGATGGACCTGACAGAAAGCGATTTTCTGATTTGATTCCATGAAAACAGCGGCGTGTTGACACCACTGCCCGCCGCTGCAATCCTCAGCTCCAATTATTTTTGACCAAGAAATTTCGAGTTGAGGGGTGATCTGTATGGCAGCATCACAACTGTTCGCGCCATTCGTCGCGACTACGCAAACCGGTGGACCCCAGCGGCATCCAGACATTTCCACCGCGCCGGACGGCAGCGTTGCGATGGTTTGGGAATGGGAAAACAATGACCGAGGCCGGGTTTTACTGCGGATATTCGAACCGGACGGCTCTGCGCGCACAGGCGAAATCCGCGTAGACATTCCGACAGACCACTCAGCCGGCAACCCGGCTGTTCTGGTTCTCACTTCGGGCGTTATCGCGGTTGCCTGGCTGGATCAGGCGACAGACGGCGGGCCGATCAACTACATGCTTCGGCTTTATGACGCAGAAGGCAATCCCCTCAGCGATCCGATCACCGTTATGCCCGCCCAACAAACCCGCTTTTTGAATGATGCGCTCGATCTTGCGCAGCTATCCGACGGTACGATCATCTATGTCGGCGAAGGCATATCCGACGGGCAAAGCCAGAATGCCGGGATCGTCTTTCGCCAACTCGATCAGAATGGCGCGGCCTTGGGCGACATCCAATTGGCCTTTGATCGGGATTTCGTATCGGAATACCACCCCCATGTCGCTGCGCTTGAAAACGGTGGTTTCGTCATCACAGCGTCCGGGGATATTGTTGAAAGCAATTTTGCGGTCAACACCTATGACTTTCAGGTCTTTGGGCCGGACTTGCAGCCCGTTGACGTGACGCTGCCCTCCTTTGAAATACCTTCAGATTACTTCGGCGGCGCGCACGCTCCCCAAGCCGCGGGATTGGTTGGCGGAGGGCTGGCTTTTGCCGTGAACCTCTATGATGATTTCGGAGAACCGGATGGTGTTTCCATCGTGACACTGGATGCATCCGGCAATCCCGGCAATCACGGACTGTTCCAGACCTTTGGGGACTCGGGCGCACAACTGCGCGGCATCGTCGGCACGCCAGACGGAGGGTATGCGGCACTGCTGGTCGTGACAGATGCAGGATTTGACGACAGTCTTCGCTATCTGCGTGTGGATGCCGCAGGTGATGTGGTGATCGACACGCCAATCGACGTTCCCACCAATGACATCGATGTTGGATCGATCGCGCTGGCCCCGGATGGACGGATCTATGTCGCTCAATCCGTGCGGGCGAACACATCGGGAATAGACAACGATGTCTATCTGACGGGCTTCGGGCCTGATTTGTTTGGAATTGATCTGGGCGACGACATGCTCGTGCCGCAACGCGGACCCGGTGAAATCAATGGTCAGGGCGGCACAGACACGGCAGATTATTCAAATGCTGGCGGACGCGTTTTGGTTGATCTCGATCGCGATGTCAGCGGAGAAACCTTTGTGCGTTTCTTTGAGTATGGCGCTGCCAGCGGCAACCGTTTCGTGTCCATTGAGAACATCATAGGCGGGGATCACGCCGACAACCTGCGTGGCGATAGTGGTGCAAATCACATTGCCGGTGGCGGCGTATCTGACCGGCTGTACGGCCGCGAAGGCAATGATACGCTTGACGGTGGTTCAGGTTTTGATGCGATCTTTGGCAACAATGGCGCAGACACGATGATTGGCGGCAGCGGTGCGGACCGTTTCATTTTTTTTCGCGCCTCTGACTCAGGTGTCGGGGATGGCAACCGCGACGTGATCACTGACTTTGTTTCAGGCGAAGACCGGATCGAGATTTCGCGCATTGATGCAGATCTGACCACAGGTGGCAAACAAGGCTTCGACTTCATCGGCGACGCAGCCTTTACCGGAACGGGCGGCGAACTGCGCTATGAGCAGGTCGGCGGCAACACCATCGTGCAAGCCGACCGCGATGGCGACGGTGCTGCGGATTTCGAGATTGAGCTGACCGGGATCACGGACCTGACAGAAAGCGATTTTCTGATTTGATCGGACGTCGCCAGTGGTTTTAAATGGCTGTGGGAATTTCACCCAAATGCGCAGATTAAGTGGAGTAAGTTTTGCTTTCTAACGATCTTTTGTCGCTCGTCGGAGACGCACCTCATTGGCGCTGGAACATAACAGCCCCGACCGGAACCCCGGTCGTTGTGACTTATAGTTTTCCGCAGGAACCTTCTTCATATGATCAGGCCCAGACCGCAAGCAGCTTCATGGCCTTCTCTTCTGCGCACCAAGTCCACATCAGGGCGGCGCTGAACGTTTGGGGCAATGCCTCGGGCCTTGTTTTTGTCGAAGTACCACCGGGCGAAGGCGCGATCCGCTTTTCAATGTTCGACATGTCCGGGCTTCTAAACTCCAGTGGGAACCAGCTGTCGGGCTATGCCTATTTTCCCTCAATGTACTGGTTCACGGACGCCAACGGCGACCCGACCGATTACTACATTCGCCATGATGCGATCGGGGGCGATGTCTTCCTGAACTCCAACTTGTTCGGCTCCAGCGGATCGCTTGTCGCTCCGGGCGTGCGGGGCTTTTCGCTACTGCTGCACGAGATCGGCCATGCACTGGGTTTCGAGCACCCATTCGAGGGCACCTACACAATCAACCCGAACCGCGACAGCGGGATATTCACCGTAATGTCCTACAACCGTTCACGCTCGACGGTAGAGCTTGGATCGTTGGACGAGGAAGCCATCGAGTACATCTACGGTCCCGATTCCGCCGATTTGGATGCTGAATTTGATGCTGCCTTGAATGCCATCATCATCAACGCCCCGAGTACCGACACTTGGCTGCTGCCAGCTTGGCATGGGGCACATCTGTTGACCGGCGGTGCTGGCGACGACTCGCTCTTGGGTGACAACGGCGATGACACCTTGATTGGCGGCGATGGTGACGACTGGCTGCGCGGTGGCGAAGGCGACGATATGCTCTACGACGGTCCCGGCAATGACACCATCGAAGGGGATTTTGGAAATGACACACTGATCGTTCCAGCGGACGTTACCGGGATCGAGATCGCGCTCACTTGGGGTGGCGGCCAGATCACACGTCAGAACGGCGAAGTAGACGAATTGGTCTGGATCGAAACCGTTCAGGTGGTCGGCAATGAAGGCGTGCGGATCACCGGCAGCGCGGCGACCGAAACGCTGATTGGCGGAGACGGTGATGACACCATTCAGAGCATGGGCGGCCTTGACAGCATCAACGGCGGCGCAGGCAATGATGAACTCTATGCCTCTGAATTTGCTTTGACTTATGTAGAAGGTGGCGCCGGCGATGACACTTTGATCGGCGGTTTTGGCAACGACACGCTCGACGGTGGCGGCGGTGCCGATGTGATCGATGGTGGTGACGGCTATGACATTGCCAGTTACGCCAGCGCTGACCGGTCCGTGCGGGTCGATCTTCAGAACCCGGCGATCAGCTTCAACGACGCGGCGGGCGATATGTTTATCAGCATCGAAGAGTTCCAGACCGGAGACGGCATCGACCAGCTACGCGGTGACGCGGGCGACAATATCTTCCGAACGGGTGGCGTTTCAGACCGCCTTTATGGCCGCGCGGGCGACGACATGCTGTTCGGTGAAGCGGGCGCGGATGCCTTCTATGGCGGGCTTGGCGCGGACATCATGACCGGCGGAGACGATGCCGGACGGCGCGACCGCTATATCTACTTCAACGCGGCGGAATCGGGCGTGGGCGACGGCAACCGAGACGTGATCACTGACTTTGTCGCGGGTGAGGATCGCATTGAGCTGAGCCGTATCGACGCCGACATCACGCAGGGCTTCAAGCAAGGCTTCGAGTTCATCGGCGACGCGGCCTTCACCGGCACGGGCGGCGAGTTGCGCTATGAGCAGGCGGGCGGCAACACCATTGTACAGGCCGACCGCGATGGCGACGGCGCTGCGGATTTCGAGATTGAGCTGACCGGAACGATGGATCTGACGGAAAGTGATTTCCTGATTTGATCTCAAAGTCGCGCCGGGCCGCACACCAACGCAGGCCCGGCGCGTACAAGAAATCATTGACGCAGGTCGTTTCCTTGTTTCAAATCCGGCGTCATCACGACTTTAAAGACAAGCATTTGAACGGGGACAAGATATGACCATTTCATTTGACGGTGCGCCGGTTTCCATTGGGCTGTCCAGTGTATCAACAACCACCGGCAGCGGCGGCACGTATCGGGTTGATGACGCGGCCGTATATGTTTCTGGCAATATGGTTGCAGCAATCAACGACGACGGTGTTGTGTTTTCGGCAACGGAATATGCAGACGCCAGCGGCCTTGGGCTGGGTGATCTGCGTCCCTATCATGTGCACGACAATGGCGACGGAACGTTCAACATCTACTATCAGGTGCGCGACGCCGATCCCCTGCCCACGACGATCACCAACTACATCGTAACCATCGATCTTGCCACCGGGACCGCGACAGGCGCCCCGACCGAAGTGACGTCCGGCGCGTTCAGCGTGACCGACAACTCAATGATCTACACCGCCCATTCTCTGCCGGACGGAAACATATTTGTCGTGCCTTTCAGTTTCGAAGGCGACGAGGTTCTGATCACCGATGCTGACGGAACAGTTCTTCACACAGGTGATACCGTCGGTGGCCGTGGATTTTCAGCAGTCCAACAGCACGGATCAGACGTAACGGTTTCGAATGGCCATATCTTCTATGCTTATGTCGACAGTCAGGCAGGCGAAGCGGGCTCAACCTACCTGCAGATTTTTGACCTTCAGGGCAATCAGGTGGTCGCCCCGTTCGAAGTCAGCGACGCCGAAGGCACGGGCTTTGGCGTGCCGCCCTCTGTTCAGGTCGAAACCCTGTCAGACGGCCGGGTCGTCGTTGTCTGGACCGATGCAGGAACGCAGCCAGAAGACGATGATGGTACATCGGTCTGGTTCAAGATCTACAATTCTGACGGAACGCTCAGCGTGGATTCCACGCTGGTGAATACGATCACCGGCGGCAATCAGGATACGCCTTTGCTGATTGCCACGCAAAGCGGCTTTATCATTGGCTACACAGTGTTTTCGTTCTCACCCAGTTTCGTCAACGAAGGCCGACTGCGGGAATATGACAATGACGGCAACCTGATTGACGAAATGGACGCGGCCTTTGGCGCTGGCGCCAGTCAGGCCATCCGGATCGACAACAACTCAGCCATTTTGCTGTCCGGCAACGCCTATGAACTGATCCTGCCCGGTGCCGAAGGCTCGCTGGATGACCCACCGGTTTCCTCGACCCCCACCCCGGGCAACGACAGCCTCGTGGGCACCTCTGCAGACGAACTGGTCGACGCGCTGGCAGGCGACGATACCATCGTGAACAATGGCGGCTCGGATACCTTTATTGGCGGTCCAGGCACGGATTTGCTCATCACCGATGTGACAGGACTAGCAGATGATGTGCTCAGGTTTGACGCCGTCGCTGGTTTCCATGGGCGTTTGGATGGGACAGTCGGTGCTGACGAAGTTTCAGAGATCGAGAACTTTACGATGATCGGGTCTTGGGATGCTACCGTGACCGGGGACGATGCAGACAATGTGTTCATCACCGACAGTGGCATGGACACGCTGGATGGCGGCGCTGGGGATGATTTGTTGCAGGCGGGTGGCTCGGATGACTACTTGCTGGGCGGCGACGGCGTCGACACGCTTGAAGGCGGCGATGGCGATGACACGCTCGACGGCGGTGGCAGCGGTGATGTGATCGACGGGGGCGATGGCTATGACATCGCGAGTTATGCCTCGGCTGACCGGTCCGTGCGGGTCGATCTTCAGAACCCCGCGATCAGCTTTAACGACGCGGCGGGCGACACCTTCATCAGTATCGAGGAATTCCAGACCGGCGATGGCATCGATCAGCTGCGCGGCGATGCGGGCGACAATATCTTCCGAACGGGTGGCGTTTCAGACCGCCTCTATGGCCGCGCGGGCGATGATATGCTCTTTGGCGAGGCGGGCGCGGATGCCTTCTATGGCGGTCTGGGTGCAGACATCATGACCGGCGGAGATGATGCCGGACGGCGCGACCGCTATATCTACTTCAACGCCGCTGAATCGGGCGTGGGCGACGGCAACCGCGACGTGATCACTGACTTCGTCGCGGGCGAAGACCGGATCGAGCTGAGCCGCATCGACGCCGACCTGACGCAGGGCTTCAAGCAGGGCTTCGACTTCATCGGCGACGCGGCCTTCACCGGCACGGGTGGCGAACTGCGCTATGAGCAGGTCGGCGGCAACACCATCGTGCAAGCCGACCGCGATGGCGATGGCGCTGCCGATTTCGAGATTGAGCTGACGGGTCTGATGGACCTGACGGAAAGCGATTTCCTGATCTAAGCAGGCCCGCCACCGTTCAACAGAAAAAGCCGCAACCCTTGGGTCGCGGCTTTTTTGACTTGTTAGACCGTTCGGCGATTAGCCGACCAGTTCGAGACCGGAGAAGAAGTACGCGATCTCTTCTTTGGCTGTCTCAGGCGCGTCCGAGCCGTGAACCGAGTTTTCGCCAACGGACTCAGCGAATTCTGCGCGGATGGTGCCAGCCGCGGCATCTGCCGGGTTTGTGGCGCCCATGACTTCACGGTTCTTGGTGATGGCGTTTTCGCCTTCGAGAACCTGCGCAACGATCGGCGCGGAGGCCATGAATTCACACAGTTCGTCGTAGAACGGGCGCTCTGCGTGGACTTTGTAGAATTCACCAGCCTGCGCCTTGCTCAGGTGGATGCGCTTTTGTGCGACAATGCGCAGACCTGCCTCTTCGAACTTGGCATTGATCTTGCCGGTCAGGTTACGGCGGGTTGCATCGGGCTTGATGATCGAGAACGTGCGCTCAAGGGCCATTGGTCTCACTCCTGTGGATAGGCCGGAAAGCTCCGGCAGGTCAAAATTCGGCGCACGCGTATCACGGGTCTTTGTCCTTGGAAAGACCTATGCGCCCTGCCCCTGTCCTCGATCAAGCCTGTGGCCAAGAATGGCCGAAAACAGCGACGCCCCGACCACGCCCATCAAAAGCAGCAGCAGGCGCGTTGCGCTGGCCTCGTCCGCCAAAGTGATCGTCGTTACCATGGACATGGCCGCAATCACCAGATTGCCCAAAGCCCCGCAGATGCCCGATGCCGTTCCGGCCAGCCGGGGTCGAACCGCCAGCGCCAGCGCATTGGCATTCGCCAGCGTCAGGCCATTGCCGACACCCACCCAGATCGTGACTGCGTAGAAAACCCAAACCGGCGGCGTGGTGATTGAAAAGACCACAAATCCCGCGCCCAGCCCAAGCAAGGAGGCAAGGCGCCCCACAACAATCAGGCGAAACGGCCCAAACCGGTGAACCGTACGCGCTGACAAGGCCGAGGCCGCCATGAAGCCCATGGTTACTGAGCCTAGCCCAATCCCGATTTGCCCGGAATCAAGCCCATAGAGCGCCGCGGCTACAAAGGGCGAGCCAACAAGGAACACGTAAAACCCACCGGCCCCCAGCGCCTGACAAAATGCAAATGCCCAGAACCGCGCCTCGCGCAGCAGCATCCGGCGCCGTTCGGGTGTCTCGGCTGTGCGGTCCGGTCGGGTTTCAGCCAGATCACGCAGCACCCAGATCAAAAGCCCGGCGCCGGTCAGCGCGTAAAAGACAAAGATCGAGCGCCACCCAAATTGCACATCCAGAAATCCGCCCAGGACGGGCGCCATCATGGGCACAATGGCCATGGCCGAGGATATGGTGGCCAGCTTGGCAGCCGCCATCGGCCCGTCAAACAGATCGCGCACCATGGCAGCCACCAGAATACCGGCCGTCATGGCAACCGCCTGAACCGTGCGCGCCGCCAGAAAAACAACGATATCCTGCGCGAAGACACAGACCAGGGACGACGCCGCATAGATTGACAGAACCGACACGATCACAGGCCTGCGCCCAACCCTGTCGGACAGCGGCCCCAGCAGCAGCTGCAATCCGGCGGCCGCGATCATGTAGGCTGTCACCGACAGGCCGATCGTGGCTTCGTTGACGCCGAATTCGGACTGCATGGCCGGCAGCGCGGGCAGAAACATCGTGGTGCTGATGACCGTCAGCGCCGTCAGCAACACGAAGGTTATCAGATGGGGCGCAGGCTTGGTCATGACCCCGGCTAGCATAGCCCCCGGTCCTCTGCTAGAGCGCGTCCTATGTTGCGCATTGAATCCATAAACTACTCGGTCGAAGGCCGCCCTTTGTTCGAAGAGGCCTCTGCCACCATCCCGGATGGTCACAAGGTCGGGCTCGTCGGGCCCAATGGCGCGGGGAAAACCACGCTGTTC
Source organism: Thalassococcus lentus (assembly GCF_028023555.1). NCBI lineage: Bacteria > Pseudomonadati > Pseudomonadota > Alphaproteobacteria > Rhodobacterales > Roseobacteraceae > Thalassococcus > Thalassococcus lentus. The sequence continues at coordinate 628,904 of NZ_JAQIOY010000002.1, forward strand.
CGTCTGATCAAGGGCGACCTGACACTGGACGGCGGCAGCATCACCCTGCCCTCCCGCGCGAGAATCGGCGGGGTCGCTCAGGAAGTGGCCGCTTCGGACACCTCGCTGATCGATACGGTGCTTGAGGCCGATGTGGAACGCGATGCGCTGATGCGCGAATCCGAAACCGCCACGGGCGAACGCATGGCCGAGGTGCAAACCCGGCTTGCCGATATCGACGCCTGGAGCGCCGAAGCCCGCGCGGCTACGATTCTCAAGGGTTTGGGGTTTGACGACGCCGAACAGCGCATGCCCTGCTCTGCCTTTTCCGGAGGTTGGCGGATGCGCGTGGCGCTGGCCGGGGTGCTTTTTGCTCAGCCTGATCTGCTGCTGCTGGACGAGCCGACCAACTATCTCGATCTCGAAGGCGCGCTCTGGCTGGAAAGCTATCTGGCCAGATACCCGCACACCGTGATCGTGATCAGCCACGACCGCGGCCTGCTCAACCGCGCAGTTGGCAGCATTCTGCATCTCGAGGACCGCAAGCTGACCTACTACGGCGTGCCCTACGACGGCTTTGCCAAACAGCGTGCGGAACGCCGCGCGCAGCTGACCGCCACCGCTCGAAAGCAACAAGAGCGGCGCGCGCACCTGCAAGGCTTTGTCGATCGGTTCCGCGCCAAGGCCAGCAAGGCCAAGCAGGCGCAGGCGCGTCTGAAGATGATCGAACGCATGGATATGGTCACACCTCCGGAAGAGGCGGCCAAACGGGTGTTCAAATTTCCACAACCGGATGAGCTGTCACCGCCCATCATCAATATCGAGGGTGGCTCAACCGGCTATGGCGAAACCGTCATTCTGAACCGGCTTAACCTGCGGATCGATCAGGATGATCGCATCGCGCTGCTTGGCAAGAACGGTCAGGGCAAATCGACTCTGTCCAAGTTGCTCTCGGACCGCCTGCCCCTGATCGAAGGGCGTATGGGGCGCTCTTCGAAACTGCGGATCGGCTATTTCGCACAGCATCAGGTGGATGAGCTTTATCTGGACGAAACGCCTTTGCAGCATCTTCAGCGGGAACGGCCGGACACGCCGCCTGCCAAACTGCGCGCCACATTGGCGGGCTTTGGCCTGCAAGCAGCACAAAGCGACACCGAAGTTGCACGGCTCTCGGGCGGACAAAAAGCGCGTCTTTCCCTGTTGCTCGCTACATTGGACGCGCCGCATCTGCTGATCCTTGACGAGCCGACGAACCACCTCGACATCGAATCCCGCGAAGCACTGGTCGAAGCGCTGACCGCCTATTCCGGCGCTGTGATCCTCGTCAGTCACGACATGCACCTGCTGTCGATGGTGGCTGATCGGCTTTGGCTGGTCTCGGGCGGCACCGTGCGCCCCTACGAAGAAGATCTGGATGCCTATCGCAGTATGCTGCTGACCCCGGACAAGCCGGTGAAACCAGCAAAAGCGGACAAACCCAAACCGGCCCGGCCATCGCGCGATCAGATTCTCGAAATGCGTAGCGAGGTTCGCAAATGCGAGGCGCGCGTGGAAAAGATCGAAGAAATGCGCGACAAACTGGCCAAGAAACTGGCTGACCCTGCTCTTTACGAAGACACGCGCGTGGGTGAGTTGGCAACCTGGAACCGCAAATACGCCGAAGTGATGGAAGGGCTGGGCAAAGCCGAAAGCCTCTGGGAAGCCGCCGTAGAGCGGCTGGAGAAGGCAGAAGGATGATGCATCAGCCCGATCTGGACAGCCGGCATTCGAGTCGATAGCCCTGCCCTATGGACGCAGCATTTTTCATAACGGCCTTTGCAACGCTCTTTGTTGTCATTGACCCCATCGGCCTGACGCCGATGTTCATCGCATTGACGCAAGGCAGTGATGCGGCACACCGGCGTGCGGTTGCCATTCGTGCCTGCGTGATTTCCTTTATCGTCCTGACACTGTTTGCATTTTTCGGCGAGGCCGTTCTCGGCTTTATCGGGATCGGCATGCCTGCGTTCCGGATTGCAGGCGGCATTTTGTTGTTCCTGACCGCGCTCGACATGCTGTTTGAACGGCGCACCAAACGGCGCGAAGACCAAAGTGAAGCCGAAGAATTCCCCGACCCATCCGTATTTCCTATGGCTATCCCGCTGATCGCGGGTCCCGGCGCGATTGCGTCGATCATCCTTTTGGCTGGCGACGCACAGGATATCACACAGCAACTGGGTGTGCTGGCGGTCATGGGCTTTGTTGTGCTGATCGCGCTGTTGCTGTTCCTGACGGCCGGACCCATCGAACGCGGGCTTGGACGAACGGGCATCACCGTGGTCACCCGCCTGCTGGGCATGTTGCTGGCGGCGCTTTCGGTCCAGTTTGTGCTGGACGGTCTGCGCGACTTTGGTCTGTCCGCACTGGGCTGAGCCTTGCACCAAGGGCTGGCAATCGCGCGCCCGGTTCATACATTGAGCACAGGACAACACAGGATCACCCATGGACTCTTTCGAAGTTGGAAACCTGATTTATCTGGTGCTCTTGGCATCGGTGCTGGGGTTTTGGTTCTTTGTTCAGAACCGCGACAGCCTGTCCACCAAAGTCAAACAGGCCGCCGCCTGGGGTTTTATCATTCTGGGAACCATCGCGGTGGTCGGACTGTGGGAGGACATTTCGCGCACCGTCACCCAAAGACAGGTCGCCTTTGTCGAGGATGGGCGGATCGAACTGCCCCGGAACCCGGACGGACATTATTATGCGACCGTCGATCTGAACGGCGCGCCCGTACGCTTTGTGGTCGACACTGGCGCAACCTCGGTGGTTCTGACCCGTCAGGATGCGGAACGGGCCGGTCTGGACGAAGCCAGCTTGGTGTTCTTCTCCGAAGCCATGACAGCCAACGGGATCGTCCGCACCGCGCCGGTGACCCTGAAAGAGGTCGGCTTTGGCCCGTTCACCGATCAGGGCGTTCGCGCCTATGTGAACGAAGGACGCATGGATCAATCGTTGCTCGGGATGTCTTATTTGCAGCGCTTCGACCGGATCGAGATATCCGGCGACCGGTTGGTTCTGGAGCGCTAAGACCGGTTCCGCGTTCTTCCGCTCTTGGCCATGTGTACTCCAAGAACCCAAGAAAAAATGGGCCGACGCTCAGCCGCTGGCTGCATCGGATTCGGCTTTCTTTTCCCATCGTCCGGATTCCTCTGACCAATATTGCGCGGCGCAGCCCGCGGTGGTCAGGGCTTTCCACTGGCCGCGCGCACGATCCAGAGCCTCTGGATCATGACCGTCAAACAGCACACAAACCCGCTCCATCGCGTTGACGTCCTCGGCCGAAATATCGGCACCGTCCACGCTCATCAGGCAGGACGGATCATTGGCCGCGGCCCCTGTTGTCAACAGGATCGGCTGGTCCGCGTCATGCGGACCCCCGGCCAGACCGTGGGGCAAGAACCCATCCTCCGGCGACAGCCACAACTGCTGATCCAGCCATTCCAGTCGTGCAGCTTCCGTGCCGCGCACTGCCACCCGCCACCCTGCCGCCAGCGATTTTTCCAGCAGCAGGGGCAATGTGACTTCGAGCGGTGCTCGCGTCAGGTGGTAGAAATACGCCGCGCCCAAAGGTTATTCGCCCTCGAACTTGTCGCGAACCAAACGATCAAGCGCCATAACCCCCCAGCCGGTGGCGCCCTTGGGCGCCAGATCCGTTGGTTTGGTCACTTGGGCCACGCCGGCAATATCGAGGTGAATCCACGGCATGCCATCCTGAACAAACCGCTGCAGGAACTGCGCAGCGGTAATCGATCCGGCAGGCCGTCCGCCCACATTCTTCATGTCGGCCTTCTGGCTCTTGAGCATATCGTCATAAGCTTTGCCCAATGGCAGGCGCCAGGCGCCTTCGCCTTCGGCATTGGCCGCCTTTAGGAAGTCGCCTGCAAAACCATCGTCATTGGCAAAGACGGCTGCGTTTTCATGGCCCAGCGCGATGATGCAAGCCCCGGTCAGGGTCGCCAGATCGACCATGGCGGCAGGTTTTTCGTTTTCCTGCGCGTGCCACATTACATCGGCCAGAACCAACCGGCCTTCGGCGTCGGTGTTGATCACTTCGATCGTGTCACCCTTCATGGACGTGACGATGTCACCGGGGCGCGTTGCATTGCCCGATGGCATGTTCTCAACGAGACCGACAAGACCCACCACATTGGCCTTGGCCTTGCGCATTGCCAGCGTCTTCATCACGCCAGAGACCACGCCTGCGCCGCCCATATCCATGGTCATGTCTTCCATGCCGCCCGCCGGTTTCAGGCTGATGCCGCCAGTATCAAAGACAACCCCCTTGCCAATCAGAGCCAAAGGCGCGCCCGTACCGCCGTTCCAGCGCATGATCACAACCTTGGACGGGCTGTCGGACCCCTGCCCGACACACAACAGCGACCCCATACCCAGCTTTTCCAGCTCCGGCTCGTCCAGCACTTCGACTTCGACACCCAGATCACGCAGCGCTTCGAGGCGCGTGGCAAATTCGGTGGTGGTCAGCACGTTGGCCGGCTCGGACACCAGATCGCGGGTAAAGAAGACCCCTTCAGCCACCGCGCGCCCGGCGACAAAAGCCTGCGTGGCTTCATCAGGTTTCGCACAAGCAAACAAGGCAGCCCCCGAAGAATCCGCCTGCTTGCTCTTGCGCGCGTCAAATCCATAACCGCGCAGGGCCAGCCCCAGAGCAACTTCGTCGGCGCGTGTGGTATTGCCCTGAGCGATCAGGACTTTGCGCGATCCGGATTGAATCGCAATCGTGGCACCTGCCTTGCGGGCATCCTGAACAGCCGGGCGGCGTTCCAGTTTCACAAGGCAGAGTTTGTCCGCCGCCATACCAACCGGATAGTCCAGCACCACGGCTTCGGACTGGCTCAAATCCTCCCAAGCCTTGGAATCGAGCGCGCGCTGTACTGCCCCCTTGGTCAAACGATTCAGCCTGCGCGCAGCTGGGCTCATGGTTTTTTCGGCGTTGATCGGAATGGCCACGCAGCCTTCGGCTGTCGCCAGTGAATCCAGATCCAATTCGGCAAATGTAATGTCGCGCAGGTCGGTCATGCGTAATCCTCTAAGCTGATCCTTGCCAAGAGTTAGTCCGACCCGCCCCCAATGACCAGAGCCGCCTTTCCCCGCCGGTCGTGATCGGCTAGTGTTCAGGCACAACATCTGGTTCTGGGGGGACCGTCACAGTGCAACGATTCGACAGATATATGCTGTCGCAACTCATGGTATTGTTCGGGTTCTTTGCCCTCGTTCTGGTGTCCGTCTATTGGGTCAACCGGGCTGTGGTGCTGTTTGATCGTTTAATCGCGGATGGCCACACCGCAGGTGTGTTTCTGGAATTCACCGCGCTGTCCCTGCCTTCGGTTATCGCCTTGGTCCTGCCCATGGCCGCCTTTGCCGCAGCGGTCTATGTCACGCACCGGCTGTCAGGCGATTCAGAACTGACCGTGGTGCGATCCGTTGGCTATTCACCCTGGCGTCTGGCGCGACCGATCCTTGCCTTCGGAATATTGATCAGTCTGATGGGCAGCATTCTGGCCCATGTGCTGGTGCCCGCATCGCTGGAACAGCTGCGTCTGCGCGAACAGGAAATCTCCAGCTCGGTCAGTGCCCGGTTGTTGCGCGAAGGCGCGTTCCTACACCCGGCCAAGGGCATTACCTTCTACATCCGGGAAATCACCGAGACCGGCGAATTGCGGGATGTTCTGTTGTCGGACCGGCGGCAGGAAAAGCGCGAGGTCATCTACACCGCCGACCGGGCCTTTCTGCTGCGTGACGATGAAGGCCCGAAACTGGTCATGCTGACCGGAATGGCGCAGACGCTGGAAATCGAATCCCAGCGTTTGTCGACCACGAATTTCTCGGATCTCAGCTACGATATTTCCGCACTGGTGCAGCCTGGCAAACCAAAACGGCGCAAGCTCGAGTATATCCCCACGCTTGAGTTGCTGGGTCAGACAGATGCCATCGCACAGGAGAGCAAGAAAGACCCAGGCGAAGTGCTGCAGGAAGCGCATGAACGGTTCCAGTTGCCTTTGCTCAGCATTGTTGCAGCGCTGATCGGGTTTTCGGCCCTCATCAGCGGCAGCTATTCACGGCTGGGCGCGACCCGGCAGATCGTCGGTGCGATTTTTCTTTTGGTGCTTATCAAACTCGTGGAAAGCGCTGTTTCTGATCCGGTCAGAGGCAACCCGGCGCTTTGGCCGCTGGTTTATCTGCCCAGCGTCGTGGGGCTGTCGATTGTCTGGGTTCTGCTGATGCGGGCGGCCCGGCCTTTCCGCCCGCGCAAGTCCAAGCCGGACCTGTCCGAGCAGGAGGCGCCTGCATGATCCTGCATTTCTATTTTGCGCGCCGGTTCCTTTGGCTCTTTCTGGGGCTCTTTGCCGTCTTTGGCATTTTTCAGGGTCTGCTCGATCTGGTCGAGGAATTGCGCAGCCTGCCCGATGGCGTCAGCTTTGCGCAGGTCCTGCAGCTTGTCGGGTTGAAGCTTCCCGAAGGACTCTATCAGATTTTGCCGCTGGTTATGATCCTGTCCACCATTGCGTTGTTTTTGGGTCTTGCCCGGTCGTCCGAGCTGGTCGTGGCGCGGGCGTCGGGCCGATCAGGGCTGGCGGTGCTTGTGGCCCCTGTGATGGTTGCTGCGTTGATCGGGGCGATGGCAGTGGCCGTGATGAACCCCATCGTGGCCGCAACCTCCAAACGCTATGCTGATCTGCGCGAAAGCTATCGCTCGGGCGAAGCATCGGTCCTGTCCATCGGAGCCGAAGGTCTGTGGCTTAGACAAGGCGGCCCCGAGGGGCAAAGCGTGATCCACGCCCAGCGCGCCAGTACAGACGCGACCGTTCTGTTTGATGTCAGCTTTGTCACCTATGCGCCCAACGGCGGCCCCGCGCAGCGTATCACCGCACGCGAAGCCAGACTGGAAGACGGCGCATGGCTGCTGCACCAAGCCAAAGCCTGGCCATTGGCTGCCGGGTTGAACCCCGAAGTTGGGGCCAAAAACCATGCGTCACTGCGATTGCCCTCGACGCTGACCCAAGACAGCATTCGCGACCGTTTCGGACGTCCCTCGGCGATAGCCATCTGGGATCTGCCGGCCTTTATCAATGAGCTGTCCGACGCCGGCTTTTCCGCCCGGCGCCACGTTGTCTGGTATCAGATGGAGCTGGCGCGTCCGGTCTTTTTGATGGCCATGGTTCTGATTGGTGCGGGTTTCACGATGCGGCCCACCCGGTTGGGCCGAACCGGTCTGGCGGTTTTGTCTGCGGTGCTGCTCGGCTTTGGGCTCTACTATGTGCGGAATTTCGCTCAAATCCTTGGGGAAAACGGGCAATTGGCACCGTTTATCGCCGCTTGGGTCCCGCCGCTTGCATCGGTGCTCTTGGCCTTGGGGCTTGTGCTGCATATGGAGGATGGATGATGTCTGCTGCTGTCCTTTTGCGTTTTTGTGTTTTGGTTCTGACGGCCGCTTTGATTGGCACCGTTTCGGTGCAACCTGCCTTCGCACAGGACAGTACGGCAGAACAAACGCAGGATGATCCCGCGCTGCTTGTGGCCGACGAAGTCTTTGTCGAAAACGAAGAACGCCTCGTGGCCTCGGGCAATGTCGAGGCGCTTCAGGGTGGAATCCGGCTCAGCGCAACGCGCATCATCTATGACCGCAGCACCGACACCCTGATTATCGAAGGTCCGATCCGGATCACGGATGCAGATGGCAATGTCATCCTAGCCGATGAAGCCACGCTGGATCAGGGGTTCCGTAACGGGTTGCTGAAAGGCGCGCGTCTGGTTCTGGATCAGCAGTTGCAGCTGGCGTCGGTCGAGGCGCGCCGCGTCGATGGCCGCTACACCCAACTGAGCCGCGTGGCCGTCACGTCCTGTCAGGTCTGCGGGCACAACGCCACACCGCTGTGGCAGATCCGCGCCAAGCGCGTTGTTCACGATCAGGTGGAACGGCAACTCTATTTTGACGAAGCGCAGTTCCGGGTTCTCGACGTGCCCGTTTTCTACCTGCCCCACCTGCGCCTGCCCGATCCGACGCTCAAGCGCGCACGCGGTTTCCTGATCCCCACGTTCCACAGCTCGACCCTGCTCGGCTTTGGGATCAAGGTGCCCTACTTCATTCCGATTGGCCGCCATCAGGATCTGACGCTGACCCCGCATCTTTCGACCAAGGCGCGGTCCCTCGGCTATCGCTACCGCAGGGCCTTTGCCTATGGTGATCTGGAAATAAACGGCGCGATCAGCAGCGATACGCTGAAACCCGGCGAAGCGCGCGGCTATCTTTTTGCCGAAGGCGCGTTTCGTCTGCCCCGCGATTTCAAGCTGGACTTCGATCTGAAGCTGACCTCCGACGCCTCATATCTGAACGACTACGACATTACCGGCGCTGACCGCCTGAGCAGCACCGTCGATTTGCGGCGTGTGCGCCGCGATGAGCTGATTACCGCAAGCCTGGTGCATTATGAGTCGCTTCGGGATTTTGAAGACAACGACACGCAACCAACCATCATTGGCGATGCCGCGATCGAGCGGCGGTTTTTCCCGGCTGCGCTGGGCGGCGAACTGCGCCTGTCAGCAGCTGTGCATGGGCACTACCGGTATTCCTCTATCCCCTTTGACAGCGCGGATGCTGATCTGGATGTGGACGGCCGCGACGTCGGGCGCATCAGTGCCGAAGCATCATGGCGCAAACGCTGGACATTGGCAGGCGGTATCCGCGCGGGCGTGACCACGAACCTCTGGCTCGACCGGCACATGACCTTTCAGGACAACACCTCGGTGCGCGATGTGGCGCGGGCCACCCACGGCGTGGCTGTAGAACTGCGCTGGCCATGGGAACGCACCGGACCACGCGGCCAGCGCACCGTGATCGAACCGCTGCTGCAACTGGGCTATGTCAGCGGACAGCGTCCGGGCAATCCCAACGACGAAAGCACCCGGGTCGAATTTGACGAAGGCAACTTGCTCAGCCTGTCCCGTTTCCCCGCTGCCGACAGACGCGAACACGGAGGCACCGTTGCTGCTGGCCTGCGCTGGATGCACCAAGCCCCCGACGGCTGGAGCGCCGCATTGACGATCGGACGGATCTGGCGGGAGACGGCCGATACAGAATTCACCCGCTCGTCCGGGCTACAGGGCACGGCGTCTGACTGGCTTGTGGCCGGACGCTTCGCGCATCAGAACGGTCTGACCCTTTCGGCGCGCGGCCTTCTGGACGATCAGGCCCGGTTTTCCAAGGCCGAGGCCCGTGCCGGTTGGTCTAACAATCGCATGGATCTGGGCGCATCCTACGTTCTGCTTGTGACTGATCCGGACGAAGACCGGCTTGAGGCACAGTCGGAATGGTCCTTTGACGGCGAATACCGCATCAGTCAGCATTGGAGCACTTCGACCTCGTGGCGCTACGATCTGGTCGACAGGCGGCTTGACCGCGTAGGCTTGGGCCTGCAATACCAAAACGAATGCGTTCAGGTTGATTTCGGCGCGACCCGCAAGTTTGCGTCGTCCAGCAATCTAGAGCCATCCACCGATTTCGACCTGACTGTCGCATTGAAAGGTTTTTCGACCGGCGGCAGCGCCAAGGAGTTTCGACGCACATGCCAGCATTGAGTTTTTCACCGATCCGCCGGGCGATGGCCCGCATCGCACCATTGGCGGTAGTTGCCATGCTTGGCCTTGCGCAGCCTTTGGCCGCACAGGGGCAATTCTCGCCAGCGATCACTGTGAACGATCTGGTGATCACAGGCTTTGAGATCGAGCAGCGTACGCGGATGCTCGAACTGCTGAAAGCACCGGGCGATCCGGCAAAACTGGCGCGCGAGCAGCTGATCGATGACCGGTTGCGCCTGCAGGCCGCCAAGGATGCCGGTATCCGCCCCAGCCGAGAGGAAGTGCTGGACGGTATGGAAGAATTTGCCGGACGCGCAAATCTCAGCCGCAGTGAATTCGTCAAGGTTCTGGAATCGAACGGTGTCGCCGAACAAACCTTCCGGGACTTTGTGAATGCAGGCATGGCCTGGAGACAGGTGGTGCGCCAGCGTTTCGCCGGTCGGGTCGGTGTCAGCGAAGCCGAAGTAGATCGCGCGCTCAGCAACCGCGGCAGCGGCGGCAGCATCCGGGTTCTGGTGTCTGAGCTCATCATGCCGATGCCACCACGTCAGGAAAGCGCAGTCCGGGCTCGGGCCAATCGTATCTCGCAGCTGACCTCGACCTCGGCCTTTTCGGCCGAAGCACGCCGCTATTCCGCAACGGCTACACGCCGCAATGGTGGCCGCCTGCCCTGGCGTTCCCTGAACGAACTGCCGCCCGTTCTTCAGCCGCTTATGCTGAAACTCAAACCCGGTCAGGTGACAGACCCGATCGAAATCCCCGGTGCGATTGCGCTGTTCCAGCTTCGTGACATCGAAGAAACCGGATACAGCGCCCCCGAAGTCGCCGCTGTTGAATACGCCGCCTACTACATGCCCGGTGGACGGTCTGATGAAACACTGGCCAAGGCCCGTGTTCTCAAGGGGCGCGTTGACCGCTGTGATGACCTTTACGGCGTGGCCAAAGGGCAGCCTGCCGAAGTTCTGGAGCGCGGCACTAAGGCGCCGGGCGAGATTCCGACCGACATCGCATATGAATTGTCCAAGCTGGACGCCGGTGAAGTTTCCACGGCGCTGACACGGGCCAATGGACAGACCTTGGTTTTCCTGATGCTTTGCGGCCGCACCACCAAGGTCAACGAAGACGTGGACCGCGAAGAGTTCACCATCGGTCTTCGGAACCAGCGCATTGCCCAGCTTGCAGACGGGTATCTGGCACAGCTTCGGGCCAGCGCACGGATCATCGAACGCTAAGCGGCCGTGCGACCTGCACCCATTGCCGTCAGCTGTGGCGAGCCTGCTGGTATCGGCCCTGAACTGGCCGAAGCCGCTTGGCAGGCACTTGGCGCGGATTTGCCGTTCTTCTGGATCGGAGATCCGGCGCATTTGCCGGGCACAGTTCCGCACCAGTTGATCGTGGCGCCAGATGAGGCGCCCGGCGTTGCAACCCGAGCCTTGCCGGTTCTGCGAATCGACATGGCAGGCCCGCGCATACCCGGCAAGCCACAGCCCGACCATGCCGCCGGGGTGGTTCAGTCGATTGAACGTGGCGTGGCGCTGTCCCAGTCGGGCAAGGCTTCGGCTCTGTGTACCCTGCCCATCCACAAACAAGCGCTTCAGGATGGGGCCGGATTTGCCTTTCCAGGACATACGGAATTCCTTTGCCACCTGGCCGGGGCCGAAGACGTGGTCATGATGCTGGCCTCCGAGCAGCTGCGCGTTGTTCCGGCCACGATTCATATAGCGCTTGCCGATGTGCCGCAGGCGTTGACCGCGCCCGTGTTGGAGCGGCGTATTCGCATCACGCACGCTGGCTTGATCGAGCAGTTCGGACTGCCTGCGCCGCGGCTGGCCGTGGCCGGTCTCAATCCGCATGCAGGCGAAGGCGGCAAGATGGGCCGCGAAGAAATTGATCTGATCGCACCGGTTCTGGACAGACTGCGCAGCGACGGGATGGACATCGTCGGCCCGCTTTCCGCCGACACCATGTTTCATGCTGCCGCGCGGGCGCGCTATGACGCCGCGATCTGCATGTACCACGATCAGGCACTGATCCCGATCAAGACGCTGGATTTTGATCGCGGAGTGAATGTCACACTGGGCCTGCCATTTGTGCGCACATCGCCGGATCACGGAACGGCTTTCGATATCGCAGGCAAGGGTCTGGCCAATCCCAGTTCGACCATTGAAGCCCTGCGCATGGCCTGGCGTATGGCCGGAGGCGCCGCATGAGGCGCGAGTCCAGTCAGCCGGACAAGAGTGGGGGCCAGCCCCGACACCCCCGGGATATTTTCGGCACAAAGAAACCAGGAGCACGGCTATGAGCCAAATAGATGGTCTGCCGCCCCTGCGCGATGTGATTGCGACACATGGGCTGTCCGCGCGCAAGGCGCTGGGGCAGAACTTTCTGTTGGATCTCAACCTGACGGCCCGCATTGCCCGGATTGCCGGGGACCTGAGCGCCACAGATGTTCTGGAGGTCGGGCCGGGCCCGGGCGGTTTGACACGCGGGCTTCTGGCTGAAGGAGCCCGCCGGGTGCTGGCCGTGGAAAAGGATGCGCGCTGTCTGCCCGCACTGGTCGACATTGCACAGGCCTATCCCGGGCAACTGCAGGTTATTGAGGGAGATGCCCTGGAGGTCGACCCGCTTGCCCACCTGACACCGCCCATCGCTGTTTGTGCCAATCTGCCTTACAACGTGGGCACGGAGCTGTTGATCCGCTGGCTGACCCCGCCACAATGGCCGCCGGTCTGGCGCTCTTTGACACTGATGTTCCAGAAAGAAGTGGCCGAGCGCATCGTGGCGCAGCCCGGATCAAAGGCCTATGGACGGCTTGCCATACTCGCGCAGTGGCGGTGCGATGCGCGGATCGCCCTGACGCTGCCACCCGAGGCTTTCACGCCGCCGCCCAAGGTCAGCTCGGCCGTCGTGCATCTGACCGCCCTGCCCGCGCCGCGCTTCGACGCTCAGCCTGCGGTTCTGGAACGCATTGTGGCCGCTGCCTTCAACCAACGGCGCAAGATGCTGCGCAGTGGTTTGAAAGCGCTGGCGCCAGACATCGAAGACCGGTTGCTTGCTGCCGGTATCAAACCCACCGAGCGCGCCGAGCAGGTTCCGCTGGAGGCGTTCTGCGCGCTGGCCCGTCAGTTCGAGACCTGAGCCAAACACCCCCCGGCCAAAACAAAAAAGCCGCCCCGAAACCTCGGAGCGGCCTTTTGTTTCATGTCCATCACAGCGGGATGCTATTCGGCAGCATCCGGCGTTTCGGCGCTGGCCTCGGGCTCAGGGGCTGGTGCCTCATCCGCACTCTCGGCCGGCTTCTTGCGCGGCTTGCGTGGCGCACGCGGCTTTTTGGGTTTGGCGTCTGCCTTGGGCTGCTCTTCGACACGCGCCTCGGGGGTTTCGACCAGACCGGGCCCATCGTCATCGCCGCTCATGTCCAGCACATCGGGCTGATCCGCTTTGCCCGGATCAGGCTGCGCGTCCGGCTGCGGTTTTTGATCCGGCTGAGCATCGTTGTCGGCGCGGTTCGCATCACGTTCGGCGCGTTCGCGATCGCGTTGCGCCTGACGTTCGCGGTTCTCGCGGTCCTGCTGTTCGCGGCGCGCTTCTTGTTCGCGCTGCGCTGCGGATAGCAGACGCAGGTAATGTTCCGCATGCTGCTGGAAGTTTTCCATGGCAACACGGTCATTGGCCAGCGAGGCATCCCGAGCGAGCTGATTGTACTTGTCGATGATCTGCTGCGGTGTTCCGCGCACCTTGCCTTCCGGCCCGGAGCTGTCGAAGACGCGGTTCACCACATTGCCCAACGAATTGTTATTGCGGTTGCGGTTGTTCTTGTTCCGCGAGCGGGATTTGGAAGATCGCATGAGTTTCGAATTCCAGTCTGTTTTGCGACTGTGGGTGACCTGATTGGCGCGTCTGGCGTCGATCTGCAGTGGTCACATATGTGTGTGCTTGGCATCAGGCGGGACAAGCGGCAGCACATCCGGCGCTCTGATAAGGATGAATATGCACACCGCCTTGCCCCTGACAAGGCAAAAGGCGCATTTTCGACCTATTTCTTAGGATTTACGCCGAAAATCCCACGCCAGTTGGTGGAATCCCGCGGATCAGCCCCGCCTGTTGGCCCGCGTGCCGACGACAACCCGGTCGCGACCGTCCATATCAGGGATCACCTGCACATTGCGCAGCCCGGCCCCGGCAAAGAGTTTGGACACCGCACCGCCCTGGCTGGCGCCGATTTCCACCACCAGACGCCCCCCCGGTTCGAGATACTGGCCAAAGCCTGCCAGAATGGCGTGATAAGCGCTCAGGCCATCGGCTTCGTCGGTCAGGGCAAGACGAGGCTCGTGATCGCGCACTTCGGGCGACAGAAACGGCAATTCATGCAACGCGATGTAAGGCGGATTGGAAACGATGAGGTCGAAGGTTTCCGACTTGCCCTGCAAGGGGGCAAACCAGCTGCCCTCTTCCAGTGTAGCGCGGGTTTCAAGTTTGAGCGCGTTGCGGTTCCAGAATGCGACGTTGAGCGCCGCAGGGCTGATGTCAAAGCCCATCCCAACGGCGGTTTCGCGTTCGGCCAGCAACGTCAGCAGGATGCACCCCGACCCCGTGCCCAGATCGAGTAAAGATGCAAAGGGCTCTGACAGCGCGACTTCGATCAAAGTCTCGGTTTCCGGGCGCGGGTCGAGCACTTCGGGTGTGACCAGAAACTCACGGCCATAGAACAGCCGGCGCCCGGTCAGATGGCTGACCGGCACACGTTCCGCGCGGCGTTCGATCATCACTTTGAACACGACGGCCAGTTCTTCGTCGACCTCTTCAGGCAAAAACAGGGTCAAACGACCGGGCGGCACCTTGAGCACATGGGCCAAGAGCCGCCGTGCATCGCGGCCTGCGTCGGGAATATCGGCGGCGACGAGCGTGCGCGTGCCTTCTGCAACCAAATCTGCGGCGCGCATCAGTTTTGACCCATCTCAGCCAATTGTGCGGCCTGATGTTCTGCGGTCAGGGCATCGATGATTTCATCCAGATCGCCCTGCATGATCTGATCCAGCCTGTAGAGGGTCAGACCGATGCGATGGTCTGTCATGCGCCCCTGCGGGAAATTATAGGTACGGATGCGTTCGGACCGATCGCCGCTGCCAACCTGCGCCTTGCGATCCGCCGAGCGTTCGGCATCCACCGCGCTGCGTTGCGCATCAAACAGACGGGCCCTGAGAACCTGCATGGCGATTTCGCGGTTCCGGTGCTGCGACTTTTCCGAGCTGGTCACGACAATGCCTGTGGGCAGGTGTGTGATCCGCACCGCACTGTCGGTGGTGTTCACGTGCTGACCGCCCGCCCCGGAACTGCGCATGGTATCAATGCGTATATCGCCCGGCTCGATCTGGATATCGACCTCTTGGGCCTCGGGCAGCACAGCGACCGTGGCCGCCGATGTATGGATGCGCCCGCCACTTTCCGTTTCGGGAACACGCTGGACCCGGTGCACGCCGGATTCAAACTTCAGCCGGGCAAAGACACCGCTTCCGGCAACGCGAACGACCAGTTCCCGCAAACCGCCCAGATCGGACATTTGTTCTTCGATCACTTCCCAGGCCCAGCCCTGCGTTTCGGCAAAACGCTGGTACATGCGGGCCAGATCACCGGCAAACAGCGCCGCTTCATCACCGCCGGTGCCCGGTCGGATTTCCAGAACCGCGGGCCGCGCATCCGCCGCGTCACGCGGCAGCAGGGCCAGCTGCACGGCCTGCTCCACTTCGGGCAGGCGTTCACGCAGCGCAGGCAATTCTTCTTCGGCCAGATCCTTCATCTCAGGATCGTTCAGCATTTCCTCGGCTTCGGCGATATCGGCGCGGATTTGTTCCAGCTCTTCGATCTGGGTCACCACCGGGCGCAATTCGGCATATTCGCGGCCAAGGTCAGCAATATCCCCCTCTCCGGCGGACATGCTGGCTTCGACGAACTCAAGTCGTTGCTTGATCTGGATAAGTCGGTCGGTCGGGATCATTCGAACTGCATCGCCCAAGGCAAGGCCGCGGTCAATCCCCCAGCAGCATCAACAGGCGCGCAAACTATTGCAAGCGGGCAGCAAGCTGGGTCAGCCAGCCGTCAACCTTGGCCTTATTGGTCCCCAGATCGGCCTTGCCGAAGCGCAGTCGGGACCAGACCTCAAGATGTGTGCCTGCGTCCTGAACAGTGGCGTAGTCAGGGAAACCCATCCACTGAGACCGGGTCACATAGGTTACGCGGCCCTCTTCGGGGCTGCCTGCCAGCACCTCTGTGCGCGGCGTTTCAAGGATGATGGCATGCAGTGATTTCAACATTTGTTGCGAATCTCCGCCCGCATCCACCCGGCGGCGAACCCCATCGGACAGGTCCTGATCAGAAGTTACCTTGGGATCAACGTGCCAAACGTCCGGATCGGACGGCGCAAAACGCACCCAGGCAAGGCCCGCAATGGCAAGAATGAGAATAGAGTAAAATACCATCCGCACGGTGTCCCCCGGCCTTTTCTGCTCTCCTTTGAGATGCACGTTCGGACGCGATTCTGAAAGGGTTCAATCCGGTCAAATGAATGAGATCGGCCAAAAGGTGCCTTGGGTGCCTCCCTTGGCAGCCTTTTGGGCGTTTTCTCAAACATGCGCGCTGCGTTTGAAATCAGCGCTGCGCCGTTTCCCAGTTTGGGTGGAACCAGGGTTCGGCATTGTCCGGTGGCAGCTGACGCCCCAGCACGTGATCGGCGATTTTTTCACCGACCATGATCGAAGGGGCATTCAGGTTTCCGTTGGGAATTCGCGGAAAGATCGAACTGTCGGCGACACGCAGGCCTTCGACCCCGATGACACGCCCCTGCGGATCAACCACGGCATCGGGATCATCCGCGCGGCCCATCTTGCAGGTGCCGCAGGGATGATAGGCGCTCTCGGCGTGTTCTCGGATCACCGCATCCAGCGCTTCGTCGCTTTGAACATCGTCACCCGGTTGGATTTCCTCTCCGCGGAACGGGTCAAAGGCGGGCTGCGCCAGAATTTCCCGTGTCAGCCGGATACACTGACGGAAATCTCGCCAGTCTTCTTCGGTGCTCATGTAGTTGAACAGGATCTTTGGCGCGTCCTCGGCCCGGTTCGAACGCAAAGAGACAGACCCGCGTGATGGCGACCGCATCGGCCCCACATGCGCCTGATATCCCTCGGATGCGCCTTTGCCGTCGTAGCGAACCGCCAACGGCAAAAAATGGAACTGAACGTCAGGATAGTCCACGCCAGCGCGCGACCGGATAAAGCCGCAGCTTTCGAATTGATTGGTTGCACCGGGACCAGACCGGCCAAACAGCCAGCGGGCACCCACATAGGCCTTCCCCAGCAAGGACCAGTATTTATACAGGCTGACTGGCTTGATCGATGCCTGCTGAACGTAAAGCTCAAGATGATCCTGCAGGTTCTGGCCAACCCCGCGCCGATCCGCAATCACATCAATGCCGTGTTCCTGCAAATGCGCACCGGGACCGATCCCGGACATCAACAGAAGCTTGGGCGCATTGATTGCACCGGCGGCCACGATTACTTCGCGTGCGGCCCGAATGGTCTGAACACCCTTGCCGTTCTCGATTTCGACGGCAACGGCACGGCCCTCTTCGACAACCACGCGCCGGGCCATACCCGACACCACCTGAGCGCCTTTCTTTTGCGCCGGGCGCAGATAGGCCTTGGCGGCGGACCAGCGCTCGCCCTTCCACACGGTCATGTCGAAGGGGCCAAAACCTTCCTGGCGCTGGCCATTGTAGTCGTCAGTCGCGCCATAGCCCGCCTGCACACCGGCCTGCACAAAGGCCTGTACCAGCGGGTTTAGGCGCGCACCGCGCGTGACATGCAGCGGGCCACCCTGCCCGCGCCAATCCGGATCACCGCCATGCCCGCCCGCATGCCAGTCTTCCTGACGTTTGTAATAAGGCAAAACATCAGCATAACCCCAACCGTCGGCCCCGCTGTCGCGCCAATGATCAAAGTCACCAGCGTGTCCGCGCACGTAGATCATGCCGTTGATGCTGGATGATCCGCCAATCACCTTGCCCCTTGGGCAGGCCATGCGGCGCCCGTTCATATGGGGCTCCGGCTCGGTATGGTAGCCCCAGTCATAGCGGCGCATGTTCATGGGATAGGACAATGCCGCGGGCATGTTGATGAACGGGCCCCAATCCGAGCCGCCAAATTCAATTACAATGACACTGTGGCCAGCTTCGGTCAGGCGATACGCCATAGCGCACCCGGCACTGCCCGCCCCCACAACGACGTAGTCAGCCTGCATCAAAATGGCGCCTCCACATCGCCCATCCGCACGTAGACGGATTTGAGCTGGGAATAATGCTCGATCGCAGTCTTGGAGTTTTCGCGTCCCACACCCGAAAGCTTTGATCCACCAAAGGGCAATTCCACAGGGGCGTCATTATACGAGTTGATGAAGCAGGATCCGGCCTGCAACTGGCCAATCACGCGATGCGCGCGTGATATGTCGCGGGTAAAGACACCCGCAGACAGGCCGTATTCCGTATTATTCGCGCGAGCGATAACATCTGCCTCATCTTCGAAATCCAGCACGGCCATAACCGGCCCAAAGATTTCTTCGCGGGCAATCACCATGTCATCGGTAACATCGGCAAAGACGGTCGGTTGGATGTAAAAACCATCCCCCGCAATCACAGAGCCACCACACACAAGGCGCGCGCCTTCGGCCTTGCCCTTGGCGATGTAGTCCAGAACGATGTCACGCTGCGAGGACGAAACCATCGGGCCGAAGTTCACAGTTTCGTCCAGCGGATCGCCAATCTTGGCCGAGCCAAGCCGTTCGGCCAGACGCTTCAGGAAGGCTTCCTTGATGGACTTGTGCACAAACACACGCGTGCCATTGCTGCAAACCTGCCCGGTGCTGTAGAAATTGCCCAGGATTGCGCCGCCCACCGCATTGTCCAGATCCGCATCCTCAAAGACGACCAAGGGGCTTTTGCCGCCCAGCTCCATGGTCACATGCTTCATGCCTTCTGCAGCGCTGGCATAGACCCGTTTCCCGGTCGGCACAGAGCCGGTCAATGACACCTTGTCGACCCGTTCATCCCCCACCAATGCACGGCCCACATCGCCTGCGCCTTGAATGACATTGTAAAGCCCGGCAGGCAGGCCTGCCTCATGCAGGATTTCCGCAACCTTCAACGCACAGAGCGGCGTTGTTTCCGAAGGCTTGAAGATCATCGCATTGCCGCAAGCCAGCGCCGGGGCGCCCTTCCAGCAGGCAATCTGGGTCGGATAGTTCCAAGCCCCCAAACCGACGCAGAGACCAAGGGGTTCACGCACAGTGTATCCCCAGTCACCACCGAGCGGTACATGTTCGCCGGTCAGGCTGCCCGCCAATCCACCGAAATACTCCAAAGCATCCGCCCCCGAGGTTGCATCCACATAGAGCGTTTCCGACATGGGTTTGCCGGTGTCATGCGTTTCCAGAACCGACAGATCATAGTTGCGTTCCCGCATGATATCGGCAGCACGACGCAGGATACGGCCGCGTTCCACACCCATCATCCCGGCCCATTCGGCCTGAGCCCGCCGGCCGCTGGTGATCGCTTTTTCAATGATGGCCGGCGTCGCCTCGTGCAGCCGGGCGATCACGGCACCAGTGGCGGGATAAACCACCTCCATCACGGCCCCGGATGTGTCCTCGATATACTGCCCATCCACGAAGTGACTGGCTTTGGGTTGGGTGTCATAGCCCATGATCGTCTCTCCTGTTCGCCTGCCTGCTTTTCAGACGTGGCGTTGCTTGTTCTCTTGCAATGCAGCACTCACCAGACCGCGCGCGTTGCGCGTCTGGCCGGTTGCAGATCACTCATTCCCCACGCGGGAACCGCTGGTTTTCCTCCAGCACGTTCAGATCCATATGATTGCGCATGTATTGTTCCGAGGCCGCCTGCAGCGGCTGAAAATCCCACGGATAATATCCACCCTGGCGCAGCGCCTCGTAGACCACCCAGCGGCGTGCCTGACTGTGGCGAACGTCGGCGTCAAACTGGCCCAGATCCCAACGCTCAGCCGCCATAGTCCGAAACCGCTCCAAAACCTCGGCATGTTCCGGATTGCTAGCCAGATTGGTCAACTCATGTGGGTCCGTTTCCAGATCGAACAACTGTTCAGGATCAAGCGCGCAGGCGGTGTACTTCCAGCGGTCCTGACGCAGTGCAATCAGGGGCGCGTAGGACGCTTCAGCCGCATATTCCATTGCGACCGGCGTTTTGCGCGCCTCACCCTTCATCAGGGGAACAAGGCTTTCCCCAGTGGTCCAGGGGGCAACCTCTTGCATGGAAACACCCGCCAGATCGCAAAGCGTGGGGCAAAGATCGATCGTGCTGACCGAGTGGGCAACGGAACTGCCCGACCCGTCCGGCAGGGCGATCATCAGCGGCACACGCGCCGATCCCTCAAAGAACGACATCTTGAACCAAAGCCCGCGCTCTCCGAGCATGTCACCGTGATCCGAGACAAATACCACGATCGCCTCTTGCCGTGTGTCATCCAGCACCTGCAACAAACCGGCAATCTTGTCATCCAGATACGAGATGTTGGCAAAATAGGCCTGACGGGCGCGGCAGATGTGATCGTCGGTTATGTCGAAAGACCGCCAGTCATTCGCATCAAAAATCCGTTGGGAATGTGGGTCATGATCATCATAATCCAAAGCTGAAACTTCAGGCTTCAAATATTTGCAATCGTTGTATAAATTCCAATATTTCTTGCGCGCAACATAGGGGTCATGCGGATGTGTAAAGCTGACGGTCAGACACCAGGGCCGCTCGTCTTTGCCGCGCGCCAGATCATAGAGTTTGCGGGTCGCGTGATGGGCAACCTCATCGTCATATTCCATCTGGTTGGAAATCTCAGCGACGCCAGCACCGGTGACACTGCCCATGTTGTGATACCACCAGTCGATACGCTCGCCGGGCTTGCGATAATCCGGCGTCCAGCCGAAATCAGCCGGATAGATGTCAGTGGTCAGACGCTCTTCGAAACCGTGTAGCTGGTCGGGGCCAACAAAGTGCATCTTGCCCGAAAGGCAGGTCTGGTATCCGGCTCGGCGCAAGTGGTGCGCATAGGTTGGTATGCTCGAGGCAAATTCCGCCGCATTGTCATAGACGCCGGTCTTACTGGGCAACTGCCCCGACATGAAGCTGGCCCGCCCCGGTGCGCACAGCGGGCTGGCAGTGTATGCGTTCTGAAACCGCACAGATCGTTCCGCCAGCGCCCGCAGCGCCGGGGTATGCAGCCATTCGGCAGGCCCGTCCGGAAAAAACGTGCCATTCAACTGGTCGACCATCACTATGAGGATATTCGGCTTCACGACGTCTCCATCAGTGCTTTGGCAGCCAGCAATACAGCCTCTTCTGCCCCGTTGATCGACTCGCCCGCCAGTGCCGCCCGCAGGTAGGTTCCATCAATCTGTGCGGCCAGCACCTCGGCAACCTGTTCGGGCGCCGCGCAGCGACCGCGCAGTGCATGCACCAGATTGCTGTGGAGCCGTTTCTGGTAGATCTGCAAAAGCCGGGCCGCGTCCTTGTCGCTTTGGGCAAGAACATAGAAATTCAGCCAGGCCGATACCGTCGCCGGGGCAAAGCAGATCGGCGCAAAGTTCGCCGATATGAGCGCCTCAAGCCGCTTGCCCGGTTCGGCCTGCTGGAGGCAACGACGCACCTCTGCGGCATATTCCGACTGAATGTGACGCATCGCTGCGAGAAATATCTGCGCTTTGCCGCCGAAATAATGATGCGCAAGCGCGCTGGACATGCCTGCCCGTCGGGCAATCTGCCCAACGGTCACATCCAACGTGCCCGCTTCGCCGATCTCTTCGACGGTGGCAGCAACGAGCGCAGCACGGCGCATGGGTTCTTGTCCGATCCTTGGCATACTAAATGCGTGCCTTTAATTGACTGATCAGTCAATAAAAAAATGATCGGATCTTCGGCTACTCTACCCGCGCATAAACCAGCTGATTGCCGCGCAAAGGATTTGTGAAGATCAGGCTGTCCTGCGACACGCGCCCGATCAGCAGGCACCATGGATCGCGTTGCTCCAGTTCAGTGCGCCAGAAGCCCTGCCCAAGCCCCTCGAAGCCTTCGCAGTTGGACTGAAGTTGCATCAATTGCTGGCTCACCAGATCACCGTCGTAAAATTCGTAAACGTCCGAGCCCAGAATGCGCATGTCAGCGCGCGGGTCTTCCTGACTACGCCAAAGCCCCTGCATCATCATGCGTTGCGCGGCAAAGGCATCGCCGCCCGGCTGCTCCAACACCATGGCAAGCGCCACCTCGGCCGTTATGTCGCCGTAGCCGATCAGATCACCGCTGAACTCGACCGCAGTATTGAGGGGCCAGTTCTGCAATTCGTTCAGAATCTCGTCGCCGCTGCCCCCACCGTAGTAGGCGTGATAGCGCCAGCCCTCCGCGATGAAGGAACAAAACTCGAGCCCATCCTCGATCGTGCATCCGTTGAACAGACCGACTTGGCTCAAGGGTTCGCCCAAAGTGCCCCGCTGCAAGGTGCTGAAAGCCTGCAACGGGGCGTCGCTGTAATCAATGTCTTCTTCGGGGTCGCGCGGCCCGAGCAGCGCGCCATTTGCCCCCAGAACCAGCCGATAGCTGCGCGCGCCATCTGTATCGATCTTGGCAAACCGCTCTCTGCGGTATCCCCGCTCGGAACAATCCTTGTCGCCCAGAATCGTAAACGCCTCGCTGGCGGTGCAAAACGCAAAAGGCGCATCAAATGCGCCGCCAGACGTCGTCGCCCGGTAGAAAAAGTCGGGTTTGTCCAAAGCGCGCGACCGCACGGTTTTGCAAGCACCGGGGTCGATCCCCCACCAGCCTTCCGAAGTCCAGACACCGCCCAAGGCTTCGTAGCCGATGGCAAGGCTCTGCCGGTCCGGGCCCTCATTGCAGATCGTCAATTCGGCCGTGGCCGCTGTCCCGCAAAGGGCCAGCAGCAGAGTCAGGCCTGCTTTGGTGTTGAATATGGCCATATGCGTTCTCTCCCGATTTCAGGAAAGATCAGACAACAGCCATACCAGTCTGTCCAGAATCCTTTCGCACAGCACGCGCTTGCCTGGCGCAGGATACGCCCGCGCTCAGTCACCGCGACGCGATGCGATCAGATGCTGAGTGTTCCAAGCACTGTGTTCTGCGGCAGCCGAGCCACCTCAACACCAGTGTCCGTTCTACGAAGGTTGTAGCCATAGCCACGCATCCGGAAACGCCATTCGGCCTCGGACAAAACCTTGCCTCGCTCTGCGCGCAGAAACGCTTCGATTTCTGCCATATCGTAGGTCATTTTGCTCTCAGTAAACATCTTACTCTCCATAAACTTTATCCGCTCACAGATGAGAGACTGGTTAACAAAAGAGGCAGCTTTTTGATCGAAACAGGGAGTTTTCGCGATCTGGGGACAATCCCCGCCACATTCAGGTCTTTGTTTCGGAAACGACCGGCGTTACGGCCTTTTTCAGCACTGCTTCGCGCCAAGTGATGAACACCACGGCACCCAGAATCAGTGTACCCCCGGCGATTAC
Organism: Thalassococcus lentus; assembly: GCF_028023555.1. Lineage (NCBI taxonomy): Bacteria > Pseudomonadati > Pseudomonadota > Alphaproteobacteria > Rhodobacterales > Roseobacteraceae > Thalassococcus > Thalassococcus lentus. The sequence goes on from NZ_JAQIOY010000002.1 coordinate 652,097, forward strand.
CCACGGGTCGGCAGGCTCTGCAAAGAACATGGCCCCGAGCGCAACAGACCAGACAAGCTGCAAAAACGTGACCGGTTGTGTGACCGTTATGGGCGCTGCGGCAAAGGCCAAGGTCATGGTGTAGTGTCCAGCCGTTGCGAAACAGGCGACCGCAAACAAAATCGCCAGTTCCATCGGCTGCGGCCAAACCCAGACCGCAAGTGCTAATGGCGCCAGACCGATGGTCACGGTCACCGAAAGCATGGAAACAACCACTGCCGCTGACACTTCGCCCGAAAAGATTTTGGCCAGCAAGTAAGACATCGCAAAGCAGAAGGCCGTGGCCAGCATCGCCACGTGACCGGGATCCAGTTCGCGAAAGCCGGGCCTCAGGATCAACAATGCGCCGACAAAAGCGGCCGCGATTGCGAGGATCCGGCGCGCCGCCAGCCGTTCACCCAGAAACAACACGGCCAGAATGGTGACATAGACCGGGTTCAGGTAGTTCATTGCCGTGACTTCTGCGATCGGAATGCGTGTCATCGCGTAGAACCACAGGGCTACGCCGCCAGTGTGAACAAGCCCTCTCAGCCAGAACAGTTTCCATAGCCGCGGTGTCAGTACAGTTTGGCGCATCGCACCCCACATGGGGATCAGGAAGACCAACCCCATCAAATAGCGTAGGAACGCCTGCTCTGCCGCCGGGATTCTGGGACCAAGAAATTTCACCAGTGCCGTGACGGCGACAAAACACAATCCGGTCACGGCCATCCAAAAGATGCCGCGTCCCGGGTTCAGGCCGGGGGTATGGGCTGCGTTTGTCATGGTCCAAGGCTTAGAGGTTTTCAGCGCGGCGACAAGACACAGTACGCCTGCGCGTCCGATTTGTCACGTGCTGGCGGCGCCTGTCAGTAAGGCACGCGCCAGGGCTTGGGCGTGACGGAAACCTGCGCGAGCCCCGATTCATCCAGCAAGCGTGTCACCTCTTCTTCGAGCAACCGTTCATCGGCCTGCCCGCGGACCGGAACCCGGCCCGGTTCAAGGAACAAGGGCGCAGCCAGTGGTGTTACGCGGCCTGTCTCGATGTGATCAATCCGGCCCTGAACCCGTTCGCACATCTCGCGGATTCGCGAAAAATCCACCAAGCCGCGCATCGCCTCTTCGCGGGTGATCTGCATCAGCAGGTGATCGGGATCGTATTTGGCCAGCGTGTCGTACAGGATATCCGACGACATGGTGGCCTGCCTGCCGGTCTTGCGTTGCCCCCCTACCTGACGTTCGATCAGACCCGCGATGGTCGCGCTGGCCCGAAAAGTCCGCTTCATCACTGCGTTCCCCGCCAGCCAGCCATCCAGCCCGGCCTCAAGTGCGTGCAGATCAAACAGCGGTGCCGGGTCCGTCACTGAATCCAGCCCCCAGATCAGGGTCGCGTAGTCCGTCGCCACAAAACCCATGGGGGCAAGCCCCATCTCTTCCATGCGCTTGGTCAGCAACAGGCCCAGCGTCTGCATCGCGTTGCGCCCGGCAAACCCATAGACAACCATCTGCGCGCGTCCATCCCTTGGGAAGGTTTCGACCAGCAACCGGCCCGGTTCAGGCAGGCGGCTGACGCTGCGCTGCAATCGCAGCCAATCGGCTGTATGGCCCGGCAGTTCGGGCCAGTCGTCCTTTTGAAACATGCGCAGGATGCGAGTGCTTAGCTGAGTCGAGGTGGCAAATTTCGTTCCCATGAAGGTCGCGATCTTGGGTTTGCGGCCCGGATCCCGCGTCACTTCGACGGTCAACTCGCGCAGCCCCTCGTAGCGTACGATCTGACCACCGATCAAAAAGGTGTCCCCGGGCGTCAAGGATGCGGCAAAGCCTTCTTCCACTTCGCCCAGCGGCTTGCCCCCCCTGCCACGCCAGCGCACCTTGAGCGTATCGGTATCCTGAATCGTCCCCAGATTTTGCCGGATGCGGGTTGCAGAACGAGGGTCGCGCAACTGCCAAAGTCCGTCAGGTCGCTGCTGAAGACGCTGCCACTGGTCATAGGCGCGCAAGGCGTATCCACCGGTCGCGCAGAAATCGAGGCAGGCATCAAACGCCGCACGGCTGAGCCCGGCATATGCTCCGGCGCTGGTCATCTCGGCAAATAATTCGTCGGCGTCAAAGGGCGCAGCACAGGCCGCGATCAGTATGTGTTGGCACAAGACATCACGCGGCCCGGGGCCACGGCTCTCACCATCCAGATCATGCGCCTTGACCGCGTCCAGTGCAGCGATGCATTCGATCACTTCAAAGCGGTTCGCCGGGACCAGCAGCGCCTTGCTGGGGGCGTTGTATCGGTGATTGGCGCGTCCAATGCGCTGAACCAGCCGCTTGACGTTCTTTGGCGCGCCAACCTGTATCACCAGATCAACATCGCCCCAATCGATCCCCAGATCGAGACTGCCGGTGCACACGATGGCCCGCAACTGCCCGGCCACCATGGCCGCTTCGACCTTTTCGCGTTGCGCCCGGTCCAGACTGCCGTGATGGATGCCGATGGGCAACGCGTCTTCATTCGCCAGCCAGAGTTTATGAAAGAAGATTTCGGCCTGGGCCCGAGTGTTGTGAAAGATCAGTGTCGTGCGGTGCTGGCGCACTTGGTCCAGAACCGCCTCGATCGCATAGCCCGCGCCGCCTCCGGACCACGGTGGCGGCTCATTGGTTTGTAGCATGGCGATGTCCGGCTCAGGGCCAGGATCAGCCAGCAGGATCTGACAGGGGTCCGGAGAGCGCGCCAGCAAGCCGGCAATGGCGCCGGGATCTTCAACCGTGGCCGACAGTCCCACCCGTTTCATGTCCGGACAAAGACGCTGCAGCCGCGCCAGCGCCAGCATCAGCTGATCGCCGCGCTTGCTCTCGGCCAAAGCATGTATTTCATCGACGATCACCCGTTTGAGACCCGCAAACATGCGAGGCGCATCCTCGTATGAGGTCAGCAGCGCCAGACTTTCCGGTGTGGTCAGTAGGATATGGGGCGGATCGGCGCGCTGGCGTTTCTTGCGGCTGGCAGATGTATCGCCTGTGCGGTCCTCGACCCGGATGGGCAAGTCGGCTTCTTCGATCGGGATCAGCAGATTGCGTTTGATATCTGCCGCCAGCGCCTTGAGCGGACTGACATACAATGTGTGCAAACCCCCGGCAGGGTTTTCGGCCAAAGCGCACAAGCTGGGCAGAAATCCGGCCAGCGTCTTGCCGCCCCCGGTCGGCGCCACCAGCAACAAAGCCGGCGCGCCCGCCTGTTCCAGCATCGCCTGCTGATGCGGATGCACCGACCAGCCGCGCGCGTCAAACCATTTTTGCAATCCTGCCGGAAGATCCACCATGCCCCAGAGATAACGCAGCAAGAACAAAAGAAAAACACCCATGCCGCTGCCTTGCGTAAATACCTTGGGACGAATGCCGCGCAATTGCTCTTTTCATCATCGTCGTGATGGGGTCCTATCAAACCATGTTAAATGGCATCCGCATCATCGAATTCGAAGCGTTGGGCCCTGCCCCCTTTGCCGGCATGTTGCTGGCCGATCTTGGCGCCGAGGTCATCGCAGTTCATCGCAAGACTGCCTCGAACACACCGGGCAAAGCCGCGCAAAACCTGCTCGACCGGGGCAAACGGTCAATCGCGCTTGATCTCAAGACGCCCGAGGATCTCGCCGTTGCAAAGGCGCTGATGGCAACGGCCGACGGGGTGACCGAAGGTCTGCGGCCCGGCGTTATGGAACGCCTTGGGCTCGGCCCCGAACAGGCGATGAGCCTGAACCCGGCACTTGTCTACGGGCGCATGACCGGATGGGGCCAGTCCGGTCCGCGTGCGCTGCAGGCGGGGCATGATCTCAACTATCTGGGCTTAACCGGGGCGCTGTTCTATGCTGGCCTGCCCGGCGAAACGCCCGCCGTTCCCCCCACCATGCTGGGCGATATCGGTGCGGGGGCGCTGTACCTCGCTGTTGGCATGCTGAGCGGAATCCTGAACGCGCGATTCACCGGCAAGGGTTGCGTCGTAGACGCCGCGATCGTGGATGGCGCCAGCCACATGATGGCCTTGCTTTTGTCGATGGGGCAGCAATTTTCGACCACGCAGCGAGGCGCGTCGTTGCTGGATGGGCCGCATTGGTCGCGGTGCTACACCTGCGCAGACGGGCGGCACGTGTCGCTGCAATGCCTTGAGCCCAAATTCTATGCACAGTTTCTGGATCGTATGGGTCTGGCAGACGATCCGGGCCTGAAAGACCAGTTCGACCAAAGCCAGTGGCCCGATCAGATTGGCAGGCTCACCCAGATATTCCTGCAAAAACCCCGTGATCACTGGACCGCTCTTTTTCACGAAAGCGATGCCTGCCTCGGTCCGGTGTTGTCGCCCCACGAAGCACAGCATGACCCGCACATCACCGCGCGCAACATCTGGGATCAGGGCGCGCCAATGCCAGCGCCGCGCTTTGACGGACAAATGCACGCGCCCGGGCCGATTCCTGAACGCGACAGCGACGGGCCAGCCATCCGAAAAGAACTTCAGAAAAAAGGCCTTTTATGACGGAACACGCACCCCTTCCCTCCGACGCCGAAGAAACCCTGCGTGCCATCCTGAAAACCCGGTTTTCTTGCCGGGCCTATCAGGATCGCGCCGTCGATCCAGCCTTGATCGAAGCCGCACTGGCCGATGCCCAGCATGTGGCCTCTTGGTGCAATTCCCAGCCTTGGCATGTGGTGGCATGCGGCCATGAAGAAACGCGCCGGTTTGCCGATGCCCTTTTTGAACACACGCTGAGTGCCAGCCACGCCAGCGACATTCCCTTTCCGGCCCGCTACGAGGGCATCTACAAGGAACGCCGCAGCACCTGCGGCTGGCAGCTTTATGATGCAGTCGGCGTGCAAAAGGGCGATCGGGCCGCGTCGGCCCGCCAGATGCGCGAGAATTTCCGGCTCTTTGGTGCGCCGAACTTCCTGCTGATCACGACACCCAAGGCGCTGGGGTCCTATGGCGTGCTCGATTGCGGGGCCTTTGTCACGGGTGTTCTCAGCGCGCTGACTGCACGCGGTCTGGGCAGCATTGCGATGGCGTCGGTTGCAGGGTTCGCACCCTTTGTGCGCGACTGGTTCAGCATTCCGGATGACCGTGATGTGCTGTGCGGCATTGCGTTGGGCTGGCCGGATATGGAACACCCCGCCAATACGTTTCGCACCAACCGCGCACCGCAGGAACAGGTCGTGGAATGGCGATAGGCCAGCGCCGCGTCAGCCCAACAGCAGCTTGAGGGCGATGGCCCACATGGTCAGTCCCACCAACAGATCCAGCCATTGCCAGGCCTTTGGCTTCGCAAACAGTGGCGCAAGCGCACGCGCGCCGAAACCAAGGCTGAAAAAGAAGACAAAAGAAGCGGTCATCGCACCAAGCGCAAAGGCCAGTCGATTGTCATATTGCGCCGAGATCGAGCCAAGCAGCACAACGGTATCCAGATAGACGTGCGGATTCAGCCATGTCAGGGCCAGACAGGTCAGAACTGCGCCCCGCAAGCTTCCGGCCTCTTGGCCCAGTTGCATGCTCTGACCGCCCCGCCATGCCGACAGCAGCGTGCGCGCACCGTACCAGATCAGAAATGCAGCCCCGAACAGCCGCATCGCCTGTTCCAGCCAAGGCACGGAATTGGCAAGCGCGCCGAACCCGGCCACCCCGGCCGCAATCAGCAACGCATCCGAAATGGCACAAACCAGCACCACCGGCAGAACATGGGATCGGCGCAAACCTTGCCGAAGCACAAAAGCGTTCTGCGCGCCAATGGCGAGGATCAATGAAAACCCCAACGTGAAACCTGCAACTGCCGCGATCATGACGCCCTCTCGATTGTCCTTGGACTGACCTCGTAAACGCTCTAATCATGAAAGACGAATTAAAGTTTCTTCACAGACCTAAGGATTTCTAATGCCCTTCGACAGTGCGCAGCTGGCTTCGATCGAAGCGGTTTTGCGGCTCGGTTCTTTCGAGGCCGCAGCGGCGGAACTCAACGTAACGGCATCCGCGATATCGCAGCGCGTGCGCGCGCTGGAAGACACTGTCGGCGCACCCCTTATCATTCGCAGCACGCCCGCCCGTGGCACCGATCAAGGGCTTCGACTTGCACGCCACGCGCAGGAACGCGCCCTGCTCGATGCGCAACTGGATGCCGAACTTGCGCGCGCCCCGGTTCCGGCCCGTCTGCGCATCGCCTTGAATGCAGACAGTCTGGACACATGGGCGATCCCCGCACTTGCCGCGACCAATCTTATTTTCGACATCCTCGTCGAAGACGAAACCGTTTCGCATATGCCCCTGCGCGAAGGTGCGGTCAGCGCGGCCATCACCAGCACAGCGCGCGCCGTTCAGGGCTGCGATTGCATTGCGCTCGGCACCTTGCGCTATGTCGCAACCTGTTCCCCGGCCTTTCGTGACCAACACTTTGGCGCAGGGGTGGATGCCGCCAGTCTGGCAAAAGCACCGATGCTGGATTTCTCAGGCAAAGACCGGCTGCAGCGCCGCTGGCTGGCCCGCATCGCTGGCAAATCATTGTCACCGCCAACCCACCACCTGCCTTCAACACATGGTTTTGTCACGGCCTCCTGCCACGGGCTTGGTTGGTCGCTGAATCCTTGGCCCTTGGTGCAAGCCCCGCTGGAAAACGGGGATCTCATTCCCATGGTACCGGGCGCGGATGAACAGGTGCCGTTGTTCTGGCAGGTGCGCAGTTCGCTACGTGATGCGCTTGGGCCGTTGACCCGTTCGATCCGGCGCAGTGCTGCTGATGCGCTGGAACAGCCCTGACACCCCGGCTGCTTGGCATTCAGGGCTTTGAGCCGCCAAAGAGGTATTCGACCATCACTCCCATGCGAAACGGCAGGCGATCCTTGCGCTCTGCAACCTGCCGGATCGTCAAACGCCGTCGCCGGATCACAGCCCGCGCGACCCGGTAATCCCAGCGCCGCTTTGCATCAAGCCAGCGGCGCGGCAAAAACCACCGGATCCCGCGCCACAGCCACCCAAGTTGAAAGAACGCCAGCGCCTTGAACGCCCATTTGTGCAAACTGGTCCAGATCATCTTGCCAAAGCTGGCCGCCGCCGCAACCACCCAGAGCGGCAGTTGCACCGAAAACAGCACCAACCATAGCCCCAGCGACGTCACGCTAAGCCCCAGCGTCGCAAACAGGATGATGGCCCAGGCCAGAGCTTTTTCCATCGGGCCAAGCCCGCGAAACCATTCCATCATGGACTCGAACCGCCGTGTGACCCCCGACAGATACCCCCGCAGTGCCGCACTGATCCGCCGCAGCACCGTGCGCCCCAGAACCAGCGGCATGGCCGTGCTCATCAGCCATTTCTTGAGCAGTTCAACCCGAAAAAAAGCCGCTGTCTGGGTCTTGAGCCAGAGGATCAGGGCGGGCCATTCGATCATAGCCAGCTTTTTGAACAGCACCTTGATCTGCGTCGCGATCAGCCCCAGTGCGATCAGCACCTCGGCCCCGAAGTACCAAGTCGCGCCAATCGAGAGCCCGATGACCAGCACCAATATGACAACCGCCCGCAGCATTGGCCCGTCCTAGCGCATTGCTGGGATCACTGCCAGCGCCTGCAAGGCCCACCAGCGGCCACAAAGGCGCGCAAGCCGGGTGACATCCGTGCCGGGCTGATCTAGCCTGCCCGCTCAATCAGGCCCCGCCCCCCACCAGAAGGCGCATTGCTTTGCCCCCAATCGACGACGCCTTTGTTCTGGTCTTTGCCGTGTTCCTCTTTGCCGGGGCGGTCAAAGGCACCTTGGGCATCGGGCTGCCGACGATTTCCGTCGGCCTGATGAGCCAGTTCCTGCCCCCGCAAACCGCCATCGCGCTGGTGGTCTTTCCGATCATCCTGTCGAACATCTGGCAGGTCTTCCGTGAAAAGGCAGGCTGGCAGACCGTGCGCAAATACTGGATCCTGATGGCCACGCTGGCCTGTTCGCTCTGGCTGACCACGCAGGTTTCGGCCGGACTATCCAGCGAGGCGCTGCTGGTCGCCATCGGAGTGGCCATCGTCATATTCGCCGCCTCCAGCCTGATTGGCCGGCCACCGCAAATACCGGATCGCCACGACCGGATCGCGCAGACCGCCGCAGGGCTGAGCGCCGGGGTGCTGGGCGGGTTCACCAGCATCTGGTCGCCGCCCTTCGTGACCTATCTGGTGGCGCGGCGCACGGATGCGGATGAATTTGTGCGGGCAACCGGCTGGTTCATCCTGATCGGCGGCGTGCCTCTGGCGATTGGATTTTGGCAAACCGGGCTGCTGAACGGCGCAACCGCGCCGCTGTCGCTGGCCATGGTGGTGCCCAGCCTGATCGGCTTTGCCCTCGGCGAACGCCTGCGCGGCAAACTGAGCCCCGACGGCTTCCGCAAGGCGATCCTGTGGATGTTCCTGATCATGGGTCTGAACCTGATCCGCCGCGCGCTGGTTTAAAGCGTTCCGCCTTTAACCTGAACTATCAAGTGGCACGAATGTCCCGAGAATGCCGAAGGCATGGCAGGGTATTTGTGCCCCAAGTTTAAGGCGGGGCGCTTTAATCGGATGGGTTGGGTGGTTCATCGTCCAAGGGAACGGGTTCAAGCGGAAGCCGCGCGGCACGCGCCTCCCGTTCTGCAAAATCCAATCCATGCTTGACACAAAGCGCCTCGGCCTGCGCGCGCGTATCCTGCCCCTTGCGCACCAGCACCAGCAGGCAGGCGGTGAGCCAAAGGGCGGCAAGTCTTAAATGCGGATGGTTCGGCGCTTCGGCAAAAATCTCAACGCGAATCTCATTAGCTTCCTGCAAAGCCCCCAGCGCCTCGTCCGCCCGCCCCAGCTCCAGCGCCGTGCCGCCATAATTCATGGCATAGGTCGCCAGATCGCCGCGATCCGCCTGCGGCAGGGCGCGCAGGATCTGCAGCGCGCGGCCATAGGCCTGAAATTGCGCCCCCTTGCGCCCCTGCAAGCCGTGCAGATAGCCCAATTCATTCCACCAGTTCGACATCTCGGAGCTGTCTTCGCCAGATAGCTCTGCCCAGATCTCTTGCGCCTTGTCCAAGGCCCCCTCTGCCATGGCCTCGGCCCCTTCAGCCACCTGCCCCCCGGCCTCTATCCGCCGAAACCCAAGGTTTGCCTGCTGCATGTAACGTGTGGCCAAGTGCGCCCGGGCCTTCCCTGTGCGGTATTTCTCATCCAGCGCCACGGCCCGGTCGATATAATCCTGCGCCTCTGCAAATGCGCCGGTATCGGCCAGATTCAGCGCCAGATTGCCAAGGGCCGTTGGGATTTCCCGATCCTCCTCCCCCAGCCGCGCCTCTTTCAGCGTCAGCGATCCGCGCTTCGCGTCAATCGCCGCGGGCAGATCATGTTGGACGGACAGAAAAACCCCAGATTGGCCCAGCAAATAATCCATTGCCGCCCAGCCGGGTTTGCCCCAATCGCCCTGCCACAGCGGTGCCGCCGCGGCCCAAAGCGCCTGCACATGCGGCACCAACACGCGGCAGATGGGCCATGCATCAACCGGGCTGGCCTTTGCCGGAAACTGCGCCGCCAGCAGCGCCGCCGCACCATTCGCTTTGCTGAAACTCGGCTGCCCGTTTGCAGCCCCTTCGGCGCGAATTACCTGCTGGAACACGCGATGCATGCGAAACCATTCTTTGCGATCTGGATCCTCTTCCAGCAGTGCCGATGTCCGCAATTCGGAAAACGCGGCCCGCAGCCGCATTTCGTCCCGCGATACCCTCCAAATTCGTCTAGATATTGTTCGAACAAAGGGATGCTGGAATCTGGATAGCCACGGTAGCCCCACAAGATCACCAAATAGACGCATCTCAATGCGATCCGGTGCCAGCCAAGCCATGACATTCGCCAATGCCCGGGCGTCTTTGCCCAGTCCTTGCAAGGTCAGTTCGACCACTGCTGCGGTGGTGCGATCTTCTTGTGAGCTAACGCCCGGAATTTCCAAGCGCTCTTTTAGATGATCAATTTTTTTCAGGTAATCGCTGGCCGACCTTTGCGGATGCGTACGCAGCCATTCACCTGCGTGGACCAAGGCGAGTGGCAATCGATCCAAATCTTGAACCAGTTTCGGAAAACCAGTGCCGTCACGCCCAGCTTCAGACCGTAGTAGTTCCAAGGCTGCGCTATCACTCAAAACGCCCAGCGGCTTTGCCTCGAACCCGTCAGCCTGCCAATCGGGAAACCTGCTGGTGACGATCATATGCAAATGCCGCGCCCGTATCATCCAATCCAGCATCAGCTGGGGTTTTTCGACATTGTCAAAAATCAAAAGCCATGTGTTGCCTGCCGCACGTTCAGCAATCAAATCACGCGCATGTATCGCCAACGCTTTGGTTCCGGCAGATTCATCCAGTTCAGGTTGCAACCGTTTTGCCAAAGAAGCCAAATCAGCCATCAATTCCTGTTCGCTGGAAGCGCGCAGAAACTCGATGCGATCGTACTCTGCTACGTAGACCTTAGCGTAGTGCTTGGCCAAGGTCGTCTTTCCGACGCCTCCAATACCGGTCTGCACCGGTACGACCGCGCTTTTGCCTGTTTTTACCAATGCGGCACGAAGTTCAGCAACCGCCATGTCCCGGCCAAAAACCTTTCGGCGATTGGCAAGCTCCTCTGGTTTGAAGGCCTCAAGGATCGAACGCGCGCGCCGTTTGTTCAGAACGGCACGACTCCAAAGAAACAATCCGTAACAACCTGCGACAATGGCAATAATGCCCGCTGTCGAAGCGATGGGGGCCTTGGCGAATTCGGACACCAAGCTTTCAAGAAAGGAAAGCTGAGTGCTGAGGTCTGAGTTTACTTCACTTCGTGACGCCACTTTGGATCCAGACACTGATTAACTGACGACCCCACCAAACCACATCAACCCAAAGCTGTACAAACAAAAACCCCGCCACTTGGGCGGGGTCTCAGAGCGGGCTAAAGTGGCCCGGCGTTCATGCTTGGGTCAGGCCTCTTCGAGTTGGGCCATTACCTCGTCCGAGGCCTCAAAGTTGGTGGTCACGCGCTGCACGTCATCGTCGTCTTCCAGCGCATCGACCAGACGCATCAGCGATTGCATTCCGTCCAGATCCAGTTCGGTCGTGGTGGTCGGTTTCCAGATCAACTTGGTGGATTCGCTTTCCCCCAGCTCGGCCTCAAGCGCGGTGGACACCTCGTTCAGGTCGGTGTCCTCGCACAGAATGATATGCCCATCCTCGGTGCTTTCCACGTCCTCGGCGCCCGCCTCGATGGCGGCCATCATGACCGTGTCGGCGTCGCCCACACTCGCCGGATACAGGATCTCTCCCTTGCGCTCGAACATGAAGCCGACCGAGCCCGTCTCGCCAAGATTGCCACCATTCTTGGTGAAGGTGCTGCGCACGGTCGAAGCCGTCCGGTTGCGGTTGTCGGTCATGGCCTCAACGATGACGGCGACCCCATTGGGCCCATAGCCTTCGTAGCGGATTTCTTCGTAGTCTTCGCCCTCACCGCCAACCGCCTTCTTGATGGCGCGTTCGATGTTGTCCTTGGGCATGGACTGCCCCTTGGCTTCCTTAACCGCAAGGCGCAGGCGCGGGTTCTTGTCAGGATCAGGATCGCCCATCTTGGCTGCGATGGTGATTTCTTTGGAAAGCTTGGAAAAGATTTTGGCCCGCAGCTTGTCCTGACGGCCCTTGCGGTGCTGAATGTTTGCCCATTTTGAATGGCCGGCCATGGCGTCTTGCCTCTTGCGTCTGTTGGATTTGTCGCGTGTCGTCATAGCCCATGGCAGGCGGGCTTGCCAAGGCCAGCCGGCATCAGGGCCTTGGCAAACCGCACAGCATTTCATAAGCCCGGCCCATGGCACGCTTTTTATTGCTTCAATTGCGCCCCGAAACCGAGGCCAGCGACGACGAATACCAGGCCTTTCTGGACAAGGGCGGGTTGACGGAGACGCAGGTACATCGCATCCGGCTCGACCGTGAAACCCTGCCGGACGGATTGGACATCCAGACCTATGCCGGTGTCATGGTCGGGGGTGGACCGGGCTGCGTGTCAGACGCGCCCGATGCCAAGAGCCCTATTGAGGCCCGCATTGAAGCGGCGTGTCTGTCCCTCATGCCCGAGATTACGGAACAGGACATTCCATTCATGGGCTGCTGCTATGGCATCGGGATCCTCGGACATCACCTCGGCGCAGATGTGTCCAAGGCACGGTTTTCCGAACCGGTCAGCGCTGTAACCTGCATTAAAACGCAAGACGGCACCGAAGACCCACTGTTGTCGGACCTGCCCGAACAGTTTGATGCCTTTGTCGGCCACAAAGAAGCGCTTCAGCATCTGCCCGATGATACCGTACAGCTGCTGTCATCCGAACGCTGCCCAATGCAGATGATCCGCCACGGCCAAAACGTTTATGCCACGCAATTCCACCCCGAAGCCGACGCCGCCGGCTTCGAAACCCGGATCAACATCTACAAGGATCGCGGGTATTTCGAACCTGGCGAAACCCAAAGCCTGATCGAGATGTGCCGTGCTGCTGACGTGAGATGGCCGGAGAAAATACTGCAGGCCTTTGTGCAGCGCTATAAATAGGCAGCGAGATACAATCCCAGCAGCGCTGCCTTGTTTCTTTGTGCTGAAAATATCCCGGGGGTCTGGGGGCTGGCCCCCAGTCGGTCGGCGTGCCGCACGGCGCGCCGAACACAAAGCGGCTCCACGTTGCCCTCAACACGCATACCGCCCACCAAAAGAAAAACGGCGCCCGAAGCGGACGCCGTTTAAAATCTTTTCGACCTGACGCTTACTGCGCTTCGGTGATGAACTTTACCGCATCGCCAAAAGTCTGGATGGTCTCGGCTGCGTCATCGGGGATTTCGATGCCGAACTCTTCTTCGAAGGCCATGACCAGCTCGACGGTGTCGAGGCTGTCGGCGCCAAGATCGTCGATAAAGGACGCCTCAGGGGCAACCTTTTCTTCTTCGACGCTCAGGTGCTCGACCACAATCTTTTTCACGCGATCTGCGATGTCGCTCATGTCTTTTCCTCACTTTTGGCGGGCCTAGATGCCCAGTTCGCCTTTGCCCTTCCGGGGTGGCATTGCTTGCCCCGGACGGGGCGGCTTTGACCCGGGCGGCCGCCCGGACGTGACCCAGCGGCACTTTCCGCCCGGTCAAATCTGGGGGGCCTATAACACAGGCAGCGGGGATGGCAAATGCTTTCCCACGCCGCTGCGCAGCAAGGCCACGACCCGGATCTACAACATGGCCATGCCGCCGTTGACGTGCAAGGTCGTGCCCGTCAGGTAGCCAGCCTCGGCGCTGGACAGGAACAGGACCGCTGCCGCGATCTCTTCGGGTGTGCCCATACGCCCCGAAGGGATCTGGCCCAAAATTGCACCCTTCTGGTCATCATTCAGCTTGTCGGTCATGGCTGTCTCGATAAAGCCCGGCGCCACGGCATTGACGGTCACGCCCCGGCTGGCCACTTCGTAGGCCAGTGATTTCGACATGCCAACCATACCGGCCTTGGCCGCTGCGTAGTTGCCCTGCCCCGGATTGCCTGTCGCACCAACGACAGAGGAAATGTTGACGATGCGGCCCCAACGCGACTTCATCATCCCGCGCAGCACGCCTTTGCACAGCCGGAACGTCGAGGTCAGATTGACCTCAAGCACCTGAGACCATTCTTCTTCTGACATGCGCATGAACAGGTTATCGCGCGTAATGCCCGCGTTATTCACCAGAATATCGACCCCGCCCATGGCTTCAGCGGCTTGTTTGGGCAGAGCAGTCACCGCCTCGGCATCCGAAAGATTGCACGGGAGAACATGCGCCCGTTCCCCCAGTTCGGCAGCCAACGCTTCGAGCGGCTCAACCCGCGTCCCAGAGAGCCCGACCGTCGCACCAGCGCTATGCAGCGTCTTTGCAATGGCCCCGCCAATACCACCCGAAGCACCTGTGATCAGCGCTGTCTTTCCTGTCAGATCGAACATGACCCTCTCCTTTTTTGATTGTGCCTGCGCCTGCAAATCAGGGGCATGGCAAAAATTCTTGGTGTCGCGGATTACCCGGCGTTCATGGAATCCAGAGCGGCCTGAACGTCACCGGCGGTGCCGATGTTGCGTACCGCGGTTTCCTTGGCGATGCGGCGCACCATGCCGGACAGCGCCTTGCCTGCGCCGATTTCCCAGAATTCCGTGACACCCTGTGCGGCCATCCAGGTAACCGACTCGCGCCAGCGGACCGCGCCACAGATCTGATCGACCAGCAGTCCGCGAATCTCATCAGGATCGCTCACGGCCTCGGCCCGCACGTTTGAGACCACCGGCGCGGCTGGCACGGCAATTGCAACGTCGGCAAGCGCCGTTTTCATGGCTTCTGCGGCAGGTTCCATCAGGGCGCAGTGGAACGGTGCGCTGACAGGCAGCAGCAACGCACGCTTTGCGCCGGCTTCCTTGGCCAGAATCGTGGCGCGTTCGACCGCGGCCTTGTCCCCCGAGATCACGACCTGCGCGGGGTCGTTGTCGTTTGCAGCCTGGCAGACAGCCCCTTCGGCCGCCTGTTGCGCGACGGATCGCACCGCGTCGAGGTCCAGACCGAGGATCGCCGCCATGGCGCCCTGACCAACCGGAACAGCGGATTGCATTGCAAGGCCGCGGGCGCGCAGCAAACGGGCCGCATCACCGACACTGAAGGCGCCAGCGGCGGTCAGGGCCGAGTATTCGCCCAGCGAATGGCCTGCGACATAGGCCGCCTGAGCGATCCCAACACCTTCGGCCTCCAGCGCACGCATCGCGGCCATCGATGTCGCCATGAGCGCAGGCTGTGCGTTTTGTGTCAGGGTCAGGGTTTCAATGTCCCCCTCCCAGATCAAGTCGGACAGTTTTTCACCCAGCGCCTCATCCACCTCGTCAAAGACAGCCTGCGCTGCAGGATAGGCCTGCGCGAGATCGCGCCCCATACCGATGGTCTGGGCGCCCTGCCCGGGAAAAATGAATGCACGCTTCATGCCGATGGCTCCGTCGTCTTGGGTCTTTCGTTGGGCAGAACCCCTACAACCCACAATCGGATCGCGCAACGGTGCACGCAGCCAGACAGCCAACTCATCGCGAAATCAGAGGGCCCCTGGCGATTTGTGTGATAAGGCTGTCAGGCTGGTCGCCGCCTAGAGAGTGCCGCCCTTGCCGAATACAAGACAGCACATTCCGCAGATCAGCATGAACAGGGAAACCCCCATTTTGATCAGAGCGAAATCAGCCGAATTGCCCACTCCCGGCACAAGCCAGAGGCCAAATGCTGCGGACACGAGGGCAAATCCCATCAAAAGGCAAACAATGCGGACAATCACGCCGGCGCCGGACTTGGGGCTTGTGGCCGGGATTCCAGCCCTGCTGAAATCTATGCTGCTGGTTCCGCGCATTGTATTTGCCTCGACTAAAATCTGTTGCCCGCAAACTCACGTGGCAAACAGGCACAAATACGGCGGCATCTGGGAAATGATGCGAAACCTCTTCAAACGCGGCCGCACCCTTGATCCTGCGGCCAAAGCCTGTATAGAGCCGCTACCTTTCGCGCATTTAATCTGAACCGCGCAGTCTCTCGTGGGTGGGAGCGAAAGGGAAAGCCCGCCCTTTGAAATGCGCCTTGATAGAAATGGAGCACACATGCCGCTTTATGAGCATGTCATGATCGCGCGTCAGGATCTTTCCAACGCGCAGGCCGAAGGCCTTGTCGAACACTTCAGCACAGTTCTTGCGGACAACGGCGGTAAGCTGGTTGAATCCGAGTACTGGGGCGTGAAGACCATGGCCTACAAGATCAACAAGAACCGCAAGGGTCACTACGCGTTTCTGAAGACCGATGCGTCGTCCGAAGCTGTTCAGGAAATGGAGCGTCTGATGCGCCTGCATGACGATGTCATGCGCGTTCTGACCATCAAGGTCGACGCCCACGAAGAAGGTCCATCGGTTCAGATGCAAAAGCGTGACGAGCGTGGCGATCGCCGCGAGCGCCGCAACTAATCGCTTTAAGAAGAGGAGTTAAACCATGGCTGCAAAACCGTTTTTCCGCCGCCGCAAGGTCTGCCCCTTCTCGGGCGACAATGCACCCAAGATCGACTACAAAGACACAAAGCTGCTTCAGCGCTACATCTCTGAGCGCGGCAAGATTGTGCCTTCTCGTATCACCGCCGTCTCGGCAAAGAAGCAGCGTGAACTGGCCCGTGCCATCAAACGCGCTCGTTTCCTCGCCCTGCTGCCCTACGCCGTGAAATAAGGAGCCAATGCAATGCAAGTGATCCTTTTGGAACGTGTGGCCAAGCTGGGCCAAATGGGCGACGTCGTTGACGTCAAAGCGGGCTATGCGCGCAACTTCCTGCTGCTGCAGGGCAAAGCGCTGACAGCCAGCAAAGAGAACATCGCCCAGTTCGAAGCGCAGAAAGCTCAGCTTGAAGCGCGCAACCTGGAAACCCGCAAGGAAGCCGAAGCGCTGGGTGAAAAGCTGGATGGCCAGCAGTTCATCGTGATTCGTCAGGCATCCGATGGCGGCAACCTCTACGGTTCGGTCACAACGCGTGACGCCGCCGAAGTTGCAACCGAGGAAGGTTTCTCTCTCGACCGCAAGCAGGTCATCATCCGCGCGCCCATCAAAGAACTGGGCCTGCACGAAGTCGAGGTGCACCTGCACCCCGAAGTCATGGTGACCATCGCGCTGAACGTAGCTCGTTCGCCTGAAGAAGCCGAGCTGCAGGCATCCGGCAAGTCCATTCAGGAACTTGCGGCAGAAGAAGAAGCGCAGGCGGAATTCGAGATTGCCGAACTGTTCGACGATATCGGCTCTGCTGCCATCGACGATGACGACGCCCCTGCCGAGCAGGAAGCGGCGCCCGCCGAGGCCGGAGAAGAAAACGAAGACTAATTTTTTAGTTCTTCAATATGTGCTAGAAACGCGCGACCACACCGGTCGCGCGTTTTTTTTGACTAGCACTCAACCGAAGGTAATGAATTTTTTTTCCTTCAATTCCCATTGCTTAGTTCGAAAAATTCGTGCGATATTAACGTTTGTTGGCGTCAAAAAGTTAATAGGTAAAAAAGACCATGCAAGAGATGGATCAACTGGTCGGCAAACGGATCAAGACACGCAGACAGGCATTGGGAATGACGCAAACGGAACTGGCTACAGCCATCGACGTGCGCTTCCAACAAGTTCAAAAATACGAAAACGGACAAAACAGAGTTGCTGCCTCACGGCTTTGGCAAATCTCTCAGGCGATGAATGTCCCGGTTTCCTACTTCTTCGAAGATAGCCCGGAAACACCGCAACCCTTCGAAAATACCGGAGTTGCGCCGCGCAAGAAACGTGAATTGATCGACTTGTTCACGGCTCTGTCCGCACCCCAGCAAACCGCGGTTTTGTCTTTCTTACGTTCTGTCAGCGACTGAGCGCTCAGGTTTCTATTCTTTTGTTTTCAACGGCTTCAGCCGTCCTATAGCTGTTTTTTTTACAGGGCGCTTCAACACTTGGACACAACCCTATTTGACTAAGCCATGAAAAAAGCCGCCCCTTTCAGGGCGGCTTTGTTTGTTAGATCGACCTGAACGGTCAGACGATTATTCTTCGTCCAGTTCCTCGACCGCCTTCTGCAGCTCGTCCTTGGATACCTCTTTTTCGGTAACCTGAGCGCCTTCGGCGATGTGATCGATAACCTTGTCTTCGAAGATCGGAGCGCGCATCTGCTGCTGCATCTGTGCGTTCTGACGAACAAAATCGAAGAACGCCCGCTCTTGGCCAGGGTACTGACGCGCCTGGTTCATGATGGCCTGCGTCATCTCGGCTTCGGTCACTTCGATTTCAGCTTTCTGACCCAGTTCTGCCAGCAGCAGACCCAGACGAACGCGGCGTTCGGCCAGCTTGGTGTGCTCTTCGGTTGGCTCAACCTCGGGGTGGTCGTGTCCTTCCACCTCTGGGTTTTCCTCGTGCCACAGCTGATGGGCAATCTGCTTGGCTTCGGCGTCAACCAGAGTTGGCGGCAGTTCAAAGCTGACAAGATCGTCAAGGCTGTCCAGAACCGTACGCTTCATCACCGCGCGTGCGGCGCCAGTGTACTCGGACTCGAGACGCTCGCGCAGCTGGCCTTTCAGCGCATCGAGATCTTCGGCGCCGAACTTCTGCGCCATTTCATCGTTGATCTCGGCTGCGACCGGCTCTTTCACGGCTTTGACGGTTACGTCAAATACAGCGTCCTTACCGGCCAGGTTTTCTGCGCCGTACTCTTCTGGGAACTTGACCTCAACGGCCTTTTCCTCGCCCGCTTTCACGCCAACCAGCTGATCTTCGAAGCCTGGGATGAAAGAGTTGGAGCCCAAAGCCAGCGGGTAATCCTCGGCAGAGCCGCCTTCGAATGCTTCGCCGTCAACCTTGCCTACGAAATCGATGACAACCTGATCGCCGTCTTTGGCCTTGGAGCCTTTCTTGCGATCCTTGAAGTCCTGCGCGGTTTCGGCCAGCGACGCCAGCGCTTCGTCGACGGATGCATCGTCTGCTTTGACAACCATCTTTTCGATCTTCAGACCGCTGAGATCCACTTCCGGGATCTCTGGCAGCGCTTCGTAGGACATGTCGACCTGAACGTCGTCACCTTCTTTCCAATCCTCGTTGGTCATCTTGGCCTCGGGCTGGAGCGCCGGACGATCCCCGGACTTTTCAAAGTGCTCGTTCATGGCACCGTCGATGGCTTCC
Organism: Thalassococcus lentus; assembly: GCF_028023555.1. Classification (NCBI taxonomy): domain Bacteria; kingdom Pseudomonadati; phylum Pseudomonadota; class Alphaproteobacteria; order Rhodobacterales; family Roseobacteraceae; genus Thalassococcus; species Thalassococcus lentus. Next base: position 670,817 of record NZ_JAQIOY010000002.1, read on the forward strand.
TGCATCGACTCGCCCAGCAGGCGCTGGCCAAACTGCTTTTTAAGGATCGGCATGGGCACCTTGCCCTTGCGGAATCCCTTCATTTCAATTTCAGGCTGCGCTTCGGCCAGCTTTTCGTTGACCTTGGCTTCCAGCTCCGCCGCAGAGACGGTGATAGAGTAGCCGCGCTTGAGACCTTCGTTCAGTGTTTCGGTGACCTGCATGTCGTCCTTATCCATTGCATTAGGGCCGCAGAGGCGTCCGCGGCGGTCAAAATCCAAGGCGTGATACGGGTGCAATAGCCAAGCTGCAAGCAGTATTCGCAGGCGATCCGGTCAAAACTGGATTGTTTTTGATGTCAGGTATGATTCCCGAAGGTCGCGTCAGGCGTTTTCGCTGAGCCGCTGTTCGATTTCCTGCAAAGTCCGATCGACGACATTCGTGACGCGGGCCATGTCCGACGCGCTGACACTGCTTTGCTGGCGCAACTGGACTTCAAGTTCTGCAACCACATCAAAAGTCTGCTCAGCGCCAAATATGCTGCTGGGCCCCTGCGTCCGGTGAATTTGTTCAACCATTGCTGATGGATCGCTACTGTTATGCAATTTGTCCAAGGTTGCCCGTAGCCCCGAGAAATGCTCACGACACTGCGAAAGCAATTCATCGCGACCAAAAAGGTCCTCTGCCATTTCGAAAGTGTCGAGGTCCAAAACTGTCTGTTCGTCGGTCATAGCATTCTCCCAACCCTAACAAAGCATTGTTAGTGCTAATGTAAACTACCCAAAAGCATAGCCCCGATACCCCTTGGTTTTAGCGCTTGGGGCATGCGAATTGTTCCGCCCGTTTCGGGTTCTCATAGCCGTATCCTTTGTGCCAATACATCGGCGGAAGCGTATATATGAAGGCCCCTGATATGCCACGATCTCTAATGCTAATAGACGACCATCACATGGTTCTTGATGGCTTGCGACGATACCTCGCGTCGATTGACGACGTGGATATCCTGGCGGTTTCGAGCGTCGATGAGGCTTTGGATTCGATGCGAGCCAAAGGTCCTTTTGACTTGATTCTGGCTGATCTGCACATGCCTGACGCACATGGTTTTGACTGGCTGGCCCAAATTGCGATGGCAAATCGCCAGAACCCAGTCGCCGTCCTGTCTGGATCGACCTCATACCATGATGTTGTGGTGGCGCAGTCTGTGGGGGCCTGCTGCTTTATCCGCAAGAATACACCGGCCCGCCGGATCGTGGAATTGACTGAAATGCTCTTGGATAACCCCGACCAGATCCCAGACGAAATTAAAATGGAAAACCTCAGTGACATTCCGCCAACGCTGGCTGGACGTCTGTCCGCCGAACAATGCGAGACCCTCGTGATGGTCGCTCAGGGCATGAGCAACGCAGAGATTTCCAACCGGATGGGCGTAACGGTGTCACGGGTCTCGGAGCAACTGCGGTCAATCTACAAGAAGCTGGGCGTCAAAAGCAGAATGCAAGCCAGCGCTCTGTTGATGGAAGCCAGCGTCTAAGAACGCAGTTCAAAAATACCAGAAAACTGCCGGCTCGACCGGCAGTTTTTTATTTCGGCGTTTAAACTGAACTGAAAGTCAGGCCGCCTGTTTCAACGAACGCGGCACACTGTCCGCCCTTACGCCAAAGAACCCAATGCGCCATTTGACTTCGAGTGTGGTCAACTGCGCAAGGTTGGAAACCGTTTCAGCCTTGCGCGCCAAGCCGTCCGTTTGACCAGCCCTGAGCATGAACTCAAGATGTTGGAGATTGGTCATAAGTGCCTTGGCGCCAAAGACGCCACACGGTCCGATACCCCGGTGCAGCTTGGTGGCCCACACTGTGAATGAGGGCGCACAATTCGCCGTTCTCATGCTGTTCAGGTCTTTCTGGATTAATCGGAATGCCGCGCAGCTTTCGCGGCGGACGGCTCTGTGGCCGAACATGGCAACCGAATCCATAAAGACGGCCCAATCCAACAGCTCTGGTTGTCTGATCATCAAATCTGCCTCGATATTTTGTCTTTTTTTTCAGAGCTATCGAGATGCGAATACCGGCTCCACTACACAAATGGATAGGTATTTGGCTTTTCAGGATAGCCCGCGTTTACGCAGTGAATAGGTGCGTTTACTACCTCAAGGTAATTGGGTGTTGGGGCATCGCTGCGATCATGTGAAAAGTGGCGAATCCCGAGGTTTGAAAGGACAGGTCATGTTTCGACGCGTAGTTATCGGTGCTGCCGTGGCGATCTCTTTGCTCGGAAGCGCCGCGCTTTCGTGCGAGCTGAGCTTGGGAGTCGTTCCTCAATTCGAACACCGCCGTATTCTGGCTGCGTGGACCCCGGTCATCGAACGACTGGAAACAGCGACGGGTTGCACCGTCCGGCTCCGTGCCTCTCGCAGCATTCCGGAATTCGAAGACGAATTCCAATCCGGAAGCTTCGACATCGTGTACATGAACCCGTTTCATGCTGTCATGGCGCATGATGAACAGAATTATCTTCCTATCATCCGTTCCGGTGCCCGTAAGTTGCAGGGCATTCTTGTCGTGGCCGCGGACTCAGAGTTTCAGGACGTGAAGGATCTCGATGGTCAGGAGCTGGCCTTCCCTTCACCCAACGCGCTTGGCGCTTCGCTGTTGATGCGTGCGGAACTGACAGAGAGTGTTGGGATCTCTTACACCACTCGCTACGTCGGCACGCATACCTCTGTGTACCTCAACGTCTACAAACAGCTGGTCGCAGCTGGAGGCGGCGTTCAACGGTCGCTCAGCACGCAGGACCCTGCCCTGTCAGAAGGTCTGCGGGTCATATACAGAACACAGCAGGTTCCGGCGCACCCAATCGCGATACACCCAAGGGTCGGATCAGACCATGTGGCCAAGATTACGGCAGAGATTTTGAAGATCGGCGCAGAGAACCCAGAACTGCTTGAGCGTATCCCGCTCAAACAGCCGATTGAAACGAACATTGATGAATACGCTGCCTTGCGCGACATGGGCCTCGAAAAGTTCCGCGAATAATGGATGTCTGAATGATCGGCCTCACGAGCCTTCGCTGCAGAACTCTGATCTTTTTGTTCACGCTGTTCTGCCTGATCTTGGGCGCCACGGCGTTTGTATTTGTGCCCCGAAAAATCGAGAATTCGGTTGCGCAGGCTATGGCCACGGTCGAGCCGGTCATCGAAGTCACGGTCGAAGGACTAGTTCCAATGCTGGTCGGCGGCGAGCTGGCGAATGTCTATGACCAGCTTGATCTGATCAGGGAACGTCTGCCGATCATTCAGGAAATCGTCCTGACGGACGATCTTGGCCGCTCCCTCTATCCGCTGTTCGAACCAGCAGAAATGCCATCCGGCAAGCGCATCGAGATCCAGACCTATCAGATCGGAGGCAAGAATGCTCGACTGGGCACCATTCAACTGGCTCTAGACCTGAACGTGATCGCTGACCCGATTATTCAGGAAGCGACAAATCAGCTCTTGCTGATCTTTGGCGTCATGCTCTTTGTCACGTTCATCACGTACTTTCTGGCGGAACGGGAATTGTTGACGCCGATCCAGCGCCTGACCTCGATGATGGATGCGACGGCCCTGGGGATCGACGACAGCGAAGTGGCCCGGCCCAAAATGCATTCGTATGAGCTCGAGACACTGGCAGACAGTTTTGAACGTGCCCGTTGGGAGCTGAGGGCTTCGGCAGAGCAACTCAAGACCGCAAGGGACGAGGCCGAGAAGGCAAACAAGGCCAAGACCGATTTTCTGGCCAACATGAGTCACGAGTTGCGCACACCCTTGTCCGGCGTGTTGGGCATCACGGAAGTGCTGGTTTCAGAAAACCACGACCCGAGAACGAAGGAACTGCTGAGCTCTGTGCATGGCGCGGGTGAACGATTGCTGCATCACCTCAACCAGATCCTTGACCTGACCCGGATCGAAACTGGTGAAATGCGGTATTTCGGCGAAAGCTTCAGCGTTTCGGGGCTGGTGCATGAGATCACGGGCCTGTTCAAGCAGACGGCCAAGGCAAAGGGCATTTATCTCAAACACGACAGCACGGTCGATGTGGAAACCGTTACCACCGACAAGGAAAAGCTGGCGCAGGTCCTGACAAATCTGGTGAACAACGCCATCAAATTTACAGAAACAGGCGGTGTGACCATCAGCACCGCACTTGAGAGCCGAGACGGGCGAACCGGGTTAATCGTTTCTGTCACCGATACAGGCATCGGCATTTCTGACGATCACCTCGAGACCATCTTTGAAAAGTTCAATCAAGGCGATTCAAGCACCACGAGACGGTACGGAGGCTCGGGCTTGGGGCTGACCATCTGTCAAAGTTTGGTCACGTTTCTGGACGGTGAAATATCCGCCAAGAGCGGCGCACAGGGCGGCACAACTATGTCCGTCTGGCTACCAGTCAAACTGCAGGCAAAGCCAACCAAGACCCGCAAGGACCGTGCCGCGCCAACGCAGTTGGAAGAGGCGTTCAAGCAGCTCAAGATCCTTGTGGTTGACGATGAACCCATCAACCGGCTGCACGCCGAAAAACTGCTGGAAAAGCACGGCCTGACAGACGTCACCTTGGTGGAGGACGGTCATCAGGCGGTCCGCAGAGCCACCGCAGACAAATACGATGTCATTTTGATGGATTGTCACATGCCAAATCTGGACGGGTTGGAGGCAACAGAACTGATCCGCAAGCAGGAACAGACGCTACGCAACACGCCCGCGTATATCATCGGGTTCACTGCGAACATCATGCCTGGCGTGAAGGAAAACTGCCTCGACGTGGGAATGAACGATATGATGACCAAACCACTGTCGATCAAAAAACTGCACGCCGCCCTGACCCGCTTTTCCGATCATCAAAACGTAAAAGCATCCTGACGGGCAGTCGGCGCAACGCCAACGATCGCTGTCAAAGACCGGAAATCAGTGGTGCGGGTGGAGGGACTTGAACCCCCACGCCTTGCGGCGCCAGAACCTAAATCTGGTGCGTCTACCAATTTCGCCACACCCGCACGTCTCCGGACATTCGCAAATCAGTCCGGACAGGAGGCTGATTATCAAAGCTTTTCGGACAGTGCGAGAGGAAAATTATGGTGCAACAGTGTCAGGGTTTTCCTCATTATGGGCGCGACATTCACCTTTTTTTGCCATATTGTGATGCAAAAAAACTGAGGCAGAACATACAAAAGGAAGAACCTGCAATGGAATTCCAGCAGATTTCCCGCGCCGATGGTGCGCGTCGTGTCAACGAAACGACCGCCCAAAATGCTCTTGCAGCCGGAACAGTTGTTCTGACGCTTGATGGCGCACTCCCCGTCGAATTCATCAACGAAGGTGATCGTGTAATCACCCGCGACAGCGGCATGGCCGTTGTGCGCAAGGTACGCCGCACCACGCAGCGTTCAAAGGCGATCGCAATCAAGGCAGGCTCGCTGGGTAACAACCGCCCAGACCGCGATGCCGTTCTGCCCGCAAATCAGGAAATTCTGGTCCGCGACTGGCGCGCCGAAGCTTTGTTCGGTGCCTCTCAGGCGCTGGTATCTGCATCGCGGCTCGTGGATGGCGAATTTGTTCGCGATCTTGGAACGCGCGAAATCGACATGATCGAACTGATCTTTGACACGCCGCATATTCTTTATGCCGACGGCCTGGAGGTCGCATCGGCAACCGCTGAAACAGCATCCTCGGACACACAGGACGCGATCGCAGCATAAAAAACAAACAGTCGCTGAGGCAAATGGACAGGTTCTGTAGGGCGGGGTTTTCCCCGCCCTGTTCATTTTCTAGCAGCGCTTAAACCAAGCTCAGAGACCTATCAGGCGATCCCCATCAATCTTGGGTCAAAGGGATACTTGGTCAGGTTTTCGTAACCGTCCTCGGTAATCAGCACCTGATCTTCCAGCTTGATCGAGAAGTCGCCACCCTCTGGGCTCGCAAGCACTTCGACGCACAATGTCATACCGGGCTCTAACTCGTAGTCGAAGGCGCCTTCGACCATCTTGTCCGGATAGGCCACAAGCGGCCACTCATCGCACAATCCAACCCCATGCATCAGGCAGCCGTATTTGCCCTTTTGGAATTCAGGCCGGAGCACATGTGTGTTGCGTGACAAGTCCTGAATGTTCACACCGGGTTTGAGCATCTCCATATTCGTCATGATGTGTTCATGCGCGTGCTTCATGGTGTCGACCATATCGGGACGCGGCGGTTGATCGCCGATCCACCATGTCCGCGAAATGTCGATGCAAATTCCGTAGCTTGAAACCAGATCGGTATCAAAAGCCACAATCTCGTTGTTCTGAACGATCCGGCCGCCACACTCCTGAAACCACGGATTTGTCCGTGGCCCCGAGGTCAGCAACCGGGTTTCGATCCATTCACCACCCCTGCGAATATTTTCTGCGTGCAACACAGCCCAGATGTCGTCCTCGGATATGCCGCCACCGGGCACCTTGGTGCGGGCATAGTCTTCCATGGCGTAGCATGCCGTCTCGCAGGCATGTGACGCGCAACGCATGGCCTTGATCTCGTCCGGTCCTTTGACGCTTCGCGCCTTTTCCGTCAGTTCTTCGCCTTCCATGATCTCGAAGCCCTGCGCCTCAAGGGCGCGCAGCCCATGCAGCATGATCTTGTCCACGGCCAAACGCTTGTTGCCCGGTGCGTGTTCTTCCAGCAGCACCCGCACTTCGTTTGAAAAGGCGTCGGCAGCAACATCAACCTTGTCCCCGCGATCAAAGTAGAACAGGTCCGCACCTGAACGCGCTTCGCGTACCAAGGGATTGAAACTGCTCAGGAAAGGCGAGTTCTTGTAGTCCCAGATCACCATATAGCCATCGGCGCAAACCAGAACCGCCCGAAATGGATTGTGCGTGTTCCACAGCTGCATGTTGGTGCTGTCAGTGGCGTAGCGAATGTTGAGCGGATCAAAGACCAAAAGCCCCGCATAGTCCCGCGCGACGATATGATCGACAAGCCGTTGCCACCGGTAGCGGCGCATTACCTGAAGATCAGGCAGTTCAAGCCCCGCTGCGGCCCATTCACCATAGGCCAGTTGCGTCGGGCCGATCTCGACCCGGTCGGCATCGTTTGGTGTGTTGTCCCCAAGGGTCGCGCCACGGGTCGGGTCAATCTTGCGGGTGTCACGATAGTGCGTGTTCATGATGCGCCTCATTATTGTGCATTCAGGCTGCGGCGATTGAACATGGGCTGCATGACAAATCGCGACCTGCGATTGACGTTTTCGGATCGTTTTTTCCCGTTCACGTCATTGCGCAGGGCTGCGAATACCCGCAATCATTGCGATATGATTTGCCAGTCGAACCTTCCCTATGACGCAACCCGCCGCCCTGCCCTGCCCGGCGTTGCGCCACTCAAGCCAGAGGAATGGCTGCACGTAGATGATGCCTATGCCGCGCAGATGGCGGAACGGCTGCGCCTGCTGCGGTCTCAGCGTGACAGTGTGCTTTGGATGGACCCCAGCGCACAGCAAGCCGCAGAAGAGCTGTTGTTGATGGCGCTGAAACATTGCCCTGACGGCTTTGCCGTGACGGACGATCAGGTCACATGCCCGGATGGGCGCGTGGTGGCCCTGTCATTGGATGATCCTTTGGGGACCCTTGGGCAGATCTTTCAGGAAGACTTTTGCCTGATGATCAAACAGGGCAACGAGCATGCGCTGATGGGCGCGGTTTTGTGCTTCCCGGCCAGTTGGACGCTGTCGGAAAAGGCGGGCAAAGGCCTGTTTGCCGTGCATGGCCCGGTGGATGTGTATGACGGTTTGCTGGCCCGGCGCGTTCAGAGACTGTTCGACGGGGTGCGCGCAGGAAAACCGCTGTGGCGGTTCAACGCGCTGTGGTACGACGACCCCACGCTTTACCAGCCGCGATCTGCGCTCGCCCCTCGCGAAGCCCCACCAGCACACGAAGGCGGTTATTTCCGAAGCGAGCGCCAGTGCATACTGCGCCTGCCGGACACTGGCGCAGCGGTCTTCTCGATCCACACGTATCAGGTGACCCGGGCATCCTATGATGCGCAATTCGGTGAATCCTGACGCTCTGTGGAACGGCGCTTAGTGCAGGAAGCTGTGGAACAGACGTCCTAGATCGTTTGAGTTATACAGCGCCACGAACAACATGGTCACTGACAGACTTTGTGTTGCGAGTCGGAAATCCATCCCGCGTGCTGCGCCGAACACCGCCAGTGCCGCCGCGACCGGTAAGTTGAACAAAGCAACCACACCCGTCATTGCCCAGCTTGCCGCACCCATGCGGATCTCTTCGGGCGAGTTTTCTGCCAAACGTTCGCGCATGATCGTCACGGCGAGGGATGGCGCGTCTGCAACTCTCGGCTTTTCCGATTCCGGTTCGATTGGTATGCCAATTTCTTCGCGCAACAGTTGCTGTTCTTCGTATTCCGCGGCTTCGACTTCACTCAGTTCATCATCCTGGGAAATGTACTGTGCGTCAGGCTGCAATTGATTGTTTCGCAGCGGAGACACGTAGCTACGCAGACGAATGAAATCTTCGCGCCCGATCAAAACGTCCGGTGAATACCATTCGATGATGTCACAGGATGAATGCTCCAGAACGGCCAGAACTGTATCGGAAAGCAGCTTGGCCAGAATTTCCTCGCTGTCTTCATCCGGGTTACGCGCGATCGCTGTCATCACAATACGCGGACCATAAATACCGTCTTCTTCGGCTCGCATCTTGATGCCGTAGTTGTCGCCAAAGACTGCTGATTTGCGTTCGCTGATACGTGGGGGGCGTTCCGACCAAGGCTCCAGCTCTGCCAGACACCGTGCCGCGCTTACCAGATAGTCATTCAGTTCCAGATCCGTCATATCCGGAAGCACCAAACCGGCATATGGTATTTGATCAACGGTCATTTCTCTAAACCTCGGCACGAATACATACGATCAATCGAGGTTATTTAGACCCAAAAATCTTGGTCAAATTCGGGCAAAAGATCGTTTTTTGGTCACATTGGCTGCCGCAATTTGACCCTAGGGAATAGTGGGCACGTCGAGAGCGCCCACTTATAGTTGTGTTTGTTTTTGTCTCTGTTCAGCACAGAATCTGTCTATTGCGCCCGCGAAGCGGCGTAGACAATCGCTCTGAGGTAGTTACCGCTGTCATTCCATACCTTCAGAACTTCAAAGTTGCGCGTTCCATCACCGTAGGGCTGCCCGGCTTTCCAACCGTTCTTGGCCAGCATATTCGCTGCCGAAGCCAGAGCGTCCACTGCATTGTAAGGATCAGCTCGTCCATCGCCGTTGCCATCCACGCCGTAGCGCAGCCAGTTGCCCGCAAGAAACTGCATGTGCCCCAACTCACCTGATGGGCCGCCCTGCGTGCCGGGGGTAATCAGCCCCTTGTCCACCATCTTGAGCGCGGCGACTGCGTGCGGCTCGAACCTTGGATGGCGGCGGCAGTAGGATGCGAGCGTTACAGCACCATCGACGATCTTGGTTTTTCCCAGATATCCACCCCAGCTGGTTTCGAGCCCCCAGATCGTCGCAAGCAAAGAACCGGGCACGCCATAACGGCGCTCGATCGAACTGAACGTATTCGGGTTTTTCGCAACCTTGCTACGCACGCGTTTGATAAACGCATCGGCGCTGCTGCCAGACCGTTTGGCAAGAAACCGCGCAGGATCCGCTTGCAACGTGCCCTTCTGCGACGACGGAGACGATTCAAAGCGCCAGGTGATCCCGGAGAGGCTTGCAGCGTTCAAGGCCTGCAAACCGCGCTGCCCCACGCCCGAAGACTTCGCATCGCCCGCGAAATGGCTTTTGTAAGCGCTCCAATTGCCTTTTGACGTAATGCAATCCGCGGCAAAGGCTGGCATCGCCGCCATGGCCGACAAACAAAGGGCTGAAAGGGTAAGACGCATGATAAACTCCGGGTAATGATCAATTGCCCGCAGAATATGCAAATAATCGCATAGTGGCCAAGGGGGAATACATGACCCCACCAACCACGCCTTTGCGATCAAACAGACCGATCATCCGGCCCAGAATACAACCGAGTCCATCGCACCGCTGTCAGACAGGGCCAAAAAGAACCCGGCAAGGCCCATACACAGCGATGCAACACGCATATCTTCGCCCTTGGTCAGGTTGTGCGCAAACAACGGAATCGCGATGGGCAAAGCGACGGTCGCGACCGTCAGTGACACGGCCCACGTCGACAGACGCGCCTCAACAGGGATTGTGCTGGCTGGGTCTTCGACCGCCTGCAACTCCTCGGCGGTTGCCTCGCGCAACATCACATCACGCAGGCAGCTCTCCAATTCAGTCCAGTCCGTTTCCAAGACCGCCGCCCGGCCAAGCGGCTGGAGTTGCCGCTCGGCCGCGCAGTCCACATGGTCATTCGGAACAGCCAGAGGGCGCTGTCGCGGTACAGCATTTTGGTTCGCGCTCCTGATCACACGCCGCGGTACAACCGGCCTGTCCAGCGGCCGCCTTGGCGCGTAGCGTCCGGCGAGGTGATCATCCAAGCCCGCGACAAAGGCCTCCTTGGGAATGCGTGATTGCGAGCCTGTCCAAATCACGTGGCTCACAGGCAATCGAGTGACAAGGAAATAGGCGATCACCGCTAGTCGCTTGAGCGTCGTCTTTTCACTAGACCCCGACTTTATCGCCGTCAGGGACAACATTGTCTCGTCCTGCACGAAAGCCAAATCAAGCCGGTATTGCGATCGGCCAGAGCCAAAACTCAATCGGGTCAAACCGGCTTCGGTCGTCTTCAGGATCGAGGGATCACCGATCGCCTCGGCCACCATTTCCGAAACTTTGGGAAGCGACACCAACTGTTCGCGTTGCAGGATCAGTTTGACAGTATATGAGCTCGTGCCTGTCATCTGCGTCTCCTTTGGAAACTGCTTTTTTGTTGCTAGCAGTCTCGAAAGGAATTGTGCGGAGGACGTGCGGTTCACATGGCCAGTTTAGGACCATCACCCCTTCAAAAGTCTCAGTCCGTCAACAATAGGGTTGGTTTGGCGCGTTCATTTACCAAGTTGGCACGGCTGGCTGAGTAACCCTCTTTGGCATTTTGACTGACCGTTTACGCGCAGGTTCGGGCCTAATACGTGTTCAGACCAAATTGTGGAAATCCAGTTGTCAGCCAGCGCAAAACAAAAGGGCGCCCGGTCTGAGCGCCCTTTGCTATGTCTTTTGTCAGAGCGGTTAATGCCCGCTCTGCTGCCGAATTAGCAGCTGTAGTACATGCCGAACTCAACAGGGTGCGGCGTGTGCTCGTAAGTTTCGATCTCTTCCATCTTGAGCTCGATGTAGCCCGCGATCTGGTCTTTGGTGAACACGTCACCGGCCAGCAGGAAGTCGTGATCGTTTTCAAGGCACTCGATTGCTTCACGCAGGGAGCCGCAAACCGTCGGGATGCCGGCCAGTTCTTCTGCAGGCAGATCATAGAGGTTCTTGTCCATCGCCTCGCCGGGATCGATCTTGTTCTTGATACCGTCAAGACCGGCCATGAGCAGAGCGGCGAAGCACAGGTATGGGTTCGCGCTTGGATCAGGGAAACGCGCTTCAACACGCTTGGCCTTGGGGCTTTCGGTCCATGGAATACGGACACAGCCGGAACGGTTACGAGCAGAGTATGCGCGCAGAACAGGTGCTTCGAAGCCCGGGATCAAACGCTTGTAAGAGTTTGTCGAAGGGTTGGTGAAGGCGTTCAGCGTCTTGGCGTGCTTCAGGATGCCGCCGATGAAGTACAGCGCTTCCTGAGACAGGTCAGCGTATTTGTCGCCAGCAAAGAGCGGCTTGCCGTCTTTCCAGATCGACATGTTGCAGTGCATGCCGGTGCCGTTGTCGCCGTAAATCGGCTTGGGCATGAAGGTTGCCGACTTGCCGTAAGCCTGTGCCACGTTGTGGATCACGTACTTGTACTTCTGCAGCTCGTCCGCCTGAGTGGTCAGCGAGCCAAAGATCAGGCCCAGTTCGTGCTGACAGGACGCAACCTCGTGGTGGTGCTTGTCCACTTTCATGCCCATGCGCTTCATGGTCGAAAGCATTTCGGAACGGATATCCTGGCCGTCGTCGATTGGGTTGACCGGGAAGTAACCGCCCTTAACGCCCGGACGGTGGCCGGTGTTGCCCATTTCGTATTCTGTGTCGGTGTTCCACGATGCGTCGATCGCGTCGACTTCGTAGGATACCTTGTTGATCGAGTTGCTGAAGCGCACATCGTCAAACAGGAAGAATTCCGCTTCCGGGCCCCAGTAGGATACGTCACCGATGCCGGAGGACTTCAGGTATGCCTCGGCCTTCTGAGCTGTACCGCGTGGGTCACGCTCGTAGGCTTCGCCTGTGTCTGGCTCAACAACGGAACAGTGAACGCAGATTGTCTTTTCCGCATAGAACGGATCGATATAGGCGCTGTCGCAGTCGGGCATCAGTTTCATGTCCGACGCTTCGATCGACTTCCAGCCCGCGATGGACGAGCCGTCGAACATGAAGCCTTCTTCGAGGAAGTCCTCGTCGACCTGATCTTCCATTACGGTCACGTGCTGCAGCTTGCCACGTGGATCGGTGAAGCGGATGTCGACGTAGGCGACCTCTTCATCCTTGATCATCTTGAGCAGATCTTTTGCGCTCATTTCGCTATTCCCTTGTCTGATAGAAAGTTGGTTCGTGTTCTTGATCGGTCGCCCGTCAGAGCGCCTCGGAGCCGGTTTCACCGGTACGGATGCGCAACGCCTGCTCTACCGGGCTGACAAAAATCTTGCCGTCCCCGATTTTGTCCGTCTTGGCAGCCGAAACGATCGCGTCGATCGCGCCATCTACCTGATCGTCATCCAGAACGACCTCGATTTTGACCTTCGGCAGAAAGTCGACGACATATTCCGCGCCGCGATACAGTTCGGTGTGACCTTTCTGACGGCCGAAACCTTTAACTTCGACAACGCTCAGGCCTTGAATGCCGGCGTCTTGAAGGGCTTCCTTGACCTCGTCGAGTTTGAAAGGCTTGATGATCGCCTCGATCTTTTTCATGGCCGTGCTCCTCACTTTGGTTCCGTAGGTGTGCAGATCATTTCCAGTGCAAGGCCACAATCAGATAGGCCTGCAGGCACAGGGCCCTTAGCCTGTAAAAAAGCGCTCTGCAAATTTATTGATCGTTTTGTCTATTTTTTGTGCAGTTTGAAAACTTGTGGTGGTTCCGGGCTCCTTACCGAGCCCGGATCAGAGGATCAGCCAAGGATATCATCGCTGGTCACGCCGACGGTACCAATCAGATCTATTCGGATTTCCGCGCCACCGATTCCATCAAGATCAACAAACACACGGGTATCGCCACCCACTTCGACGGTGCGGACGCTGGGCGTGCCACCCAGCGAGAAGCCACCGAGAATATTCACCTCGAACACCCCGTCGAAAAGCGGGCGCAAATCCAGATAGTCCTCGCCCACCGTAAAATCTGTCACCACGTCGATCACCGCAAGCGATGGCTGCTGGTCCAAGGTGAATACGAAATGGTCTGCACCGCCGCCACCAGCCAGCGTGTCAGCACCGCCGCCGCCCACCAGTGTGTCTTCGCCGTTTTGGCCAATCAGATCGTCATCACCAAAACCGCCGCGCAGCAGGTCGGCATCCGGGCCTCCCAGCAGGCGATCGTTGCCCGAGCCGCCAGACAGCGTGTCATCCCCTTCTCGACCCAGCAGAGTATCATTCAGGGCCCCACCATGGGCTACGTCGTCGCCTTCACCCCCATCAATGGAATCGCGCCCGTTGTGGCCGCTCAGGACATCGTCACCATCTCCGCCATCCAGCGTGTCATCACCGGTCGCGCCGAGCAGCGTATCATTGCCATCTTCGCCACTGATGTCGTCGTTGCCCACACCGCCGGTCATGTAGTCATTGCCCAGGCCTCCGCGAATGATGTCGTTCCCCCGCGCACCGTCTAGATAGTTGTTGCCCGCGTTGCCGGTCAGAACATTGCGTTGCGCATTGCCAACGCCATTCAAATCCGAGGCACCCATCAGGGTCAGCCGCTCGACAAAGTCAGGCAAAGCATAATCAACCCAGGATTCCACCCTGTCCGCATTGCCTTCACCCGCGACCTCGACGATTTCGACGGTCGGATCGTCAATGCGGAAAACATCGTTGCCATCATCGCCGCGCAAGGTCCCGTTCAGGATCCCGCCCCGACCATCGAAAAAGTCGGACCCGCCGCCAAGGCTGATATTGCCGTTAATGACACCCGAATTGATCAGATTGTCAGCGCCGCTTCCGCCCAAGTAGGCAAAGTCGGACGGGTTGAAGGGCTGGCCGCCTGTGATGGTGCCTGTGTTGGTAACAAAGGTAATCCCGTCTGCAGATGCGGAATTGTCGATGCCTTCGTTTGTTCCACTGATCACCCCGTGGTTCTGAAACTCGGTAAAGCCAGAGTTGGCTATCTCAAGAACCACAGCCGTTGAGGTCGAGGTGATCGTGCCTGTGTTCACCACATCATGGTTTACAGGTATCACGGCAGCGGCATCCGCTGTCAGGGAAAGTGCCGTTCCTACCGCGGAAATCGTCCCGCTGTTCAGAACGAGGCTTTCGGTCGTCACATCTGCCGTGATCCCGTTACCCGCAGATAAAATGGAACCCGATGCGCCAACCACCAACTCAAATTGCGTCGTCCCAGACGCTTCAATGGCCGTTGCAAAGGCCTGAATAGATCCGTTGACGATCAGGTCTGAATTCCCGGACATGACAATGCCATTTCCAAGGGTCAGGACCGACCCGTTTTGGCCGATTGATCCGCCTTCATTGTTGTTCAGGGTTTGTGTCGCGGTGACAGAATTGTCGATTAGAAAACTGGGCATGGTTGCGCTCCTTTCAGCATCAAGGAAAGCGGACCACACGCCGAAAAAGGGCAATAACAGGAACAAAATCAAAAGCGCTTTTGAAATACGTCAGCGCGAAGTCCCACCTATAGAATGCAGGCAGTGTGGTATTGGTCGGGGTGTTATGTCAAAGATTCAGTGAACGGCCCAACCATAGCGGGTACGGCGACAGGAGCGGAATTTGGCACAATTGCTGACAGCAGCCCAGATGCGGGCCATGGAACAGGCGGCGATTGACAGCGGCGCGGTGACCGGACTTGAGCTGATGGAACGGGCGGGCGCTGGGGTTGTCGAAGCTGTCATGGAAGAGTGGCCCGAGCTGGCCCAGGGCACGCATCGCGCTGTGGTGCTTTGCGGTCCGGGCAACAACGGTGGCGACGGGTTCGTCGTGGCGCGTTTGCTGAAGGAACTTGGCTGGACAGTCGAGGTGTTCCTCTATGGCGATCCGGAAAAACTGCCGCCGGATGCGAAGGCTAATTTCGAACGCTGGCAAGCCTTGGGCCCAACAAGTGACATGCTCGACATGGATGCGGCCAGTTCTGTTGCTCTGGATCCCTCCGAAGACGGGATCCTTCTGGACGCGATTTTCGGCACGGGCCTGAGCCGAGGCTTGGAAGCTGATTTGCGCCTTGCACTCAGCAGCTTTCGCAGCGTTGTTCCGGTTTGCTTTCTGAAGTCCGTCAATGTCGATGTGCCAAGCGGGCTTTGTTCAGACTCAGGCAAATGGCTGGTTGGAGAAGACGGCTTTGACACCGCATGGCGTACCGACCTGACCGTTACTTTTCATCGCCCGCGCGTGGCCCACTATCTGAGTGATGCGCAGGCCCAAAGCCTGCGCGTGAAGGATATTGGCCTCGATGCCATCCAAAGCCAGCGGCACGCCAGCTCGATTGCGCCAGGCCTCACCGCCCTTTTGTCAGACGCCGCGTCACGGACCTATCCGCTTGAGATAGAGAGCTCTAGCTTTGGCGCAAAGGACATGCTGGATGCTGTTGCGCCGCAACCGGCGATCACTGAATTGCTTCAAGGCTGCGACGGCTTGATCGACAAGGCCGAAACGGGTGGACACAAATACACCCATGGACACGCCTTGGTTCTGTCAGGTGGTTTTGGCCAGACCGGGGCTGCCCGACTGGCTGCGCGCGGGGCGTTGCGTATCGGCGCGGGGCTGGTGACTTTGGCGGTGCCCGGATCGGCGCAGATGGAAGTGGCCTGTCAGATCACCGGTTTGATGATGCAGCGGGTGGAAGACGCGGCAGAGCTGACCGAAGTGCTGAGCGACGCGCGTTTGAATGCGCTTTGCCTTGGGCCGGGACTGGGATTGGAACGGGCGCGGGACGTGGTGCCTGCGGCATTGGCTTTTGAACGGCCAACGGTCTTGGACGCTGACGCGCTCAGCGCCTTTTCCGACAATCCCGAAATGCTCTTTGCCAATCTCCACGGCGCTTGCGTGATGACCCCCCATATGGGCGAATTTGCCCGGCTGTTCCCCGACATTGCCCAAAAGCTCAACGCCCCGGCCAAAACCGGCCCGGCCTATTCCAAGGTCGACGCCACGCGAGACGCCGCAGCGCGGGCAGGCTGCGTGGTTCTGCTGAAAGGCCCGGACACCGTCATTGCCGCACCCGATGGCCGCACTGCCATCAATGCCGCACTCTACGAGCGCCAAGCCCCCTGGCTTGCCACTGCGGGATCAGGCGATGTACTTGCGGGCTTCATCACAGGGCTTTTGGCGCGCGGCTTTGAGCCGATGCAGGCCGCTGAAACCGCCGCTTGGTTGCATGTGGAATGTGGGCGAAGCTTTGGTCCCGGCCTGATCGCCGAGGATCTACCAGAAATTCTGCCAAAGGTTCTGCAAAGCAGGATGGGCTGAGCGACAGCGCCCGATCAGTCCCAGTCGAAGACCGCGAAAACACCGTGATGGTCCGAGCCCAATTTAGGTTGGGTCAAAACGGTCGCGGAAAAACCCTTGCTTGCCATGACGTGGTCGATGCCCACAGGCAGTGGAATCACCGGCAGCTCAAAGGTGGCAGAATAAGTGCCGACGCGACGCGTACCGCTGGCCTGCCCGATCCGAGAAACCGTATGTGACCACGCAACGGCGTTGAAGTCCCCGGCGAGGATTACCCGACCGTCCAATCCACTGAGGAAAGCCTCTAGTCTGTTAACCTGATCAGCCTGACCATAGGGCCATGGCCAATGCAGATGAATGGAGACCAACCAGATTGGCCCACCCTCTGACATGAGCTGAACAGCCGCGGCCCCTTCCCGACCAGCACAGCGCGCAGTGCCGGGAACCGCCGGGAGCCGGGACAGCACGGCCACACCACCGACCGTCGCAAAGTCGCAATAGATCTGCGTCGGATATTGGTCTTTTAAGGCCGCAAGAATGGTCTTGTTGCACCCTGAAACCTCTTGAAGGGTCAAAACGTCGGGCATTTGACGCGTGACAGCCTCCAGCCATGCCTGATCTTCCTTGCGACTGAAGAGCAGGTTCTGCTGATACAGGGTCAGCGCCTTGCCCGAAGTGTCGCCCGGACCGTTGGCGGGAATAAAACGGCTGTATCCATGCGGAACAAGGACCGCCACCATTGCGGCCACGCCAAGTCCGCGCTGCCATCCTCTGGCCCCCAGTGCGAACAACAGCATTGCACAAATCGCGAGAGGCACCCGGAACACCGCGAAACTGTCGGCAGCAGGATGCCATTGGCCAAAATACCCAGCCAGCACCAAAGCGGCCACCAGCCAGGCCCCTGCGCCAAGAACACCCCTGATCAAGCTCATGTGACAATTCCCGAAACAAAAACCCGACGGTTTGAAACATGCCTCACCGGGGCGAACACCTTATCTCACAGCGCCGTGACAGCACTGACACGCAGCTTGCCCGCGCATCCGGGAAAGCCCAGTCTATTAACGCAACACCAAAGGACCCTGCCATGCCTACAGAACGCCTTACCTTTCCCGGCCACTCCGGCGACATGCTGTCGGCGCGTCTGGACATGCCCGAAGGCCCACATCTGGCTACCGCTCTTTTTGCCCATTGCTTTACCTGCGGCAAGGACATCCCCGCCGCCCGGCGGATTGCCGCGCGGCTTGCGGCGATGGGGATTGCTGTGTTGCGGTTCGACTTTACCGGGCTTGGCCATAGCGGTGGCGAGTTCGGGAACACGACTTTCAGCTCGAATGTTGCAGACCTACAGGCCGCTGCAGCCTATCTGGATCAACGCGGATTGGCCCCTGATCTGCTGATCGGCCACAGCCTTGGCGGCGCGGCCATGCTGCGTGTTGCACCGCTGATCGAGAGCGCTCGGGCGGTTGTCACGATTGGTGCGCCCTATGATCCGGGGCACGTGACCCATGTATTCAAAGAGGCCCTGCCCCAGATCGCGGCGCGCGGTAAGGCGCAGGTCGATCTGGGCGGTCGCCCCTTCACGATCACGCAGGCCTTTGTGGATGATCTGAGTGCTGACCCCGTGGGTGCCTCTATTGGCACAATGAAGAAAGCCCTGCTGGTGCTGCACGCGCCTCGCGATTCAGTTGTCGACATTTCCAACGCGACAAACATCTTCACCGCTGCCAAGCACCCCAAGAGCTTTGTCACACTGGATGAGGCGGACCACCTGATCTCGCAGGCGGCAGACGCTGAATACACCGCCGAAGTGATCGCTGCCTGGGCCGGCCGCTACCTTTCGCTCACGCCACCGGCACCGCCCATTGGAACACCCGAAGGCGTGACCCGCGTATCCGAAGCCGATCCCAAAGGGTTCCTGCAGGATATTCAGAATGGCCCGTTCCATCACATGCTGGCAGATGAACCGCTGGCCTATGGCGGCACCAATCGCGGCATGTCGCCTTATGGATTTCTAGCAGCAGGTCTGGGTGCTTGTACGTCGATGACGGTACGCATGTACGCACGCCGCAAGGGCTGGCCGCTGACGCATGTGTCGGTGGATGTAACGCACGACAAGGTGCACGCACAGGACGCCGCAGCCAGCGCAGGTATGCGCGCGGACCGGTTTGTCAGACGGATCACGCTTGCCGGTGATCTGGACGACGCACAGCGCGCGCGGCTTTTGGAAATCGCCGACAAATGCCCGGTGCATCGCACCTTGGAAAAAGGGGCCGAGATCGCGACAGAGTTGGTCTGAATGCAAAAAGGCCGGGCACTGGGCCCGGCCTTTGAAATCCAGATCGGCAGGCGCCTTTTGCGCCCTACCCGGTTCAGCCGCGCGCGCGGCCCACCAGTTTCCAAGCGGCAGGCAGAACCAGAGCGGCCAGGGCCAGCTTGATCGCGTCGCCCAGCAGGAACGGTGTCAGACCCCACTGCAGGATCGGCTTGTCCCAGCCGTAGAGCATACCCAGCCAAATCAAGCCCGGAACATAGATCAGGGCATTGCCGATCAACATGGCGCCGGCCATTTTGCCAGCGCTGCGATCCCAGCCCGCGCGCGCCAGAGTACCCAGCGCCAGCGTGGCCAACACGTAGCCCACAAGATAACCGCCTGTGCCGCCCATCATGTATTCCAGACCGAACTTTTCAGCGGACGAGCCTGCAAACACGTCAAAGCCCAGTGCGCCAATGATCATGTATCCGAGGATGGTCGCCAGACCGAGGCGTGCGCCATAGGCTGCACCGATGGTCAGCACGGCAAAGGTGCCCATGGTCATCGGAACCGGCCACATTGGCACTTTGATTTTTGCAGCCACTGCCAGCACGGCGATGCCCAGAACAACAAGCGCGGCCTGCTTGAGACGCAGAGCGGCCCCTTCACTTGGCCCAAAGGCTTCGGCCAGCACCGGACGGTTGAGAGTCAATGTCATGATGGGGTCCCCCGTGTGATCGTCATGTATCAAGTAACATTGTGCAGGGTTTTGCCGCAAATGCCGCGCTGCCGCAAGTCCGCAACGCGCATAGTTTGCAAACCCATACTTTGCAAAAGCAAAGGGCCCGCTGTTTCCAGCGGGCCCTGCAATCGCTTTCATGCGGATTATGAGATCCGGTTAAGCAGCTCGTTCAGGCTGTCCTTGGCGTCGCCATAGAACATGCGCGTGTTCTCTTTGAAGAACAGCGGGTTCTCGATACCCGAGTAACCGGTGCCCTTGCCGCGCTTGGACACGAATACCTGCTTGGCCTTCCAGCATTCCAGAACCGGCATGCCGGCGATGGGGCTGTTTGGGTCATCCTGCGCGGCCGGGTTCACGATGTCGTTCGAGCCGATCACGATGGCGACATCCGTTTCCGGGAAGTCGTCGTTGATCTCGTCCATTTCCAGCACGATGTCATACGGCACCTTGGCCTCGGCCAGCAGCACGTTCATGTGACCAGGCAAACGACCCGCAACCGGGTGGATTGCAAAGCGCACTTCCTTGCCCTTGGCGCGCAGACGGCGGGTCAGTTCGGCCACGCTCTGCTGTGCCTGAGCAACCGCCATACCGTAGCCGGGGATGATGATGACACTGTCGGCTTCTTCCAGCGACTGGGCCACACCATCGGCGTCGATTGCGATTTGCTCACCTTCGACAGCCATCTGTTCGCCGGCAGGGCCACCAAAGCCGCCCAAGATAACCGAGATAAAGGATCGGTTCATCGCCTTACACATGATGTAGGACAGGATCGCACCGGACGAGCCAACCAGAGCACCAACGACGATCAGCAGATCGTTGCCGAGGCTGAAGCCAATGGCCGCAGCCGCCCAACCAGAGTAGCTGTTCAGCATCGAAACCACGACCGGCATATCGGCGCCGCCGATACCCATGATCAGGTGATAGCCGATGAACAGCGCTGCGATGGTCAACAGAACCAGTGTCCAGCTGCCTGCGCCGCCCAGATACATGACCGCCAGCAAGACCGACAGGGCCGCTGCTGCGATGTTCAACAGGTGGCCGCCGGGCAGTTTCTTGGCCGAGCTGTCCACTTTGCCAGCCAGTTTGCCATAGGCGATCACGGAACCTGTAAAGGTCACCGCGCCGATCCAGATACCCAGCACCAGCTCGACACGCAGAATGCCGATCTCGACGCCACTCTTCTTCGCAATCAGCTGACCAAAGGTGGACAAGGTTTCGTTGATTTCTTTTGGCAGGCCGATGGCTTTGTAACCATCCGCGCCAACCGCACCGAGCACTTGGCCATTGGCTTCGTACAGCCCCGAGACGTGGTTGATCATCAGATCAGCGTTGAAGCCGACAAAAACCGCCGCGAGACCCACCAGCGAGTGCATGATTGCCACGAGTTCCGGCATCTGGGTCATTTCGACCCGCGTGGCCAACTGATAGCCAACCCCCGCGCCCAGCGCGATCAGCACCAGCGATGCGAACCACATGCCCGAACCGGGGCCAACCAGCGTTGCCACAACGGCAATGCCCATACCAACGATACCGTACCATACGGCACGCTTAGCGCTTTCCTGCCCCGACAGACCGCCGAGGGACAGGATGAACAGGACGGCTGCGACAGCATATGCCGCGATCGTAAATCCGAATTCCATTGGTTCTGTCCCCTCTTAGGATTTCTGGAACATGGCGAGCATGCGCCGTGTCACGAGGAAGCCGCCAAAGATGTTCACCGCGGCCATGAAGACCCCGAGTGCGGCAAGCAAGGTAATCAGCAGACTGGACGAGCCGATTTGCACCAGCGCACCCAAAATGATGATCGACGAAATCGCGTTGGTCACGGCCATCAGCGGTGTGTGCAACGAATGCGCAACGTTCCAGATCACCTGGAAGCCGATGAAGACCGACAGAACGAATACGATAAAGTGCTGCATGAAGCTGGCGGGCATACCCGGGATCAAACCCAGCCCAAGAACCAAGGCACCACCGACCCCCAGCAGTGTGACCTGCTGCTTGGTCTGCGCCTTGAATGCGGCCACTTCCTGTTCGCGCTTTTCTTCCGGTGTCAGTTCCTTGATCGGCTCTTTCTTTTGCGCCGCAATCGCCTGCACCTTCGGAGGCGGTGGCGGGAAGGTCACGGCCTTTTCATGGGTGATGGTTGCGCCGCGAATAACGTCGTCTTCCATGTCGTGATTGACCTGTCCGTCCTTTTCTGGCGTCAGATCTGTCATCATGTGACGGATGTTGGTCGCATAGAGCGTCGAAGATTGCGTCGCCATCCGGCTTGGGAAATCGGTGTAGCCAACGATGGTCACGCCGTTGTCGGTGACGATCTTCTCGTCCTTGACGGTCAGTTTGCAGTTACCGCCCTTTTCGGCAGCAAGGTCCACGATGACCGAACCGGGCTTCATCGCTTCGACCATATCCTTGGTCCAGAGCTCTGGCGCTTCGCGGTTGGGGATCAGCGCCGTGGTGATGACGATGTCCATCTCGGGCGCCAGTTCACGGAACTTGGCCAGCTGTGCCGCAGCAAATTCAGGGCTGGAAACCGACGCGTAGCCACCGGTTGCAGCGCCGTCCTGCTGTTCTTCCTCGAAATCAAGGAAAACAAACTCGGCGCCCATGGATTCAACCTGTTCGGCAACCTCGGGGCGCACGTCAAAGGCATAAGTGATCGCGCCGAGCGACGTGGAAGTACCAATCGCGGCCAGACCGGCCACACCGGCGCCAACAACCAGAACCTTGGCCGGCGGCACCTTGCCCGCAGCTGTAACCTGACCGGTAAAGAAGCGGCCAAAGTTGTTGCCTGCTTCGATGACCGCGCGGTAACCGGCAATATTCGCCATGGACGACAGAGCGTCCATCTTCTGGGCCCGGCTGATACGCGGCACCATGTCCATTGCGATGACCGATGCGCCCTTCTTGGCGGCAGAGGCCATCAGCGCTTCGTTTTGCGCAGGATAGAAGAACGAGATCAGGAGCTGACCATCGCGCAGACGCTTGGCTTCTGCTTCCATCGGAGGGCGAACCTTGGCGACGATATCCGCGCCTTTCCACAGAGCTGCCGCCGTTTTGACGACCTCCACGCCCGCTTCCTTGTAAAGCGCATCCGAAAAGCCAGCCGCGGCACCCGCGCCGGTTTCGATCATGCACTCATAGCCAAGCTTTTGCAGCTGGCGGGCCGAATCCGGGGTCATTGCAACCCGGGCTTCACCCTGCTCTAGTTCTTTCGGCGTCCCGATTTTCACGTCTTGTATCCCCCTTGCGGTTGCATAGGTGTCGTAAACAAAGTTCACGTCGTCGGTTTGCGTCTACATTGCTGACCTAATGGTCACAAGCAGTCAGCGCGGCCATAACGATAGTGCTGTTGAGAGTCAAAGCCATCTTTTCGTTTGTTGCGCGTATCTGGCGAAATCCGCACGAAACTTGCGACGCAACCGATCCTCTTCCGGAACGATAAAGCGCTTTTCGATCACCCAAACAAAGATCGGCACAAGTGTGAGCGCAAACACGGCATCCCAATAGAGGATCATTCCGAGCAAGAGCATCGAATCACCCAGATAGATTGGGTTGCGCGTCCGTCGAAAGATCCCAGTGGTCACCAAATGATCCGCGTCCATATGCGGAATGACCGTGGTTTTGGCCCGTCGCATTTCGTAAACGGCCAAAGCCATGAGGAGCAGACCCCCGCCGACCAGCAGGCCACCCACGAGATCAGCCCAGACCGGGCCAAACCCCAGCCCCATGGGAAAATGGGTCTTTTGCAACCAGGCCACCACCAGGCCCCCCAAAAGCCAGACCGGCGGCAAATCAATCCACTTCAGCATGTTCTACATCTCTTTGACGGCAAGCGCCGCGCGTTGGCCCCGGCCTACAGCTGTTTCACTCTGGTTGATAGGCTGCATTCGCCTGCCAGCCGTCAAAGCCGCTTTGCAACACCACGACGTTCTCATGCCCCATCAGTCGGGCCGCAAAGGTCGCCTGCGCCGACAACGTGCCTGTGTTGCAATATAGAACGACCTTCTTGTCGGCAGGCAATTCGTCCAGACGCGCCGGAATTTCGCGCCACTCAATGTGGACCGCTCCGGGAATGCTCCCCGCATTGAACTGGGCTGCATCCCGCGTGTCCACGAAATACAGCGCATCCCAGATGTCTTCGGTCAGTTGTTCCGGCAGGATAATGCCCGCATCGTAGGTGGCAAAATCCATGTATCCGATAATTTCATCCGCCAGATCCTGCGCCGAAAGCGGCGAGGCGATCGATGCTATCAAGGCAATTGAAACGGCGGCCTTTTTGATCGTTCTGCGGATCATTCCCATTCCATTTCTTCAAACACGCGGCCCGCATTCTTGGTCGCCAGTTCCTTAAAGGTGTCCAGATGATCCCATTCGGACTGATCCACATAATAGGCCCCTGCCAAATCACCGCCCTCGTCGATATGGGCTGCAATCTTGGCGCGCAGGTCCTTGACGTATTCAGACGTGTATCGGGTGACCTGCGCCATGTTGGTCGGATGGCCATGGCCCGGGATCACATAGGTGGCACCCAGATCGGTAAAGGGCCCTTCAAAGGTTTCCACCCAGGCATCGGTGTCGGTTTCGGGAAAGATCGGCGGCATGCGTTCGTGAAAGGCAATGTCTCCCGCGATAACGATGTCCCACTGAGGGATCCAGACCTGAACATCGCCCGGGTCATGCGCCGGCCCAAGGTGCAGAACCTCGATCGTGACACCCCCCATTTCAACGATGTGCTTGTCTTCGAATGACAAGTTCGCCGGGACCACCCGGGTGCCTTCGGCCTTGTCGCGGTTATAGCGCTGCATGCCTTGCAGGATGAAGTCGCCGTTTTCCTCGACTTCAGCGGTCGCATCCACATGGGCCAGAATATCAACGCCCAGATCGGCCCAGTAGGAATTGCCGAGCATGGCATGTCCCTGCCCGTTCTCGTTGACTACCAACTTGACCGGTTGATCCGTGACGGCCTTGATCTCGTCGTGCAGCGCCGCCGCCAGACGCGCAGAAGCACCGCCGTTGACAACGATCACACCTTCGTTCGTCACAATGAAGGACAGGTTGTTGTTATGCCCGCTGTTCTCGTAGGTCGGAGGCGCCGTTGCGCCAATGGCGCTAAAGACATGAGGGATCACTTCCACCGGTTTGTTGTACAGCTCGGACTGCGGGTATTTGTCCGCGATATCCTCGCTCGCCGCAGCCATCGTGCCGAATGCGCACAAGGCAACCAATGCATATTTCATGGTGAGTCCTCCTAAAATTCAAATACACATTCGCATGCGTGAATGATTAAGCCAAGAGCGAACTGCAGCGCCCTTGTCACTTGGGCGGCAGCGGTTAGTCTTGCCCAAAACAAGGGAGACGCAGATGCTCGAGGGAAAACATGCACTGGTGACAGGCGGCGGCACCGGAATTGGCCTTGCGATTGCGCAATCGCTGGCGGCTCAGGGCGCCGTGGTCACCATCACTGGTCGCCGTGCCGGCCCGCTGGAAGATGCTGCCGCATCCTCGGCATCGCTCTTTCCCGCGGTCATGGACGTCACCGACGAACAGGCCGTCTGCGAGACCATCGACACCGCGGTTCAGGCCCGCGGTCCCATCCAGATTTGTGTTCCGAACGCCGGGATCGCCGAAGGCCGCGCCCTGCTCAAAACCGACATGCAGTTCTGGCGCCAGATGATGGCGACCAATCTAGACGGTGCATTTCTGACCATTCGCGAAAGCCTGCGGTCCATGACCCAGACAGATTGGGGCCGCGTGATCGCCGTCAGCTCCATCGCGGGTCTCAAGGGGCTCAAAGGGGCGCCCACCTACAGCGCCTCGAAACACGCCATGCTGGGATTGATCCGCGCGCTGGCGGCGGACTACGCGACCAAGCCTTACACCTTCAATGCGCTTTGCCCGGCATATGTGGACACGGATATCATCACCCGCAATACCACCTCGATCATGCAGCGCACAGGCATGGCCGAAACTGAAGCCAGAGCCCTGATGACGGATTTGAACCCGCATGGACGGCTGATTGCCCCCGACGAAGTGGCGCAGGCCGCGCTTTGGTTGTGTCACGCGCAGTCCAGCAGCGTGAACGGACAGGCCATTCAGATCGCCGGTGGCGAGGTCTAAAAGCCCAACAGCAACCGATCGCGGCAATGGACCGGACCGGCGTCAGCCGGGTTCGGGCTGATCCTGCGCGCCGCAGGCGCACCATGTAACAACGGATGCTTTATTTGGGGGTTGCCGCCAAGGCCCGCCCAAAAACCCGCGCGATACGCACCAGATGGGCCTCATAGTCCTCATAGGTTTCGCCCTTGCCAGCCTCCAGCGCCGCCAGCATCGACGCGGCCATGTCTCCCGCATCATCGTCCAGCACAATGCGGCCGGACGCAGCTTCGCGGCTCATCCATGCAGCAAACAATGCCCGCAACCGACCCATTCCCTGCGCCGACAAATCTGCCGCGACGCTAATCCCGGCATCCATGAGTTCCTGTCCGTGCGGGGACTCCATCATCACTTTGACCGAAGCCCCGCCCTTGGCACGAAAGGCCCGCTCCAGCACCTCGGCAGGCGCACCCTGCTCCTCCAGCGCTCTTTGCACGTTCATTTCAGCGTCCTCAAAGAACTTCGCAACCATGGTTCTTGCGATGTCGTCCTTGCCGCTGAAGTGCTGATAAAGCGCCGGGCGCGACATGTTCGCCGCCTGCGCTATGTCCGCCATCGACGTCCGGCGAAAACCGTAACGCGCAAAGACATCAAAGGCCGCGGCCAGAATGGCTTCGGTCTTGTCCTTGGGAACCTCTATGCGAACGGTCTGATCCATCATGTATACACTCTGACATTTACAGTCATTTTTGTCAATTGACGGCCTGACATTTTTTGCCTATATTGTCAGAAAGCCGAAACGCTTTCTCGGCGCCTGCTGCATCCAAGTATGAGGTTACCATGACCACGCAATTGACCATCAACGGCGACACGCATGACGTTGATCTGCCCGAAGACGTGCCCCTGCTGTGGGTGCTGCGCGACCAGCTTAACATGACCGGCACAAAATTCGGCTGCGGCGTTGCGGCCTGCGGGGCCTGCACCGTTCACATCGACGGCGAAGCGGTCCGATCCTGTCAGGTTGCGCTTGGTGATGTCTGGGGCGACGTCACAACCGTGGAAGGCCTCGGTACTCCGGAAAACCTGCATCGCCTTCAGGCGGCCTGGATCGAACATCAGGTGGCGCAATGCGGCTACTGCCAGTCCGGCCAGATCATGCAGGCCGCTGCTCTGCTCGCTGAAAACCCGAACCCGACCGATGATGACATTGATCAGGCTATGGCCGGGAACCTGTGCCGCTGTGGCACCTACCCCCGCATCCGTGCGGCAATCAAATCTGCAGTTCAGGGGGCATAGATCATGGCAAGTATCGGAAAAATCGCACGTCGTACCTTCTTGTTTGGCGCTGTTGCCGTCGCAGGCGGCGCGGCTTTTGGCGCTTGGTACGTTGCCAAACCGGCCCCGAACCCACTCGATCCGGCAGACGGCTCGCTCAATCCCTTCGTGGTGATCAATGGCGATGGCATTGCGCTGATCGCACCGCGCGCAGAAATGGGTCAGGGCACCCACACCACGTGGGCAGCTCTGCTGGCCGAGGAACTGGACGTCACTCTGGATCAGGTTTCGGTCATTCACGGCCCGCCTGCACAGGCCTATTTCAACAGTGCAATGATGTCCGAAGCCCTGCCGTTCAAAGGCTATGACGCGTCCAGCTTCCAGCACAGTCTGGGGCAGATGCTGGGCCAGCTGGGCAAGGTCTTCAACATGCAAGTCACCGGCGGCTCAACTGCCATGAAAGATGGCTTTGAACGCATGCGTGTGGCCGGTGCCGGCGCACGCGAAATGCTCAAACAGGCGGCTGCGGACCGGCTGGGCGTTTCGATTGCCGATCTCAAGACCGAAGCTGGGCAGGTCATCGCCCCGGATGGTACGGCTCTGGACTATGCGGATCTGGCTGCCGAGGCTGCCCAACTGGATGCCCCAAAGGTCACGCTGCGACCACGTTCGGAATGGACCTTGCTGGGCAAGACTCTGCCCCGCGTCGATATCCCGGGCAAAAGCACCGGAACCGCTGAATTTGGCATCGATGTGCGTCTGCCGGGCATGAAATTCGCGGCTGTGCGCATGGCGCCCACCCGCGCGGGCATGAAGAGCTTTGACGGCTTTGAGGCCTCCAGAATGGCAGGCGTTGAAAAGGTCATCGATCTGGGTGACGGCGTTGCCGTGATCGCGTCGAACACCTGGCTTGCGCAGCAGGCCGTGGATTCGATCCCGATCGAATGGGAACCGGCCGCCTATCCAGCCGATACGGACGGTATGTTCGCGGCACTCGAAGCGGGCTTTGATCTCGATCCTGACAGCACGATGCGGGATGACGGCGACGCAGCCAGCCTGCCCGTCGAAGGGGCCATCACGGCTGAATACCGCGTTCCGTTTCTGGCACATGCAACCATGGAGCCGATGAATGCGACCGCGTGGTTCGACGGAGGCAAGCTGCGCCTGTGGTGCGGCAATCAAGGCCCGACGTTCCTGCGCACCGCCTGCGCCGATGCGGCCGGGATCGCCGAAGAAGACGTGGACGTAACCGTCACCATGATGGGCGGAGGTTTTGGCCGCCGCGGCGAATTTGACTATGCCGTATTGGCCACGCGCGTCGCCAAGCAGATGCCCGGCACGCCAGTACAGGTCACATGGTCGCGCGAAGAAGACATGCGCCATGATTTCTATCGTCCCGCGGCCATGGCACGCATGCGCGCCGCGTTGACCGATGGCAAACCGAGCCACCTTGATGCGCAAATATCCGCGCCCTCGATTTCGGCGCAGGCCTTGGAACGCTGGATGGGTTTTGCGCCGTCCGGACCGGATCGCTCAATCGTCGATGCCGCGTTCAATCAACCTTACGGCATCCCGAACTATCGCG
Source organism: Thalassococcus lentus (assembly GCF_028023555.1). Lineage (NCBI taxonomy): Bacteria > Pseudomonadati > Pseudomonadota > Alphaproteobacteria > Rhodobacterales > Roseobacteraceae > Thalassococcus > Thalassococcus lentus. The sequence goes on from NZ_JAQIOY010000002.1 coordinate 699,466, forward strand.
TGCGTGGGCACCGGGCCGATGTGAACCCGCCCATGGGGTTCTGGCGGTCCGTCGGCGCCAGCTTTAACGGGTTTTTCCACGAATGCTTCATGGACGAAATCGCCCACGCAGCGGGCGTAGACCCGATGCAGATGCGTCTGGATCTGACCCGTGATGAATGGCTGCCTGCCTTCCTGTGCCTCGAAGCTGTCCGGGATATGTCCGGCTGGACCGGCAGCACGCCGGACGGTGTCGGGCGCGGGCTGGCCATGGTTTACAGCTTTGGCACCCCGACGGCCATGGTGGTCGAGGTCAAGGATGAAGACGGCCTGATCCGCATGACCAACGCCTGGATCGCAGCCGACCCGGGCATCGCACTGGACCCCGGCAATGTCGAGGCACAGTTGACAGGTGGCATGGTCTACGGTCTGTCCGCCGCGATCGGCGAGCAGATCACCTTTGCCGATGGCATGGTTGAGCAGGGCAACTTCCCGGATTACGAGCCGCTCCGCATGCCGCAAATGCCTCAGGTCGCCGTGCAAATTCTGGAAAACCAGGAACACCTGCAAGGCATCGGCGAACCCGGCACACCGCCGGCAGCCCCGGCACTGGCCAATGCGATCTTTGATCTGACCGGCCAGCGTATCCGCGAAATGCCCCTGAACCAGCACGTCGATTTCTATATCTGACCGTTGGAACGATGATTAGGCGCCCGGCCCCACGTGGCCGGGCGTTTTTCGTTTGGCCCGCGGACACTGCACTAAGGCCGCGCAAAATCCTGTGCACTCAGACGTCCCTGAACCAGCAAATGCTGGAAAACCCGCGCAACCGATTGCGCATCCCCCAAAGCATCGTGCGCCTGTTCGCCCTGCTCGGGCAAATCGAAATACGGCAGCATCGTATGGCTGCGCATCTGCAGGATATCCTCGACCGGCACACCGGCCTGCATCATCAGGCTTGGCCCATTTCCAAACTGGGTCGCAGGCATCGGCGGAGCAATCCCTTCGACATAGCAGCTGATTGCCACTGCGTGGAACTCATCCTTGCCCCAGGCCCAGACGGGCGCGCCCCTGCAGTAATCCGCGAACCGCTCCAGTGCCTCGGCCAATGGCACGCCATCACGCGCCACCGCATCGGCGCTCAAACCCGTCAGTTTACAAAAGAAGGCCGAGGGCTGGATCGCCTCTCCAAACCTGTCGCGCGGCCGAACCAGCATCCTGAACGGTGATGAAATTTCAAAGGTCCCTGTCATAGACAGACGGACTGCCCCCAACTGAACCAAAACCGGATCAGGATCGGTGGGACCGCACCACATGCGCTGCATCGCGCCTTGATCTGTCAGAAATTCCGCGTCCCAAACGATGATTTCGCTCGGAACCGCCATCGGTCAGGCGCTGCGCTTGTGCGGCAGCCCGCGTCCATCCGACCAAGCCCGGACAGCCTCGCCAAAGGCGGCGAACAGGGGCCGGGACACCGGGTCATTTGCAGCATCCCATTCCGGATGCCACTGCACCGAAAGGGTGAAACCCGGCGCGTCCTTGATGAAAATTGCCTCAGGCGTTCCATCTGGCGCATGGCCATCAATCTCGACCCGCGCGCCGGCAGTCTTGATCCCCTGCCCGTGCAATGTGTTGGTCATCACTTCGCGTGCGCCAAACAGACGGTGAAACACACCGCCCTCACTCAATGTCACGATATGGCGCAGTGCGAATTTTTCTTCCAGCGAGCCGTCCGGCGGCATGCGATGGTTGTCACGCCCCGGCAAATCACGGATTTCCGGGTAGAGCGTTCCGCCCATGGCCACGTTCACTTCCTGAAAGCCGCGGCAAATTCCAAGAAAAGGCTGCCCCCGCTCCACGCAGGCCCGTACCAGCGGCAGGGTGATCGCATCACGGGCGCGGTCATAATCGCCATGGGCATCCGTGTGCTGCTCCCCATATTCTTCCGCATGCACGTTGGGGCGCCCGCCCGTCAGCACAAAGCCGTCACAAACCTCCAAAAGCTCTTGCACCGAAACAAAGCGCGGGTCCGCAGGGATCAGCAGCGGCAGACATCCCGAAACGTCCGAAACCGCTTCGGAATTCATCGTACCGCCTGCATGCGCGGGGTACTGATCATTGATCAGATATTGGTTGCCGATAATTCCGACGATGGGGCGGGTCATGCGCGGGCCTCTTTGGCACTACTCAAAGGCTATGTACCCCACATCTGCGGCCGGCGAAAGATGTGCCGCGCGCCTCAGCGCGCAACACCTGTGCAAAGGCCTGTCACTGCCTGCAGATTAATCTGCGCAGCGCTACTGATTACAGATCGGCCACAAGACCGACAGCTTCCACCGCGGCTTTGCCCGCCGCCGCATCATTGTCCGAGGTATCCCCTGTCACGCCAACTGCCCCCAGCACCGCGCCTTTGGAATCGCGTAGCAAAATGCCGCCGGGCACCGGAATAACCTGTCCGCCAAAGACACCGTTCACAGCGGCCATGAAATAGGCCTGGTCTTCAGCGCGCTGCATCTGCGCACTGCCCGGCATCCCCAGCATCACGGCGCCGTAGGCCTTGCCGTGGGCAATCTGAAACCGGCCCGGGCTGGCACCGTCTTCGCGCTCAAAGGCCATCACGTGGCCCCCCGCGTCCAGCACCACGACGGACAAAGGCTTCAGCGCCATCTCGCGCCCCTGCTCCAGTGTCTTGCGAATAATCGTGCGCGCGCGGCGCAAAGATAGGTTGGCCATCAGGAAAACTCCTTCATCCTGTCGATTGTGTGTTTCTTCTCTGGTCAAATACTCCGGGGGCGCAGCGGGGCAAGACTCCGCTGCGGGGGCAGAGCCCCCGGTGCAAACCGGTCTGTCCTGCGCCCCACGGTCCATCCATAGGTTGGCGCGTGCTGGCAAAGCCGGCACGCGCCCACGGCGACCCGCAACGCGGGGCGCAAAACCTCTTTTCCTCAGCCCAGGCTGGCTTTCAGCTCAAGCCGGCGGCGATGCAGAACCGGCTCGGTATAGCCCGAAGGCTGCACCCGGCCTTCAAAGACAAGATCGCAGGCCGCCTGAAAGGCAATCCCGTCAAAACCGGGCGCCATGGGGCTGTAGGAAGCGTCCCCAGCATTCTGCTGATCCACAACCTCGGCCATGCGTTTCATGATTTCCATCACCTCGTCGCGCCCGATAATCTCATGATGCAGCCAGTTTGCGATGTGCTGCGCCGAGATGCGGCAGGTGGCCCGGTCTTCCATCAGGCCCACATCGTTGATGTCAGGCACTTTCGAACAACCGACACCCTGATCAACCCAGCGCACCACGTAACCAAGAATGCCCTGCGCGTTGTTTTCCACTTCGCGCTGCACCTGCGGACCACTCCACTTGCGATAGGACGCCAGAGGTATGTCCAGAATGGTGTCCACATGCGCCCGGCGTCCGCCCTTGCGCAGTTTGTGCTGTACGGCAAAGACATCCACCTTGTGATAATGCAGGGCATGCAGGGTTGCCGCTGTCGGCGAAGGCACCCAGGCACAATTCGCACCCGACTTTGGATGTTCGATCTTCTGCTCGATCATGGCCGCCATCATATCCGGCATGGCCCACATGCCCTTGCCGATCTGGGCCTTGCCCGACAGTCCGCATTCAAGACCGATATCGACGTTGCGGTTCTCATAGCCGCCAATCCAGGCCTTGCGCTTGATAAAGTCCTTGCGGCTGAATGGCCCTGCTTCCATCGATGTGTGGATTTCGTCGCCGGTGCGATCCAGAAAACCCGTGTTGATGAAGGCCACGCGATGCTCGGCTGCCCGAATGCACTGCTTGAGATTCACGCTGGTGCGGCGCTCTTCGTCCATGATTCCCAGCTTTACGGTGTACTGCGGCAGCCCAAGAACCTGCTCCACGTGGCTGAAGATTTCATCAGCGAATGCCACCTCTTCGGGGCCATGCATCTTCGGCTTTACCACATAGACCGATCCCTGCGTCGAGTTGCGGGTGCCTTCGGTCTTGTTCAGATCATGCCGCGCAATCATCACGGTGATCATGGCATCCATTAGCCCTTCAAAGATCTCAGAGCCGTCCTTGAGCAAGATGGCCGGATTGGTCATCAGGTGGCCCACATTGCGCACCAGCATCAGGGCCCGGCCCTTCAGTGTGATCGGTCCGCCATCCGCACCGGTCAGCGCCATATCAGGGCTGAGCGAACGCGTGACGGTTTCACCGCCCTTTTCAAACGATTCCGACAGATCGCCCTTCATCAGGCCCAACCAGTTCGAATAGGCCTGCGCCTTGTCTTCGGCATCCACACAGGCGACGGAATCTTCGCAATCCATGATGGCTGAAATCGCAGATTCGAGACGCACATCAGCCAATCCGGCCTGATCGCGGGCACCAATGGGATGCGTGCGGTCAAACACCAGCTGCACGTGCAGGCCATTGTTGCGCAGAACAACGCTGTCCGGCGCCTTCGGGTGCCCGGTGTAGCCGATGAACTTCTCTGGCTGGCTCAGCGGCTGGTCATCGACCAGCAAAGCGCCCTTGTCCACAAAGTACCGCCGCGCATCCGCATGGCTGACACCATCAACCGGAAAGGCTTCGTCCAGAAAGACCCGCGCCCGCGCAACAACCCGCGCGCCCCGGCCTTTGTCATATGGCCCCTTGGGCGCCGCGCTGCCCATGGCATCCGTGCCATAAAACCCGTCATAAAGACTGCCCCAACGCGCGTTGGCGGCATTCAGCGCGTAGCGGGCGTTGGTGATTGGAACAACCAACTGCGGGCCGGGAACCGAGGCAATCTCGGGGTCGGTATTCGCCGTCTTGATCTCGAATGCGTCACCCTCGGGCAGCAGATAGCCGATCTGTTCCAGAAACGCCTTATAGCCCTCGTGGTCATGCGGCTGGTTTGCATGCGCCTTGTGCCAATCATCGATCTGCTTTTGCAGGTCTTCGCGCTTTTCCAGCAGCGCCGCATTGCGGGGGCCAAAGTCATGGGCAAGCTCCGAAAGCCCGGCCCAAAACGCGTCTGCCTCGACACCGCTGCCCGGCAACGCCTGCGTTTCAATGAAATCCGAAAGGTGTTTGTCCACCTGCAATCCGTGACGATCTACCCGCTCAGCCATCGCTCTCCCCTTGCGTATTGTATGCAGCTGTCCACCATCTAGAAAACTTGTTTCCGATAGGCAACAGGCTGCAACGCGGAAGGCTTTCAAAAAGACCCGAATAATCGCCGAACCGCCCGGAATCGCGGCAAAGACCCACCTCTGGCATGCAATCTCTAGCCAAGACCGCTATCCCGAGAGGCTCTTGCGGCGTGATCTACAACGGGAACGCAATCTATTTTGTCATCAACCTGTTACATTCCCTCGGTAGGTGCAAAGTGCATAGAAAGAGAAAACACAGGAGGCTCCGATGACCTCTCTCGACAATCCGCTATGGGAGCGGATCGCAACGCACGAAATGCCTGAGGATGCCGCAGGCAAGCCGTTTCTGAAACAGATGATGGCCGAATACCACATCTCTCGGGACACCGCTGAAGTCGCGATTTCCGAATATCGCAAGTTCATGTACCTGTGCGCGACGCGGAGATCACGCAACGTGCCATCCAAAGCGGTAGATCTGGTTTGGCATCTGCACATGCAACACAGCCGCGACTATTGGGAAGTGTTTTGCGTGAAGCTGAATAAACGCATACACCATAACCCCGGCGTGCCGCGTGCGCGTCACCTCGAAGACTACAAAGCCACTGTGGAAGCGTACAAAGACCTGTTTGGCACACCGCCCAAAGGCATATGGAAAGAACACAACAGGGTAAGCGCAGTGTTAAGCCTTGTGTTCTCGGCGGCGTTTGTATTCCTCGGGTTCATCGCCATGCTCTCGGGTTTCAATCCGATCTTCACTGCGGTTTTGCTCAGCCTGCCAATGCTAATACTTGCGAAGTCGCTGCTCAGCCTGACAAGCAGAGGAGAATTCACCCTGACCTTTGAAACCGGCGATCCCTTCTCAGACAACCAAGCTGGGGACTGCGGCTCAGGCGATTGCGGCGGATGCGGCGATTGATCTGATTAACCAGCCCAACAACCCGCACCAAAGAGGATCTTGTTAGCCGTTGGGTGGCAGATGCCAGTTCCCAATGAACAGCACCCAGTTTCATGCATGGCAGAAACTGGCAAACACGGGTCTATTACATCGCTGGACGGAATCCGCTGTCAGGCTGCGTCGTCTTCGGCCTGTTGGCGATGCCAGAGCTGTGCGTATCGTCCCGATTTGGCCAGCAGCGCGTCATGCGTGCCTTCTTCGACCACTTCGCCTTTCTCCAGAACCACGATCCTGTCGGCATCGGCAATGGTCGACAGCCGATGTGCGATGGTGATCACCGTGCGTCCTTCGCCAGCAAGGCGCAGCGCGTCCTGAATGCTGGCTTCCGTTTCGGTATCAAGCGCCGAGGTCGCTTCATCCAGAAGCAGGATCGGCGGGTTCTTGAGCAGAGTGCGCGCAATGCCAACGCGCTGTTTTTCCCCGCCGGACAGTTTGAGCCCACGTTCGCCCACGGCTGTGTCGTAGCCTTCCGGCAAGGCCTGAATAAAGTCGTGGATCTGGGCCGCCTTGGCGGCCTCGACAATTTCGTCCTCGCTGGCTCCGGCTTTGCCATAGGCAATGTTGTAGCGGATTGTGTCGTTAAAGAGCACGGTATCCTGAGGCACGACCCCGATCACCGCATGCAGGCTGTCCTGCGTCACGTCGCGCACGTCCTGCCCGTCAATGGTCAGCGCGCCGGCCTGAACGTCGTAAAACCGGAACAGCAAGCGCCCGATCGTGGATTTCCCGGAGCCCGAAGGCCCAACCAACGCGACGCTTTTCCCAGCCTCGGCCTTGATGGAAACGCCTTTCAGGATGGGCCGCGCTGCGTCATACCCAAAGGCCACATCCTTCAGTTCGACAATGCCGCCCTGCACATCAATGTCCGGCGCACCGGGTTTGTCTGCCACCTCGCGCGGCTGGCCCAAAAGGCCAAACATCTCGCCCATATCGACCAGCGCCTGACGGATTTCACGGTAGACCGTGCCAAGAAAGTTCAGCGGCATGGTGATCTGGATCATATAGGCGTTGACCATGACGAAATCGCCGACAGTCAGCGTGCCGTTTTGCACACCCAGCGCCGCCATCACCATGACGATCACCAACCCCGAAGTGATCAGTAAGGATTGGCCGAAATTCAGGAAAGCCAGCGATGTGGCTGTCTTGATCGCCGCGCCTTCATAGGCGCGCATGGCACTGTCATAGCGCTGCGCCTCGCGCTCTTCCGCGCCAAAGTATTTGACCGTTTCAAAGTTCAGCAGGCTGTCGATGGCCTTTTGGTTGGCATCGGTGTCCTGATCATTCATCTCACGGCGCAGCTTTACCCGCCATTCGGTGACCTTGAAGGTGAACCAGACATAAAGCGCAATGACCCCCGCGACGACAGCGAGATACCAGATGTCGAACAGGAAAAACAAAACTGCGCCCACCAGCAGCAGTTCCAAAATAAGTGGTCCGACGCTGAAGAGCATGAACCGCAACAGGAAATCGACGCCCTTGACCCCACGCTCGATGATCCGGCTGAGACCGCCGGTCTTGCGGGTGATATGGTAGCGCATCGAGAGGCGGTGAATATGGGTAAAGGTCTCAAGTGCAAGCGTGCGAAGCGCGCGCTGCCCAACCTTGGCAAACACCGCGTCCCGCAACTGCTGAAATCCCACCGTCATCAGCCGCGCGACACCATAGGCGATGGTCAGGCCCACTGCGCCGAGCATCAGGTCAGGCACGTCACCTGACAGGCTGTCGACTGCGCGCTTGTAAAGGATCGGAGTGAAGACCGCGATCAGCTTGGCCAGAATGAGAAAGGAAAGAGCGATGACGACGCGCTGTTTGACCCAGGGTTTGTCGTCCGGCCAAAGGTACGGGCCCACACGCCGGATGGTACGCCAGCCAGATGCCCGTTCTTCGCGGGCAATTTCGGCATCGGTCATTTCTGGCGGCATCGCGCGTCTCCTGTCTTGTCCTGCACCCCTATCGTTTGAACGCAGCAACCGCCAGCCCCGGGGGCTGCACTTTGGACGCGGACAAAGACCATGCGGACCACATCAAATAGGCGCGCGTCCTCAGCGCGCCAAGACCATCGGAGCCGAAATGTATGAATTTTTGGCCAAGCGACCTGCCCGGCTGCCCGCAAGTCCGCCGGGTTGGTTCAATCAGTCCTCGGGCAGATCGAAAATCTGACCGGGGTAGATCAGGTCCGGGTTGCGAATACGATCCTTGTTGGCTTTGAAAACCTTGACGTATTCCACGCCCTCACCATAGCGATCCTGCGCAATGGCCCAGAGCGTCGCGCCCGGCTGCACGGTGACCGACCGCACCGGTCCCTCGCCTGCGGCTGCGGCTTCGAGCACTTCGGGGCTTTCGCGCAAAAACGGGCTTTCGACCCGCGCCGTCACGTCGCCGGTTTCATCGATCTGATCGACACGCAACGTGTAGGTTCCGGTATCGACTTGCGGCAGCGTGATCCTCCAACGGCCGTCGCCTTCGATGCGGCTGTCGGTTAGCGGCTTGTTGTCCAGATAGACCCGGACATAGCCGCTTGTATCGCCGCGCCCGGACAACAACACTTCACCTTCGGCATCATAGCTGATGGCATCCAAAGCAACATCGCCCGGCGCAAGTGGGGCCGACTGCAGAACTTCAACGCCGCGAGCGCTGCTCAGCAACACTGCGGGCGCGGAAGGCGCGGCAGGTTCGGCCACATCCGCTACCTTGGGCGGCGCGGCTGGCTGGCGTTCCGGCGCGGCGTCTTGCTTGGCGACAGACACGCCCGGTTCAGCAGGGATTTCAGCGGGTGCGGCAGGTGCCGCCGGATCCGCCAGAGCGGCCTCGACCTGTGCGGGCGCCGCCAGATCGTCACCGGCATCCGGATCGACCATCGCCATTTCCAGTGCTGCCACGACCTCGGCCTCTTCTTCAGTCTGTTCGGGATCAGCCTCGGCCAACGCTTCCTGCTCTGCAGGCACGGCGTCTGTGGCATCTGCAGCCACTGCTGTCTCTTCAGCAACCGGATCATTTTCGACAACCGGCTCTGCTTCGCCCTGATCATCAGCCTGAACTTCGGCCTCAACGATCACGTCCGCTTCGGCCTGGTCAACGGCAGCCTCGGCTACGGTGTCGGCCGGTTGCTCGGGCGCATCCTCAACAGCCTCGGCAACGGCCTCCGGCTCTGCTTCTGTGTCCTCAGGCACGGCCTCGGCCACCGGCTCGGGCGCAACCGGATTGGGTGCAATGATGACCTCTTCGTCAGACATCACCACCACGTCGCCCAAAGTCTGTCTCAGGCTCAGCACACGTGCGTTTGCAGAAGGTGGCAAATCCAGAAACCCTGTAAAGCCGCCACCGGGCGACACTTCAGCCGCGGCCAGCATCGATCCGTCCACCATGAAGTCGACCATGGCTCCGGGCGCGCCCTTGCCTGCCACCAGCGTCAGCCCTTCAGGCTCCACACGCACCAAATCAAAAACCGGCGAGGCCACGGTTGCGACGGCGGCGGGCTCCTCCGGTTTGTCCGGAACTGCTGCGATCTCCTTGTCAGAAACAACCGCCACTTCGGCCGGGGTCTCATCCAGGCCCTTTTCGGCAGGCTGCACCAAAGCAACCGGCTCTTGAGGGGCAGAACGCCGTTGCGACAGATCCAGCACGCCAGTGGCGACGGCAACACCGACGGCACCGGCCGTACCCAGCCCGCCCCACAGGCTATAAGCGGCGATCTTGCTCATGGCAGCAACCCTTTCGAAAGCGGTGCCTTTTTACCTTGCAACCGCATGCAGCTAGCTGTGTATATCAAGGGCATACGTCGCGGTCAAAACCGCTGTAAAACCGGCCTCAAGGAGCCCTGTAATGACCCTGAAATCCGTCTGTGTCTACTGTGGGTCCCGCAATGGGCGCGAAGCTGAATATGCCGATCAGGCCACGGCGCTTGGCAGCGCCTTGGCGCAGGAAGGCTGGCGGCTGGTCTACGGTGCCGGGGATGTTGGCCTGATGGGCACCGTTGCGCGCGCTGCGCAGGACGCAGGCGGTGAAACCTTTGGCGTCATCCCGACCCATCTTTTGGAATGGGAAGTCGGAAAACGCGACCTGAGCACCTTTATCATCACAGAAACGATGCATGAGCGAAAAAAAGTCATGCTGATGAACGCGGATGCGGTGGTGGTCATGCCCGGCGGGGCCGGTTCGCTCGACGAATTTTTCGAGGTGCTGACATGGCGGCAACTGGGTTTGCACAACAAACCGATCGTTCTTCTGGACGTTCTGGGGTACTGGGGACCGCTGCGCGGTTTGCTGAGCCATGTTGTCGATCACGGCTTTGCTGACGCGTCACTGCTGGATTTTGTTCAGACCGGTGTGTCCTGCGAAGAGGTCATGGCTATCCTGCGCCGCGCCTTGTCCTGAGCCAGCGCATTGGCCGAATAAAGCGCCAGCGCGACCCAGATCAGCGCAAAGGTGACGGCGTGGACGATGCCAAAGGGCTCTGAGAACACCAGAACGGCGCAAAGAAACTGAAGCGTCGGATTGATGAACTGCACCAATCCGACGGTCGCCAGCCGGACCTGCTGTGCCCCGCGCGAAAACAGCACCAGCGGAAAGGCCGTAATAAACCCGGAAAAGACCAGCAGCGCCGAAGTTGCGATATCCTGCCCAAACACTCCGGGGCTGGGTACGTCGCGGCCCAGATGCAGCCACATCAGCCAACCCAGCGCGAATGGCATCAGCACCAGCACCTCGGCTGTGACACTGACGACGGGGCCTGCGGCCATCTGCTTTTTGATCAGGCCATACAAACCGAAGGTAAAGGCGAGGATCAGCGAAATCCAAGGTGCAACACCCTGCCCGACCGTCAGAACGCAAACCGCAACACAGGCCAGTGCCACCGCCAGCCATTGCGCCCGGCTGAGGGTTTCGCGCAAAACAATCACCCCCAACAGCACGGCAACCAGTGGAAAAATGTAGTAGCCCAAAGCGGTTTCCGTGACCCGGTCAATTTGAACCGACAGGATGAAAAGGCCCCAGTTGATGGAAATCATGATCGCCGACACCAAGGTGATCCATAGGGCCCGTACCGAGCCCAAGGCCATCCCCAATGCCTTGACCCGACCCTGCGCGGCCAGCAAGGCCAAAAAGATAATCGCAGACCACAGCGTACGATGCGCCAGTAATTCGGGTGGCGGGACGTGGATCAAAAGCTTGTAGTAAAGCGGCGAAAGCCCCCAGATCACACAGGCCGCACAAAGTGCGACAACACCGCTGCGAGCCTGATCCATACGTGCCTCCTGCCTATGGCTCTATGCCTGTGTTGCGGTCAGGTCCAGAAAAACCGGTGAGTTGTCATTTGATTGTCTCGGGCTCGGCCTTCCCTGCGCGTGGGGTTGCACAACGAAAACGGGGCGCGGCCACGCCGCACCCCGCAAAACTTGACTGTCCGGAACGGATCAGGCGCTGGCCAAACGGGCCGCGACGTTTTCCCAGTTCACGAGATTGTCGAGGAAGTTGGCAAGGTAGGCCGGACGCTTGTTGCGGAAATCGATGTAGTAGGAATGTTCCCATACATCGCAGCCCAGCAGCGCGGTCTGACCAAAGCACAGCGGGTTCACGCCGTTTTCTGTCTTGGTCACCTTCAGGGTGCCGTCTGTGTCTACAACAAGCCAAGCCCAACCCGAGCCGAACTGACCCGCGCCTGCAGCCGAGAACTGTTCCTTGAACGTCTCAACGCTGCCAAAGCCGTCCTTGAGACGCGCTTCCAGCTCACCGGGCATACCGCCGGTACCGGGACCCATCATTTCCCAGAACTGGGTGTGGTTCCAATGCTGCGAAGCATTGTTGAAAATGCCGTTCTGAGCGACCGCGCCAGCATCATAGGTGCCCTTGACGATCTCTTCGACGGATTTGCCTTCCCACTCAGTGCCTGCAATCAGCTTGTTGCCGTTGTCCACATAGGCCTTGTGGTGGATGTCGTGGTGATACTCCAGCGTCTCCTGGCTCATGCCTTTGGAGGCTAGCGCGTCGTGTGCGTAGGGAAGGTCGGGAAGTTCAAATGCCATGGTCTCACCCCTCGTTGTGTTGTGGCGCATTCACTCGCATACCTGTGCCGACGCCCCGCTGGCGTCAAGGGGCTTTGCACCCGAGACACAGACAATCTGACGATCAAAGCGCCTTGAGCGCCTTATTTTGCGACCTTTACTTTACATGTCCCAGAGGCGTGAAAGTTATTGGCATAGCCCAAAGGCGTTGCATTGAGCTGCAGCTTTCCTTCGGACTTCACATAGGTCGCCCGGTAGTTCATCTTGGCCCGCTGGTTCGATCTGCTCTTGGTCACGACAACCCATGATACTGTCATGCGTTTGTCATTGTTCTTGACCAGTTTGCCCTGCATCGGTTGGCGGTCGTTGTTGTACAGAATGATTGGATCGGACACGATCACTTCGTCGGTTTTTTCGTTGTGCCCGATGAACAGCACCGATGGCAGCCAACCCCTGTTGCTGCGGTTCTGATCAATTTCACACTGGTAAGTCACGGTTTTTGCAACGGCGGGCGCGGCGAAAGCGGCAATAGCCAAACCAACAATAGCGAAAGTCTTTTTCACGGGAAGCTCCTGTTTTTCAGGAGAAAATAAGCATTCAACCAGAGGGCGCAAGTCAAAAGTGACGTTATTTGACGTCAGACCTAACCGCGTCAATGATGCTGCTCATGTCAAAGGCAGCGGCCACGTTCAACGCACGCAGCCACCGGCCAATATCAGAAAAAGTCGACTGCCGACGCCGGATCAGATGCAACGCTCAGAAGATCAAACATGTACCGCGCCACAGACCGGAAGCAGACCACATGAACCGTTTCCTGATCTTCCATCCAGAAGGCCCCCGCGACCTGTGCAAAGCGGGTCCGGCGAACCATGCCGGGCTCAAAGGCACCCGGCGCCATATCCACCGGAGCCAGTTTGGCAATCACTTCGCGTGCGGCCGGCCCACGCAGGGAAAACATCGCGCGGGCGTCCGATACATTGACGGCAAGGGCGTGCACTTTGCCCAATGACTTGGTCAATTTGGCCAGCGCCGCGTCTACCTCGGCGTAGGGGACCAACAGCATGGCTTCGTCCGGGGACATCCACAAAACGCCCTGCTCCTCTTGCACTGATGCGCCGCGGATGTCCGGCATGGTTTGGCCAGTGGCCGCCTTGATGGCCTTTTTCACAGCTGCATCAGACAAGTCCGCCCGAAGCGTGATCATACCCTGCAAAGGAGCCTCAGACAGGTGCACCAAGCCGTCAAACGCGCTGCCGCCGAGCGGCTGTACTGCTTCAGACATTTTGCTTCTCCCCTTCGGGGTCATAGAAAACCGGGCTGACAATCGTGGCCTTCATCTCGGTTTCGCCGTCTTCCTTGATGAAGGAAATCACCTCGCCCATTCTGTCAGGCCCGTTCAGCACCAGACCCATGGCGATGCCCTTGTCCAGAGTTGGTGAATAGTAGCTGGATGTAACCCGCCCTTGGGTGTTGCGCTGTCCGTTGTCGTTGGTTCCGTCCGCCGCTGCATAGGCACCATCCGGCAGCACCGATCCGTCCAGCGTTTCCAGACCAACCAGCTGCCAACGGTTCGGGTCTGTCATATGGCTGCGCTGTTGCGCCCGTTTGCCCAAATAGTCTTCTTTCTTTTTGGACAGCGCCCAGTGCAGGCCCAGATCCTGAGGGATGATTGTGCCATCGGTTTCATCGCCGATCATGATGAAGCCCTTTTCGGCCCGCATCACGTGCAACGCTTCGGTGCCATAGGGGGTCGCGTTCCATTCGGCGCCCTGCTCCATCAGCATGTCCCAAAATGCACGGCCCTGATTGGCCGGAACCGCGATTTCGTAGGACAGCTCGCCCGAGAACGAAATGCGGAAAACCCGCGCCTGAATGCCACCAAGGGTGCCGTCTGCCCACTGCATGAAAGGCAGTGTTTCCTTGGACACATCCATCCCGCCCAGCTTTTCCAGCAGCTTGCGCGCGTTCGGGCCGACCACGGCGATCTGTGCGTATTGCTCAGTGGCGTTCACGGTCCAGACTTTCCAGTCCCACCATTCGGTTTGCAGCCACTCTTCCATGTGCCCATGGATGCGGTCCGCGCCGCCGGTGGTGGTGTGGCAAAGCCATGTGTCTTCATCCAGACGCGCCACGACACCATCGTCCGTCAGGAACCCGTTTTCCGTACACATCAAACCATAGCGGCATTTGCCGATGGGCAGTGTGCTCATCATGTTGGTGTACATCATGTCGAGGAAACGGCCCGCGTCAGGCCCCTTGACGATGATCTTGCCGAGCGTTGAGGCATCCAGCAGTCCAAGGCTGTCACGGGTCGCTTTGATTTCCCGATTGACCGCATCGTGCACGCTTTCCCCCGCGCGCTGGAAGCAATAGGGCCGGCGCCAGTGGCCGACAGGCTCCCAATGGGCTCCGTTTGTCTCGTGCCATTCATGGATCGGCGTGCGCCGGATTGGTTGGAATACGTCGCCGCGCGCCTCACCGCCGATCGCGCCCATGGAAATGGGTGTGTAAGGTGGACGGAATGTGGTCGTTCCAACCTGTGGGATCGCTTCGTTCAGAGCATTAGAAAGCGTCGCAAGACCATTGATATTGCTCAGTTTACCCTGATCCGTTGCCATGCCGAGCGTGGTGTAGCGCTTGGTGTGTTCGACGCTCTCAAAGCCTTCTCGCGCCGCCAGCTGCACATCGCTGACCTTTACGTCATTCTGGTAGTCCAGCCAGGCTTTGGCGCGCAGATCACGGCTTGCGCCCTGCGGCATAAGCCAGACCGGTACAAGCGCGGCCTCATCCTCGGAAACGGCTTCGGGGGCCTTGGTGCGCTTGGGTTTGAAACCAGCCATCTTGGCAGCAGCTTTGCCGACTGCATCACCATCCAGAACACCCTGCGCCAGACCCATGTAGCCATTGGCGCTGCCTGCAACGCTGACAAAGGCTGCGCCATCGGCGCCGGTGGGCGCGCGATCGGCATCTGGCCGGAAGAAGGCCTGCTCATCGTCCCATGTCAGCTTGCCGCCGCAGTGCGACCACAGGTGCACAACCGGAGACCAGCCACCGGACATGGCCACCACGTCACAGGGGATTTCTTCGAGCATGGCGCCAGAGCCCGCTTGATCGCACATGTAGACACTGCTGACGCGCTTGCCGCCCTTGACCTTGGCGATGCCGCGTCCGACTTCGACCCGGATGCCCTGATCCCTTGCCGCTTGCATCAAAGCCCCGCCCCCATTGGGGCGCGCATCGATAATGGCCGGAACCGCGAGACCGGCGGCCTTGAGGGCCAGTGCTGTGCGATAAGCATCGTCATTGTTGGTCACGACAACCGTGCGGTCACCCGGTACCACACCGTAGTTCACGACATAGTCGCGCACCGCAGAGGCCAGCATGACGCCGGGAATATCGTTGCCTGCAAAGGACAAAGGCCGTTCGATTGCGCCTGTTGCGGTGACAATCTGCGCCGCGCGAATGCGCCACAACCGGTGCCGCGGCCCGTCCATCTGCGGGGCGTGATCTGTCAGGCGCTCGTAGCCCAGAACATACCCGTGATCATAAACCCCAGCGCCCATGGTCCGGCTGCGGACCGTGACGTTTGGCATGGCCTGCAGGGCGGCAAGCGTTTCGTCGATCCATGCCTCGGGTGCCTGACCGTCAATGGAACCGCCATCCACAGGTGCACGGCCGCCCCAATGGGCGTTCTGCTCAATCAGCAAAACCTTGGCGCCCGCATCCCCAGCAGCCTTGGCTGCCTGCAATCCGGCAACACCGCCGCCAATCACCAGAACATCAACGAATGCGTAGAAATGTTCATAGGTGTCGGGATCACGGGTTTCCGGATCCGGCGCCCGGCCCAGACCCGCCGACTGGCGGATGAAAGGCTCGTAGACGTGTTTCCACAGCGGACGCGGGTGAATGAACATCTTGTAGTAGAAGCCCGCAGGCAGGAACCGCGACAGATGGGTGTTTACCGCGCCCACGTCAAACTCAAGGCTGGGCCAATGGTTCTGCGAGGTCGCCGCCAAACCGTCAAACAACTCGGTGGTGGTTGCCCGGGCGTTTGGCTCGTGCGCCGTACCCTTGCCCAGATTTACGAGGGCATTCGGCTCTTCGGCACCCGAGGCCACGACACCGCGCGGACGGTGGTATTTGAAGCTTCGGCCCATCAGCATCTGGTCTTCGCCCAGCAAAGCCGAGGCCAGCGTGTCACCGGCATAGCCCTTGAAGCGCTTGCCGTTGAATGTGAAAGCCTGCGCTTTGCTACGATCGATCAGGCGGCCGCCTGTGGCAAGACGGGTGCTCATGGCTCAAGCCTCCGGGATTGAGGAGAGGTGCGTTCAATTTGAGTATTTTTGCAGAAAAGAAGGATCATTTGAGATCTCTCCACGTCCAGCCGGGGCGTTTCTTGGCAAGAATTTTGTGGATTTCCTCGGGCGGTTCGGTGGTCTGGGCGCTGTAGGTGCCGAACACTTCGAGCGTGTTGGTGCAGCGTGCGGCGTGGAACCACTTGCCGCAGCCATTGGCATGGCGCCAGCGTTCGAAATGCACACCGCGCGGGTTTTCACGCATAAACAGGTAGCCCTCGAAATCGTCATCCGAAGAGCCGGGGCCAAAGCGTGTCAGATGCGCTTCGCCGCCTGCGTGCAATTCGGTTTCTTCGGCATCGATGCCGCAGTAGGGGCATTGGAGGGTTAGCATGAGAACGGCTCCACGCTGTGCTGTTGCAAGTGCTTTTCACTCTTGCTTGTGGCTATTGGGCTATCTGTCCGAACCAATAAAACAACATATTGACGGAAATTGCCGGGATGACACCAAATACGGGGGGCGCTTTTACCCCCAGAAACATACATTTTTTTCCCTGTTGAGTGACGCGCGCGCCAACGCTTATCTTGCGAAGCTGGTTCTTGCTCACACGACTCTGGGGACATATATTGAACAATTTTCGACGCCACTTGCTTATGGAATACCAAAATGTTTGCGACAACGAAGATGACGCACGCCGTGAGATGTCGCGCAGGGCGCGCATCTACCAGCGCGCTGAAGCCACGACTCAAGCATGTGAAAAACGGCTGGAAAACGCCCAGCAGGCGCAACGCTTTGCGAAAGAGAGTTTGCGAAGAGTGAGCCTTCGGCATGCATCTGTTGCTCAAGACAAGGGTGAGATTGAGGATGAGCTTTTCGCAAACGATGAGGAGATTGAAGAATACTGGCGGAACCATCAGTGAGCCACCCCCGCGGCGACGCTTTCGTCGATGAACTTGCCTTCGCGGAAGCGCCACATGGAGAACTCGTCTGTCAGCGGCGATTGTCCCTTGGCCATCAGTTCGGCAAAGCCCCAGCCAGATCCGGGGATCGCCTTGAAGCCCCCCGTTCCCCAGCCGCAGTTGATGAAGACATTCTCGACCGGAGTTTTGGACAAGATGGGTGAGCGGTCACCGGTCACATCCACGATCCCGCCCCATTGGCGCAGCATCTTGAGCCGCGACAGCATCGGGAAGGTCTCATTGAGCGCCCTTACGGTTTCCTCGATGTGGTGGAACGATCCGCGCTGGGTGTAGTTGTTGTAGCCGTCGGTACCGCCGCCGATGACCATTTCGCCTTTGTCCGACTGGCTCATGTAGCCGTGAACCGTGTTGGCCATCACGACGCAATCCATCACCGGTTTGATCGGCTCGGACACCAGCGCCTGCAACGCCACGGATTCGATTGGCAGGCGGAAGCCAGCCATTTCCGACACCACGCCGGAATGCCCGGCAACCACGACACCCAGTTTTTCACAGGCGATGTCGCCCTTGGTGGTGGTCACGCCCTTGACCTTGCCGCCTTCGACCTGAACGCCGGTGACTTCGCATTTCTGGATGATATCCATGCCCATGGCCGAACAGGCACGCGCATAGCCCCATGCCACCGCATCGTGGCGGGCGGTCCCTGCCCGTTCCTGCCAGAGCGCCCCGAGAACCGGGTAGCGCGGGCCTTCGATGTTCATGATCGGGCAGATTTCCTTGACCCGTTTGGGGGAAATAAATTCGGTCTTCACGCCCTGCAGCGCATTGGCATGGGCCGTGCGGCGGTATCCGCGCACTTCGTGCTCGGTCTGGGCCAGCATCATGACACCGCGTGGGCTGAACATGACATTGTAGTTCAGATCCTGACTCATCGTCTCATAGAGAGAGCGGGCCTTTTCATAGATCGCCGCCGATGGATCCTGCAGATAGTTGGAGCGGATGATGGTGGTGTTCCGGCCAGTGTTGCCGCCGCCAAGCCACCCCTTTTCCAGCACCGCCACGTTAGTGATGCCAAAGTTCTTGCCAAGGTAATAAGCCGTGGCAAGCCCATGGCCGCCTGCGCCGACAATAATCACGTCATAGCGTTTTTTCGGCTGGGCCTTGCGCCAAGCGCGTTCCCAGCCTGTATGGCCTCTCAGGGCTTCGCGGGCGATGGCAAAGGCAGAATAGCGTTTCATGGTCACCTCGGGCAGATGGGCTGGCGATGCCGAATCCGGTTGGATCGCCATGCTGCCTAGATGGACCCGCAGCGCCTCGGAGCGCCGACCGCAACCGTCACAATCCCGTTGGTTTGCGACATGTCTGCGACAGGGGGCGAAGTGCCGCGTCCCTTTGCCCTTTTTATCGTGCCGCTGCGTCTATATCTGGGTACTGAGCATGGATGGGAGGTCACATGACGCTGTTCTGGATCGCAACCGGATTGATGGCGCTCAGCGCAGCCGCGCTGATGGCGCTGGCCCTGTTGCGCGGTCGGCGTGACACCGGCCCTGCCGAGGCCTTTGACCTTCAGGTCTATCGGGACCAGCTCAAGGAAATCGAGCGCGACACGGCGCGTGGCGTAATCGCCCCAGATGAAGCCGAGCGCCTGCGCACCGAAGTGTCCCGACGTATTCTGGCGGCTGATAGCGCGGCCAGCGCGGCCCGAGATGCCGATGGCCAACCGCTGGGACGCGGCGGTTTGATCGTTGCGGGATTGATGGGCGCTGTCGTTCTTGGTGGCGGCTTTGGTCTTTATAGTCAGCTGGGCGCGCCGGGTTATCCGGATCTGCCGCTCAAACAGCGGATCGCCGCGGCCGCCGAGGCCATGCAGGACCGCCCCAGCCAAGCCGAGGCAGAGTCGCAGGTTCCTGCCCAGCCCCAGGTCGACGCGGATGAAAAATATCTGGATCTGGTGGTCAAGTTGCGCGGCGCCGTGGCGGAACGGCCTGATGATCTGCAGGGCCTGCGTTTGCTGGCGCGGTCCGAGGCTGCCTTGGGCAACTACTCTGCAGCGTGGAAAGCGCAGGACCGGATCATCGCCCTCAAAGGCGAAGACGCGACGGCCAAAGATTACTCTGATCTGGCGGATATGCTGGTTCTGGCAGCAGGCGGTTATGTGTCCCCCGAGGCGCAGACCGCGCTGGAACAGACGCTGATCCGTGATCCTCAAAACGGCGTCGCCCGTTATTATGGCGGCCTGATGCTGGCACAAACCGGACGGCCTGACAGCGCCTTCCGGCTTTGGGATCGTTTGCTGCGTCAAAGCCCGCCCGATGCCCCGTGGGTCGCGCCGATCCGGCAACAGATCGAAGATATGGCCTGGCGGGCCGGCGTCGCGGATTACACCCTGCCCGAGGCTGATACATTGCGCGGGCCAACCGCTGAAGACATCGAAAACGCAGGCGAGATGAGCGCCGAAGACCGCGCGGCCATGATCCAGAATATGGTTGCGGGACTGGCCGAGCGTCTGGGCAGTGAAGGTGGGCCACCCGAGGAATGGGCGCGCCTGATCAATGCTCTGATGGTCTTGGGCCGCGCCGACGAAGCCAAGGCCATCCTGACAGACGCCCGCATGGCCTTTGCCGACGCGCCCGAAGCGCTCGCCTTGATCAACCAGACCGCGACACAAGCGGGATTGGGCGAGTGACGCTGCACGACGACATCACCACATTCGAAGCCGCCCTGCCCCCGATGGCTGCCTTGGCGGGGTTGGACCTTGGCACCAAAACCATTGGTGTGGCCGTGTCGGATCGTTTGTTGACGGTCGCAACACCGCTGGAAACCATCAAGCGCCGCAAGTTCACACAGGATGCCGAAAGCCTGCTGGCCATTCTGGCGGCACGGGAAATCGCTGGTGTGGTGCTGGGGCTTCCGCTGAACATGGACGGAAGCGAAGGCCCAAGGGCGCAATCGACCCGCGCCTTTGCGCGCAATATCGCAAGGCTTTGGGATGGCCCCATCGTTTTCTGGGACGAACGTTTGTCAACGGTGGCAGCCGAACGTGCCCTGCTTGAGGCGGATACGACGCGAAAACGTCGCGCAGAGGTTATCGACCACGTTGCGGCCGGTTATATCCTCCAAGGAGCACTGGACAGGATTCGCCATGTCCGGACATGAGGAACGCGCAGGATGACCATGAAAGACGACGTCTGGAGCCGTGACGAGATTGAAAGCCCCTGCGTAAAGATCTGCGTGGTGCATCCGGAATCGCGGCTGTGTACCGGCTGCCTGCGCACCATTGACGAAATCACCCATTGGTCAAAGATGAGTTCCGAGGATCGGCGCACGATCATGCAGGATCTGCCCGGCCGCGCGGGCCAGTTGACCAAGCGTCGGGGTGGCCGCGCCGCCCGGCTCGCCCGGTAACAAAAACGCCGCCCGAAACCGGACGGCGTTTTTCATCGCTGTTTCGAATTTCTAGGCGACTGCGGCAGGCTCTTCCACCACAGGTGCAAACAGCGTTACGTTTTCGGCTGTCACGACACCGTTGCCACCGCTGAGGCGCGCAACCGTTGTGACCTCTTCGTCAACCGTCAGATTGACAAGGAACGTGCCTTCTGGACCGCTGTCGATGCTGATCGATGCATCGTCCAGAATACTTGCCGGAACTTCGACCAACAATTCATCGCCACCCTCGCCCGGCATGAAGTCCGTGATCAGAGGCGCTTCTTCGGCGGTCTGGATTTCAGCCAGATCCACAAAGAAGTCATCTGCACCGGCACCACCGGTTGCCGTGGTGTTCGCGTCGAGGTGCAACTCGTCATCACCATCGCCGCCATCCATGACCAAACCGTTGGACAGGTAGTCGTCGCCGGTCCCACCAATCAGGGTGTCATCGCCTTCGCGATCGTAGTCTTCACCGACCAGCACATCATCGCCTTCTTCACCATCGAGGAAGTCGTTGCCGCCATCGCCGAACAACGTGTCGTTGCCCGTGCCACCGCGGATCGTGTCATCACCGGACTCACCGTCGAAGTCATCGTCGCCAGCGCCGCCCTGCATGAGGTCATCACCCAGACCGCCATCGATCGTATCATTGCCAGCCTCGCCCAGCAGCGTATCGTCGCCATCGTTGGCCTCAAGAACGTCATCGTTGCTGCCGCCGTTCAAGAAATCGTCGCCAACACCGCCAATTAGGATGTCTTCGCCCAGACCGCCGAACAGACGGTCCATACCGGCGCCACCTTTGATGACATCATCGCCGAGCCGCCCACGCAGTGCGTCATCGCCGAAGCGGCCAAGAATTGTGTCGTCGCCACTACCGCCGTCGACGCTGTCGTTGTCATCGCCACCGTTCACGAAATCGTCTGCTGAACCGCCGTTGATTTCATCTGGACCAGAGCCACCGAGGATGTTGTCGGAACCGGGTCCACCGCTGATGATGTCGCCGCCGCTGCCCCCGTCGATAACATCTTCGCCGCCAAGGCCTGAAATGATGTCCGCACCTGCGAGACCGAAAATGAAGTTAGCGCCATCTGTGCCTGCGATGTCATCGTCGCCGGTGGTGCCGCGGATCTCGCCGTCATCGCCACCATCGTCGCCTCCACCGCCGCCACCGCCGTTTTCATCGTCACTGTCGTCTGTGCCGCCAACCAGCGCGCCCAATAGCAACAGTGGTAAAAGAGTTAACAACCAGATCATTACATTTCCCCCAGAAATTCGCGCTAAGCATTCAGCAATGCCACAATTTTGCCAAGGTAATTCGAGGATTAGCGAGTTTAGGGAAACAATGATTGGCAAATCTTGTGATTGGAAACGTTAATCTATCTATTTACCAATCGCACAGGTTGTATCCGAAATAAAATTTTATCGCTTTGGCTGTTTGCCAAAGATCTTCAGAGGCTTCTCTCAGAAGATTCAACAGAAGCTCAGCGCAGCCAAGCAGCGATTCCCGCTGCTAGGATCGGCCGGAAATACGCAATCATCCGCGCGCTGCCCTGCGCTGACGCACCCTCCTTCCATGGCGCGATCCCGTGCAGGGCCAAACGGTGAACCAGCACCGCTTCACCCGGTCGCGCGGGCACCGTGACACGGTCACACTGTTCAAAAACCACGCGGCGTGCAGCCTGATAGGCCTCGGTCACATCCACGTTGGGCCAGTGCTTCGGATCGTGTTGCGCCAGCGCCTCTGTCAGGGCCTCTCGCATAATCGTTTGACTGCCTTCCCAGACCACAAGAGGACTGGCCTCAGGCGATGCGTCATTTAGCGGGAGTCCCAGAATGAAAGCGTGCGGTTCGGTGATGAACCGGCGCTTGTCCGGACCCTCGGCGGTGATACCGTCGACATGCGCCGCGTCCCGCTTGAGCCGGTAGGCGAAATTGGCGTCGCTTTCACCGGCCCGTGGTTTTGGATAGCCGGGATAGGTCACCGAAAGCTGGGCCCGGTGCAAGGGCGGCAAGGGCGACAATGCATCGATCACGTCCCCTTTGAGCGCCGTGCCGGCGATGCTGCCATTCGGTTCGGTGGGCAAGGCATCAACACCGACAAACCACGTTCCCTGACATTGCAACCATTTGGCCCGCATGTCTGGATCTGCCAGCACATCTTGGGCAGGTCCCTGCGCCGCGGCCACCCAGGCTGCAATTCCGGCATCTTGAGGGGCCCGGATCCAACCGCGCGTCTCGAGCTGCCTCAAATCCACAGCGCCTGCCTCAGCATGTTTGCGGCAACGAACAGGATAAACGCCGCGAAAACCCGGCGTAGCCGCACGGGGTCCATCGCATGAGCAAGGCTTGCACCCAATGGCGCGGTCAAAAGCGTCATCGATACCGCCACAACGAAAGCAGGCAGATTGACCGCGCCGACGGTGCCCGGCGGTGCCGCGACGACAGGCACCAAAAGGAACGCCAGAACAGACGGCACGGCGATCAGCACGCCAAAGCCCGCCGCAGTGGCAACGGCCCGGTGCATGGGAACCGAATACAGTGTCATCAGCGGCACGCCAAAGCTTCCACCGCCAATTCCCATCAAGACCGACAAAAAGCCCACTGAGGGCGAAAAGACGGCGCGGGCTGGCCCCGTGGGCATTTCAGCACCCAAGCGCCAATGCTCGCGACCGAAAGCCAGATAGAAACCCACCAGCGCCGCCACGACGGCAAAGATCAGTTCAAGCTGCTCTGACCGCAACTTGGCCGCAATGAACACACCCAATATAGCGCCGATGGCAATACCCGGCGCCCAGCCCCGCAAAATGGACCAGTCCACCGCCCCACGTTTGTTGTGCGCCATCACAGACCGAACAGCCGTGACGATGATCGCCGCCAACGATGTGGCCAGACAAACCTGCATCAGCTGATCGCTCTCATATCCCAAATGGTTGAAAACGAAAAAGAACGCCGGGACATGCACAATTCCGCCACCGACCCCAAGCATACCAGCCAGAAGCCCGGCGAAGGCACCGGACGCCATCAACAGCCCAATCATGGGCAACAGGTCTGCAAAGGTCATGAACTCAGGCCGCCTTGTTGTGCATCGCGTTCAGCGCGTCTTCGACAAGCTCTGTACCTGCGCCGGGCCGGCTCGCCCCTTCTGACAATGTGCGGCGCCATGCCCGTGCACCGGGTTTGCCAGTGAACACACCCAGCATGTGCCGGGTCACCTGGTTCAGCTTGCCGCCCCCGACCAGATGGTTGTCGATGTAGGGCAACATCGCGCAGACCGCTGCTTCGGCGGACGCAAGAGCGTTGGTTTTGCCCCATATCGCGGCATCAGCAGTGCCCATAATATCCCATGGTTGGTGATAGGCCGCGCGTCCGATCATCACCCCGTCCAGCCCCGCATCCAGCAAGTCCTGCGCTTGCTCCAGCGTTTCAATCCCACCGTTGATCGAAATGTGCAGGTTCGGAAACAGCTGCTTCATGCGCTGAACCAGTTCATAGTCCAAGGGCGGGATGTCCCGGTTCTCCTTGGGGCTGAGCCCCTGCAGCCATGCCTTGCGCGCATGAATGGTGACCCGCTCGCAGCCAGCCGCGACGATCTGAGCCAGAAACTCGGGCAGCACAGCGTTCGGATCCTGGTCGTCAACTCCGATGCGGCATTTCACCGTGATCTCGACATCAACCGCATCGCGCATCGCGCGCACGCAATCGGCCACGAGCGCCGGGGATTTCATCAAGACCGCGCCAAAGGTGCCCGACTGCACGCGATCCGACGGGCAGCCACAGTTCAGGTTGATTTCGTCATAGCCCGCCTGTGCACCCAGTTTGGCCGCTTTGCCCAACTCAACCGGGTCAGAGCCCCCTAATTGCAAAGCAACAGGATGTTCTTCGGGGTTATAGTCCAACAAATGCAAAGCGCCGCCCCGAACCAAGGCCGGCGCTGTGACCATTTCGGTGTACAGCAATGCCTCCTGCGACATCAGCCGATGGAAAAACCGGCAATGCCGATCCGTCCAGTCCATCATCGGCGCGACAGAGAGACGAGCACTCTTGTGCAGGTTATATCTTTTATTTTCAGACACTTGCCTTGCCGCGTATTTCGAAGGGTTTCGGCTGTCTAGTTAGTGCATTCCGGACAAAACGACAATGGCCACCGCGACGACATCTTCAAAGCCCGATTTGCACCGCCTCTTCGATCGTTGGCTCTGTGTGTTTTTTGCAGTGCCTCATGCACGTTCTGCGCCGCTTCTGGCTTAGTGCCGAACTCAGAGCGCCGTTACCGCGACGAGCGTCATAATCAGCAGCTTCATAACAGGCTCCTAATCGTCAAAATACGCTTTGTGGGTCGTGTAAATGGCGTCAATCGTCGGGCTAAGCCGATCAAGATGAACCCGCAGAACAGCGACGGCCGCTTCTTCATCGCCACCGAAAAGTGCTTCGAGAAGCTTTGCGTGATCGTCGTAAAGGACATCCATCGCATCCTTGCTGGTCAGGGCCAGCATGCACAGACGGTCAACCTGCGCCTTGTTTTCTGAAATGATGTCAAAGGCAAACGCTTGCTTGGCCGAGGCACAGAGCAACCGATGGAAATCGTAGTCGAGCTCATGAAAAAGGCCCGCATCTCCGGCCGCTATCGCATCGCCCTGTTTGCGAAGGTTGGACCGCAACTCATCATCCAGTGCAGTATCACGATCCCGCGCGGCGGCACGCACAACTTCAAACTCAATCGCGGCCCGCACAAAACGCGCATTCGCGATCAGTTGTCTCGAAAACGGACGAACCAGAGTGGCGCGCTGCGGGCGTATCAGCAACAGATTGAGGTTGGCCAACCTTGTGAAAGCCTCGCGAACAGGTTGACGTGAGTATCCAAATGCCTTGGCGATCTCCGTCTCGGAAATCTTGGTCCCGGGAAGCAGATCAAGCCGCGTAATCTGTTCAAACAGCTTGTCAAAAACAACGTCACTTCCCGTGGTGCGTGCAAGTGTTCCTTGTTCGGCCATAGTCCAATTTTCCAAATGTTGAGTGCCGCGATTCTGGTGGTCGGACGGAGCGAACGACTGCCCAACGTTGGATACTAGACAACATTATTGGCCTGATTTCAAAGAGAAAAACCTCAACCTAACAAAAGTCGGAAAATATTTTTGTTGACTAGTATCCAAGTTTGCGTGTTGGTTGAATGCCAGAACCGAGCCCGTGATCGGACTTCGCTGCTGTTCCAACGCCCGTCAAAAACGCCGTGACGGAGGGCAATGGAAGGGACTGAACGAGAGCGGCTGGGGCAATGGACGGCCACGAAGGCTGTCAAATTTTTGAACGTGATCTGGGAGGATAAAATGTTCATTTTTTCACTAAGGACGATTGCAGCTTCGGCCATTTTGCTGGGCAGTGTTTCTATTGCAGGGGCTGACGTTACACTGCGCGGCGCAAGCATGTTCGACGAGGATCACTCTTTCACCAAGACACTGCGCGAATTTGAGCGTCTCGTGGCCGAAAAATACGACGGCGAAATCGCATTCGATCTGCGACTAAACGGCGAATTGGGTGTTGAATCGGACTACGTCACATACCTGAACCAAGGCGTGGCCGTCGACTATACGATCCTTGCCCCATCCAACATGGCCGTGTTTTCCGAGAGCATCCCACTGATGGACATGCCATTCCTGTTCCGTGATCTGGATCACTGGAACGCAGTTCTGGGCTCTGACGCATTTGCCCCGCTTGAAGCCGATCTGCGTGAAGCCGCAGGCATCGTGATCGTAGGCTACCATGGCGGCGGTGTTCGCAACCTCGCCTCGGCTGAGCCGATTACAAACATGGAAGAGCTGGCCGATCACCGCATGCGTGTGATGGGTGCCCCTATTCAGGCCAAGACCTTTGACGCTGTCGGCGCTGCTCCGGCTGCAATCGCCTATAACGAAGTCTACAATGCGATCCAGACAGGGGTTATCGCCGGATTTGAAAACGAGGCTGCGTCCATCCAGAACCTCAAGTTCTACGAAGTTGCCCCGCATATTTCGCTGACCCAGCATACCATTACGGTTCGTCCGATCGTGATGTCGGCTGCAATCTACGACAAACTGCCGGAAGACCTGCAGACAGCGATCATGGCCGCTGGTGCCGAGGCAGGTGCCTTTGGGCGCGCTCTCGAAAGCGGCGCTGACGGCGAAATCCTGCAGGAAATGGCAGACGCGGGCCAAATCAAGATCCATGCGTTCGAAGGCCGCGAGAAGATGCTTGAACTGGTTCAACCTGTTCAGGATGCCTACGCCGCCGAGCTGGGTGCGACCGAACTGCTTGAAAACGTTCGCGGAATGTAAACGACGGCTTGGCGGGGCGCGCAAAGCGCCCTGCCCGCCTGCCGGTTGCGCAACCGTCACCACACAAGGCAGCACATCGCATGATTGGAAAGTTTCTTGACCGCTTCTGCCTGGGGCTGCGCGTCTTGCTGGGAGTGTTGATGGGGGCCCTGTCGGTCCCCGTCGCGATGCAGGTCCTGTCCCGATACACCGGCATCATTCCGTCGTTTCTCTGGACCGAAGAGTTGGCGACCTTCCTGTTCATCTGGATCGTCATGATCGGATCGGTGGTTGCGGTCTGGGACGGAACGCATTTCGATGTGCGCATCACGCGTGATTTCAAATCTCCCTTTTTGGCCTTTTTGCAGAATGGCATCGTTCATTTGGCAATCATGGTCTTTGGCCTGCTGTTTTTGTTCTACGGCATTGAATACGCCGAGTTCGGCGGCAAACAGCGATCTGTGATGATGCGCGCCAATCTTATGATCACGCATATTTCCGTCCCGATCGCCGGTGGCCTTTGGATGTTGTTGGCGGGCTACCGATTGTCTCAGGACATCTCGACATTTCTTGGCCGGAAGGGCGTGAACACATGATCCTCGATACGGCAACCGCCGCGACGCTTCTGATCGCCGGGTTCCTCGTGCTGATCTTTATCCGCATACCCGTGGCTTTCGCCTTGGGTCTCGCGACGATCCCGGTCGTACTGCTCGAAGTGCGCCTGACCCCGTTCATCGTTCTGGACCGGATGTTTCAATCCTATAACTCGTTCATTCTATTGGCTGTTCCGTTTTTCTTGCTGGCGGCCAATCTGATGAACTCCGGCAAGGTCACCGATCGTCTGATCGAACTGGCGCGGGTTCTGACCGGTTGGATGCCCGGCGGATTGGGCCATGTAAACGTAGCCGTATCGATGTTGTTTGCCGGCATCTCGGGCTCGTCCACGGCAGATGCCGCAGGCATTGGAAAAATCCTGATCCCGGCCATGAAGAAAGAAGGCTACGACACGCGATTTGCCGTCGCGATCACGGCCTGCTCTTCTGTCATGGGAGTGATCATTCCCCCGTCGATCCTGATGATCGTCTGGGGAGGCGTGATGCAGGTTTCGGTGGGCGCGCTGTTTCTAGGCGGCGCCCTGCCCGGACTGTTGATCGGTTTGACCTTGATGGCCACAGTCTACGGCTTTGCAAAGGTCAGGAGCTATCCGGTCACGGCCACCCCAAACTGGGGAGAATTCTGGTCCGCATGGAAAGGCGCTGCCCTTGCGCTTCTGACACCCGTATTCGTAATTGGCGGCATCGTCGGCGGCCTTGTGACCCCGACCGAAAGCGCGATTATCGCCGCGGCCTATGCTCTTGTGCTTGGCATGTTCGTCTACAAGACCGTCACGCCAAAAGACCTCGGTCACATATTGTACGACACAGCCCGGTTCGCGGCGATTTCCCTGTTTGCCATTGGCACGGCCTCGGCCTTTGGATGGCTTTTGTCCTTTTACAACGCGCCGCGTCTGATTGTCAGCATTCTGACCGCGTGGGAGTTCGGCCCGTTCGGAACTGCATTGTTGATCGCAGCCCTGTTCCTGATCTTCGGGCTCTTTATCGATGCCATCCCGACGATCATCATTCTCGGCACGGTGCTGATGCCTGTTGCAGCCGCTGGCGGGGTTGATCCGATCGCCTTTGCAATCATCGGGATTGTCTCTCTGGCCTTTGGCTTGGTGACCCCGCCCTATGGGCTGTGCCTTTTGATCTCGGCTGCAATCGGCGGATTGAACGTCGTGCAGGTCCTGCGCGAAGTCGTGATCATCCTGGCGCCGATGCTGATCATCCTGATTTTGCTGGCCGCGTTCCCCGAAATCATTCTTTGGCTGCCCAAAAACCTGATGCCCGGGGCGTTCCCATAGACACCAACGCCCTAACACGGCTGACAACCAAAACACCAAACGTGATGTTGAAGCATCGCATTGAGAAAGGTTCGATATGAAACTTGCAGACAAGACCGCCATAGTGACCGGCGGGGGGCGTGACATCGGTCGTGCCGTTGCGATGAAACTTGCCTCCGAAGGCGCAAATGTCGCGATCAACTATTTCTCAAGCTCAACGGGCGCCGATCAGACCGTTGCCGAGATCGAAGCAATGGGCGGCAAGGCAATCGCCGTTCAGGGTGATCTGAACAAGACAGAAGATGTAGGTGCGCTGGTGTCTGCGACTGTCACGGCATTTGGCGGCGTGGACATTCTGGTCAACAACGCAGGTGGCCTGATCGCCCGCAAAACCATAGCCGAGATGGAGCTTGAGCACTGGAATGCGGTGATGACGCTCAACCTGACGAGCACCTTCCTGATGACCAAGGCCAGCCTTGCCCATATGAAGTCAGGCGCAATCGTGAACCTTGCCAGTCAGGCGGGCCGCGATGGTGGTGGCCCCGGCGCGGTCGCTTATGCGACGTCCAAGGGCGCCGTCATGACGATGACACGTGGTCTGGCAAAAGAGGTCGGCCCCGACATCCGTGTGAATGCCATTTGCCCCGGGATGATCGACACAGACTTTCACAACGTTCACACACCGGATGCGGGTCGTCGTGGCTACGAGGCAAACGCGCCTATGAAACGCCAAGGCCACGTTGACGATGTTGCCAATCTGGTCCTGTTTCTGGCCTGCGATGACAGTGCCTTCATGACCGGGACCAACATCGACATCAACGGCGGCGTGTTGTTTTCATAGTAGCGAACGGAGGCAAAATTGTCCGATTTTCCAATCGTATCAACGGGCGAACATGTGACCCGGCAGGTTCTGTCAGATCACCCCGAATTGATGGTTGTTGCTTTTCGGTTTGAAGAAAAGGGCGCTATCGGCGCCCCGCACAACCATCCCCACGTCCAGTCAACCTATGTGCATTCTGGCCGGTTCCTGTTCACGGTTGACGGCGTGGAACAAGAGGTCGGGCCCGGCGACAGCTTTGTCGTGCATTCGGACAAGACGCATGGATGCGTTTGTCTTGAGCCCGGCACGCTGATTGACTGCTTTACGCCGCGCCGGGACGATTTTCTCTAGCGAGCACGAGGCAAGCCGAGCCTATACCTTGGCTGGCAGCAATTTCCCCGCGCAGGCACCAAAACCGACGCGGAAGCCATCGCCCACGGCGGCACCGCGCAGGGTCAGGGTGTCGCCGTCGTGCAGGAAACTGCGGTCTTCGCCCCCATCCAGCGTGATCGGCTCCTTGCCGCCCCACGCCAGTTCCAGCAGAGCGCCACGGCTTTGCTTTTCGGGACCAGAGATCGTCCCTGAGCCGAGAAGATCACCCACACGCATGGGGCAACCGCTCGTGGTGTGATGGGCCAACTGCTGCGCGCTCGAGTAGTACATTTCGCGATAGTTCGTCCGGGCAATGACCGTCTCGGCCTGTCCTTCCGGTGCCAGGCCAACCTCGAGATCAATGTCGTACAGCATCGGGCCCGTGTCCTGCAGATGCGGCAGAAGGTCGAATTCCCGCTCAGGTGTCGATACGCGGAACGGCTCAAGCGCGGCGGCGGTCACAATCCATGGGCTGATGCTGGTCGCGGTGGCCTTGGCCTGAAACGGCCCCAGCGGCTGATACTCCCATGCCTGTATGTCCCGTGCGGACCAATCGTTCAGGATCACGTAGCCAAAGATGTTCTCAAAGGCCTGATCGACGCTGATTGGACCGTCCGACGCACGCCCGACGATCGCGCCCATCTCCAGTTCGAAGTCAAACCGCGCAGAGGGCGCAAAACGCGGCACGGTATCGTTCGGACCTTTGAGCTGGCCATGCGGACGGATGATATCGGTGCCATCGATCACCACGGATGATGCGCGACCATTGTAGCCAATTGGGATATGCAACCAGTTTGGCGGCAGCGCATTTTCTGGCCCCCGGAACATGGTCCCGACATTCGTGGCGTGATTACGCGACGCATAAAAATCAGTGAACTCTGTCACGAAAAAGGGCATGTGCAGGCGCGCGTCGGCCATCGGCACCATCAAGGCCGCCAGACTGTCCTGTCCGCTGCTGCCTTCGGCCAGCATTTCGGTCAGGGTTGTTCGCAGACTGGCCCAAGCCTGACTGCCCTTTTCCATGAAGGTATTCCAAGCACCGGTTTGCAGCGCACCGCCAAAGTCGATCAGGCCTTGGGCTTCCATCCCGGCCACGTCGAGGATCTGATCCCCGATGGCAACCCCGCAGCGTTTGCCGCCGGACGCCTCTGAGAAAACCCCGTAAGGCAAGTTGTTCAGCGGAAAATCAGTCTGAGGCGCATTCGCGCTTTCGACCCAGGAACGTTTCAATGTCATTGTCTTCTCCGTCTAGCCTGCATCAGGCTGGTTTTCCGGGCGCGCCGCGTCAAAGGCGGGCAAGGCAAGGCAGCGCGCTTCAATCTCTGTCAGGCGCGGATAGGGCGTCAGATCCACACCCCAGCGATGCGCATTGTAGAGCTGCGCCACAAGGCAGATATCCGCAAGGCTTGGCGCACTTCCAAAGCTGAAATCACCGCCCGGGATCACTGCATCGAACGCAGTCAAGCCGCGGGTCATCCAATCTTGCATCCATGCGATGCCCTCGTCCTGACTGTGCCCCATCGCTTTGAGCTGCTGCACGACCTTCAGGTTGTTCACCGGATGCACATCCGTCGCCATGATCAGCGCTGCAGCACGCACCTGCGCGGCTTGCACCGGGTCTGCCGGGATCAGGGCTGGCGTAGGATACGCCTGCTCGATCCATTCAAGGATCGCCATGGACTGGGTCAGGACAGTGCCGTCATCCAGCATCAAAGACGGCACCCCGGCAATCGGATTGACGCCAAGATAGGCCTCGGTGCGCTGATCCCCGGCCACGAGATCAACCGGAACAGTGTCGAACACCACACCCTTGAGTGCCAGCGCAATGCGCACGCGATAGGATGTTGTGGACCGCCAGTAGGAATACAGCTTCATTTCTTGCCCGGCGTCCCGTCGAATTTCTTTTCCAGCGATGTCCAGCAGTCGATGTAGTTATCCTGCATCGGGGCTTCCTTGCCGGCGAATTCGGTCAGATGCTGCGGGAACCGTGTTTCAAACATGAACGACATTGTCCGGTCCAGCTTGTCCGGGCCAAGGTTGGAATTTGAGGCCTTTTCAAAGGCATCCATGTCTGGTCCATGCGGAAGCATCATATTGTGCAGGGACATGCCGCCCGGAACAAAGCCCTCGGGTTTTGCATCATACTGACCATAGATATTCCCCATCAGTTCCGACATGACGTTCTTGTGGTACCAAGGCGGGCGGAAGGTGTCTTCGGCGACCAGCCAGCGTTCGCGGAACAGAACAAAGTCAATGTTGGCGACACCGGGCTGGCCGGACGGCGCAGTCAGCACCGTAAAGATCGACGGGTCGGGGTGATCGAACAGGATAGCCCCCACAGGGCAATAGGCGCGCAGATCATATTTCATCGGCGCGTAATTTCCGTGCCATGCCACAATATCCAGAGGGCTATGCCCGATATGTGTTTCATGGAACTGCCCGCACCATTTCACGGTTACGGTCGAAGGTACGTCACGATCCTCAAAGGCGGCCACAGGCGCCTTGAAGTCCCGTGGATTGGCAAGACAGTTGGCCCCGATCGGACCGCGATCAGGAAGATCGAATTTGGCCCCGTAGTTTTCACAGACAAACCCCCGGGCCGGACCCTCCAGTACTTCAACCCGGTAAACGAGCCCACGCGGGATAATCGCGATTTCCTTGGGCTCGACATCCAGAATGCCCAGTTCAGTGGCAAAGCGCAGTTTGCCTTCCTGCGGGACGACCAGAAGTTCTGAGTCTGCCGAGTAGAAATAGGAGTCCTTCATCGACTCGGTCACCAGATAAACGTGGGCGGCCATTCCGACCTGTGTGTTCACATCCCCCGCCGTTGTCATGGTCCGCATACCCGTCAGCCAAGTCAGCGATCCATCAGCCTCAATCGGGTTCCAGCGGTACTGGCCCAGACTGGTGACATCCTCGACCACATGAGGCGCGGACTTCCAGTAAGGCAGTTGGATGCGTTCAAACCGGTGGGTGTGTTTGACCGAAGGCCGAATGCGATAGCACCACGTTCTCTCGGGACCGGGCTGAGTAAACGCGGTTCCCGAGAGCTGTTCGGCATAGAGGCCGTAGTTCACCTTTTGCGGCGAATTCATGCCCTGTGGCAGAGCGCCCGGCAGGGCCTCGGTTTCAAAGTCGTTGCCCCACCCCGGCATATAGCCCGGCGTCGTGCTGCTGCCGTCTGACTGGATCAGAGAATGCTGCTCCATGGTTGTCATGTCCTAGCTCCTTTCGCGGTACGCAACGCCTCTGACAGAACAGCGCGTTCGCCGATGTGGTTGGCCAAAATCAGTATGAGCCGCGCATTGAAAGCCGCGCTTTCATCGTCTGTCAGGCCCTCATGGGCATCCAGAAGTTCTGCATAAAACCCATCCGGATCCGGGATGTTCGGGTTCAGGTTCAAAGCAGTCATGCGGCACCTCCGGTTGCGATGTTAAGGGCGGCCTGAATGTCCAATGGCGCGGCACTGGCCCAGCGAGCAACAACGTGCTGGTCTGGCCGGATCAGATAAACTGCCCCGTCGGCATCCCCGAGATAACGCTCTGCCAGTTCTGCAGAGGGATCCGGGATGGTGATGGAGTTGATACCCGGCACTTCGGGTGCATCGGTCCCAATCGCCAGCACCGAAAATTCGCCATCCAGAACATCGAGCAAATACCCGTCGCCAAATGGCGCATCCGGGCAAGGCGCACCCGGCCGGGTACGCGGCGGTCCATCCAGCGCATCGACCCCGTTCAAAGGCGAGCCATCATAAACACTCGGCACGCTCAGTCGGCCCGAATTGATCATCGGGCGGGCAAAGGCGTTGTCTTTGGCCAGATCAAGCACAGCATTGCGAAAGATCTTGGAGTTAGCTGTTTTCGGTGTCAGGAAATCCGTCGCACGGGTCGAGTTCAGTATGTTTTCATCCGCCGCCAAAACACGCTCTGTATCATAGCTGTCCAACAAAGCGTCCGGTGCCCCTTGCAGGACGGCGTGCAGCTTCCAGCCGAGATTATCGGCGTCCTGAACACCGGAGTTGGCCCCACGCGCTCCGAAAGGTGACACCTGATGCGCCGCGTCGCCTGCAAACAGAACGCGCCCATGCCGGAACCGTTCCATCCGGCGGCATTGGAAGGTGTAGATCGAACACCAATCCAGCTCGTACTCCACATCCGCGCCCAGCATCTGATCGACTCGCGCGCGAATGTTCTCTTCTTTCATCTCTTTTTCGCGGTCGATGTTCCAACCAAGCTGGAAATCAATCCGCCAGATTCCATCGGGCTGTTTGTGCAAAAGCGCGCTGTCGCCTGATTTGAACCAAGGCTCGAACCAGAACCAGCGTTCTGTCGGGAAATCAGCCGCCATCTTGACGTCCGCGATCAGGAAGTTGTCTTCGAAAACGCGTCCTTCGAAACCCAGCCCCAGCATGTCACGCAAAGGGGACCGCGCTCCGTCACAGGCCACCAGATAGTCTGCTTCGATCTGATAAGGGCCGTCCGGCGTCATGACGTCCAGAAGCACATAGCCATCTTTTTCGGTGACAGCATCCACCCGGTTTTTGCCGCGCACCTCGATGGGTGCATCGAGGCCATCGATGGCATCCATCTGGTACTTTTCGAAATGGATCTGACTGAGGTTGATAAAGGCCGGACAGCGGTGGCCTTCCTCGGGCAGCAGGTCAAAGTTGAACACTTCGTCCTTGTCACGGAACACCCGGCCCTTTTGCCAGACGACGCCTTTGTCGAGCATCTGCGCCCCGGCCCCCAGACGGTGCATGATTTCCAGCGTGCGCTTGGCAAAACAGATCGCACGGGACCCCTGCCCGACGCCTTCGTGGTCATCCAGCACCAGTGCCGGCGTGCCGCGCTGGCCAAGATCCATGGCCAGCGCCAAACCGATCGGCCCGCCGCCGACGATAACAACCGGGTGGCGCACCGGGCGGGGTGCATCCTGATCTGCTGAACGTGCGTAGGGATAGAGCTTGAACGCCAGCGGATACCGATCAATCAGCGGGGCATTCATCCCTGCAAAGCCTCCCACATGTCCAGATCGAGCTGCGCGGTCCAGATGCGCGGGTGCGCGATGCCACGCGCTTCGTCATAGGCGCGGGCGACATTGAACGGCAGGCAGTGTTCGTAGATTGCATAGTCAGCGAATTTGGGGTCGCAGGCCTCGCGCACCGCGTCCCAAGCATCCTTTAGAGAGCCTCCGCGCGCAGCCACTGGCTTCACGGCGTTATAGGTGCTGTCCACGAAGTCGCGGGTGTTTGCGATGGCCGCATCAACCATCTCTCGCCCGACCAAAGCATCGCCCCGCCCCGGCGCGATGGACTGCGGATCATAGGACTTTACCGCATCCAGCGTCGCGCCCCATTCTTCATAGTGCCCGTCGCCGCAATAGCAGGCCGAATGATATTCAACGATATCGCCAGTGAACATTGTCTGTTGATCCGGCACCCAAACAACGCTGTCGCCTGCGGTATGCGCGCGCCCGATCTGCTTGATGTCTACCCGGCGGCTGCCAAGGAAAACCGTCATGCTGTCCGAGAACGTGGTTGTTGGATAGGTCAGGCCCGGAATGCTTTCGTGGCCTTCGAATAGCCGTGGAAAGCGCTGAAATTCGCTATCCCAGTCTTCTTGACCGCGCTCCATCACCATGGACCGCGCCGCGTCGGACATGATGATCTGATTGGCGCCAAAGGCAGATGCGCCCAGCACTCGGACCGCGTGGTAGTGGGTCAGCACAACATGAGAGATCGGCTTGTCCGTCACCGAGCGCACGCATTCGATGACCTTATTGGCCAGTCGCGGCGTTGCTTGTGCTTCGACGATCATCACGCTGTCGTCGCCGATGATCACACCGGAGTTTGGATCCCCTTCGGCGGTAAATGCATAAAGCCCCTCTCCGACCTCGGTAAAACTGATCTTCTTTTCGGTCAGATCGCCTGCCGACGCGAATGCCTTGGCCATTGCGTCCCCTCCCCTGTTCGTTGCGCTTGCAACAAAAATATCGTTGCAGTTGCAACGAAAGTCAATATTCTTTGCAGGGAACCGGGGGCGCCGATGACAGACAAATTCGATCTAGCGGAATTCCTGCCGTACCGGCTGGCCTATATCTCTGAACGTGTCAGCCAGAGGCTGTCTGCCGACTACGGCAAATCCCACGGGCTTACGGTCGCCGAGTGGCGCATTCTGGTGAACCTTCAGCGGCTCGGCACTGCATCCGTGCGGGACATCCAAGTCTTTACCAATCTTGAAAAATCCCGCGTCAGCCGCGCAGTCACCCGCATGGAAAAAGCCGGGCTGGTCGCAAAGCAGGCCGGCACGGATGATGCAAGGCTGGTCGAAATCGGTCTGTCGGAAAAAGGCATCGACACCCTGAACAAGGTCCTGCCTTCGGCCATCGAGGTCGAACATAGGCTGATCGCAGATCTGACAGAGGCCCAGCGCGAAACCTTTTTCGAGGTGATCGAGAAATTTCACCGGATACTGGACGACGACCCCGACGCGCGTCCGAGATTCGAAAAATCCCGCTAAGGTCAGTGCAGCGGCCGCTCAGCGCATCACAAAGGGATTGGCCATGGGTTTGTCCGAGGTGCTGATCCAGGTGGTCTTGGTGCGGGTGTAGTCATGGATGGCTTCTATTCCCGCCTCTCGCCCATAGCCGGATTGATTGTAGCCCCCAAACGGCGCGATTGGCGATACCGCGCGATAGGTGTTTACCCAGCATATCCCTGCCTTCAGCCGCGATGACACACGATGCGCTCGTGCCACGTTCTGCGTGAACACACCCGAGCCCAGTCCGAAATCGGATGCGTTGGCCAATGCGATTGCCTCGTCTTCGGTGTCGAAAGGCAGCAAGGACATCACCGGTCCGAACATCTCGGTCTTCAGCGTGGCCGTTTCGGGGCCGCTGCACTCAACGAGCGTCGGCGCCATGTAGTTACCGGGGCGCTCTAACGGTGCACCACCAAACCGGATGCGCGCCCCTCCCTCGACAGAGGCTGCAAGCGTCGCTTTGATCTTGTCGATCTGCGCCGCAGTGCAAAGCGGGCCGATATGCGTTTCACCTTCGAGCGGATCGCCAATCACGACCTGTTCCATCTTTTCGGTGATCCGGGCCACCAGCGCTTCAAAGATCGGTCGGTGGATCAAACCGCGCGACCCGGCCACGCAACTTTGGCCCGATGCGCCAAAGTTCCCTGCGATCAACCCGTTTGCCGCTCCATCAATGTCAGCATCATCAAAGACCAGAATGGGCGATTTCCCACCCAGTTCCAGCGTCGTGACAGCAAAGTTCTCGGCGGAATTGCGTACCACGTGACGGGCCGTTTCAGGCCCGCCGGTAAAGGCGATGCGATCTATGTCGGGGTGCCGTGTCAGCGGGATAGCGCAGTTTTCCGCATCCCCTGTGATCACCGACACCACCCCCTTTGGAAAGCCCGCCTCTTCGATTAGGCGCGCAAACTCCAGCATTGGCGCCGGCGCAATTTCCGAGGCTTTCAGAACCACGGTACATCCGGCTGCCAAAGCGGGGCCAAGTTTTGTTGCGGTCAGGAACATTTGCGCGTTCCAAGGCACGATTGCCGCCACCACGCCAATCGGCTCGCGCCGGGTAAAGACGTGCATATCCGGCTTGTCGATTGGCAGAACCGCGCCTTCGATCTTGTCGGCCAAGCCTGCGTAGTAACGATAGTAGTCGCCCACATAGGCCGATTGGCTGGCCGTTTCCGCCAGCAGTTTGCCACTGTCGGTGGTCTCGATACGGCCGATCTCTTGCGCATCCCGCTCGATCAGTTCCGCCAGCCGGTACAGCAGTTTCCCGCGCTGCGTCTGCGTCAGATCACGCCAGTCCGGATCATCCAAAGCCCGCCGCGCCGCTGCAACAGCGCGTTCCACATCCTGCGGAGCGGCACAGGCGAAACTGGCCCAATCCTCACCGGTCGCCGGGTTTTGCGAGGCCATGACTTGCCCAGATGCGCCTTCGGTCCATTGGCCGTCAATGAATAGCGGATAGTGCGGTAGTGCCTGCATGGAAGCCCTCATTGAAAATGCGGCATGACATCTTCGACAAAACGTTCGAGCGAGGCGCGCTTGCGCTCAAAGCTCATGCCGCTGTCGATCCAGAACGAGAACTCGTCATACCCCAGGTCCTCATAGCGTTTGATCCGGTCAATGACGTCGCGCGCAGTTCCTATTGTCAAGTCGCGGCGCATATTGGACGGGGCCATCATCGCATTGGCGTCCAGTTCTTCCTGAGTGAGCGGATCAAGCCGCCCCTGATGCACCGCGCGCTTGTTCTGGAACCAAGCGCCGAAGTTGCAATAGAAGCGTGACAGCTCTTGCGAGGCTCTTTCCACATCTGCTTGGTCTGATCCGACATAGGTGTGGTGCAGCAACATGATCTTGGGCCTTGGGCCGGAATAGTCGTTGCAGGCGTCATTGAACCGCCCCATCAGTGTTTCGATCTCTTCGATGCCCTGCCAAAGCGGCGTGACCTGAATGTTGAACCCGTTTTGCACCCCAAATTCATGGCTGCTGGGATCACGCGCTGCAATCCAGATCGGCGGGCCGCCGTCCTGAACCGGTTTTGGTGCGGCCGTCGCCGAAGGAAAGCTGAAATACGCGCCTTCGTGGGCGCAGTCGCCCTCCCACAGCTTTGGCAAAAGCGGCGCGATTTCCCGCATACGCTGCCCGGCTTCCCAAGCATCCATGCCCGGCATCAGCCGTTCGTATTCATAACTATAAGCGCCGCGTGCGATGCCCAGTTCGATCCGCCCACCAGTCAGCATATCTGCTGCGGCCGCTTCGCCTGCCAATTTGATCGGGTGCCAGAAAGGCGCAATGATCGTGCCCGTGCCCAATCGCAGATTTTTGGTGTGGTTGGCGATGTTCACCAGTTCCATCAGCGGGTTTGGCGAAATCGTAAAATCCATCCCATGATGTTCGCCGGTCCACAGGGCGCGCATGCCGGATTCATCGGCAATTTTGCACAGGGACATAAACTCGGCATGCAGTGTTTCATGCGATTGTTCAGGGCTCATACGATCCATATGCGCAAAGAGTGAAAACTCCATCTTTCAACCTTTCTCGCTTTGACGGTTCACATCCGACGCAAACACTCGCCCGGCAAAGGCCAGCAGTTCGCGGTTCACATCCAGAGGGTGGGTCATCGGCATCATGTGTGCCGCGCCTTCGACAATCACAGCCCGCCCTTTTGGTGCCAGATCGGCCATGGCGCGGGACATCTGCGGGGTCGAGTTTGGCTCTTGTGCGCCGGTCATGAAAAGCGCGGGACATTGCAGCCCTTTCAACGCTTCTGCGCTGGGTCCATTGCCACGGGCGAAGACGCCATAGGC
Source organism: Thalassococcus lentus (assembly GCF_028023555.1). Classification (NCBI taxonomy): domain Bacteria; kingdom Pseudomonadati; phylum Pseudomonadota; class Alphaproteobacteria; order Rhodobacterales; family Roseobacteraceae; genus Thalassococcus; species Thalassococcus lentus. The sequence continues at coordinate 738,858 of NZ_JAQIOY010000002.1, forward strand.
GGTTTTATAGTTCGCTGGATTGACGGACCTCAGCCATCTTTCGCAGGCGTTACGCTCCGGACTGGTGACCCCGGCAAACCACCGGTCCAATGTGGCCGATGGATCAGCGGTCCGATCTTCGTGCAAGCTTGCATAGCGGACCTCAGCGGTCATCTTGGCCTTGTGTGTCCGTTGGTAAATCGCATTGAGCGCCACCACCCCGGCAACCCTGTCTGGATAGCGATGGGCAAGATCCAGTGCGATCATCGCCCCCATGGAATGACCGATCACAATGGTCCGGCGATCTATGCCCGATGCTATGGCATCCGCAAAATCGGCCAGCGTCTTTGTGCCCGGTGGCATGAGGCTTTCGCCATGTCCGGGCATGTCGACCGCGTGGGTTTCGTAATCCTGTATCAGAGCCTCTGTCTGACGTTGCCACGCCTCGGCCCGCAGCCCGACGCCATGGATCAAAACAATGCTAGGCCCCTGCCCGACCGAAATCGAACAGAGCGCGCCGAACTCAGACCGCGGCTGGGTTGTCCAGGTCATGTCCCAGATCCTTCAAATCTTGGTAGCGATCCCCAATTCGGTGATGGGGCCGCCCGCTGGTGGCGGCGCCCAGAACCACGACGATTTCATCAGCGCGCGGCGCATCCGGAATCGCGAACTGAATGGTCAGGTAATGCGATCGGCGTCCGGCATCATTCTTGTCCATCAGGGGCACCATGATTGGCGCATTCGCCGGACCGCGCGTGTTCGTGAACGCCAGATAGGATTTGGCGCCAACCGCTTCTCGATAAAAATTGCCGAACCGCAATGTATGGATCAGGCCCGACGCATGTTCGACCTCGCCATCCAGCCCGACAACTGCGGCCTTACCATAGGCCTCGATGGCCTCACCGCTGCCGGCAAGTGCGATCATCCGTGCTGTCATCATCTCACCCAACACCGGCCCGTAGGCCTGAATTTCAGGTTTGAGGTCCTCCACAAACCGTCCGGCCCATGGGTTCCGAACAACAGCGGCCACCGCGAACATACGCCATGGCCTTTCGGCAGCCCGAAAGCCTTCGATCAGAACCTCTTCGTCATAGGTCACGATCTTTCGAATATCCGGCTGCATGTCGTTCTCCTGAATGGCGCGCCGTAACCTTCTGCCAGCCCGGTTTTTTTGACAAACGAATGAATTGCAGTCTTAGGTATTAGCAACACTAATGAGTTGCTTGACCAATGAACCGCTCCCTGCCGCCCCTGACCTGGATTCGGGCCTTTGAATCTGCCGCGCGCCATCTCAGCTTTACCGCTGCGGCCGAAGAGCTGGGCATGACCCAATCCGCTGTCAGCCAGCAGGTGAAGGCGCTGGAAACCCGATTGCGCATTCCGCTGTTTACACGCCGTGCCCGCGGTCTTTCGCTGACAGACGGCGGGCGGCAATTGCTGCCTCAGGTTGGCGCGGCACTGGAACAACTTTCCGGTGCAATCGAAGGGATTGATGCCGGGCCAAAGGAAAACCAACTGATCGTCGCGGCCTCGGTCAGTGTCACGCAGTGGGTCATCGCCCCGCACCTGCATGAATTCCTCGCGGCCCATCCGCAAACCCGTGTCCGGTTTCTCAGCGCGATCTGGCCAGATGATTTCCTGAGCGCGCGCGCCGATGTGGAAATTCGGTTTGGATCGGCCAAACAGGTTGGCCGCGCCGCAACCCGTTTAGAGCCCAGCCAGTTGATCACGCTCAAATCCGCAAAGCTGGATCAGCCTTTCGACACCCTGCCACGCATCGAGGCCGTGGGCACATCGGGCGGATGGCGGGCTTGGGGGGATGCCTATGGCAATCCCGCCGCCCCCAGCCTGTTTGCAGACTCTTACGGAATGGCGCTGCATCTGGCCATGCAGGGGTTGGGCGTTGCGCTGGTCAGCGCCTTGCTGGCCCGCGATGCGGTTCAATCAGGCCAACTGATGCGCGCGCATCCCGGATCCCTGAACGCCCAAGAAGGATACTGGCTGTCTGTGAACGAAAGCCACCCCTCAGCCTTGCTGTTTCGTGACTGGCTGCTGACCAAGATCCAATCTGCGCACGCTTTGGACTAGTCCAGATAGGGCGCAGCCATTTCGTCCAGCACAGCCATGACGGATGCGACGTGATCGTGATCCAAAGCTGCTGCATGGGGCTCTGCAAAGCGGCCACTGTCATTGTCAAAATAACGGCCTGTTGCCGCTGAAAAACGAGGACCCAACGCTGCGTCAACGAGAATATCCGCCCCGATATTCAGATCACTGCCCGCCAAACCGAAACCTTCCTTGACCATCTTGGATGCCAGAAGCGAGCCAGGATTGACCGAAACGACAACCGGCCCATTCGGCATTTGCCCGGCAAGCGCCGCAGACCAGATGGTGATCGCAAGCTTGCTTTGCGCATAGGCTTCCATATCGCCCATGGCCCGAAAGCTCTGCATCGCCGACACATCCACAGGAGCCTGCGCCGCCGAGGACAGGTTCACGACGCGGCCCGACTGCGGCATTGAAGGCAGCAAAAGACGCGTCAGCACATAGGGGGCCAATGTATTGACCTCGAACCGGACATCCCGTCCGGTTTCGGTCAGAACGTCGGGGGTCTTCAGGACCCCAGCGTTGTTGATGAGGATGTCCAGCGACCCATGCCCAGACTTCACGTCTTGCGCCAGTTTGACCACGTCCTGCATTTTCGAAAGATCAGCCAAATAGGTGTCAGATCCAGCGCCGACCCGGGCTGCCGCTGCATTCAGACGGTCCCGATTGCGCCCGTGGATCAGAACGGTGTGACCGGCATTTGCCAGTTTTTCGGCCGTCAGCAGGCCAATGCCGTCTGTTGCCCCAGTGATCAGAATAGTCTTGCCCATTGCTACGCTCCCTCCGTTCCAAATTCCGGCAACAGATCCCGCGCGATCTGCGCCATTGTGTCTTCTGTATCCGCCCTGTTCAGCCGCAGGTTCAAAGCCACATGATTGATCCCATGGCGTTGAAGGTCCTGCAGATACGTCCTTAGGAAATTCACACCAGACGCAAATCCAAGATGGATTGGGTGCGGCGCGGCGTCTGGATCTGCCAAAAGGTCGACATAGAGCGATTGTATCACCGGCTTGTTCGGCAACTTATGTTCCGTGATCCTGTCACGGTAGGCAGCCACGCTTTGCCCCTGTGCCGCAGCATCCCGCGGGTAAGTGATCCACCCGTCTCCATGTGCGGCGACCCAGGCAGGTGATTGTTGCGCACCGCCTGTGATCATCAATGGGAGCCGTGCACCATCTGGTTTGGGCAACATGTCCAAACTGCCCCCCAAGCTGCCTTGTCGGGCATTCAAATTGGGGAAATCGTCGGCCATCGCCCGAATATAGTCAAAACTGTCCCGAAACCGCACACCACGGTCGGGATAGTCCATATTCATGGCCGGATACTCTTCGGGACGATCCCCGGACGCGACGCCAAGCAGCAGACGCCCCCCTGACAACACATCGACAGAAGCCGCCGCCTTTGCCACATGGGCCGGATGCCGCAATGGCAAGATGATCGACGCAACGCCCAGCGCAATGCGGCTGGTGGCCATGGAAAGCGCTCCGAGATAGACAAACGGATCAAAAACCTGCCCAACGTCACCAAAACTGGGCACATTGAACGGCACATCCCGCAACCATATCGCGGCAAAGCCCAATGCATCCGCCAACTTCACGCGTTCAATGTGCCGTGTCAGATCGGGCACCGCGCCAACCGCATAGGAATCGAGAGGCGCGACCAATCCAAGGGTCAGCTTTCCCGGTACAAATGCCGAATTGTAAGCCGCATTGATCTGTGGAAACGGCTGTCGGTGTATGTCCAAACTCAGGCCCCCTTCGGTGCGATCGCCCAGACAAACGCAGGAACGGCCCCTGCCAATCTGGCATGGTGTAGAATAGGATATTGCCAAATCCAAAATAAACGGCAGAATTTTGCATTCTTAATTCGGATTCTGGATATAATTGAATGGACACAGAAGCCCTTCGCCTGTTTGTGCTTGCCGCTGAAAAACGAAATATCAGCGCAGCGGGTCGCGCACTTGGTCTGGCGCCGGCGGTGTCCAGTGCCCGTCTGGCGAAACTGGAACAAACCGTGGGCGCTGACCTACTGCACCGGACAACCCGCAAGGTCGCACTGTCGATCGAGGGCACAGAATTCCTGCCTTTCGCACGGGAAATACTGGCCCAAGAGGATGCCGCGCTTTCTGCATTGGGTCGAAGGGAACATGTCATTTCAGGCAGGCTACGTTTCACGGCGCCCAGCACCTTCGCTCAACTCTACATCGCCCCAGTGCTGCCGCTGTTTTTGAAACAGCACCCCGGCATCACGCTGGATCTACACCTGTCCGATCTGCAGCTTGATCTGATCGAGGGAAGCTATGATCTGGCCCTGCGCAACACGGTCATGGCTGACAGCAGTCTGAAGGGTCGCAAACTGTCTGACGACACGCGTGTTCTTTGCGCGGCGCCAGAGTATCTCAGCGAATTTGGCATGCCCCGCACACCAGAGGATCTGGATCAGCATCGCCTCATTGCGTTTCGGGATCAAACGCCGCGATCTTTGGTTGGTCCCAACGGGGCAATCGCGCGCTTTGACACGCGCGCGGCTTCGGGCCGGTTGATTGTGGATGACGGCCTTAGCCAAAAGATCGCCACGATCCATGGTGCCGGAATATCGCTGAACTCTCTGTGGAGCGTGCAAAACGACTTGCGTGAAGGCAGGTTGCAGAAGGTCCTGCCAGACTGGCGCGGAGAGGCTGACTCGGCGCTTTGGCTGATTTATCCCAAAGCAAATGTACTGTCGCCCAAAGTCCGCGCGTTGATCGATTTTCTTTTGAAGCACGTCAAAGACAACGCTGACTTGGCGACGGCGGGATCGCCCGGCATTTAGCCAAAGACGACCCCGCCTAAATGGTCACGCAAGGCTGGGCAGCCAAAGGACGATCCAGGGGAACGTCACCAAAAGCGCAATTGTGATGGCGTCGGCGATAAAGAACGGCGTCACGCCGCGGAACACATCCTGCACCGAAAGATCATCCCGAACCCCGGCCACCACAAAGCAGTTCAGACCAATGGGCGGTGTGATCAGGCAAAACTCGGCCATTTTGACCACCAGAATACCAAACCAGATCGCACACATTGGGCCGCTCATCCCAAACGTGCTGTCCGCCGCGCTGACAAATTCGCCACCGTTCAGCGCCATGACCGCCGGGTAGACCACAGGCAAGGTCAGAAGCAGCATGCCGATGGCATCCATGAACATGCCCAGCACCGCATAGGCGAGTAGAATGCAAACAAGGATCAGCATCGGGCTGTATTCAAGCGAGGTGATCCAGTCCGAAAAGGCACTGGGCAGATCCGCAAAGCCCAGAAAACGGACGTAGACCAGCACACCCCAGATGATCGTAAAGATCATCACGCTCAGCTTGGCCGTTTCCAACAATGCCTCTTTGAGCTGCGGCCAGCGCATCCCGCGGTAAACAGCCATGAGAAAGACCACGAACGCGCCGATGGCCCCTCCTTCGGTCGGCGTGCCCCAGGCATCACCGCCAAAGGGATTGTAGACAAAGCAAATAATGGTCACGACCACAAAGATGATGGGTAATGCCGGAGGCAAGGACTCAAACCTTTCGCGCCACGTAAAGCCGCTCAGTGGCGGGCCAAAATCCTTGATCGTCAGAGCCATGGTGATGATCAGACCTGCGTAGATCAGCGCGGAAAACGCGCCGGGAATGAAACCCGCCAGCAGCAGCTTGCCCACGTCCTGTTCCACGATGATTGCATAGATCACAAGGATCGCAGAAGGCGGGATCAGGCTGGCCAAGGTGCCGCCCGCAGCAACCACACCCGCAGCGAATTGCTTGTTGTAGCCGATCTTCAGCATCTCGGGGATCGCGATCCGCGCAAAAACAGCCGAGGTGGCAACAGAAGCGCCCGATACGGCAGCAAACCCGGCTGTTGCGAAGACGGTCGAGACAGCCAATCCCCCTGGCACCCATGCGATCCAGCGTTTCGCCGCCTCGAACAGCGCTTTGGTCAGACCGGCATGATAGGCAAGATAGCCAATCAGGATGAAGGTGGGGATCAGGCTCAGCGCCTGACTGGACACTTTGGAGTGAGGCACCTGCCCGGCCGTCTTCACGGCCACCGTCAGTGCCCAACCAAAATCGTCGATGCCATAGTCCTTCTTGGCCCAGAATATCCAGATCAGGCCCAGCATTCCCGCCAGTCCGGCGGCAAAGGCCACGCGCATTCCCAGAACGACAAGCACCAACAGGCCGCCTGTCACCCAAATTCCAATTTCGATCGGTTCCATCAGTCCTGTTCTTTCACTTGCTCGGCTTCCATGCGCGCTTGTGTTGCGGCATCGGCGATCAGTGGCACGGCAATCGGACGGCCGGTCACTATGGCCCGGGCGTAGGCCCAGACCTGCAGGCAGAGCCGCAGGCACAACACCCCAAAGGCTAGGGGAGCCATCAGCTTTGCAGGCCAGATCGGCAGAGCGATGTCCATCGAGCTATCGCGGCTCCACATTGGTGCGCCAAAGTCGAAACTGCGCTGGAAATGCGCCCATGAGCCCCAGACCATCAGCGCCATGAGCAGGAGAACCGCCAGCGTGGTAATCAACTCGACGCTATAAAGCGCCCTGCCCTTCAAGGCGCTGACCAGAATGTCCATCCGAATGTGGCCGCCTTCGCGCATCACAAAGGATACGCCCATAAAGGCGATCAACGGCATGACCTGTTCGATCCAGTCCACATAACCCGGCAAGGGGGCATTGATTGCGTTGCGCCCGCTGACCGACACGACAGCCAGCAGCATCAGACTGAAGACAGCCAGTCCGCTAACAAGGGCAAAGCCGCGTTCAAGCCGCAATAATGCATGGTCAAACGCACTGAGCGCGCTGTCATCGGACAGCACGAGAGAGGGGGTCGCCATATTGGCCTCATGGAATTGTGTAGGAGGTCGAACCGGCCCCGCGATCCAGAAACCGCGGGGCCAAGCGAATTACATGCTCTCGGCAATCATGCCTGTGACCATGTCATAGAGCTCTTGGGCTGGCAGACCTGCCGCGCCGTTCTGCTCGATCCACGCAGCAGCCGCAGGGGCCGCGGCCGCCTCTTTGAACGCATCGATTTCTGCATCCGAGAATGTCACGGTCTCGATGCCGCGTTCCGCCAGCGCAGGGCCCCATGCTTCCATGGTCGCGCCATTGTAGTTGGCGATGTAGTGATCCAGCGACTCTTCGATCGATCCAAGCAGCGCTTCGCGATGTGCATCGCTCAGACCTTCAAGAGCATCGGTGTTCACCACCACCGGGCAGTTGACCGTGCCGGGGTTCAGGTTTGCTGTCCACCACGTGCCGTTTTCAATTGTTCCAAAGGACATATGCGCATGCGGTGCAAAGGCCACGGCCTTGACCACTCCGCTGTCCATGGCCTGACGAACCTCGGACGCAGACATGGAGGTGGGCACGGCGCCGATGGTTTCCATAGCTGCACCGATGCCGCCAGTTGCCCGGACGCTCAGACCGTCAAAGTCAGCGAGCGTGGACGGCGCGGCGCCCATACCGACGATGTTGTACTGCGGCAGTGGCGATGGCATCAGCAGCGTTGCATTCCAGCGCGCCAGATCGGCGACGGTCGCCGGATGCTCATAGACCGCCATGGACAGCTTCACTTCCTGCTCCAGCGAAGACACACCAAGGAACGGCAGTTCAAGCACGGTGATCGACGGATTCTTGTCGCGGTGATAACCTGCGCAGAACTGCGCCATTTCAAACGCGCCGATCGAGATGCCGTCAAGGTTCTCACGGTTCTTGGACAGGCCGCCGTAGCTGATGTTCAGCGTGAATTCGCCGCCTGTCTTCTCGCTGACCAGTTCGGCCAGTTTTTCGACGTGCTCGGTAAAGGCCCGGCGTTTACCCCAAAGCGAAACGTTCCACTCTGTCGCCAGTGCTTCACCCGCAAATGTTGCCGCGATGGTGGCCGCGACAGCGCCGCTCAGATACTTGTTCATTCCTTCTCTCCTCCCAAGGAAATACGATGGAATGGAATAAAGCAGGTTCTGGGCTGCGGGACTCATGAAGAAAAACGCGCGGGCCTGACGCACTGGCCTGCGGATTTCCGCAGAGCTGACATTGGCGACATAAAACCCCCGGATGTCAGAGCAGAGAATCCTTGTCCAAACCCAATTTGACGATCTTTTCGTTCAACGTGCGCCTGCCGATGCCCAGCGATTCCGCCGCGTCGTCCATACGCCCCTGATGGGTCTGAATGGCCCGGCCGATCACCTGTCTCTCAAAGGCTGCCACGGCCTCGCGCAGACCCGGACGCGCCGCCGGGTCCAGCCCCGTTCCAGAGATCGCATCCTGCATCGAGCCCGTTCCATGACGCGCCATCATGACCCGCCGTTCGGCAACATTGCGCAACTCCCGCACGTTTCCGGGCCAGTCATGTGCCAGCAAGGCAGACAGATCGGCATCCGCGACATCCGGCGGATCGATTTCGTACAAGGCACTGAATTCCTGCAAGAACCGCTGCATCAGCAGGGCCACGTCATCCAATCGATTGCGCAGAGGTGGCAGATGCAGGGCGAAACCATCAAGCCGATACAGTAGATCACGCCGCAACCGGCCCTCACGCGCGGCCTGCTCTGCGTCTTCGTTGGTAGACGAGATGATCCGCAAATCAACGGTCTGAACGCCGCCTTGGCCCGGCGACAGCACTTCGCCGGTTTCGATCAAGCCCAGCAACATCGGCTGCACGCCCAAGGGGCATGCGCAGATTTCATCCAGAAACAGCGTCCCGCCATTCGCGTTTTGTGCGATATGGGCCAGGTGCTCAGCACTGATCTGCGCTGCGCTGACCTTGACATAGGGCCCGTCACAACGGGCTGAAATATCGTGCAGCGCCCGCGCGACCAGATCCTTGCCTGTGCCTGTCTCTCCGTGCAGCAGCACTGATGCATCGCTTTCGCCAACCATGGTGATCGCTTCACGCAGACGGTGCATGTCGTTGGTCTGCCCCAGCAGAACCCGGTCCAGCCCGGACACCTGATGCAGGCGTTCACGCAGACGCATATTACGCGCGCGCATCTGGTTTTGTTCAGCGGCATGAGACAGGATCAGCAGCAGCCGCTTGGGGTCATACGGTTTTTCGACAAAGCTATATGCACCTGCGCTCATGGCTTCGACGGCCATCGGAATATCACCATGCGCCGAAATCAGGACGACCGGCTGCGTTACGGGCAAGGTCTTCAACAAATCTAGCCCGGTCATGTCCGGCATACGCACATCGCTGAGAATGACATCCGGATTGAACTGATCGATCCAAAGATGCGCTTCGGTCGCGCGCGCCAGCGCCTTGGCCGTCCAGCCCGCCGCTTCGATCAGATCAACCAGTGAATTCCGCATAAGCCGGTCATCATCAATGATCAGGATGCGATAGGCCGTCATTGGTTGTTCCCCGATTGGCGTTTTGGCAGTTCCACCCGAAAGACCGCCCCCTTGCCCGGATCAGAGCGGGCCGCGATCGTGCCGCCGTGATCGGCAACAATACCAGCTGAAATCGTCAGGCCCAGCCCCATGCCATTGCCGCTGGCCCGCGTTGTGGCGAATGGTTCCTTGAGATCCTCAAGGCTCTTGTCACCCAGCCCCGGCCCGGTATCGGCGACCTCAAACCAGACCGTATCCTGATCCGTTCCGCTGCGGATAACAATCCGCCGCTCAGGCGCGCCCTCGATGGCATCCAGCCCGTTGCGCACGATGTTTGTAACCACCTGTTCTATCCGCAAACGGTTTGCAAAAAGGCTGGTGTCATCATTCAGACCCGAAGCATCCACCGTTGCTGATCTGGCCTCAATGCTGGGTTCGAGCAGTTCCAGCGCATCGCTGATGATGTCGCGTAAATCGCATGTCTCGAAACTGTCTCGCCCCTTTCGCGAAAAGAACTTTAGCTGCTGCGTGATGTTTTCCATGCGCGCGACCAGCCCCTGCATCTTGTCGGCCAGAGGTGTTGGGCCCACCGTCATCTCGGATGCCGCGATCTGATTGCGCATAGCTGCGATTGGCTGCCCCAATTCATGGGTCACCGACGAAGCGAGCGTTCCCAATGCCGCCAGACGCCCTGCCCGTTCCAGCTCGGCTTGGGTCTTTTGCAGGTTTTGTTCGGCCAGTCTGCGTTCTTCAATCTCAACTGCGAGCCGGGTGTTCGCGTGGCGCAGCGCCGTTTCCTCGCGCTCGGATTCGCGAAGCGCCAGCCGTACCCGGCGCAACCGGTTGACCTGCAGAGCGCTAAAGCTGAGCAACACCAACGCCAGAAAAGCCCCGGTGGTCAGAGAGGCACGGGTCATCGCCGGATCGTCCGGCGCAAAAAAGTGCAACGACCAGCTATTGGGCAAATCTGCGGTGCGCAGATAGAGCAGGTCTTGTCCTCCGACCTGCGCGGTCTGCCGGTTCAGGTCGAATTCCCAGTCCAGAGCCTCAAGCGGTTCATTCCCGAATTGACGGGAGGCCAGAATGTTCTGCCGCTGGTCATTGGTCAGTCCGCCCAAGGTGCGGTAACGCCACTGCGGATCGGACGCCAACAGCACAACACCATCTGCATTGGCCAGAATGATCCGTTCGCCCGAGGCCTGCCAGGTGTCCTGCAAGGCAGACAGATCGACCTTGATGGCAATGACGCCCTTGGTGCCTTCGCCCGGTGGACGCACTGCCATGGCATAAAAGTAACCCGGAATGCCGGTGGTTGCCCCAATCCCGTAAAATTCGCCCAGCTCTCCGCGCATGGCGTCCTGAAAGTAGGGTCTGAATGCGTAGTTTTGCCCTTTGAAACTGCTGGGGCTGCTGGCGTTCGATGCTGCGATGGTCTGGCCAGTGCTATCCATCAGATACATCGCATCCAAACCGGCGCTTTGCGCAAAACGGGCCAGTCGATAGTCGAGATCGGGATCAACCGTGCCCGTAAGGCTGCGACCAACCACCGGATCAAGCGAGAGCAGAAAAGGCAGATGCGCAAAGTGTCTCAGCTCAGAGGTCAGCGTGCTGCGATAGAGGGTCAGTCGCGCGGCGGCCTTTTCGATTTCTTCAGCCTTGAAATAGGAAAACGAGGCCCAGTACAGCGCCACCGAGGCAACCATCAGCAAAGCGACGGTCAACAGACTGAAAAGGCGGTTCGGCATGGTCGGCCTCGGGCTGGCGGCATCCCCCTGCCGCGTGTGCCCCCATGTCATGCCGCATTCCGCGCGGTTTTCAAGGTACTTCGGTTACAAGCTCTTCAGAGATGTCAACAACGCGGGTGCCCCAGCCATCGCAGGCTTGGGCCAAACCGGGCGGCAAGGCGGTGTCCGTGAACACGGTATCCACGTCGGCCAGCGAACCGATCCGTGCAGGCGCGCTGCGTGCAAATTTCGTATGATCCGCCACGAGAAACGTCTTGCGCGACTGGCGCAGGATAGTCTGGCTGACGCTGACCTCCTGAATATCAAAATCCAACAGATCGCCGTCGCGATCCAGCGCCGAGCATCCGATGACCGCTAGATCGAACTTGAACTGCCGGATCGTCTCGGCCGCCAGCGTACCCACCAAACCGCCATCCGCGCGGCGCAGGCTGCCGCCCGTCACGATGATTTCGCAGCTTTTGTTGGCAACCAGAATGTTGGCGACGTTCATGTTGTTCGTCACCACCATGAGGTTTTCATGATGCAGCAACTCTTCTGCAACCGCTTCGGTCGAGGTTCCGATGTTCAGAAACAGCGAAACCCCGTTGGGAACCTCGGCTGCGCAGGCACGGGCCATGGCGCGTTTGGCCGATTGGTTCAGCGACCGGCGCTCTTCGTATCCGATGTTATGTGTGCCCGAGGGCAAGACAGCCCCCCCATGCACACGTTCCAATCGGCCTGCCTCGGCCAGATCGGTCAAATCCCGGCGGATCGTTTGAAGCGTCACGCCAAAGCGTGCCGCTAGCCCTTCGACAGTGACCTTGCCTTCGCGCCGCGCGATTTCGAGGATTTCCGGATGCCGGAAGGTCTGCGACATGATTTGTCTTTCATTCGTTTTTCGCCCGACATGTCGAGGCACAGGCACACAAACCCAAATCCAAGGCCAAATCAAACCCTATTGGCGAGCTAGGCGGCACAAACTCACAAAAACGCGCCCCTTGGTTACGCCCTTGCCTCGAAAAGTGGCCGCTTTTCACCGAAACGAACACAAACGAACATCACTGGCTTGCCTTTTTACCTCGATACGCGCAAAACGCATCTGAATTGAAACTGGGGTCGACTCATGCAAGGCAACACAGAAAAGCAGGTCAAAGACCTGTTCATCATTGGCGGTGGCATTAATGGCTGCGGGATCGCACGGGACGCCGCCGGGCGCGGATTGTCAGTCAGCTTGGCGGAAATGAATGATCTGGCCTCTGCGACGTCTTCGGCCTCGACCAAGCTGTTTCATGGCGGGCTGCGTTACCTTGAATACTTCGAATTCCGCCTTGTTCGCGAAGCGTTGATCGAACGGGAAGTGTTGCTGAAAGCAATGCCACACATCAGCTGGCCAATGCGATTTGTACTTCCTTATCATAAAGATATGCGGTTTGAATCTAACACGCCCACGTCCCGGCTATTGGGTTTCTTCATGCCGTGGATGAAAGGCAGACGTCCGTCGTGGCTGATCCGTCTGGGCTTGTTTCTCTATGACAATCTTGGCGGTCGAAACATCCTGCCCGGTACGCGCACCGTCGATTTGACTACCTCTGCCGAAGGCGGGCCGTTGGACGATCGCTTTGCCAAAGCCTACGAATATTCAGACTGCTGGATCGAAGATTCCCGTCTGGTGGTCTTGAATGCACGCGACGCACAGGCCCGTGGTGCCGAAATCATGACCCGGACCAAAGTCCTGTCTGCGCGTTCGGAAAACGGTATTTGGGAAATTGAAACGCAAAATATCGAAAATGGCGAAACGCGCACGGAATACGCCCGGATGCTCGTCAATGCAGGCGGTCCATGGGTCGGGGACATCATCCAATCCAAGGTCAGCCTGAATTCCCGCGAAGGCGTGCGTTTGGTTCGCGGCAGCCATATCGTGACAAAACGGCTCTTTGACCACGAAAAATGCTATTTCTTTCAGGGAACCGATGGACGCATCATTTTCGCAATCCCCTATGAGACCGATTTTACATTGATCGGTACAACGGACGCCGAACATGATGATCCGTCGACAAAGCCGGAATGCACCGATCAGGAGCGCGACTACCTGCTGAACTTTGCCAACGATTACTTCAAGCAGGAGTTGACCGCCGAGGATGTGGTCTGGACCTACTCGGGTGTGCGCCCGCTTTATGATGATGGCGCCAGCAGCGCCACGGCGGCCACACGGGATTACACGCTCAAGGTCGATGTCAGTACCGGTGCGCCAATCCTGAACATCTTTGGCGGCAAGATCACCACTTATCGGCGTCTTGCGGAAAGCGCACTGGAACACATCGGCAAGCATCTGGACGTGGCCAAAGACCCGTGGACCGCAGGTGCCCCCCTGCCCGGCGGAGATTTTGCGGTTGATGGTGTCGAAACGCTGATTGCCGAATTGAAACGGGCCTATCCGTTCCTGACCGATTTCTGGGCCAAACGCCTTGTGCGCGCCTACGGAACCGAAGCCTCGAAAATTCTGGGTGACGCCAACTCAGCTGAAGATCTCGGGCAGGACTTTGGCGCCACCCTGACCGAAACTGAAATCCAATGGCTGATGACACGCGAATATGCGCGCACGGCGCAGGATGTGGTCTGGCGTAGGAACAAGCTGGGGCTGAGACTGTCTGCCCAGCAGATCAATACGCTGGACGACTGGATGGCCCAAAATCGGGCAGAGGCGCCCGTCGCAGCCGAATAGATCGGCACGCGCCGGCCCCTGTGATCTAGGGGCCGACGCCAATGATTAGGCCACGATCACTCAGCCCAAAACCGCGCGGGTGACATCGCCCAGCTTTGAGGCGATTTCATCTGCTTCGTCGCGGGTCAGACAGAACGGGGGCGCAAAGCCAAGAATGTCGCCCTGTGGCATTGCCCGCGCAATCACACCGCGCTCAAGCAGCGCAGCGGCGAGACGTGGCCCGACCTTGTCAGCGGGATCAAAGAAGCCGCGTGTTTCGCGATCTTTGACAAATTCAACCGCACACAAAAGCCCTTCGCCGCGCACTTCGCCCACATGGGGATGAGACCCCAACGCATCCTGCAAGACGGCTTTTAAATACGCTCCAACATCGCGGGCATTCGCAATCAGATCCAGATCGTCGATCAGTTTAAGATTGGCCACGCCCGCAGCAGCGCCGATTGGATGGGCAGAATAGGTCCAGCCATGCCCGATAGGCCCGTTTTCGTCGGTCCCTCGCTCCAGCACGGCCCAGACCTTGTCACTGACAATGCTCCCTGACAGCGGTGCGTAGGCCGAAGTCAGTCCCTTTGCGATGGTGATGATATCAGGCCGCATCCCATAGTGATCCGATCCGAACATGCTGCCCAAACGGCCAAAGCCTGTCACCACTTCGTCCGCGATCAACAAGATGTCATGGCGGTCCAGCACTTCTTGAATCGCGGGCCAATAGCCATCAGGCGGCGGCACCAAGCCGCCGGTTCCCAAAGCGGGCTCGCCAATGAAGGCCGCGATGGTATCGGCCCCTTCCTTGGCGATCAGCGCTTCGAGGGCCTCAACACAATGCGCGACGAACTGTGCCTCGGATTGGTCATGGTCCGCGCGGCGGTAGTAGTACGGCGCTTCTGTATGAAGAACCTGAGCCAAGGGCAGATCGAATTTCTTGTGGAACAGCTCCAGCCCCGTCAGCGACCCGGTCATCAGGCCGGACCCATGATAACCACGCCAGCGCGAGATGATCTTTTTCTTTTCCGGACGCCCGAGGATATTTTTGAAATACCAAACCAATTTGATGTTGGTTTCATTCGCGTCCGACCCTGAAAGACCAAAGTAGACCTTGCTCATGTTCGACGGAGCGCGGTCCAGTACCATTTTGGCGAGGGTAATTGACGCCTCTGTGCCGTGACCGACATAGGAATGATAGTAGGCCAGTTCCTTGGCCTGATCCGCGATGGCCTGCGCGATTTCAGGACGGCCATAGCCGACGTTCACACAATAGAGCCCGGCAAAGGAATCCAGCAAACGATTGCCGTCACGATCCTCGATGTGACAGCCACTGCCTCCGGTCACGATCCGTTGCGGCAGATCTCCACGGGCAAAATCGGCCAGATGTGTGGATGGATGAAAGAAGTTTTCCCGGTCCCATTGGTCCAGTTGGTCATTTCTGAGCATTGGCTTACCCCAAGCCTTGGGCGGCGCGCCGCCAGTTGCAGAATGGAGAGCCTGTCGCGCAACGGCCTTGGGTGGCCCGAACGGCAAGCTCCGCTCCGCCCCGGCAGCAGCGCGCAATGCCTTTATTGCCTGAGACACCGAAAAACTAACCCAAGAGAAAACAATGCACCAGTTTGGATTGTGTGAAAGTCTCCGGTACCATCACAGCACTCTACCGGCGCCATACCGCTTGCCCGCCAAGATCCGATCTCCGAGCTGGATATCCTGCCCCGAGATGATCTGCAGGAACTGATCCATATCCAGATTGCGGCCAGTGATGATTGTGGCCACCGGGCCCTTGGGTTTTCTAAGTTTTCCAGCCAGCATCGCAGCCATACCGACAACGCAGGCGCCTTCGGCCACGATGCGATCTTCGAAGAACAAGACCTGCATGGCATCGCGGATCTCTGCTTCGCTCACCAGTACCACATCGTCAAGCAGTGCATTGCAAAGCGGAAAACTGAGCTGGTTGTTCAAGCCGATGCCACCGCCCAGACTGTCTGCCAGACTGGCGACCTCTTCCACCTCGACCGGGTGACCTGCCTTGATCGAGGCATGCATGGCCGCGCCGCGATCCATCGAGATGCCGATCACTTCGACAGCGGGGTTGATCGCTTTGGCCGCAACACAAATTCCGGCAGCCAGACCGCCGCCCGACAAAGGCACGAGGATGGTCTTGAGATCTGGCCGGGCCTCCATCATCTCAAGCCCGATGGTGCCCTGCCCCGCGATGACAAACGGATCATCAAAAGGCGAGATTTCAACCAACCCGTCGGAATGCACCAAACGCTGGCTTTCCGCCATGGCATCGTCCTGACTGGTGCCTGTGATGGAAACCTCTGCGCCCAAGGCCTTGATGCCATCGATCTTGGCCTTTGGCACCAGCTCCGACATGCAGATCACCGCACGCAGCCCTTTTTTGGCGGCTGCATAGGCAACCCCTCGGCCATGGTTGCCAGTCGAGCAACAGGTCACACCGCTAACGCTTTCGGGCAGGTTCATGACTGCATTGTAGGCTCCGCGCAGCTTGAACGCGCCAATCGGCTGCATGTTTTCAAGCTTCAGCAGGAAATCCTGACCACAAAGCCGACTCATGAATGGCGACGGCACCATCGGCGTTTGATCGGCAACGCCACGGATCACTTGCTGAGCCTTGGAAATATCTGCAAGTGTCACGGGCACGCTCTGGTCTCCTTTTGATTGGATACGCGGCGCCCGGCGCCGTATGTCTGGCACGGGGACAGCACCACAGGTTCAACAAAGGTGTCAACGGCCCCGGTCAGACACAGCGCTAAGGAGATCGCCTTGGACAGGCTTGAAAACACCATCGCCCTTCTGTCCGAGTTTGTCGCGTTTCCGACGATCTCTTCTGACTCCAATCTCGACATGATTGCCCGTCTGGCCAATCTGCTGGAGCAGGCCGGCGCACGCGTCGAAACCTTCCACAATCCCGAAGGCACCAAGGCCAATCTCTTTGCCACCATCGGTCCCGAGCGCGATGGCGGCATCGTTCTATCAGGGCATTCAGATGTGGTGCCCGTCACGGATCAGGAATGGACCCATGATCCCTTTGCGATGGTTCGGCGCGACGAAAAACTGTTTGGGCGGGGAACCTGTGACATGAAGGGGTTCATCGCGGCGGCGGTGAGTATGGCGCCGCTTTTTGCACAGCGCGCCCGCACGCGACCGATCCATTTCGCGTTCACCTATGAAGAAGAAGTCGGCTGCATCGGCGCGCAGGCTCTGGTCGAATCCCTGAAGGCCAAGGGCATTCGCCCTGCCGTTGGCATTATTGGCGAGCCAACAGAGATGCGCATCATCGAGGGTCACAAGGGGTGCTGCGAATACACCACTCGCTTTGAAGGGCTGGCCGGGCATGGGTCCGCGCCGGATCGCGGCGTGAATGCGGTGGAATATGCCGTGCGCTATGTGGCCCGTCTGATGGAGCTGCGCGAAACCCTGAAGACCCGCGCCCCCCACAACAGCCGGTTTGAGCCTCCCTGGACAACGATCAACACTGGCGCTGTCCATGGTGGCATTGCGCACAACGTGATTGCGGATCATGCAACGGTGGACTGGGAAATGAGGCCGGTTCAGGCATCGGACGGGCCTTTTGTGCGGCAGGACATGCAGGCCTATGTGAACGACGTGCTGCTGCCGCAAATGCGGGCCGTCTGGCCTGATGCGCGCATCGAAACGGAAACCATGGGCGAAGTGGGCGGACTGGAGCCCACCGAAACAAACGAAGCCAAGCGTATCGTCGCCGAGCTGACGGGTGCCAATGATTCAGATGTGGTCGCCTTTGGCACCGAGGCGGGGATCTTTCAGTCCATGGGCATGGATGTTGTGGTATGCGGCCCCGGTTCTATCGATCAGGCGCATAAGGCGGATGAATTTATCGAAATCAGCCAGCTTTCTCGCTGCCTCGACATGCTGGAACGGCTGGCCGGCAAGCTATAGTTCGTTTGACCTCGGGCGGGCGGTTGCGCGATGCTGACCGCGCAGCGCCCCTACGGCGTCACCCAAAACGGAGCCCACCATGAAGGCCTTTTTCGATCCGCGCCAAAAATCCCATGACCCGCAACACTTCATGGCGCGCGGACAACGGCTGCCCAGCCCAGAGGCGCCGAAACGGGCTGACATTCTTTTGCGCGGCGCACAGGCTGCGGGGTGCCACGTCGAAACCCCGCCTGACCACGGCCAAGCGCCCATCAGCGCCATTCACAGCGCCGAATACCTGTCTTTTTTACAAACCATTCATGCCCGCTGGAGAGCGATGCCCGGCGCCGGTGACGAGGTTATCCCGAACGTCCACCCTGCCAATCGCACCGACAGCTATCCCAGTTCGCCGATTGGGCTGGCGGGTTATCATCAGGCAGACACCGCATGCCCGATCTCGGCTGAGACATGGCACGCGGCCTACTGGTCGGCTCAAACAGCGCTGAGCGCCTCTGAAGCGGCGTTGAACGATGGCGTGGCCTATGCGCTGTGCAGGCCACCGGGCCATCACGCCTTTGGCGATCTGGCAGGCGGCTTTTGTTTTCTCAACAACGCGGCCATCGCAGCCGAACACCTGCGGTGCAAGGGGCTGCGCCCTGCAATTCTGGACGTTGATGTGCACCATGGGAATGGCACGCAAGGGATTTTCTATGAACGCAGCGATGTGTTGACCGTCTCGATCCACGCCAATCCAGAGGCGTTTTATCCCTTCTACTGGGGCCACGGGTCGGAACGCGGCAAAGGCGCGGGCCTTGGTTCAAATCTGAACCTGCCCTTGGCGCTCGGAACGGGCAACGACGGTTTCATCGCCGCGCTTGAAACAGCGCTGGACCGGATCACCTGCTTTGCTGCCGATGTGATCGTCGTGGCGCTTGGACTGGATGCGCATGAATCCGATCCGTTTCAGGGCCTGACGGTGACAACCGAAGGGTTCGGTGCCATTGCCGCTGCCATAAAGGCCGCCGGAAAACCCACCGTGCTGGTGCAGGAAGGTGGCTATGTCTCGGACGATCTGGGTGCCAACCTGACCCGGTTTCTTGACGGCTATCTGGGCCGCTGACCTTCCCTGACGCGGCCCAGTCAAAATAAAACACGCGCCCCAAAGGACGCGTGTTTCTTTGTCAAAGCTCAGTCGGGATCAGTTGCCGTAGGCGTAGGACGGCAACCAAGTCACCAATGCCGGATAGGCAAAGACAATCACCAGACCAAGCAGCTGAACCAGAACGAACGGGATCACGCCGCGATAGATGTGCGCCAACGAGATCTCGGGCGGACAGACCCCCTTGAGATAAAACAGCGCAAAACCGACAGGCGGTGTCAGGAACGAAGTTTGCAACGTGACCGCCACTAGGATCGCGAACCAAACCACCGACGGGTCATTGACCACTCCGAAACCATTGATCGCGAGATCAAGCGAAAGGATCACCGGCAGCATCAGCGGCATGATGATGATCGTGATTTCGATCCAATCCAGCAAGAATCCCAGCAGGAATACGATGAACAGGATAAAGCCCACGGTCATGTAGGGATCACCGTCAAAGGCATTCAGAACCAAGTGCTCGATGATTTCATCGCCGCCGTAACGGCGCAGAACAAAGGCAAAGAAGTTTGCCGCAAGGAAGATACCAACGATATAACCAGCGGTGTTCAAGGTTGACCGGCTGACATCCGCCATGACGCGCATATTAAGCTTGCCATTAAACAGCGCCAGCAAGGTTGCGCCCAAGGCACCGAGACCCGAAGCTTCGGTCGGGGTTGCGATACCGGCAAAGATCGAGCCAAGAACCAGCAGGATCAACAGCATCGGCGGCACGACGGCCAAGAGCACTTCCTTGATGACAGGCCAGCCCACCTCGTCCGCCTTTTCGGGCGCGGGCATCGCACTGGGGTTCAGAAACCCGTAGATGACGATGAAGACGATATAGAGCGCGCCCAGCAAGAGGCCGGGGAACAACGCGCCCATGAACAGATCACCCAGACTGATGGCAAGCTGATCGGACATGATCACCAACATGATCGACGGTGGGATCAGAATACCCAAGGTGCCCGCCGATGCGATGGTGCCTGTCGCAATCGGTTTGGAATAGTTCTGGCTCATCATTTGGGGCAATGCCATGACCCCTAGCAGGGTCACCGACGCGCCAATCACCCCTGTTGATGCCGCAAGGATGATACCGATCAGCAGAACTGTCAGGGACAAGCCACCACGCAGACCGCCGAACAGCTTTTGCATAGACTGCATCATGCGCTGTGCCACGCCGGACTGATCCAACATGAGGCCCATGAAAATAAACATCGGCAAGGCTACGAGAACCGGGTTTTTGACAATCGATCCGAACAGACGCCCGGACAGTGCCTGCAATTTCTGATAGGCTATGCCGGTGCGATCAAACTCGATGATGTCGCGGAAGGTGCCCCGGAAAGGATCTAGGAAGAATTCCGCGATCAGGACAAAGATCAGCGAAATCCCGACCAGAGCCATAGCCACGGGGATGCCGCGAAACAGCATGAAGATGAAACCACCGAACATGAAAAGAACAGCAATTTCGTTCAGGGTCAGGAACTGACCAAGAAAACTCAGCATCAGCGTGCCCTCCGCGCGTCACGCAGGATGGCAGCGCCAATCAGCATGAGTGTCAGCCCCAAAGAGATGACGATTGTGTATTTGATATCCCAAGGACCAGCCTCGAATTCGTCAAAGATTGGCTTGCGCGAAATCGTGCGGGGGATTTGCCCTTCGGGCAATGTCAGCCAGTGATAGCTGTACAGCACGTAGTAAAGGATCAGGTTTACGACGAACATTGTCGATGGGAATGCCCAGAGCAGTTTGCGGCCCAGCGTCGGTTCGGTCAGAACCTTCATCCGGCGCAGGTACATCGACCACAGCGCCACCGCCATCAGCACAAAGGACAGATTGAGCAGGATTTTCAGGATCCAGAGATTATGCAGGCCGTTGGGACTGTCTGAACCTTCGTCGGCCATGACCGAGGCGATTGCATAGCCAAAGGTCACGTCCCAGCTGAGAATGACAAAAGGCAAAAAACACCAGACCAGCGCAAAGATATCGATCCGCGCTTTGCGCTTGGGATCGTAGTTGTCATAGAAAATATCGACGCGCACATGGCTGTTGGTGGTCACCGCATAGGCCACGCCTATCAGAACCGCTGCACCGTACAGCCACCACTGGAAGTCATCCAACCATGCCTGATTGTGCCCAGCCTGCCGCAAGATGACCTGCGCACAGATAGCGATCATGAGGATCGGAAAGATCCAGGCAAAGATGTTGGAAATGCCAACAACCAGGCGGTCGCCCTTGTTGTGCTCGGCCCGGTCAATTTCGCCCGGGTCGTAAATCGCCACAGGCATTTCTGCCACCTGCGGATCGGTGCCATCCTGCATGATGTCAGCCCCCGTCAATTATTTTGGGTGTTTCGCGCCATAGTGCGCAGATGGGCAGGCCAAGCGGCCTGCCCAAATGGTGTCACGAGTACCGCAATCAGTTGCGTGGGCGCGGCAGGTAGATGGTGTCGCCCCAGGTTTTATAGCCCGCGCGGAATTCGCTCAGGTCATCCCAGACTTCCTTGAAGTAGGCGTCTTCTGCTGCCAGCTCTGCCGCCACTTCGTTCCATGTGCTTTCGAACACGGCCAGCTGCTCGGGCGTCCAGCTGCGGATGTTCACGCCATTCTGCTCAACGTTCTCAACCATCGCGCCAAAGTTGGTCGCTTCGCCTTCGGCATAGTTGGTTGTGATGTTGGCAAGGCAGGCGATTTCAATCTGCATCTGCGATGCTTCGTCCAGATCGTCCCAGCGATCCTTGTTGACCAGCAGTTCGAACATGGTCGCAGGCTGGTGCCAGCCGGGGAAGTAGTTGAACTTGGCGATCTGGTGGAAACCAAGACGCGCATCGATGCGGGGCATCGAGAATTCTGTCGCGTCAATCGCGCCGCGCTCAAGCGCCGGGAAGATGTCGCCACCTGCCAGCAGGGATGTCGAAACGCCCAGACGCTGCATCACTTCGGCACCCAGACCGAAGAAACGCATGTTCAGACCCTTGAGGTCATCAAGCGAGGTGATTTCGTTCTTGAACCAGCCGGATGTCTCGGGCGCGATAACGCCACAAGGCTGAACGTGCACGTTGTAGCCGTTCTCATCATACATGCGCTGCATGAGGGCGTGACCGTCATCATAAAGCATCCACGCGAGGAATTCGCCGGCCTCTGGGCCGAATGGAACCGCCGCGAACAGCGAAGCCGACGTGATCTTGCCCTGCCAGTAGCCGGACGTGGTGAAGGCCGCGTCGACAGAACCGTTGGACACAGCGTCCAGCGCTTCGAGTGTCGGGACCAATTCACCGGGATCGAAATGTTCAAATTCTACGTCGTTTGAAATGCCGTTGATCTTTGCAACGAAGTCGGTCGCCGCGGTGCCGAGGATTGGCAGGTTCTTACCGAAGGCAGACGTCATTTCGAACGTCTCCTGCGCCTGAACGGTGCCAGCAGCGATAAAGGCCGCGACTGCGGCTGTGGTAAAGGTTTTCATTGATGATCTCCTCCCTGAGATGCGTATTTACTCGCCGTTTTCCTCTGGCGGGCGGCGTGCATTCGGAACGTTGCCCGTTTGCCAGCGGCAGGTCAACCGCGAGTTGGTAACAAAACTAGACCAAAAACCCGCATGTCAAGAATTAGATGTGTTCTTTTCAGGCAATCAGCGCGATCGACCAGCCGTTAGCGCTAAAGCGATTCTACCTGTTCCAGCACCGTGGTCACCGCCCGCGCCAAGCTGTCCATCGCCCCTGCCAATTCGTCATCCGAAGCAACAAAGGGCGGCGCGAGCAGGACATGGTCACCGGATTTCCCGTCACGTGTGCCGGGCATTGGATAGCATACCAACCCCTCGGCAAAGGCCGCCTTTTTCAATTTGCCCGCGAGACCCAGCCGCGCATCGAACGGTGTTTTGCTGTCCCGGTCGGCAACAAATTCGATCCCCCAGAAAAACCCGCGGCCGCGAATGTCGCCAACATGTGGGTTCTGGCCGAAGCGGGCATGCAGCATGCCTGCGAAATCCGCGCTGCGTTCAGCCACCCGCGCAGGCAGGTCGTTGTCGAGCAACTCGCGCACCACGGCCAGCGCCGCAGCCGCTGCCACCGGATGACCCAGATAGGTGTGCCCATGCTGGAAGAACCCCGAGCCATCGCGAATGGCGTCGTAGATTTTTCTTGAGCTCAGCATGGCCCCAATCGGCTGATAGCCCGCGCCCAGCCCCTTGGCGATACACAGGATATCCGGCGCAACCTGATCGGCATTGCAGGCAAACAGATGCCCGGTGCGACCCATGCCACACATGACTTCGTCGAGGATCAGCAAGACACCGTAGCGGTCGCAGATTTCGCGAATGCGCTTGAAATACCCGGCAACAGCGGGCACCGCGCCCAAGGTGGCCCCCACCACAGGCTCGGCCATAAAGGCCATGACCGTGTCAGGCCCCAATCGCAGGATTTCCTGCTCCAGTTCATCCGCGACCCGTGCGCCATAGGCTTCAACCGTTTCATCGGGCTGGCGTTCGGCATATTCGTAGCAAGGCGAAATATGGCTGACATCCACCAGCAGGGGCGAAAACTGTTCCCGGCGCCATTCGTTTCCGCCGGCGGCCAACGCTCCGAGAGTGTTGCCATGATAGCTCTGGCGGCGCGCGATCAGGTGGCGGCGCTGCGGCTGGCCAACTTCCACGTAATATTGCCGCGCCAGTTTGATTGCGCTTTCGACCGCTTCGGACCCACCTGAAACAAAATAGACCCGGTCCAGATCGCCCGGGGCGTTCGCAATCAGCAAATCAGCCAGTTCCTCGGCCGGGTCCGACGTGAAAAAGCCGGTGTGGGCAAAGGCCAGTCGGTCAACCTGATCCTTGATTGCAGAAGCCACACGGGCGTTCGAATGCCCAAGACAGGATACCGCCGCCCCACCTGAGCCATCGAAATACCGCTTGCCTTGTGCGTCCACCAAAAAACAGCCATCGCCGCGCACGGCGGTTGGCAAATCACTGTGGCAATGGCGGGGAAATACGTGGCTCATGTCTGTCTCCAAAGACGAATCTGCGACAAGCGGACAGTGCCAGTCTATGTGCAGGACGCCGAATGGATGCAAAGAGTTTTGCCCATCCCAAATTAAAAAACCGTGCCGGGTCAATCATCCAGATATGTTTTCTCTGCACGCCCCCGATAGGCCTGCAGATACTCTTCGGGCACTTCGCTTCCGTCGGCCAGAAACGGCAATATCCCTTTGCGCAAAGACGCACCGCGCGCATTCATGATTTCATGGTCAGACTTGGTGACACGCTGCGCGTTGCGCCTGCCCCATTGCGCCAGCATACCGTAGAGCCGATCAATGACTTCCTGGTGGGCATCGTGCTTGGCGAGGTCGTGGAATTCGTCTGGATCCTCGTACAAGTCAAAGAGCATCGGGCGCATGCCGCCTTCGGCGTGCATCATCTTGTAGCGGCCATCAAAAACCATGAACAAACGGCATTCATTTGGCATGAGCCCAAGGCGCGCGGCCTGCTGCGTTGAGGAATAGTCGAATTCGGATATGGCATAGTCCCGCCAGTCCGGCGTCTCGCCTCGCAACCAAGGCAGCAGGGACCGCCCCTCGAGGATGTGCCCCGGAACCTCGCCGCCTGCTGCCTCAACAAAGGTTGGCGCGAGGTCGATCGACTCGACCAGCGCATCGCAGGTGGTGCCACGGGTCGTATCGGCCTCGGGGCGCGGATCATAGATGATCATCGGAATCTTTACGGATGGATTGTGGAACAGGTCCTTTTCTCCAAGCCAGTGATCGCCCAGATAGTCGCCGTGGTCTGATGTCAGCACGATCATTGTGCTGTTCAGCTGATCGGTTTGCTCAAGGTGATCCAGCAAGACCCCTAATTGATCGTCGCACTGTTTGATCAGCCCCATGTACGCGGGAATAACTTTGGAGCGCACCTCTTCGCGCTGAAACGCCTGCGCGATCTTGTTGCTCTGATAGGCCCCGAAGACAGGATGCGGGTCTTCGCGTTCGGCCGCGTGTCGGCGTGCGGGCGGCACGTGTTCAGGGCCAAACATGGCGTGGTAAGGCGCGGGCACGATGTAGGGCCAGTGCGGCTTGATATAACTCACATGCGCGCACCAGGGCGCCTTGGCCTGCTTGATGAATTCAATCGTCTGCCGCGTCAGCCACGGGGTTTCGCTGTCTTCCTCGCGAATGTTGGCCGGCTTATCGGCATTGGCAAAAATCCAGCCCGTGGCCACATCGTTGTTTTCATCCACGCCCGCATTGGCGTGATTGGCCCAAGGGTTGTCACCGGGATAGCCTTTGGATTTCAGATATTCGTTATAAGGCGAGCGTTTTTCGTCATAGAACCCATCCGGGCCCTGCGCCCATAACCCGTCATCCCGCTGCCATGCGTCAAATCCACATTCCGCCTGTCGCGCGCCAATGACACTGTCCGCCGCAAGCCCCAAGCGGGCCATGCCTTTGGCATCAGCCTTCATACGGGTTTTGCCGATCAGCCAGCAATCCATGCCGGACGCGCGCAAATGATCTCCGAGGGTCTGTTCGCCAACGCGTAATGGAAAACCGTTCCAGGCCGCCCCATGCGATGACACATAGCGCCCGGTGTAAAAACACATCCGGCTGGCACCGCAAATGGGCGATTGCACAAAGGCATTGGTGAACCGCACGCCCATGGATGCGACCCGGTCAAAGTTGGGTGTTTCCAGATGCGGATGGCCTGCGCAACTCAGATAGTCAAAACGCAGCTGATCATACATGATAAAAAGGATGTTCACGCCGGTATCTTTCGTCTTGGGCGACAGGTCAGTTCGCGCTGCGCATCAGTTGATTTCAGGTTCCGGCACCGGAGCGCCATAATCAGTTCGCAGGAAGTCAAAGTCACATCCCTTGTCGGCCTGCTCCACATGCTTGGAGAACATGACCCCGTATCCCCGCTCGTACCGCGGTTTCGGCGCAGTCCATTCCGCCTTACGGGCCGCCATGTCCGCATCAGACACATCGACGTTCAGCGATCGGTTCGGGATATCCATTTCGATGATGTCCCCGGTCCGGATCAGGGCCAGCGGACCGCCCACAAAGGCCTCGGGGGCGACATGCAGCACGCATGCGCCGTAGGAGGTGCCAGACATACGCGCGTCGGACAGGCGCACCATATCCCTGTGTCCTTGCTTGAGCAGGGCCTTGGGCATCGGGATCATGCCCCATTCCGGCATGCCCGGTCCGCCCTGAGGACCTGCATTGCGCAGAACCAGAACGTGATCCGGCGTCATCGGATAGTCTTCGTCATTGATGATCTCTTTCAGCTCAGCGTAGCTGTCCGCGACAATGGCCGGTCCGCGATGCTTTTGGAATTTCGGATCCATCGCGGCGGGTTTGATCACAGCGCCATCCGGTGCGAGGTTGCCGCGCAACACCGCAAGGCTGCCTTCATGGTAAACCGGGTTGGACAGCGGTCTGATCACGTCATCGTTGAAGTTTTCCGCGTCTGCGATGTTCTCGCCCATGCTCTGGCCGTTCACCGTCATGACGCCGAGATCCAGCTTGTCGCCCAACTCCTTCATGAGGGCCGGCAAACCGCCCGCATAAAAGAAATCCTCCATCAAATAGTCACTGCCCGAGGGCCGAATATTCGCAATCACAGGAGTGGTGCGGCCAATCTCGTCCAGATGATCCAGCGTCAGCGGAACCCCTGCCCTGCGCGCCATGGCGATCAGGTGGATGATGGCATTTGTGGAACAGCCTGTCGCCATGGCCACCGTGACGGCGTTTCGGGTGCTTTCCCATGTCATGATCTTGTCCGGGGTCAGATCTTCCCAGACCATATCCACAACGCGCCGACCGCACGCCGCGGCCATCCGTTTGTGCCCGGCATCCGGCGCAGGGATCGAAGACGCACCGGGCAAGGTCAGGCCCCATCCGTCCGCAATGCTCATCATGGTTGAGGCCGTGCCCATGGTCATGCAGGTGCCATAGCTGCGCGCAATACCGCCCTGCACACCGTCCCACTGATCCTTGGTGATCTTGCCTGCGCGCCGTTCATCCCAGTATTTCCAGACGTCTGTGCCAGAGCCCAGTTTCTGACCGGCATAATTGCCGCGCAACATGGCGCCCGCCGGCATGTAGATAAACGGCAATCCCATGCTGACCGCCCCCATGACCAAGGCGGGGGTCGACTTGTCACATCCGCCCATCAGAACGACGCCATCCACCGGATGTGAACGCAGGGTTTCCTCGACTTCGAAGGCGCCCATGTTTCGATAGAGCATCGAAGTCGGTTTGAGGAACTGTTCTGAAAACGCATGTACGGGCAGCTCAACCGGCATCCCGCCAGCCTGATACACGCCTTTTTTGACGAATTCGGCCCGGTCACGCAGGTGATGATGGCAGGGCGAGAGATCGGACCATGTGTTGATGATCGCAATCACGGGCTTGCCTTCCCAGTCTGCGCCATCAAGCCCCATTTGCATCGCGCGGCTGCGGTGTCCCATTGAACGCAGATCGTCCGGTGCAAACCACCGAGCCGACCGCAGATCCTGCGGCTTTTTCATGTCTCGCCCTCCTCACGATGCATTTTGTCGTACTATCCGGCCCGCGCGTGGCGCAAGCAACCCCCAGCGCACAGGGAAATCAAATCTAGGGCTATGGCACTTGGTGGATCACGCGCATATGTTAGCGCTAAATAGCTGCCGTCGCGGCCAACTCAGGGAGAGGGAGCGAGACTATGAGCAACGCCGACATCGGATTGGTAGGACTTGGCACCATGGGGGCGATGCTTGCCCTGAACATCGCCGACAACGGGTTTCGCGTTGCCGTTCACAATCGAACGACATCCCGTATATCTGAATTCATCAAGGACGCAGGCCCGCTTGCCGAAAAATTTGTTCCGGCTGAAACCCTGCAGGACATGATCGAGGCGCTGACACCGCCGCGCAACATCATCCTCATGGTGCCGGCGGGTGCCGCCGTGGACAGCCAGATCGCCGCCCTGCGCCCCCTTTTGGATGACGGCGACATGATCATCGACGCCGGTAATGCGAATTTCCACGAAACCCAGCGACGCGCCAAGGAAGCGCAGCAAACCGGTCAGGCCTTTTTGGGAATTGGCGTTTCAGGTGGTGCCGAAGGCGCGCGCTTTGGCCCATCGATCATGGGCGGCGGTGAGAAACAAAGCTGGGATCGGGTTGCGCCGATCCTGCAGGCGATCGCGGCAGACTACGACGGTCAACCCTGCGCCACCTGGATGGGCACCGATGGCGCGGGCCATTTCGTCAAAACCGTTCACAACGGCATTGAATACGCCGACATGCAACTGATTGCCGAAACTTACGGCATCCTGCGCGACGGCGCAGGCAAGTCTGCGTCTGAATGCGCAGGTATCTTCGAGACCTGGAACAAAGGGCCTTTGCAAAGTTACCTGATCGAGATCTCTGCCAAGGTTGCCGAAGCCCAAGATCCTGAAACCGGCAAGGCGATGCTGGACGTCATTCTCGACAAGGCCGGTCAAAAGGGTACCGGGCGCTGGACTGCAATCGAGGCCCAGATGCTCGGATCGCCCGTGCCCGTGATCGAAGCAGCGGTAGCCGCCCGCAACCTGTCAGCCGCTCTGGATCAACGGAGTATGGGCGAGGAATTGTTCGGATCCCTCAGTGGCTCGCTGCCACCCGAAGCGGCGGATTCCAAACTGCTGGAGCAAGCCTTGGTCGCGGGCAAGATCCTTTGCTATGCGCAGGGCTTTGACCTGCTGGCCCGGGCCAGCGCGGAATATGACTGGTCGCTTCCCATGCCTGACGTTGCAAAGGTCTGGCGTGCGGGCTGTATCATTCGGTCTGCCATGCTCGACGATATGGCCAGCGCCTTGGAAACAGAGCCGGTTTCGCTGTTCTTTGCCGAACCCTTCCGCAGCATGATCGCAGAGACAATCCCATCGCTGCGCAGGGTGGTCGTCGAAGCGCAAAGCGCGGGGTTGCCAGTGCCCGCGATGGCCTCTGCGCTGGCCTATTTCGACACGCTGACCCGTGTGCGCGGCACGGCCAATATGATCCAAGCGCAGCGCGACTATTTTGGAGCCCACGGTTTCGAACGCGTCGATCAGGACGGCAAAGATCTGCATGGCCCCTGGCTCGATCAGCATTTGAAAGAGTAATCAAAACAATGCACCCGGCCGCACTGAGCAATCACAGCGGTCGGGGTTTTCTGCGCCATTCAAGCGTTCCAGACCACCTTGGTTACGTCTGACACATCATATCCCGCAAGCCCCTCGGCACGCTTGCGGAAACGCTCGGACCGGCAAAACTGAACAAAGGTCTGCATGGGCGTCTCGAACCATGCTTTGCGGTCCACGAGAAGATCAAAGCGCTCTTCGATCACCGGAACAAATCCCAGCCCGTAGAGCTCTGCGATGGATTGCAGCCCAAAGGTCACGTCTGCCTCGTTGCGGCAAAGCGCCTGAACTGCGTCGTCTTCGGTGCGCGCCTCAGGCACCATGTCCAGATCACCCAAAGCAAGACCCGCATCCGCCGCCAGATGCGCAAAGAGACCAGCCGTGCCGGACTCAGCCTGACGCGGCACAAACCTGAGGCCGGACAGCGCGCCCAGCCCCGTCGGTTTTTCGAGCCCGTCGCGGTAGACAATCCCGCGGCGACGGCTGGCAAAGCGGATCAACACAGCATTTTGCTCACTGGCGACACGGGCGACGGCCTCGGTGTTCCACTGACCGGACCCTTCGTCATAGATGTGCAAACCGGCTGCGATCCCTTCGGCCTGACAAAACCGCGACAACCCATCATGCGATCCGTCAAAGTAGCTGGCCAATCCGCTGCGCGATTCTCGCAACGCCCAATCCAACAAGGGATCGTGGCTGCCCAGAACGACCGCGACCCTTGGCTTTGTTGCAGTGGCCACGCCGCCCGATTGCGCGCGGGCGATCCAAGCCCGCACTTCTGTGGCTGGAAACAACAGCTTTCCCGTGGCGCGCGAACACGGCAACGCCCCGGATGCCGCTAGATCATAGACTTTGCGTTCCTTAAGCCGCAGCAAGTCAGCAAGTTCGTGAACCGTCAGGAATTCCGGCTCGGTCGTCCCTTCCATGCTCATGATCCGCCGGCCTTCGCATTGGCGAAAAACAACTGCTGCCCGTCCACCTCATAGGTCGAAATAGCGGTCTGCCCCGTTGGTGACAAAAGCCAATCCACAAAGGTCTGCGCCGCTTCGGCGTGAACCGTCGGACATTTGGCGGGATTGACCGGGATCACGCCATATTGGTTGAACAAGGCCGCGTCACCTTCTGCCAGAATGCCGTAGTCTGCCTTGCCTCCAAAGCTGATCCATGTTGCGCGGTCTGTCAGGGTATAGGCACCCATACCGATTGCCGCATTCAAGGTCGCGCCCATGCCCGATCCGGTTTCACGGTACCACGCTCCCGAGGCAGCGATCGCATCCACGCCTGCATCCTGCCACAAGGCGCTTTCCTTTTTGTGGGTGCCGGAATCGTCCCCCCGGGAGGCAAACAATTCCCCGCTTTGCGCGATGGCGCGCAACGCCGTTGATGCGTTGGACTGCCCCTTGATGCCTGCCGGATCGGCCAGAGGGCCCACGATCACAAAATCATTGTACATCAGATCACTGCGTGACGTTCCGTAGCCGTCGCGCACGAACGCAAGCTCGGCGGATTTGGCATGCACCAGCAAGACATCTCCATCGCAATTGCGGGCATTGCGAATGGCTTGGCCTGTGCCGACTGCAACAACACGGACCTTGATCCCGGTTGCCTCACTGAAAGCCGGAAGCAGATGATCATAAAGACCCGAATTTGCCGTCGACGTCGTGGACTGCACGAGAATGCTGTCAGCCGCTTGCACAGGGATCGGCACCATCAGAGCCATTACGGCAGCGCATAGAACATCAGTGGGTTTCATTCAAAAATCCGTCCTTGGTTATGCGGGTATCCGGCCAGCCAGAAAATCGCGGGCCGCAGCGCTTTTGGGCTGGTCAAAGAAGTCTTTGGACGACTGGTGTTCGGCAATGCTCCCGGCATTCAGGAACACAACATCGTCCGCCATTCTGCGGGCTTGCCCAATGTCGTGGCTGACAAGGATCACGCGCAACCCGTTTGCACATGCGCCGGCCACCACGGTCTCGATCGCCCGCGTCGCAGCCGGGTCGAGACTGGCCGTCGGCTCATCCATCAGCAAAACATTGGGCCGCGTAGCCAAAGCACGGGCCAAAGCCAGCCGCTGCTGTTCCCCACCCGACAACAGCCGTGCCGGTTGCCGCGCCTTATGTGCCAGCCCCACATGCTCGAGCACGGCCAAGGCATCTGAACGGTCCAGCCCCCGCGCCTTGAGAACAAATTCCACGTTCGCCAAAACCGAGCGGCGCAGCAAAACCGGCTTTTGAAAGATCAAGGACTGATGCCTTGTGGCCTCAGCCGCTGGCAGCCCGTTCCAGTCGATGGATCCGCAGGTCGGTTCGATCAACCCATGCAGCGCGCGCAAAAACAGGCTTTTGCCTGCGCCATTGGGGCCCATGATCACCGTGCAGCCGCCGCTGCTCAGGGTAAGATCAATGCCCTTCAACAGTGTGTTGCCCTCAACGCAAAGCCCCAGCTGGAGGACACGCAGGGGCATCATCGTCCCGCCGGCGCTGCGCGCGATCTGTCCGCTTGCGTCAAACATAGGCATGCCTCCGGGCGGTCAGGCGCAATCCATGTACGGCCGCATTCACCCCCAGCGCGATCACCATCAGCACGATCCCCAGCCCCAGCGCCAGCCCCAGATTGCCCTTGGACGTTTCCAAGGCGATGGCCGTTGTCATGACGCGCGTCAGATGATCGATATTGCCGCCCACGATCATCACCGCGCCCACTTCGGCCACGGCGCGTCCGAAACCGGCCAAGGCGACCGTCAGCAAAGTGAACCGGCCATCCCAAACCAGGGCTTGAATTGTCTGAATCGGCGTCAGTGACAACGAGCGAAACTGCTCTGCATATTCACCATGCAAATCTTCGAGAACCTGACGGGACAAAGCCGCCACAATCGGCATGATCAGGATCGTCTGTGCGATGATCATGGCGGTCGGCGTGTAGAGCAGGCCCAAGAACCCCAATGGTCCGGCGCGCGACAGATGCAAATAGACGAGCAATCCAACAACGACCGGCGGCAGCCCCATCAGGGCATTCATCACCACCAACAAAACGCCCCTGCCCCGAAACTGGCGTGTTGCCACCAAGGCGCCCAAAGGAAACCCAAGCAGGCAGGCAATCAGCGTTGCGGTCACACTGACGTAGAGAGACAGAAAAACGATGGCCAGCAGATCGCTGTCGCCGGACAAAACCAGCGCTATGGCGATCGAAAAGGCCTCTCCGATTGACTGCATAATTTCCCATTGATGGCGACAGATAGGATATTTTGCAGTTAAACGGAAAATTTCACACCGGTAAAGCCGCAATAGTGCCTATTGCGACCAAAGCCTTGGGCTGATCGTGGAACTAGTCGGCGAGGCGTTTGCCGGCCTCGTCAAAACGCATCAGGGACTGCGCGGCCCATTCCAGCGCAACGGTGTCGCCTTCTAGCGGGATCGGATGGCTGGCATCCTGCCGTACAGTGATCATCTGACCCTGCGCCAATCGCAGATGTACCAACGTCTCGGCACCGAGCGCCTCTGCATAGGCGACACTGCCTTCGACCTGCCCGGATTGGGCGATCTGCATGTGTTCGGGGCGGATGCCGATTTGGGCTGCCCCCGTCTGGCCGATCAAAGCCGGTTCAATGAAATTGGTGGGCGGCGAGCCGATAAAACCTGCCACAAAGGCTGTCTGCGGATCGGCGTACACATCAAGGGGTGCGCCGATTTGGTCCGCGACCCCGCCGTTCATCACGATCATCCGGTCCGCCAGCGTCATCGCTTCGACTTGATCGTGCGTCACATAAAGTGAGGTCACACCCAGTTCGCGCTGCAACGCCTTGATTTCCAGCCGCATTTGAACCCGCAACTTCGCGTCAAGATTGGACAGCGGTTCGTCAAACAAAAAGACCGCAGGCTTACGCACGATCGCACGCCCCATGGCAACGCGCTGGCGTTGGCCACCGGACAGCTCACGCGGCTTGCGCGCCAGATAGGGCTCCAGCTGCAGCATCTTGGCCGCCTGAGCGACGCGGGTTTCAATCTCGGACTTTGGCGTTTTGGCGATCTTGAGCCCGTAGGCCATGTTGTCAAAGACCGACATGTGCGGATAGAGCGCGTAGTTCTGAAAGACCATGGCGATGTCGCGCTCCATCGGCTCTACGTCGTTCACGGCGCGCCCATCGATCCCGACCTCGCCCGAGGTGACGGTTTCAAGACCAGCCACCATACGCAGCAAGGTGGATTTCCCGCAGCCTGAAGGGCCGACGATCACGATGAACTCACCGTCTTGGATGTCGATGTCCACACCGTGGATCACCTCGGTTTTGCCAAAGCTTTTGCGCAGGTTTTTCAGAGTTACAGTCGCCATTACTTTTCGCTTTCAACAAGGCCGCGGATAAACAGTTTTTGCATTCCGACAACCACCAGAACCGGCGGGATCATCGCCAGAATAGAGGTTGCCATAATCACCGGCCAATCAGCCGTATCATCACCCGACGGGAACATCTGTTTAATCCCCATCACAATGGTGTTCATGTCCGGATCCGTCGTAATCAGCAGCGGCCAGAGATACTGGTTCCAGCCATAGATGAACAGGATCACGAAGAGCGCCGCGATATTGGTCCGGCTCATGGGCAGAAGAATATCAAAGAAGAACCGCATCGGCCCTGCCCCATCCACACGCGCCGCCTCGGCCAACTCATCGGGCACGGTCATAAAGAACTGTCTGAACAGGAATGTCGCCGTGGCTGAGGCAATCAGCGGCAGGATCAGGCCCTGATAGCTGTTCAACATGCCAAAGTTGGCGATCACCTCATAGGTTGGCACGATCCGCACTTCGACAGGCAGCATCAAGGTCAGAAAAATCAGCCAGAAGAACAGCTTGCGGCCGGGGAACCTGAAATAGACGATCGCAAAAGCCGATAGCAGAGAGATCGCAATTTTGCCCAGTGCGATACCAAGCGCCATCACCAGAGAATTGCCCAGCATCTGGGCAACCGGTGCGTTCACACCCGCGCTCAGCGCGCGGGCATAGTTTTCAAACAGTTTATCCCCGGGCAATAGCGGCATTGGCGGCCGCGCGATTTGTTGTTGCTCCACGGTCGAAGCCACGAAAGCCAGCCAGATCGGGAAAAAGATAAAGGCCACGCCAATGATCAGGCCCAGATGTGTAAGCCACAAACCCGCGCCGCGTTTTTCAACCATGCCGTTTTGCTGTGCCATCAGTAATGTACCCTGCGTTCGACAAACTTGAATTGCACCACTGTCAGGATCGAGACCAACACCAGCAGCACCACCGACTGCGCAGCGCTCGAACCCAGATCCTGCCCGACGAACCCATCGGCAAAGACCTTGTAGACAAGGATCGTCGTAGCCTGTTGCGGGCCACCGCTTGTGATCGTGTGGATCACACCAAAGGTTTCAAAGAAGGCATAGATGATGTTGACGACCATCAGGAAGAAGGTGGTGGGCGACAACAGCGGCCAGACAATTGTGCGGAAGCGTGTCCAGAACCTTGCCCCGTCGATGGCGGCTGCTTCGATTACGGACTTTGGAATAGCCTGCAGCCCGGCAAGGAAGAACAGGAAGTTATAGCTGATCCGGCCCCACGCGCTGGCGACAACCACCAAACCCATGGCCTCACCTTCGTTCAGAACGTGGTTCCAGTCATAGCCCAGAACTCCCAGATACCACGCGACCACCCCGACACGCGTGTTGAACATGAACAGCCATAAAACGCCTGCCACGGCTGGCGCGACGGCATATGGCCATATCAAGAGCGTGCGATAGGCGCCCGAGCCCTTGATCAGACGGTCGGCCAGAACCGCGAGGTAAAGCGCGACCCCCATGGAAACCACCGTGACCAAAATGGAAAAGATCGCCGTCGTGATGAACGAGGTCCGGTAGTACGGATCGCCGGCGAGATATTCAAAGTTGCCCAGACCCACCCACTGCATCGAAAGCCCGAAGGGGTCGGGAATATAAAGCGACTGCCAGATCGCCTGCCCGGCGGGGTAGAAAAAGAATATGGCCGTGATGATGATCTGCGGCGCGACCAGCAGAATTGGCAACCATATCCCTTTGAACGTGACACGTTTTTCCATATCTCAGCCCCCCATGATCCGCTTGCGGCGAACCTTCATGGCTTCGTTCGCTTCGGCAGTCCCATCGTGGAACGAGCCGAAAACCTTGTCCCAAGGCACCTCAAGCGAGCCGTAATTACATTCGAAATAGCGGTGGTGCATCTGGTGGTGGAACGTGCCCAGCGCCAAACGGCTTTTGTCCTTAACCACCAGCGCTTCGAACCCGCAATGCGTGCTGGCCGCAGTTAGCGTCAGATATTGCAGGTGGTTGATGATGTGCAGCGGATGCGCCCCGGCCACAAAGTGCACCAGAACCGACCCCAGAAAAATAACGTGTTCAACCGGATGCATG
The DNA here is from genome assembly GCF_028023555.1 of Thalassococcus lentus. NCBI lineage: Bacteria > Pseudomonadati > Pseudomonadota > Alphaproteobacteria > Rhodobacterales > Roseobacteraceae > Thalassococcus > Thalassococcus lentus. The sequence goes on from NZ_JAQIOY010000002.1 coordinate 774,318, forward strand.
GACAGACCGGACCATGGCCCGACGTTCACATTGCGATGGTGTACGGAATGCACCCGCTTGTAGAGCGGCGGCCAATGCAGAAAGCGGTGAATCCAATAGAAATAGAAGCTTTCCCAGATCGGGATCAGAAAGAACAGCGCGACAAACCAGATCGGGTTGCTGTCCCAACTCACCAAAGGCATCCAGCCATTGGCAAGCGCCCAGAGCATCAGCACCTCGTATGCGGTCCAGACCGTGACCCCCGAAGCGAGCGACCAGAACATGTTGTCCACGATCTGCCCACCCATCGTGAATTGTTTGGCTTTGCGCGCCAAAGGTCTTGGGTCGAATTTCAACCGCTCGCCTTGCTTGCGATAGCCATGAAACCAAAGGTGCAATCCCCCCGCCACAATAGTGAACAGGATGAGATTGCGCAGATAGATCGCCGCGATCCAGCCCACCGAAAGGGTTTGTGCAACCTCTTGGGAAGGATGGAAAAATGCCCATGTCAGAACCGCCAGCCCGACTAGGATCAGGCGTTCGCTGATCAAGAACCAGCGGCTCCAGAACCAATATGCAACCGCCCCCGCGCGAAACGGTTTGCGGAACACAGGCGAGACCTGCAGCGGTACATTCGGTGTGTGGTTCCAGCCCGGCAGACTGGGTTTTTTATCGGTCATGACAGCGGCTCCGGTCGTCTGCGCCCGGTCAAGGGCGCAGACGGATTTCAGATACGCTTAACGTGCAGCTTGCTCGAAGCGACGCAGCAGCGCGTTCCCACGCTCTACCGCCGAGTCCATTGCTTCCTGAGCAGACTTGTCGCCGGACCAGATGGCCTCCAGCTCTTCGTCGATGATGCCGCGGATCTGGTCAAAGTTGCCCAGACGCAGACCTTTGGAATTGCCGGTCGGCTCTTTCGCGGTCATCTGGATCACGGCGATGTCCGTACCCGGATTTGCATCATAGAAACCCTGGCTCTTGGTCAGGTCACCCGCTTCTGCCGTGATGGGCAGATAGCCTGTGTCCTGGTGCCATTTGGCCTGAATATCGGCCGAAGACAGGAAATCCATGAAGGCGGCAACGCCAGCGTATTCCGCATCTTCGTGGCCTTCCATGACCCAAAGCGATGCACCACCGATGATGGTGTTCTGCGGCTCGGCTGCGACAGCTGTCCAATAGGGCAGCGGATGCACCTCAAAGGCAAACTCTGCTTCGGCGTTGATACCGGCATAGCCTGCCGAGCTTTCGGTGAAGAGCGCGCATTCACCGGCACGGAAGTTCGCGCCGCCTTCGTTGCGGCGACCAGCGTAGATAAACTTGCCGTCTTTTGCCCACTCACCCATTGCCGTGAGGTGCGCAACCTGGCCCGCACCGTTGAACGCCAGCTCTGTATCCGTACCGCCAAAGCCGTTGTCTTTGGTCGCAAACGGAATGTTGTGATAGGCCGAGAAGTTCTCGAGGTGGATCCAGCTCTGCCATGCGGTTGTCATCGGGCAGTCAACACCCGCGTCTTTCAGTTGATCCAGAACGGAACCAACCGCTTCCCATGTGCTGAGGTCCGCGTCAGCTGCGACGCCGGCTTCGTTCAACTTGTCCCGGTTTACCCAAAGAACAGGTGTCGAGCTGTTGAACGGCAGCGACAGCATGTTGCCATCAGGAGAGGTGTAGTAGCCTTTGACCGAGCCGATGTACTTGGACTGATCAAAGCCCTCGCCCATCACTTCGTAGACTGGTTTGATCGCGCCTTTGGCTGCCATCATGGTGGCCGTACCAACTTCGAAGACCATCAGGACGTGCGGCTGTTCACCAGCCCGGAACGCGGCAATGCCTGCGTTCAATGTTTCAGAGTAGTTGCCCTTGTGGCTTTGGACGATTGTGTAGTCGGACTGCGACGCGTTGAAGGTATCAACCTGTTCTGCGACCAATTCACCCAACCGACCCGTGAAGGCGTGCCAGAACTGAACCTCGGTCTGTGCCAGACCGCTGTTGGCAACCATCGTGGCTGCGCTGGCAAGCAATAAAGTCTTGATGTTCATGTTTTTCTCCCATTTTCAATTTTGAGCCGCCTCGGCGGCGCGTCGGGCATCTTGCGCGCCCTTTGCTGCCCACGCCGTGTAACGGCGCGGTGACAAACCCATACTTTGAGCATTTTTTTTTGAAAGCAAGCCTCGGTCAGCGCCAGGACACCGTCCGGTCCGCCGATACCACGCGGAATTAAATGATAGTTATATAAATATCAGATATTTAAGATCTGCGACGCAAGCCTACTAAAAATTTAAGAATAGGTCACAAGGCCCCTTGTCCCACCTGCTTTCCATCGACGAATTCCAGTTTATCCCATTCAAAACGAACACCGATTCCCGGCTCGGCGGGGGCGACGGCCAAGTGATCCTGCACCACCAACGGCCGGGCCGTGTAGCGATCAATCGGAAAACTATGCACTTCGAGCCAGCCAGCATGCGGTTGCGCGGCCATAAGCGAGACGTGCAGCTCCTGCATCCCGTGACTGCACACAGGAATCCCGTGTTCTTTTGCGAGCGCGGCCACCCGCAGCCAGCCGGTTATGCCGCCACAGTTCGAAGCATCCGGCTGGATGTAGGACAGTCGCGACTCTGCCAGCGCCATCTCGAATTCATGAATAGTGTGAAGGTTTTCCCCCATGGCCAGCGGCATTCCCGTTGCCTCTGCGATCCGGCCGTAGCCCTTGTAGTTATCCGGAATGATCGGCTCTTCGAACCAAGTGATGTCATACTTTTCGAATCCGCGCACGGCGGCAATCGCCTGCTCTTCTGAAAAGCCGTAGTTCGCGTCCACCATGAAAGTCGCATCAGGCCCCAGCAGGTTGCGGACAGCCGCGATCCGCTCAATGTCATCGGCCAGATCAGGCTGACCGATCTTGATTTTGACCGCATTGAAACCAGCGTCCAGATAGCCGCGCGTCTGATCCAGCAGCTTTGGCAGCGTAAAGTTCAGATCGATTCCGCCCGCATAAGCGCGGCACCGGTCTGACGCGCCGCCTGCCATGGCACAGAGGGACTGCCCTGTGGCAAGACCGCGCAAATCCCAAAGGGCAATATCAACCGCAGAAATGGCAAAGGATGCGATCCCGCCCCGGGCGACATAGTGCACGTGCCACTGCATTGCATCATACAGGTCTTCGACATCATCCGGGTCTTTGCCCGTCAGGAATGGAGCAAGGTCATGCTCGATCATTGCCGCGATGGCATGGCCGCCCTTGCCGCCGGTGTAGGTATAGCCTGTGCCCTGCAAACCGTCGTCCCGCGTGATCGTAACCGTGATCAGTTCGAAATGCGTATGATCCCCATGTTTTGCGTCGCTCAGGACCTCATCCAAAGGGATTTCAAAACGGCGGGCGCGAACATCTGTGATCAGGGGCATCTTTGTCTCCGGGCTATTTCGAAACACAACTCCGCGCAAACAACCCGATGTCAAGGTGTTGGTGTTTTTCAAAGATGATGGAAATCTATCATTTTGCATTTCAGCGATGACGTGCAATGAGAGCAAATGTTGTCAGTATCTGGCTGAATTCTACAAAGACTGTATCAAATCCGAAAAAACGAAAAATACTGACCGGTGAGGAAACCAAAATGCTGAACGTAGGACTTCTGGGCGCAGGCCGTATTGCGCTGGTGCATGCCAAGGCGATCGCGACAGACCCAAATAGCAAACTGGTTGCCGTTTCAGACTTTGTTCCCGAGGCCGCTCAGAATCTGGCGGATGCGCATGGCTGCGCCGTAGGAACCAATGAAACCATCATCGCCGATCCAAACATCGATGCCATTCTGATCGCCACCCCCACCGACACGCATTCCGATTTGATCGAAGCCGCCACCGCAGCAGGAAAGGCCGTGCTGTGCGAAAAACCCGTGGACCTGAGTCTCGAACGCGCGCGGGCCTGTCTGGCCAAAGCCTCAACGCATGGCAAACCGATCATGGTGGGCTTTAACCGCCGGTTCGACCCGAATTTCGCGGCACTCAAGGCAGCCATGGATGCAGGCGAGATCGGCAAGCCTGAATTGATGTCGATTACATCGTTCGATCCCGCGCCCCCGCCCCTGTCCTATGTGCGGGTGTCTGGCGGGCTGTTCCGCGACATGATGATCCATGATTTTGACATGGCCAACTTTCTGATGGGCACGCTGCCAAAGACTATCAACGCGGTTGGCAGCTCGCTGGTTGATCCTGAAATCGGCAACGCGGGCGACGTTGACACGGCTGCGGTCACTCTGACCTATGCGGACGGGCGCATTGCCGTCATCAAGAACTCGCGCCGTGCCAGCTTTGGCTATGATCAGCGGGTTGAAGTTCTGGGATCCGAAGGGATGCTCCAAGCACAAAACATGCTGGAAAACACGGTCGTCAAATCCACCGCGGACGGGGTTGTCGGGGCCAAACCGGTTCACTTTTTCCTCGAACGCTACATGTCGGCCTATCGCTCAGAGTGGGCCGCTTTCGTGGCGGCTGTGACGCAGGGCGCGCCTGTTCCGGTTGATCTTCAGGACGGCGTGGATGCGCTGGCCATGGCCGAAGCGGCAACTCTATCTGCGCAAAATGGCGCACCCGTAGACCTGTAAAACCCAACCAAAACTGCAAAACCAAGGGAGCCTCGGAATGAACGTTCGAGTTGGCATTTCACCTATCGCCTGGCAGAACGATGATCTGCCCGACATCACCGCTGGCTTCACCATGGAGCAAGCTCTGAAAGAAGCCCGCGAGATTGGCTATACCGGGGTGGAGCGTGGCCAGCGCATGCCTCAGGACACCGAAGGTCTGCGCGCCTATCTCGAAGCAGAGGATATCGTTCTCTGCGGCGGCTGGTGTTCAGGGAACCTGTTGGTCAACGATCTTGAGACCGAAAAAGCCGCCGTCTCCCAGCAGGTCGAACAGTTCATCGCACTGGGCGCGCCCTGCATCGTCTACGCGGAATGTTCAAACACCGTACAAGGCCAGATGAAAACACCCGTAAACGCGCGCCCGCAGCTTAGCCGGGACGAGGTCATGGCCTATGGCGCCCGCCTGACGGAACTGGCCGAATGGATGGCGGATCAAGGCATGCCTTTGGCCTATCACCACCACATGGGTTCCATCATCGAGAGCGAAGCGGATGTGGATGCCTTGATGGAAGGGTCTGGCGATGCCGTCGGTCTATGCTTTGATACTGGCCATCTTCTGTTTGGTGGCGGCGATGTCATGGCGACGCTTGATCGCTGGTCAGAGCGGGTCAAGCATGTGCATTTCAAGGACATCCGTCCCGAGATCGTCAAAGATGTCCGCGCCAATGACCGCAGTTTTCTGGACGCGGTCATCGCGGGGGCCTTTACGGTTCCCGGCGACGGTTGCATCGACTTTCAGGCCGTTGCCAACGCTTTGAAAGGCATGGATTATTCCGGCTGGATCGTCGTAGAGGCCGAACAGGATCCGGCCAAGGCACCGCCCTATGAGTATTCAGAGATGGGCTACAAGCACATCCTCGATGTCTGCGCGGCCGCCGGTCTGAAGGTCGTCAGCTGATTTGCAACACGGGTCGCTGCCTCGTTTGGCTGCGACCCGCCCGCCCGTTTCAGGCCAGCAGCGCGCTGCTTGGCTGAATGCGGCCCGTTACGATCCCGCGCCAGTTTTTGACCTCTGGGGTCATGAAGCGTTTCACGTCGGGATGCGCAGCGTCCAACACACCTAGACGCACCAGAATGGCTGCGATCGCACATTCTGCGGCCCGGGTTGCACCGTCGGAAATCTTTAGTGCGACGCCCAGACCGCGCTTGGGCAGGATCGCCACGAAATACCCTTCCGCCCCTGTCTTGAGCGCAACCGGCTCTGACGCGGCCCGCATCAACAAGGTGCAGGCCCGGCCACTGCCCGCCACCATCTGAGGAAAGGCATACATCGCCGCGGCCAGCGTCGCCGCGGCGTTGCTTTGCGTATCGCTGCGTTCATGCGCCGTCGCGAAATACGCCATGGCGCGCGCCATACCATGCATGCTGGTTGCAAAATTCGGAGCAGAGCATCCATCAATCCCGAAGCCAGGGCTGGTTTCCTGAGTGATCTCTTCAAAGGCGTCCTTGCAGGCCAACTGGACCGGGTGATCGGGATCGACATATTCGGGCCCCGCGCCCAGATGTTGCGCAAGGGTCAAAAAGCCTGCGTGTTTGCCCGAACAGTTGTTGTGCAACTGGCATGGGGCCTGGTCATCGCGGATCATCTGCAGCTTCAAATCCTTGTCGCGCGACGGCTGAGGGCCGCAGCGCAAATCGGTTTCCTGCAAACCCAGCTCTCCCAACCAAGCCGAGACTGCACTCACATGTTCGGGCGCGCCCTGATGCGAGGCACAGGCCAGCGCAAGCCGGCGCTCATCCAGACCACGTGCCGCCGCTGCGCCAGAGGTGATCAAAGGCAAGGCCTGAACCATTTTGGATGAACTGCGCGGCAGGACGATTTCCTTGGGATTTCCCCAAGAATCAACGATTTGACCGGTGCCGTCGCAGACAACAGCATGGCCGCTGTGAAGGCTCTCGGCCAGGGGGCCGCGCCAGACTTCGACCAATGGTTCAGCAGTCTTGTTCGAAACATGGGACATCTTGCACCTCACTTCTGAGCGAATATCTGCCAACAGGGCTTTAATTGCAGCGTTTTTTCAGGCTATTGTCGCCGCGTCGAGACTAAATGGCTTGTGCCAAAGCGAAAAGCGACAAGAAAATCGAGGCACGGGCAGTGACTTTGAGGCAAGGACAGCTGGAGGCTGCAAGTATGATTTCAGGTCTGGGGCGGATCGTGGGCGCTGGCGCGCTCGCACTCGTGATGGCGGCGGGCGCAAGCCACGCACAGGAAGCCAGCACCAACCGCGTGGATGCCATGACGGATTGGTCTGTGTTCGAAGGGGATAACCCCAAGGAATGCTGGGCCGTCAGCACTTTCAAGGAAAGCGTTAACACCAAGGATGGCCGAGTGGTGGCCGTGACCCGCGGTGAGATACTGTTGATGGTGTTCTACCGTCCGGGTGCGAACGTTAAGGGACAGGTTGCCTTTACCGGTGGTTATCCGTTCGCGGGCGGATCGACCGTGAACGTCAACATCGGCGGCACGCAGTTCGAACTCTACACCGAAGGTGAGTGGGCTTGGCCCGCAACTCCGCAGGATGACACCAAGCTGATCACCGCAATGAAGCGCGGTGCAAATGCTGTTCTGACCGCCCGCTCATCGCGCGGAACCACCACCAAAGATACGTTCTCTTTGCTGGGTTTCACGGCCGCGGTCGAGGATGCGGAAAAGCGCTGTTCGTAACAATCGCTACAGTTTGCTGATGAAAAGGGCCGGTCTTGATCGGCCCTTTGGTTTTTGAGCCGAATCCTGTAATGGCAGGCTTTCGGATGACACTGAGGATGCAGGGCCATGGCTGAACAGTCTGGACAAAACGCGCAAGCACCAATCACGCAAGACGTGATGACAATCCCGCGCAAGCTGCCGGAAGGCGGCAAGGTCAACCTGATCGGTTTGACCCGCGACGGTCTGCGTGCGGCCCTCATCGAAGCCGGAACACCCGAAAAACAGGCCAAGATGCGCACCGGGCAGATCTGGCAGTGGCTGTATCACTGGGGTGTCCGCGATTTTGGCTCGATGACCAATTTGTCCAAGGATTACCGGGCGCAACTGGCTGAACGTTTTGAAATCGCAATTCCCGAAGTCGTGTCCAAGCAGGTCAGCGCCGATGGCACGCGCAAGTATCTGGTGCGGATCGCGGGCGGTCACGAAGTCGAAGTGGTCTATATTCCCGAAACCGATCGCGGAACGCTTTGCATTTCCAGTCAGGTCGGCTGCACCCTGACCTGCTCATTCTGCCACACGGGCACGCAAAAACTGGTCCGCAATCTGACGGCGGCCGAGATCATTGGTCAGGTCATGATGGCCCGGGATGATCTGGACGAATGGCCGGAACCCGGCGTTGGTACCGGGGATGCCGGACCGCGCCTTTTGTCGAACATCGTGCTGATGGGCATGGGCGAGCCGCTCTACAATTTCGAAAATGTCCGCGACGCGATGAAGATTGCCATGGACGGCGAAGGCATTGCCCTGTCACGCCGCCGGATCACTCTGTCGACCTCGGGTGTCGTTCCCGAAATCGCCAAAACCGCCGAAGAGATTGGCTGCCTTTTGGCCGTGTCCTTTCACGCCACCACCGACGAGGTGCGCGACCGATTGGTTCCGATCAACAAGCGCTGGAACATCGAGGCGCTGCTGGATGCCCTGCGTGAATATCCCAAGGTCTCCAACTCTGAGCGGATCACCTTTGAGTACGTGATGCTGAAAGACGTGAATGACAGCGACGAAGACGCGCGGCGGCTGGTTCGATTGATCAGCGGCATCCCCGCCAAGATCAATCTGATCCCGTTCAACGAATGGCCCGGCGCGCCTTACCAGCGTTCGGACTGGGCCCGGATCGAGAGCTTTGCCGACATCATCTACAAGGCGGGCTACGCTTCCCCCATCCGTACCCCGCGCGGCGAAGACATCATGGCCGCATGCGGTCAGCTGAAGTCCGCGACCGAACGGGCACGCAAATCGCGCAAACAGATCGAGGCCGAAGTCCAACAGGGCTGAAACTCTTTACTTTTCAGACAGATGATGGCCGCCCCTGCATTCGGGCGGCCTTTTTCGTTGTCGGGCCGCGTCAGCATTGCTTGACATTTCCGACTATTTTTATCAGTTATTGACATCTGAACGAAGAATGACCGATGAAACACGAACCTTTTGCCCCAAAGCGCTTGACCGATTTGAAACCGGTCGAAGCCCGTTTGATCACCTTGCTGCGGCATGTGAATGCACACCGTGCTCCGCAGCGGGCCATTTGGTCAGATCTGCGCAGGGACATGACTTTCAAACGGGCCCGGTCCTGCTGGATGGCCGCAAGCAACATGCTGGACCTTCTGAATAGCCACGGCTGGCAACCGGCACCCCTTTCGGCACCGCGCTGCAAACTGCTGTCTCAGCACGAACAGACGCTGGTCCTTTTCGTCCTGTCCGCGACCGAACAACGCCGCGAAGAAGCCATGGAACAGGCCCTGTTCCTAATCCAGCCGCACAAGATGCCGGAACTGGTCAAACAGGCCGAACGTCTCGGAATGCCGCTGCTCTGTGCTGACTGCAAACGCAGGATTCTCGGTGATCGGACCTTGACCTTCCAGTGACAGGAACCCTTATGTTTGGCGAAAGCTTGCCAACCAAAGGTCCGACAATGGCCACTGCCACTTTGCGTTTTGAAGTCACAAATCTAAGCTGTGCGGGCTGCGCCGGACGGGCCGAGCGTGCGCTGGCTTCAGTTGCAGGCGTTGAACAGGCTGGCGTCAATCTGGCCAATCGCATGGCAACCGTCGCAGGTGATGCGGGCTTCTCAGAGCTGAACCAAGCCCTGCAAGACGCAGGATATCCGGCCCGAACCGAGGTGCGCACGCTCCAAATCAGGGGCATGCACTGTGCTTCTTGCACCCAAAGGATTGAGGCCGGGTTGATGGCCCTGCGCGGCGTGACGAAGGCACAAGTCAATTTGGCTTCCGAACAGGCCCGGGTCACGACCGTGCCGGGATTGGTCGAGCAAGAAGACCTGACTTCAACGATCAAGGCACTGGGGTTTGACGCCGAGCCGCTGGACTGCGACGATGTGGTCCCGCCCGATGCCTCTGAACAAGCGCAGCTGCGCCGGGATCTATGGATTGCGGGCATTCTGACCCTTCCGGTGTTTCTGGTCGAAATGGGCGGGCATCTTGTTCCACCGTTTCACCATTGGATCCATGGGACGATCGGCCAGCAAACCAGCTGGCTGCTTCAGTTCATTTTGATCACGGCGGTTTTGGCGATACCGGGACGGCGGTTTTACCGCATCGGCCTGCCGCTCTTGGCCAAGGGCACACCGGACATGAATTCGCTGGTCGCCTTGGGCACCTTGGCGGCCTGGGGATATTCCACACTCGCGCTATTTGCGCCTCAAGCGCTGCCCCAAGGCACGCGCGCCATCTATTTTGAAGCCGCGGGCGTCATTGTCACGCTGATCTTGCTGGGCCGGTTTCTAGAAGCACGGGCCAAAGGCCGTACAAGGGCTGCGATCCGGCAACTTGTGGGACTTCGCCCCGATACGGCGCAGGTCGAACGGGATGGTCAAATCGTCGACATTCCCGTGGATCAGATTGTGTTGGGGGATGTGCTGTCCCTGAAAGCGGGCGAACGCGTGGCAGTGGATGGGGCCGTGCTGACCGGGCGGTCATTCGTGGACGAAAGCATGATCACGGGCGAGCCTGTACCAAACGAAAAATCCGAAGGGTCGATGCTGGTCGCCGGTACCGTCAACGGCAACGGCGCGTTGCGGTATCGCGCCACGGCGGTGGGGCATGACACCGTGCTGGCCCGGATCATTGCGATGGTTCAGGAGGCACAGGGGGCCAAACTGCCGATTCAGGCGCTGGCAGATCGGGTGGTGCGTTGGTTCGTACCAATCGTCATGGCACTTGCGGCGCTGACCGTTGCGATCTGGCTGACCTTTGGGCCCGGACTGACCTTTGCGCTGGTGGCCGGTGTGTCCGTTCTGATCATCGCCTGCCCCTGCGCCATGGGGCTGGCAACGCCGACCTCGATCATGGTGGGGACCGGCCGTGCGGCAGAACTGGGCGTGCTGTTCCGCAAAGGGGATACGCTTCAACGGCTGGATACCGTTAAGGCAATCGCCTTTGACAAGACAGGCACCCTGACGCGGGGCCGTCCGGAACTTGCGGACCAATGGGCTGCGCCCGGGTTTGAAGCTTCCGATGTGCTCAGGCTGGCAGCCAGCGCCGAGACAGGCAGCGACCATCCGATCGCCCAAGCATTGATCCAAGCCGCAACAGACAGCGAAACGCCCCAAAGCGTCGAGGCGATACCGGGCTTTGGATTGCGTGCAATTGTTGATGGGCAGACCGTCTTGGTCGGTGCAGAACGCCTGATGAACCGAGAGGACATCAGCCTTGCGCCCCTTGAAAAAGCGTTGGCCTCGATGGCGGCCAAAGGGCAGACGCCCGTTCTGGTAGCTGTCGATGGCCGGATTGCTGGCGCATTCGCGGTCGCCGACCAAGTCAAACCCGAAGCGGCCCGTGCTTTGGCTGTCCTGCGCGAGCGGGGCATTTCGCTGGCCATGATAACCGGCGACACGGCTTCGGTTGCGCGCAATGTGGCTGCGGATCTGGGCATCGATCATGTGCAGGCCGAAGTTCTGCCAGAGGGCAAACGAGACGCCGTAAGACAATTGCAAATCGAACTGGGCGCAGTCGCCTTTGTTGGCGATGGGATCAACGATGCACCAGCGCTGGCCGAAGCCGACGTGGGCATTGCAATCGGAACCGGCACGGATGTGGCCATCGAAAGCGCCGACGTCGTGTTGATATCCGGCGATCTGGCTGGCGCTGTGACCGCCCTTGATGTGTCCAGGCGCGTCATGCGGAACATTCGGCAAAACCTGTTCTGGGCCTTTGCCTACAACGCAGCTTTGATTCCGGTGGCTGCTGGCATTCTGTATCCAGCCATTGGCATGCTGCTTTCACCGATGCTGGCCGCCGGGGCCATGGCGCTTTCGTCGGTCTTTGTGCTCAGCAATGCGCTGCGACTGCGCCGCATGGCCCCTGCCCTTGCCCACAATCCCGACGCGCAACGCAGAACATTGCAGCAGGAAGCACACGCATGAATATCTCTGAGGTAGGAAAACAGGCAGGCCTGCCCGCCAAGACCATTCGCTATTACGAAGAAATCGGTCTGGTCAGCCCCCGCCGGGATACCAACGGGTATCGGGTGTTTCAGGACAGCGACCTGCATAAACTGGCCTTTGTGGCCCGGGCCCGCGCCTTGGGGTTTTCCATCGAAGACTGCCGCCTTCTTATGGCGCTCTACGAAGACGACAGCCGCGCCAGCTCAGACGTCAAGAAGCTGGCGCAGGATCATCTGCGCCAAATCGACGAAAAGATTGCTGCGTTGCAGGGGATGCGCGACACCTTGGGGGATCTGGTGACGGCCTGCCATGGCGATGCGCGGCCCGATTGTCCGATCCTCAAGGATCTGGCCCGATCCAGCTAGGGCCGCCGGTCGATCAGGACGGGTACTTGTCCTGAAGGGCCTTGACCTGTTCCGCCGTCAATATCCGCGGATCCATACCCCGGGTCATCAGTGCCAGCTTTGCGGTTTCTTCCAGCTCTTCCATGGCGAAACTGGCGGCCCAGATATCCTTGCCCGCCACAACCGGCCCGTGATTGGCCAGCAGAACGGCAGTGCGTTTGCCGGCAAGCCCCCTGACGGCCTCGCCCATTTCAGGGTCGCCGGGCAGGAACACCGGCAGCAACTTGACCTTGCCCAGCATCATGACAGCGTAAGGTGTCAGCGGTGGCAACACATCATCGGGATCGATTTCAGGCAGCATGGACAACGCTGTTGAATGCGATGAATGCAGATGCACAACGGCCCCTGTGCCGCTGCGCGTTTCATAAAATGCGCTGTGCAGCGGGGTTTCCTTGGTCGGCTTATCGCCGCCCAGATGGGTCATGTCGGGTGCCAGCAGGCTGATGCGGGCCGGATCCAGGAACCCAAAGGAACTGCCGGTCGGCGTCATGAGAAGGTTCCCATCGGGCAACCGAACCGAGATATTGCCGGACGATCCGCGCGTCAGACCGCGGTCAAACATCGACTTGGCGATGCGGCAGATATCTTCGCGTGCTTTGCTCTCGATGCTCATGCACCCTCCATCTGCCGCAAGGCCTGCTCGAAAAAGTCTGGTCCGCCAAAATTGCCCGACTTCAAAGCCAGCGCCAGTTCACGGCCTTCAGCGCGCACCAGCGGGACCCCGGCGGCAATGCGTGGGCCTATGGCCAGTCTGGTCGCACCAAGCCCTGAAACCACGGCACCCGAAGTCTCACCTCCGGCCACAACGATACGCTGGACACCCCGGTCTGCCAGATGCGCGGCCAGATCCGAAAACAGTGTTTCAATTCGTCCGGCCACGGCCTCACGTCCAAACTGGTCCTGCGCAGCACGCACCACTACGGGGTCGGCCGAACTGTAGATCATCGGAACGCCGGGCTGCGACAGGGCCCATTCCGCCAGCGTTTCCACCGTGGCGGCACCGGACATGACCGTCTCGGCAGTGACTTCGCGCGACGCGGCCTTGGCGGCGTAGGTTTCGACCTGACCACGGGTTGCGCGGCTGCACGAGCCTGACAGCACGATACCCGCCCCGGTCACGGGCGCCCAGTTTGGTGTCGCGGGTTTAGCGCCAAAATTGGCCGGCAGACCCAAGGCTATGCCGGAGCCGCCACAGAGCAGGCGCGCCCCCGCGGCTGCGGCACCGATGGTCCAAAGATCATCATCCTGAATGGCGTCGACGATCACATGACCCTTTTCCGGCATCGCATCACGGATCGCCTGCGCGCCTGCCGCCACCACTCGGGCCGAAACATGACCGACTGGCTGGTCGGACTGAAGCGCCAACCAGCGCCGCAAATCCGCATCGGTCATTGGCGTCAGAGGGTGATCCTGCATGCCGCATTCGTTCAGCAAAGTTTCCCCGACGAAAAGGTGCCCCATATAGACCGACCGGCCGTTTTCCGGAAACGCCGGACAGGTGATGACCGTTTCGGCCCCCAGTTTTTCGGCCAGCGCATCAAGAACAGGGCCGATGTTGCCCTCGGGCGTGGAATCAAAGGTTGAGCAAACTTTGAAAATGATCTGCTCCGCACCCTGCGCACGCAACCAATCGCAGGCGGCCAGCGATTGCGAAACCGCTTCGGCCACTGGCGCGGTGCGGGATTTCAACGCCACCACCCCGGCCCCCAGATCGGGATCTGCAGGACCTTCGGGCACACCGATATATTGCGCGGTGCTCATACCGGCCTCGGCCAATGTCAGTGCGATGTCGGATGCACCGGTAAAATCATCTGCGACTACGCCAATTTTCACGCCATGATCCTTTCCGTGGGCTGTCCGTCTTGGGCCATAGGGCATAGCCAAAGGTCTCTTGTCCAGTGGCAGGGCACAGCGACCCGCGGGTTGATGCGGCATCACGTCCCGGCGTATTTCGACAATTTTCCACGATTCAAGCCCCCATCGCTGTGGACGTTCGGTGCCCTGTCGGCTATTGCCTGCGCATCAATGAGAGGTTTGTGCACCATGGCATACAATGACACCCCCGACATTATCTACACTATTGTCGACGAAGCGCCGCAGCTGGCATCCGGTTCGCTGCTGCCGATCATCAGCAGCTTTGCCAAGGCCGCTGGCGTCAGCGTTGGCACCCGCGACATTTCACTGGCCGGACGCATCATCGCAGCCTTTCCCGAAGGTCTGAGCGAAGAGCAGCGCCAAAACGATGATCTGGCCGCTTTGGGCGAGCTGGTCAAAACCGCCGATGCGAACGTCATCAAACTGCCGAACATTTCGGCTTCGGTTCCGCAGCTGGTTGCAGCCGTCAAGGAACTGCAAAGCCAGGGCTTTGACATTCCCGACTATCCTGAAGCACCTGAAACAGCCGCGGACAAGGCGGTCCGCGCCCGTTTCGATGCCATCAAAGGCTCGGCCGTGAACCCGGTTCTGCGCGAAGGCAACTCGGACCGCCGCGCGGCCGCCGCCGTCAAGAACTATGCCCAGAACAACCCGCACCGCATGGGTGCCTGGACCGCAGAAAGCAAAACACGCGTTGCTTCGATGTCGGGCGGCGATTTCTTTTCCAACGAAGCTTCGGCCACGCTGGGCGACGCAACCTCGGCCAAGATCGTGCACGTTGCAGCCGATGGGACAGAAACAGTCCTCAAGGACGGCGTCAGCTATCCGGCAGGCACCGTGGTGGATGCCACATTCATGTCCGCAAAAGCTCTGGACGAATTCCTCGTTGACCAGATTGCGCAGACCAAAGCCGAAGGCACACTGTTTTCGCTGCACATGAAGGCCACGATGATGAAGGTCTCCGACCCGATCATCTTTGGTCACGCGGTCAAAGCCTGGCTTGCGCCTGTTTTCGAACAGTTCGGTGCAGAAATGGACGAACTGGGCGTCAATCCGAACTCCGGACTGGGCGACCTGCTGGACCGGGTCAAGGATCAGCCTGCCATCATGGCCGCAATCGACGCCATCACGGCCGAACGTCCGCCCATGTACATGGTGGACAGCGACCGCGGCATCACCAACCTGCACGTCCCTTCTGACGTCATCATCGACGCCTCGATGCCTGCCCTGATCCGCGCGGGCGGCAAAGGCTGGGGCCCCGATGGCAAGGAAGCCGATTCAAACTGTGTGATCCCGGACAATTCCTATGCGCCGGTCTATGACGCGACGATCGAGTTTTTCAAAACCAACGGCGCCCTGAACCCGGCCACCGCCGGAACCGTTCAGAACCTCGGCCTGATGGCTCAGAAAGCCGAAGAGTACGGATCGCACCCGACGACATTTGAAATGTCTGCCGCAGGCACGGTCAAAATGGTTCTGGACGACGGCACTGTCATCCACGAACACAACGTTGATGCCGGAGACATCTGGCGTTCGGCGTCCACGCGCAAGGCACCGATCGAAGACTGGGTCAATCTGGCCATCGAACGGCAGAAGGCCACTGGCTACCGGGCGATTTTCTGGCTCGATGAGAACCGTGCCCATGACGCGCAATTGCTGGCCTACGTCAAACCGATCCTCGAAGCCAAAGGCGTCGCGGACAAGTTCGAGATCATGGCACCGCGCGAAGCGACCGTGGCGTCGCTGGAGACGATCACCAAGGGCGAGAACACAATCGCCATCACCGGCAACGTGCTGCGTGACTACCTGACCGACCTCTTCCCGATCCTTGAGCTGGCGACCAGCGCCAAAATGCTTTCGATCGTGAAACTGATGAACGGCGGTGGTTTGTTTGAAACCGGTGCCGGCGGCTCTGCACCAAAGCACGTTCAGCAGCTGATGGAAGAAAACCACCTGCGTTGGGACAGCCTGGGTGAGTTCTGTGCTTTGGGTGAATCGTTCAAGTTCCTTGCGGATGCGAAAAACAACGCCAAGGCCCGCATCCTCGGCGATGCCGTTGAAACAGCGACGCAGGGCGTTCTGGACCATGACCGCAGCCCCGGTCGCAAGGTTGGCCAGCCCGACAACCGCGACAGCCATTACTGGTTCGCACGCTACTGGGCAGAAGCCTTGGCCGCGCAGTCCGACGATGCAGATCTTGCGGCGCATTTTGCACCAATCGCAAAGGCGCTTGCAGATGGCGAAGAGGCTATCGTGTCTGAACTGGCGGCAGTCCGCGGCGCAGCAGCCGACACCGGCGGCTACTACCACACGGATGCGGCCAAGACCGCTGCTGTGATGCGCCCCTCCGCGACCCTGAACGCCATCATCGGCTAAGCGCGGAACGACAAACCATGCATTCGGCGCGCCAAGGGGCGCGCCGAAACCGCAGGCCACTCGGACCTACGCCTATTCAATCAAAAATCGATGCGACAAAGGCAGGCTGGCCCCACCAAGGGTTCGGGCGTCAGATCCGACATGGCCCGCCTCTATTCTTGGCAAGGTCAGACCGGTGGTGTCGTTTCGTGCAAGCGCCGCCTGCGTCTTGGAAACCAAAGCTTCGCGCGCGGGGTCAGGCAACCAGCCATCAATGCGCACGGCCTCTACATCCAGAACCGCGCTGGCCGACACGACGGCATAGGCCAAAGCATCGGCAGCGCTGTTGAGCCAGTCTTCCAACATCGCCTCGTCCACACGCCAGTCTTCTGTGTTTATCCACATACTCGAGGTTTCGAACCCGCTGGACAGCAGCGTCGCCTCGAGCACACCCAGGCTGGCAAGATCGATCAATTGGCAGGTTCCACCCTTTCCATCTGGCACAGGCAAAGGCCCCAAAGCCGCCGCATTCCCGCGCCCGGTAAACAGTTTGCCGTCCAGCGCCAAACCGCCGCCAATGAAGTAGCCAACGTAAAAATACAGAAAATCGCGCGCGCCATCCTGCGGGCCAAAGACCAGTTCGGCCCCACAGGCCGCGGATGCGTCATTTTGCAGAAAAACCGGAAAATCAAAGGCCGCTGCAATTTCCGCCCGGATATCGAAGTCACGCCATCCTTCCATTCTTTCCGGGGCGACATTCAGTTTGGCGGCCCAGTTCCACAGGAAAAAAGGCATTGCAATGCCGAGTCCGGCCACCCGTGTTCTTTGGTCGTCCGGCAGGTCAGCCAAAAGCGCCTCGATCTGTGACACCGCAAATTTGACCGTTGCCTTGGGCTCTGGATAGGCATGAACCCGCGTAGCCCGGTCAAGCACCTGCCCCTTGAAATCTGTCAGCACCAGCTCAACGGACCGGCGACCAATTTTGAGGCCCAGGAAATACGCCCCACCCGCCGCGAGCGCCATCGGCACCGAAGGCTGCCCGACCTTGCCGCGGATCGGATCGCCGCGTTCCAGCAGACCATCGCCCTCGAGGGCACGCATAATCACGGATACCGTTTGTGCGGACAAACCGGTTGAACGCGCAATATCGGCTTTGGCCATAGGGCCGTGCCGACGCAACAGCGTCAAAACAAGACGTTCATTGTGCGCACGCATCCCACTTTGATTGGAGCCACGCCCAAGGATTTCCGTCTCTTTATCAATGGCTTGCTCAACCGACTTCACGTTCAAGATGGCATCCTCCCTCGCTTGAGAATGCTTAGCACAATTGACCCTGTCAATAATAATTCATTCTGATTTATTTATTATTGACACTCGGAGCGATTCTCTGCTTCCCTTACGTCCGAGGGTTGCGCACCGCTGGCAAATGCTCGGCATGCGCACCCGGAAGAACGGCTGAAGCCGTTACCTTTGGGAGGAAAGACATGACGAATTTGACTAAAACACTTGCTATGGGCGCATCCGCGCTGGCCTTTTCGGCGACTATGGCCGCCGCTGGCGGGCATGCGACAACCGTTTGCCTAATCACGAAAACCGACACCAACCCCTTCTTCGTCAAGATGAAGGAAGGCGCGACAGCCAAAGCAGAAGAGCTGGGCATGACGCTCAAGGCCTTTGCGGGCAAAGTGGATGGTGACCACGAAACACAGGTTCAGGCGATCGAAACCTGCATTGCGGACGGCGCAAAAGGCATCCTGCTGACAGCCTCTGACACCTCTGCCATCGTACCCAACGTACAGCAGGCCCGCGAGGCCGGGCTGGTTGTTATTGCGCTTGATACGCCGCTGTCACCTATCGACGCGGCAGACGCAACCTTTGCAACCGACAACTTCCTTGCTGGTGAGCTGATCGGCAAATGGGCCGCGGCCTCACTGGGCGACGATGCCGCCAACGCGAAGATCGGCATGCTGGATCTGGCCATCAGCCAGCCAACGGTTGGCGTTCTGCGCGATCAAGGCTTTCTCACCGGTTTTGGCATCGACATCAAAGACCCGAACAAATGGGGTGACGAAGATGATCCGCGGATTGTCGGCAACGATGTGACCGCTGGCAACGAAGAAGGTGGCCGCAAGGCGATGGAAAACCTGCTGGCCAAGGATCCCGGCATCAATGTGGTTTACACCATCAACGAACCCGCCGCAGCCGGTGCATATGAGGCACTCAAGGCCATTGGCCGCGAAAACGATGTTCTGATCGTGTCTGTCGACGGTGGCTGCCCCGGTGTTCAGAACGTGGCGGACGGCGTGATCGGCGCGACTTCGCAGCAGTACCCGCTGCTGATGGCATCGCTGGGCGTTGAAGCGATCAAGAAATGGGCCGACAACGGCGAAAAGCCAGAGCCGACACCGGGCAAAGATTTCTTTGATACCGGCGTTGCACTGGTGACTGACAAAGCCGCCGATGGCGTCGAGTCGATTTCGGTCGAAGAAGGCAAGAACCTCTGCTGGGGTTAAGTACAAAACGTCGGACGGGGCCCCTGCCCCGTCCGATCCCGCGGCCTTGACCTGACCGGGTAAAGGCGCTCTGAATTTCAAAGACATCCAAGGCACGAGGGGACAACCATGTCCGAATCCGGCTCCAAAGGGCAGGACTACGAAGCATCGCTTGCAGCAGCCGATTCAAAGGTTGCCGAGTTTGATGATGAACAACGGGGCTTTGTGCACCGTTTGCAGCACTTCCTGCATTCAAACCCTTCAATGGTTCCTCTAATCGTTCTTGTCCTGTCTACCATTGGCTTCGGGCTTTGGATCGACTGGGAGCCCATTCAGGTCAGAATGGGCTGGGCCGCACTGGAAGACGTGTCCAATGGCCGCTTTCGGTTCTTCAACTCATTCACGCTGACGCTCATCTTGCAACAAGTTGCGATTGTGGGCGTTCTTGCGCTCGCTCAGACATTGATCATCCTGACTGCAGGCATTGATCTGTCGGTCGGCGCAATCGCTGTTCTGTGCTCGGTCATCATGGGACAATTCACGTTCCGCTATGGGATCCCTCCGTTTGTTTCAGTCATGATCGGTCTGGTGTTCGGCACCGCGATCGGCGCTGTCAGCGGATGGCTTGTCAGCCGGGTCAAACTGCCACCCTTCATTGTCACGCTCGGGATGTGGCAGATCGTTCTGGCCGCGAACTATCTCTATTCCGCCAATGAAACCATTCGCAGTCAGGACATCGAGGCACAGGCCCCCTTCCTTCAGCTGATGGGCTACAAAATGAAGCTGGGCGGAGCCACCCTTACGCTTGGCGTTGTGTCGATGCTGGTTCTGGCGCTAGTGCTGGCCTATGCCTTGCGGTCCACGGCCTGGGGCCGCCATGTCTATGCCGTGGGCGACGATCCAGAAGCGGCCGAGCTGGCCGGGGTCAACGTGCACCGCACCTTGATGTCTGTCTATATGCTGGCCGGTCTGATCTGCGCCTTTACCGCATGGGTGATGATTGGACGATTTGGGTCAGTTTCTCCCTCGGCCACCACAGGGGTCATCGGCAACATTCAAGCGATTACGGCCGTTGTGATCGGTGGGATCTCGCTGTTTGGGGGGCGCGGCTCAATTTTGGGGGCGCTGTTTGGCGCACTGATCGTTGGGGTTTTCGAATTGGGGCTCAGAATGTCTGGCGCAGATCCGCAGTGGACCTTCCTGCTCATCGGCGTGCTGATCATCGGCGCTGTCGCCGTGGACCAGTGGATCAGAAAGGTATCGGTATAATGGAACGCACACCCATTCTGCAGGGCAAGAATCTGGTCAAACGCTATGGCAAGGTCACGGCCCTCGATCACTGCGACTTCGAACTCTATCCCGGCGAGATCCTGGCGGTCATCGGCGACAACGGCGCAGGCAAATCCACCTTGATCAAAGCCGTTTCAGGCGCTGTGGTCCCGGACGAAGGTGAGGTCTTTCTCGATGGTCAGCGGGTCGACTTCAACTCTCCGATCGACGCGCGCGAAAAAGGGATCGAAACCGTTTACCAGACCCTCGCCATGTCCCCGGCCCTATCGATCGCGGACAACATGTTCATGGGGCGCGAAATCCGGAAAAAGGGTCTGATGGGCAAAGTCTTTCGCCAGTTGGACAAGGCCGAAATGGAACGGTTGGCAAGGGACAAGCTGAATGATCTCGGGCTCATGACGATCCAGAATATCCGGCAGGCAGTTGAAACCCTTTCAGGGGGTCAGCGTCAGGGCGTTGCGGTCGCGCGGGCTGCGGCCTTTGGGTCAAAGGTCATCATTCTGGACGAGCCGACCGCCGCACTGGGCGTCAAGGAAAGCCGTAAGGTGCTGGAGCTTATTCAGGACGTCAAATCCCGTGGCATCCCGATTGTTCTGATCTCGCACAACATGCCTCATGTTTTTGAGATCGCAGACCGGATTCACATTCACCGGCTCGGCAAACGGCTCTGCGTGATCGATCCCAAAGCCTTCTCAATGAATGATGCGGTTGCGTTTATGACCGGCGCGGCAGAACCGCCGCCCGAAACCATCCCGGCCTGATCCGAAAGCACACACTCTATGTACTTAGGCATCGATATTGGCACGTCAGCGGTCAAGACGGTCCTCATCGACGTGACCGGAACGGTCCTTTCGGATGCAAGTGTTGGGCTGAGCATACAGCACCCGCATGCAGGATGGGCCGAACAAGCCCCGGACGACTGGTGGCAAGCCGTGGTTAAAGCCGTTCGCTCCGCTTGTGCCGACCAGCCACCACCAAGCGCTATTGG
The DNA here is from genome assembly GCF_028023555.1 of Thalassococcus lentus. Classification (NCBI taxonomy): domain Bacteria; kingdom Pseudomonadati; phylum Pseudomonadota; class Alphaproteobacteria; order Rhodobacterales; family Roseobacteraceae; genus Thalassococcus; species Thalassococcus lentus. The sequence continues at coordinate 795,438 of NZ_JAQIOY010000002.1, forward strand.
TTTGTCCGGGCAAATGCACGGTGCGGTTCTTCTGGACAAAACCCACAGGGCCATCCGTCCCGCCATCCTTTGGAACGACAGCCGGGCCGAAGCGGATTGCAAATCGCTGAGCAACACACATCCGCATTTGGCGCAACTGGCCGGCGTGCGGGCCATGCCCGGGCTGACAGCCCCCAAACTTCTCTGGCTATCAAGGGAAGAGCCGAACAATTTCAAAGCGATATCCCATCTTCTTAGCCCAAAAGATTATATCGGGCTGCGCCTGCATGGCGCGTGCATAACGGACCCCTCTGATGCGGCTGCAACATGGTGGTTCGATCAGGCGCAGCGTGACTGGGCCCCTGCTTTACAAGCGGCAACAGCCAGTGATCCGGGTTGGTTTCCGCCCATTCTGGGCGGGACCGAACAGGCCGGACAACTCAGTCAATCCGCAGCCGAGCAACTGGGTCTGCCCCGGGGCATCCCGGTTGCTACAGGGGCCGGTGACGCCGTTGCCGGGGCCATTGCACTGGGCGCGGTGCGCGACGGGGATGGCTTTGTATCACTGGGCACGTCCGGCCAGCTTTTCGTGGTAACAGACCGTTATGCCGCAGCGCCGGATCAAGGGCTGCACAGCTTTGCGCACACCTTGCCCGGGCTTTGGTATCAAATGGCGGCGATGCTGAACGGGGCCAGACCCATGCAATGGTTCGCTGACATGACCGGCGCGCCAATCGAGACGCTGTTGGCCGAAGCCCAAGACGCCCCCCTTCCCGGCACGCCCATTTGCCTGCCCTATCTGACCGGCGAACGCACCCCGCACGGCGACAGTAAAATCCGCGGCGCCTTTATCGGCCTGAGCAATGACACGACGCGCGGACAAATGATGCGCGCGGTGATCGAGGCCATCGCCTACAGCTTTGCCGACGCGCGTGCCGCGCTCGAAGCGGCCCGGCCAATGCCCTGCACCCTCCAGGCCATAGGCGGCGGAGCACGCTCGGCACTTTTGCTGCAAACCATGGCGGACGTTATGGGTGTCACATTGAACCGCAGCGAAGACGCCGCGATCGGCCCGGCTATTGGTGCGGCTAAATTGGCCGCGATGTGCATCGGCGATCTGTCAGTATCAGACCTGCACCAGCCCGAAACACGGCAGGAATTCCGCCCCGATCCCGAGGCCTCTGCACGTCATGAAAGCCGATTGCGGCGCTATCGCGCGCTCTACCCGGCCTTGCAATCGCTGCCGGACACGTAGACACGCTCGCCCTTATCGAGCGTTGGTTTCAGCCCGGATTGCCGTGCTCAGCGGGTCAAAGCACCACCCCAGCGTCAGCGTGAAAGACGTCGGGAAAGCGGGTTTGTCAAAGCTGATCAGAGCCTGCCCCCAATTGGCGCTCGGGGCCTGCCCCGGCTCAGACAGCAGCGCGCCGCAATTGTTCGGACCAACACCGGTCCAATAGGCGCGATGCGTGTCACGGTTGGAATAATTGCCCGCGAGCCCCGGGATCACCAAACGCGCCGGCGTGCCATCCACATTGGTAAAAGTGAAAATCGCTGCGCCGTCCTGCTCATCCAGATAAACGATCTCGCCCATATCGCTAGACCAGGTTTCGTCCGCCATAGCGGCGGTTGTCGTCAGGGCGAGGGCAGCGGCGAGGATCAGGCGGTGCATGGGTTTGGCTCCTGTTGGTTGGAGCCGAGTGTGGCACAGGGCGAAGGCCGGGCGTAGTCAGGTATTCCTTGGCTTAAAACGAGCGCCAAGCCGGACCATCGACGGGCCGCGGTGCGGCGATCAGTCGGAATTTCTAAGACGCTTTATCCCAGCCACTGGCGCGCTAGGGATCAGCGGCGCGCATACGGCAGACCAATCGCCGTGCCGGGGGGCGGCCCGGCGATAGCGCGGCGCCCTGCGGGCTTGATCCGCGCTTCAATGAGTTTGGTCTCATCATTTCTACCAATCAGTACCCAAGAGTGTGCAATACAACGACAGTACCAATTGCCACCAGCATAGGAACAACAAACGATCGCACTGCCTCAGCCAAAAACGATCCGAAGTGGGAACGCATTCGTGGCCAAAACTTGTTTTTGTCGTATTTTTCGATTGTTGAGTAGCCAGCTCGGGTGAGGCTAGCATAGCACTCTTCAGACCACTCGCCAGACAAAGTGATTAGTCATGAGGCCTGCATGATTTTAAAAGCATGTCGGACTTCCGTATTTTGATCGTGCGCCTTCAGTGCCGTTTCGTTGAAGTCACCAGTAAATTTGGTTTCTCTAGCTGAGCCATGATCTGCGAAACGTACCCCTTCACCCAAATCATCTTGAGCGATCAAGCGTAGAAGGCGTTCTTCAATCTCAGAAGAGTACATTACCGACTAAGTCCGCCATGCAGCGTCGGCACATCCAGCGAAGCAAAGCCGTAATGCCGCAGCCAGCGCAGGTCTGAATCAAAGAAGGCGCGCAAATCCGGAATGCCGTATTTCAGCATGGCGATCCGGTCGATGCCCATGCCAAAGGCAAAGCCCTGCCATTCGTCCGGGTCTACACCTGCCGCGGCCAGCACTTTGGGGTGCACCATGCCGCTGCCCAGAACCTCAAGCCAATCGTCGCCCTCGCCGACCTTGACGGTACCGCCTTCGAACGAACACTGAATGTCCACTTCGGCCGATGGTTCGGTGAAGGGGAAATGCGAAGCCCGGAAGCGGGTTTTGACACTGGTGCCAAAGAAGGCCGAGAAAAATTCCTCCAGCACCCACTTGAGGTTCGCCATCGAGATATCGCGATCAATGGCCAGTCCCTCGACCTGATGGAACATCGGTGTGTGGGTCTGGTCATAGTCGGCGCGGTACACTCTTCCCGGCGCAATGATCCGGCAGGGCGCGCCGTGCTTTTCCATATGCCGGATCTGCACCGGCGAGGTATGCGTCCGCAGCACATGCGGCGGGCGTTCGTCGCCTTCGGCGCGGTGCATGTAAAAGGTGTCCATCTCGGCGCGCGCAGGATGGTGGCCGGGAATATTCAGTGCGTCAAAGTTATACCAATCGCTGTCGATCTGCGGCCCTTCGGCCACGGCAAAGCCCATGTCGGCCAGGATCGCTGTGACCTCTTCGGTCACTTGGCTTACCGGATGGATAGTGCCTTGCTGGCGTGGACGAGACGGCAGCGTGACATCCAGCCACTCGGACTTGAGCCGTTCATCCAGTGCCGCATCGGCCAAGGCGACCTTCTTGGCGGCCAATGCGCTGTTGATCTCGTCTTTCAGTGCATTCAGCGCAGGGCCTGCAGTCTGGCGCTCTTCCGGCGTCATCTTGCCAAGCTCACGCATCTTGAGGCTGATTTCGCCCTTTTTGCCCACCGCCGAGACGCGCAGATCCTCCAGCGCGGCCTCATCGCCAGCATTCGCAATTGCAGTCAGGTATTTGTCGCGCAGATCTTGCATCTTGGCCTCTCCTTACAGACGCGGGGCCGTGCTATCACAGCGCCCTAGGAATGCAAGCATGCCTATAGACGCGGAACCGCCGTGACGTGTCGGGCATTCCGCACAAACTGCGCGATTTTACTGGCGTCCTTTAGACCCGGCGCCGCTTCGACACCGGATGAGACATCCACCTGACGCGCCCCGGTCATAGCAATCGCATCACCGACATTGTCGGGGTTCAGACCACCCGCCAGCATCCAAGGCTTGGCCCAGCGCTTGCCCGCAATCAAACGCCAGTCGAAGGCAAGTCCGTTTCCGCCCGGCAAATCCGCGTTCTTGGGCGGCTTGGCATCAATCAGGATCTGATCGGCAACCTGCGCGTAAAGCCCGATCTTCGGCAGATCGGCCTCTTCACCAACGCCAACCGCCTTCATCACCGGCAAACCATAGCGCGCGCGCACCTCAGCCACGCGCTCGGGTGTTTCTCCTCCGTGTAGCTGAAGCATGTCCAGCGGAACCGTGGCGCAAAGCGCATCCAGCATGGCGTCGTCCGCGTTCACAACCAGGGCCACCTTGGCCAGCCCCACGGGCGCCAGACTGGCCAAATCCCTCGCCACATCCAAACTCACGTTTCGGGGGCTCTTGGGAAAGAAAACAAAACCGCCATAAGCCGCACCAGCCGAGGCCGCAGCTTCGACATCATCCGGCCGCGTCAGGCCACAGATCTTGACCCGCACGTCCATGGCGCGACTCCCTGTTTCTTTGTGCCAAAAATATCCTGGGGTCTGGGGCAAAGCCCCAGAAAACTGTCACAACTTTCGAAAGTGGGCGAGACGCCCGATCAGCTTGCCTGATCCAGAAGGGCGAGAACCTCGTCCTTGTCCTTGTCCCGCTCGGCCTGCGTGCGCTTAAGCTCACGTTCGAGCTTTTTGACTTCGGCCTGCTTGGACGCTGCTTCTGCGCGGTGCTTGTGTTCGCGCAGCCATTCCCAAACGAAACCAACCAGCAGGCCCACAACGATTCCGCCAAAAATCACGATATAGAGCGGCAGCTCAATGGACTGACCAAGCCAGCCAAGCCCGGGAAAACCAGCCAGCCCCTCCGGTAGGGTATTCAATGTCACCGAGGCCCGGTTTGCCAAAGCTACAATAACCAACACAATGGCCAGCGCGGCCAGAAAAGCGTAGCGGATATAACGCATGGGTTTTGTTTTACTTCCCGTTCAGGCGGTCGCGCAGAAGCTTGCCGGTCTTGAAGAAAGGCACGTGCTTTTCCTCGACCTCCACCGATTCACCGGTGCGAGGGTTGCGGCCAGTTCTTGCGTCGCGCTTCTTGACGGAAAACGCCCCGAAGCCCCGCAATTCAACCCGGTCGCCCCGGGCCATGGCATTGGTGATCTCTTCGAAAATCGTATTCACGATTCTTTCGACGTCACGCTGAAACAAGTGCGGGTTTTCGTCCGCAATTTTCTGGATCAGTTCTGATCTGATCATGGTTCAACATCCCCCTGTGCCGCGCGTGACAGCGCGCAGTCATTGGCGACGACTATACGCGCGCGTGCTCAAAACGAAAACATTCAAGTTTGGGAAAAGCTATGGATTGCATCGGTTTGGCGGCGCAAAAGCGGCGTTTCGCCGCCAGTTGGGCGCTGAAACGCGCCACTTTTTGCTTCTTGCCTGCAAATCATCATTCGCCGATTCGGCTTTGATGGCTTCGGACACTGCGCTGGAAATCCGCTCTACTGGCATACAGCGGCAAAGTTGGTCCGTCCCTTGCCGTCCTTTGCGCCCGGCTTGAAATAAATCAATTTCATCCCCGCCGAACCGCAGGTCTGGGCCGCGCGCACTTTGACTTCGCCCGCGGTCCATGCGTCACCGAAAAGGCCCCTCAACTGGCTTTGCCCTTCAACGGTCACCGAGCGCATGCGCAGGGTCGTGTCCCCTTGAGGCTGCTGCTGGATAAACCGGGTGCTGTCATCCGGAATGATGATTTCGCTCTGTGCCGAAACGAAGGATGCAGCGCAAATCAGGCTGGCTGACAAAAGGATTCTTTTCACAATGGTCCCCAATACAGGTTCATCAATCAAACGGTTTGGCGATCATTTCAGGATCGCCGGGAATAATTCACTCGGTCTGGGCCGTCTTGATCAGGCCACCAACCCGGACACAGGCAATGGTTTGGCCAGGTTCGGCCGCCGCAGTGACAAAACCCTGCGCGCTTCGTCCGTCAGCCCAAGCTTGAGCAGAACATTTGCGTAGGTCAATTCCAGAAGATCGCGCTGCGCTCGGCTGCCTCCGATCCGTTCGCTTTGCGCCAAGACCGGGATCAGGTTTTCCAATGCGTCCTGCCATTGCCCTCGTGCGATTGCCCCCCACGCGCGGGCAGCCGGACGTGCCAAATCATGCGCATAGCCTTTTTGCACGTCCATCACGGCAGCCAGGCGATCTCCGTTGCCTGACATGGCATGCGCCAGCGCGGCGTGCATATCGACAAAGCTCTGTCCCGGCTTGGGAAAGCGTTCGGCAGTATAATCGCTGAGTGCCGCCCATCGTTCAGGCGCGACGGTCAGACCTGCCAATTCCGCCCGGTGGTAGATGGCTGCTGTATCTGTGACCACGTTGATCGGCATGCTGCTTCCGGTGTCGGGCGCGACGCCGGCATCAACCAGCGCCCAAAGCCGCTCTTCATCTCCGTCCTGCAGCGCCCAAAGCGCCGCATGCCAGGTCAGATGTCCGTGCAACCCCCCGCGTTTGTCATATCCCGTCAGCCAATCATCCAGATAGGCCCGCCCTGCCCGCGTTTCCCCGATCTCGTAGAGCGCGTGCGCCTTGAAATGTGCGGCGTTGGCATTGTGCGGGTTCAGCGCCAGTGAGCGCTCCATCAGATCCAGCGATTCCGACGTGGCCCCCGTCTCGCAGAGCGAAAGCGCATGCATGGACATCATCCACCAGTCTTCGCCGTAGTGCGGCATCAGCATGGTTGTGTAGGAGAGTAGGTCCGCCTCACGGCCCACCTTTCCCGAAAAGCCGATCAGCCCAAAGACATTGGTGCACAGCTGCGCAATCACCGCGTCGCGTGGCCAGCGCTGCACGTGTTCCCAAACCGCGGCGCGCGTTTCCACGGGTTTGCCTGCCACCAGCAAAGCCATGACGTTGATATGTGACTGTTCTTGTTCGGTTGTCATGGGCGCAAGGCGTTCCGCCGCTGCCATGGCCGTTCGCGCCCCCGGCATATCACCGCCCAGCATCCGGGCACGGGCAAGCGCGACATATCCCAGTGCAAATTCCGGGTCAGCGCTGATTGCCTGCTCAAAGACATCCTTTGCGCCGTAGGTGGCAGCCAGCAAGCCTTTAACCCCGATGTCATAAAAGTCCCGGGACATTGCGGTGCCCGTGGTCAGCGTATTTCCGTAGGCGTCGGAAATGGTCATCCTGCGTCTCCCTTTGAAAACAGCCTACCCGGAAATGCCCAAGAGTCTATTCCAAGCGAAGCCAGCGTCTCACACAAAAGGTTATGCCGCTCTGGCTTTAACGGCGGGTCCAGCCCCACAGGCACAGCAGTTCGGTTGCAACATGCGCCCCGGCAACAGCGGTGATCCCCGCGTGATCGAAGGGGGGTGACACCTCGACGACATCCCCACCAACCAGGTTGATCCCTGCCAGTTGCCGCAGCATTGCCGCGGCCTGCGCACTGGACAATCCGCCCCAGACCGGCGTTCCGGTACCCGGCGCAAAGGCCGGATCGAGCGCATCGATATCAAAGGTCAGATACACCGGGTTGTCACCGACGATATCCCGCACTTTGTCAGCAATTGCGCCAGGATCTGCGGCGTGAACCGTTTGCGCATCAAGAATGTTGAAGCCCATCGTGTCAGGATTGTCGGTGCGAATTCCGATCTGCACCGACCGCTCGGGCACAACGGTGCCTTCCTTCGCGGCCTTATACATGAACGTGCCGTGATCGACGCGCTTCATGTCATCATCAGCCCAGGTGTCTGTATGCGCGTCAAACTGGATGATCGAAAGTGGTCCATGTCGGGCCGCATGAGCGCGCATGCACCCCAGTGTCACCGAATGATCGCCGCCCAAGGCGATGCAGGCAGTGCCACTGTCGAGGATCGCGCCCACATGCTGTTCGATCCGTTCCGGCACTTCCGAGGGCATCGCATAGTCAAAAGCCATGTCGCCATAATCGGCGATGGCAAATTCAGACAGCACATCGTAGCCCCAGCCATAGGGCGCATCACAGGGCTGCAACAATGATGCCTCGCGTATCGCGCGCGGCCCGAGCCGCGTTCCCGGCCGGTTTGTCACCGCCTGATCGAAAGGCAGGCCCGTCACGGCAATATCGGCGGCGCTCAGATCCTTGGTGTAGCGGCGACGCAAAAAAGATGGTGCCCCGGCAAAGACGTTTTCAAACGAGGGTCCTTTGAGGTCTTCCCGCGTAAAGGCATGATCCATTTGCGTCTTGGCATCTTCCAGCGCCATGTCGTGTCCCCTAAATTTTGATGCCTCGCCAAGACGTGCCAAGGCAGAAGCGAATATGACGCCTTATCAGCTGCTTACCGGAAGCGCCTTTTCGATCAGACGGGCAAAGAAGCTGGCCCCGATCGGCGCAATGTCATCGTTGAAATCATATGCCGGATGATGGCAGCCCTGCGTGTCACCCTGCCCCAGAAACAGGTACGCTCCGGGTCGCGCTTCGAGCATATAGGCGAAATCCTCGCCCGGCATGATTGGATCGCAATCATCATGAACCGCGTCCGCGCCCACAACGTCGCGTGCAACACTGGCCGCGAAACCTGCTTGGTCCGGATGGTTGATCGTCGGCGGATACCCTTCGACATAATCGAGGCTGGCCTGCATGCCAAAGCTCTTGGCCTGATACTCTGCAATCTCTGCCATGCGTTCTTTGACGACGGCCTGCACATCTTTGTCGAAATAGCGCACCGTTCCGTTGATCATGGCGGTCTCAGGCACGATGTTCATTGCCGTACCTGTGTGGATCTGTGTGACCGAAACAACCAGCCGTTCCAAAGCGTCGACGTTTCTCGATACGATGCTTTGCAAGGCCTGCACCATGGAAGCCGCGCACAAAACCGGATCTCTGGTCTGATACGGCATCGCGCCGTGCCCGCCCTGCCCGGTGAGCGTGATCGTGAATTCATCAACCCCGGCCAGCAAAGCATCGCCATTGGTGTGGATATGGCCCGCGGTCTCGCCGGGCATGTTGTGAATGCCGTAGACTTCCTTGATGTCGAACCGATCCATTATGCCCTCTTCGACCATGATACGGCCCCCACCTTCGTTTTCTTCGGCGGGCTGGAAAATCAAGGCGACACGCCCCGAAAAATTGCGCGTTTCAGCAAGGTACTTTGCAGCACCCAGCAACATGGTGGTGTGGCCATCGTGGCCACAGGTATGCGCCAGTCCCGGCACTTCGCTGGACCATTCGCAGCCTGACAGATCATCCATCGGCAGAGCATCCATGTCTGCGCGAAGACCAATGGTTGGACCCTCCCCCCGACCTTCGATGATCGCCACGACACCCGATGTGGCAATCCCGGTGTGGATGTCGGTGATTCCGAACTCCTTGAGCCTGTCCACGACAAAGGCCGCCGTCTTGTGACACTCAAGCCCCAGTTCCGGATTCCGGTGCAGATAGCGGCGCCAGGTTTTCATTTCTTCGGACATCGCCGCGATGGAATTGATGGTGGGCATGAGGGCTCTCCTTTGCCGCCAGCCAATCCTGAATTCGCGGCGCGCGCAACCCTGTTCAACCGGCGTGCCGTGTCTCGATCAACCTTGCAAAGAAACTTGCCCCGATCGGGGCGGCTTCGTCGTTGAAGTCAAACTCGGAATGATGCACCGAAGGGCCCTTGCCTTGGCCAAGAAACAGAAACGATCCGGGCCGGGCGTTCAGCATGTAGGAAAAATCTTCGGCGCCCATTTCCGGCGGCAGATCATCAATCACCGATCCCGAAACCGCACGCGCGACATCCACCGCCCGCGCCGTCTGCTCGGCATGATTGATCGTGGCTGGATAGTTGCGTCGATAGTCGACCGATGCCGTCAACCCGTAGGCCGCCGCCTGTCCATCCGCGATCGTTTTGATGCGTTGCTCAGCCAGATCGCGCAATTCAGGATCAAGACTGCGCACAGTGCCCGACAGCGTTACATCTTCGGGAATGATGTTGAACGCGGTGCCGCCATGCACCTGCGTTACAGAAACGACCAACGGTTTCAGCGGGTTGATATTGCGTGCAACAATGGTCTGCATTGCCTGACCGATGGCCAGTGCACAGGGCATTGGATCGATGCAGGCGTGTGGATAGGCCGCGTGGCCGCCCTTACCTTTGACTGTGATCGTGAAATCATCCACCGCTGCCATGATGGGGCCTGCACAGGTTCGAAACTCGCCCAGATCACCGAAGGGATCTGTATGCAGAGCATAGACCTCCTCGATGCCGAACCGCTCCATGATGCCCTCTTCGACCATGATGCGCCCCCCGCCGACCGTTTCCTCGGCGGGCTGAAAGATCAACGCGACGCGGCCTTTGAAGTTACGCGTTTCCGCCAGATATTGCGCCGCCCCCAGCAACATCGCCGTATGCCCGTCATGACCGCATGCATGCATCCTTCCAGGGATTTTGCTGGCCCAGGGCGCGCCTGTTGTTTCCTCCATCGGCAAAGCGTCCATGTCCGCACGCAGGCCGGTCACAGGCCCGCTTCCCTGCCCGTTGATGATCCCAACCAGTCCGGACGTCGCAATTTCAGTGTGGATTTCGTCCACCCCGAATTCACGCAAACGCTCGGCCACAAAGGCTGCGGTTTCATGACAGTCGAGCGACAATTCCGGGTGCTGGTGCAAGTGTCGCCTCCAACCAGCCATTTCGTCGGCCTTGGCGGCAATGCGGTTAATCACGGGCATGTACTGGACTCCTTGCAGCGGCTGCATCAGGGATAGGCAAGCGCGAAACGCCGGAGGGTGCAATGACCAATGATGATTTGATCCACGATCCAAAGGGCGGCATGCCGCGATTGCTGGAAATCATGCGCCGTCTGCGTGATCCTGAAACAGGTTGCCCTTGGGACATCGAACAGGATTTCTCGACCATCGCGCCCTACACAATCGAAGAGGCCTATGAAGTGGCCGATGCGATCGAACGCAGCGCATGGGACGAGTTGAAAGGCGAACTGGGCGATTTGCTGTTCCAGTCCGTGTTCCATGCCCAGATGGCCAGTGAAAAGGGCCTGTTCACCTTTGACGAGGTCGCCGACGGCATGTCAGACAAAATGGTCGCGCGTCACCCCCATGTTTTTGGCGATGAAACCCGGGACAAATCGGCAGAGCAGCAAACCGCCGACTGGGAAGCCATCAAGGCCGCCGAGCGCGCAGCAAAGGCACGGGGCGGTGTTCTGGATGACGTGGCCTTGGGCCTTCCGGCCTTGATGCGCGCTGTCAAACTGCAAAAGCGCGCGGCGCGGGTCGGCTTTGACTGGCCATCAACAGACGAGGTGATCGACAAGATCGTCGAAGAAGCTCAGGAACTGCGTGAGGCAGACGATCCCGCGCACCAGCGCGAAGAATTCGGCGATCTGCTCTTTGTCATGGCGAACTTGGCACGGCACCTCAAAATCGACCCCGAGGAAGCACTGCGCGCTGCAAACGCCAAATTCACCCGGCGGTTTGAATCGATTGAACGCGCGCTTGCTGAACAAGGCCGAACCCCCAAAGATAGCAATCTTGAGGAAATGGATGCGCTTTGGGACGCTGCCAAGGCACAGGAAAAAGCGGGCTGAGACCGCCGCTCAGAGAGGCCAAAACCATGGGATGAGCAGTGACGCCAAAACGCCAACGCTCAGGTTCAGCGGTAAGCCAACCTTGATGAAATCGGAAAACTTGTATCCGCCCGGACCGTAAACCAGCGTATTGGTCTGGTATCCGATAGGCGTGGCAAAGCTGCAGGACGCGGCCACCATGACCGCCACCACCAAGGGGCGCGGATCAACGCCAATCGCCTGCCCCAGGGAAATCGCAATCGGCGTGACCACCACTGCAACCGCATTGTTGCTGACTGTCTCGGTCAGAACAGATGTGAGCATGTAGATTGCCCAGACCAGAAAAACAGGATGCAATCCCTGCATATAGGGGGCGATCGTCTCGACGATCATTTGCACCGCTCCAGAGGCTTCCAAGGCAGCACCAATCGCCAGCATGGCAAAGATCAAAGCCAGCAACTGCCCTTCGACAAAAGAAAACGCCTCGTCCGCATCGATACAGCGGGTCAGCAAGACCAAGGCAACCGCGACCACAGCAAGCGCCAGAATCGGTGCGATCCCAAAGGCCGAAAGCACCACAATGGCCGCCAGAGCCAGCAGCGCAATCGGCGCATGGCTGCGCCGGTAGGCCCGCGCGGACGGCTGCGAGACATCGACAAGATCCATGTCTTCGGCCAGTCTCTGAATGTCGTCCGGGGCACCTTCGATCAGAAGCGTATCGCCCACGCGCACAACCAGTTCGTCCAGTTGGCGGCCAATATTCTGGTTCCGGCGATGCACCGCCAGCGGATAGACACCGTAGCGGCGGCGCAGGCGCAGCGCGCCAAGGCTGCGGCCCACCATTTTGCATCCCGGCGTAATCAAAACTTCGACCGTCGAGGTCTCGGTGGCCGAAACCTGATCCACGCGTTTTAGCTCTTTGTTGCGCTGCAGGCTGAGCAGTTCTGTCATCTGCGTGCGCAACACAACCCGGTCACCCACCTGCAAGGACACGCCCTGCAGATTGCGCCGCAACGATGCATCGCCGCGGATAACGTCAACCAGCCGGACGCCCTCTCTTTTGAACAGCTGCACGCCCAGAACGTCACGCCCCACGAGGTTACTTTCAGGCGGGATCACGGCTTCGGTAAAGAACTTCATCTTGGTTCGGTCAGAGAGCATGCCCGCCAAAGAGGTCCGATCCGGCAACAGGAAGCGCCCTACAAGAACCAGATAGATCATGCCCCAGATCACCAGTATCGCCGCCAGCGGCGTGACCTCGAAAATGGTGAACGGCTCCCATCCTTCGACATTTGCCGAACGCGCCACACCATCGACCAGCAGGTTCGTCGAGGTACCGATTAGCGTCGTAGTACCGCCAAGAATTGCCATGTAACTCAAAGGGATAAGCAGCTTTGACGGCGAAATTCCCAGAGAATTGGCGATCTGCACAAAGATCGGCAGCATCACGACAACCACCGGCGTGTTGTTCATGAAGGCTGAGGCCACAACCACAACCGCCAGAATTCCGGCCATTGCCCGAATGGGTCGTCGCACGACCTGAGCCTGAGCAAAGTTGGTGAAAGCATCCAGCGCGCCGGTGCGAACAAGCGCGCCCATGACAATGAACATCGCCGCAATTGTCCAAGGTGCCGGATTACTCAGCACACCAAGCGCCGCATCATAGGGCAAAACACCAAGCACCAGCAAAACCGCGACGCCGCCCATTGCGGTAACCTCGGTCGGGTAGCTTTCACGCAGAAACAGAATGAACATGACGATTACGACTATCAGCGCAACCAAAGCCTGCCCATTCTGGCTGAGGGTGATCAGTTCCATTGGCCTGTGGTACCCTTGCTCTTATTTTGGTCTATTCTGGCCTGCGTCCTGATCGGGCACAAGCTGTTTGGGCCGGGGCTGCACCAGCGCCATGCCCGCCAGCATCGTAACAAATGCCGCCCAAAACCAACCGGAATAACTCTCTCCCAGCAGCAAAATCGCCCATGTGACCCCGAACAAGGTGACAAGATAGGCGACCTGAACTGCGAAAACCGACCCGGCCCATCCGACCAGACCGACATATCCGGCATAGGCCAGCCCATGCAGCAGTGATGACGCGACAATTGCGCTGTCCGGCGCGCTCCAGTTTGCACCCGGAATGATAAACTGCCCCATCCAGAGCGCCGCCGGGCCAGTCAGCCCCATGCCGATTATGGAAGCACCGGTCAAAACCTGCATCGGATCCAGTCCCGCCGTGCCGTAGCGCGCCACGTAGTTGCCTTCGATCGCATAGCAGGCCGAAGCCAGCAGCGCGATCGCCACCCAGAACGACGACACGCTTGCCGGCAACCCTTCCTGCGGCAGCACCAGCAGCATGACACCACAAAACCCCAAGGCCAGCCCCAGCAGTCGCCGCAGCGCGAAATTGTCGTTGCCCATCATCAGAGCGACCGGAAACGCGAGCATCGGCACAGCGCTCAGAAGGATCGATAGAACACCGGACGGCAAATGCACGGCAGCGCTGTAAGACGCGATGCCCGGCAAAACCGTACCGATCAAGGAAATTACAAAATAGCGCTGCAACGCGCCACCTGTGAGCGGCAGCCCTCGGCCCCGCAACAGGCAGATCGCCCCCAGAAAAACCGCGATTATGCCGTTTTGCCAGAACAGGATGCCCACATGGCGATAGCCGTCAGAGACCGCGATCTTGGCCAGCGGCTGCGTCGCGCCCCATGCCGCACCAATCAGCGCAAGCGCAAGAAAGGGCAAGGCCGCTTTCACGGCCCGGATTGCTCCAGCCGCCCACCCTGCCGCACCATGCAAATGCGTGTGGCCTTGCCGGTCCTGTCGTCGGTCTCAACATAAACCCCGCTCAGCGTCGCTTCGCCAAGCGCCGGGGTGAACCGGGCCTTGGCCATGCCGGTCACGAAGCGCCGCATCGGTTCGGCTTTTTCCATGCCAATGACGGAATTGTAGTCTCCGCACATGCCGGCATCACTCAAAAAAGCGGTCCCACCGGGCAATATCTGCGCATCCCCTGTGGGCACATGCGTATGCGTGCCCACAACCAGACTGGCCCGGCCATCGCAGAAATGACCCATACCCATCTTTTCCGATGTCGCCTCACAATGCACATCGATCAGACGGGCCTGTGCCTGCCCCCCAAGCCGGCGCAACACATCGTCCACAGCGGAAAACGGATCATCATAGGCCCGCTTCATGAACACCTGGCCCAAAACCTGCGCCACCAGCACCTTGCGACCGCGGCGATCAGAAAACAGCCCGGCACCGCGGCCGGGCGCCTGCTTGGCGAAATTCATCGGGCGCAGGATGCGTGGCTCTTCATCGATGAACTGCAACATTTCCTTCTGGTCAAAGGCATGATCGCCCAGCGTGATCACATCAGCACCGGCGTCCAGCATGGCCTGCGCATGACGGGCGGTCAGCCCGGCGCCATTGCTTGCGTTTTCGCCGTTGATCACGACGAAATCCAAGCCCCAGTCCGCGCGCAATGCGGCCAACCGCTCGGTCACGGCGGCGCGGCCGGCGCGGCCCATGACATCCCCAAGAAACAATATCTTCATGATCCAAGGCGTAGTGCGCGGCGCGCCGAAAGCAAAGACCCATTTCGCGATGACGCGCGCCCGGCTGCGCGGCATTTTTGCTTTCTTCTCTGCACAATCCACTCTGGGGTGAATGCCGCATGCGGCAGAGGGGCAAAGCCCCTTTTCTGCCGTCCAATTTGAACTTCAGGCATCAGCGCAGGATCAACCGCAGGCCAGCGCCTTGGAAATGGCCGTCGCGCTGTAGTCACTGACAGCCTCCGAGCGCAAATCCATGCCATCCCATCTGACAATCTGCACACTGCGCCAATTGCCACTGGCCAACACCATCTCGGGCCCGCGCCCGCAATCGCGTATACCGCCCTCGATATAGTCCCAACCGATGCGGTGATTGGAAAATCCGGCCTGGCTTGCAACCGGCTCCAAACGCACTTTGCCCGCCCCGTCCGGGACATAACGCCAAACCCGCAGGGTCTTGGCCAAATGCGGACGATCGACATAGGCGAATTCCATCACCCCGTCGCCGTCCAGATCGGCCGCGCCCAAAGGCGCGAGCCAGCGAAACCGCGTGCCGATCCACGGCGTCGTCGCAAGCGGCGCCAGCGCGCCATCGACCAAGCCCCAAA
This sequence comes from Thalassococcus lentus, assembly GCF_028023555.1. Lineage (NCBI taxonomy): Bacteria > Pseudomonadati > Pseudomonadota > Alphaproteobacteria > Rhodobacterales > Roseobacteraceae > Thalassococcus > Thalassococcus lentus. Next base: position 810,781 of record NZ_JAQIOY010000002.1, read on the forward strand.
ATGCCAAACGCGCGCCTTGTGTCTCGTGGCTTTCGATCACCATCACTTCAGGCTGGCCATCAGCGTCCATATCAAACAGGCGCGGCTCGAGATCTTCGAAAACCACGGGCCGTTCATAACGCGCCTTCAGGCTGCGCCCATCCGACAAGCGTACAACAAGGGTGTGCCACTCGAGTGCATCCCCGAGAACAGCGTGCGGATACCGGTCCGTAGCGCCCTCATAGCGCGCAGCCTCAATCTGCTGGGCTGCGGCAGCCCCGGCCAGCCAAAGGCCCGTCATCAGCCATGCGCCGCGGGCAAGACCGCGACAATGGCACGACGGCAGACGCGGCGCCCGGCTTCGGGACAGGCCCGACCGCCGGTGCATCAGATCTGTTTTTCCGGCATTTGCACAACCAGACCGTCCAGCGCATCCGTGACCTTGAGCTGGCAGGTCAAACGCGACCGGGCCGGATCAGGCTCATAGGCAAAGTCGAGCATGTCTTCTTCCATGTCTTCCTTGCCCGGCAGTTTACCGACCCAATCGGGATGAACATAGACATGGCAGGTGGAACAGGCGCAGGCGCCTCCACAGTCCGCTTCGATACCCGGGATACCATTGTCGCGCGCGCCTTCCATGACGGTCAGCCCGTTTGCAACGTCGACCACATGTTCGGTTCCGTTGTGCTCGATGTAGGTAATTTTCGCCATGACAGCGCTCCTTGAAACTTGCTCCGTCACATACCTAGTGCGCGAAAACGTCCGCCGCCAGCCCCTTTTGCCGGCAATTCCGCGCTCCTTTGGGAACTGCGACCGCCGTGGCCATGCCACTTGGCTTTGCCATTCAAATGTTCTACTTATGTTCCATGCAATCCCACGGCTCCCACTGGCCCCGTCCACCCGCAGCCCTGACCGCTGCCCAGCTTGAACTGCCACCGCAGAACGCACGGATCTGCGTGGCTGGTCTTGTGATTCTGCGACAACGGCCCGGCACCGCCAAAGGGGTCATCTTTCTCACGCTTGAGGATGAAACCGGCGCTGTGAATGTCATTGTCTGGCGCAAGCTATATGAACGATACCGGCGTGCCGTGATCGCCGGGCGCCTGCTGCGGGTGACGGGCCGATTGCAGCGAGAAGGCGGCGTTGTACATGTTATTGCCGAACAGATTGAGGATATCTCGCCACTGCTGGACACTCTTCTGACTGGCCCGCTTCCCACACAGGCCGAAAACGGGTAGTTTCGCGCAAACCAAGGCACGACAAGAGGCCCGAGCAGTATGAAACCCACACCAATCGCCCTTGCGGCGCTTTTGGCATTTGCGGCCTGTTCCAGCGAACAGCAGCCCTCTGTCACCCGCGCGCAAACGGCCCCCGCACCGACACCCGCGCCTGTGGTCAGTGCCGCAGACAAGAGCGGTCAATGCTGGGCCCGCGAAGTCACCCCGGCCGTCTACGAACATGTTATGGGCGAAGTTCAGGTTGTTCAGGCGGAAATCGCGCCTGATGGAACCGTTCTGCGCCCCCCTGTCTATCGTCGCGCACCCGTACCCCGGATCGTCAAACCAAGGGCCGAGATGCGCTTTGAAGCGCCCTGCGCCGAGGCGATGACGCCCGAATTCATTGCCTCTGTGCAGCGCGCACTGGCGGCGCGGGGCTATTTCGCGGGGAACGTGACCGGCGTTATCGACGGCACAACAGCCGCATCGATCCGGCGCTACCAGACAGAACGCGGCCTGAGCAGCGCCCAGTTGTCCTTGCAAACCGCCCGTGATCTGGGCCTGATCGCGGTCGAGATTGAACCCCGGGAAAGCTGATCCAGCGGGTTCTTGCTTATGCGCTGCAGGCTGACCCTGCGACCATCAGGCCAGCGAAGGCAGCCAAAGGACGATCGCCGGGAAACTGACCAACAAGGCGATTGTGATCGCATCCGCCACAAAGAACGGCGTCACGCCGCGGAACACATCCTGCACGGACAGTTCGGGCCGCACACCAGCCACCACAAAGCAGTTCAGACCAATGGGCGGCGTGATCAGGCAAAACTCGGCCATTTTGACCACCAGAATGCCGAACCAGACCGCGCACATTGGGCCGCTCATCCCAAACGTGCTGTCCGCCGCGCTGACAAATTCGCCGCCGTTCAGCGCCATGACCGCCGGGTAGACCACAGGCAAGGTCAGCAGCAGCATGCCGATAGCATCCATGAACATGCCCAGCACCGCATAGGCCAGCAGAATGCAAACAAGGATCAGCATCGGGCTGTATTCAAGCGAGGTGATCCAGTCCGAAAAGGCACTGGGCAGATCCGCAAAGCCCAGAAAGCGCACATAGATCAGTACGCCCCAGATGATCGCAAAGATCATGATCGACAGTTTGGCGGTTTCGACCAAAGCATCCTTGAGCTCAGGCAGACGCATGCCACGCCACAACGCCATGCAAAAGACGATAAAGGCCCCGATGGCCCCACCCTCGGTCGGTGTTCCCCAGGCATCACCGCCAAAGGGGTTGTAGACAAAGAAGATGATGATCACGACGACCGCCACAATAGGCAGCGCCGGGGGCAGGCTGACAAAGCGCTCTTTCCACGTAAAGCCCTTTACCGGCGGGCCAAAGTTCTTGAGCGTCAGCGCCATGGTGATGATCAACGCCGCATAGATGAAGGCCGAGAAGATGCCGGGAATGAAGCCCGCTAGCAGCAGCTTGCCCACGTCCTGTTCCACGATGATCGCATAGATCACAAGGATCGCAGAGGGCGGGATAAGGCTGGCCAAGGTGCCGCCCGCCGCCACAACGCCGGCAGCAAAGCGTTTGTCATACCCGATCTTGAGCATCTCTGGGATGGCAATGCGCGCAAAAACCGCCGCTGTTGCCACCGATGCGCCCGAAACCGCCGCAAAGCCCGCTGTTGCAAAAACCGTGGACACCGCCAACCCGCCCGGCACCCATGCGATCCAGCGCTTGGCTGCCTCAAACAATGCACGGGTCAGCCCTGCGTAATAGGCCAGATAGCCAATCAGGATGAAGGTCGGGATCAGGCTTAGCGCCTGACTGGACACCTTGCCATGAGGCACCTGCCCCGCAATTTTCACGCTGATTTCCAGCGCCTTGCCAAAACGATCCGGATCATAGCCGAACTGATCCCAACGCAGCCAGATCAGTCCAACCATCCCCGCCAGAGCCGCGGCAAAGGCCACACGCATGCCCAGCACCACCAGAACGAACATGCCACCCGTTACCCAAAGGCCGATTTCAATCTGTGTCATTGTGCGCGCCTCTAGATTTGTTCGGCTTCGGCCGCAGCGATCTCAGCCGCTGATTGTACGAGCGGAACAGCCACAGGCCGATCAAGGCCCAGCACCAGCGCCCGGCCATACCCGATCAGTTGCAGGACCAGACGCAAGCTCAGCACCGAAAAGGCGACCGGAACGACCAGTTTTGCTGGCCAGATTGGCAACCCGATGTCGATCGAGCTGTCGCGACTCCAGTTCGGCGCGCTAAAATCGAAGCTGCGATCAAAATGGGACCATGTGCCCCAGACCAGCAGGATCATCAGAACCAGAATGAAAAAGGTGGTCATGAATTCAAAAAACCACAAAACCCGACCCTTGAGCTGGCCGATCAGAATGTCCATGCGAATATGCCCGCCGCTGCGCTGGACGTAGGCAATCCCAAAGATTGCGATCAGCGGCATCGCCATCTCGATCCAATCCACATAGCCGGGCAGCGGTTCGTTAAAGAAGTTGCGGCCTGTCACCGACACGACTGCCAGCACCATCAGCATGAAGGCCCCGATTCCGGACACGAAAGCCATGACCCACTCCAGCTTTTCCAGCCGCTTGTCGATCCGGCTTAGCAGACTGCCGTCGCTCAAAACCGATGCACTACCAGCCATTGCTCAATTCCCCATTTGCCGCCGTGCGGCTCAACGTCAAAAAACCCCGGCCTAAGCGTTCAGGCCGGGGTTTGTTGTTTTGCAACGATCAGTTGCTCATGCGCTGCTTTTCGAGGGTCGAGAAGACCAGATCATAAAGCTCTTGGGCTGGCAGGCCCTGTGCGGCCATGTCGGCCAGCCATGCGTCATGAATTGGCTTGCCCGCCACTTCGCGGAACTTGGCCAGCTCGTCATCCGAGATCATGACCTTTTGCACGCCTTTCTCTTCCAGAACGCTGTCCCAACGCTCAAGCAGAGAACCGTAGTTCGCAAGATAGTGGTCAATGGCTTCGTCGACCGACTCGTCGAACGCGGCGCGGTGCGCATCAGACAGGCCGTCATAGCTGTCGATGTTGACGACAACCGGGCAGTTCACGGTGCCGGGGTTCAGGTTGGCCGTCCACCAGTCGGCCTGGTTGATCGTGCCAAAGGACAGGTGCGCATGCTGCGCAAAGGCGACCGTATCAACAACGCCGGATTCCATGGCCTGATAGGCTTCGGAGCTGGTCACAGAGGTCGGCACACCGCCAACCGCACTGAACGCTTTGCCCAGACCACCGGTCGCGCGCACACGCATACCGTCGAATTCAGACAGCTCATCGCGCGGATCGCCGGTGCCAACCAGATTGTACTGAGGCATGGGTGAGGTCATCACCATCTTGGCATTCCACTGCGCCATTTCTTCGGCAACAGCTGGATGGGCATAAACCGCATGGCTGACCGCAACCTCTTCGTCGAGGTTCGCAACACCCAGGAAGGGCAGCTCAAGCACGGTGATCGCGCGGTTCTTGTCGGCGTGATAACCCGCGCAGAACTGGGCCATCTCAAAGGCGCCAATCGAAATACCATCGAGGTTCTCACGGTTCTTGGACAGGCCGCCGTAGCTGATGTTCATCGTAAATTCGCCGCCGGTCTTTTCCTCGACCAGTTCAGCCAGTTTGTGAATGTGCTCGGTAAAGGCGCGACGCTTGCCCCAAACCGACACGTTCCATTCCGTTGCAGCAGCTTCGGTCACGAATGTCATCGCGATGCCGGCCGCAAGCAGCTTTGCAGTAATTGTGGACATCCTTGGTCCTCCCTTTGAATTATCGCACGGCGGTTAGCCCGCCTTACCCGGAAAGTTAGCCTAACAGCCGCACAGTGCAAGCGTCACATCCATCACTGTAGGCAGGGATGGAGATTCGCGGCCGCGGGATCTGCGAGAACCGAAAAGCCGGATGTTAGCGGTATACAAATGCATACCGCAACGATTTGTCACACCTCTGCGTTGAATGAGCAATGACCGCAGCCGCCTGCCTTCTACCGAAAACTGGGTAGAAACGAAGTTCACGCAGGGTCAAGAAAAACAGGTGGTTTAGCGCTGACTCTGTGAAGATATTTACATTTTTGAACGCGTATATGAAAAGTATTTACAGCTAATACCTTATTTTCATTTGTATTATTTCATACTTTTCCATTTCCTTTATGTTCGCCTTGACATCGAAGTCCGCGCCGCATCGGTCGCAGACGTTCCATGGAACGAGGGAGGCCACATCCATGAAAGACGAAATCATTTCGCCAGACACAACCTATCCGCCATCATCATCGATTGTTTCTGGCGCGCATGTTGATGGTGCGTCTTATGATGCGATGTATGCGCGTTCTATTGAGGATTCTGATGGTTTCTGGGCCGAGCAGGCGCAGCGTCTGGACTGGATCAAGGCGCCGACGCAGGTTTCGGACGTGGATTTCACGCTCGGGCAGGTCAAGATCAACTGGTACGCTGACGGTCAGCTGAACGTCGCCGCCAACTGCATCGACCGTCATCTGGCCACCCGCGCCGATCAGACCGCCATCATCTTTGAGCCGGACGATCCGGCCGAGGCAGCGCAGCACATCACCTATGCCGATCTGCACGCGTCGGTCTGCAAGATGGCCAATGTGCTCGAAGGGCTGGGCGTCACCAAGGGCGACCGTGTCATCATCTACCTGCCGATGATCCCCGA
>NZ_JAQIOY010000003.1:0-750821 GCF_028023555.1 Thalassococcus lentus
ACTACGCCGAGGCCCGCGAAGTCGCCAAAGCCATTACCCCCGTCCCGGGCGGCGTCGGCCCCATGACAATCGCATGCCTGCTCGCAAACACTCTCACCGCATGCTGCAGAGCAAACAAATTAAATGAACCAAAAGGTCTAACGGCATAATGGCCAAGGACAACGATCCCAGGCTGCTCAGAGGTGCCGCTGTCCGTCAGCGCATTCTGGATGAAGCGGCGCAATACATCGCTTCGCAATCGTCCATCGGCAAATTGGTGTCTATTTCCATCGGGGAAGTGGCAGAAGTCGCTGTCTATGTGCGAAATCAGGCGCGTGTGGCCCACCAGTTGAAACTGCCCTTCGATCAGGAATTTTGGGGCAGTGATGTCACCCAAGAGGAATGCAAGGCGCGCCTTCAGGAGATGAACGATGACCCCAGCATTTTGGGGGTCATTCTGCAAAGGCCGGTTCCGGATCATATTAACCTTAGATCACTCCAATCCGCTATTCATCCTTTGAAAGACGTTGAAGGCATGAACCCTGCTTCAATCGGCAATATCATTTACAATGATGTAGCCCTCGCGCCATGCACGGCTGCTGCTGCTGTCGAGCTGATCCGTGAAACAGGATTGAACATGGAGGGGCTGGAAGTCGTCATGGTCGGTCATTCCGAGATCGTCGGAAAGCCGGTGGCGATGATGTTGATGGCAGAGGGCGCGACAGTCACGGTATGCCATCACATGACGCGCTCTGTGGCGATGCACTCGCGTCGGGCGGATGTTGTCGTGGTGGCGGTTGGCAAGGCGCATCTGTTGGGCCCGGACATGATCAAGCCCGGAGCCGTGGTCATCGACATCGGGATCAATCAGACCCCTGATGGCATTCTGGGCGACGTGGATACAGAGGCCGTCAAGGAAGTGGCCGGTTGGATTACACCAGTTCCGGGCGGCGTCGGGCCTGTGACTGTTGCCATTCTGATGCGAAATGCCACCATCGCGCACCAACGCCAAATCGCGTCGGGCTGGCTGACCTAGAGCGCCAGATAACCGACGGCGCCAAAGGTCAGCAGACATCCAAAGCTTTGCAGTTTGCTCAGGGATTCTCCGAGAAGGATCCACGCGAGGACAATTGTCAGCAACCCAAAGGTGGAACTGGCCACGGCCGCATATTCCGGATTGGGCAGCGGCGCCGCCGCAATCACTGAGTAGATTGCAATGCTGTCCAGAGCGGCCATTGCCAGAAGCGGTATCACGGCAGCGCGCCCGGGGTTGATCGAAAGCCCTCGTGCAATCAGAACGGCAAAGAGCAATCCGGTTGCCGTTATCCGGGCCAGTAGGGTCGAGACAAGCTCATCAGCGCTTTGAGATGCCATTTGCCCCAATTTGAATGTGCAGGCGAACCCAAAGGCCGCCATCGCGGCAAGGGCGATTGTCGGTCCGATTGCTGGATAGGTCTGAGTGTCTGCTGGCGCCGAAAACGCCACGATGGCAATGCCCAGCAACAGTATCAGCACAGCGCTTCCCTGATCCCATGCCGGGGTATTGCCCTCAAGGATCGCGAAACCCACCGAGATGACCGAAAAGCACGCAACGATTGGCGTAACCAGGCGCACGGGGCCGCGTGCAAATGAAAAATATAGGCCGACACTGGCCAGCAAGAAAGCGATCCCGGATCCGATTGAAAGCCAGACCGCGCGTCCGTCCATTTCCAGTTGGGTTCCGGATGCGATGGATGCGCCGAACTGAAACAGTGCGCCGACCAGCAAGACCCAGAACAAACAGGCCATCATGGGCGCGGATCGACTGAGAAACCGAATCGTGATGTCATGCAGACCCCAGCAGAGCGCCGCGATCAGACCCAAACCCAATGCCGTCATTTGTGAACCGGCACTTGAAATGCGCAAGATGGTGTCATGAAGGGCTTCCGATGCTTGCAAGAGGGCTCAGAGGTGATATTCTCATGATTAAACTTTTATTCCACAGATGCAAATTTTTGAGGGCCTGCCTTCGGAAATTTGAAATGGAGGTTCAACGTGCTGGATGATCTGTACCCTAAGGTGACACCGGGTCCGCCAAAACCCAGCGCCATCTATGAACCCGCCGTTTTTTCAATGCCGCCGGGAACCGAACGCTATGTTGTCGAAGGGTGTGGCGCAATCCTGTTGCGAGTCGAAACGGGCGACCGCATTGAAGTGATCAATACGGAAGGTGGGCAGCCCTGCGAGATCGTGGCCTGTGGCCCCGACGGTGTGAGCGATCCGGCGCTTCTGGCGACTGCGGGCGCGGAAGTGCCGGTCGGACTGATGGCCTTGCTGGACGGATCGGATCAAAGCCTGCGGTCCTTGCGGCTGGGTCTGGAAGCGCGTTCCATCGATCTCGCTCAATGCAAAGCGATCACGGTATTTGGCGCCGCCTCTCCCGCGGGTGATAAGGCCGAATTTCAGGCGCAGCGGGATGGCGTTGTGATCGTGGCGGCGCCGCATCCCAACTCCAGCGGGATCATGGACTTCGAGGCTCAGGACACGGCAACGCCTCTTACGATTTACGTTCGACGCGCCGTGATCAAGCAAACGGCACGTTTCGAATTGCCTGACCCGCTTGCAGATCCGGTGGCGGACATCCGCGTTCATTCGCAGACAGCGCAGTCCTATTTTGTCAAAGCAGGGGACTACATTCAGGTGCTGGACGTTGATGGTCGCCAGTGTACCGATTTTCAGTGCTTTGATGCGCGCAAGCTGGACAAGGGGATCGAACACGCGCTGGACGTGACCACGACGCGAACCCTGATGGAGCACGCCTATCCAATGCCGGGCCTGCACGCGAAATACTACGATCAGGACATGGTCCCGCTTCTCGAGGTCATTCAGGATACTTGCGGTCGGCACGATGCTTTCGCGTTGGCTTGCGCCGCTAAGTACTATGACGACATTGGCTATCCGGGACACATCAATTGCTCGGACAACTTCAACGGCGCACTTGCCCAACATGGCGTGACACCTCGCGCGGGTTGGATGGCGATCAACTTCTTTTTCAACACTGGACTGGATGAACACGGGGTCATGTACTCCGATGAGCCGTGGTCCCGACCCGGTGACTACGTGTTGTTGCGTGCACTGACCGATTTGGTCTGTGTTTCATCGGCCTGTCCCGATGACACCAGCCCGGCCAATGGCTGGAACCCAACCGACATCCATGTGCGCACCTACAGCGGCAAGGAAACCTTTCAACGATCTGTGGCCTACCGGCCAACCCCTGATGCGGAGCCAAAAATGACAAAACAAACCGGGTTCCATGACCGATTTGACCGGTTCACCGACAACTTCATCGAATACAACGGTTATTGGTTGGCCAATTGCATGTCGACCGAAGGCCCGATTCAGGAATACCACGCCTGCCGCGAAAAAGCGGTGGTGCTGGATTTGTCGCCACTTCGGAAGTTCGAAATAACCGGACCGGATTCCGAGGCGCTGTGTCAGTATATCTTTACCAGAAACATGAAGACTCTGCCCATCGGTGGCGTGGTGTATTCGGCTATGTGCTACGAACACGGGGGCATGATCGACGATGGCACGGTGTTCCGCCTGGGCAAGGATAATTTCCGCTGGATCGGCGGCTCCGACTATGGCGGTGAGTGGATCCGCGAGCAGGCCGAAAAACTGGGCCTGAAGGTTCTGGTTCGATCATCCACAGACATGCAGCACAACATCGCTGTTCAGGGCCCGGAGAGCCGTGACATCCTGCGTAAGATGGTATGGACCGCACCGCATCATCCAGATTTTGATGATCTGGCATGGTTCCGCTTTACCCCGGCCCGGATCGGCGACCACGACGGAACCCCGATTGTTATCAGCCGTACGGGATACACGGGTGAACTGGGCTACGAGATTTTCTGCCACCCGAAACACGCCAGCGCGGTATTTGATGCGGTTTGGTCTGCCGGTGATGGACATGGTCTTGCACCCATGGGACTGGAAGCGCTCGACATGGTTCGGATCGAAGCAGGACTGATCTTTGCCGGCTATGACTTCAGCGATCAGACCGACCCGTTCGAAGCCGGGATCGGGTTCACTTGCCCGCTCAAATCGAAAACGGATGACTTTATCGGCCGAGATGCTCTGATCCGCCGCAAAGAGCACCCGATGCGCAAGCTGGTCGGTTTGGACATAGGGTCGAATGTTGACGTTGGACACGGCGATTGTGTGCACATCGGCCGCGCACAGGTCGGAGAAATCTGTTCATCCATGCGTTCTCCGTTGCTTGGGCGGAACATCGCCATGGCCCGCATCGATGTGGCCCATGCCGAGGCCGGAACCGAAGTCGAGATCGGGAAACTGGATGGCCATCAAAAAAGGTTGCCTGCAACTGTACGCGCCGATCTGGCGGCCTATGATCCGGGCAAAACCAAACCTAGATCATGAGCCGGCCCAGGCACGAGGCCCTGATCGAGCAAATCGGCGGTGAACCAGCGCTTCGGCGTCTGGTCACCCGCTTTTATGATCTGGTCGAAACAAGGCCGGAAGCGCGCGACTTGCAGCGATTGCATTTTCGCGGACATGGCGTGGATCACACGCGCGAAGCCCAGATAGAATTCATGTCGGGGTTCATGGGCGGCCGTGCATATTATCGTGAACGACATGGCCATATGGATCTGCGCGAGATCCACGCACATGTTCCCATCCGTGAGGTTGATGCAGAAATGTGGCTGGCCATGTGGGATCAGGCCTTGCAGGATTGTGGTCACATTGGCCAGCCTGTTGAGAACCTGCGCAGAACGGTCCGCCGTGCGGCGCTGATGTTGGTAAATGATCTGCCTGATTGGCGCGTAGGAGAAACCCCATGAAACACGCAATGATCGCAGCCAGCTTGGTTCTTGGCGTTTGGTCGTCTCAGGCAGACGCACAGGCCGTCAAACTGACAGGGGCCGAAATCCGTGACCTGCTAACGGGGAATACGGCGGTAGGCCGTTGGGAAGGGGCCAAGTACCGACAGTTCTTTGGGGCTGATGGTGTGACGATCTACGCCCAGGAAGGCGCGCGATCGACCCGAGGGGAATGGCGTGTTGATGATGCGGCACAGGAATACCAGAGCATCTGGCCACGCGACGCCGAATGGGAAGGCTGGTTCGTCATGGAATTTGGCGACACTTTCTATTGGGTTTCGAAGAAGACCCCGCCCACACCGTTTCAGATATTGGAGGGGCAGCAGCTGGCGGCGCAATGAATGGAACAAGGGCTTTTGTGCTGCTTTGTGCCTGCGCCGGATTTCCGGCTTGGGCGGACAATTGTGCCAAGTTTCACGCCTTTGCGGCAGGTGATGCGGCTTTTGAATTGTATGGGGCCACGGCGATCTGCACCACGTCGCGGCAGCTGGGTGGCGGCCAATCGCGCGATTGCCATTGGCCGTTTGACTACCGCGCGCAGGTTGCGCAGGTTGCGTTTTCCGATTTGGTCGACGGTTTAACCCAATGCACAGACGGTCCGGTGATCCGTGATACAGGATCGGTCAACCATCCCGACAGCTTTGAGCAACTGACGACCACCATAAATGGGCGATCCTTCAGTCTGTCGATCAAAGACAAAGGCGCCCGTCAGGAGACACTGATCTTTCTGCGTGTGATGAGCGAATAATACTGCCAGCTTTGCTTGGCGCCACCACGGATACGCCAAAGGTCGCCTATTTCGCGCTGGCCTCGTCATAGGCTTCGCGGGCGGCATCGATCTTTGCCAGGTTGTCCAATGCCCAATAGCCCAAGGTGCTGACAGGCTCTCGAAACGACTGACCCATTTCGGTGAGGTTGTACTCAACCTTTGGCGGGATCGTCGGATGATAGACACGATTGACGAGCCCGTCACGCTCCAGTTCTTTCAGCGTCAGGCTGAGCATCCGTTGCGAGATGCCGAGGTTGCGCTTGAGTTCATTGAACCGCAGCGTCCCGTATTCTGCCAGTGAAATCACGACAAGCACGCTCCATCGGTCGCCAACACGCGAAAGCACCTCGTTGATGCGTTTGCAGTCAGGGCATCGTTCATCCAGCACGGCGGTTCCTTTTGTGTAACCGAGGGTCAGAAATGTGCCTTCTTGTGGCAGATTTCGGTTCCCCATAGATAGTAAGTTACAAATGTATACTGCCTTGACGAGGCGCTGACAACAGGACCTTCCCTATGACCACAAAGCCACTGAATGATCTTCTGAACTGGCGTTACGCAACCAAGAAAATGGACCCCTCCAAAGCAGTTCCGCAGGACAAGGTTGATGCCATTGTCGATGCGATCCGCATGGCGCCGACCTCCAGCGGCACGCAGCCGTTCGAAGTATTTGTCGTGACCAATCCCGACGTTCTGGGGGAAATCCGCAAAGTAGCCTGGGATCAGGCGCAGATCACCGATGGTTCTCACCTGTTGGTTTTTGCAGCGTGGGACAACTACACGGCAGAACGGATCGATCACGTCGTGGCTCTGAATGTCTCGGAACGGGGTGATCTGCCTATGCTGCACGCCTACTATGACAATCTGAAATCCAATTATCTGCCGCGCGACGCCGAAGTGAACTACGCCCATGCGGCGCGCCAAGCCTATATCGCGCTTGGCATTGCTCTGGTTGCTGCGGCCGAGCAAGAGGTAGACAGCACGCCGATGGAAGGATTTGACCCTGATGCCGTGGACACGATCCTCGGGCTGAAGGAACGCGGGTTGCGCTCAGTCGTGTTGATGCCTCTGGGCTACCGAGACGAAAGCGGTGATTGGCTGGCCCCCATGGGCAAAGTCCGAAAATCCCGTGATGCCATCGTCACTGAAGTCAACTGATATGGGTATTCTGCGCACACTCTTTCGGGCCTCACCAACCCCGACGTCAGACGGGGCTTTCAGCCCCTCCCCACTCGCAATCAAGTTGGGCACATCCGCGACAACAGACTATGATGGTGGGGCTTACACTAGGCCCTATACTGGCAGCCAAAACCGCGTGCTGATGATCTGCACCGAAGAACGCAACATGACGATGGCCAACGGCAAGAAATTCTCGACAGGGAACCATCCTGTCGAAATGGGCCTGCCAATGCTGCATCTCATGAATGCTGGTTTTGAAATTGATGTTGTGACGCCAACTGGCGCGCCTGTCGCGATCGAAGACTGGGCGATGCCAGCCGAGGATGCAGCGGTAAAACAACTCTATCGTGACTATGCAGATGCCTTTGCAAATCCCCGCAGTCTGGCTGATTTCGTTGCAAAGGACATGGATGGCGCGGTGTCCTACGCCGCTGTCTACATTCCAGGAGGCCATGGTGCGATGCTTGGGCTGCCCGAGAATGCCGACCTTGGCAAGGTGTTGCACTGGGCGAATGAACAGGATCTGTTCACCTTGGCACTTTGTCACGGCCCAGCCGCTCTGTTGGCTGCAAAGACCCAGGAAGGGTTCTTGTATGATGGTTACAAGATGACGGTCTTCCCGGATTCGGTTGACAAACAAACCCCTGTGATCGGCTATCTGCCCGGACCGATGCCGTGGTGGGTGTGTGAAAAGCTGACGGCGCTTGGCGCGCAGATCATCAACACCAAAGCGGATGCCTCATGCCATGTGGATCGCCGCTTGATTACAGGGGCAAGCCCCAAGGCGGCGAATGCCTTTGGCAGACTGGCTGCGGAAACACTGTTGAAAAACGGGCGCTAAAGCGCGTTCCAGTCTTAGTTCGCAAACTCCTACGAACCGCGCTCAAATCGCGCGGTTCGTTTCTTCCGGCGGTGCCAATTAGTTTTGCAGATAGACTTCCAGGCTGTCGTCCAGCGCATCTTTCCATGGCGTGTGGTGTTTGGGGGCCATGGTACCGGTGATGACGGATTTGTAGCCGTTATCGCGGAATGTCATGATGCCTTTTTTCTTGTGACCCTTCCATTCCTTGAAAGCCATGCAAGCGCCTTCAACATCAAAGCTGGGATAGTCGGTTTCCGCGATCAGCTCCTTGACGTAGTCGCCCTGATACCAGATCGCGTCATAGTCGTCTTCACCTGCATCTTCGCGCGCTTCGCGGTCGGCGATGTCGGCGTCCATGGTAGCACGATCGGGTAGTGCGATCTTGCCCATGATCACGTCACGCGCCCACCATGCCTGCGCGTCGAACATGTTGAAGGTGAACCACTGGTCCTGCATTCCGATGTAGAACAGTGCCGGGTTTGGCGCAAAAGCCACGCCCTTGTACAGCATTGCCGTGGCCAGACGGTTTGCGGTCACCAATTTCAGATCGTTTTCCATGAAGGGGAAGTGATGCTGATACCCGGTGCACAGGATCACCGCGTCCACCTCTTTCGAAGTGCCATCTTTGAAATGCGCCGTTTTGCCGTCCATATGGGTGAGCAGCGGCACCTCTTGCCAGTTGTCCGGCCAGTCATAGCCCATGGCCGCAGTGCGATGGCTCACGGTCACGGATTTGCAGCCGTATTTCCAACACTGGGAGCCAATATCTTCGGCAGAGTAACTGGTGCCGATAATCAGGATGTCCTGATCCTTGAACTCGACCGCATCGCGGAAGTCATGGGCGTGCAGCACACGACCGGGGAACTTATCAAAGCCGTCAAACTGGGGAACATTCGGCGTCGAGAAATGCCCGGTGCAGCAAATCACGTGGTCGAATTCCTCGGAGTACATTTCGTCCTTGGGCAGGTCGCGCAGGGTGACCGTGAATTTTCCATCTGCAAAGCTCACGTTTTTGACGGCGGTTTCGAACCGGATCCAGTCGCGCACACCAGCCTTTTTCACACGGCCTTCGATGTAGTCAAAGAGAACCGCGCGTGGGGGGTATGATGCGATCTGCTTTCCAAAGTGTTCTTCAAAGGAATAGTCGGCAAACTCCAAACCTTCTTTTGGACCGTTCGACCAAAGGTAGCGATACATTGAGCCGTGAACCGGTTCACCGTACTGGTCCAGACCCGTACGCCATGTGTAGTTCCAAAGCCCGCCCCATTCAGATTGCTTTTCAAAGCAAACGATTTCCGGGATGTCTTCGCCCTTTTCCTTGATTGATTGAAAAGCACGAAGCTGGGCAAGCCCGGAAGGTCCGGCTCCTAGTACGGCAACACGTTTGGTCATAACGGGGTCTCCTTCGAATCCATTGGATTCAGTGGACTACCAACTCGCCCTGTAGGTCAATCTTTTTTCCTGTCAGTAAACTAGACTTTAGGCTTGATTGATGCCGGATTGGGCTGTCTTTTGTGGAGTATCGGAAACCTTAAAGATGTCCTTGAAATGCAGCAATTTCCGACAGTTGTGATCGGCGCGGGGATCGTTGGTGTTTCAACCGCAATCTGGTTGCAGCGCTTGGGGCGCGAAGTCCTGCTACTGGATAGGGATACACCTGGGCAGGCTGCGTCCTTTGGGAATTCAGGATTGCTGGCAGCTTGGGCCGTCGCTCCGGTAACCTCACCTAGTCTCTGGCGTGAAGCGCCACGCTATTTGGTTGACCCGGATGGTCCATTGTTCATGCGTTGGTCGCACCTGCCCAAGATGGCCCCCTGGATGCTGAAATTTCTCAGCCATGCCACCGACAAAGGCACACGCCGCATCGTGGATGCCATATCCGGGCTGGTTGGGGATACAGTCGAACAGCACAAATCACTGGTTCGAGGAACAGCGTTGGAACACTGGGTCCGGGACAGCAAATGTGGATTTGCGTACCCATCCCTGCGCGCTTTCGAAGCCGATCATTACAGCTGGGACTTGAAGCGGCAGGCTGGGATAAAGCCGACGGTTCTGACTGGAGCAGAGGTGCGCGAAGAAGAACCTATTCTGGGCCCGTCGATTCAGTGTCTGGCGATGATCGAAGGGCAAGGGCATATCACGGATCCGGGTGGCTACGTCGCCGCTTTGGCTCGCTATTTCGAAGCGCAGGGTGGCCGTCTTGTCCGGGCTGAGGTCACGGACATGGCTTTGGAACAGGGACGGATCGCACGGATCCAGACAAGTGTCGGTTCAATTGACTGCGAAGCGGCCGTTTTGACAGCTGGGATCTGGTCAAAGGACCTGATGCGAAAGCTCGGTTTATCCGTGCCGATGGAAGCGGAGCGCGGCTATCATGTCATTTATGAAAATCCCTCTGCAGTGCCGCGCAATCCATTACTGATGGCCGAAGGAAAATTCGGCGTGAACGCGATGGACATGGGTCTGCGCTTTGCCGGAACGGTTGAGTTGGGGGGTCATCATGCCGGGCCCCGCCAGAAACCGATCGAGATGATCAAAAGACATGTGTCCCGCGCTTTCCCGGATCTGACTTGTAGCGGAACGCAGGAATGGATGGGCTTCCGGCCGACACCTGCGGACAGCACGCCTTTGATCGGAGAAATTGGTCAGTCGGGTATATTTGCGGGCTTTGGTCATCAGCATGTGGGTCTGACCGCAGGACCCAAGACCGGACGATTGATTGCGCAAATTATAGCGGGCAACACGCCGAACTTCGACATGACAGCCTATGATCCGAACCGGTTCACGTGAACGAAAAACCGCGCCCAAGGGGGCGCGGCTTGTCCATTTGCAAAAGGCTGATGGGATCAGATGTCCAGCGTGTTCGCACGTTCCCATTCAGAGAAGTGCGAGACGTAGGAATTCCATTCCTGCATCTTCATCTTGAGATAGGCCGCACTGAATTCGTCGCCCATCGCG
Source organism: Thalassococcus lentus (assembly GCF_028023555.1). Lineage (NCBI taxonomy): Bacteria > Pseudomonadati > Pseudomonadota > Alphaproteobacteria > Rhodobacterales > Roseobacteraceae > Thalassococcus > Thalassococcus lentus. The sequence continues at coordinate 10,625 of NZ_JAQIOY010000003.1, forward strand.
GCCTTGAGACCCTTATCCTTGTCGTACTCACGCAGAGCATCCAACAGGTTCAAAGGCAGCTTGGGCGCACCGCGGACCTTGTGACCTTCGGCGTACATGTCGATGTCGTGACGCTTGCCGGGGTCTGCTTTGGTGCGGATACCGTCTAGGCCCGCTGCGATGATGACCGCCTGCAGCAGGTAGGGGTTCGCGGCACCATCGGGCAGGCGCAACTCGAACCGGCCGGGGCCGGGAACTCGCACCATATGCGTCCGGTTGTTGCCGGTCCATGTCACGGTGTTTGGTGCCCATGTTGCGCCCGACATGGTGCGTGGGGCGTTGATGCGCTTGTAGCTGTTGACCGTCGGATTGGTGATCGCAGCCAGCGCACTCGCGTGCTTCATGATCCCGCCAAGGAAATGTTTGCCGCGCTCTGACAGACCGACTTCACCGGTCTGGCCTTCGCCTTCGCCAGCGAAAACATTGACCTTGGAGTCCGCGCCCGGCGCATCCCAAACCGAGATGTGCGCATGGCAGCCATTGCCGGTCAGTCCTTCGATCGGCTTGGGCATGAAGGTGGCGCGGAAGCCGTGCTTTTCGGCCACTGATTTGGTCATGAACTTGAAAAAGCTGTGTTTGTCCGCTGTTTTCAACACATCATCGAATTCCCAGTTCATTTCGAACTGGCCGTTCGCATCCTCGTGGTCGTTCTGGTAGGGGCCCCAGCCCAGTTCCAGCATGTAATCGCAGATTTCACGCACCACGTCATAGCGGCGCATCACCGCCTGCTGGTCGTAGCAGGGCTTTTCAGCGGTGTCGTACTCGTCCGAGATTTCGCGGCCATCCGGGGTCAGCAAAAAGTATTCTGCTTCGATACCGGTTTTGACATGCAGACCTTCTGCTGCGGCTTCGTCAATCAAGCGGCGCAGAACGTTACGCGGCGCCTGAGCGACGTCTTCGTCTTCCATGACGCAATTGCCAGCGACCCAAGCAACTTCTGGCTTCCACGGCAACTGGATGACCGAAGAAGGATCTGGCACAGCCAGCATGTCCGGGTGGGCGGGCGTCATATCCAGCCAAGTGGCGAAGCCAGCAAAGCCAGCTCCGTCTTCTTGCATGTCCGCGATGGCCTGAGCCGGGACCAGCTTGGCGCGTTGTCCGCCAAAAAGGTCGGTGAATGAAATCATGAAATATTTGACGCCGTTCTTCTTGGCGTATTCTGCGAGATCGATTGCCATGAGCATGTTCCCTGTCGTCTTGTGGTCTGTCGGAATTGAAAGGGGCGCGTTCCGAAATCGGACGCGCCCTGTTGGTTTTGTTAGTAGCCTGTGCCGGGTTTGCCGGGGTACCATTCTGTCCCGGCCAACGGCACGCGCGCCATCGCGGCGGCTTCCATTGTCAGGGCGACCAAATCCTCGGGTTCGAGGTTATGCAGATGGTTTTTGCCGCAGGCTCGGGCAATGGTTTGGGCCTCGAGCGTCATGACCTTGAGATAGTTCTTCAGGCGTCGCCCGCCTTCTATCGGGTCAAAGCGTGCCATGAGGTCGGGGTCCTGTGTGGTGATCCCCGCCGGGTCCATGCCCTCATGCCAATCGTCATACGCGCCTGCGGTCGTGCCGAGCTTGTTGTATTCGGATTCCCACTTCGGATCGTTGTCACCCAGCGCGATCAGGGCAGCCGTGCCGATCGCAACAGCATCCGCGCCAAGCGCCATCGCCTTGGCGACATCCGCACCGGACCGAATGCCGCCGGACAGGATCAGTTGCACTTTGCGGTGCATACCCAGATCCTGCAGAGCCTGAACCGCCGGACGCACGATTGCCAGTGTGGGCAGACCGACGTGTTCAATGAACACATCCTGAGTCGCAGCTGTTCCGCCCTGCATGCCATCCAGAACCACCGCGTCTGCGCCCGCCTTCACGGCCAGAGTGGTGTCATAGTACGGCCGGGCGCCCGCAACCTTGACATAGATCGGCACCTTCCATCCGGTGATTTCGCGCAGCTCGAGGATCTTGATCTCAAGGTCGTCGGGCCCGGTCCAATCGGGATGACGACAGGCCGAGCGTTGGTCGATCCCTTTGGGAAGGTTACGCATTTCAGCGACCCGGTCCGAGATTTTCTGACCCAGGAGCATGCCACCGCCGCCGGGTTTCGCGCCCTGACCGACCACGATTTCAATCGCGTCCGCTTTGCGCAGGTCATTCGGGTTCATACCATATCGGCTGGGCAGGTACTGGTAGACCAGCTTGCTGGAGTGACCGCGTTCTTCCGGTGTCATGCCGCCGTCGCCTGTGGTGGTTGACGTGCCAGCCGCAGACGCACCGCGCCCAAGCGCTTCTTTCGCCGGCCCGGACAGCGCACCGAACGACATGCCTGCGATGGTGATTGGAATGTCCAGTTCAATCGGGTTCGAGGCGTGCAGCCCCCCGATGGTCACGGATGTTTCGCATTTCTCACGGTACCCTTCGAGTGGGTAACGAGAGATCGAGGCACCCATGAACAACAGATCGTCGAACGATGGAACCTTGCGCTTCGCACCGCCCCCGCGGATGTCATAGATGCCGGTTGCCGCTGCGCGCCGGATGTCGCTGTTCACATCCTGTGTGAACGTCGCCGACTGTCGCGGCGTGGTATGCGGGATACCTTTGGAATCGTGTGAATTCATTGTCAGGTGTCCTTAGTATGCGCCAGCATTGTCGACGTCGAAATTGTAGAGGTTCCGAGCCGAGCCATATCGAGTGAATTCACTGGGATCTGCGTCGATGCCCGCCTCATCGAGAAGGGATTTCAACAGTTCCAGATGCTCTGGTCTCATTTCTTTCTTAACGCAGTCCGCGCCCAGGCTTTTGACGGAACCGCGCACAAAGAAACGGGCCTCGTAGCAACTATCACCCAAGGCGTCGCCGGCATCGCCGCAAACCACGAGATTTCCAGATTGCCCCATGAACGCAGACATGTGTCCGATGTTGCCCTGCACGACGATATTCACGCCTTTCATCGAAATCCCGCAGCGTGACGATGCATTGCCTTTCACGACAATCATGCCGCCGTGGCCCGTCGCGCCGAGATACTGGCTTGCATCGCCTTCGATGACGATCTTGCCGGACATGATGTTTTCACCGGTGCCCGGACCCGCCGAGCCGGCGATGTTTACGGTCGCCTGCTGGTTCATCCCGGCGCAGTAGTAACCGGTCGATCCGCGCACGGTGACTTCGATCGGCGCATCGAGTCCACAGGCGATCGCGTGCGCGCCTTTGGGGTTCACAATTTCCCAAGCGGTCTGATTGGTATTTTCCGCTTGAGCGTGCAGGGTTGCATTGACCTCACGCAGGCCAATTTCCTGAAGATCGAGTGTCTGCATGTCAGGCAGCCTTTTCTTTCGTTGTTGGGGCCGAATCGTGGCTCCAGAAATAGACGGTTGCAGGTTCAGGTTCCCAGACGCGTGCATCCTCGATACCCGGCAAGTTCACGAGAGCGCGGTATTCGGAACCGAAGGCAACATACTGATCCGTTTCCGCCATAACTGCTGGTTTGCAGGCAATCGGGTCTCGGACCACGCCAAAGCCGTCCTTGGTGCCCACCACAAAGGTGAAAAAGCCGTCGAGATCGTCCAGTGCGCTTTCCAGTGCTTCACCCAACGACGCGCCTTCGCGCATTTTCCAAGTCAGATAGGCTGCGCCGACCTCGGTGTCGTTTTCGGTTTCGATATGAATGCCCTCACGGCGCAGTTTGCGGCGCAATGAGTTGTGGTTCGAAAGGGATCCATTGTGCACCAGGCATTGGTCGTCACCGGTGTTGAATGGATGCGCGCCCATTGTTGTGACGGCGGATTCCGTTGCCATACGTGTGTGGCCGATTCCATGGGTGCCGTGCATGCCGCTCAGCCCGAACCGGGCGGCGACGTCCTTGGGAAGACCCACTTCCTTGTAGATCTCCAAGGTCTGACCACGACTCATGACGCGAACGTTTGGCCGAATGCTGGCAAGTGTCGCGCGGATCGAATCTGCCTCTTTTGCAGGCACAATCAGCACAGCGTGGGTCGAGTTGACCTCCACTTGCACAGTTTGTCCCAGTGCGTCGCCCAGATCTTTCGCAAGAGTTTCGAAGTCCGATTCGGGCGTATCGGACTGAACCGTGAACTTCATAGAGTTATCCGAATCATCACCATAGATGGCGATGCCGGCGCTGTCCGGACCACGATCAGTCATGGTAATAAGCATGTCGGTAAGCATGTTACCCAGCTGCGGCTCCAGCGATTTATCTTTTAGGAATAGTCCAACAATGCCGCACATTGGCGTGTTCTCCGTGTTCAACTGATTTTTTGACGCTAGCACCATTTTTAGTCGTTCGACAACCACGAGGAATATTTTTTTCACCTAAGGCAAAAAATTCTAGTCAGATCGGACTTCTTCTGTTTCAGTTGCGACGGGCGTCTTGTGCACACGAACGACAACCGGGCGCGAAAAAACTGCAACACGGAGGGAAACGTGGAAGAACAACTTGCTGAACTTGCTGCCCAAGTGGCGGCGATGGAAGCCAAGGGAAACATGACGAACACTATGTTTGCCGAGGCATATTATTATCTAACCATTCCCCTGATGATCATCATTCATGCTGGGTTCTTGGCGTACGAGATGGGCGCTTCCCGGGCAAAGAACGCTCTGTCCTCAGGTGTGAAAAACATTTTGGCGTTCGCCTTTGTCATCCCGGCTTTCTACTTCTTCGGGTGGTGGGTCTACTGGGCGTTTCCAACAGGCTTTACGCTTTCTGAAGGGCCCAACGGGATTTCTGGCGCAGGCTATGCTGGGTCCATTGCTTTGGCATGGGGCGAAAGCTCAGCCTACATGGGTCCGAACACCGAAGATCAGATCGACGGCGTCTTCTGGGGCGCATTCACGCTGTTCGCTGCGACAACGGCTTCGATTATGTCCGGTGCCGTGATCGAGCGCATTCAGACCGTCGGGTTTGTCATTCTTGCGATCATCCTTGGCGGGTTCAGCTGGACGCTGGCTGCGGCATGGGGCTGGCACGCGGATGGCTGGATGGTCACCCAGTGGGGTCTTCATGACTTCGGCGCGGCTGGACTTGTTCATGCGGTCGCAGCGTTCTTCGCGCTTGGCGTATTGATCAATCTTGGACCACGCATTGGTAAATTCAACGCGGATGGCAGCGCCAATGATCTGCCCGGCCACAACATGCCATTCACAGCGACTGGTCTGATGCTGATCATTGTTGGCTTCTGGGGCTTCCTGATGGCCTGTCTGGTTGTCGGTGGTGAAGCTTGGTCCTGGGGTGCAAACTACACAACCATTTACGGCACACCGACCAACCTGGGTGCTCTGGCATTCAACATTCTGATGTCCGTCGCTGGCGGAATCATCGGTGCATGGGTCATGACCCGCGATCCGTTCTGGATGATGTCGGGTGCTTTGGCCGGTATCATTTCCTGCGCATCCGGATTGGATATCTACTATCCGGCACTTGCCTTCATCATCGCCTTTAGCGCCGGTGTCCTGCTGAAGCCAGCAGCGGGCGTTCTCGAGCGGATGGGAATCGACGATGCGGTTGGCGCTGTCACAGTCCACGGCACGATCGGTATCTACGGTGTGCTGTTGCTCGGCGTTTTCGCATCGGGTTACCCAGCCGGTCTGGGCGAAGGGGCAGCGACTGTTTCCTTCATGGGCCAGTTGGTCGGATCCGTCGTGTTCGTCGCGATCGGGTTGGTGACAGGCTACGTATCTTCGCTCGTCTTGAAGATGGCAGGGATGCTGCGTGTTCCGGAAGCCGCTGAAATTGCCGGTCTGGATACCGTTAAGGTTCCCGCACAGGCCTATCCCGAAGGCATTCCGGCTTCGGCACCTGCAGCTCAATAAGGAGAGAGTAAAATGGGTTTTCCATTCGATAATGGCGGTACCTGGACTGACGTCTCTGGACCGATCTTCATGGGCGCAGGCGGTTCGGCACCCGGGATATTCGCCTTGATCGGTATCCTGATCTGCATCGTCGCCTTGGCGATGGGTCAAAAGGCCGAATCTTCGAAGTACTCGAAGCACAAGTAAGTTCACGAAGAACTGGAAAAGGGCCGCGACCATGCGGCCCTTTTCTGAATTCGGCCAGTCTTTGCGGCACCAAACATCAATAATTTGCCTGTCAGGAAAAAAATCTGCACGCCAGTATTGATTTTTGACGCCCTATCGGTCTGAATAACCGCAACCAAAACACGCAAAAGAACGAAAACAGGGGGGCCGTTATGGCTATTCTTTGGAGAACGTCCGCACTGGCGCAGCGCCATGCCGAAATCGGCGGTGAGCTGGAGGATTGGAACGGCATGGGAACTGCCTGGTTCTATGATGACACACCAGAACGTGCCAAAGCCGACTACGAAGCGATCCGGACCAAAGCGGGTCTCATGGATGTTTCGGGTCTGAAAAAAGTTCACGTCGTCGGACCTGACGCCGCCTATGTGATCGATCGTGCGACCACGCGGAACGTCGAAAAGATTGCACCGGGCCGGTCGACCTATGCCTGCTTCCTCAACGATCGCGGGTACTTTGTAGATGACTGCATCATCTATCACATTGCGGTCAATTCCTGGCTGGTGGTGCATGGCACGGGTACGGGCATGGAGCAACTGGCAGCCGCCGCGGCGGGCAAGAACTGCGAAATCCTGTTTGATGATGATTTGCACGATATGTCGCTGCAGGGTCCTAAGGCGGTTGATATCCTTGCAAAGGACATTCCGAGCATCCGGGATCTGGCCTATTTCGGAATCATCCAAACCCGCCTTTACGGTCGCGACGTGATGATTTCGCGCACAGGCTACACCGGTGAGCGTGGCTACGAGATTTTCTGCCGGGCCAAGGATGCTGTGCACATCTGGGACAACATTCTGGAAAAAGGCGCTGCAGAAGGCGTTCGTCCGACGCAGTTCAGCACGTTGGATATGCTGCGGATTGAAAGCTACCTGCTGTTCTATCCCGGCGATAACTCCGAGACGTTCCCATTCGAAGACGGCTCGCCCTGTGGCGATACGCTTTGGGAACTGGGCCTCGACTTTACAGTTTCGCCGGACAAGATCGGGTTCGTTGGTTCCGAAAACCATTATGCCATGAAGGGCAAAGAGCGCTTCAAGATCTTCGGTGTTCAGCTTTCCGGTGGCATGGAGCAGATGGAAATGTTCGCGCGCGTTCATCACGAAGGCAAGGACGTGGGTGTCATCACGTATGGTCTGTCATCCGAACTGAACGGCTATTCCGTCGCGATCGCGCGTCTGTCGCCTGAGGTCGCTGTCGCGGGAACCAAGCTGACGGTGGTTCAGCCAGACGGCACTGAACTGGCAGCAACTGCGGAAGAGATGCCGTTCTACGACAAAGACAAGTCGATCCGCACCGCGAAAGGCTGATACGCAAACAAGGGGTGCGCTGGATGGCAGCGCGCCCTTTCTTCATTTTCGGTGAAGCAACGAGCCACGAAAGACCCCAGCGATGTCAAAGTTTCAATTCCCGGAAAGCATCAAGAGCAGACCAGTCTATGGCACGCTTGAGCCGCGTCCCGGAAAATCGCATTTGATGATAGCCGATGCTGAAGGTGCCGAGGCGCTTTTGGATCTTGCCGCTCAGGATGCGGATCTGATGGCCAAGGCCCACATCATCTTTATTCCCAAGGGCACCGCCTACAGCGATAAGCTGCAAGCACTGAACCCGGCGCAGTACTACGAAGGCCCCTCATATGAGGCTTCGGTTCAGCGTCTGCGTCACGTCTTGGCGAACGCGCATCAGGGCACTCAGGTATATCTGGCAGGCACCGAAGGATTGATGGGGCAAGCCCAGAACGAGGCTATGCAGGCCGGTATTCCGCATACAGCAATTCAGACAGAGCATCGCGGATCGGTTGCGCGGCGGATGCAATGCGTTCACTGCAAAGGCATCACCGAAGACGTTATGCATGACCCGTTCCAATGCGCGCATTGCGGATTGCATCTGTTCGTGCGGGATCATTATTCGCGGCGTCTGGCTGCCTATCAGGGTGTCCGTGTTGACGCGGAAGATCATGGAAATATCCCGGAACCAGTGGAGCTGTACAAATGAGCGCTGCCCCTCAAAAAGCAAAGTCCGGCGCAGAGCAGATTGCGGTGACAGTAAGCGCCGTGGTGCCCCTCAACGATCTGGTGACCCGGTTCGAGTTTTCGCGCACCGATGGCCAGCCTTTGCCGACGTTTTCAGGTGGTGCACATACCGTTGTGACCATGGACGACGACGGCCGGACTCGCCTGAACCCCTATTCATTGATGTCCGATCCATCAGATACATCGTTCTATGCGATCTCTGTCCGTCGGGATGATCAGGGCAGGGGTGGATCTCTGTTCATGCACACCCGGGTCAAGGTCGGCGACCAGATGACGATTACCTATCCAGTGAACCTTTTTTCGCTGGATTTGCGCGCCCGCAAGCACCTGTTTTTTGCGGGTGGGATTGGTATCACGCCTTTCATGTCGATGATTGCTCAACTTGAGCGCATGAACGGCAATTGGGAACTTCACTATTCGGTCCGCACCGAAACGCTGGGCACCTATGTGGACGAGCTGCGCTATAAATTCCCGAACAAAGTACATGTCTATTACGACGATCAATCGCAAAGCATCCCGCTTGAGGACCTGCTGGATGGGCAACCTCTTGGAACAAATGCCTACGTCTGCGGGCCCAAGGGAATGATCGATTGGGTGCATGCAACCGCCTCGGCTGCTGGCTGGCCAGATGCGCAGGTGCATTCCGAAGAATTCACAGCGCCACAGCCTGGCAAGCCCTTTGAGGTTCGGCTGTGCAAATCCGACAAGACGATTCAGGTTGGTGAAAACGAAAGCTTGCTCGAGGCATTGGAGCGAGAAGGCGTGGATGCCCCGTTCCTGTGTCGTGGCGGGGCCTGTGGCCAATGCGAAACCGACGTTGTTTCATCCGATGGTGAATTTATCCATCGGGATCACTGGCTGGACGATGAACAGCACGCCAGCGGAAAGAAAATCATGCCATGTGTCAGCCGTTTTGTTGGCAAATCTCTGGAGCTTGACAGATGACCATTCAGTTCAACAACGAGACCTTCCGCGACGACTATTCGTTCCACAACTCTGATTGGGCTATCAAACGGTTCCCATTCCCGTTCCACGAAGACAGCTACATGTATTCGGTCAACATGGAGCAGCACCGAGGCGGCCCTGAAGGTTCCGTCTATGAAAAGCGGTTCGATGTGGACGAACACTATGTGTCCGAGATGCGCGACCGGGCGATGGTTTTGGCCGATGACCCGCTGCGTTGCCAATCCTTGCCGCACATGACGCTGGCCGGGTGGGACCTGCTGGAATTGATCATGGTCAGCAAGTCCGAGGACTACCCGGACCTGTTTGAACTGCATCGCGATGGCAACACATGGCGGTGGATCAATAAACCGCTGGGAATCGATGACACGTTCACCTTTCTGGACGAAACCACGCTGCCCTATGGGCCGATGGAATACATTACCCGGCAGGCGCAGGGCGATTTCTGTGTATTGGACCAGCGTGACGAAATGCTTTGGATGGATGCTGGGATGGTCACGACCCAGGCGGACTGGTCCCTTGATTTCGACATTGGCATGAACTTCTTCGAATGGCATGCGCCTGTTCCGTTGGCTCATGAAATGGGCATCTTCAAACGCGCGCTTAAATTCCTGCTGAATATCCAGCAAGGGGCGCCGGCGCGCCGTTTGAACTGGACAATGACGGTTAATCCGCTTTTGGACACCAGCCCGGAAAACTATCACAAGTGGGGCATTCAGAAGACGACGCTGACACCGGAAAATATCGGGTCCAAGCAACACTTGCGGGTGGAGTTGCAGACGTTTTTCCGACTGCCGCGTTCAAATGCTCTGGTCTTTCCCATTCGGTGCTACCTGATTTCGTTCCAGGATCTCGTCACGATGCCGAAATGGGGGCGCCGTTTGCACCGCGTCGTTCGCGACTTGCCGGATGAATTGGCTACCTACAAAGGCTTTATCGACAACCGGCCGATGATGCTGGACTACCTGAGCCAGTTCGACGACGGTTTGCCGACAAGCCCGGGTGTCTTCCCAGATCAGGATACGGAGCCTGCGCTACAAAAATAGCCCGGCTCTTGTAATGGCTGGATAACCAAAAGCGCGCGAGTTACATCGCGCGCTTTTTTCGTGATCAGCCCTGAGGGTAACTGATGATCGACAGATATTTCGCTGGCAGCTGAACAAGGTTCTCTGGCCCATGCGGCGCATCCGCGTCGAAAAACAACGTATCACCGGGCCGCAGGGGATAGACCTCTGAACCGTGCCGGTAATCGACTGCGCCTTCCAGCATGTAGATCGTTTCGATCCCGCCGTGCTGAAACGTCTCGAAGGTGTCGCTTTCCGTGGTGAGCTCGATCAAATACGGCTCCACCATGACACCACTGGAATTGCTGCCAAGGTGTCCAAGCAGATTATACTGATGGCCGGCGCGGGTGCCGTCCCGTTCGATTTCAACCCCGTCGCCGGATTTCGTGTGTACGGCTTCACGGCGTTCTTCGTATTGACGGAAAAAAGAAGTGAGCGGCACGGAGAGCGCATTCGCCAGCGTTTGCAGCGTCGAAAGCGAGGGCGAGGTGTTGCCGTTTTCAATCTTTGAAAGCATGCCAATGGACAAACCGGTCAATTCCGACAATTCGGCAACTGTGGTGCCGTGAGCTTTTCGGAATGCCCGGACTTCTCGCCCGATCGCGACCTCAAGAACTTTCTCTCGTGAGGATCGAATGGAATGTGGATCTTGCGTTAGGCGCGTGCTCATTTCTGCTACCAATTCAGCTTGTTCCATAATCGCGCCTCCTTACGATGGACCCGCGGGCCTGTCCATTCTGAAAAGTGTAGCGAAGTTTCTTCTTATTGCTACAATTATTCCTGTGAGTATAATTTTGATTGCTCAGAACTGGCGGATACCATGCAAAGACCCTTCTCAACCGGTTTTATGATCTTCCCGGGCTTTCCGATGGCTTGCCTGACGTCGATGATCGAACCGCTTCGCGCGGCCAATGAAATTTCGGATACCAAGGCCTTTGAATGGGTCTTGATTTCAGAGACTTTGGATCGTGTCGACGCCAGTGCCTTGGTGGCGTTTGAGCCTGGAAAAACGCTGGATCAAATACGGGATCTGGATTTGCTGATCTTGCTGTCTGGCCCGAACGCACAATTCAAAAGCGACTCCAGCGCTGCCAAACTTCGATCATTGCAGCGTCATGGAACAGCGGTTGGCGCTGTCAGTGGTGGTGTTTTTCCCCTTGTTCGTGCCGAGCTGGCCAAGGGCAAGCCGCTGGCGGTTCATTGGTGTTACAAGGCTGCGTTCGACACCGATTTTCCGGAACAGAACAGCTCGGATCAGGTGATTGAGATCTCTGAATCCTTGTTGACCGCGGCAGGCGCGGCCGCAGCGTTTGATCTGTCGTTGCACATCATCAAGCAAAAGCTGGGCAACGGCATCGCGACCGAAGTCGCCTGTTGGTTCCAGCACCCTGTCATTCGCAACACGGGTGTGTCTCAGGCGGTTCCGTCCCTCAGCACCGGCGACACCGGCGATGCGCTATCGCCGTTGATTTCCCGCGCTGTGCGCATTTTGACGGAAAACCTGTCTGAGCCAGTTGGGATCGGAGAGCTGGCCGATCAACTGGGGATCACGGCCCGCCATCTTGAGCGGTCATTCAAACAATCCACCGGTTTGAGCCCCACGCACTACTATCGCAAACTGCGCATGGATGCGGCACGGCAAATGGTGCGCTACACGAACGAACGGCTTGGCGAAATCGCTGCTGCGGTCGGGTACGGCAGCCTTCAGACTTTTTCAAAGCACTATCAATCCGCCTTTGACGTAACGCCCAAACAAGACCGCAACCGGATCAACTTGTTCCGTGTCAAAGGCAACCTGTCCGTGCCATCTGTCTGAGCAACGATGCTGTGGCTCAGAGCGCGGAGCGCATCGCCGTAAGCAGCGCGTGATGAAGCGAGCCCGCAGAAGAGCGGGGGCCCAAAACGCGGACATGATCAGGGTTGGTCATGACAAGAAAGCAGCCAAGATGGTCGATGCTGGTTCTTGTTGCTTCTCCGCCGGACCCGCTACGCAAATCAACTGCGCACAGCCGCTCGAATACCGCGGGCAGGTGGTCTCCGGTCAGATCAAATCGGCACCACGCATCGTTCTGCTCTGTGACGCTGGCTGTTTCGCCGACAGCTTCTTTGATTTGAGCAGCAAGATCCTCATGTGTGCCATGGGGTGCGCAGATCATCCACTGATCTGGACCCATCCAGAATGCGCCATAGGGATCGTTCGAAACGCTTTGCCCTGGCTCTGGCAGAGCAAAGCCTAAAAAGTCCTGAAGCGCGGATCGCACTTGCGCTTCGTGCCCAAGCCGAGATGAACAAGAGGCCAAGGCGGTATCCACCACTTCGGTCAGAGTGACCGGACCATGCGTATCTGTGCGCGGTTCATGCGCGCCCAGCGGGGTTAGGGGACGAAAGTCAGACACGGAGCCGGTCTCCTTCGGGGTCGATGAAATGGGCGCTGACCACTTCGACATCGTGGTCCACGCCGGTCAGAGGGCTGACCAGCCGGATGACTTCGCCCATGCGCGCGTCGCCGCGTTTCAGATAACCGATAGCGATATGATGCCCGAGGTTTGGTGAGAAACAGGCCGATGTGACATAGCCTTGATCATGGGACGCATCGACGGGATCGCTTTTGGTCATCAAATGCGCACCGGCGGGCACCGGATTGGCTGCATCAACGGGCTTGAGCCCCACAAGTTTCAAGGCGTCATCGGTGTTCAGCCCGTCCCGTTCTGACAGGGTGGACCCGATGCTGTCTTTCTTCTTGTTGACCATACGCGCCATGCCAAGGTTCAATGCCGTGGTCGTTCCGTTCAACTCGTTGCCGGCGGCATGGCCCTTTTCAATCCTCATGACACCCAGCGCTTCGGTGCCATAGACCACTGCATCAAATTCTTCACCGGCCTCGACCAGTTTGCGGATCAATGCATCGCCGTAGCGTGTTGGAACGGCAATTTCATACGCAAGTTCGCCAGAGAACGAAATGCGGAACAAACGGGCACGTACGCCGCTCACGCTGATGTCGCCGCAGGCCATATAGGGAAACGCCTCGTTCGAGATGTCGTGTTCGGGGTCTACGACCTTTTGCAAAAGCTTGCGCGCGTTGGGCCCGGCGACGGAATACTGTGCCCATGCTTCGGTCGTGGAGATCAGTTGAACATCCAGATCGGGGAACAGGCATTGCCGCACAAACTCCATATGCCGATAGACGCCAACCGCGTTGGCTGTTGTGGTGGTCACAACAAAGTGGTCTTCGGCCATGCGTGCCGCGGTGCCGTCATCCATAGCGATGCCGTCTTCACGCAGCATAAGGCCATAGCGGACCTTGCCGACCGGGACCTTGGCAAACGGGTTGCAGTAGATCTTGTTCAGGAAAGTGGCCGCATCGGTGCCTTGAACGTCAATCTTACCCAGAGTTGTCACGTCACAGATGCCGACACTCTTGCGGGTTTGTAGCACCTCGCGGTCCACGGACTGACGCCAGTGCGTTTCGCCGGCCTTGGGGAACCACTGCGCGCGCAGCCACATACCGACCTCGACGAAAACCGCGCCTTGTTCCTCGGCCCAGGTGTGAGAGGGTGTCTTGCGGACCGGTCTGAAATCCTCGTCTCGCGACCGCCCGGCAAAGGCGCCGATGGCCGTCGGAGTGTAAGGTGGCCGAAAGATCGTGGTGCCGACCTGTGGGATCGCTTTGCCCGCAAGTTCCGCCATGATCGCGAGACCGCCCATATTCGATGTCTTGCCCTGATCTGTAGCCATCCCCAGCGTGGTGTACCGTTTGAGATGCTCAACAGATTGAAAATTCTCCTGATGCGCCAGCTTTACGTCTTTGGCGGTCACATCGTTTTGTTGATCCAGCCAAGCACGCTTTGCGCCCTCAACATGCCAGAAGGGGGTGATCCGGACCGGGGCATCTTCAGTCTCTGGCAGACCGGGCCTGATCACCTTGTGACCGAGCGCGCTCAACGCAGCTTCAGCCATGTCCACACCACTTTTCAGCGTGGCATGTGTCGAAAATAGACCCGCAGCACATCCGGCAGGATGCATGCCATGCGGCAAGGTATCTCCGGGAACAAATGCCGCGATTTCTGCATTCCAGGTTGGGCGACCTCTTTGATGACTCGCCAGATGAACGTTCGGGTTCCAGCCGCCTGACACGCCCAGTGCGCCGCACTCAATGGTGCGCTGCGATCCGTCTGCCTGCGCGACCTTTACGAAGGTCAGTCCGAGACGGCCCATGGTGTCCTTAATCTGCGCGCCGCGCAGAACTTCATAGTCGGTGCTTGTTGGTGCATCTGGGCGTGAATCGATAACCGCAGCGATCTTGATGCCCTTGGCGTGCAGATCCGTGGCCGTTCGGTGCCCGTCATCGTTGTTGGTAAAGACGGCCACGCGTTTGGCCGGGGCTGCTGCCCAGCGGTTCACATAGCTCCGCAATGCAGAGGCCAGCATGATCCCGGGACGGTCATTCTGTTCGAATGCAATCGGACGTTCGATCGCGCCAGTGGCCAGAATTGTCTGTTTTGAGTAAATGCGCCAAAGGATCTGACGCGGTTTTCCTTCGGGTGGTGTTGGCAGATGATCTGCGATGCGTTCTACAGCGCCGTAGATGCCATGATCGAACGCGCCAATCACGGTCGTTCTGGGCATGATCCGGACGTTTGGCATTGTCGCCAGTTCTGCAGCAGTGCTTTGGGCCCACGCATGTCCGGTTTGATCTCCAACCGTCAGGCTTTCGGAGTTCAGACGTCCACCCAGCATGAAGTCTTCATCGGCCACGATGACTTGCGCGCCAGCCCGAGCGGCCGTGAGAGCAGCCATCAATCCTGACGGCCCGGCGCCCACGACCAAAAGATCGCAATGCAAAAAGCCTTTGTCATAGCTGTCGGGGTCCGATTTCAAAGACAAAGAACCCAACCCGGCCGCTTTGCGGATGATCGGTTCATAGACCTTTTCCCAAAAGGCCGCCGGCCACATGAAGGTCTTGTAGTAAAAGCCCGCTGCAAAAAAGTTGGACAGCCGGTCGTTGATCGCCATCGCATCAAAGGCCAAGGACGGCCATCGGTTTTGCGATTTCGCAGTCAAGCCATCGAAAAGCTCGGCTGTTGTCGCGCGTGTGTTGGGTTCCTGCCGCGCACCTTCGCGCAATTCCACAATGGCGTTTGGCTCTTCAGAACCGGCGGTCAGCGGTCCTCTGGGGCGATGATATTTGAAGGACCGTCCCATAAGCCGGACATTGTTCGCCAAAAGAGCCGAGGCGAGCGTGTCGCCTTCGAAGCCTTGGTAGCGTTTGCCGTCGAATGTGAAATTGATCGTCTTGTCACGGTTGATCAATCCGCCTTGCACCCGGTTCGACTGTGTCATGTTGAACGGCCCTCCCGACGGGCGACATCCCTTGCCAGTTCGACCAAGGTGATTTCGTGGGTTGTGGTATCCCGCGTCACGACCAGCCATGACCGATCGCCGCCTTCGTGGAACCAGAGTTCGCGATGTTGCCCGGCGGGATTGCTTCGCAGATATCCGTAGTCGGCAAATTGCTGCACGGCGTCTGGTTGTTGCCAGTCAGGCCTGTGGATCAAGGATGCGTCACCCAAATAGGTAAACTCTGACGAATCCCGCGGGCCCAGAAGAGGATGATTGATTATCATGATTGCGCGCCCCTCAATGCAGGTTGGGCTGGTTGCCCATGCCTTTTTCGTCAATCATCAAACCACGATTGAAGCGATCAAAACGGTAGGCAGTGGCAGTGGGATGGGGCTCACCCGTGGCGAGCAGATGCGCGTAGACATATCCGGAAGCCGGAGTTGCCTTGAAGCCGCCGTAGCACCATCCGCCGTTAAAGAAGAGCCCGTCGATATGTGTGCGATCAATGATCGGAGAGCCGTCCATCGACATGTCCATAATGCCACCCCACATCCGCAAGAGCCGGGCCCGCCCGAGCATCGGGAAGATGGCCATGCCGCCTTCGCAGACGTCCTCGACCACAGGCAGGTTTCCGCGCTGCGCATAGGAGTTGTAGCCGTCGATGTCGCCACCAAAGACCAGGCCCCCTTTGTCTGACTGACTGCAATAGAAGTGACCCGCACCAAAGGTGATTACGCCCGGCAAAACCGGTTTAAGCCCTTCGGACACAAAGGCCTGAAGCACGTGGCTTTCGATTGGCAACCGCATGCCAGCCTTTTCCATCACCCGGCTGGATGATCCGGCAACGCAGGATGCGACCTTGCCTGCCTTGATCACTCCGCGTGATGTTTCGACGCCGGTGCATGCGCCGTTTTCCATCACAAAGCCGGTGACTTCACAGTTCTGGATGATGTCGACGCCCAATTGGTCCGCGCCGCGCGCATAGCCCCAAGCCACCGCATCGTGTCGCACAGTTCCGCCGCGATGCTGGGCCAGACCGCCCTTGATTGGGAAACGCGCGTTGTCAGTGTTCAGGAATGGATAACGCTGTTTGATTTGCGCCGTTGTCAAAAGGTCGGCGTCGGCGCCATTCAACAACATCGCATTGCCCCGCCTTATAAAGGCGTCGCGCTGGGCGTCTGTGTGAATCAGGTTGAGAATGCCGCGTTGGCTAACCATGGCATTGTAGTTCAACTCCTGTTCCAGCCCTTCCCAAAGCTTGAGCGAGAATTCGTAGAACGGCTCATTGCCGTCCAGCAGGTAGTTGGACCGGATAATGGTTGTGTTGCGGCCGACGTTTCCACCGCCGATCCAGCCCTTTTCCAGCACGGCGATGCGTTTTTGACCGTAGACCTTGGCAAGGTAGTAAGCCGTCGCAAGGCCATGACCGCCGCCGCCAATGATGACGATATCGTAGCTGGGCTGAGGCTCCGGGTCCCGCCAAGCAGGTTTCCACCCTTTATGGCCGGTAAGTGCCTCTTTTATGACCCGCAAGCCGGAATAACGCATGGAATCGGACTCCTTTTTCGCAGGATCGTTTTTTTCGCAGTCGGAATCGCCGCTGCAACGGACCAATTTCTATGTGAATCGGACATTCCCGAGCCAAATATTTGCCGAGAACTCAGTCAGCTAGCCATAGAAAATCACCCTTGAAAAGAAAAATACTTGATCCACAGTGAAAAAATGGAGAGTTTGTCGTGGACAGTCGTATACGTCGGGAAGCGCGTACGGGCTGCAATCAAGAGCGTGCGGCCAAGGCCGGAACAATCGACGCTCAATGAACAGGGAGACGTCAAATGAAGAAACTAACCACTGCGTTGGCAACGGGTGTGCTGGCCCTTGCTCCATTGACCGCATTTGCCGAAGACAGTTCGGATCCGATCGTAATCCCGATCCACAACTGGTCGTCACAAATCGTCATGTCCAATGTCGTTGGCCAGATCTTTGAAGAGATGGGCAACAACGTCGAGTACGTCACAACAGACAGCCAAGCCGTCTATGAATCGGTGCGTCTGGGTGACGTGACGCTTGAGCTTGAAGTTTGGGAAGGCGCGTTCGGCGCATCTTTCCGCGCTGCTCTGGAAAAGGGCGGCATCGTTGATGTGGGCGACCACAACGCGGTCACACGCGAAGACTGGTGGTACCCGATGTGGACCAAGGACGCTTGCCCGGGCCTGCCAAGCTGGGAAGCTCTGAACGACTGTGCGGAACTGTTCGCAACAGCCGAGACAGGCTCAAAAGGCCGTTATCTTGATGGTCCGGTTGACTGGCTCAAGCACGGTAAAGAGCGTGTCGAAGCGCTGGGCATGAACTTTGAAGTGATCAACGCGGGTTCTGCAGCTGCACTTTGGGCTGAAATCGGCGCTGCCGAAGCGGACAAGCGCCCCGTGGTTGTCTTCAACTGGACACCCAACTTTGCCGAAGCCGTTTGGCCCGGCGAATTCGTGGAGTTCCCGGAATGGGTCGACGGATGTGACAAGGATCCGGCTGTTGGCCCGAACCCCGACGCTCTTTACGACTGTGGCAACCCGGCTGATGGTTACCTGAAAAAGGCCGCTTGGGAAGGCATGGAAGCCAAATGGCCCACTGCTTACGCAGTCCTGGAAAAAATCAGCTTCACCAACCCTCAGATCGCTGAAATGGCGCGTTTGGTGGACATCGATGAGCTTGAGCCGGAAGAGGCTGCTGCCGAATGGCTTGAAGCAAACGAAGATGTCTGGAAAGCTTGGTTGAACTAAGCTTCGGACATTCGATCAAGACGAGCCCTGTCCGCATGTCGGGCAGGGCTTTTGGCAAAAAACACATGTGGCAATGGTCCAAGACCAAATCGCCAAGACCTGGATGGGCACCTTCATGGCATCTGATGCACCTGTAATCGCTTGCAGAAATGTCTGGAAAATCTTCGGAGATGATCCGACCGGCTATCTGAAGAAAATGCCATCCGGACACAGCTATGATGACATCCGTGCTGATGGGTATATCGCCGGAGTGAAAGACGTCTCGATCGAGGTCGGGCGCGGTGAGATGCTGGTGATCATGGGGCTGTCCGGCTCGGGAAAGTCCACGTTGGTCCGTTGCTTTTCGCGGTTGCACGACATTACCGGGGGCACCATCGAGGTCGAAGGCCAGGACATTATGGCCCTTTCCGAAAAAGAGCTGATCGACCTGCGCCGCAACAAGATGGGAATGGTGTTTCAAAGCTTTGGTTTGCTTCCGCACCGCACCGTTTTAGACAACGTGGCGTTTCCTCTGGAAATGCGTGGTCAGGACAAACACGCCAGACGGGCCAGAGCGCTGGAAGTCATCAAGTTGGTCGGCCTCGAAGGCCGCGAGGATTATTTCCCAAGAGAGCTGTCAGGCGGACAACAGCAGCGTGTCGGCATCGCGCGCAGTCTCGCAATCGAGCCTGATATCTGGTTTCTGGATGAGCCGTTTTCCGCACTTGATCCGCTCATCCGTCGCGAAATGCAGGATGAGTTTTTGCGCCTTCAGGAAATGCTGGGAAAGACGATTGTTTTCATCACGCATGATTTTGACGAGGCGCTGCGATTGGCGGACCGGATCGCCATCATGAAGGATGGTGCCGTAGAACAATGCGACACGCCCG
Source organism: Thalassococcus lentus (assembly GCF_028023555.1). Classification (NCBI taxonomy): domain Bacteria; kingdom Pseudomonadati; phylum Pseudomonadota; class Alphaproteobacteria; order Rhodobacterales; family Roseobacteraceae; genus Thalassococcus; species Thalassococcus lentus. Next base: position 29,742 of record NZ_JAQIOY010000003.1, read on the forward strand.
ATCAGATCGTCATGAACCCGGCGACGGAATATGTGCGCAAGTTCACCGAAGAAATCGATAAATCCCGCGTGGTTCATGCAGGCATTCTGGTCAAGCCAGATCAGAAGGGCGAAGGCGATCCCGTTCCAGCGGGTGCGACCATTCATGCGCTGGCTTCGACGTTGGTGTCTGACACACGCGAATTCATTCCTGTTGTGGACAATGACACCGTCATTGGCGCCATTTCACGGCAGGAAGCGCTGCACGTGCTGGTCGGTTCGAATTGATGGCTGTGCTGTCGACCAATTCAGCGGGCAGCAAAGCGCCTCAGATGTCATCGAATAAAGTGGCCACGGGGTTGGTATGCCTCGCCATAGTCCTGACAGCGCTGCAATACGCGGGGCTGCTGCCGGCTTGGCTGCACCGGCTACCGGAAAGCTGGATACCGCCTTTCGCGGTCTGGCTTGACGCGGCCTTCAACTTTGTTCGCACTGATCTCGGGCTGGAAAAACTGACGCGCTGGTTTGCCGAAGGTCCGCTTCAGTTCATGCTCGATACAACGGCCAATCTGCTCTACGGCAAGAAACGCTGGCCTCGATTTGAACAGATCCCGTGGAGCGCGATCGCCGCCTCTGCGGCGGTTCTGGGCTATTACCTTGGCGGCTGGCGGCTTGCTGTTCTGGCGGGGGGGACATTCGTCTGGACCGCTTTGATCGGTCAGTGGAAGATTGCCATGGAAACCATGTCGGTTCTACTAGTGGCCGCCCCTCTGGCGTTTTGCATTGGCATCAGTCTGGGTATTGCTGCGTGGAAATATGCTTGGGTCGATCGGGCGATCAAACCAATCCTTTCGGTTCTGCAAACGCTTCCGTTTTTCACCTATCTCTTGCCTGCGGTCATCTTCTTCAAGGTCGGTCCGACAGCAGGTGCTGTTGCCACGATTATATACGCGATCCCGCCGATGATCCTCATGACAACCCTTGGACTGAAAAAGGTGTCTCCTGAGGTTGTTGAGGCAGGAAAGATGTCGGGTTGTTCCCGCTGGCAAATGTTGCGACATGTCTACGTGCCAGCCGCGCGCACGGAAATTCTGGTTGGCGTGAACCAGGTCATCATGCTCTGCCTTGCGATGGTGGTTCTGACCGCCTTTATCGGGATGCCCGGTTTGGGCGCGAAACTGCTCGCGATGATGGGAAGCTTCAAGCTGGGCCGATCCTTTGAAATCGGGGTCACCATCGTGTTGCTGGCTGTAACACTCGATCGGTTGTCCAAGGCGTGGGTGGTGAAACTGCCCGAACACTTCGAAAAGGGCACGCCTTGGTGGAAGCGGCACAAATACCTTTTGGCCGGTCTGGGCGCGTTTGTTTTCTTTACGGTGCTTGGGCAATTCGTTGAATGGTTCGCCGAAATCGGCCGCCGTCAGAGCCTGTCTCAGGGCAAGGAAATCGACACCGCCATCAAGACGTTTCTGGCTTTTGACATTGTGCAGGGTACCACTGAGAAAATTCGCTACGTTCTCAACGTTTGGGTTCTAAACCCGTTCCGCGATTTCCTTTTGTCGATCCCGACCACAGGATTTATCCTGCTTGTCGTCGCGGGGGCATTGGCGCTTGGCGGCAGAAAATCCGGAATTTATGCGGCAGTCTTCTTTGGTCTCGTCGCGCTGACAGGGTGGTGGGATCGTTCCGTGATCACGCTGTACTCGGTGATTTCCGCTGTCATCCTTGCGACTTTGATTGGCTTGCCGATCGGTATTGCCGCGGCGCGTTCCGAAAAATGGTCCAAGCGCGTTTTGTTGATCTGCGACACGGCACAAACCTTCCCAAGTTTTATCTACCTGATCCCGGCGATCATGCTCTTTGGCATCACTGCGACCTCTGTTGTAATGTCCATCCTGATCTTCGCCATGGTGCCGTTGGTTCGATACACCGTCGAAGGCCTGCGGGGCGTTCCGCCAGAAATGAACGAAGCGGCGGATATGTCGGGTTCAACCCGAATGCAGAAGCTGTGGAATGTCCAATTGCCACTGGCTTTGCCAACCATGGCCGTGGGTTTCAATCAGGCAATCATGTTTGCATTTTTCATGGTCATTATCGCCGCCTTTATCGGCACGCAGGATCTGGGGCAGGAATTGCAGAAAACCCTCGCTGGCACGGATCTGGGCAAGAACTTTGTCCTAGGGATATGTGTGTCCCTGATGGCCCTGACATTTGATATGGCGATCATGACATGGGCCGAGCGCAAGAAACGCGTTTTGGGTCTGTGATCTGGCAGCGCGCGGGCCACGATCCAGGGCCGCGCGTCCTTACTCTATGCAGAAACCTCCGGTCCTTACGAAATTGTAAACTTCGGTCGAAGTGGCTGTAAGCTGGCCACCCCAAGTCTTGTGTCATCGGGGCGACATTCTGTTGCTCCCCTCAAAAGGAGAAATGACATGGACAAGAAATTCATTGCAGGTGGCGCTCTCACGGGTCTTTTGCTGTCGGCTGGCATCGCGGGCATGGTTTCGGCTCAATCCGCAGCAACGGCAACGGGCCTGAGCGAAGAGCAGGTGATTGCAATTGCGCTGGCCGAAGTGCCGGGAGAAGTTCAGGAAGTCGAACTTGAACGCCACCGGGGCCAGCAGGTCTATGAAGTCGAAATCCTGGCTGCAGATGGTTCAGAGATGGAGGTTGAGATCGCAGCCGAGTCGGGCGATGTTTTGAAGGTCAAGGCGGACGGCGAAGATTGCGACAAGCATGACGACGACGAAGAAGAAGACGCGTAACGCGGATTGAAATGTTTGACCGGATCGAAGGCTGCTGTATTCAGCGGCCTTCAAACTGTCTGCTGAATGAGTAGGGGTCACCAATGCGGATATTGCTGTTGGAAGATGACCAGCAACTGGGCGTTTGGATCGCCGGAGGCCTTCGCGAAGAAGGCCATGTCGTCGATCATTTCGAAAATGGCAAAGACGCTTTGATCGCCGCCATGGGGCAGGATTTCGATCTTTTGATCCTCGACCGGATGGTTCCGGGGCTGGACGGATTGTCAGTTCTGAAATCCCTGCGCGCCTCCAAGAATACGACACCTGCTCTGTTCCTGACAGCCTTGGGAGAGGTTGATGCGCGTGTCGAAGGGTTCGAAGCGGGCGGCGATGATTATCTGACCAAACCGTTTGCATTTGCCGAGTTGTCGGCACGGGTGGGTGCTTTGGGCCGCAGACTCGATGGGCCGGATCAAAGCGAAGCAACGCAGACTGTGTTGCGGTACGCGGATCTTTCGCTGGATCTTTTGTCCAGACGCTGTGAACGGCAGGGGCAGTCCATTGATCTGATGGCCAAGGAGTTCAAGCTTCTGGAGTATTTCATGCGCCGTCCCGGACGGCTGGTGACGCGCACAATGCTGCTCGAACAAGTTTGGGAAATGAGCTTTGACCCGACGACCAGTGTTGTAGAGACCCACATCAGTCGACTGCGCGCCAAGATCGACAAACCGTTTGAAGACGCGTTGCTGCAAACGCGGCGTGGCGAGGGATATGTCTTTGGTCGGTAGGTTTGTGGAAAATCTGCGCTGGCTGAAACGCTCGTCGATCTTGCGGCTTTCGCTTTTGTTGTCCGCTGTCTTTGCCGTCGGAATGGCGATTTCGGTTTTCGTAGCACTGACGCTGGGCCAGGACGCCTTGGAACGTCGTGTGGACGCAACCCTGACCGCTCTGGCCGGTGCTGCGGTGCTGGAAACTGCCCAAGCCACCACGGCCTCGATGATTATGCGCAGCCCTGACGATCTGGACGGATTGCCCCGACCGTTTGGCCGTGCAGTCGAACGCGGCGGCGGCACTGTGGATCTGGAGCATGATTTTCTGCGATCTGACATTTGGCGCGTGCTGGTGTCGCGGGACAGTCAGAACACGCCGGTCATGGTTGCCGTGCCTTTGGAAGTCAGCTCTCAGGCTCAGGAGGTGCTGGGCGGTATCCTTTGGACCACGGCCGGTCTGGTGATCGTTTTGAGCCTGATCATTGGGCTGGTTACAGGTTCGATGGCCCAACGCCGTGTACAACGCATAAGCGCAACGCTGGATCAATTGGCGGCGGGTGACCTGACCGCACGGACAGAGCATCACAGACGCAAGGACGATCTGGACGATATCGCGCACCAACTGGACCATACGGCGACCGAGCTGGAACGCCTTGTGGCGCAAACACGCCATTTGAGCGCCAGCATCGCGCATGATCTGCGCACTCCGCTTGCACGCCTGCGGGCCAAGCTGGAAATGCTGCCTGATGGTGCGGCCCGAGGCGCAGCACTGGAAGAAGCCAGCCGTTTGTCAGCGATTTTCGACACGATCATGCGCGTTGCCCGGATCGAAGCGCAGCAGGGGCGCGACGGATTCGAAACGGTTGCCTTGGAGCCATTCGTCGAAGAACTGGCCGATACTTTTGGCCCGGTTGTGGAAGATGTGGGCAAAGACCTGAAAATTGACGTATCGACACCGGGGCAGGTTCAGGCGGACCGGCAGATGTTGGTGCAGGCCATGGCCAACCTCATCCAGAATGCTTTGGTCCATGGTGGCTCGACGATTACCCTTGTTGCGCAGGGGCAATCTGTAGGTGTGGCCGATGATGGGCCGGGTGTTGACCCTGCCCAGTTCGACGAAATCGTCAAACCGATGGTCCGGCTCGACGCTGCCCGGACCACCGAAGGTTCGGGTTTGGGGCTTGCATTGGTCCGGGCGGTGTCTGAACGGCATGGCGCAAGGCTGGAATTTTCCGCCCAAAAGCCCACTGGCCTGCGGGTTATTCTGAACTTTGCAAAATTGTAAGGCTGCGGTCAGGCGCCCGTAAAACAGGCGCATCATATCCAGATCATCGAAACACAACGATGAGACTGGAGATCACACAATGAAAACCCTTTTTGAAAAATTCACGTCCACCCTCTCGGGTATTGCGATGTTTGCATTTGGCGTCGTGCTGGCGGCCATGGGTTTTGCAGCGCTTGGCACGCTTGCACTGTTTGCACTGGCAGCCATGGGCGTTGCCTTGCTGGCGATGCCATTTGTTGCGCTGTCACAGACCGGCAACGACGACCCTGATCCACAGGACGCCGCCCAGGCGGAAACAGCCTAAATCGGCATCTCATTTATCAGGACGGATTATCATGACTTCTACGGCGCACTCGCACGGTTTTGTAACCAAAGGCATCCACTGGTTGTCGGCTGGCTTGATCGGCTATGGCTATCTGAAAGGGCTGGACGATGTTGCGCAGCTCTCGCATCCGGGCGTGATGCAGTTTGAGGTGGCTTTCGCCCTTGGTCTGGGTGCACTTTTTCTGTTGCGGCTGTTCTGGACCAAAGGGGCGGCCGGCGCGACGCGCCTGCCAACGGATGCACCAAAGTGGGAACACTTTGCGTCAAAGGCCGTCCATGTTGGCCTCTATGCCTCGGTGTTCGGCATTGTCTTATCCGGGTTGGGCATTGCGCTGGCCTATACAACCTCTGTTCTTGGGGGCCTGTTCCAATCGGCAATGATCGGTTTGCATGAATTCGCGCTTTCCGCACTGCCTGTTTTGCTGCTGGCCCATATCGCCGGGGCGATCTGGCACAAAGTCGTCCGCCGCGACGGTGTTCTGGAAAGCATGACAGGTAAATTGCCGCTCTAAGTTCTCACTCACGGAGCAAAACTTGGGGTCGCCGTCGCAAGACAGGCGGCCCTTTTCTATGGCCGGGTGACAGTCAGCCCATGCCAAGAGCGCATAGCCGCCCCCTCGCATTTCGGGGTTCTCGACGGGTGCGGGCCTGCCCAACTGTTGTTGGGAAAGGAGAGTGCCATGCTTGATACCTATAATATTCGCGAAGACGCCATGCCCGAGGACATGCGCTTCCTGCTTTCACGATATCCGCGAGAAAGCTGGGAAGACCACCCTGGCTTTGCCGAGAAGACCCGGCATTGGCTGGGCGCGCATCAGATGTTTCGTCGCGTTGCCAGTCGCATTCGCGTGGACACCGAAGAGGTTCTGAACCGCGATCTCGCCGTTGATGAATACGCAGGGCGTCTGTCGCATTTCGGCGGAGGGCTGGTGTCAAACCTTCACGGCCATCATGGCTGGGAAGACCACAGCTATTTCCCGGAACTGTCGGCAGCCGACCCGCGGTTTGACGCCGGGTTGGAGTTGCTGGAACAGGATCATGCTGACCTTGATCGGGTGCTTGACGATTTCACGCGCAGTGCAAACCGCGCGATCAAATTGTCCGGGTTGGATGCCAACCAGGCCCGCGAAGAAGCAGCGCAGGTCCTTAAGGCGTCGCAAACCATTGAGGCCTTCCTGCAGCGTCATTTGACCGATGAAGAAGAACTGGCCGTACCAATTATCTTGCATCACCGGTTGAGAGGGTGACACTGCCACCATGACAAACGACAAATCTGTTCAGGAAGATCAGTCACAGGCCAAGGCGCGCCGTGCGCGGGGTGAATTCGTGCGCGGCGTCAGCGGCTTCAGGCATGCCATCGGTGATCCGGATTTTCCGGCAGAGCCCGGACGCTATCATTTGTTTGTCGCGTTGAACTGCCCGTGGTGTCACCGTGTGACTCTGGCCCGTGGTGTTCTGGGGTTGGAAGACGGCATCACAATGAGCGTGGCCTTTCCCAATCGTACGGATGAGGCCGATCCGGAAGGTCCGAACCTTTGGGAGTTTGCGCCGGATCGCAAGGCGTCCCTGACCGGTGCAGCATTGCCGGAATGCACGCGTGACACCGGAACCGGACGTGACGTCAGACTGGCAAAGGACATCTACCGCGCTGAAGGCTCGGAGGAACAATCGGTTCCGATCCTGTATGACAAAGTGGCCGGACGTATCGTGAACAACGAAAGCGCCGAGATTATTCGCATGCTGGACCGACACGCCGGGGCGCTGGCGGGATCTGAACTCTCATGGGACCGGCCGATACTTGTTCCCAGTGATCCGGCGGTTCTACAGCATGTCGAAGCGTTGAATGAACGGATTTATGTCACCATCAATAACGGAGCCTATAAAGCCGGTTTTTCCTCTGACCAGACGGTCTATGCCAAGGCGTTTGATGCCTATTTCGAGACGCTAGGTTTCCTGAACGATCTGCTATCTGATGGTAGGCCATTTCTAACGGGCCCTGACTTTGGCGAAGCTGATTTGCGCTTGTTCCCAACACTTTATCGCCATGACCCGGTCTACTATGTCCGGATGAAACTGAATGGTGGGCGGATCGTTGATTATCCGCACCTATGGCGTTGGCTTTGCCGCGTTTACGCAATCAAAGGGGTGCAAGGCGCCGGATCCTTGATCCACTGCCGGCAGGGTTATTTCGGACGATCCTGGAACGGTGTCGTGCCTCTTGGACCACTGGTTCCGATGACCTATCCCGAGGCCTATGAACATCCTGAGCTGGCCGGATGAACGCGCAGGCTTTCCGCGTTCAAGCGAACAAAGGCATTGCGTTTGCTTGACCTCTTGGCGTGATCCGGTCAGTAAAACCCAAAGGACCGGAGGGGCTGATGACGATTTCACTGAATGGCAAGCGCGGGCTCATTATGGGTGTCGCCAACGAACGATCCATTGCCTGGGGTATTGCAAAGGCCTGTGCCGAAGCGGGGGCCGAGCTGGCATTCACCTATCAAGGAGAGGCGTTCGGCAAACGGCTGGAGCCTTTGGCGGCCTCGGTCGGCAGCGATTTCATGGTGGACGTCGACGTGACGGACGAAGCCAGCCTTGATGCCGCGTTTGACGCGCTGGGGCAGCGCTGGGATCGGCTGGATTTCGTGGTGCATGCCATCGCCTATTCGGACAAGTCCGAACTGCAGGGCCGCATCCTGAATACCACCCGTGACAACTTCAAAAACTCAATGGACATTTCGGTCTTCAGCTTCATTGACGTCGCCCGGCGGGCGCAGCCGCTGATGACCGAAGGCGGGACATTGCTGACCATGACTTACATGGGATCAAACCGCGTGACGCCGAACTATAACGTCATGGGCGTTGCCAAGGCGGCGCTGGAATCGGCCACGCGGTATCTTGCAAATGATCTGGGGCCCGAAGGCATCCGTGTGAATGCTGTATCGCCCGGCCCGATGAAAACATTGGCGGGTGCTGCCATTGGCGGCGCGCGCAAGACCTACAAGCACACGGACCAGAATGCGCCGCTGGGCGGCAATGCAACTCTGGAAGCTGTTGGCGGAACGGCAGTCTGGCTGATTTCCGATGCTGGCGCCTGCACGACAGGGGAAGTCGTCCGAGTGGATGGCGGGTTCCATGTCTTGGGCATGCCGCAGTACGACAATCTTTGATTTGTAAACTGGGGCGCCTTTGGCGCGCCGGTTTGATTGCGTTCAGGCCACGCAGGCCTTGGGGAGGGCGCCGCCCTCCCCAAACCCCTCTGGGGATATTTTTGCACGAAGAAACATAGCGCCCTTGTCACGGGTGTCTGGTCAGAACCATTGACCGGGCTCCATAAGGCCGAGGTCCAGCAGCTGGCGGGAGTGCCATTCAAATGCTGTGGAATTGTGCCAGCGGAAGGTGCGGATATCGAATGTGCTGCCCGGATTGGACTTCAGCGCCTTGGCCGTGCGGAATGAGGCAATCGATGCGGTCAGGTTGTTGTGCCAGGGGCAGGCGTAGGTGTTGTATTCTTCGTCTGACAGGGTGTGATCGTCCCGCAGGGTCAAACCGGGCTTTGCCTTGAACAAGCTGATACGGTCGATCTTGCGGCGCGCCTGGGGAACGTGTTCTTCGTAGCGCCAGCGCAGGCCGCCGTAGAAGTTCAATTGCCGTTCCTTGGGGTGATTGTGGTTATCCGGATCATTGCGGGCAAGCGCGTAGTAGCCGGACCGGTCCAGGTGGGCATCGTCCAGATTGACAGCATTGGGGCAGCGATCCAGATCGCCTGCATAAAGATCGACCACATAGGTCAGCATGGCGTCGCGGCGTTCTTCGGTGTGGAAGGCCAGAAGCTCGGTGATCAGGCGCGTCTCACAGAACGGATAGAATAGGTATTCGGCGTTATAGCAGTAGTAGAGCCAAACCCCGGGAGCCGCCGCGATGACTGCGTTTACGGCATTTGGGACGGCGCCTTCGCTGCGGATGTCGAAATCGATCCGGTGGACCTTATCCGTCAGATCGGGCGGCATGTCCCAGAGCGGGCTGACGAAGGCCAAAACGGTTTTGAAGCCAAGGTGCCGATGGTGCCGCAGGGTTGTATCCAGCTCGACGTCGTCTTCGGAAAAGATCAAGGCAACCGGCCCTTTGGTCAGGGCGGCCTTGTTTTGGTTCAGAAAGTCGTCAAGTCCAGTGTAATGCATGCCCATTCCCTTTGGCACAGAATCGGTGAAAATCTCGTGCATTGCAAGGCAGGCAGATTCTGCGTTATCTGCGCGCTCTGTACCCCGCCACGGAGGCCAATTGCATGTCTGCTCCCAAAAAGCTGTATATCAAGACCTATGGCTGCCAGATGAATGTCTACGACAGTGAGCGTATGGCAGAGGCTCTGGCTGGGTATGAGTCGACCGATACGCCGGATGACGCGGATATGATCCTGCTGAACACCTGCCATATCCGTGAAAAGGCAGCTGAGAAGGTTTATTCCGAACTTGGTCGGTACAAAGGTTTGAAGGCGGACAAGCCTGATCTCAAAATCGGTGTTGCCGGCTGCGTCGCGCAGGCCGAGGGCGAAGAGATCATGAAGCGCCAGCCTATGGTCGATCTGGTTGTTGGTCCGCAAAGCTATCACCGGTTGCCGGAACTGGAGGCCAAGGCGCGTAGCGGGCAAAAGGCGCTGGATACCGATTTTCCCGAAGAGGACAAATTCGAACACCTGAAATCGCGTCCCAAGGCCAAACGCGGACCAACGGCCTTTCTGACGGTTCAGGAAGGGTGTGATAAGTTCTGCGCGTTTTGCGTGGTGCCCTATACCCGCGGTGCAGAAGTGTCGCGCCCGGCTGATCGGATTGTGAGCGAGGCGCGCGATCTGGTTGAGCGCGGGGTGCGTGAAATTACGCTCTTGGGGCAGAATGTGAATGCCTATCACGGGCATGAACGGGGCTTGGCAGGTTTGATCCGTGCGCTGGCAGAGATTGAAGATCTGAAACGTATCCGTTTTACCACTTCTCATCCCAACGATATGGACGACGATCTGATTGCGGCGCATGGCGATTGTGAAAAGCTGATGCCCTATCTGCATTTGCCGGTTCAGGCGGGCAGCGACAAGATCCTCAAGCGGATGAATCGCCAGCATACGCGCGACGACTATTTCAGGATCATTGATCGGCTGCGCGAGGTGCGTCCCGATTTACACCTGTCTGGCGATTTCATCGTCGGATTTCCGGAAGAGACGGAAGAGGATTTTGCCCAGACCCTCGATCTGATTGAGCGGGTGAAATACGGATCTGCCTTTTCGTTCAAATACTCGACCCGTCCCGGCACGCCGGCGGCAGAACGTGATCAATTGCCTGAAAGCGTCAAGGATGAGCGGCTTCAGCGCTTGCAAGCCTTGTTGGTCAGTCAGCAGCGTTCTTTGCAGGATGCCATGGTTGGAAAAACGGTCAATGTACTGTTCGAAAAGCCGGGCAGATTGCCTGGTCAGATGGTCGGAAAGTCAGAATATCTGCATGCCGTTCACGTAGAATCGGACACGCTGATTCCGGGCGATTTGCGATCTGTCCGAATCGTCGAGAGCGGACCGAACTCTTTGAAGGGTGTTCTGAACTAAGGCAAACCTTGGGTGAACAAGGACCTTTAAGCCTCTGATTTAGATGAAACTTTCAACAGTTCTGCTCACCTAAGAGAATTGTTTCCGATTTCGTGACAATCCACAGCCCTTTTCGCTTCACACCTGCGCATTGTTTGATAAGGTGTTGATTATAGTAAATTTGCGCGTTCCGCTGCCAATTTTGGGTGCGCGTGGGGGAAACACAAACCATAGGGACAGAGGCTGTGGCTAAACACATGACCAATGCCATCGGCGCAGTTGCGCTGGCTGTCGTCGCCGGTATTGCGGGGGCTGCACCCGCGTATGCCGAAAAGGCGGGGGCAAATAATCCGTTTATTTCGACGCAAAACACACGCACCATTCAGGGCGAACAGTATATTCCGGGTATCTGGGTTGATCCCGATGGCTGCGAACACTGGGTGATGGACGACGGTGTCGAGGGCTACATGAGCCCGCACGTCAATCGTAAGGGTATCCCGGTTTGCAACCGTGGTAACACCTGTGGTGTGATGAACTCTGATCAGTTCTTCGCTACAAACTCGCACCGTATTTCACCGCAGGGACAGGCCAAACTGGCCGAGTTCTTCCGGAGCGCTGGTGCGACTTCGTATATCATCGCAGGTCACACTGACAGCCGTGCGTCTGACAGCTACAACATGAAGCTGTCCTACAACCGTGCGCTTTCGGTTGCGAACGTTGCGAAATCAGTGGGTGCCCGCATCGCGGACGTCCGTGGTTACGGTGAACGCCTGCCCGTGGCTTCCAACGGCAGCGCACATGGCATGGCAAAGAACCGCCGTGTCGAAATCATCTGCATTCGCTAAAAGGGGCTGATTGTTATGAAACTGACCAAATTGGCTCTTTTGCTGGGCGCGGGTGTTGCGCTGGCAGGTTGTGAAGGCGCAGGCCTTGAAGGCTTTGGCGAGTACGGACCTGACAAAAGCGTTGACCGTGGCATCGACAAAGATGACCTGAGCAATATGCGCGCAGGTGTCTGGATCGACCCAAATGGCTGTGACCACTGGATCATCGACGATGGCGTCGAAGGTTACCTGTCCCAGCGTTTGGACAAATACGGCAAGCCCGTCTGTTCCGGTACGGCACCGCCGACCATCGCAACGGGTGACTTCAAGCAGGGCTCGACGTCGATCATCGGCGACCCGCTCTAAAGTACAGTACGTGTTTCCCAGAAAGCCGCCGTGCAATAGCCCGGCGGCTTTCGCTGTTTTCCGGCCCAAGTCATGGGTTTTTTTGATCTCTTGGGCTGCGCCTCATTTGTGCGTTCTGCGAAGCGGCACACAAATTCTTGTGTGAAACCCGAGCAAGCTGTGGACATGTGGCATTTGGCTTGGCAATCTTGGAATCAACACGCCACTTCAGGAGAGATGTGTGACGAGCCAGATCATTGAAACCGCACCACCATCGGAAACCATCTTGGAGTTTCCGGACAATCGGCTCCTGATTGATCTATGCGGCGAATACGATCGCCATCTGACCCACATCGAAGCGCGTACCGGTGTGCAAATCCTGCGACGCGGAAATCATCTTGCGGTGCATGGGCCCGCGGATGGGCAATCCGAAGCGGCTGACGTGCTGCGCGCGCTCTATGACAGGCTTGAACAGGGGCGCGAAGTATCCAAAGCCGAAATTGACCGCCAGTTTCGCATGGCCGGGGAAGACGAGCCGCAAGATCAGCTGGAAATGTTTGCGGGCGGCGCGGTCGAGATCAAGACCCGCAAGAAACTGGTTGAGCCCAGAACAGATGCCCAAAAGGCCTATGTCCAATCATTGTTCTCCAATGAGCTGGCGTTCGGGATTGGTCCGGCGGGCACGGGTAAGACCTATCTTGCCGTAGCGGTGGGTGTGAACATGCTGATCACCGGTGCCGTAGACAAAATCATCTTGTCGAGGCCAGCCGTCGAAGCCGGTGAAAAGCTTGGCTATTTGCCCGGTGACATGAAGGATAAGGTCGATCCCTACATGCAGCCGCTTTACGATGCGCTGAATGATTTTCTGCCCGGCAAACAGCTGGCAAAGATGATCGAGGAAAAGACCGTGGAGATCGCGCCTCTGGCGTTCATGCGCGGCCGTACACTGTCCAATGCATTTGTGGTTCTGGATGAGGCCCAAAACGCAACCTCTATGCAGATGAAGATGTTCCTCACACGCCTCGGTGAGGGGTCTCGCATGGTCATTACCGGTGATCGGACACAGATTGATTTGCCGCGCGGTGTCCCGTCTGGCTTGGCAGATGCGGAGCGCTTGCTGAACAGAATTCCGAATATCTCGTTTAACTACTTTACTGGCAAAGATGTGGTGCGGCATCCGTTGGTCGCAGCGATCATCGAAGCCTATGAGGCTGACGCGCCCAAGGCGTGAAGACCTGGAAACGCAGTATTTCCATTTTGGAATAAGTTTGCCCGTGCAGCATCGAAATTTCGTGTTAGTGTTTACCTAAGGTAAATTAATTGGTTGGCCCTTGGGGCATTTTCAAACAATTGGTTTTCTAAGGATTCAACCATGCCGGTGCTTTCGCGCGGTGGGGCCATTTCAATCGTGGCTCATCAGGATGACGATATACTTTTCATGAACCCGGACATTGCGCAGAGCATTGCGCAAGGCGAGGCAAATACCACAATTTTTGTGACTGCGGGCGACGCTGGTCTGGGCGATGCCTATTGGCAGGGCCGGGAAGAAGGCGCCAAGGCTGCCTACTCCGTTATGACGGGTCACGATGAATGGGTTGATGAAACGATCACGATCGATACCGGGTCTCAGTCGATAGATGTGCATACTTCATATTTGTTGGAGGCCCCGGAAATCAGGCTCTATTTCCTGCGATTGCCCGACGGGGGTGGCGCTCTGGGGCCGGGCGAAGAACAGCAGCTTGCCCGTTTGGAAAGCGGTGAATTGGCAAGTGTAACCACTATAGACGGCGAAAGTGTTTATTCGCGGTCGGATGTTGTCGACGTGTTGACCGAGTTACTCACCCTGCATGAACCCAGCGCGTTGCGATTGCAGGTTCACGAGGGGGAAACGGCCGCTGCCGAGCATACTGACCACACACACACGGCTGAGTTCTCGGAGGAAGCGCTGCTCGCCTATTCCGGCGGAACGGTTCAGGTCACGCACTACGTGCACTACGACAGTCGCTTGATGCCGGCCAACCTGACACCGGATGAGGCCGCGCTGTCTTTGGAAGTGATGCTGGCCTATGCTGAGCACGATCCCGGGGTTTTGGACGAGAACGGCAATCTTGCCGAAGTGTACGAAACCTGGACGGGACGACAGTACATCGCTGAAAGCTACAGTCTCGATACGTCCGCGGACGATGCACTGCCCGAGCAAGACCCGCAGTCAGACTGGCCCGGCGAAGGAGACTGGGTGTACAGCCTAGACGGCCCGGACGCATTCTTGTTTTCGATAAATGCCGCTGACGGTTCCGTTCAGCCTGAAGACTGGTTTGTTCCCTCCGCGACGGACGCGTGGGATCAGAACGAGGACCATGTCTATGAAATGACGCGCGTTGCGGAGTCAGCGGACGGAGATGTTGTTGAAGAACAGCAAGTGACATTCGTAATGACCGCTGATGGCGTTTTCACGATGACTCTGGGAACCGAACAGGACGATCTGGATGACACGCCCGATGTCGAGGATGAAACATCTTCGGATACAGATGAGCAGGACGGCGATGCTGGACCGATCGATCCGGATACAGGGCAGGACACTCTCAGCGGGGACGATAGTGGGGACACTGGTGCACCCACGGATGTCGAAGACGTTCCGCCCGTGCCTGATATGCCGCTCGCGGTTGCCTATTCTTTGACCGGGGATGATGCCTTTCTGTTCCAGATTGATGATCAGACCGGAGAGGTCTCTCCGCAGGCTTGGTTTGTGCCAACTCTGAATGACGCATGGGATCAGGACGAAGATCACGTCTATGAATTGATCCGTGTTGCGACACCCGCTGACGGATCGGACGCTGAGCAAGAAACCCTGAGGCTTGAAACCGTCGCTGACGGTGAATTGTCTTTGGTTTCCGAGGCCGAAACAGAAGCCCCCGATGTGACCACCCCTGATCCTGTAGATCCGGAGCCAGAGGCAGATACTGGAGTCGAAGTCGGGGAGGATGACACAGTAGAGGATCCAGCGCCCGAGCCGCCTGCAAACGACGGTGGTGGAGAAGAGGTCTATGCCTATTTGCTGTCTGGTCCCGATGCCGAGGTCTTTGTCATTGATCCGCTCACGGGCGAGCTGTCACTGCAATCCTGGTTTGCGCCAGACGCGGGCGATGCATGGGATGTAGATGAAGATAATGTGTACGAGATCTCACGCACTGCTATCGCCGCAGATGGAAGCGCCCTCTCGACAGAGGAGCTGCGCTTTGAAATTGGATCGGATGGCACTCTGATCCCGGCCCCTGATGGGGCTGCCCTGATGGCAGCACTGACAATTCCAGATGATGAATCCGAGGCATTTCTGCTCATGGAGGATGAGCAAGATGCGGCCGAGATGGACGCGACCGTCTGAAACAGGTATCGGCACGCCGAACAGGAACTGTGTGATTGCCGATGCTGACTGATGTCATCATAGAAAACGAACAATGGGATGAGGACAGTCTGAGTCCACTGGCCGAAACCGCGGCCTGCGCAGCTTTGGTGCACCAGGGATTGGCGCCGTCCGCTTTTGAGATAGCGGTTTTGGCCTGCGACGATGACAGAATTGCCGAATTGAATGGCGATTTTCGCGACAAACGCAGCCCAACGAATGTGCTAAGCTGGCCCGAACAGGACCTCGCTTCTGAGAGTGCGGGCGGAGTTCCGTCCAGACCGGACCGGGACACGGGCGATGAGCCTCACCACCTTGGGGATATTGCACTTGCCTTTGAAACCTGCGCGCGAGAGGCCGAAGAACAGGGCAAAACGCTAGAGGCCCACGTGACCCATCTCGTTGTGCACGCCGTTCTTCACTTGTTGGGCTACGATCACATCCGTGATGAAGATGCCACGCTTATGGAACGCGCAGAGGTTGAAATACTTGGCAATCTGGGTCTTCCGGACCCATATAGGGAATGACCGGCCTGATCATGGCCTTTAACTGGAACGGATAAATGGGCGATACCGACGGCTCGTCTAACGCAGCGCAGGGCGCGCGTGTGACAGAGCAAACGACATCAAGCACCGCGACGGCGGGTGCAAATGTTAAAACTGAACAAGCAAGACCGGGATTGTTCCGGCGTTTGTTCGGTCGCAACGGTGGGCACGATCAGCCTGCTCTTCCCATTCAAAGCAATGGCGCACCGGCCCCGGAACGGCCCGTGCACGGCATGATCAATCTGCGTCGTATGCGGGTTGAGGATGTGGCCATTCCAAAGGCCGAAATCGTTGCTGTCCCCAACACGATCACCAAAGACGATCTGGTACAGGTTTTCCGGGATAGCGGTCTTACCCGATTGCCGGTTTACGAAGGGACGTTGGACACGCCGATCGGGATGGCGCATCTCAAGGACTTTGCCCTGAGCTATGGTATGGGCAACGGTGGCGGCCGTTTTAATCTAAAGAAGATGCTGCGCCCCCTGTTGTACGTCCCGCCGTCAATGCCGATTGGCGTTCTGCTCACCAAGATGCAGACGGAACGGCGTCACATGGCCTTGGTGATTGATGAATACGGCGGTGTGGATGGTCTCGTGACGATCGAGGATTTGATCGAGCAGGTTATCGGTGAGATCGAAGATGAGCATGACACCGGCGAAGACCAGTTATGGACCCGCGAAGCGCCGGGATGTTTTCTGGCACTGGCAAAGACACCTCTGGACGAATTCGAAGCTGAGATTGGTATTCACCTGACACAGCATGAGGGCATTGACGCCGAGGAAATCGACACGCTCGGTGGTCTGGTCTTTATGTTGGCAGGTCACGTTCCTGCACGTGGCGAAGTCGTTGCCCACCCCGAAGGTCTGGATTTTGAAGTTGTAGATGCTGATCCGCGCCGCATCAAACGGCTGCGCGTACGATTGCCGGGCAATCGCACAGGCAATCCGGCAGCGGCAGCCTTGGTGCCAGATGCCGCGGCGCCCCAAAAGCAAGAGACCGGGCATGGCTGAACCCGCCCGGCGGGCTTCAGATGATGCTGCAACGCGGTCTGACGTTTTGCTGCCGCGCTGGGCGCGTTTGTTGTTGGGCATATTGGCGGGTGTCGTCATCGCGTTGGGGATGGCCCCCTATGATCTGTGGTATCTGTCCCTCGCTGGCATAGTCGCGACCTTCGTGCTGTTCACAATGTCACCGGGCCCTCTGCGTGCGGTTGGCACGGGCTGGGCGACCGGGTTCGGGTATTTCGGGTTTGCGCTGGGGTGGATTGTCGAACCCTTTCAGGTTGATGCCGCTACCACGGGCTGGATGGCTCCCTTTGGGTTGATAGGCTTGGCCGGAGGACTGGCCCTGTTCTGGGCGCTGGCGTTTTGGGGCGCAGCCTATGCGCCGCGTGCGCGGCTCTGTGCGCTTGTTCTGGCATGGAGCGCGGCTGAACTGGCCCGGACTTATGTGTTTACGGGGTTTCCATGGGCTCTATTGGCCTACCTTTGGCTGCCAACACCTGCAATTCAATGGAGCGCCGTCGTCGGCCCTTTGGGTTTGTCCATCGCGACACTGGCGTTTTGTGGACTGGTCGCAGGATCGTTACGTAAAGGGAAAGCCAAGCCCGCGTTGGCGGCTTTGGCCGTGTTCGCGGGTCTCATGGCGGGTGGGTACAGTTTGACCCCGCCAGAGCAATCATTGGCTGATCGGCCTATTGTGCGTTTGGTGCAACCGAACGCGGCCCAACATGAAAAGTGGGACCCGGCCAAGGTACCAATCTTCTTCAATCGTCAGGTGGCCTTTACCGAAGCCCCGGCCCAACAAGGCAAGGCCAACCCGTCCTTGATCGTTTGGCCAGAGACATCCTTGCCGGGCCTTTTGCACCGGGCAAACGATGCTTTGGCGATCATTTCGGATGCAGCAGGCCCGGCCTCGGTTGTGATCGGCGTGCAGCGCGGCGATGCCGGGCGGTACTATAATTCAATGGCAGTTCTGGATGGACAGGGCCGTCTGTCACACGTCTACGACAAGCATCACCTTGTGCCGTTCGGGGAGTACATGCCTGCAAGCGGGTTCTTCAAACGATTGAACATTGCTGGTTTGGCTGCGCGTGCTGAGGGTGGGTACACCCCCGGCCCGGGTCCAACTTTGCTCGACTTGGGCGAACTGGGACATGCACTGCCCCTGATTTGCTACGAGGCCGTTTTTCCGCAGGATGTCTATCGGGCCCCGGGGCGTGCGGACTTTTTGCTGCAAATCACCAATGACGCATGGTTTGGCAACTGGTCTGGTCCTTATCAGCACCTGGCGCAGGCGCGCATACGGGCAATTGAACAGGGTTTGCCGATGTTGCGCTCTGCAAACACTGGCGTGTCTGCGGTCATCGATGGGGCAGGGCGTGTTCTGGCCAGCTTGCCATTGGGGCAAGCGGGCTATCTGGATGCAGAACTTCCACCACCGATGCGCGTTACGGTCTACAGCAGATACGGGGATTTCCCGGCGCTTGTGTTGCTCTGCATCGCGTCTCTTGTGCTAATCCGTATAGCGGGTCGGAAATCCGATTGACCGCAAGGCATCGCCCGCGTACGCCGAAACGAATCATCCTCTGTCACAACGGCTTCCTGGCGTGACGGCGAACCCCAATGGAGCACCTTTATGTCCCGACAGAACTATACCTTCACTTCTGAATCCGTTTCGGAAGGACACCCAGACAAAGTCTGTGACCGGATTTCCGACGCAGTGCTTGATGCGTTTCTGGCCGAAGATCCGCTGGCGCGTGTTGCCGCGGAAACCTTTGCCACGACAAACCGCGTTGTGATCGGGGGCGAAGTGGGCCTGACAGATCAGGACAAACTGACCGAGTATATGGGCAAGATCGAAGAGATCGCGCGCGCCTGTATCAAGGACATCGGTTATGAGCAGGACAAGTTCCATCACGCAACCTGCAAAATCACCAATCTGCTGCACGAACAGTCCGCGCATATCGCGCAGGGCGTAACGGGCGAGCAGGGCGACGAAGGCGCGGGTGATCAGGGCATCATGTTCGGCTATGCGACCAATGAAACTGACGCGCTGATGCCTGCACCAATTCAATACAGCCATGCGGTTCTTCGCCGACTGGCCGAAGTGCGCAAAAACGGAACAGAGCCGACACTGGGCCCGGACGCGAAATCGCAGCTCTCTGTCGTTTATGAAAATGGTAAACCTGTGGGCGTCAGCTCAATCGTGCTTTCGACCCAGCATCTCGACGAAGACATGACATCTGAGGACGTGCGCGCCGTTGTTGCGCCCTACATCCTTGAGGTTCTGCCCGAGGGATGGGTGACGGATGAAACGGTTTGGCATGTGAACCCAACCGGTAAATTCGTGATTGGTGGTCCGGATGGGGACGCGGGTCTGACGGGCCGCAAGATCATCGTGGATACATACGGCGGTGCTGCGCCTCATGGTGGTGGTGCGTTCTCGGGCAAGGATCCGACCAAGGTTGACCGGTCGGCGGCTTATGCAGCGCGCTATCTGGCAAAGAACGTCGTTGCGGCGGGCATGTCGGAACGCTGCACCGTTCAGCTGTCCTATGCGATCGGTGTTGCCCGACCGTTGTCGATCTATGTCGACACCCACGGCACCGGCGACGTTGAGCCTGCTGCAATCGAAGCTGCGATTCCAAAGGTCATGGATCTGACGCCGCGCGGTATTCGGACGCATCTGGAACTGAACAAGCCCATTTATCAGCGCACCGCTGCTTATGGTCACTTTGGCCGCGAGCCGGAAGCCGACGGTGGATTCAGCTGGGAACGCACCGATTTGGCCGATGCTTTGAAGAATTCGGTCTGATCAAAGACACCTGAAAAAGGCGGGTCGCGTACCCGCCTTTTTGAATTGGACGACAAAAGCATGGCATTCCGGTCTTGTCAGACCGGGCGCGGAATAGTCTCATGAGGCGGTTCAACCGCGTGAGATTTGACAATGCTTGATCGTTTTATCCCGATGATGGTGCTTTGCATCGCACCGTTTTCTGCCTTGGCAGGCCCTGACGAAAAATTTTCGGTGCAGGGCAGCGTTCTGTTCTACGACACCGAGGCAGCCAGCGTCCGGGGCGACCGAGAAGTCGCGAACGACGACATCGATGTGATGAAACGGCATTTGCGCGATACACCCGGCGTTCGCACTGTAAAGCTGAACTCGACCGGCGGCAGTGTCTGGGCAGGCAACGAAATGGCCCGCATCGTGATGGATTTTGATCTCAGCACCGTGGTTGATGGCGAGTGTTCGAGTTCTTGCGTCACCATTTTTCTGGCCGGTCGCACACGGACCATGACCCGCGGATCGAAGATGGGCTTTCATCAGCGCAGTTGGTCATCCAGTGCCATCGAAAGCTACTATGATCGCTGGCGGGAAGATGAGAACTGGGCCGATCCTTTTGAATTCGCTTCATGGGTTTATCAGGATACGCAGACAGAAACCTTCAAGGATCTCACCTATATGATCTCTCGTGGGGTTGAGCCCGAGTTTGCTATCGAAACGAAACGCTATCGTTCTGGAACATGGTTTCCGACGCGATCGGAATTGATCGATGCCGGAGTTCTACGGGACTGACGGTCATGGGTGTTTGCAAGGCCGGTCTTGCAGCAAATCGCGCTGGCAGGTACACGCGCGCCCATGACCACATCCAACAAGCACCCCAAGGCGCCATGGCGCAATTTTTATGGCCGCATCAAAGGCAAGACCCTGCGCCCGAGCCAGGAAACCTATATTCAGGAAGACCTCGATGCCTTGTCCCCGGGCGCGGTCGATTGGGATGTGAACCCGGAAAGAAACCCGCTGGATCTGCAATCTCGGTTTGATGGAAAACCTGTTTGGGTCGAAATCGGATTTGGTGGCGGTGAGCATCTGGTGCATCAGGCCGCGCAGAATCCCGAGGTCGGCATTATCGGATGTGAACCTTACATCAATGGCGTGGCCATGCTGCTGGGTAAGATCCGGGATGCGGGCGTGACGAACCTGGCCGTGCATCCCGGTGATGCACGCGATCTGTTTGATGTCTTGCCCGAGGCTTCGATCGACAAGGCGTTTCTTCTTTATCCGGACCCTTGGCCAAAGAAAAAGCACCACCGCCGTCGTTTCGTGACACCCGAACATCTCGAGCCGCTTGCACGTTGCCTGAAATCGGGGGCCGAGTTTCGTGTCGCGACCGATATTCCGGACTATGTGCGACAGACGATGATTGAAGTGCCGCGCGCGGGATTTGAATGGACCGCAGAAGGGCCGTCAGATTGGCGAGAGCCCTGGGGTGACTGGATCTCGACGCGCTATGAGCAAAAGGCCCTGCGCGAGGATCGTGTCCCGCACTACATGACGTTTGTCAGACGCTGACTATTCTGCCCAGACCTCGGAAATGCGCACGTCAGCTTCGTGGTCGCGACCATAGGCAACGAGGGCGATGCTGGTCACATCATTGGCGCTGATCCGGGCAGGCAATATACCGTTGCTTGGCTTGAAGCTGTCCCAGCCCAACCGAACTTCTGTCCAATCAGAAGAGGCTGAAAACCGGGCCTGATAGTAGTGCCACGGTAACCGGGTCGCGCGGGTGCGAACGTGAATGAAGTAGTCTTGTCCATTCCCGCGCACGCGAAGCTTCAACGATTTGGCACTGGCTGGCAGGTTCAGGCCCTGCAGCCGCACCTGAACGAAACCACCGTTGTTGGCGGTGGAAACCGTTCCACGCAAAATCAGCGCGCCGTTTTCAACGGTTGCGCGGCCTTCAGATACGCCGCCCATGACTTGATCGGAAATGAAGCGCCAGCCCTCTGCGCGGCCATCTTCAAATCGGTCTATCAGCATGGGGTCGGCTCGCAATGGCAGGGCAAGCAGGAACGCCAAAGCGTAGGTGCAGGCATAAGTTTTCATGATCTGAAGGTAGCGCGACCTGCGGTTGGGCAAAGGGCAGACTGCTGCGGCATGAAGGCCACCATGCTTCGCCTTTCCAGATGCGCCTTTTCATGGGCGTTTGCGGGCGTTATGCACAACGCCAGTGCAATGAGGTGTTCCATGACCAGCATCAGACCCCAGCCCGGGATTCTGGACATCGCGCCCTATGTGGGTGGCAAGTCGTCAGTCGCCGGTGTGACGAATGTAACCAAGCTCAGTTCGAACGAGAATCCGTTCGGGCCAAGCCCTGCTGCGCAAGAGGCCGTAAAACGGTCTGTGCACGAATTGCATCGATACCCATCCACCGACCATGCTTCGCTGCGGTCCGCCATTGCAGAGGTTCAGTCGCTCGATCCTGAGCGGATCATCTGTGGCGTTGGAAGTGACGAAATCCTGCACCTTCTTTGTCAGGCTTATGCCGGGCCAGGTGATGAGGTCATTCATACGGAACACGGGTTTGCGATCTACAAGATCGGCGCACTCGCCGCCGGCGCGACGCCTATCGAGGTGCCAGAACGCGAACGGGTGACCGACGTGGATTCCATCCTCGCTGCCTGCAATGAACGCACCAAACTGGTTTTCATTGCGAACCCCAATAACCCGACCGGTACAATGATCGGATTGGCCGAGATTGAGCGGCTGGCCGAAGGATTGCCCCCGCAAGCTCTGTTGGTGCTTGATGGGGCATATGCCGAATACGTGGACGGATATGACGGTGGCGCCCGTTTGGTCGAGGCCCGCAGCAACGTGTTCATGACCCGTACATTTTCCAAACTCTACGGTCTGGGCGGTCTGCGTGTGGGGTGGGGCTACGGCCCTGCAGAAATCATCGACGTCCTGAACCGCATTCGGGGGCCTTTTAACCTTTCGGGCACAGCTTTGGCTGCTGCAGAGGCTTCGGTCCGCGACACCGCCTATGTCGAAAAATGTCGGTCCGAGAACACACGCCTGCGCGTCTGGCTGGCCGAAGCGCTGGCAGAACACGGCGTTCCCAGCGATACGTCGATGGCCAACTTCGTGCTGGCGCGCTTTCATGATGAAGCCGAGGCAGAGGCCTGCAACAGCTATCTTCAAAGTCAGGGTCTGATCGTGCGTCAGGTGGGCAGCTATGGCTTGCCGCACGCACTGCGGATCACCGTTGGGGATGAGTCTTCATGTCGCCGCGTTGCGCATTGCATTGGTCAGTTCAAGGCGGGTGAACGATGAGCGAGCCTTATAAACGTGTTGCCCTCATTGGTTTGGGGCTGATTGCATCGTCGATGTTTTGGGCCATGCGGCGCATCGGAACGCAAACGCATGTATCTGGCTATGCCCGCAGCGCTGAGACACGGGAAACCGCGCGCCGGATCGGGCTTTGTGACACCGTGTGCGAAACATTGCCAGAAGTCGTGCGGGACGCTGATCTGATCGTCCTTGCCGTACCTGTGGGTGCCATGGGCGCCGTTGCAAAGGAAATGGCCCCGTATTTGAAGCCGGGCGCGACGGTTACGGACGTTGGCAGCGTCAAGCAGACCGTGATCGACGCCGTTGGCCCGCACCTGCCCGACACCGTACACTTTGTGCCGGGGCACCCGATGGCTGGAACCGAGCATTCCGGACCCGAGTCAGGCTTTGACAGCCTGTTTGACAATCGATGGACATTGATTGTCCCGCCCAGTGGAACGGACGAAGAGGCCGTACAGCGCCTCGAAGCCTACTGGCAGGGGCTGGGTGCAATGACCGAACGGATGGAGATCGAGCACCACGATCTTGTCTGCGCTGTTGTCAGTCACATCCCACATCTGATTGCCTACACGATGGTTGGTGTGGCCGATGACCTTAGCCGCGTCTCGGACCAGGAAGTCATCAAGTTTTCGGCCGCAGGCTTTCGGGATTTCACCCGGATTGCGGCCTCGGATCCAACCATGTGGCGGGACGTTTTCCTGACCAACAAGGATGCAACCATCGAGATGCTGGGGCGCTTCACCGAAGAACTGTTCGCCTTGCAACGCGCCATTCGTACCGGTGATGGTGAGCAGCTTCATGCCTATTTTACCCGCACCCGCGCCATCCGGCGTGGCATTCTGGAGGCCGGACAGGATACAGATGCGCCAGACTTTGGCCGCACAAAGGTAAAATAGAAATGCGTTGGATCATTCTAGGCAGTTTCATGATTGCGCTGGCATCTTGCGGTGGTCGCGCACCCGAACCGAAACAGAATGATGATCTGGACGGCGTTCGCGGATTTTTGAAAAACGCGTTTGCAACCTCATCGGACGAAAAGTCAGGCGCGATTGTTGGTGGCGGTCTGTGTGGTGACCCGATGTTGGTGGGTGAAGTGGTCGGCGCAGTGCCCGACAAAGGGGCTTGCGGGGTCGAGAACGCAGTCCGTTTGCGGCAAGTTGGGGACGTTACTCTATCGCAGCCGGCCACGATTACATGCGACACGGCCAAAGCGCTGCGCACATGGGTGGAAACCGGTGTGAAACCCGCAATCGGCAAGACTGGCGGCGGTGTCTCCAGCCTTAGAGTGGCTGCCCATTATGCATGCCGGACACGCAATCATCAGCCCGGCGCAAAGATTTCAGAGCACGGCAAGGGCAAGGCAATCGACATTTCGGCGATCAATCTGGCCGATGGCTCGTCAATCACGATTCAGGAAGGCTGGCGGGGCAAGCATTCGAAAAAACTGCGCGCGATGCACAAAGCGGCGTGCGGCCCCTTTGGCACGGTGCTTGGCCCGGATTCTGATCGGTTCCATCAGGATCATTTCCATTTCGATACCGCCAGCTACCGCAGCGGATCGTACTGCCGCTGATTGAGGAAGGTGGCCCTGCAAGGGCCACCAGCATTGTTGCCTCACTCTGCGGTGCGGACTGCCCATGTCTGGTAAGCGCTGCGGCTTTCATCGCATGACTCAAGCGACAGGACCTTGATTTGATTGGCATCGCTGCGGCCGGACCGGGTGTCCTCGGCGACAGTGATGCACATCTGCGGCGCAAGTGTCGGGGTGATCGTCCCTTCGCCCGAGAAGACGAAGCTCTGCTCATCACTGCCATCACAGGCCTTGAGTTCCAAAGCGCTGCCAGCGTCGGTGCTGCTGATCTGGGCGCAAACATCGAAATTGGTCATGTAGAGCATGCCATCTTCGAGCTTTGCTGTATCAAAAGTCTGGTCGTATCCCAAAGCGCCACCCGGACTGTAGCAGGTGTGCCCCTGTAGGCCGTCCTCTGGCTTGGCCGCTTCTTCGCGGCCTTTTGCAATGTCGATGCAGTATCCGTTTTGTTTGTTGTCGAGTATGTCCACCAAATAAATTTCCACATCTTCGGCGTAGCTGCTGGTCGCTGTAAACATGGCTGCCATCAGTGTGGTGACTTTGAAATAAGAGTTCATCGAAATCTCCTAGGGGTATCAGTGTCTTCAACTTAGACGTTTTTGGCCGGGAATTCCGTCGAAAATTGTTCTGAATTCTTTTGAGACGCTGCAAGGCGCTCCAATGCGAAGGTACTTGCACGGGCGCAGTGATCTGAGACCCGAAAGAGACGCATATTGCGAATTCTATCGATTTGGACGCATATTGATAGAGTTTTGCTATATCGCGATTTCGACACTCACGAGGCTTTGCGCAATGACCTTTGATCAAATCCGAACCTTTCTCTGGGTGGCCCGTCTGGGCGGTTTTCGGAAAGCTTCAGAACGGTTGCACCTTTCGCAGCCCGCTGTTTCCACTCGGATTGCCAACCTCGAAGCGGATCTACGTGTCACATTGTTTGAGCGCGGGCCGGGTGATCTGGTGCTGACCAAGGATGGCATGTTGTTGCTGTCCTATGCCGAACAGCTGTTGTTCGTCGAAGAAGAGATCAAGCAACGCGTTGCCAATCCGGCAGAGACCGAAGGTCTGTTTCGTGTTGGCGCATCCGAAACAGTTGCGCAGGCTTGGTTGCCCGCTTTTCTTAAGGCTTTCAGCGACCAGTACCCGCGCGTGAACGTTGATTTGACGGTCGATATCTCGCTGAACCTGCGGGCGGCCTTGTTGGACAGGCGGCTCGACCTTGCCTTTCTGATGGGTCCGGTGTCCGAGTATTCGGTCACCAATATTGAGCTGCCGCATTTTGCGCTGCACTGGTATCGCGCGGCATCCAATCCCCAGACGGACCTGAGCAAAATTCCGGTCATTTCGTATTCCAGCAAAACCCGGCCATATCGCGAACTCATGTCTGAACTGTCGCGTTCGGTCGGGCCCAAGGCGCGGGTCTTTGCCTCGGCCTCACTGTCGGCCAGTTTGAAGATGATTGCGTCGGGAATCGCTGTCGGCCCATACCCCCGCGCGTTGGCCAACGATTTGTTGGAGGCTGGGCAGATCGTTGAATTTGATCCGGGTTTCGTTCCGCAACCACTCGAGTTCACAGCGTCCTACATTGCCGAGCCGCGTAGCTTTCTGGTTGAAAACAGTGCAAAAATCGCGCGCGACGTGGCGATGAACTGGGACAGCTCACACCCCAAGTAGCATTTAAAAATGTTATCACCTTTGATATAAAATGATAATTTGATTGGATTGGTGTCTTTGTGACAGGCTTGGCTTGGATCAAAGGGGCCCAAGATGACGGACCAGCAAGTCACTCAGGCAGAGCTGAGAAACAGCACGGCAGCACAAGTGCGTGCCGCTATCCGAGCAGGCGCTTACGGCGGGCATACCTCGGGGCTGGCGGCAGGCAAACTGCAATGCAATCTGGCCATCCTGCCCGAGGTCTACGCCCTCGATTTCCTGCGGTTTTGTCAACGCAATCCCAAACCCTGCCCTTTGGTTGCGGTTGGTGATACGGGCAATCCGATGTTGCCAACGTTGGGGCCGGACATCGACATCCGGACCGATGTTCCTCGCTATCGCGTTTTTGAAAACGGCAGCTTTGTTGCGGAACCGACTGACATTTCGGATCTGTGGCAGCCCGACTTTGTAACGGTCGCACTGGGCTGTTCCTTCACATTCGAAAATGCTCTGTTGCGTTGCGATGTGCCCGTACGCCACATGGAAAGCGGTCGCAACGTCCCGATGTTCCGCAGCAATCTCGATCTTGTGCCCGCGGGTCCTTTTGGCGGTCAGATGGTCGTGACCATGCGGCCTATTCCAGCCCATCAGGTTCAGCAGGCCTATGAAATCAGCGGTCGGTATCCGCAAGCACATGGTGCACCGATTGCGCATGGTGATCCTGAAAATCTGGGAATTGCCGATCTGGATGCCCCAGACTGGGGCGAGTCCGTTCATATCCGCGAGGGCGAAGTACCTGTCTATTGGGCCTGTGGCGTCACCCCGCAAAACGTGTTGCTCGATGCCCGCCTTCCGATCTGCATCACGCATTCGCCGGGCCACATGCTGATCGCGGACGTCGCAGAAGACGCCGAGACCACGATCTATTCAAACGAAGAAAACGAATAAGCCATCCAACAAGGAGAAACCAATGAAAACGACCCTATCCATTCTGGCCGCAAGCACGATGCTGGCTGCGCCTGCTTTTGCCGAAAACCTGTCGGTTGTCGGCAGCTGGTCCAGCCTGCCGCTCCACAAGCAATATGAGGCGCCTTTCTGGTCTGAAACGCTTCCGGCGGCGTCTGGTGGCAAGCTGACCGTTGAGCTGACCACACACAATCAGATGAGCCTCGGGCTGGGCGATATCTATCCGCTGCTGGGGCAGGGCGTATACGACGTGGCGATGACGGTCGCTGACTATGCCGTTGCTGACGCGCCGGAACTGGAGGGACTGGATGTTCCGCTCTTGGCGCTTTCGGCAGACGAAGCGCGGGCCATGGTTGACGCAGCTCGGCCCATGGTCGCGGACATCTACAAGACACGGTTCAACAGCCATGTTCTGGCCATTGCGCCCTATCCACCGCAGGTCGTCTTCTGCAACGCCGAGATTGGACAGCTGTCGGATCTGGAAGGTCTGAAGGTCCGCGCCTCTGGCCGCATGACCGCCAAGCTGCTCGAAGCGTTGGGCGCCGAAGGTGTGAACGTATCTTTCTCAGAAGTGCCGGGCGCGTTGCAAAACGGTGTTGTAGACTGCGCCGTGACCGGGGCCGGTTCTGGCTACAGCGCGGGCTGGTGGGAAGTCTCCACACACCTGCTGCCGATCCCGCTGGGTGGATGGGATTCCGTCGTAACGGCCGTGAATATGGACAAGTGGAACAGCCTTGATGCCGATACGCAGGCTCTGATCACCGATCAGATCGCCAGCGGCTTTGAAGACCCGGCATGGGATAGCGCCCAGAACGCGCTGGTCAATGACATCGCATGCCTGACTGGTAACGGTGAATGCCCTGCCGGCGAGTCGCGTTCCATGACCTTGGTCGATGTCAGCGATGCTGATTTTGCGCGGGCGCGGGACATCCTTACCGGTGAAGTTCTGCCGGAATGGGCCGAACGCGCTGGTGGCGACTGGGCGCAACGCTGGAATGACAGCGTTGGCAAAGTCGTTGGTGTAACGATCAACTAAACGATCAAGAGGGACGTGCTGAAAAATGGAACTGGAGATGATCAGACGCCTGCGCGCAATCAACCGAGGGGTTGCGTTGGTGGTTGGCTTGGGATTGCTGACCTGTGCGGGCTTCGTGCTTCTGGATATCATCCTGCGCCAGATCGGCACGTCCCTTGGCGGGACCGAGGAAATCGCAGGCTATGCGATGGCCTTGGCGACCGCTTGGGGGATGTCCTACACCCTGCTGGAACTGGGGCATGTTCGCATTGATTTGCTACGCAGCCGTGCCGGATCACTTGGACGGGCCCTGTTTGACGTATTTGCCATGATCGTCATGAGCGGTGTGGTCGTCATGATCGCCATAAAGGCATGGCCGGTGGTCGAAAGATCCCTGGTCAATGGATCACGGGCCAATACCCCACTGGAAACGCCGCTCGCATTGGTTCAGGTGCCGTGGTTTGCGGGTTGGGTCTGGTTCGCGATCATGTCGTGTTTGACCACATTGGCCGCGCTCAGCCTGCTGCTGCTGCGGCGACATGCTGAAACCGAGAGCTTTGTCGGCGCCTTTGCAGAGCAGGAGACACTGCAATGATCACCTATGTCTCTGTTGGCTTGCTTGGTCTGCTGGCCCTGTCCATTCCCGTTGGTATTGTTCTGTTTCTGCTGGGATTTGGTGTCGATATTTTCTTTTCCGGATTTCCGCTGACGCGGGGTTTGGGAAACATGGTCTGGTCGTCGTCTAGCTATGCAACGCTGATCGCCATTCCATTCTTTGTCTTGCTGGGCGAAATCCTTGTCCGCAGCGGTGTTGCCACGCGGACCTACGCCGCGCTGGACCGCTGGGTGTCGTGGCTGCCGGGTGGTCTGGTTCACGCCAATGTTGCCACGGCGACGATGTTTTCGGCCACCTCGGGATCGTCGGTGGCAACGGCTGCAACGGTGGCAACTGTCGCCATGCCGCAGGCGGAGAAATTGGGATACGACCCCAAACTCTTTTCAGGCGCGATTGCGGCGGGGGGGACTTTGGGCATCATGATCCCGCCTTCGATCAATCTGATCGTTTATGGCTTTCTGACCCAATCCTCGATCCCGCAGCTGTTCCTTGCAGGTTTGGTCCCGGGAATTGCGCTGGCGCTGGCCTTTATGGCGGTCACAACGGTGATTTGCCTGATCCGCCCTGAACTGGGTGGACAGCGCCGCACCTTCCCGCTGACCCAGATGCTGCGCGGTTTGATCGATCTTATCCCGATCATCATCCTGTTCGGCCTGATCGTGGGATCCATCTATCGCGGATGGGCAACCCCGACCGAAGCCGCCGCTGTCGGAGTGGCTGGCGCCATGCTGATCGCGCTGGCTTTCGGAGGCGTAAGTTGGGACATGCTGCAGCAAAGCATGCTTGGCACGGTCAAGATCACTTCAATGATCATGCTGATCGTGATCGGCGCATCTTTTTTGAACTTTACGCTGGCCTCGGCAGGTCTGGGGCGCGAATTGACTGAATTCATGACCGGCTTGGGCCTGACGCCGCTCAAGACGATTCTGGTGGTGGTCGTGCTGTACATCGTACTGGGGTTCTTCATCGAGACACTGTCTCTCATGGTGGTAACGATCCCGATCATCGTCCCACTGGTCGTCGCGCAGGGCTATGACGTGATCTGGTTTGGCATCCTAATGATCGTGCTGATCGAAATGGCACTGATCACACCGCCTGTGGGTCTGAACCTCTACGTGGTGCAGGGCGCAAGGAAATCAGGAACGCTGAACGAGGTCATGCTGGGTGCTTTACCGTACTGCCTGACCATGTTGGCCATGGCATTCCTGTTGATCGCCTTTCCATCCATAGCGCTCTTCCTGCCGAACGCTTTGCAATAATCCGAACCATTCCTTCTCAACACAAATGACTGCGGCGCATGATGGGCCGCAAACAAGGGAGATCTGTCCGATGTGGCAATTCTGGGTCGATCGTGGAGGCACCTTC
Source organism: Thalassococcus lentus (assembly GCF_028023555.1). NCBI lineage: Bacteria > Pseudomonadati > Pseudomonadota > Alphaproteobacteria > Rhodobacterales > Roseobacteraceae > Thalassococcus > Thalassococcus lentus. The sequence continues at coordinate 59,860 of NZ_JAQIOY010000003.1, forward strand.
ACCGATATCGTGGCCAAAACACCTGACGGGGCACTGCGCACACACAAGCTGCTGTCTGAAAACCCCGAGGTTTATCAAGACGCCGCCGTTCATGGCATTCGCGAAATGCTGGGGCTTCGCTCAGATGCGCCGATCCCACTGGCAACCATCAAGGCGGTCAAGATGGGCACCACGGTCGCCACAAACGCGCTGCTGGAACGCAAGGGTGAACGCACCTTGCTGTTGATTACAAAGGGCCTCAGGGATCTGCTGCGGATCGGATATCAAAACCGGCCTCGCCTTTTTGATCTCAATATCGAACTGCCGGAATTGCTCTATGACGATGTCATCGAAATTGATGAGCGCCTCGCTGAAGATGGCAGCGTACTGACCTCGCTGGATGCACAAAGCGCGCGGGCCGCTCTTTTGGGGGCTTTTGGTGACGGCTACCGGTCGGTCGCGATTGCTTTGATGCACAGCTACCGGTTTCCTGATCATGAGAAGCAGCTGGGTGAAATTGCCCGCGAGATCGGGTTTGAACAAGTGTCGCTCAGCCATGAGGCCAGCCCTCTGATCAAGCTGGTTTCGCGCGGCGACACAGCCGTTGTCGATGCTTATCTGTCGCCCATTCTGCGCCGCTATGTGAACCAGGTGGCGGATGCACTGGGCACTGGCGGTGGTGGGTGTGAGCGGTTGATGTTTATGCGCTCTAGTGGTGGCCTGACCGATGCGCGGCTTTTTGAAGGGCGCGATGCCATTCTTTCCGGCCCGGCGGGTGGCGTCGTCGGTATGGTGCGCAGCGCTGCTGAACACGGGTATGAGAAACTGATCGGTTTCGACATGGGCGGTACATCAACCGATGTGTGCCACTACGCCGGTGATTTTGAACGCAGCTTTGAAACCGAGGTTGCAGGCGTGCGCATGCGTGCCCCGATGATGTCCATTCACACGGTGGCCGCCGGGGGCGGCTCCATCTTGTCGTATCGCGATGGCCGGATGCAAGTCGGCCCGGAAAGTGCGGGGGCCAATCCCGGCCCTGCCGCGTACCGGCGCGGTGGCCCGCTGACAGTGACTGATTGCAACGTTTTGCTGGGCAAGCTGCAGCCCAATCAGTTCCCGGCCGTTTTTGGGCCAAATGCCGATCAACCGCTGGACCCGCTTGTTGTGCGCGAAAAATTTGACGCCATGGCCCGTGAAATCGGGGGCGGGCGGACACCCGAGGATTTGGCCGAGGGGTTCTTGCGCATCGCGGTCGAGAATATGGCCAACGCCATCAAAAAGATCAGTGTCCAGCGCGGTTATGATGTCACGACCTACACGATGAATTGCTTTGGAGGAGCAGGCGGGCAGCACGCCTGTCTTGTAGCCGATGCACTGGGCATGAAACGCATCTTCATTCATCCGTTTGCGGGTGTTTTGTCTGCCTTTGGCATGGGGCTCGCCGATGTGCGGGCCATGCGCGAACACCAGTTCGGCGCGGGCATGGAAAATCTGTCTGCGGCGCGTACACGGATGGATGATCTGGTGGCACAGGCCAAGGCAGAAGTCTTGGGGCAGGATATTCCCGAGACCCGGATCGAAATCCTGCGCACCGCCCACATTCGCCCCGATGGTGCCCAGCAAAGCCTGCCAGTGTCATTTGGTGATGAACAGAGCATGACCAAGGCCTTCGAAGAGTCGCATCGGCAACGCTTTGGCTTTGTGCCGCAGGGCGCACGGCTCTTGATCGAGATGCTGACCGCCGAAGCGGTTGGCAGCACAGGTGAAACCGTAACCTTGCCGGATGGAACAGCCGAACCAAAGGAGGATCAGACTGCCAGAATGTGGGGCGGCGAAGAGTGGCAACAGGTTCCCATGCTCGACCGGACAGCTTTGAAAACAGGCGATGTGATAACTGGCCCGGCGATCCTGACCGAACCTACGGGTACCAACGTGGTCGAAGCGGGCTGGCGGGCCGAGTGCCTTTCCGGGGGCAACCTGATCTTGGAGCGCGTTGTCCCTCTTGCCCGCCAAGAGGCCATTGGCACACAGGTTGATCCGGTCATGCTTGAGGTGTTCAACAACCTGTTCATGTCGATCGCTGACCAGATGGGGGCCACATTGGCCAACACGGCCTATTCGGTGAACATCAAAGAACGCTATGATTTTTCCTGCGCAATCTTTGACGGTGCCGGAGATCTGGTAGCCAATGCGCCGCATGTTCCCGTGCATCTGGGATCCATGTCGGAAAGCGTCCGAACTGTGTTGCGGCAAAATGCAGGCCAGATCAAACCCGGCGATGTTTTCATGATGAACAACCCGTACAACGGCGGCACGCATTTGCCGGATGTCACGGTGATCACACCGGTGTTCGACGAGGCAGGTCAGTCGATCCTCTACACTGTGGCCAGCCGTGGCCATCATGCCGACATTGGTGGCAAGACGCCGGGGTCGGCCCCGCCTGACAGCCGCACGATCGAGGAAGAGGGCGTCCTGCTGGACAATGTCCAGCTCGTCAAACAGGGCGTTTTGCAGGAAGAAGCTGTTCGAACTCTGCTGGCGTCCGGTCGATACCCGTGCCGAAACGTGGATCAGAACATGGCCGATCTGGCCGCGCAGATCGCCGCCAACGCGACCGGCGTTTCCGAACTGTTGCGCATCACTGGGCAGTTCGGTTTGGATACAGTGCAGGCCTATATGCGTCACGTTCAGGACAATGCCGAAGAGAGCGTTCGACGCGTGCTCGACGTTCTGACCGATTGCAGCTTCAGCTATCCGCTGGACGATGGTGCGCAGATCAAAGTGGCCATCACGGTTGATCGCAAAAAGCGTGAAGCGATCATCGATTTTGCAGGAACGTCGCCGCAAAGTCCGCTGAATTACAATGCGCCGATGGCGATCTGTCGGGCGGTCGTGCTCTACGTTTTCCGCACGCTTGTGGGTAGCGACATTCCAATGAACGAAGGCTGTCTTAAGCCATTGGTGCTGAAGGTGCCCGAGGGCAGCATGATTAACCCAAATGCGCCTGCTGCAGTCATCTCAGGCAATACAGAGGTCAGCCAGGCCATTGCGGATACGCTCTATGGAGCGCTTGGGGTTATCGCCGGCAGTCAGGGGACCATGAACAACTTTGTCTACGGCAACGACATCCACCAAAACTATGAAACCATCTGCGGTGGCACCGGGGCCGGAAATGGCTTTGATGGAACAAGTGCCGTGCATAGCCACATGACCAATACGCGGATGACAGACCCCGAAGTATTGGAGACCCGGTTTCCCGTCAGGGTGCGGGAGTTTTCGATCCGTGATGGGTCGGGCGGGCAGGGGGCTTATCATGGCGGCAATGGGATCGTGCGCCGATTGGAGTTCCTCGAACCCATGACAGTCACTGTGTTGTCCTCTCACCGGCAGGTACCACCGCATGGCGCAAAAGGCGGGCAGCCCGGCGCAACAGGCGAAAACGCTGTCGAACGGGCAAACGGCACGATCGAGGCCTTGCAAGGCAATGACGAAACGCAGGTCTCCGCCGGGGACGTCTTTGTAATGAAGACGCCGGGTGGCGGTGGTTTTGGAGAGCCCGTGGCCTGATCGAGGCTCTGTCGTGCAACAAAAAACGCCCGCGATTGATGCGCGGGCGTTTTCCGTTTTGTCTAGGGGCAGGGTTTAGCCCTTGGCGTAACCCAAGCCCTGCAACGCGACTTTGATCTCGTCCAGAATGGCCGGATCGTCGATTGTCGCGGGCAGTTTGAACGCTTCGCTGTCGGCCAGTTTGACCATTGTGGCCCGCAGGATTTTGCCCGAGCGTGTCTTGGGCAGGCGATCCACCACCGCGCACAGTTTGAACGCTGCCACAGGCCCGATCTTTTCCCGCACCAGCTTGACGCATTCGGCGGTGATCTCTTCATGCGGACGGTTCACGCCTGTTGTCAGACAGACAAAGCCCATGGGCAACTGGCCCTTCAGTTGATCTGTCACGCCGATGACTGCGCATTCCGCCACATCTGGGTGGCTGGCCAGTACTTCTTCCATCGCGCCGGTGGACAGGCGGTGCCCGGCCACGTTGATGACGTCGTCAGTCCGCGCCATGATGTAGAGATAGCCATCCTCGTCGATGATCCCTGCATCGCCGGTTTCATAGTACCCCGGAAATGTCGTCAGGTAGCTTTTGCGGAACCGCGCTTCGGCGTTCCACAGCGTGGGCAACGTGCCCGGGGGCAGGGGCAGTTTCACTGCGATGGCACCCAGTTCGCCTGCCGGCATCTGATTGCCGCCTTCGTCGAGAACCTGAATGTCATAGCCCGGCATCGCCACAGTGGGTGAGCCGATCTTGACGGGCAGAGCCTCGATCCCGGCGGGGTTGCCCGCAATGGTCCAACCGGTTTCTGTCTGCCACCAGTGGTCGTAGATCGGCTTGCCGGTCACATTCTGCGCCCACTCGATAGTATCCGGGTCGGCCCGTTCGCCAGCCAGATAAATCGCCCGCAGATGCGAGATGTCGTACTTGGCAAGGAATTCGCCCTTGGGGTCCTCTCGCTTTACAGCGCGGAAAGCTGTTGGCGCGGTAAAGAAGCTACGCACCTTATGTTCGTCAATGATACGCCAGAAAGTACCTGCGTCGGGCGTGCCGATGGGTTTGCCCTCAAAGACAATTGTGGTGTTACCGTGGATCAAGGGTCCATAGCAGATATAGCTGTGCCCCACGACCCAGCCAACGTCAGACGCGGCCCAGAATACATCACCCGGATCGACGTTGTAGATCGCCTTCATGGACCAGTTCAGAGCAACCAGATGCCCTGCCGTATGGCGCACGACGCCCTTGGGCTGACCCGTGGTTCCGGACGTATACAGGATATAGGCCGGGTGGTTGCCTTCTACCGGAACGCAATCAGCCGGTGTCACACCTGCCTGAAAGCCATGCCAGTCAAAGTCATAGCCATCCTTGAGCGCAGCCACTTCCTGTTCGCGCTGGAAGATTACCGTGAACTCTGGCTTGTGCTGTGCCAGTTCGATGGCGCCATCGACCAGTGGTTTGTAGTGGACCACACGGCCGGGCTCCAAACCGCAAGATGCGGCGATAATCGCTTTGGGCTGAGCGTCATCGATGCGTACGGCCAGTTCGTTGGAGGCAAAGCCGCCAAACACCACCGAATGGATCGCGCCAAGACGGGCACAGGCCAACATCGCCTCGAGAGCCTCGGGCACCATCGGCATATAGATGATTACCCGGTCGCCTTTGGTGATGCCTTTGGCGGCCAGCGCGCCAGCCAGAGACGCCACGCGATCTTTCAGCTCCGCGAAGGTGATTTTGTGGATCGAGTTGGTGATCGGGCTGTCATGAATAATCGCAACCTGATCACCCCGCCCGTTTTCAACGTGCCGGTCAACAGCGTTGTAGCAGGTGTTCACCATGCTGTCGGCGAACCATTCATAAAGATCCGTGTCAGGGCTGGTCAGCGCTCGGGTGGGTTTCTGATCCCATGAAATCGCTTCGGCTTGGGTCATCCAAAAGTTTTCAGGGTCTGCCTGCCAACTGGCGTAAACGTCTTTGTAGCCCATGATCGTCCTCCTCGGGTATTGCGAAAAGGGATAAGCTGTCGGGTAGGATTGCAGCAAGGCAGTTGGCGCAAACGGCGGCAGATTACCGCAGAAAATTTGCAGAATTCGCCAGAAGTACTCTGCAAATTTTTGCAAAGCCGATAGATTTTTGCTTTTTTGTTTGCCTGCGAGCCTCTTTTGCAAATCTGCAAATCACACAGCTGCAAATTTAGTGAGATAGAAATGGCAACAGGCCACGCGATGGCGGCCTGTTATTGCGGTCATACCTTGCGGCTGATTGGATGCCGGTCCTTAGCCGTAGCGCTCGACAGGCGTCCCGGCGATGGCTGCCATGTTCAGCAATCCGCGTGCCGTGATGCCCGGCGTCACCACATGTGCCAGATTGCCCATACCCATCAGAATGGGTCCGACCTCGAGACCGCCGGCTTTCATCTTGAGGATGTTTCGTGTGGCAGAGGCAGCGTCCGCGTGACCGAAGATCAAAACATTGGCCGGGCCCTGCAAACGTCCGCCCGGCAACAAACGGTCGCGCAGGTCAGGATCAAGCGCGGCATCCAGATTCATTTCACCTTCGTATTGGAAATCAGTCTCCATCGCGTCGAGCAGGCAAATCGCTTCGCGCAGCCGTTTACCCGACCCTTCGGCCTGATTGCCAAACTGGGACTGCGAACAAAAGGCAATCCGCGGTTCAACACCAAAACGCCGGGCGTGACGTGCAGCGCCGATGGCCGTTTGCGCCAATTGATCCGGCGTTGGCAGAGAATGGACATGCGTGTCAGCGATGAACAATGGCCCGTCTTCGAGGATCATCATCGACAGCGCGCCATGCGGTGAATGCGCTTCATCCCCGAGCACCTGCGTGACGTAGTTCAGATGCCAGCGGAATTCACCAAATGTCCCACAGATCATGCTGTCCGCTTCGCCGCGCTGAACCATGACCGCGCCAATGGCTGTTGTGTTGGTTCGCATGATTGCCCGGGCAAGATCCGGTGTCACGCCGCGCCGCGCCATGATCTGGTGATAGGTGCCCCAGTAGTCGCGATACCGCGGGTCGTCATTTGGATTGACGATCTTGAAATCGCGGGTCGGCCGGATTTCCAGCCCGTGCCGTTCGCAGCGGGCTTCGATGACTTCGGGACGTCCGATCAGTATCGGTGTCTCGGTGGTTTCCTCAAGGATGGCTTGCGCCGCGCGGAGCACCCGTTCGTCTTCGCCTTCTGCAAAAACGATGCGCCGCGATGCCGTGCGAGCCGCCTCAAAGACCGGGCGCATCAAGAGCGCGGATTTGTAGACGGATGCATCCAGTTTGTGCTTGTAGGCATCCAGATCAGCGACCGGGCGTTTGGCCACGCCAGTTTCCATCGCGGCCCTTGCAACAGCCGTCGAAACAACGCCGGACAGTCGTGGGTCAAACGGTTTTGGAATCAGGTAGTCGGCCCCAAAGGTCAGTTGCTCGCCTTGATAGGCGGCCGCTGCTTCGGCGCTTGTCGTGGCACGGGCGAGCGCGGCAATGCCTTCGACGCAGGCCACCTGCATCGCGTCGTTGATTTCCGTCGCACCAACGTCCAGCGCTCCACGGAAGATGAACGGAAAGCAAAGGACGTTGTTGACCTGATTGGGGAAGTCACTGCGACCAGTCGCGATAATCGCGTCCGGGGCGGCTTCGCGCGCGAGTTCCGGCAGAATTTCGGGTGTCGGGTTTGCCAGCGCAAAGACGATCGGGCGTGATGCCATGCGCCCAACCTGTTCCGGCTTCAGAACTCCGGGTCCGGACAGGCCGAGGAACAAATCTGCGCCGTCAATCACCTCGTCCAGAGTGCGTTTGTCAGATGCTTGCGCAAAAGCCGCCTTTTGCGGGTTCATGTCTTCGGCCCGGCCTTCATAGACAAGCCCGTGGATGTCGCACAGCCAGATGTTTTCGCGTTTTACGCCCAGCTTCAAAAGCATATTGAGGCAGGCGATCCCGGCTGCTCCGCCGCCGGTCGAAACCACTTTTACATCCTCGAAATTCTTGCCTGCAACATGCAACGCATTGGTCGCTGCTGCGCCGACAACAATGGCGGTGCCGTGCTGGTCATCGTGAAATACGGGGATATTCATCCGTTCGCGGCAAATCCGTTCAACGATAAAGCAATCAGGCGCTTTGATGTCTTCAAGATTGATCGCGCCGAACGTTGGTTCAAGCGCACAGACGATTTCAGCCAGCTTTTCCGGGTCGGACTCATTCACTTCGATGTCAAAACAGTCGATGTTCGCAAACTTCTTGAACAGGACAGCCTTGCCTTCCATCACGGGTTTCGAAGCCAGAGCACCGATATTGCCAAGCCCGAGAACAGCGCTGCCGTTCGAGACAACGGCAACCAGATTGCCGCGCGCAGTATATCGTGCAGCATTGGCCTCATCTGCCTTAATTTCAAGGCAGGCTTCGGCAACACCGGGGGAATAGGCACGTGAAAGATCGCGGCCATTCGCCAGTGGTTTCGTGGCACGGATCTCGAGTTTTCCGGGCTTTGGGTTCTCGTGGTAGAACAGCGCCGCCTGACGCAGGGATTCGTTGGATGTATCCGACATTTGTAGCCTCCCGTTGTCGCATCAAAAAATAAGTTTAATATTAAACAAAAATTTTTCGTCGCGACTGTCTGATGGATTTTGCCTTACAGGGTTGGCTGTCGTTTGGAAAGCCAAAAGCCAAAACGACCGCTGGGTCGCCCTTGCATTCACCTGCTGTGCTTCGCAACATGGCGACTCAGTTGTGAGGGGGAGAGTACATGTCTTTGAGGGACGCAGCCCGGGCTGTCCGTGAAAATGCCTACGTGCCGTATTCGCGGTACAAGGTTGGCGCGGCATTGCGGGCACCAAGCGGCGCGGTTTATGTCGGATGCAACGTCGAAAACGTTGCATACCCCGAGGGCACCTGCGCTGAGGCTGGTGCTATTGCGGCAATGGTTGCCGCCGGTGAGACTGAAATCCTCGAAGCTTATGTCATCGCAGATGCGGAACACCCCGTTCCGCCGTGTGGCGGGTGCCGACAGAAACTGGCTGAATTTGCCAAGAGTGATGTGACCGTCACACTTGCGACGATTGATGGCGACGAACAGGAAATGCGGGTGGCGGATCTATTGCCCGGTGCTTTCTCTGCCTCGCACATGGATCGTACCTGATGGACGCTCGTCAGGTTATCGCGCGCTTGCGCAAAGGGGAGCCGGTCGATGCCGATGCCTTGCGCTGGTTTGCCAAGGGCTTGGCCGACGGCTCGGTCAGTGATGCTCAGGCAGGTGCATTTGCAATGGGCGTCTGTCTGCGCGGGCTGAGTGATGAGGGCCGCGTTGCGCTGACGATGGCGATGCGTGACAGCGGTCATGTGATGCAATGGGATTTGAATGGCCCTGTTGTCGACAAGCATTCGACAGGGGGTGTGGGTGACTGCACCAGTTTGGTGATCGCACCGGCACTGGCTGCCTGTGGCGTCTATGTCCCCATGATCTCGGGCCGTGGTCTGGGTCATACCGGAGGAACACTGGACAAGCTCGATGCGATTCCGGGCTACATGACAAACCCTGACGAAAGCCGGTTTCGTTCTGTCGTCAAAGACGTGGGCTGCGCCATTGTCGGAGCAAACGCCGAAATCGCGCCTGCGGACCGTCGGCTCTACGCGGTGCGGGATGTCTCGGCCACGGTCGAAAGCCTTGATCTGATTTGCGCGTCGATCCTTTCCAAGAAACTGGCGGCTGGTCTCGAGGCGCTGGTTCTGGATGTAAAGGTCGGGACGGGCGCGTTCATGAAGTCGCCTGAAGAGGCACGCGCCCTCAGTCAGGCCATGGTGGACACGGCAAACGACGCGGGCTGTAAAACATCGGTTCTGATCACTGGGATGGATGAGCCCTTGGCCCCGGCACTGGGCAATGCTCTGGAAGTGGATGCCGCGATGCGCGTCCTGACCGGGGTTGAGAAGGGACCGCTGTACGAATTGTCGATAGCGCTTGGCGCCGAGGTTCTGGCCAGCGGTGGCATCAGTGACGGTAAAACCAAATTGGAACAGGCGATTTCAAGCGGGGCTGCGGCTGATCGGTTTGGCAGGATGGTCTATGGATTGGGGGGCCCCATCAGTTTTGTCGAGGATTGGAAGCGTTTCATGCCTGAACCGCCAGTGATCCGGGCCGTGGAAGCGGAGCGATCCGGACAGGTGTCGACCATCGACGGAGAAGCGCTTGGATTGGCGGTTGTCGCGCTGGGCGGAGGCCGTCAGGTCGAAACAGATCAGATCAACCCGATGGTTGGCCTGTCCGAAGTCGTGCGCCTCGGCGAGCGTGTGGAAAAGGGGCAGCCCCTGGCGCGCATCCATGCTGCCCGGCTGGAACAGGCCGATATCGCCGAAGCAGCTGTCCGTCAGGCTATCCGGCTCGGACAAGAGCCGAAAAAGACCGAATTGGTGCAGGAGAGGATCGCGTGACCCGGGCATTTGTCGTGGTCATGGATTCTGTTGGAATCGGCGGTGCGCCGGACGCGCATGATTTTTTCAACGGTGATGTTCCGGACACCGGCGCAAATACTTTGGGTCATATCCGCGCTGCCTGCGCGGCAGGAAAAGCCGAAGACGGGCGCAGCGGTCCGCTGAAGGTTCCCAATCTGGATACGCTTGGGCTGTCGCATGCTTTGGCTCTGGCAGACCCATCTTTTGACGCGCCCAACAAACCTTCGGGCGGGCTTTGGGGGGCTGCAACGGAGAAGTCACAAGGCAAAGATACACCGTCCGGGCATTGGGAGTTGGCAGGCCTGCCGGTGCCTTGGGATTGGCACTATTTTCCCAAATCGACACCCTCTTTTCCCGACGAGGTCACCGCCGAGGTTTGCAGACTGGCCGGAACCGATGGCATTCTGGGCAACTGCCACGGCTCTGGCACCGTGATGATTGATCAGTTTGGCGCGGAACATCTGAAATCAAACTGGCCGATTTGCTATACATCTGTGGACAGCGTGTTCCAGATTGCAGGCCATGAGCAGAGCTTTGGGCTTGGCGCGCTGATGGATCTTTGCGCCGGACTGGCTCCGATGCTTCACGCGATGAAGGTTGGCCGGGTCATCGCACGTCCCTTCATCGGAGAGCCCGGAGCATTTCAACGAACGGCAAACAGGCGCGATTTCGCGATCACGCCGCCCAGTTCGGTGTTGACCAACTGGGTGCAGGATGCCGGGCGCCCGGTGCATGCCATCGGCAAGATCGGTGATATCTTCTCCATGCAGGGTATCGATGACGTGCGCAAAGGCCCGGATGCGGATTTGATGGAACATCTGGAACACTGGGTGCGCTATGCCGAAGAGGGCAGCCTGACCTTTGCCAATTTTGTCGAATTTGACAGCCTGTACGGACACCGCCGTGATGTGTCCGGTTATGCCCGCCACTTGGAATGGTTCGACGCGAAACTGGGCCGATTGCTGATGCAGTTGCGTGTCGGTGACATGATGCTGATCACCGCGGATCATGGCAATGACCCCACTTGGGTTGGCACGGACCACACACGCGAACGCGTTCCTGTGCTGATTGCCGGGCAGGGACATGGCGCATTAGGCCAGATGAATTTTACGGACGTTGCTTTGCGGGTTGCTGACCATTTGGGCGTTGATGTCCCAGCGCCATCCGCCAGCGTCCAAACCCAGTGACTGCGAATTGCATTCTCAGGGTGTTTCATGAATAGGAAACCTCTGCATCGGACAGTGGGCAAAACGACAGGAGCGCAGATTGAATACGGACCGTGACCCGAATGAGCCGTTGAGCGACGAAGCGCTGATCGCCATCTCAAAGCGCCCCAAGGCAGAACTGCACCTGCACTTTGAAGGCGCAGCGCCGCCGTCGTTCATCCGTGGACTGGCCAAAGAAAAGAACGTCGATTTGTCCGGGATCTTTCGAGAGGATGGATCATACGACTATCGTGATTTCGTGCACTTCCTGTCCGTCTACGAGGCCGCCACCTCCGTTTTGAAAACCCCCGAGGATTTTGCACGCCTGTGCACTGCGGTGCTCGAACAAAGCGCGGCAAATGGGGTGGTGTACTCTGAGACGTTTCTATCGCCCGATTTCTGTGGCGGCGGTGACGTGGGCGCGTGGCGTGAATACCTCGCAGCGATCCGTGAGGCGGCAGATCACGCAGAACGAACAATGGGCGTCACACTACGTGGGATCGTCACCTGCATTCGTCATTTCGGGCCTGAACAGGCCAAGTCAGCCGCTCTGTGCGCGGCCGAAACAGCCGATGATTGGTTGGTGGGCTTTGGCATGGCCGGAGACGAAAACAAAGGCAAGCAGCGCGACTTTGCCTACAGCTTTGATATGGCGCGTGAGGCCGGTTTGAAACTGACCAGTCACGCGGGTGAATGGCGCGGCCCCCAAGAGGTCAGGGAAGCGGTGGATGATCTGAGGGTTGATCGCATCGGGCATGGAGTTCGTTCGATTGGTGATCTGGCGGTTGTCGACATGCTGGCCGAGAAACAAGTGACGCTTGAGGTTTGTCCGGGCTCAAACGTATTTCTGGGCGTTTATGGCAGCCTTGCTGAGCATCCCATCGACCAGCTGCGCAAGCGCGGCGTCAAAGTTACCGTTTCGACGGACGACCCGCCCTTTTTTCACACCACGATGGAAAAAGAGTATGGCGATCTGGCCCGGTGCTTTAACTGGGATGCGTCGGTATTCGATGACCTGACGCGCAACGCCATCGACGCGGCATTCTGTGATGACCAAACCCGCGAGACCATAGCCAAGAAACTGGAGCTATCATGAGCGATCATTTGACCGTCGTTGACCACCCCTTGGTCCAGCACAAATTGACGTTGATGCGCCGTTGCGAAACATCGACCAGTGAGTTTCGGCAGTTGCTGCGCGAGATCAGCCTTTTATTGGCCTATGAGGTGACCCGAGATTTGCCGCTGACCTCGAGACAGATTGAAACGCCAATGTGTGCGATGGATGCGCCGGTCCTTGAGGGAAAGAAACTGGCGCTGGTTTCCATTTTGCGTGCGGGCAACGGGTTGCTGGATGGTATTCTCGAACTTATTCCTTCAGCGCGTGTTGGGTTCGTGGGGCTGTACCGCGACGAGGAAACACTCGAACCCGTTCAGTACTACAACAAGCTTCCTTCACAGATCGGGGACCGCGCGTGCATTGTCGTTGATCCCATGTTGGCGACAGGTAACTCGTCGGCTGCAGCCATTGATCTGGTCAAGCAGGCGGGTGGCCGTGATATCCGATTCCTTTGCCTTTTGGCGGCGCCCGAAGGCGTTGCACGAATGCGTGAAGCGCACCCGGACGTGCCAATCGTCACCGCTTCCCTGGATGATCGTCTGAACGAAAAAGGGTATATAGTTCCGGGGCTTGGCGACGCCGGAGACCGCATGTTTGGAACGAAGTGAAAACAGATTGTGTCAAAATTGTGGCAATTCTGTAGTCTTTACAGGACGTTACGGATAGGGCATGTTACTCACTGCATCTGTGGGGGCAGACATGACTTTGAAATCGTTAACGATTATCGCACTATTCACATCCAGCCTCGGGATTGTTTCCGGGGCGGCAACAGCGCAGGAGCGGGGCGTCGGCGTCCCGGTCAACTTCCCGCCTGAAGGCTATAGAGGCCGACAGTTCGTCGACAACAACGGCTGCGTGTTCGTCCGCGCCGGTTTTGACGGAGCGGTCACATGGGTGCCACGCGTTTCGCGCCAGCGCAAAGCGATCTGCGGTCAAAAGCCCAGCTTCGCTGGCGCAACGGCTTCAGGGCCAGCGCCGAGCGTTCAAAAGCCGGTTCAGATTACACTTGATGCAGCGCCTGCACCGGCCCCAGCGCCAGCGGCTGTTGCTGCGGCCAAGTTGACACCCAAGCCAGAGGCGGCCCCAACGCCCACGCTTGTGCCCAAAAAGACCAAAGTTCAAAGAACGGTGACCCGCGCGCCCGCTTCCAAACCGCAGGCAGCTCAGCCGCCACGCGTGGTGCGCCGCGTTCCGACGGTCGCACCAGCTGCGCCCGCGCCAAAAGTCGCTGTTGCGCCAAAGCGCATGGTGAAGAAGGCGCCGGTGGCTGCGGGCCGCATGGTTGACGTCGCACCGTACCGTGCCTGCAAGAACGGCCAGACAACCCGTGTGGTTGATGGCCAGACCCTTGCGGTTCGCTGCGGTCCGCAAAAGGCGCCCCACGTGACAATCCTGCGCCGCGGCGAACCCGCGGGTAACGGTAAAAACGTCTACCGCGGCGGAAGCTGGCAGGGCAGCAACCTTAACCTGAACGGCAACACCCGGATTGTTCCGCGTCATGTCTACGAACAGCGCACGCTGACAGCCAAGACAACCTATGTGCCTGAAGGTTATCGGCCTGCCTGGGATGACGACCGCCTGAACCCGCATCGTGCCAACCAATCGGTTGATGGTTACTATGCAACCCAGCAGGTCTGGACGAACACCGTGCCGCGCAAGCTTGTCACTCAGGTCCGTCGGCACAAAGTCAAAGATCCGGTAATCGTCGGCCGCGCGGCTGACGCGCAGGCGGCCTACGTTTCGACCAAGGGTGCCGCGCAGCGTGAACCCGTTGTGGCAACACGGTCTGCGCCCAAGCCTGTCGCCGGCAAGTCGCGCTATGTCCAGATCGGGCTTTTCACCACAGAAGCCAAAGCACGGGCCGCAGCGGGGCGTCTGACCTCGGCAGGGTTGCCCGTGAAAATGGGGACAGTAAAGCGCAATGGAAAAACCATGCGCAGCCTTGTTGTCGGCCCTTACGCAAACGGTGGTCAGGCCAACGCAGCGCTCGCAGCGGTGCATGGTGTTGGCTATACGCAGGCTCGCCTGCGCTAAGCCCCGAAGCCGAAAGATTTCTTCAAACCGGCGCGGGAACAGCGCCGGTTTTTTCATGCGCGTTGTAGCCGTTTTGCAAACCGCCATGGACAGACCCAGACCGCTGGTCTATCACCCGCCCGACCCAATTCAGTGAGGCTTGCCCATGTCATCCCACGGCGCTCCGATCCCTATGACCGCGCATAAATCCGGCCCTTTGCAAGGGCAGGCTGATGTGCCGGGTGACAAGTCGATCTCGCATCGATCCCTCATCCTTGGCGCGCTTGCAGTCGGGGAAACAAAGGTCACAGGATTGCTCGAAGGGCAGGATGTACTGGACACAGCCAAGGCGATGCAGGCCTTCGGTGCCGAGATCGAAAAGATCGACGATACGTGGCATGTTCATGGCGTCGGTGTCGGCGGCTTTGCCGAGCCATCGCAAGTCATAGATTGTGGGAACTCGGGCACTGGTGTCAGGCTGATCATGGGCGCCATGGCAACCAGCCCGATCGCTGCGACATTTACCGGCGACGCCAGCTTGAATAAGCGTCCGATGGCGCGGGTCACCGATCCGTTGGCGCTGTTTGGCGCGCGCTCTTACGGGCGTTCGGGTGGCCGGTTGCCGATGACCATTGTCGGTGCATCTGATCCATTGTCCGTACGCTACACAACGCCGGTGCCTTCTGCGCAGGTGAAATCTGCCGTATTGCTGGCCGGTTTGAATGCACCGGGCGAAACCGTGGTGATTGAACGCGAAGCAACCCGCGATCATTCCGAACGGATGCTGGCAGGCTTTGGCGCAACCATTGCAACCGAAGACACGGCCGAGGGCCATGTCATCACGCTTCAGGGTCAGCCGGAATTGCGTCCACAGACAATCATCGTGCCGCGCGATCCGTCCAGTGCGGCTTTCCCGGTCTGCGCTGCCCTGATCACCGAAGGGTCGGACGTGCTGGTGCCCAACATTGGCCTGAACCCGACCCGTGCGGGGCTTTTCTACACGTTGCAGGATATGGGCGCCGATCTGACGTTTGAGAACATGCGCGAAGAAGGCGGTGAGCCTGTCGCGGATCTGCGGGCCAAATTCTCGCCCGACATGCAAGGCATCGAGGTGCCGGCTGAACGTGCGGCTTCGATGATTGATGAATATCCGATCCTGTCGGTAGTGGCCGCCTTTGCTGCAGGCAAGACGCATATGCCGGGCGTCAAAGAGCTGCGCGTCAAGGAAAGCGATCGCATTGACGCTATGGCAACAGGTCTGCGGGCAGCGGGGCTGCAGGTGGACGAAGGGGAAGACTGGTGGACAGTACATGGCCTCGGTTTTGGCAATGTGCCGGGTGGCGTGACCGCCAAGAGCCATCTGGACCACCGGATTGCCATGTCCTTCCTGATCTTGGGCTTTGCATCCAACGCATCGGTCTCTGTCGATGACGGCGGCCCTATTGCTACGTCCTTCCCCATCTTTGAATCGTTGATGTCCGGGCTGGGCGCTCGCATCGACAGGACGTAATCAGGTGCGCCCCTATTACGTAAGCCTGCATCTGTTCGATCCTCTGGGGCCGGCCCAAATGGCTGGTGCCGGAACCTATGGCGGCGAAGCCCGCCTCTTTGTGCATCATGCAGAGTCCTTGGAGCAGGCGCTGGGGGATGTGGTCGAAGCGATCGCCGATCAAGGTTGCCGGTTGTTGCGTATTGGTCATGCCGGACCTGCCGAGGCTTTCCTTGACGAACATTTTCCCTTTCCAGCGGACATGCAGGCCATGATCGACGGCAGCCGCGACGGGGAATTGGTATCGAGCGAAGCCTACAGCTTTGAGCCATGGGGCGTTGACACGCCAAGCGGCGTTTGTGCGGTGGTGATGGACGTGTATGACCCGGCGATGGAGGGGCCAGAGCCCTACGCCGGTGAGCTGGTGCTCGCGACCGCCCCGGGAACACCAGAGGAGGCGCTGGCTGAATTGCTGGAGGTTCTGCGCGACAGCAATGTTCGGTTGAAAAGCCTCGAAGACCTGCGTGAAAGCGCCGAAGCCAGTCCGGATGAATACGATGACGATTGGCCGCTTTTGGAACTGATCGCACAGGCCGGATCGTCCGGTGCCCCTGCCTTTTCTCCTGCTTTCGTTTATGAAGCTGAATAGGGTAGGCGACGACAACTGAAAGGAGCGGCCCCATGGGTTTCACCATTGCAATAGATGGACCGGCCGCGAGTGGCAAAGGCACCATCAGTCGCCAGTTGGCCGAATTCTACGGGTATGCGCATCTGGACACGGGCCTGCTGTACCGTGCGGTTGGCAAGAAGATGCTGGACGGTGTCGAACCCATTGAGGCCGCGCACAGCTTGAGGGCGGAAGATCTGGATGGCGATGCATTGCGGACACCTGCGGTTGCGCAAGCCGCTTCCAAGGTTGCCGTTATTCCCGAAGTGCGACAGGCCTTGCTGGATTTCCAGCGAGCATTTGCGCGCCGCTCAGGGGGCGCCGTTCTGGATGGCCGGGACATTGGTACGGTCATTTGCCCGGACGCCGACGTGAAACTCTTTGTCACCGCCAGCCCCGAAGTGCGGGCCGGTCGTCGGCATGCAGAGCTTGTCGAAAGGGGCATGGACGTGGACTATGATACGGTTCTGTCAGACGTGCGGGAACGGGATGCGCGCGATATGGGGCGTGCGGACGCGCCCCTGCGTCCGGCAGAAGATGCCTTGCAAATCGACACGTCCGAGATGACCATCGAAGATGCCGTGTCAGCAGCAAGGGCCGCAATCGACGCCAAGCGATAACGTAGGGAGACGCAGAATGAAGCAGGTTCAAATCGGTCCGGGTGGCCCAATGGTGTCGTGTCTGGGCATTGGCGCCATGAGCTTTGCTGAATTCTATGGCCCCACGACGGAAGAAAACTCCTACGCGATTCTGGCTGAGGCTATGGATCAGGGCGTGACCCATATCGACACATCCAATGTTTATGGAATGGGCCGCTCCGAAAAGGCCATTGGGCAGTTCTTCAAACAACGCCCTGAGGCACGTGATCATTTTCATGTGGCGACCAAGGCCGGCATCTCTCGGGACGCGGATGGAAACCGCAAATACGATAATTCGGCCGAGCATCTTGAAGCTGAGCTGGACAAGTCACTGGCTCTGATGGGCTTGGACTGCGTAGACCTGTTTTATGTGCATCGGCGTGAGGCAGAACGCCCGATCGAAGAGGTGACTCAATCGCTCGTTGGATTGCAGGAAAAGGGCAAGATCAAAGCCTTTGGCTTTTCTGAAATCGCGCCCAGTTCACTGCGCCGCGCCCGGACTGTTGCACCCGTGGCGGCTGTTCAGTCCGAGTATTCTTTGTCCACGCGTTTCGTTGAAATGGGTCTGGTGCAAACCTGTGCAGAACTGGGAACTACCTTGGTCGCCTTTTCCCCGGTTGGCCGTTCACTACTGACGGATGACCCGCTGTCAAAAGATGTGATCCCCTCCCTGCCATTTCTGGGGACCAACCCGCGCTTTATTGAGCCGAACTATGACGTGAACCTGCGCCTGACACAGCCGCTGCGTGATTTGGCAGCCGAACTGGGTGAGCCGACAGCTGCGCTGGCCATCGCATGGCTGGTGTCGCGTGGTGACCATGTGCTGCCCATCCCGGGCACCCGGTCGGTGTCTCACTTTCGCGATCTGGTGCGCGGTACACAGATCACCCTGACGCCTGATGTTCTGGCGCGTATTGACGAAATCCTTCCGATCGGATGGGCCTATGGCGACCGGTACACAGAAGACCAATGGATCGGTCCGGAACGGTTCTGCTGAGCCTTGCTTATCGCATGATTGCACCTGCCGAACCCGCAAGCCGCATTTTTCGTGACCCGATCAATGACTCCAGCCGATGGCAGGGTTTTCGTCCGCGTGAAGGGGATATTGTCGTTTGCACACCGCCGAAATCCGGCACCACCTGGATGCAGGGTATTCTGGCCATGCTGATTTCCGGCGATCCCGGTGTGGATGCGCAAACGTCGACCAAATCACCGTGGATAGACATAGCGGTACGCCCGTTTGACGAGGTTATGGAGCGCCTTGATGCGCAGGACCATCGCCGGCAGGTGAAGTCCCATTCGCCGTTTGACTGTATCCCCTATTGGGATGCACTGCGTTACATCACTGTCTATCGACATCCGATCGATGTTCATTTTTCGTCGCGAAAGCATATGGCGAACATTGCGCATGACGTAGGTTTGGATCCGATGCCAGAAGACCCAAGAGAGAGCTTCCAAGCCTTTCTGGTCAACGATCGCGATCATCTGGGGTTGCCTTTGATCTTGGACCATTTCCGCGCAACTCTGGCGCGGAAAGAACGCGAAAACCTTATCTGCCTGCACTATGCAGACATGTTGCATGATCTGCCCGGGGCCGTTGCGCAGATCGCAAAGCATACGGGGATCAGTCACGCCCCTGATTTGATGGATGTAATCGCGGACGCGGCGCGGTTCGACAGCATGAGGGCCAATGCGGCTAGATTCACGCCGTCTGCCGGGCATGCGTTTTGGCGCAATGATACAGGGTTTTTCGACAGTGCAAGCTGCAACAAGTGGGAAGGCATCCTGACAGAAGATGATCTGGCGGCCTACGGCGATGTCGTCGATGCGGTCTTGTCACCGGCTGAACGGCGCTGGCTGGAATGGGGATCAGGCCCTTCTGCATAAGGGCCGTTATGACTTGAAATCGGTCCGGCCTTTGCGTATACGCGCGCTGTCGACAAGGCGGTAACGCCGCAAGCACAAGAATCGAGCAGGGTCGGGGTCTACCGGCCCTCTTTGCTTTGCGGACCGTCTGACCAACGAAACCCTAAGACCGGCGGAGACAACCGCTCGGCCAGTAAAACCTAGATGTAAGGAAATAGACGCCACATGGCTAATGCAACTATGGAAGAATTCGAAGCCCTCCTGAACGAGAGCCTCGAAATGGACACACCCGAAGAAGGGTCTGTTGTCAAAGGTAAGGTCATCGCAATCGAAGCGGGACAAGCCATCATCGACGTCGGCTACAAAATGGAAGGCCGTGTCGAACTCAAAGAATTCGCAAATCCCGGTGAAGCGCCCGAAATCGCTGTTGGCGATGAGGTAGAAGTCTTCCTTCGTTCGGCTGAAAACGCCCGCGGCGAAGCTGTCATCTCGCGTGAGATGGCGCGTCGTGAAGAAGCCTGGGATCGTCTGGAAAAGGCCTATGCCGACGATGCACGCGTCGAAGGCGCGATCTTCGGCCGCGTCAAAGGTGGCTTCACAGTCGACCTCGGCGGCGCCGTAGCCTTCCTGCCCGGCTCGCAAGTTGACGTGCGCCCCGTGCGCGACGCTGGCCCGCTCATGGGTCTGAAGCAGCCATTCCAGATCCTCAAGATGGACCGTCGCCGTGGCAACATCGTTGTTTCGCGCCGTGCGATCCTCGAAGAGAGCCGTGCCGAACAGCGCGCCGAAGTCATTGCCAACCTCACCGAAGGTCAGGCTGTGGACGGTGTCGTCAAGAACATCACCGAATACGGTGCCTTCGTCGACCTTGGTGGCGTAGACGGCCTTCTGCACGTAACCGACATGGCATGGCGCCGTGTGAACCACCCCTCCGAGATCCTCACGATCGGCGAGACGGTCAAGGTTCAGGTTATCAAGATCAACAAAGACACGCACCGCATCAGCCTCGGCATGAAGCAGCTGCAGGAAGATCCATGGGATCTGGTTGGCGCCAAGTACCCACTGTCGTCGGTCCACAAAGGTCGCGTGACCAACATCACCGATTACGGTGCATTTGTTGAGCTCGAGCCCGGTGTTGAAGGTCTGGTTCACGTCTCCGAGATGTCTTGGACCAAGAAGAACGTGCACCCCGGCAAGATCGTTTCCACCTCGCAGGAAGTGGACGTCATGGTTCTGGAAATCGACGGCTCCAAGCGCCGCGTTTCCCTTGGTCTCAAGCAGACCCAGCGCAACCCATGGGAAGTGTTTGCAGAAACACACCCCGAGGGCACGCAGGTCGAAGGCGAAGTCAAGAACATCACCGAATTCGGTCTGTTCATCGGCCTCGAAGGCGAGATCGACGGTATGGTTCACCTCTCCGACCTCAGCTGGGATCAGCGCGGCGAAGAAGCCATCCAGGAATACCGCAAGGGCGACATGGTTCAGGCCGTTGTCTCCGAAGTGGACGTTGAGAAAGAGCGTATCTCGCTCTCGATCAAGAACCTGGGCGGCGACAAGTTCGCGGACGCGGTTGGCGGCGTAAAGCGCGGCTCCGTGATCACCGTCGAAGTGACCGCAATCGAAGATGGTGGCATCGAAGTGGAATACGAAGGCATGAAGTCCTTCATCCGCCGCTCCGATTTGTCGCGTGACCGTGCCGAGCAGCGCCCAGAGCGCTTCAACACCGGTGACAAGGTCGACGTGCGCGTCACCAACATCGACTCCAAGACCCGTCGTCTGGGTCTGTCGATCAAGGCACGCGAGATCGCAGAAGAGAAAGAGGCCGTCGAACAGTTCGGTTCCTCCGACTCCGGCGCATCGCTCGGCGATATCCTTGGCGCAGCTCTGAAGGGCGGCGACGAGTAATCGTCTGCACTTATGAAAATCAGAAAAGGCCCCGCAGAAATGCGGGGCCTTTTTCGATGAGACCACAACCTTGGGCCCGAAACCCCGCGAATTTTATAACTGGGGCCAGACTTTGATTGGCCCGACCGCACAGTCTGCGGCTGCAGTAGAATTGCCGGCTTGTCGCAGCCTCTTTTCACCTTCCCGCCGATCCGGTAAGGACTGCGCAACCAACGCATCCAACCCGAAGGCCAAGTCGCATGAAATTCACCCTATCGTGGCTGAAAGACCATCTGGACACCACCGCATCGGTCGATGAAATCGCCGAAGCCCTGACCGATCTGGGCCTCGAAGTCGAAGGCGTGGAAAATCCGGGGGCCAAGCTGGCCAAGTTTACGCTGGCCAAGGTGGTTCATGCCGAACAGCACCCTGATGCAGACCGTCTGCGGGTCTGCCGTGTGGAGACAGATGAAGGCGAAAAGCAAATTGTTTGCGGCGCTCCAAACGCACGCGCGGGAATCACGGTCGTTTTGGCCAAACCTGGTGACTATGTCCCCGGCATCGACGTGACACTGTCGGTTGGCAATATTCGCGGTGTGGAAAGCCACGGTATGATGGCGTCAGAGCGCGAGCTGGAGCTGTCTGATGAGCACGACGGCATCATTGAATTGCCCTCTGGCGAAGTTGGTCAGAAATTCACCGATTGGCTTGCGGAAAACGATCCAGCCAAGGTTGATCCTGTGATCGAAATCGCCATTACGCCGAACCGCCCGGACGCGCTGGGCGTTCAGGGCATCGCCCGCGATCTTGCGGCGCGCGGATTGGGGACGCTGAAATCACAGGACTCCAAATCGGTTGAAGCGTCCTTTGCTGCACCTCTATTGGTCCACATCGACGATGACACTCTTGATGGTTGCCCGGTCTTTTGCGGCCGCGTCATTCGTGGTGTCAAAAATGGCCCGAGCCCGGCCTGGCTGCAGGATCGGTTGCGCGCCATTGGGCTGCGCCCGATCAATTTCCTGGTCGATGTGACGAACTTCTTCACCTACGATCGCAATCGCCCTTTGCACGTCTTTGACATGGCCAAGGTCAGTGGTGATCTGCGCGTGCATCGCGCGGCGGGCGGTGAAGAACTTCTGGCGCTGGACGGCAAGACCTACACTTTGCAGGCAGGCCAGATGGTCATTTCCGATGAGAACGGTCCGGAAAGCCTTGCCGGGATCATGGGGGGTGAAGAAACCGGTTGTCAGGACGACACCACCGATGTGTTCGTTGAAAGCGCCTATTGGGACCCTGTGCAGATTGCCTACACGGGCCGGGCGCTCAAGGTCAATTCTGATGCGCGGTACCGGTTTGAACGTGGTGTCGACCCGGCCTTTACCTCGACCGGCCTCGATCTGGCAGTCAGCATGATCCTTGATGTTGCGGGCGGCGAGGCATCCGAAATGATCGTCGCGGGCGAAGTGCCTGACGTGTCGAGGGCCTACAAACTGGATGCCAAGCGCGTCATCTCGCTGGTTGGTATGGAGATCCCTGAGGCAGAGCAGCGTCAGACACTGACGGCCTTGGGTTTCAGAATGGAAGGCACCATGGCGCATGTCCCCAGCTGGCGGCCTGACGTGCTGGGCGAGGCGGACCTCGTCGAAGAGGTTGCGCGCGTTGCGTCCTTGACCAAGCTGCAGGGCGTTCCACTTGCGCGCGTCCAAGCCGGTGTTCCGCGTCCGATCCTGTCTCCGATGCAAAAGCGCGAACAGATTGCCCGGCGTACGGCCGCAGCGCTCGGCTACAACGAATGCGTGACCTATAGCTTTATCGACAGCAAAGCGGCTGAACTGTTCGGCGGCGGCGACGATGCGACCATGCTCGCCAACCCGATCAGCTCGGAAATGAGCCATATGCGTCCGGCCCTTTTGCCTGGGCTGTTACAAGCCGCTGCACGCAATCAGGCGCGCGGCTACATGGATATGGCCCTTTTCGAAGTGGGCGCCGCATTCCACGGAGGCGAGCCAGAAGAACAGCACCTGCTGATTTCAGGCCTTTTGGTCGGGCGCACTGGCCCGAAGGATGTTCATGGGGCATCGCGGCCCGTTGATCTCTATGATGCCAAAGCCGACGCAGAAGCTGTGCTTTCGGCCATCGGTGCACCTGCCAAGATGCAGATCCTGCGCGGCGCCAACGAATGGTGGCACCCCGGACGCCATGGCAAGATGTGCCTTGGCCCTAAAAAAGTGCTGGGTATCTTTGGCGAACTGCACCCCAAAGTGCTGCGCGAACTGGATGTGAAGGGCCCTGCGGTTGCCTTTACGATCTGGCCAGAGGAAGTGCCACTACCCAGAAAGAGCGGGGCCAGCCGCGGTGCGATGGTCATGAGCGATCTGCAGGCTGTCGAGCGTGATTTTGCCTTTGTTGTGAACGATGACGTGCAGGCATTGGATCTGATGAACGCGGCTGCAGGTGCGGACAAAGCGCTGATCGAAGACGTCCGTTTGTTCGACGAATTCATTGGTGGGTCGTTGGGTGAGGGCAAGAAGTCTCTGGCGATTACGGTGCGTCTGCAACCATCGGACAAAACGCTGAAGGAAAAAGATATTGAGGCTGTCGCTGCCAAGATTATCGAAAAGGTAGGCAAGGCCACAGGTGGCGTGCTGCGCGGGTAATTCGCCCAGCTGACAGGCCGTCAGACGCAAACAAAAAGCCCCGCGCTCAGGTTGTTCTGTGCGCGGGGCTTTTTTGTCCTGTTTCGACTGAAGTGCTGGACTACTCGGCGGCCACGCCGTCAGTAAACTGCAACCGGGCAAGCCGTGCATAAAGCCCACCTTCGGCAACCAGCGCATCGTGTTCGCCTGTGGCGACGACGCGTCCCTGATCCATGACGATAATCCGGTCCGCTTTTTTCACCGTCGCAAGGCGGTGCGCGACGATCACGGTGGTCCGCCCCTGCGCCAATGTATCTACTGCGGCCTGAACCGCCCGTTCACTTTCGGCATCCAAAGCCGAGGTCGCCTCGTCCAGCAGCAGGATTGGCGCATCGCGCAGGATTGCCCGCGCAATTGCGACGCGCTGTTTCTGACCACCGGACAGCATCACACCGCGTTCCCCCAGCCAGGTGTCATAGCCTTCTGGAAGGTCGGACAGGAATTCGTGCGCAGCCGCTGCCTGTGCGGCGGCCATGATCTCTGCGTCGCTGGCATCCGGACGGCCAAAGCGGATGTTGTCCCGAGCCGAGGCGGCAAAGATGACCGGGTCTTGTGGGACCAATGCGATGTGACGGCGGAAATCCTGCCGGGCCATGTCGGTCAGCGCGTGCCCGTCGATTCGCACCGCGCCACTTTGCGGGTCATAGAACCGCTGGATCATCTGAATGACGGTTGTCTTGCCAGCGCCAGACGGGCCGACCAGCGCTACGGTTTCCCCCGGCTCGATTGTCAAATCAACGGCATCCAATGCCGCGACGTCGGGTCGGGATGGATAGGTGAAGCCGACGTTGTCAAAACTGATCTCACCCCGAACCGGGCTGGGCAATGTCTTGGGCTGTGCGGGGTCTTGCACGGTGTCTTCGGCATTAAGCAATTCGACCAGCCGTTCGGTTGCACCTGCGGCGCGCTGGAGTTCCCCGAACACTTCGGACAGGGCCGCGACAGCGCCTGCGACCATGACCGAATAGATCACAAACTGAATCAATGTCCCCGCCGTCATGCCGCCCGCGCGCACATCCCAGGCACCGATCCAAAGCACGCCGACTATGCCGGTGAACACGAGGAAAATAACGATGGCCGTCATCAGTGCCCGTGTCCAAATGCGGCGTCGCGCGGCATCAAAACTCTTTTCGGTTACTTCTGAAAACGCGCCCTTCGAAATGGCCTCGTGGGTGTAAGCTTGAACGGTTTGTACCGAAGTCAGCGCCTCTGATGCGTTGCCCGAACTCTGTGCGATCCAGTCTTGGTTCTCGCGGCTCAGCACGCGCAAACGCCGGCCTAGAACGAGGATCGGAACGATCACAGCGGGCACGATTAGCAAAACCAAACCCGTGAGTTTCGCAGAGGTGAACAGCATCAAGACCAAGCCACCAATGAAAAGCAGCACATTGCGCAAAGCGATGGAAATGGACGATCCGATCACCGAGAGGATCAACGTGGTGTCCGTTGTAATCCGGCTCAGAACCTCGCCTGTCATGGTGCGTTCAAAAAATGCGGGCGACAGGGAAATCACGCGGTCAAATGTTGCCTTGCGGATGTCTGCGACTACCCGCTCGCCAAAACGCGTGACCAGCGCGTAGCGCAACGCAGTGCCCAACGCGAGCGCCGCCGCAATGGCGAGGGCGGCCCCAAAGTACAAGTTCAGCAATTCGCCGGATTTGACGTTAAAATTATCAACCACCCGTCGAACCGCCAAAGGCAGGATCAATGAGATACAGGCTGTCGCCACCAAAGCGAGAATCGCCGCTGCCATCAGCGCGCGGTACGGCTTCATGAATGGCCAGAGCGCAGAGAGCGATCCCAGCTTACGGGATTTTTCCCGCTCTTCGGTTGCGTGCGCCGCAGCGTCTCCTCGGGCCATTCAGCCTCCTGTTCCTTGCATTAAGCTGTTTTGCCATGCCAGCGCAGGGCGTCAAGGCTCAGGATTGCCGCGCCCGGGTTGAAGCGTACGAAATTGGATGTTCTGGGAGGATTGGAGCGGGCGACGGGAATCGAACCCGTATCTCTTGCTTGGAAGGCAAGGGTCTTACCATTACACAACGCCCGCGCTGCGCGCAGAATTAGGACAGCGCCGCGCCGGGGTCAAGCAGATCGGGGAACTTCATGCGTCAATCGGTGCGCAAAGCGCCGCACCACTGGCCCGATTGGAATTCACCTCGGTTCCGACGCGATAAAACGACAGGGCATTCTCGGCGGCCGCGGTCATCAGAGTGGCTGCGCCATGCCCTTCCTCGCCCAGCCATTTCGCCCAATCCGGTTCTTTGAGGATAACCGGCATTCGATGATGAATCTGGGACATGGTCTGATTTGCGGTGCAGGTCACGATAGCGCAGGTTCTCAAGGACTGGCCATCGCGTTCCCAATCCTGCCAGACCCCGGCAAAGACCAGCGGATCATCTTGTTCTGGAAAGATGTACCACGGCAGCCGGTTGCCTTCCTCGTCTTTTGTCCATTCGTAAAAACCGGTGGCCGGGATCAAACAACGTCTTTCGCGGCAGGCGGCCTTGAATGCTGGTTTCTCTGCAATCGTTTCACTGCGTGCGTTGATCAGTAGAGGGCCCGCATTGGTTGCCTTGTACCAGTGCGGCAGGAAGCCCCAGCGCATCGGCGCAAGACGTCTTTGGTCGCCCTGAATGCTGATTGTATGGACGAGATTGGTGGGGCAGACATTGTAATTTGGCACGTCAGGAAGATCATTCGCAGGCTGTGCCGAAAACAGTTGGGCCATTGCATCGCTTGGCAATGTCACTGCAAATCGTCCGCACATCGGGCTGATCTCCTACACACGTTTGCCCAGATCAGAATAAAGCATCAGGCCCCAATCACAGAGTTCTTTTTCGACCGGGGTCCACAAGGCTCCGAATGCGAGGGTATCCAATCCCGCCGCCTGTGCGATCTGCGACAGATCCCGGCGCCCGTCGATAGCAGCGATCAAGGGGGCGGCACGTTTGGGCAGGCGAAGGTTGGCCTGAGCTTCCTTCATGCGGACCGGGATCGGTTTGCCTTGGGCGACGGCCTGAGCCAAGGCTTTGGGCTGCACGCCGCGCAGATGCGGGATAACGGTCCGTTTGCGGCCGTTGGCAATAGGCGTTTTGTCGTCGGCGGGCAGGGCGTAGCCAACCTGAACGCGGATCGTTCCACGCAGCTTTTCCGCGATGGCCATGGCCACTGCATCGCGCATGGTATCAGGCCGATCGGTCATTCGGGCCAAATCGTACAGAGCGGGCGTTGCAAAGCTTTGTAGGCGCCAACCGGTCTGGTCCAATACGTCCAGAAGTTCGCTAACCGAATAAGAGCGGTCCTGCCCATGTAGAAGCAGATCGTAGAACCCGGCGTCTGATGCGTGATGGTCACCAAGATTGATATTCGCTTTGAACGGATGTCCATCGGGCAGAGCCTCTACGATGGATTTTGCAGCGTCCAAGCGTCCCTGGGGCGGCAATCCGTCAAAGAGCGCGCCAAAAGCCTCTTGCAGAGGATAAACCCCTGACCGGCCATAGGGCGCGTAGACCATGAATCCAAGGCCGCCGCCGGGGGCCAAGGCCGCGCGTAAGGCTGCGAAACCTGCGGCGGGGTCGGGCAGATGATGCAGCACACCGCAGCAATCAATGTAGTCGAATTGCCCATAGTCCGAAGCATTCAGCAAAGAACCGGTGTGAAAGGAGATGCCTTTCAGACCTCTTGCCTTGGCACGGGCCTTTGCCACGGCGCGGGAGGCTTTGGACAGATCAACATATGTGATCTCAAAGGGTTTGCCTGCAGAGGTCAGAACCTGGGCCAGTTGGATCAGTCCATCGCCAGTGCCACCGCCAGCCACAAGTGCGCGCAGGGGTTTTGACCAATCCCGCCGGCCGCCCCACAGGAAATGATCCATTTCGAGCGGATGAGAAGGAGATCCCATAATCAGCCGTTTCGCTTCGTCCTTGGGATCGCGTTCCGGGTACGGAAAGGCTTCGTATTGTTGCTGGACCGTGACCATGCGTGCTCCTGTCAGTGTGCGGACAGTGCCGCAGAGGGCAGGGCGGTTCAAGGGCAAGGGCCGGCATCTGGTAGGGGCCAGCCGGTTTTTGATGGTTGCTTGCGCCTCCCGAAAAAAGGGGGGCGAATTTCGCCCCCCTTCGCTTTGTCCCCAAGGTGAATTCCGGAGCGCAGGTCCCGGAATATTCCAGATCAGGCTGCCTGTTCAGCTTCGGCCCATTCCCATGGGCGCACAAAATCGCCCAAGATCTTGCTCACGTCCTCTGCACTGGCGCCATTCGCTTCGACCTGAGCCACGAGACCGCGCTTCTTGCTGTCGGTCACGCCAACAACACGCGCAGGGCATTCGCCTTTTTCAAGCGCGGCGTTGTAAACACGTGTGATCGCGTTTTTGCGCAGGTCAGGTTTGAAGACTTTGCCGACAGCTGTCTTGGGCAGTTCAGGTAGAATGGTCATGTGCTTTGGCTGCGCCGCACGTTCATGAACGTGAACCTTGCAGTGCTCTAGCAATTCTTCCTCGGTGACCTGTCCACCTTCGACCAGTTCGACAAACGCACAGGGTAATTCACCCGCGTGCGCATCGGGCTGGCCGATTGCACCTGCCATCGCCACGGCGGGATGGGTAACCAGCGCTTCTTCGATTTCGGCTGGATCGATGTTGTGTCCGCCGCGAATGATCAGGTCCTTGGCCCGGCCCGTAATCCACAGATAACCGTCTTCGTCCACGCGGCCCAGATCGCCGGTGCGCAGATGCGTTCCGTAGTGGAACAGATCAACGTTCTTATCGGCCTCTGTGTAGGTATTGCCGGCGAAAACGCCTGGATTGGAAATGCAGATTTCACCGACTTCGTCAGGGCCGCATTCAACCGGCGCGCCGTCCACTTCGTTGATGATCTTCACCTCGGTATATGGCAACGAGATGCCGACAGACCCAACCTTCTTCAGGCCGTCCACCGGGTTCACCGAGACGAGGCATGTTGCTTCGGTCAGACCATAGCCTTCGCAGATCGTAACCCCGCAGGCTTCTTCAAACCGCTTGAACAGCTCCATCGGCATGGGCGCAGAACCGGAAAAGGCGGTTTTCACGGTAGAGATGTCAGCATCCACCTTGCGCTGCATCAGCGCGGAAACAGCCGTTGGCACCGTAATCACAAAGCTGATCTTCCAGCGCTCGCAGAGCTTCCAGAAATTGTCCATCACGCCATCGCCACGATACCCTTGCGGCGTGGGGAACACCACATGCGCACCCGAACACAACGCGGCCATCAGGATCACGTGGCACGCAAAAACATGGAACATGGGCAGCGGACACATGATGCTGTCGGTCTCATCAAACAACAAACGGGCACCGAGCCAGCCGTTGTAGATCATGCCCGAATATTTGTGCTGCGCGACCTTGGGCATCCCGGTGGTGCCACCGGTGTGGAAATAGGCTGCGATCCGGTCGCCGGTGCTGTCATCAAATTGAAGCGTCTTTGGCTGGCGCTTCATCTCTTTCGAGAAATCCTTGATGTCAGCATGAATGTTGGTGGAAACCTTTGGCCTGATCAGCGGGACAATCCAGCTTTTGGGTGGTGTCAGGTAGCGGTTCAGGTCGATTTGCAGAACCGTCTGCACATTGGGCGCATGGCGCACCGCCTCGGCGACCTTCTGAGGAACGTCTGTTTTGGGAAAAGGCTTCAGGGTCACGACAACCTTGGCGTTGGTTTCGCGCAAGATCGATGCGATCTGTTCGGGCTCCAACAGTGGGTTGATCGGGTTAACGATTCCTGCGACGGCGCCGCCCAGCAATGTCAGAATGGTTTCGTTGGCATTTGGCAGAACGTAGGCGATGACATCGTCTTCCTGCACACCCAGCGAACGAAAAAGGTTTGCAGCCTGCGCTGTTCCCTCTTTCAGCTGCCGCCAGGACAGGGTTTCGGCCTTATCGGTTGGGCCGGACAGCAACTGATAACTGATCGCGGGTCTATCCGGAAAAGCGTCAGCTGTTTTGCTGAGTTGTCCCCAAAGCGTTTGCGGTACATCCCGTTCCGCCCAAGGCATTTCGCCCTGAATTGCATCCCTATCGGCGATCCCTGCATAGGTCATCGGCCGTTTCCTCCCATATCGTTGGCTTGGGCTCTTGTTTGGTTGGCCCGTTAGTCATCTTATCCTAGGCAGTTTGGAAAGCTATCTGCTTTCGCGCAAGGGGCATGAACGCTGGGGAACGCATGAATTGACGCAGCGTCTTTGCGGGTCTTTTCGTTTATCCCGCCTCGTGGCACAAAGCGGACCATGGATCATCCGCTGATAGACTTGATCAACGCCAAGATACGAGCCGCCGAAAAAGACGGCGCGTTCGATGATTTGCCGGGCTCTGGCAAACCTCTGCCGCGCTGCGACGATCCGGAAAATGCCGTGCTGAACCGCATTCTCAAAGACAACGGCGCGGTGCCCGAGATCGTCAGCATTTCGCAAGAACTGAGGCGGCTTCGCGAAGAACTGATGGATAACTCAGATCGGGACGAACGCCGCCGTATCATTCGGGACATGGCGGTGCTCGAAGCACGCATCGAACTGGCGCAAAAAGGGCGATAGCCTCTCGCAGATGTTCAAGAGAGCTTGGTTGACCTCAGTGTGTGACGTTCGGGTCTACGGGAACCTGACCCAGTGCCAGAGATTCCTCAATCGCACGGGCAATCTGCAACAAACGTCCTTCGCCCCTTGGCTGACCAATCAACTGAACACCAAATGGCATCCCATCCTTGTTCCGTCCAAGCGGCAGGGCAAGAGCAGGAAGCCCACACAGCGATGCCGGAAAGGTAAACTTAAGCCAATCGAGATAGTCACGGCTGGGTACGCCGGCGACCTCCGGCGGATACTCATTTTCCCAAGGCAACGGGAAGAGACCAGAGATTGGGCAGGCGATCACATCATACTGTCCCAGGAAGGCAAGAATGCGGTCATAGATCGCTGAGCGTTCGATCAAAGCCTCTGCAATGTCTTCTGGCTTCAGAGCGACGCCATCCGCAATGTTCTGCTGCAAAGTCGCCTTGTACTGACGCGTGATTTCCTCGGGCGTCTTGCGGGCGCCTGCCCAGAAACCAAGCGCGCGCAGCGTGCGGAATGTCTGGTCTACCGCACCCAGTTCAGGTGCGGCTTCGACAACTTCGAAACCGGGGATATCAATGCGGGCCATGCCGTCACGCAGGGCATCCTCCATAGCCTTGTCGATCGGAGCCAGTCCGCCCATGTCCGGGGAGAAGCCAATGCGCACCGCGCCGGGATCTGCAAGACAGGTTTCGAGATAAGAGTTCATCGGTGCGGGCATCGAAAGCGGCCAAACGGGGTCAAACCCGGCCATGGCATCCAGAAACAGGGCGCAGTCAGCCACGTTCCGGGCCATTGGTCCTTGAACTGGCATGGAGTCAAAGCCCTGCTGGGCGGAGCCGCCACCGGCAACACCGGGTGATGGGCGCAGGCCAACGATTCCGCAATATCCGGCGGGTGTCCGGAGTGATCCGCCCAGATCCGAGCCATGCGACAGCCAGACCTCGCCCGTAGCCAGACCAGCAGCCGCGCCGCCCGAAGATCCGCCGGCGTTCATACGCGTGTCCCAAGGGTTGCGGGTGGGGCCGAAAATGGGATTGAAGGTGTTTGCACCGGCGCCCAGTTCCGGCGTGTTTGTTTTGCCTACGACCACAGCACCGCGGTCTTCCAGACGGGTGACCAGCGGATCAGACTCTTCGGGAACGAAATCGGCCATCCCCGGTGTGCCGAATGTTGTTCTGACGCCTGCAACCGGGGTCAGATCCTTGATGCCGATTGGCAATCCGGCCAGCACCGATGATGGTTCGGAATGCGCGGCCGCGTCCGCGGCTCGCTCAGGGCATTGCGTCACCATTGCGTTGATTGCCGGGCTGGTTTGCGCAATGCGTTCCTGACTGGCAGCCAGAAGCTCCGCAGAGGACACCTCTTTGCGTTTAAGCAGCGCGATCGCTTCACGCGCGGTCAATTTGCAAAGGTCGGGGCCGGAAAAGGCAGTTTTTTCAGCAGGCATCTGATCCACTACAGAAGATTTCGTACAACAAGCCAATAACGCGTGCTGTGTTCTCGTCGGCAAGACTGTAGTAGATTGTCTTGCCTTCGCGGCGCGTCGTGACCAGTCCTTCTTCGCGCAATCGCGCGAGCATCTGGCTGACAGCGGCCTGCCGGATTTGCAAAAGTGCTTCGAGTTCGCCAACAGACCGTTCGCCGGTGCCCAAATGGCAAAGAATCATCAAACGCCCTTCGTGAGCCAGCGTCTTGAGGAATGCAGCGGCATGCTGCGCATTGTCGGCCATTTCGTCTGGCGGTGCGGTTTTTTCTTGGATCGTCACGGTTCTCGAGCCCTACGGTTTCGCGCGCAAACTCTAGCAGCGCCTTTTCACAAAGGCGAGCCTTTGAACCAGTCTGGCTGAATTATGCGGCGCACTCAAACTAAGCGCCTAAATTTTGGGCAAAAGTTGCGCGGATCACTTTTCGCGCGCGGGTGCGCCACCTTCAAACGCGTTGCCATTCACATAGTCGCAAGGGTCATCCTGCATCTGTAAATGCAAGCCGTCGCCCGTGTAGGGATGGGCCCGCGCGAGATCTTCGTCAATGTCGATGCCCAAGCCGGGGTTTTGTGGTGCGGTGACAAAGCCCTGATCTACGCGAATGCTGCCTCGGATCAATTGGTCGTGGAACGGCGTTTCTATGCTCTCGGCAATCAGAAGGTTCGGGATCGCGACGGACAGATGGATATTTGCCGCCCACTCCACCGGACCGGCATAAAGGTGTGGAGCCATCTGTGCGCCATAACTTTCTGCCAGAACCGCGATTTTGCGCGCTTCCCAAAGCCCCCCTGCGCGGCCCAATGCCGGTTGGAGGATTTCAGCGCCGCCAGTGCGCAGCAACGTGGCGAATTCCGAACGCGTGGTCATCCGTTCGCCGGTTGCCACCGGAATCCGCACAGATTGGGCCACTCTTGCGAAATCAAGCAGGTTGTCTGGCGGGATCGGTTCTTCAAACCAAAGCGGGCTATAGGGTTCAATTGCCTGACCCAGCCGAATAGCGCCGGCTGGCGTGAATTGTCCGTGGGTGCCAAATAGCAGATCTGCCTTGTCCCCGACCGCTTCGCGGATGGTTTTGCAAAAGGCAACGGACTGCGAAATGTCAGACATGGCCGGCATGTGCCCACCGCGCATGGTATACGGACCGGCGGGGTCAAATTTCACCGCTGTATAGCCCCGCGACACGCAATCCAACGCAGCCTCGGCGGCGAGTTCGGGACTGGTCCAGAAATCAGCCATGCGATGACTTTCAAGAGGGTAGAGATAGGTATAGGCCCGTACCCGCTCGTTCATCATCCCGCCCAAGAGCGCCCAAACCGGGCGGTTGCGGGCTTTGCCCAATATATCCCAACACGCGATCTCAAGGCCCGAAAACGCGCCCATGACCGTCAGGTCCGGACGCTGTGTAAACCCGGATGAATAAGTCCGGCGGAACATCTTTTCGATGTTCTCAGGGTTTTCTCCCTCGAAATACCTGTGAAAGACATCTTCGATCACGGCGCGCATGGCTTCCGGGCCAACCGAAGATGCATAGCACTCGCCCCAACCGACGATCCCGTCACTGGTGGTCAGTTTGACCAATATCCAATATCGCCCACCCCATCCCGGAGCGGGTGGGGCGGTGACGATGATGTCCAGATCTTGCAGTTTCATCGGATCAGTTCCCGGAAAATTGGCATGTGCACCGGCGGCGCCAGAAAATGCGCGATGCGCGGATCAGCTTTTGAACAGGATCACGTTGCGCTTTGCTGAGCCAGTTTTGGTGTCTGCGATGGCTTCGTTGATTTGCTCAAGTGGAAAGCGATTTGAAATCAGTTCATCCAGTTGCAGACGGCCTTGTTCATAGAGATCCGCCAACCATGGAATGTCGCGCTGGATCACAACGTCGCCCATCTTTGAGCCAACGAAGTGCTGGCCCATGAAGGCAGGAACAACTGGTTCGTATTCCGCCATGGCTCCAGACGCCGGCATGCCGACCATGATCATGCGCCCGCCCCAACCCAAATATCTGGGTGCGTCGTTATAAGCCGGTACTGCGCCAACAGTGACGGCGACAATGTCAGCCCCTCTGCCGCCAAGCGCTTTCATAGCCGCTCGCCAAGGGGCCTTTTCCGTCGCCAGAACGCCGTGTGTGGCACCAAATTCCTTGGCAATCGCGAGCTTTTCCTCGCTCATGTCCACGGCAACGATCCGGCGCGCACCCGCAATGCGGGCCCCTTGGATGGCGTTCAGACCAACGCCGCCAGCCCCGATCACCACCACATCCTCACCTGCGCGCAGTTTGCCCGCATTCACAACGGCGCCTACACCGGTGATTACTCCGCAGGCCAAGAGGGCCACGGCTTCGGGCGGCATGCTGTCGGGCAGCGCCACGATCTGACTTTGATCGACAACCACGGCTTCTGCGAATGCCCCGCAGTTCATCGCCGCAGTAACGGCTGTGCCATCGGCGCGTGTCAATTTGGTGGGCACGTCTGCGCCACCCTCGCAGATGGTTGGTTTACCTGCGGTGCAATTGCTGCATCGTCCGCAGGATTTGATCAGCGTCACCACGACCTGATCACCTGTTTTGAACCCGGTCACGCCTGCGCCCATTGCGGTGATGCGTCCGGCGGCTTCGTGCCCCAAGACTAAAGGCAGATCACCGCCCCAGATTCCGTCTGCATAAGAAATGTCTGAATGACAAATCGCGCAGGCATCCAGTGACACAGCGACTTCGCCCGGTCCGGGGGCGCGCAGGGTCAAAGTTTCAATTTCGAGCGGCGCACCGAATGCGGTGCAGGTTGCGGCTTTGATCTGCGGCATGAATCCTCCGGCCTTTTCGCAACCGTGCGCTTGAGAATCTGTATTGCGCAAGCGTGAAAACGACCTGTTGATTGTTTTTACGCGACGGCGTCCCGGCGTGGGGGCCAAAGGAATACGATTAGCGCCACGATGATCAGCCCAAGCGCGACAAGGAAAGGCGCGCCGGGAAAGTAGACCGCCGCGTCCGGTGCCGTGTAGGCCGCAAAGACCGAAGTCATCACGAGCGGGGATACGATCATCGCGATGGCGCTGGCAGAGGTCAAAGCGCCTTGCAGCTCGCCTTGCCTTTGCGGTCCGACTTGCTGGCTCATGATACCCTGCAAGGCGGGCGTGATTACAGCGCCCAATGCCGCGAGCGGGGTGAGGATCAGGGCAATGGTTCCCGACGTTACAAATGCGATTGCGCCAAAGGCAAAGACGTCAAAGACCAGCCCGTACACCACGGTTCCGCGTTCGCCGAACCATGCAAGGATCACCCGGATCAAGCCGCCTTGGACAATCGCCATCATCACACCGAAAAGCGCAAGGGACAGGCCAATCATGCCGGGATCCCATCCGAACCTGGCGACACCGAAGTAGGCCCAGACGGACGGGTAGACCATAAAGGCCACCTGATAGAGAAAGAAGATCAGCAGGCCGCGCGAAATGCCCGGCAATTCTGCGAGAGCTTTGAACGCGCCCAGCGGGTTTGCGCGTCGCCAATCAAGGGGCCGGCGGATTTCATCGGTGACCGTTTCACGCAACACGAAGTATCCGAAGACACCATTCGCAGCGGCCAGTGCCGCAGCCGCCCAGAACGGCGCGCGCGTGCCGTATTCTCCAAGGAAGCCGCCCAGCAGCGGTCCAATGACGAAACCCAAACCAAAGGCAGCACCGATTAAACCAAACCCTTGTGCTTTTTTCCCGGGCTCAGAGATGTCTGCCATATAGGCGCTCGCGGTGCTTTGTGTTGCGGCGGTGATACCGCCGACGACCCGGCCAGCCAGCAACAGCCAGATTGACCCTGCCAATGCCATAACGACATAGTCTGCCGCCATCACTGCGAGCGAGATCAGCAAGACCGGCCTGCGGCCGTAGCGGTCTGAAAGGTTGCCGATCAACGGCCCGAACAGGAATTGCATCACGGCAAAAACCGTCGACAACAAACCTCCCCAGAGCGCGGCCTGTGCCAGAGAGCCACCGGACACTTCCTGAATCAAATCCGGCATCACCGGGATGATCAGCCCAACGCCCATGGAATCGATAAGAACGGTAATCAGAATGAATATTGTGGGCAGGCGCATGCGGTTTGTTTCGTCCCCGGGCGGAATGCCCTTTGGCTGCAAACTAGGTTTGCCCGCCCGGATTTGAAAGGGTTCCGTGACGCTCGTTTTACAGGGCTGGCTCTAAACCACGCAGTTTTTCAACAAAAGCAGCCGCCGCCCTTGGCGCATTGCCAAGTTGATTGCGCGTGTCAAACAGGTCGCCCGGCAGCTCTGGATAGGCTTCCTTTGCCAGAGTGGATAGGTCTTTCCCGGATGCGATGGCATCCTGACACAGGGTTTTGACAGCGGCTTGGGCATCTGGGCGGGGCATCGTTTCAGCCAAGGCGAAACTGATTGCCTCGGCCAGCAACAGACCGCCAGAGTTGTCCAGTGTCCCGGCCATTTCGGCTTCGCGTGGTGCCATGTTTTCAGCAAGGGTGACGCTCTGGGTGAGGGCTGCGGCGCAGGACAAAACCAACTGGGGCAGACATAGCCATTCGGTAAACCATGCCGCACCATCCCGCTGCTGACGATGGATGGCCGCGCCTTGCAGCGTTGCATTGATGCCCTGCGCATGCCGGGCCAAAGCCACCAAAACCGATGGGGCCACCGGGTTTTGTTTTTGCGGCATGGTCGAAGAGCTTCCTGCACCGCCCAGCGTGATTTCACCAATTCCGGATTGCGCCATCAGCGTGAGATCGTCGCCAAATTTACCCAAGGACAGCGTCACCTGCGTCATCCAGTTTGCAATGTTCAGCACTGGCGACCGGTCACTGTGCCAGCTGCGCCCCGGATCACCAAGCCCCAGCCGACTGGCCAGATCAGCGCGCAATGCTGCGGGGTCCGGCCCCAATGCGGATGCCGTTCCGGCTGCGCCGCTTAGCGAGACCAGCAGGTTGTCCTGACGAAGTTTTGGCAATGTCTCGAGGGCTGTGAGCAGCGGCCATCCCCATTCCGCCACCTGAGCGCCGAAACTGGTAGGCGTTGCGTGCTGGCCATAGGTGCGCGCGGCCATCGGTGTCTGCGCATGTCGATTGGCCAGGGACCCGAGTGCAGCCAGAATTTTTCGCAAGTGCGCTTCTGACTGTGCCAGTGCTTGCCGCAATCGCAGCATTAGCGCCGTGTCTTGGATGTCTTGTGAGGTCGCGCCCCAGTGCAGATATTGTGCGTGTTCCGGGGCCTGCATTTCCTTTCGGAAGGCAGCGACAAGTCCGGGCACCGAAACCCCGTTCTGGCCGGTCGGTTGCGCCAGTGCGCCGGGGTCGATCTGGAGTTCCAGACTGGCCCGATGGATCGCCTTGGCCGCGGTCTCGGGTATCAGGCCTTGCGCCGCTTGCGCTTGGGCCAGTGTGCCTTCAACCACCATCATCGCGCGTACTTCTGCCGTGTCAGAAAACAATCGGCCGGCATCACCCGTCGGGAAAAGAGCGGAAAGATGGGCACTGTCAAAGGGTGTCGCGGGCATCGGTCAGCCTTTTTCTGCGATTTTGCCCAGCAATTGGGCCAATTGTTCCGGCATCGAAAAGAACGGCGAATGCGAGCTGTTCAGCCGGTACCGGTCGGATGGATTGAGCGCGCTTGCCATTTCGTCCTGTAACTGGGGTGGAATGGCACCGTCCTGTTCACAGGTGATATAGCTGCGCGGCATGCGTGACACCGCGTCGCCGGGTTCGAACGCTGTCATTTGCGGTGCAAGGGCCTGGTCACACAGCCGTTCCAAGGCGTATTGCAGATCTTCATCGCTGCAATCGTGATAGAATTTTTCACGCGCTTTGCTTGGGTCAAAGCGCATGGACAGACCATCTGGGTTTCGCTGGATCGCTTCGATCAGTGGCTGTTCGTCAGACAGCTTGCGCATGTCCGCCAACGTCAAACCGGGGCGTGGAACATAGGCGCACAGATAGACGAGCCTCTCGATTTTGTCCGGATCCAGATCAGCGGCGCGCGTGATCGGGTATCCCCCCATGGAATGTCCGACCACAATGCTGGGTTCGTCCAGCGCATCCAGAACCGCGCGAGCACAGGAATCAAGGGTTACGTCGCAAAGCGGTGTCGTGTCATCGCCGTTTGATGGCAGATCGATTGCATAGGCCCGATGGCCCAGTGCCTGCAGGGCAGGTATGGTCTTGTGCCAGCACCAAGCACCGTGCGCTGCCCCGTGTATCAGTAGGAATCGTGCCAAACTCAGCTGTCCTTTGCCACGTTAGATGTGACCTTGTGCCGAGATGAACTCATTCAAGATACGGGCATATTCGACGGGGTTCTCGACGCAAGGCAGATGCCCGGCGCCACGGATCAGGGCAAACTGCCCGCCGGGGATCAAGTCTATTGTCTCACGAACCAGATCGGGGGGTGTTGATCCGTCCTCCGAGCCTGCGATTCCCAAAGCGGGCAAGCGCAGGCTGGCTGTGGTAGTGTAAAAGTCTGTACCTGCGATCGCTGCGCCGCACCCTGTCCAACCTTCTGCTGGTGTGCGCAGGAACAGGTTGCGCCAGGCAGGAAATGTCGGGTCTTTGTGGAAGGCATCAGAAAACCAGCGTTGCATTGTGGGGTGCACCACGGCCTGCAGGCCGCCTGCGTTCACCGCGTCGATGCGTTCGGCCCAAATGTCCCGTGTGCCGATTTTCGCACCGGTGTTCGACAGCACCATGGCACGGACCAGATCCAATCGTTTGGCGGCCAGACCCTGCGCGATCATACCGCCGATCGACAGACCCACAAAAATGGCATCCTTGAAACCAAGATGATCCATCAGGTTTTCCGTGTCGCGGACCAACGCCCCCATGGAGTAGGGGCCAGTGGGCAAATCCGACAAACCGTGTCCGCGCTTGTCAAACCGCAAGATGCGCAGCCCGGCCGGCAACAGCGGCATGATCGGATCCCAGAGTCGAAGATCAGTTCCCAGCGAATTGGCGAACACGATTGGCGCGCCGTCTTCGGGACCGTCGATACGGTAGTGCAGGCGAACATCGCCCAGGTCAGCCATGTGCATGGAGCCACCTCTCTTGCGTTTGGATGAGATGTATCTTTTTGCGGGCAGCGCGGAAAGTGGTGCCACACAAAAAGGGGCCAGCCACTTCGGTTGGCCGGCCCCTGTCTTTATCGGTTTTCCACAATCCAAGGACCAATCTGGTCAGATGTGGATATTCCGCCGCTACGCGATGGACACGATCTCGAATGAGAACGTCAGGTCTTTTCCTGCCAGAGGATGGTTGGCATCCAGAGTAACCTGTTCGTCGGTCACTTCGGTCACGGTCACGGGCATGACCTGACCGGTCGGGGTTTGCACCTGGAGCTGAAGACCAACCTCGAGCGGAATATCCGCAGGGATATCCCCACGCGGAACAGTTTGCATCGCTTGCGGGTTGGGCTGTCCATAGGCGTCATCTGCCGCGATGTTCACTACTTTTTTCTCGCCGACTTCCATGCCGGGAATGGCACGATCGAGACCCGGAATGATCTGGCCGGAACCAACTTCAAACTCCAGCGGATCGCGTCCTTCGGAACTGTCAAACGTGCTGCCGTCGGCCAGCGTACCAGTATAGTGAATGCGAACAGTGTCGCCGGATTTGACCTGCGTCATGAGGGTCTCCAGATGTGGGGATTGGTTGATTGCCGAGGCCGGCCTGACCGGGTGCTCGCGATTGATGCGGTTAGCCTAATGTTGCAATGGGTGAATTGCAAATGGCCACCGGCAAAACCGGATAAACGCTAAAGCGACCCGTATCTCGCGCCAATCAATGGGCGTTCGCCGTCAATACCTGAGCGGCGATTGTGGATTGACCCAACCCCGGCGTTCGTCGTTTCAGGACAAGCTGGCGAGGTGCAAATCCAATGACGCCCGCCCGGTGCCGGTTGCAAGCAAGCAGCTCAATCGGCGGTCGGGCAAGGTAACCAGCATGGTCCACGTACCCGTTCTGGGGTGAGAGTAGATTTCCAGAACATTGGCGTTGGGCAGGACACCAACATGGCTCAGCTTTTCGCCAAACCGGGTCTGGATTTGTTCTGCAACCTGCTTTGATGATGCACATTGCTCTGCCTGGGCTGCGCTGGCTGTGAAAATCAACAGGAGCGCGAATGTTATTTTTTTCATTGCATGACCTAGATTGAGTGAGTGTCCGGTCTTGGTGGATCGTTTGTGATCTTACGCTGCGTAACCAATATGTCAAAATTAAGGGGCAGAATTTGTAATTTGGCGTTTATTTGCAAACAGTTTTAGAATTTCGACTATTGGTCACATAATAGAAACAGTGGGGTTCAAAAAACCCCATATACGGGTAGTCGTGGCACTGCTTTTGAGTTCTTGATCAGGTGTTATGGGCGGACCGGCCCGGTCAGTCCAGCGCCGACCACAACTTGTGACCGCTATCCAAACTCCGGATCTGCTTCATGCCATATCGCCGCTGCATAAGTGCGCCAATGTTGGCCGGATCAGCGCGACCAACCTGATGACAAAGGAAACCGTAGCGGCCCAGAACGTGAACCGGATCAAGTGTGCGGCACAGAAAGACGATGCGCGCGAACGGGTTCCTGTGGTGTTCAGTCAGAAGCGAGAGCAGGGCAGAGGACAGTGCTGCGTCGTCACCCTCCACATCAATCAAAATACCTGCAACCTGCAGGTCCTCGGGCCGTTTGGTCCATGCAATGCGGCCCAGTGGGACGGGCAGTTGGGGCAGGCCCGCCAAAAGTTCGGCGGGCATCGACATTTCTGGCTCTGC
Source organism: Thalassococcus lentus (assembly GCF_028023555.1). Taxonomy (NCBI): domain Bacteria; kingdom Pseudomonadati; phylum Pseudomonadota; class Alphaproteobacteria; order Rhodobacterales; family Roseobacteraceae; genus Thalassococcus; species Thalassococcus lentus. Next base: position 100,238 of record NZ_JAQIOY010000003.1, read on the forward strand.
TTGCTCGGGGACCGGGTCCGCCTTTCTGGTGGCAACGTCTACCTGCAAATCGAAAACGGATGCTGAACTCAATTCACGGCGCAGCGATTGAAACTCAAAGCGCGCCAGTCGTTGCGCCAGATCCTGACGCTCTAGCCCAGCCCGTCGCAAAACGCGAAGAGCGTCTGGATCCACGCCTGCCAGATCATTTGGACCAGCTGCCATCAGGATGTTCCTCTTGCAGTAGTCGCGTTCAATATCTCAGTCGCCATTTCAATGGCTCCGTCCCGGCGCAGTGCCGGGCGCGATACAGGTTGGGATTGGCGCAGTTGTTGGAAAAAGGCATCCAACTTGGCCTCTTCTTCCTCTCCGGTTTCGTGTTCCAGAATTTCGGCCCAGCCTTGTTCGCTTGCGAAGCGGGCTCTTGCGGCCTGATCATCAAGACGTTCGTTCGTTGTCGGAACGAACAGCACAGGGCAAGTGCACTGCAACATCAGTTCATGAAATGTATTGTACCCGGTCGCGGCAACGACACCGTCAAAAGCTGCGAGGTAGGGCGTGACCGGATAAAGTGACACCCGTTCCTCATTGTCATTGTCAACAGAAGGCCGCGCTGCCATTGGCGACTGCGCCCAGATCAGGCGCACGCGGGCTTTGCGCGCAGCCTCAATCAGTTTGTCATGGATGATCGATGTTCGGGCAAATGCCTCACCGCCCAGTGACACCAGACATGTCTTTCCCCGCCCAATACCGATGCCAAGGGCCCGCCGCGCGGCGCGTCTGGTCAAGCGATCATCAGGTTTGCTGAGAACAACAGGTGCTGTCGTGACCAGAGACGACAAGCCCGCCGGGTGAGGATTGCTGCGCGCGGTTGCGCCGGGGTCCGCCGCTGATGCCAGATCACCGGGTATCAAGACCCGGTCGCAGAACCTGACGTCGGCCAGACTGCGATCATCGGCATCGGCACGCCACATCCCGCGCCTGATCCAAAACAGCCGTGCATGATGGCATCCGGGCTGTTTCATCGCATCGACAATGAAAGGTTCGATACGGCTGCCATCCGCGATGACCGCGGTCGGTCGGCTATGACGCAGATGGTGCGCAAACGCTTGGGTTTCCCACTGCTGCCAAGGCGGCGTGTCGGCGCCCAGATGATCTGCGTTATGGCGCAGGAACACGCTGTATCCAGCGCGCTGAATGATTGTTGCGGCTCGGGAAAAGCACCAAAACGCGATCTTGACTTGATCCGGGTCTGGACTGGCGTTCTGCAATTCCTTGGCGATGGCCAATTGTCTGGTCAAATGGCCCAATCCCACACCATTGGGGGTGACAAACAGGAAATCTGATCGATCGGCAGGCTGCTTCGCAGGCAGGCGATTTGCGAACTCGGCAATATCGATCAGGTCCGGCGGGTCTTCTTGTACAGCGCTTAGCCGATAGTCGCGGGCCAGTCGCGCCCAGTTGATCGCATCAAAATCGAGGACGCTGTCCCGGTTCTCGGAAAGAAGACGGAAGCGGGATTGGCTGGCGTTGAACTCGGCCCGTCCGAATGTTTGAGCTCCTCCACCCTGAGGGGATACCAGCGGCTCACACTCCAGCCCAGAGGCGCGGATCTCGGTCGCGGCAGCTTCGCCCAGTGCAAACAGCCGGAGCGAAAATCCACTCACCTTTGCGACCAGCGTCTTCAAAAGGTCGTATTGCAGAGGATGGTGCCTTGCTGGCGACTTCGCTGCGCGCCGGACAATCACGTTGACGGTTGCGCCCGTCGACTGACACCGATCGACGGCATCGAAAAACCCGTTTTGGCTACAAAACCAGACGGTATCTTGCGGCCCGAACGTGTGTGACGCGGTGACGGTCTGAAGCGTTCCGTCCGCGCCGATCTGGGCTGCCAAAAGCCCCGCGACGGGATCGGAGCCGGCGAAATCTATGAGAAGCCGGGCGCCGGTCATTGTGCCCCCTCGCCGTCAGATTGCCCGTAGTATTCCATTGCCAATGCGCCGAGCGCTTCAACCGAAAACCGGTTCGCAATAAACGACATCCGCTCAGCCCTCGAACCGTTCAATGCTTGTGGCAACCAGTCTTCGATTGCGGCGGCTGCATCCTCTGGCGTGATATCTTCGGAAAGCAACAGGCCCGCAGCCTCGGTGTCATCGAGCATGGCCTCTTTGACGCCGCCAACGTCGCATCCTGCAACGGCAATGCCAAGCGCCTGTGCCTCAAGCAAAACGTTTGGCGTGCCTTCCACCCGGGACATCAACAAAACCACGTCCGCGTCGCGGTAGATGTCGGCCGGGTCAACGAGACCGCCCTCCAGATGAAAATCCCGGAGCCTCAATGCAGCGGCGCGTTCCTGTGCAATGTCGCTCAGGGGGCCTACACCGGCAATCCGGGGACGAATGTCGTATTGTGATCTCCCTTGAAGCTTGGCCACGGTTTCCAGCCAAAGTTCGGGGCGTTTGTTGGGAGCCAGACGAAAGACCCCGACGATATTAACGACTCGGCGACCCTTGGCGACTTGATTGTGTGCCGGTTGGGCGATTTTGGTGAACCTGTCAATTTCCAAACCGTTGTTCATGACGCCAACGTCCCCGACCGGTCGGTCAAGCCAATCCTCGTAGTCACGTGCGCCGGCGCGGGAATTCGCGACCAGTTTTACGTTCGGCAAGCCACAAAGTGCTGAGAAAAGCGCGCGGTCGTCTTGTTGCAATCCGCGATCGCGCCGTGACGGCTGCATGTTACGTGCGCTCAGAACGATTTGCCCGATCCCCAGATGCGTCCCCAGAAACCCACAGGCCAGAGATGCGCGGTCTTGCCATCCATGCAGAACATCCGGGCGTTTATGTTCCAGCAATTTGTAAAGGGCAGCCACATCCGCACGCAATGGCTTGGGCAATAGCGCACAGCGATCTTCGAGTTCCGATGGCATGCGCAGAAAACTGTTTGGTACGTTTTCCAGATCATGGATCTGCACGCCGAGCTCTTCGAGATCCCTCAGAAAGTGCGACCGTCCCCGATCTTCGGATAGCGAAAAAAGTGCTACGTCGATCTGATCAGGCCGAAGTCCCTGCAGCAACAGCGCCTTGACCATCATGACGAACTGGCGCTCTGCGCCCCCACTGACCAGCGAAGCATTCACCAGCATGACGCTCATCTGGCTCTTTGGCGGCAAAGGTGCGGGGCGTGCGTGCCGTTGGAACAATGCAAAAGGCAGCAGGCAATCCGGACTGCTCAGGCGTGCCGCCGAAGGCAAAGATCCTATTTCGAGCGCACGGTTTCCAAGCAGACGGCTGGCGGCCTGTAGCGCCAGTTGCGCGGTCGAGCCAATTGGAATCCCGGCCTGAGACAACCAAGCGACATGGCCCAGCCGCCCGATATCCAATAGATACTGTGCGATTGCGTCCCAATCCTGATCGGGAACCGGCGTGACCGGATTGCGTTGCACGGCTTTGGCCAGCGCTTCGTCGAGAAGATCGCCCAATCCAAGCGTATAAGTCACCGGTATCAATTCGGTGAGTGCCGGTCCGGCCAAAAGAAACTCAGAAAGGGTCTCCATCGCCGCATCTTTGCGTTCGAGCCGCCACAAAAGCCGGACTTGATTTCCAAGCGTGGTGCTGCGTGGAAAACTGCCGCGCTCTTGCAGTTTCTTCCACTGATCCAGAGCAACGTCCCATTGGTTCAGGGATGCCGCAATTCGCGCGCCACGAACAAGAAAACGGTCGTCTGTAGGAAAAAGCGCGGCGTATTCGGCGCTTTTGTCCTGAGCCGAAATCAATGCGTCTTCGGCACGAAGCAAATCAATTTCCATGATCGCCATATCGGGTTCGGCGTGTGCCAGTTCTGTCAGGTGAAACAGAGCATCCGGATTGGCCAAACCGTTCAGAGCACGGGCCATTGCGCGCGCGGCATCTTTGGGCAAATCCAAAGCCCCGAAAGCAGACCGCAGGATCAGAGAGGCACGATGGAAGTCTTCATGTTCCAACGCCGCTTCGGCATCAGCGATTGCCATTTTCTCAGTGTAAACGCCTGCTGTGGCAAGGCGAGCCCGCACCGTCGACGCCAGCTTTGTCTCACCCACGCGGGACATTTGCCGTTCCAGGTATTCCCACAGACTGACGGCTGTTTGCGATTCGATTTCGGCGTCTTCCAACGCCAGAAACGCCTCAACGAAAGCGCCATCTGCACAAAGGCGGACGATCCGAGTGCGTAGCGTTCCAAAATCCGAGTTCATGGATATGAGCCTAGGACCCTTTTGAATTGGTTGCCACAATCAAGTTTAGGGGGCGCTAAAGGATATGTTGACTCCCCAATAGCCGTGATTCCGTGACCAAAGTTCCGGGTTTTTCCCCTTTTGACCGCGCGACTATTAGGTTTTTTAGCCATATTCTAGGCACAATCTACGGTTACATTTCGGCTTGGATAGAAAGAGCTTGAGTAGAACTTCGCATCTTTTCGCGACATACTCACAACGGTGAAAAGCCGCTGACACGTGTTGTGTTTGTGCGGTTTGCCGTTGGGTGACTGTAGGGTAACGAGGAACGAAGACATGGCAAAACTACATCCTTCGGTCGCAGCCGGATGGCTATTGAGTGTTTACGCAACAACTGTGTCTGCTGAAACGCTGGCGCGTGAATTGCGCTCTGATGCCATCGACACCGCCCTTGCCGAGCAAATCGATTTCCGCAGTATTGTTTTTGAACCGTGTCTTGCCAAGCCGACCTGCGCCTTTGGGGCGCTGACTGTCACCGCTGAACGTGAAGTCTCCAATGGAGTTTGGGAGCCGGCGCTTATCTATTGGGATCCGGTAGACGGCTTTGGCGTAATGGGCGGCCAGCAAAATGACGAGATCGACATCGATGAGCGTCTTGTTGTTCAGTTCACGGCAACGCAGCAATTCACAGGTATATGGATGAGCGATCTCTTCATCGGAGAAGAGACACACTACCAGAATTGGCCGGAAAGCTCTGACGATGTAGAAATTGCCGATCTGGCAATCCTGGATGGCACGCGCGTCGCACAAAGCAAGCGTATCAACGGCATCTTCAAGTTGCCGTCCGAGCCATTCAACGAACAGTTTTCAGACCTGTTCACAGAAGACGGTGATCTTCTGAACCGTGTCATCTTTGAAGAGGGTGATGTGAAAATTCTCGTGCCTGACGCTGAACTGAATTCAGTTGTCATGTCGCTGGATCGCGTTGCTCCGGCAAAAGAGTCGATTTTCCTGAACCTCGAGTCTGAGCAGATCGAACTGGATGAAATCATCGGCTCAGCGACTGATATTCCGGTGTTCCCGGTCGGATCGGACAACGCTGCCCGCATTCTGGAAATTCGCGAAGACCAACAGGCGCTATTGAACATCATCCAACGTGCCCGAGCCGAGCGTGAGCTTGGCGAAGTATCGAACGGCGAATTGGGTTGGTACCCCACCGACGCCATCACAGGTGATCGGATCGAATTTACGGCGGGTTACCGTACCAGCAGCGATTATTCGGTGGCCGGCATCATGCTCGCGCAACCGACCAAAATTGCAGGACTGGAAAAATGACAGTCGACACGCTTTTGAAACGTCTGGGCCGCGTCGCGGTTTGGACCGTCGCGCTTGTTGTTCCTGCTGCGGGTACTGGGCATGCTATGGGCATCGTCCAATCGCCTGGCACGCAGGATGTCTGGCGTGATGTGCGCCGCGAATTGAGCGCAGATCAGAACACAGACGGTTTTTCCACTGGACTGCGTCAGGTGTTGGAACGTGTCGCGCCTGGTTCTGACAACAGCCATCTCATGGCCCTGAGCTATTCGGTCGCAAAACCTGCTGAGATTGATGCTCTGGATGAGTTCTGGACCCGGCATATGGCCAACAATGCGGATCAGGCCGGTTTCAGCACGATGCTGGATGTTCGCTCCCGCGTTCTTGGTATGCAGACCATGGATCGTCAGACCTATCTGAAAGATTGGCTCTATCTGGCCAAAGGCGGTGCCTATGAATGCGGCGGCAATTGCGGAAATGGCAATGGCAACGGCGGTGGCAATGGCAACGGCGGCGGCAATGGCAACGGCGGTGGCAATGGCAACGGCGGCGGCAATGGCAACGGCGGCGGCAATGGCAACGGCGGCGGCAATGGCAACGGCGGCGGCAATGGCAACGGCAATGGCGGTGGAAACAACGGCAATGGCGTTGGCAATGGCGGCGGAAACGGGACTGGCAACGAAGGCGGTGGGAATGGCTGATATGCCTTCCTGACCGCACGAAGCCCCATATCAAAGTTACTAAAGAAAGTTATTTTTCAACCAGTTAATAGAAACCTGAATGCAAATGGCGAAACCCAAAATGAATGTCAAAACAGATATTTGCACGGTGAACGCTTTGCTCGAACAAGGCCATCCACGGATGGTCGGACAAGAGGATCTGCGCAGGGTTTCATCGGTTGCGTCGGAGCTGGCTAGTGGCTCGACGATACTAGAGATGGGCCCTTGGCTCGGCTTTCTGAGTGTTGAGCTGGCGCGACATGGTGATCTTCACGTTGTCGATAATTTCGTCTGGACCAAAGATCACGCCCGTCGCGTACCGGGATTTATCGAGATTGGGGATAGCTTCAAACCTCTTTTCGAGGACATCATGGCACGCACCGAAGGGGTGCCAACTGTTCACGAAAGCGATTTTGGTGACTTTGAGTGGGACGGTCCGCAAATCGACCTGTTGGTTGTCGATTCCCCGAAAAACCCAAAGGCCCTTTTCGAATGCCTTAGCAGCGTTATCGAGGCATTGGTGCCCGGCGCGCGCGTCTTGATCAAAAACGGTCTGAACCCAAAACAGCACCAGATGATGGGCTACATCGACCGGCTGATCCGGCTAGGTTTGTTCGACTTTGACCAGGACAACGATTTTCAGCGCTGCAACATCGCCACACTCACTGTCAAAGCGGCACCCGGCGCACGCAGTGGCATTCTTTCCGATGCGCTACGGTCCGAACCGATGTCGCAGGAGAGTGCAGACCCTGCGCCGCACTTCTTTGCAGTGGTTCAGATGAGCCAACAGGTTCAGACTGGGCAATGGTCCAAGGCCTACGAAACGCTGGAGGCGACTGCGGCGAACCCGGAAATGCTACGGCTGTGGGAAGAGCTCGAAGTCACCCTGTCTTCTGACGTTCCCCCCATGGAACTGGCGATATTCTCTGAGATCGTGAAGCTCCATCATGACCCTTCCGAGAACCTCATGTCGGCTGAAGATGACCTCAGAACGCCAATTGGTGCGGCGCGTGCGTTTTGGATCAACAACGCCGGGCAGGAATGGCGGGCGCGGTCTATTGCGCCTGCTGTGATCGCTCAAGCCAGCGCGTTTGGCTACATGGACTGGCCGCGTGAGATCGGGAATATGCTGCCGGGCCGCGATGTTCTGGACGTTGGCTGCGGCTCCGGACTTCATGGCATCGGATATCTGTGCCTGGGGGCCAACACGTTTCTTGGTGTTGACCCTTCACTGCGGCTGGATCGGGACAGGGTCAAGAACCTTGCCGCCAAACGTCGCGAAGCCTTTGGCTGGACACCCGAGCAAATCGCAGAACAGATCGAACCCTGGGCGGTTGTTCCGTCTATTCTTCAGGATGTTGAAAACGATAGAACGTTCGATCTGGCGGTGCTGAACGACTGCCTGTCCCAATCCGACGATGTGGATGGTCTTCTTGCCGCTGTGGCAAAGCGGCTGCGGGCAGGGGGGCAGATTGTTCTGCGTCACAAGAATTTCTATTGCTGGAACGGACACCGTCAGGCCCCGAAAACCATCGATGCCATTGATGTGAATGATCCCGATCAGGCCAATCTGATCGATTGGAAACACCTGTCCTGGGACGCACCAGAGGATCATTACACCAGACGTGTCTTGAACCGAGTTCGGCTCGATACACTCATGCAGTCCGTTGAACGCTACTTTGATCTGGATGTGGTCGAAGAAAAACCTGCTACGGCGGCCATTGGGCACGACCGACTGACACCTGAAATCATGGCACAGCACCCTGAGCTTTCGGAACGGGATTTTCTCGTTCAAAGCCTTTCATGCATAGCCACGGTAAAATGAGGACTCCGATGACTGGAAAGAAATTTTGCCTTTTGCAAATTCGTCGCCCCGCTTTGGGGTTGGCGCACTGTTTCGCCGCAGCTTTGACCTGTTTGCTTTTGATCAGCAGCACCGGCAGCGCAGAATCTGCGACGATGTCGAAGGAAGTCACGCGGCTCTACAAACAGACAGAAGAAATCCGCAAAGCGGCACGCACCCAAGACGATATGAAGGAAGTCATCTCGGTCTATCAACGGCTGGCCGAACAGGGCCACGCGCGTTCCGCGTTTCGTCTGGGCAACATCTATTTCCGTGGCACGCTCGTGGATCGCGAACCAGAACTGGGATTGCAGTACTATGAAAGTGCCGCGACCATGGGGTTTGATCCGGCGTGGCGTTATCTGGGAGTTGCATTGCTCTCGGAAGAACGCGGTGAAGAGGCGTTTGAAGCGCTTGATAAAGCTTCGGAGGCCGGAATTACAGGGTTTGAACTGATTTTCGCCAAGTCGCATCTGCGGCGGAAATTTGGACGCTATTCTGACCCTGAAGAGGGGCTGACGCTGTTGAAGGCCATTGCAAAGGGCGGCGATGTCAAACCAAAGATCGAACTGGCCAAAGTCTATTCGGATCCTCGCACTGGTTTCGCTAACTATGAAAGCGCCTTTGATGTGCTAAAACCCCTTGCCGACTCTGGTGAACCGGCGGCTTTGCAACGTGTGGCCAAGCTCTATCAATCCGGACTGGGCGTAAGGCGGAGTTATCCCAAAGCCAGCGACTACTATTTCCAAGCGGCAGAAGCCGGTCAGTCAGATGCGCTTCTGGGCGCAGCCGAAATGGAAGTCCGGCGCGGCAAGCCTTCAAATGGGCGAACCACTTTGGAACGTGCAATTGAAACCGGAGTAGAAGGCGCTGATCTTCAGCTGGCCAATGGTCATATCCGCGGCATGCTTGGTAGCAAGTCTGACCGATCATTGGGTGTGTCCATGATCAAAGAGGGCGTCGAAAAAGGTGACCCTCGATACATCGCGCTGGCGCTCAATCTGCGTGCGGACAACTTCAAACTGGGCTTTGATTCAAAGGCGCTACTTGAAAAGCTGGAGCCATCCGCCAACTCAGGCAATGCCTCTGCCGCAGCCTCGCTTTTGCGGTTTGTCCGGCAAAAACCGCGCTTGTCTGGCAACTATGCCTCACAACGTGAGGCGTTGATCAACCGATATGCCGATACTCTCAGCGAAGCGACCTTGGCCGAGGAAAAAGCGCGGTTCATCATCGACACACAGAGCACACGGGCTGCGCGTGCGGCCCTATCGAAAATGCTGAGCGAAGCGTCGGCCGATGAATACTATGATTTGATGGTTGGTGTCTCGCGGGCTGACAAGAACGTTTACACCTACCTGATCCAGTCTGAACTGGCCCAGCTTGGTGCATATTCGGGCAAAAAGAACGGCAGACTTACCAAGAAGACACTGAATTCGGTTGTTCGGTTCTGCCGGGATTCCGGTTTCCGGGATGAATGCCAGCATGGCCCGTTGCGCGGGTCTGCGGTGCGTATGGTGTCTGCCGCTTTGGCCAAACGTCAGTGATTGGAAACACCGATTGGAAAATCGGACTGCGGGAAACAAACAGATCGTGCTAGGCTCTATGACAACAGAAGTGGGAGTAAACCGCTCATGAAATTTACCATCACTCCAATCGGGTCGTGCCGGATTGTAGATCCGCTGCGCCGGGCTCGATCTGGCTACGGGTTTGAGCTGTCGCGAAACCGCAGTTTCGGATTTACGCACACCTCACCCGAGGCTGTTCAGCAGTTAAAGTTCATGCGCGGTGAATTGGATATTCCAGAAGCGCTGTGGCCCTACGTGTCCAACAACGATCGCTCCGATGTTCTGGCGCAGGCACCCAAGAGCGGTGACATCCATGTGGTCGAGCTGTCGTCTGAAAAGATCCTCAGCATGAATGGCGTTTACCTGCAGCTCAATTATCTGCGGACGCAGTTCGTGCCGTTCTTTGCAGATGGTAAAAGAAAGAACGCTTATTGGAAGGCGATCGAAAAGGGCACGCAGGAAGATATTGACGCGCTTCTGGCGGAACACTGGTCCGAAACGGACGAACAAAAAGCAGATTGCGCGGTTCTAAGGAATATCCGTCTGCGCCGAGCAGACGAGGAACAAACCCGCGCGGATATTCGATATTTGAAGGAAGCGCTGCCCTTTGTTGTTTTTGTTACCCACGTGAATGCGATCGATTCCGGAGGAACGGTTATCAAGACGCGGGACCGTTACATTCAGATGGTAAAGCGAATTGCCGGGGAAGAAGGTTGCTTGGTCATCGATCCGACGGACATGATGCAGCACATGGGTCAGCAAGAAGCTCTGGAGCCGGACCTGAACCACTACACGGACGACTTCAAGGAACGTGTCGTTGAGAACTGGTTCGACGCGGCCCTGACACAGGCGTTGACCCAGATGATCCAGTCGCGGGATGACAAGACCGCTCAGGCCATGCTCGAAGCCCACCTCAAGGCGCGAAAAGCTCGGGGCGATACGGCTAAAAACGCCGGAATGGCACAGTTGGCGGCGGCGTTCCCGGACCTTGGTGCGCTCTCACCGGTGTCCTGACGCACGATTGGTCGTCATCGTTCAATCAGTCCGCACATACGCTGATGGTACAAAAAAGCCCGGGTTCTGAAGCCAGAACCCGGGCAATTTTTTAGAGCTTGGCCTACTGCTACTCGGTCCAGCGAACGCCGGTCAGGTCAGTCGCCTGTGTCGGGGCGTTCTTCCACAAGCCTTCGATGCGTGCATCGGCCACCGTTGGGGTTGCCAGCTGGAACAGGTACCCGTTGACGTAATCCTGCGCGATGGTTGTCTGAGCCGTCGCCAACAGTTCAGAACGCTTGGCCGGATCCGTGGTGCCTGTGAGTTCGGTCATCAAAGCCTGAAAATCCGGGTTGTCATACTGGAAGTAATAGTCCGGACGGGCATAGATCCCGATGTCGAAGGGTTCGGTATGGCTGACAATTGTCAGGCCGTAGTCCTTGCCGCGGAATACCTCTTCGAGCCAGACAGGCCATTCCACATTGCTGATCTCGGTCTTGATGCCAACGGCTGCCAGCTGGGCCGCAATGATTTCACCGCCACGACGTGCGTAGGATGGCGGAGGCAGCTTGAGCGTGGTCGTGAAACCATCAGGGAAGCCAGCTTCGGCCAGCAGGGCCTTTGCTTTGGTCGGATCATAATTCGAGCCCGCAGTCAGATCGACATAGTCGGGATTGTGCGGTGCAAAATGCGTGCCGATTGGCGTGCCCAGCCCAAACATCGCGCCGTCAATGATATCCTGACGATTGATGGCATGGGCAATGGCCTGACGGACCATGACATTGTCCAGAGGCGGCATTTTGTTGTTTGTGCTCAGGATTGTCTCGCCTTCCGTGCTGCCAACCAGCACCTGAAACCGGGGGTCGGCTTCGAACTGGGGCAGGTTTTCAGGCGCCGGATAGCCGGCAAAGGCGTCGATGTCCTGTGCCATCATGGCGGCAAAGGCTGCGGTGGGATCCGAAATGAACTTGAAGGTCGCATCGGTCAGGGCCGGTTTGTCGCCCCAATACGCGTCATTTTGGGTCAGCATGATGCTGTCGCCTTGCTTCCATTCAACAAACTTGAACGGGCCCGTGCCAATCGGAGTTTGCTTGATACCTTCGATGGATTCAGGTGCAACGATGATGGCGTCGCCCCAAGCCATGTTGAACAGAAAGTTCCCGTTGGCCTGAGACAGCGTGACTTGCACGGTTGTCGCGTCCACAACGGTTACATCCGCGATTTCGGCAAACAGCGCTTTTTGCGCGTTGGCGCTGTCTTCGGCGAGAGCGCGATCAAGCGAGAATTTAACGTCCTCTGCATCCATTGCGGTGCCGTCATGGAAGGTCACACCAGCGCGCAACTTGAACGTATAAGTCAGGCCGTCCTCCGAGATTTCCCAGCTTTCGGCAAGACCGGGCACAACCGCGCCGGTTTCGGTAAAGCGTGTGAGGCCCTCAAAAACATTGGTGTACAGAACCGAGTCGATGGCGCCTGCCGCGGCCGAGGTCGGATCGAGATGTGGCGGCTCGAGCTGCAGGGCAATGGTCAGATCGGTTTGCTGCGCAAAGGTGGCAGTGCCCGAGAGCAATAGGGCGGCAAGGCCGAGGCGGATGGTCATGGAGGTTCCTCCTTGGGAAACGGATAGTGATATTCAACATCCCGCAAAACCGCCCATGAGTGCAAGGGAAAGGTCGGAGGGCGTGGCGTCACGCCTCTTGTTTGCGCTATCGCTCGGCCGCAGCCCGACTGAGCCTGTCATTGATCGCAACACCCAATCCCAGATGCGGAATTGGGGACACTCCAATGACCTTTGCGCCAGAGGCGTCCAGACGGATCATGTATTCAAACAGATTGGCGGCAGCCTCGGTCAAATCGCCTGTGGCCGAGAGGTTCAGATCACAGTCAACAGCACCAAAGCCCAGTCGTGCTTCGCCGGCCTCCCATTCGGTCGCGTTCAGGCGCACGTGGGCGCGGGGCGCATAATGGGATCGCATCTGTCCGGGCGCTGAAATCGCTTCAGCGTCATGCCGGGCTGCGATTGGTTTGCCCAAAACCGTGTTCAGTTCGTCTTGTGTTACCCCGCCCGGGCGGAGCAGTGTAGGCTTGCCCGCAAGCCCCAGAATGGTCGATTCCAATCCCACGCTACAGCGCCCGCCATCGACGACCGCTTCGATTTTGCCGTTCAACCCGTTCATCACATGGTCGGCAAGGGTTGGGCTGACTTGTCCGGATCTGTTTGCCGAGGGCGCGGCAACAGGGCCGCCGAATGCGCGCAAAAGCGCGCGCGCAACCGGCGCTTCGGGAATTCTGACTGCCAGTGTGTCCAGGCCGGCCGTGACCAGTTTTGACACTTTGGCTCCGGGACGAAGTGGTAGCACCAAGGTCAGTGGTCCGGGCCAGAACGCGTCTGCGATCGCTTGCGCTTCGGGTGACCAGACAACCAGCTGTTGGACGTTTTCGATATCAGCAAGGTGCACAATCAGCGGATTGAATTCCGGGCGTCCCTTGGCTTCGTATATACGTGCAACGGCCGTGTCGTTGCTGGCATCGGCGCCCAGCCCGTAGACCGTTTCGGTCGGAAAGGCGACCAATGCGCCATCTTGCAGCAACGCGGCGGCCTCAGCCAGCCCTGCAGAATCGGCGTTCAGCTTCTTGGTTGTCAGAGTTTTCATTGCTATCTCTTTGCCACCCAACGCGAAGTCGTGACGCGGCGTTTGAGTTGAAGGCCACGTAGGAGGCTTTACCCTAAGTCCCGGTGCCTCTAGCTACTAAAGCCGTGGCACATTGCCAACCCAAGAGGATTATCATGGCTTATCGCGCGCCGCTTGATGACTATCGCCAGTTGCTGAAGCATGTTGTCGGCTATGAAGCCGTGGCCGATACGCAGAAATACGCGGAGGCCGGGTTCGAAACCGCTGAGGCCATCCTGTCTGGGGCAGCAAAAGTTGCGCAGGAAATGGTCGCGCCGTTGCAACGGATCGGTGATCTCGATCCGGCACGGCTGGAAAACGGCGTTGTTCGAACGCCAAAGGGCTTTGCCGAAGGGTATCACGCGATTGCCGAAGGTGGCTGGGTCGCAATTTCTGCCCCAGAACAATACGGCGGAATGGATCTGCCGATTACGCTGACGACGATTGTGAATGAAATGATCTCAGGCGCGTGTGTGTCGTTGAACCTCACCACCTTGATGAGCCAAGGCCAGATTGAAGCGCTGGAGCACCATGCCAGCGACGCCATCAAGGAGATGTATATCCCCAAGCTGATTTCCGGCGAGTGGTGCGGGACGATGAACCTGACCGAGCCGCAGGCCGGTAGCGATGTCGGCGCGCTGACAACCAAGGCTGAAGAAAACGGTGACGGGACCTACGCAATCACAGGTCAGAAGATTTACATCAGTGGCGGCGACAATGACTTCGCATCGAACATTTGCCATCTCGTGCTGGCCCGGTTGCCCGGCGCACCGTCTGGTACGAAAGGGATTAGCCTGTTCCTGGTGCCCAAGCTTATTCCCGATGACAATGGCAATCCCGCTCAGCCTAACAGTCTCAAGGTCGTCAGCCTCGAGCATAAATTGGGCCTGCATGGCAGCGCCACCTGCGTGATGCAGTACGATGGAGCCAAAGGATGGCTGATCGGAGAGGAAGGCGGCGGCATGGCGGCCATGTTCACCATGATGAACAACGCACGGCTGGGTGTCGGGGTTCAGGGACTTGGCGTCGCGGAAGGCGCCTATCAGCACGCATTGGCCTATGCCATGGATCGCAAACAGGGGCGTTCGGAAACCGGGACAATCATCGGACATGCCGATGTGCGGCGCATGCTGGCAGGGATGAAGGCTGATATTTTCGTGGCCCGTTCCATCGCGTTGGCGAATGCTGTTGCTATCGACATGGCAAAGGCAACGGGCAGTGCCGATTGGAAGGCCCGCGCAGCCCTGTTGACCCCGATCACCAAGGCCTTTGGAACGGACACAGGCGTTGATGTGGCCAGTGCCGGGGTGCAGGTTCACGGCGGTATGGGCTTTATCGAGGAAACCGGCGCTGCACAGTTCCTGCGCGACGTGCGTGTGACGCCAATCTACGAGGGAACCAACGGTATCCAGGCAATGGATCTGGTCGGCCGCAAATTGATGGACGGTGGCGAGGCTGCTTTCGCGCTGGTCGATGAGATCGAGGGTTTTGCTGAATCTGTGCGTGGCAAAGCCCCGGATTTGGGCGAACCAGTCTGGCAGGCCTGCGAAACCCTTCGAGAGACGCTGGAAACACTGCTGTCCATGGACATGACGGATCGCTTTGCCGGTGCGGTGCCGTTTCTGCGTGGATTTGCACGGGTTCTGGGGGGCTATTACCATTTGCGCGCGGCGTTGGCCGAACCGGACAGCGCAACGGAACGTCTGGCACGGTTCTACATCACCCGAATTCTGCCGGAACATATGGGTTTGTTCGCACATGCCAAAGCTGGGTCTGAAACGCTGATGGCCCTGTCGCCTGATGATTTGGCCGCCTGATGGACGCTGGTTTCGACCCGATCCGCTACCCTTGGGATGCCCCGCCTGAGCCGGGCAAAGCGATCGAGGTCGCAGAAGGTGTCTTGTGGATGCGGCTGCCATTGCCGATGAAACTTGACCACGTGAATGTCTATGCGCTTGACGATGGCGACGGGTGGACCGTGGTAGATACCGGATTTTCCAGCCGCAAGAGCCGGTCAATCTGGCAGGATATCATCGACGGGCCTCTGGGAGGCAGACCGGTGCGCCGTGTCATCGTCACGCATCATCATCCGGACCATGTGGGCAATGCGGGCTGGTTTCAGTCTGAACATGGGGCAGAGCTGGTGACCACCCGCACAGCGTGGTTGTTCTCGCGGATGTTGCAACTGGATGCACAAGACCGTCCCACTGCCGAAACCATTGCCTATTGGAAAGGCTGTGGCATGGACCGGGATATTCTGGCCGAACGCATGGCTGAGCGTCCGTTCAACTTCGCCGATTGTGTATACCCCATGCCCCTTGGATTTACCCGAATTCAGCAAGGCAGCACAGTGCAGGCTGCAGGCAGAAACTGGACGGTCCACATCGGCAACGGCCATTCCCCTGAACATGCAACCCTGTGGTCGAACGATTGCAATCTGGTTTTGGCCGGAGATCAAATCCTGCCGTCAATCAGTTCCAACCTTGGGGTCTATGCAACAGAGCCTGAAGCAGACCCTGTTGCTGAGTGGCTAGAGGCTTGCGAGCGGTTTGCGACCATCGCGCAAAACAGTCATCTGGTCTTGGGTGGCCACAAACTGCCGTTCACCGGTCTGCCTGCGCGTCTGCGGCAGCTGATCGAAAACCATCACGGGGCGCTGGATCGATTGCACATGCATCTGAAAGAACCAAGGACGGCCGGTGATTGCTTTGCGCCTCTGTTCAAGCGTTCGATTGGCAGTGGCGAATACGGTTTGGCACTGGTCGAGTCGATGGCGCATTGCCTTCATCTTTGGCACGAAGGCCGCGCCACACGCGAACGCCGCGAAGACGGGGCATGGCTCTGGCAAGCTGTTTGACCTCGGAGGCTTGATCGCTACGGGGAACATTCGTGTGAACACCCCTTCGCAGGCAGCTTGGATTCGCGCTAGAAGTCCGTTGACCGACGCACACTATGCGCGCCCAAATGACGAGTACTGACCATGGATGATGCCATCGCCACCGCAGCCGAAGCCGTCGAGGCCGAAGCGCTCCCGCGCAAGATTGACCTGCATACCGAAGAAAGCGCGCCGCAGAACGGCCCTTTGCCAGAGGCGGTCACGTCAAAGCCAGTGACGCAGAAAAGCCCCGCAGAATGGGCGCATGAACGGCTGGTGCTTTATCTTCAGGCGTTTGAGCAGCAGCTGGACAACGAACATGAAGTGGCCATGGGCTTTGCCGGTGGAGAGGCCGGTGTTCTCAGAATTGAGGGGCTGGGCTACTTTGATCCGGACATCGTTACCTTTTATGGCACCGACCCGTCAGGCGCCCGAATGCAGCTGATCCAGCACGTCAGCCAGCTTTCGGTTGTGCTGCGCGCGATGCCAAAGGAAGTGGAACAAGAAGAACCGCGCCGTATTGGTTTCAGATTGGCCGCGGATTTGGGCAAGGAAAACAGCTAGCGGCGGCCTCAATCACATTTGAGGAACCGCGACATTTACGCAGTTTTGCCCGCGTGACAGCCGTCGGCAAATGCTGTAATTGCTGGCTCAAACGATGAAGATAAGGATTTGGCAAATGGCTGAACACAAGCACGGCACCATGGACATCTCAGTCCAGGAAAAAACCTTTGACGGGTTTATCAAGTTCACGATCCGCACGGTTTACGTGATTCTGGCGCTGGTTATCCTCATGGCGGTTTTCAACGCCTGAACGCTTTTTACAAAGCATTTTGATTAGCCGGAGATTTGTTGTGATGGGTATTGGTCGTTTTGGGCTGCTGGGTGCTGTGATGCTGGTTTTGGCATCCTGTGCCGAGGTTTCCACGGTTGGGGGTGATTCCTCGCCCGAGGCTGTTGCAGCTGCCGCGTACCGACATCCCGGGCCTCCGGCGATCACGCTCTATACAATGATCAACAACCGCAGCGGATCCGGTGCGCATACGTCGATCATGATCAATGGCTCGCAACGCGTGATATTCGATCCGGCCGGTTCGGTCCGTCTGAGCGCGATGCCGGAGCGCGGTGATGTGCTCTACGGCGTCACACCACAGGTCGCTGATTTCTATGAGCGCGCGCATGCACGCGAAACCTATCACGTTCGCATCCAGCGGATCGAGGTTTCCGCGGCTGTGGCCGAGCAGGCTCTGCGCCTTGTGATGGCAAATGGCACTGTTGCATCAGCGCGCTGTGCGGTGACAACCTCGGGCATTCTGCGTCAGCTTCCGGGCTTTGAAAGCCTGCCGCAAACGTGGTTCCCGAACCAGCTGGCTGATGGTTTTGCCACGCTGCCCGGCGTCAAGGAACGCCGCCTCTACGAAGAGGATGCTGACGACAAAGCGGTGGCAATTGCAGCCTATCAGCAGCAACTGGCTGCAGGTCAGTAACGGGGTTCAGCCAAGTACCTGACCACCTGCGATCAGGACAACGGCACCTGCGATCATGGCGCCGATCAGGCTCTTGAAAAAGTATCCAACAAGAAACGCAGCGCCTGCTGCGGCCAAGCGCAGTGGATCGGTCTGGCCGCCTGTTGCGCTGGGCCAGACGACCAGCGGGGCGACCAAAGCAGGCAGGATCGCCACGGCTGTGTAACGCAAATGGCGTAGCAGCCATTCCGGCAATGGCCGGTCCCCGATCAGGCCAAGAAAGGCAAAGCGCATCGCAAATGACCCTGCACCCAATGCTATGATCACAAACCAAAGATCGCTGTTCTGGATCATTGGCCCATCCTCCGCTCGATTTCAGCGCCAACCATCATCCCGCCCAAGCCGCCGACCATCAGGCCAAAGTTGAAGGGCAGCCAGGCAAAGCCCAGCGCCAGCAGGCTGGCCGAGAGTGCCGCGCCCCGATGTGCCGGAGTCCTTAGCATTGGCGAAATCAACGCGACAAAGGCGATGGGCAGAGCAAAATCCAACCCCATGGAACTGGGGATCGTTTCGCCGGCCAATGCCCCGACCAGCGTGCCGATGTACCACCCCGGCAGGATCGGCACGACGGTTCCCAGAAAATACCAGAACCGATGATTGACCGGCATCTCCGGGCTGGCTTCGAATTTGGCGCTGGCCAGCGCAAAGGACTGATCGACCAGTCCGTAGGCCACAAGTGCACGTTTCCAAAGTGGCAGGCTGCCCAGATAAGGCGTCATGGAGGCAGAATACATGGCCATGCGCATGTTGACGGCAAGCGCAGAGACCAGCGCCACGACAGCGGGCGCGTTTTCGGACATCAGTTGTAGCGCGGTGAACTGAGCAGCTCCGGCGATGACGACGATGGAAAAGGCCAGCGTTTCAAAGATGTTCAATCCAGCCTCAGTGGCCAGAACACCAAACAGAAGAGCAAAGGGGATCAGGACCAAAAGAAAGGGCAACGCATCGCGAAAGCCGCGCCAAAAGCTTGACATCACGTTGTGCTGCGCCATCACTTGAGCCTCGTGCCATTTCGTAAATTGCCCTAACACAAGAGCCTCGGGATGCAATCCAACAAAGACGGCTACATCATCGCCCCCAACCCGTCAGCGGGCGGACTAACCCGTCCCGTTACCGGAACGGATCAGACCGGCGCGCCCATTGATATTTCCGTGGTCGAAGAACGCCCGCTCACGATTTTTCTGAACAGTCGGGAAATCGTGACGGCCATGACCATTGGGGATTACCCGGAATATCTGGCTTTGGGTTTTTTGCGCAATCAGGGCATGCTGCGTGATGACGAAGAGATCACGGGCGTTGACTATGACGAGGAACTGGAAACCGTCGTCGTGCGCACCGCGATCGAAACCTCTTACGAGGACAAGCTACAGAAAAAGACCCGGACCAGCGGCTGCGCCGTGGGTACGGTTTTCGGGGATATGATGGAAGGCCTCGAAGGGTTGGTCCTGCCGCAAACCGAGGTCAAGGCATCCTGGCTTTATGCACTTGCGCACAAGATCAACACCACCCCATCGCTGTATCTGGAGGCCGGTGCCATTCATGGGTCGATCCTTTGCCATCAGGATCGCCCATTGGTCTATATGGAGGACGTGGGCCGCCATAACGCGGTGGACAAGATCGCCGGTTACATGCTGCGCCACGGGGTCAGTGCAGATGACAAGATCCTTTACACGACCGGCCGACTGACCTCTGAGATGGTGATCAAGACAGCGCTGATGGGGATCCCCGTTCTTGCCTCGCGATCGGGCTTTACGGCTTGGGGCGTGGAAATCGCCCGACAGGTCGGGTTGACCTGCATTGGCCGCATGCGCGGAAAACGTTTCGTCTGTCTTTCCGGGGACGACCGCCTTGTGCGTGACATTGACCCTGACAGCGTGCCGGATGAGGCAAAAAAGTCTGGACGAAAGGGTGCAGCGTGAGCGCGGTATTTGAACTCAAATACACGCCTAGTGAAGACCTGATATTCTGTGGACTTCTTGAAGCAGGCCGTGTCACGCCCCGGCGGTGGATCAACAAGTACCCACAGAAGTATTTCTTGGTGATCGGCGTTTACTGGCTCGTGATCTTCTTTTTCCGGGCAATTGAAACACGGCTGGGAGTGAACCTGTCTAGTGAAGTAGGTTTCCTTTTGGTCGGACTTTTGGTTGGTTGGTACGGCAAGGCTGCCCTGCAACGTGTTTATCAAAGAAAGTTTGCGCGCAGTGCTGCCGAAGCAGGGCAGCGCGAACTGCGTGTTACTCAGGACGTGATAGAACTGCGGGAACGCGGAGCAGCTCTACGACTTGGATTTGTTGGACTGGACCGCATCAGTTCCATCAACGGCGGCTCAGCCCTGATATATAACAGTCTGGTTGTGTCCGTGCCTGACACTGCTTTGCCAGAACAATACGACGGCCGCTCATTTCGAAACACACTAAGAAACTTGCGCCTTGACGCTGTGGGGTCTTCGGCATGAACCAGCCTTTGGGGGTCATCCTTGCCGGGGGGCAAGCCACGCGGATGGGTGGCGGCGACAAGGGGCTTTTGACATTGGGCAGTCAGACCCTTTTGGCTCGTGTTCTGGAACGTCTGGAGCCGCAGGTGGCATCTGTCGCCATCAACGCCAACGGAGATCCGGTCAGGTTTGCTGACTACGGCCATCCGGTTGTGGCCGACAGTTTGCAGGACTTTCCGGGCCCGTTGGCCGGGGTTCTGGCCGGTATGGATTGGGCGGCCAGCCAAGACGCTGATACCATTGTCACCGTAGCTGCGGACACACCGTTTTTTCCCTGCGATCTGGTGCCGCGGCTATTGCTGGCGTCAGAAGGTCAGGCACACCCCTTGGTGCTGGCGGCCACAAAGGGCGACGCAGAAACCAAAAGCAAATCACGCAGCGGATTGATCCGCCATCCCACCTTTGGCCTGTGGCCCGTTGCACTGCGAGACGACCTGCGCACGGCGCTGGGCGAAGGTCTGAAAAAGGTCGTGCTTTGGACGGAAAAACACGGCGGTCGAGAAGCGCTCTTTCCTTCCGAAGGGTTTGATCCATTCTTCAACGTGAACACACCTGACGATCTGGTTCAGGCAGAGGAGCTGCTATGAGGGTTTATGGCGTCACCGGCTGGAAGAATGCTGGCAAGACTGGGTTGATGGAACGGCTCGTGACCGAAATCACAGGCCGTGGTTTTAGCGTCAGTACGGTCAAACACGCGCATCACACCTTTGACGTTGATCATCCGGGCAAAGACAGCCACCGGCACAGAGTGGCAGGCGCGTCCGAAGTTATTTTGGCATCCCGCACGCGGGTCGCGCAGATGACCGAATTGCGTGGTGCGGACGAGCCCGCTTTGTCGGACTTGCTGGCGCGTCTCAGTCCTGTCGATCTGGTACTGATCGAAGGCTACAAGCGCGACACGCACCCAAAGGTCGAAGCATGGCGCGCTGAGACGGGCAACCCGTTGATCGCTCCCGGTGATCCGCACATCAAGGCTGTGGCCAGCGATACCCCGATGGATCTGGATCGTCCGGTCTTTGACCTGAACGATACCAAATCCATTGCAGATTTTATCCTGTCCGAGGTCGGTTTGTGATCGGTTTTGACCGGTTCGCGATGGTTGACTGGTCAGGCGGAAACGACACCGGGCCGCGCCCCAGAAAAGATGCGATCTGGATGGCTGTCTCGGACCATGGGCTGGACGCTGCGCCACTTTATCTCCGCAACAGGCAAGTGGCCGAGGCGGCCATCGGTGAGTTGATTGCGCATAGCCTTTCCGAAGGACAGCGGCTGATGATCGGGTTTGACTTTCCCTTTGGCTATCCGGCGGGCTTTGCCCAACAAGTCACAGGATCCGACGATCCACTTGTTTTGTGGGAATGGCTGGACGCGCACATCGAGGATCATCCTAAAGGCAATAACCGTTTCTCATTGGCTGGCCAGATCAACGCGCGATTTCCTGGAATTGGACCGTTCTGGTTCAACGCTACAAAAAGCGATGTTCCGGGCTTGCCGCGCAAGGATACGCGGCAAGGTCATGGAATGACCGAACGACGTGAGGCGGACCGTGCGGCTAAGGGAACATTCACCTGTTGGCAATTGGGGGGCGCTGGGGCCGTGGGCAGTCAGGTTCTCATGGGATTGCCGGTTTTAAGCCGGCTCCGAAAACGCTTTGCCGGACAGATCGCAGTCTGGCCGTTTGAAAGCCTCGATCGCCCGGTCGCTTTTGTCGAAATTTGGCCCTCGCTTTTGGCGCAGTCCGTGCGTGAGCGGCAGGCCCGAACAGGGGCTATTCGGGATGCGGTGCAGGTCGAAGTGGTTGCGCAGGCTTTGCACGCTCTTGATCCTGCGCGTCTCTCTGCGATGCTGAACGTCGATGCACCCCAAGAGGGCTGGATTCTCGGGTTGGGGTTTGAAGAGGAGCTGGAAGCCGCGTGTCTTTGAAGCCGCCGCCGCTAAAAAACGACTGTTTTGCTTTGCCGCCCGGCGTCGACTGGACACCGGTCGATGCGGCCAAGGCGCATCTGCAAGAACACTTGCGGGCCGTCGTCGCGGTTGAAACGGTCCCGTTGATGCAGGCCTCAGGCCGCGTGCTGGCCCAAGACCTCGTGGCTTGGCGTTCCAACCCGCCACAGGCCAATACGGCTGTTGATGGTTATGGGTTTGCCGCCGATTCAACTGGGGATGGCGATCAGCTTTTGCCTTTGGTCGCCGGGCGCGCCGCCGCAGGCGCGCCGCTGGACAGGGCGGTGCCCGCTGGTATGGCGGCCCGCGTTCTCACTGGCGCTGCTTTGCCGGATGGCGTGGACACGGTTGTTCTGGACGAAGACTGCTCGACAGACGGTGAAAAGGTCGCGTTCCGCGGCCCGGTCAAGCCGGGCGCAAACACTCGTAAGGCGGGCGAAGACGTCACCGAGGGTGACAGGTTTCTGGATGCTGGTCGCAGACTGACGCCTGCAGATATGGCCCTTTGCGCTGCCGTTGGTTTTGCAGATTTGCCGGTTTACGCGCCGCTGCGTGTCGCGGTTTTGTCCACGGGCGACGAAGTGATCGAGTCAGGACACCCTGCCGGGCCCGGGCAGATCTATGACGCGAACCGGCCCATGCTGTTGTCGATGATTGAACGGTTTGGGTTTGAACCCGTTGATATGGGGCGGGTGCCTGACAATCGCGATGCCTTGCGCGACCGGCTGAATGACGCGGCAGGTGCAGCGGATGTCATTTTGACGTCAGGTGGCGCATCTGCAGGCGACGAAGATCACGTTTCTGCCTTGCTGCGCGAAGCGGGGGCCATGCAACAATGGCGGATCGCTTTGAAACCGGGCCGCCCGCTTGCGCTGGGGCTTTGGAATGGCGTCCCTGTCTTCGGTTTGCCAGGCAACCCGGTCGCAGCATTGGTTTGCACGCTGGTTTTTGCGCGCCCGGCCATGGGGTTGCTGTCGGGCGAGGGCTGGTTCGAGCCTCAGGGTTTCGAGGTGCCCGCCGGTTTCGCCAAAAAGAAAAAACCCGGACGCCGGGAATATCTGCGTGCGCGCATACGCAACGGTGTGGTCGAAGTGTTCAAGTCCGAAGGGTCGGGGCGTATTTCCGGTCTAAGCTGGGCAGAAGGTTTGGTCGAATTACCCGATGGCGCGGCTGAGATCGAACCCGGCATCACTGTGCAGTATATCCCTTATGGGTCCTTCGGCCTTTAGCGCATCAATCGAATGTGCCCGCGACACGGCCCAGAAGCATGAAGGCGCGCGCCGTTCTTGTGCTGGCGAAATCGGTGATTTCCGCGTCGGTTGCGGCTTTTTCGAATTCTGCAAAGCTTTTGTCGAAACGGCGCAGAAAATGATGCGCTGCATCGCGAAAGATTGGATCCTGTTTCATGCGGCCCGCCGCCAAAGCAAGCGAAGACCGATCACGAATGCCGCCCAAGGGCGCGACCGGACGGCCGCGCATGCCTTGCGCAAAGGCGCGCCAGAGTTCCGGGCGGGCCAGATCAGGACGCAGATCGTCCATGTAAATTCCGTCCTGACTCAGCAAGGTCAGGATGTCCTGTGCGGCCTGAACCAGCTGTGACGCATTGCGATCCCGAAGTGCGCGTCTGAGCGCTGCAAAGCCTTCTTGGTCTTCCGCTGTTTCAGGAAAGTGCAGGGCGCGAATGAAATCGGTCGTCGACAAAGGTGGTTGCAGTGCTTCTGCCGGTGTTCCCAGTGACAGCGCAGGCTGGTCGTCTCCGGCCGCGCTGTTGGAACTGGAGGGAGCGGGGGCAGGCGGCGCAGCCTGCGCGGTATCACTGATCCTTGCAGAACTGAGCAGCGCGATGCTGGAGACGAGGTTTTTCTGAGCCGCAGCAATTTCATCCAGCCGTTTGACCAGAACCGGGTTCGGCGCCTCACTGCGGCCTTGTTGCGCTTGGTTGACGTAGGCCTGCCGCAACGCATCGATGGCTGCCTGAAGCCGCGCACTTTCGGAGCGCATCACCGAAGACGAACGCGCGGCCATTGCAGCAACCCAGATCAGCGCAACCGGAAACACGATGATCATCAGGATCAAGATGAAACGCAGCGATCCGTCGCTGTTTCCGCCCCCAAAGAGAAAGTACCCACCGGCCAACAAGAGCCAAAGCGCACAGGTGACCATTGCCACCACATCAATGGGCGTTATCCCGCCCTTTGCGCCGCCGTCATAGGCGCCGGGCAACGTGGTGCGCGCTGGTTTCTGATCGGCCATTCAACAAGCGCCTATTTGTATTCGATCTGCAGGATTTCGTAGCTCTTTTCGCCGCCCGGTGTGCGGACTTCGACGCTGTCGCCCTCTTCCTTGCCGATCAGGGCGCGGGCAATAGGCGATTTGATGTTCAGCAAACCTTTTTCGACGCTGGCTTCGTGTTCGCCGACAATCTGCCAGGTCTTTTCTTCATCGGTATCTTCGTCGACCAAAGTCACCGTTGCGCCGAATTTGACTGCGCCGGAAAGCGTGGAGGGGTCGATGACCTCGGTCAGGCCAAGAACGCCTTCGAGCTCTTTAATCCGTCCTTCGATGAAGCCCTGCTTTTCCCGCGCCGAATGGTATTCCGCATTTTCCTTCAGGTCACCGAGTTCCCGGGCTTCTGCGATGGCTTGAATAATTTCCGGGCGCTCTTTGGACTTGAGCGTTTTCAATTCGACTTCCAGCGCGGTGTGGCCCGCGCGGGTGATGAGGATCTTTTCCATGCTTCATGCCCCTGCTTTGGCAAATGCCGCGCGTTCCTACGATGCGGCCCTGTCGGTTGGCTGGCCGCTAAGTGACCCAATTGGCCCCTCAATTGCAAGTGTTCGTTGACCGGGTGCACGGGGCGCGTGTGATGGTGGGCAATACCTTGCGGATTCATGGGCTGCAGGATTGTTTGGGTGACGCACAAAGCAAAGGCATCTTTCGTTACGTAGATGTCGGTTTCCGTCCCTGTAACGCCGTGTCGCAATTGACGGTTGCTGCACCGCGGCTTACCAAGTCACGAAACAATATTGCGCGACGTCTGGAGGAAGCGAAATGGCTGAGATCGAACGCGAGTCGATGGAATACGATGTGGTGATTGTTGGCGCGGGCCCTGCAGGTCTGTCTGCTGCGATCCGTCTCAAGCAACTGGATGCGGATTGCCAGGTTGTTGTGTTGGAAAAAGGTTCGGAAGTCGGGGCGCATATCCTGTCCGGCGCGGTTCTGGATCCATGCGGCCTAGACGCCCTGATCCCCGACTGGAAAGAAAAAGGCGCGCCGTTGAACGTACCGGTCCGCGAAGATAATTTTTATATGCTCGGAGAAGCCGGAAAGCTGCGCATCCCGAACTTCCCGATGCCGCCCCTGATGAACAACCACGGCAACTACATCGTATCGATGGGCAATGTTTGCCGCTGGATGGCTGAACAGGCCGAAGCGCTAGGCGTAGAGATCTTTCCGGGCATGGCATGCTCTGAGTTGGTTTATGCCGATGACGGTTCGATCAAGGGCGTGGTCGCCGGCGAGTTTGGCAGAAATCCAGATGGAACACCGGGTGACGGTTATGAGCCAGGCATGGAACTGCACGGCAAATACGTCTTCCTGTCCGAAGGTGTACGCGGATCACTGTCCAAGGAAGTGATCGAAAAATTCGATCTTTCGGACGGTAAAGAGCCTCAGAAATTCGGGCTTGGCATGAAAGAGATCTGGGAAATTGATCCGGCCAAGCACAAGGAAGGCAGAGTAACACACACCATGGGCTGGCCGCTGGGCAGCAACGCTGGCGGTGGTTCGTTCATCTACCATCTGGAAAACAACCAAGTGTACGTCGGCTTCGTTGTTCACCTGAACTACGAAAACCCGCATCTGTTCCCATACATGGAATTCCAGCGCTTCAAGCATCACCCGATGGTGGCCGAGCTTTTGGAAGGCGGTAAGCGCGTGGCTTATGGCGCCCGTGCGATTTCCGAAGGTGGCTATCAGTCGATGCCGAAAATGGTTGCGCCGGGTGTGGCTCTGCTCGGGTGTAGCGTTGGCATGGTCAACGTTCCGCGTATCAAGGGCAACCACAATGCCATGTTGTCGGGCAAGGCTGCGGCAGAGGCAGCATACAAGGCCATTCAGGATGGTCGCGCCAGTGACGAGTTGACCGCCTATGAAGACGAAGTGCGCAACGGTGCCATCGGCAGCGATCTCAAGAAGGTCCGCAACGTCAAGCCTCTGTGGTCCAAGTACGGTCTGACTGCCAGCCTTATGCTGGGCGGCATGGACATGTGGACCAATACACTCGGATTTTCGCTGTTCGGTACGGTCAAGCATGGCAAGAATGATGCCGATGCAACCGGCAAGGCAGCCAAGTTCCAGCCGATCGATTACCCCAAGCCGGATGGCAAGTTGTCGTTCGATCGTCTGACCAATGTCAGCTTCAGCTTTACCAACCACGAGGAAAGCCAACCAGCGCATCTGCAGTTGAAGGATGCGGACGTTCCGATTGCAACCAATCTTCCGGACTACGCCGAGCCCGCGCAACGCTACTGCCCGGCTGGCGTTTATGAAGTGGTTCGAGAAGAGGGCAAAGCGCCGCGTTTTGTCATCAACTTCCAGAACTGCGTTCATTGCAAAACCTGCGACATCAAAGATCCGTCACAGAACATCAACTGGACGGTTCCGCAGGGTGGTGACGGACCAAACTACCCCAACATGTAAGTTGGAACGTCCAAAACAGTTTATGCAAAAGCCGGGGAATTGCCCCGGCTTTTGACGTTTTGTGCCCCTTTGCCGTCGAAACCTCGCGAACAAGTCAGGAATGCCCGTTTGCCTTGGGGCAGGATGCGCTCTAGGCTCTGGTACTGACAGGGCAAGAACGGAGAACTCGATCGTGCAATTTTGGGCAAAGACGCTGCGCGCGAGCCTTTTGGCTGCAACGCTGCTGACACCAGCGGTTTCCGCCGCAAATGGCGTTTCCGGTGACTATCTCGCCGCACGACAGGCTTCGTTTATCGGCGATTTCAAGGCGGCGGCCCGGCACTACGGCAGAGCCATTCAATTCGACCCCACTAATCCACAATTGTTGGAACGTGGCGTTCTGGCCAATGTGGCCCTTGGCGATGTCGAAAGGGCCGCTGGTCTTGCCGACAAGCTTGCTCAGGAAGGCTACGAAAGCAGTCTTGCGCAGATGTCGACCGTATCGAGGGATGCGAAGGCCGAAAATTACAGCGCCGTGCTGGATGCAATCGAGCAAAAACGTGGTGTCGGCCCACTGGCTGATGGGCTGGTCAAGGCCTGGGCCCAGTTGGGGCAGGGGGATATGACCTCTGCTCTTGTCGATTTCGATGAGGTGACAAAACAGCAAGGTCTTGGCCCGTTTGCGACCTATCACAAGGCTATGGCGCTTGCTTCGGTTGGGGACTTCGAGAGCGCCGAGGCACTGTTTACAGGCGGCGCAATGGGCGGCATGTCGATGACGCGTCGCGGGGTCATGGCGCATAGCGAAATCCTCAGCCAGCTTGGTCGCAACGAAGACGCACTGGCGTTGATCGATGCGGCATTCGGCAAAAACCTCGACCCGGGATTAACCAAGCTGCGCGCGTCTTTGGAAGCAGATGAACGTGTGTCGTTTTCACATGTGCGATCTGCCCGTGATGGTATCGCCGAGGTGTTCTATTCGCTGGGCGGCGCCTTGTCCGCCGAGGACAATGACGACCTGACGCTTATCTATTCCCGTCTGGCGGAATATTTGCGGCCTGATCATGTGGATGCAACGCTTCTGTCCGGGGATCTTCTGGACAAGATGGAACAATACGATCTGGCTGTGGCTGCTTATGCCCGCGTTCCAGCGGACAGCACCTCTGCCCATGCAGCAGAACTGGGGCGCGCCGAAGCGCTGCGCAAACAGGGTAACCTTGAAACCGCTGTCGAGGTGCTGAAAGGTTTGACCCTAACACACGGAGATTTGCCGGTTGTGCATTCGACACTGGCCGACCTTCTGCGCCAGATGGAACGCTATAGCGCGGCGGTCGACAGTTATACCGAAGCGCTGGGCCTTTATGAGGAAATCACGGAACGACAGTGGTTCCTGTACTATGCGCGGGCGATCAGCTTTGAACGGCAGGACATGTGGGAAGAGGCCGAGGCCGACTTCCGCAGCGCGCTCGAGTTGAACCCGGACCAGCCGCAGGTGTTGAACTACCTCGGGTATTCGCTGGTTGAGAAACAGATCAAGCTGGACGAAGCGCTGGATATGATCGAACGCGCCGTCGCAGCGCGCCCGGACAGCGGATATATCGTCGATAGTCTTGGCTGGGTTCTCTACCGGCTTGGCCGCTACGAAGAGGCCGTTCCGCATATGGAGCGTGCGGCCGAACTGATGCCGATCGACCCGATTGTTAACGACCATCTGGGTGATGTGTATTGGTCCGTGGGCCGTACGCTTGAGGCAGAGTTCCAATGGAAGCGCGCGCTATCGTTTGTGGATTGGGAAGACGCCGCCGAAGAAGCTGATCCGGAACGCATTCGTCGCAAGTTGGAAGTCGGTCTCGATCAGGTTTTATCCGAAGAGGGTGCCGCGCCGTTGCGAGAGGCCAATGCCGCAGATTGAGGTCTTTGCCCCGGCAAAGGTGAACCTGACGTTGCATGTGACAGGCCAGCGGCCGGACGGATATCATTTGCTCGACAGTCTCGTCGCCTTTGCCGATTTCGGAGATCATCTGAGTGTTGAAACCGCGAACGCGCTTTCGCTGAAGGTCATCGGGCCCTTTGCCAAGGGTGTGCCCGAAGACAATAGCAACCTGTGCTGGCGCGCTGCCGAGTTATTCGGCGAACCCGTTGCAATCACCCTTGATAAACGGTTGCCGCACCCCGCCGGGATCGGCGGGGGGTCTTCAGACGCAGCAGCCGTTCTGCGTGCAATGGAGACGCTGTTTCAACGCCCCTACGAGGGCGATGCGCTGGCTTTGGGGGCCGACACGCCAGTCTGCCGAATAGCCACTGCTGCGCGGATGCAGGGGATCGGGGATGTGGTGAACAAGGTGAACCTGATCCCGATGGCCGCGGTTTTGGTCAACCCCGGGGTCGATGTGCCGACCCCCTCTGTCTTCAAAGCGCTGGAGAGCAAGTCAAACGCACCGATGACCGAAATGCCTGCCCCGGAGTTTCCGGCACAGCTTTGGTCATGGCTTGAGAACCAGCGAAACGATCTGGAAGAACCGGCCCGCAAAGTGGCCCCGGTCATTTCAGATGTTTTGCACGCCTTGTCTGGACGCGGTGCGCGCGTTGTGCGGATGTCCGGATCAGGAGCGACGTGTTTCGCGCTGTTTGAAAACGATGGTCTTGCAGATCTGGTCGCCCGGGATGTCGCGCGCGATCATCCTGATTGGTGGGTTCAGGCGGTCCGTTTGGCTTAGGTCACGAAACCCGCGCAACCACATAGTCCGACAAATCGATCAGCAGATCACGCAAATCCGACGCGGGCAGCGACTGCATGGCTGTTTTGGCTTTTGCAGACCATTCCAGCGCATCACGGCGCGTTGCCTCCAGAGCGTCATGCTTGTTCAGCAACAAAACCGCATGTTCGAGATCACCGTCCCGCTGATCACCCTTTTCGATGACCCGCGACCAGAAGGCACGCTCTTCTTCGTCTGCGGCAGCGATCGCCTTGATCAGCGGCAAGGTCAGCTTTCTCTCTCTGAAATCATCACCGATGTTTTTGCCGGTGGATTCGCTGCCCCAGTAGTCCAGCAAGTCGTCGACAATCTGGAACGAGATGCCCAAGGCGTCGCCGTAATCAAACAATGCCTGAACTTCGTTCTCCGGTCTGTCGGCAATCACACCGCCGACTTGAGTGGCTGCTGAGAACAGCGCAGCTGTCTTGCCGCGGACCACTTGCAAATAGATATCTTCGGTCGTCGCCAGATCCTGTGCGGCAGTCATCTGCAATACTTCGCCTTCGGCAATGGTGGCGGCGGCATCCGACAAAATACGCAGCACTACCAGACTTCCGGTTTCGGTCATCAGCTGGAACGACCGCGCAAACAGGTAGTCGCCGACCAGAACCGATGACTTGTTGTCCCACAACAGATTTGCGGTTGGACGGCCGCGACGTTTGGCGCTCTCATCGACTACATCATCATGCAGCAGCGTGGCGGTATGAATAAATTCGACCGTTGCCGCCAGATGAACATGGTAGGGGCCGTCGTAACCGCAGAGCTTGGCAGCGGCGAGGGTTAGCAATGGGCGCAGCCGCTTGCCACCCGCATCGACCAGATGGGCGGTCACTTCGGGGATGCGCGGCGCATGTTTTGACGCCATCCGATCACGGATCAGAGCGTTGACCTTGCCCATGTCGCTTTCAAGCAGCGATGCAAGACGTTCATGCGGCTTTGTGATTGCCTCGTCCAAGCTCATCAAACTCCTGTGCAAGGCTCGACATTTGCCGTGCCTTGTCCTTACATCCACTCCATGGAAGAGCTTTTGCGCACAACCGACATCACCCTGATCCCGTTCGCACAAACGCTGCTTGCCGAGCAGGGTATAGACAGCTTTGAATTGGACGTAAACATGAGCGTCCTCGAAGGCGGCATCGGAATTTTCCCGAGGCGCCTGATGGTCCGTGCAGACATGATTGATGATGCCCGCCGGGTGTTGCGGGAAAATGGGGTTCGTTTTGAGGACTGAGCCTTTCGCTGACGCTGATCTGAGTGTCGACGAGTTTCTGGGCGGGCGTGTTCGACTCTTGCAGCCATTGTCCGGCTATCGGGCGGGCGTTGATCCTGTGCTTTTGGCCGCAACCATACCAGCAAAGGCTGGTAACCGCGTGCTGGAGCTGGGTTGCGGCGCTGCGCCGGGCCTGTGTTGTCTGGGTTCCCGTGTGCCGGGGCTGGAGTTGCACGGGCTTGAGGTGCAGGCCGGCTATGCTGATCTGGCGGTCAGAAATCTGGTTGAGAATGGCATGCAGCACCGCGTGTGGCAGTCCGATCTGCGGAAAATTCCACAAGAGTTGCGACAAATCAGCTTTGACCACGTTTTTGCCAATCCCCCATACTTTCAGGCCGAGATGCGCAAGGCGGCGCAGGATGGCGGGCGTGAAGTGGCGCTAGCCGGTGAAACGTCGCTGTCGGACTGGGTGGCATTGGCTGCGCGTCGATCGAAACCCGGTGGGTCAGTGACGTTCATCCAGCGTGCTGAACGATTGCCCGAACTTTTAGCCGCCTTTCAGGATGGACTCGGTTCTATCGAGCTGTGGCCCTTGGTGCCGCGGCAAGGGCGTGCGCCACGGCTGGTTCTGCTACGTGGACGCAAAGGTGGAAAGACGCCATTTCGATTTCATCCATCGCAGGTTTTGCACGCAGGTGCGCGCCATGAACAGGACGCGGAAAACTATGTGGCTCTCATTCGTTCGGTTTTGCGAGACGGGGCTGCCTTGCCGTTTCCCGACTAGCCACGCTGCTTTTTTGGGATTTGTCATAAAACTGATGCGTAATGCTGCACGCGCGGCGTGACTTATGACGCAACCTGTGGTGCACTATAGATCTAACCCGACAGAAGGAGCATGAAATGAGCTTGAGTTCGCACCTGCAGGAACTGAAGAGGAAACATGAATCGCTTGAACACGCTGTTGAAGAGGCGCATCGCGCGCCAGGTGTAGATGGTCTGCAAATTGCTGAACTGAAAAAACAGAAGCTGCGACTGAAAGAGGAAATCTCACGTATTGAGACGCAGCCGGCTCACTAGCCAGTTTTGAACCGCCCGAGGCGGCGGATGAGCACTCGGGGTTGGCGGTTGGCCGCTTAGGCCTTGTCGCCCACCTCCAGAATGCGCATTGAGTCGGTGATCCACGTGGTCTTTTCGGCTTCTTGCCAGATATAGTCGCGAAACGCTTTGATATGTGGTCGCGTCTCGTCCCCCTCTGAACAAATGAACCGAAACCGCGCTTGGGTATTCAGGGCAACGCGGAATGGTGCGACGAGCCTGCCGTCAGCGATATCCTTCACAACAAGTGCCCGACGTCCCAGCACCACGCCCACCCCGGACAAGGCGGCGTCAATCGCGTGGTCGGCTTGCGAAAAGTGAGCGCCTTGGCGGGGCTTATATTCGACACCCATGCAATCGAACCAAGCGGCCCAATCGACTTTGGGGCGCAGAAAATCAATGGACTCGTCAAAAATAAGCGGTGCCTTTTCCGCCATGGCTTGGGGGGTATCAAACTGCTCGGCCAAGGCAGGGGCCATGACCGGGCACACCCATTCATAGTGCAATGGTTCAGAGTACAGCCCCGTGTCGGGTCCATATCCATATCGAATGGCAACATCGATATTTTCACGCCGAATATCGATGAGCTTGAGACTGGCGGTAAAGCGCAGCTCGATCTCGGGATGTGCATGCGCGAAATCATAGATCCTCGGCGCGAGCCATTTGGCCGTAAAGGCCGGACCCGCAGTCACGGTGAGTGTTTGAGCTTCTTGCAGACGTTGCGTTGCGTGCCACGCGTCGGCAAGCGACTCAAAACCCTGCGCGCAGCCCGGTGCCAATGTGCGCCCCGCTTCGGTCAGGCTGACAGCGCGGTTGAGCCGGTGGAACAAGGGTTCGCCCAGACGCTCTTCGAGGTTCTTGATCTGAAAGGACAAAGCGGCGGGTGTCACGTTCAGTTCTTCGGCCGCTTTGGCAAAGGACATGTGTTTCGCAGCGGCATCAAAAGCGCGTAGCGCCGTCAAAGGGGGGAGTCGATCAGCCATATCAGATAAGTATAACTTAACTGAATGCTTGAAAAGTCTCGTTTGTAGAATGTTTCAGTAAAGATCATATTGAGTGCAGTTAGGAACGGCACCGCCCGCCAGTTTGCACCGAAAAGGAAATGACATGTTTGAATCTGCCACAGATTACCGCCACCACCTCGCAATCAAAGCTGCCCACAAGGCCCGCGCCGATGCGTTTGCCGATCTTTGGGCATCCCTGTTCCCGCGCCGCCGCTGACCGCAGGAGGATCGTTTCCTCCCGACGGTCTGGCGCACATGAAACGTCCCCGAACCGAATGGCTCCGGGGGCGTTTTCTTTTTTGACGGATCAGGCACTCAGAAATCGGGCCAGAGTGTCGACTTCGGATTGCGATATTTCGTGGCCGCCGGGGTGCCAATGCACGGACAGGTCCGCGCCTTGGCGGTCCAGCCAGTCCACGAATTCTTGCGTCATCGGGGGTGGACAGATTGGATCTCTTTCACCAGCTGAAACCAACACTCTGGTGCCGGACAGTTGTGGTCGTGGCTGTGGTTGCCATGGGATCAACGGGTGTAACAGCGCAAGGTCTGTGAAGAGTTCAGGCAAATGCATGGCCGTGGACGCCAGAATATTAGCCCCATTTGAATAGCCGAGGCCGATGACACGTGTTGCGCCCGTGGCTTTGGCGTGATGTGTGACGAAGGCGGCCATGGCTTCGGTACGCAGGGCAAGGTCGTCCATGTCGTACAGGCCTTCGGCCCGCCGTTTGAAAAACCGCAATGCGCCGTTTTCAGATACGTCCCCTCGTGGCGAAATCACATGCGCGTCGGGTTGAAACTGCCTTGGGAAGTCATGGAATTGCCGTTCACTGCCGCCGGTGCCGTGGAATGTGAAGACCAAGGGCGCACCGGCTTCGCCCTTGGTTTCGGCAAAGACGTAGTCAGCCATCGATGGGTTCCAACATACGTTCCAGTTTGCTGCGCAGGTGTTCGTGCTGGCTTGGCAATTTCAGAGCCTCGCCCAGATGTGCAGTGTCTTCGTCGCGATTGAAGCCCGGCTCGTCTGTTGCGATTTCGAACAACACGCCACCCGGCGTGCGGAAATAGATGGCCCAAAAATAATCTCGGTCGATAACGGGCGTTACTTGATACCCTGTGTCCATCAGAGCCTTACGTACCTCGAGCTGCTTGTCACGATTGTCGACGGAAAACGCGATGTGATGGACCGAACCTGCGCCTTGATCCGCAAAGGGCGCATCAACCTGCGTAATGTCGATCACCTGCGCCTGATTGCCGTTGGGGACCCGATAACGTGTGACGTTCCCTTGGCTCTCGTCTTGTTCGTATCCCATGAATTTGAGCAATTCCGCACTGGCAGCGGCCCCGCGCGAATCCAGGCGCATGTCGGCAGAGTGAAAGCCACGGATTGCCACGTCTTCGGGAATCCCATCCGACAGCCACGGGGCACGGGCGTCTTCGGTTTCAACCAGAGCAAAGCCATCTCCGTCTGGTCCACGGAACATCAAACGGTCTTCGCCCAGACGAGCGGTGCGGTCCAGACCGGGAATGCCGCGATCTGAAAATCGTTTTTGCCAGTAGTCCAATGCGCCGAGTGGGACGCTGAACGCGGTTGTCGCGACTTCGCCTGCGCCGGAACGGCCACGGCGGGCACCCGGAAATGGAAAGTAGGTCATCACGGTGCCGGGGCTGCCGACCGCATCCCCATAGTATAGGTGGTAGACGTCCGGTGCGTCGAAATTGACAGTCTTTTTGACCCGCCGCAGGCCGAGATCACCGGTAAAGAATGCGTTGTTGGTGCTTGCGCCGCTGGCCAGCGAAGTTACGTGATGCAATCCATTGATTTGATCGAGCATGACCGTGTCTCCTGTTTCTCTTGAGCAGGAGATAGGACAGATTGGGTCTGCGCGAAATTGCTGTCAGCGCGCGGCCATTGTGCAAAAATGCGAAAACCCCAGCCGAGGCCGGGGTTTTGCGATGTCTTTATCGGGCTTTGATCAGACGAAGAACTGTGCGCCGTTCGCCGAAATGGTCGATCCGTTGATGAAGCCAGCGTCATCAGAGGCGAGGAAAGCCACGCAACGCGCGATTTCATCAGGCTCGCCCAGGCGACCGGCGGGGATACCCGCTACGATGCTGTCGCGTACCTTTTCAGGGATCGCCATAACCATTTCGGTTGCGATGTAGCCGGGGCAGATGGCGTTGGCCGTGATACCGGCGCGCGCACCTTCCTGAGCCAGGGATTTGACGATGCCAAGATCACCGGCTTTGGTGGCGGCATAGTTCACCTGAGCAAACTGGCCCTTCTGACCGTTGATTGAGGAAATGACGATCACACGGCCGAACTTGCGCTCGCGCATGCCGGGCCAAACGGGGTGGACCGTGTTGAATACGCCCGTCAGGTTCGTGTCGATCACGTCTTTCCACTGCTCAGGGGTCATTTTGTGGAATGGCGCATCGCGCGTGATGCCAGCGTTTGCCACGACAACGTCGATCGGGCCAAGGTCTGCTTCGACCTGAGCGATGCCTGCGGCAGAGGCTTCGTAGTCTGCGACATTCCATTTGTATGTCTTGATGCCGGTGGCCTCGGTGAAGGCGGCGGCCTTTTCGTCGTTGCCAGCGTAGGTCGCCGCAACTTCGTAGCCTTCCGCTTTGAGGCGTTTGGAAATGGCTTCACCAATACCGCGGCTGCCGCCAGTGACGAGTGCAACACGTCCCATTGTCTTCTCCTTCAAGGAATTTGCTTTGCAATCTTGTTACACGCATGAAAACCGCAGCGCAATATTATTGCGCTGCGGATGCGAGATAATTAGGCGCGCTCGATGCACATTGCGACGCCCATGCCGCCGCCGATGCACAGTGTGGCGAGACCCTTTTTGGCACCGCGACGCTTCATCTCGAACAGCAGCGTATTCAGAACACGGCAGCCAGAAGCGCCGATCGGGTGACCGATCGCGATCGCGCCGCCGTTCACATTCACGATTGCCGGGTCCCAGCCCATGTCCTTGTTCACGGCACAGGCCTGAGCGGCAAAGGCTTCGTTTGCTTCGACAAGATCCAGATCTTCCGCTTTCCAGCCGGCTTTTTCCAGCGCTTTGCGGGATGCATAGATCGGGCCAACGCCCATGACCGACGGATCAAGACCCGCTGTGGCATAGGAGACGATGCGCGCCAGTGGCTCGATGCCGCGCTTTTCGGCATTGTCGGCAGACATCAGCAGCGTGCCCGCTGCGCCGTCGTTGAGACCCGAGGCATTCGCCGCAGTAACGGTGCCGTCCTTGATAAAGGCGGGGCGCATTTTCTGCATCGCTTCGATGGTTGCGCCGTGACGGATGTATTCATCCTTGTCCACGACGATGTCGCCCTTGCGGGTTTTGATCGTGAAAGGGATCACTTCGTCGTCGAACTTGCCAGCTTTTTGTGCAGCTTCGGCCTTGTTTTGCGAGCCAAGTGCGAATTCGTCCTGCATGTCGCGCGAGATCTGCCACTGCTCAGCCACGTTCTCGGCGGTCTGGCCCATGTGGTAACCGTTGAATGCATCCCAAAGACCGTCACGGATCATCGTGTCGATATACTTCAGATCACCCATTTTGTGGCCAGCGCGCAGCGCGGCAGCATGGGGTGACAGTGTCATATTTTCCTGACCACCGGCGCAGACGATATCTGCATCGCCCAGCTGGATGTGCTGTGCACCCAATGCAACGGCACGCAAACCGGAGCCACACACCTGGTTGATGCCCCAGGCCGACGCTTCTTGTGGAAGGCCCGCATTGATATGAGCCTGGCGCGCAGGGTTTTGGCCCTGAGCTGCGGTCAGAACCTGTCCGAGAATCGTTTCAGAGACTTCGTTTTTGTCTACACCGGCACGTTCTACCAGCGCCTCGAGAACGGCTGAGCCGAGGTCATGGGCGGGGGTGTTCGCGAAGGACCCCCCAAAACTGCCAACCGCGGTACGCGCGGCGCTTGCGATTACGACATTGGTCATGGGTCTTCCTCCGGTCATGACAGGTATGCGGAGCATACGGTAATTGGCCCAGATTCGAATCTGGGCTTCGCTACACTGCAGCATTTACCTTATCACCTAAAAGGCGAACACAGGACAGGGTGTCTCAGAGGGATAGGTCAGGGGGATGGGCTGATCTGACGGAGGTGCGTGGAGCCAGATTGCTCAGGCGCGCCGTTTGTCTTGGGACATGCGCCAATGGGGCTGAACGGTCGGCGCGGCGAAATAAAAGCCCTGCAAACAGTCTATTCCCATGGAAGCAAGACATGCGGCATCTTCTGCGCGCTCGACCTTTTCTGCGACAGTGAACATGTCGAACTGCTCCGCGATGCTGGCCATTGCGCGGACCAAAACCTGATTGTCGGGATCCTGAGCGATGTCGGTAATAAAGCTTCCGTCGATCTTGAGGATGTCGAAGCTGAACTCCTTGAAGTGCCGCAGCGCAGTATAACCTGCGCCAAAATCATCAATGGCGAAGGACACGCCCTTGGCGCGCACGTCTTCAATAAATGTGCAGACCAGTTCCGGAACCGTCATGGCTGATGTTTCCGTGATCTCAAGTATCAGGCGTTCGCCAAGAGTGGCATCGGCTTGCAGGCGCCGGTTCAGAATGCGGGTCCATTTTTTGTAACCGATCGATCGGGCGGACATGTTGATCGATAGCCGTAGATCCGGAACCCTTGCCAGTTCGTTCAGTCCTTTTTCCAGCGCGATGCAATCCAGCTTGCGACCGTATTCCGTTTCTTCCACGGTTTCGATGAAGTCTTTCGCCGGGATAATGCGCCCGGTTTCATCAAGGACACGGATCAAACCCTCATAAAAAGCGACATGAGTTTGTGCCTGTGCCTGCACGACGGGCTGGAACGCCAGCATGACCTGCCGATGCTCGATCGCACGTTTAACCATTGAGAGGGTGTTTGCGTCCCGCTTGGCAACTGCGTTCATCAAAGGATTGCGCATATCAGATGAAATATCAGCTTTGTTTGATGGCATGACACTATCCTTTGCTTTGCAATGTTCCAGCACTGGACGCCAAAGGCTTTAAGCTTCCCTTAAATCGCGGCTTTTCCTAAAATTGGCATTGTATCCGGCGGCTCGGATGTTTGGCGCTTGACTCGCTGTTCCAGCACCGTATAAGCGCGCGCTGTTGGTGTTGGTGGCCCTCGCAAGGGGATGCCTGTCGCTCTGGCCAAATCCAGAGAAAGGACAACGCCCTTCGCAAACACAAACGAAGGAGATCAGATCGTGACAAAACGCACGTCTGCCAAGTACAAAATTGACCGCCGGATGGGTGAAAACATCTGGGGTCGTCCGAAATCCCCAGTCAATCGTCGTGAGTATGGCCCCGGCCAGCACGGTCAGCGCCGCAAGGGCAAGCTGTCTGACTTTGGTCTGCAGCTGCGCGCCAAGCAGAAGCTGAAGGGTTACTACGGTGATCTGACTGAAAAGCAGTTCCGCCGCATTTTCCGCGACGCCGAGCGTATGCGCGGTGACACCGGCGACCAGCTTGTTGGTCTGCTGGAAAGCCGTCTGGACGCTGTTGTTTACCGCGCCAAGTTCGTTCCGACCGTCTTCGCGGCGCGTCAGTTCGTGAACCACGGCCACGTGACCGTGAATGGTCAGCGCGTGAACATTCCGTCCTACCGCGTCAAAGAAGGCGATGTGATCGAGGTTCGCGAAAAGTCCAAGCAACTGGCAGTGGTCATTGAAGCCACCCAGCTGCCCGAGCGTGACGTGCCTGACTACATCGAAGCGGATCACTCCAAAATGACAGCGACGTTTGTCCGCACACCCGGTCTGGGCGACGTTCCATACGCTGTTCAGATGGAGCCAAACCTCGTCATCGAATACTACGCGCAGAACTAAGCGCGACAACACACGAATATGTGGAAAGGCCGCTCCGGTTTGGGGCGGCCTTTTTCGTTGGCAGATCCGCTTCGATCAAAACAAAATAGCCGCTCCCAAAGGGAACGGCTTTTGCTGCATCTGAAGTTGGGGAGGGATATCAGATGTGCAGCATATCGCGGAAAACGTGGCGTGCGATGTCTTCACGACGCAGGCCGCGCTGGGCCAGCTCCTGATCAGACATTGCTTGCAGACGCTCGGCTTCGCGAACGCGCCAGTTGGATTCTGTGATGGCAACAAAGAAGTCGCCAATGCCTTGAAGAACGGCGCCAAAGAAGGAACGGCCGCGGGGTTCGGAGTATGTGACGTTTGCCATGGGTCGGGTCTCTTTCAGAGTGGAATGCTGCGTTGCGGCATACATGTAGACCCATGACCCTCATCGCACTAGGCACAGAATTCGATAGCCGTCATGCCATTGCTGCATGGCAATTGTGGAAACCGGTGAAAATCGTGTGGCCCGGTTTTGGTGACTATTGCGGCTCGCGCAGCCAGCCCTGTGTCCATTCCAGCTGTTCAAGCCCTGCAAAACGCAAAACGCGGGCAAGCTCGGCTTCGAGCCTTTGTTGCCGGCCCTGTCCCCATCGCACCCCACGTTCGGGCCATAGTGCAGTGATCACCAAGGTGCCGCTGTCCTGATTGCGTTTCATGTCGACGCGCCCGACCATCCGATCCCCTTCCAGAAGAGGAAAGACATAGTAGCCATATTTGCGCTTTGCTGCGGGTGTGAAAATTTCGATGCGATAGTTAAACCCGAACAGTCTTTCTGCCCTTGCCCTGTCTCGCAGTGCCGGATCAAAGGGGCTGAGAACACGCATGCGGCCTGTTGGCTCCGGGCATTCCGTGATCTCTGCTGCGATGTCGGGAAATGCGACGCAGGCACGATGTGAACCATCTGCCCCTGTCACCTCTACCGATTGAAGGAAGCCATCCTTAAGGCCCTGCTCGATCCAAGGCTTTACTTCCGCTGGGCGCAAGGTGTCCCAGAAACCTGCGATTTCGCCAGCGGTGGCAAAGCCGAGACGGGTCAGCGCGTTTCGGCACAGCCAATCGGTTGTTTCCTGTTCGTCTGGCTGAATATCCAGAATTGCCGAAGGAATGACCCGATCCGTCAGGTCGTAGAATTTGCGAAACCCCTCTCGGTGGCAGACCGACAATTGGCCAGAGCGCCACAGATATTCGAGGGCCGTCTTTGATGGGTGCCAATCCCACCACCCGCCAGAGCCGCGTTTTTCGCCTTCGCCAACATCAGCGGAACAGACCGGCCCTTTTTCGCGGATTTGAGTCAATATCTGGTCAAACCGTTCGACGAATCCATCGCGCCGGTCTTTGGCCCAGCGTTGCTGAAGGCCCATGGCATCGCGTTCGAACCGCATCCGCCAATAGGGATAAAAGGCCATGGGGATCGCGGCAGCATCATGAGTCCAATGTTCAAAAACGGCCCTGTCGCGGGCCAGTGCCTTGGGCAGGTGGGTCGGGCGATAAGCGGGGCGGCGTGAAAACAGGATCATATCATGCGCGCGCTCGACCGTGCGCACGCTGTCCAACTGGACAAAGCCCAGTTGCTCAATCAGATCATGCAGATCAGGGCCTTTGCCGGAGCCGGAAGGCGGTTCAGCCAACAGGTGCTTGTGCAGAAAGAGACGCCGCGCGGCTTCGTTGTCCAGCCGCAGCATCGATTACCGCCGTTTCAGCGTATCGCCAAAGCTGAGTTTCGGGGCCAGTTCGACGACCCGTTCAAATTCGGCATTCGGATCCTGCGTTCGGTCTGCGATGATTTTAGCGGCCGTGCGACCAATTTCATCGCGGCACGCATCCATCGTGGCCAATTGGCGTGGAAGCCCCTGCAACAGTTCCACACCGTTGAACCCGGCAAGACCAACCTGACCGGGCACATCGACGCCCGCATCCAGCAAATGCAGCAAGCCACCCGCTGCAATCATGTCATTCGAATAATAGAGGAAATCCAGTTCCGGATCGCGGTCCAGCATGGCTTGTGTCATTTCCCGGCCTTTCGCGAGCGCCGAGCCACCGGAATAGAATTCCTGATCGACAACCTCGACGCCTTCCTTGGCCAGAGCCTCCGTGAATCCTTCAAAGCGTTTGCGGGCCCGGTGATCCAAAGGCATTTTCGTGCCCATAAACCCGATCCGCTGATACCCCTGTTTCAGAATCGCCCGGGCCATTTTGCGGCCAGCCCGGCGGTGACTGATCCCGACCGCGCAGTCCACGGGTGTTCCATCCGTATCCATGATCTCCACCACCGGGATACCGCTGGCCTTGAGCATGGCGCGGGACGCGTCCGAATGTTCGAGTCCGGCAATGATGACCCCGGAAGGCCGCCAGGACAGCATTTCATAGAGCACCCGTTCTTCTTTTTCGGGCAAGTAGTCAGTCACACCGACAACAGGCTGCAGATCGGTTTCCTCAAGTACGGCGGAAATGCCGGACATCACCTCTGGAAAGACCATATTGCGCAGCGAAGGAATGATGACCGCCACCAGATTGACCCGTTGGCTGGCAAGCGCGCCGGCAATCTTGTTGGGCACATAGCCAAGGGACTTGGCCGCTTCGAGCACCTTTTCACGTGTCGCCGCCGAAACGTCCCCGCGATTGCGCAACACCCGGCTGACCGTCATTTCCGACACGCCAGAGGCTTCGGATACATCACGCAGTGTCAGGGGGCGGGAGTCAGGATTGGTCAAGGGGATCGTCCTTTTTGTTCTTGTTTAAAGTGTTACCGCAATCAACGCTGTACGCAAGATGGCCTGTTGCCGCGATCCTTGGGATGACAAGGCCTGAATGGCACGCTAATCAAGAAACACGCGGCCCCGTGGCTCAACTGGATAGAGCAGCCCCCTCCTAAGGGGCAGGTTGCAGGTTCGAATCCTGCCGGGGTCGCCAAAAACACCTGAAAAATATGACTTATTTACAGGGCTTTGTGCGGAAGCGTGCAAAAAGTCGCGTGCGCTTTCGCGGCGAAATCGGCTGAAACGACCGATTTCTCGTACAAAACCTGTACAAATTTCGCACGTTTGTGCGTATTTCGGGGGTCAATCATGAGCCGCCATAGCTTTGATCCCGAAATTGCCAGACGCGTGGGCCTGAACGCAGCGGTGATTTTCCAGAACATCACCTTCTGGATCGAGAAGAACCAAGCCAATCGCCGTAACCTTCGCGACGGGCGGTATTGGACCTACAATTCGATCTCGGCCTTTGGTGAGTTATTCCCTTATCTGAGCGAGAAGCAGATCCGAACCGCGCTCGAAAAGCTGGTCAGCGCAGAGCTGATCATCAAGGGCAATTTCAGCGATGATCGCTATGACCGAACCTGTTGGTATGCCCGGGGCAACTCCATTTGCCCAAATGGGCAAATCGATCCGACCGAAAGGGAAAATGATGCATTTGCCCCTGATGGCAAGCCATCTGCCCCAGAGGGCAAATCCTATAAGAACAGATATAAACCATATCAAAAACCAAACCCTTCGCACGCGAAGGCAGCGGTGGAGGATGAAGTTTCTGAGAAGATTTTGTTCGCCTATCCAGAGGATCGCGTTCGCGGGAAAGCGGTTTGTTTCTCGCAAATCCGTCAAGCGCTAGCCGACGGAGTGGACGCCAAAGACCTCGAGAACGCTGTGCGGGCCTATGCGAACGAGAGCGAAGGATTCACCCGATCCAAGGTGTGCTTCTCCGACAATTGGTTCAGCTCTGGCCGTTGGTTGAAATACCTTCACGACGTCGAGGAGGCGCGAGAAACGGACAAGGCCAAAGAAGCCGAACTGCTGAAAGGCTTGGCCGATTGGGTCACGGACCGCCATCCGCTGTGCCGCCATATCACGCCCGGCCAAGTAACCGCGTTGCTGGCCGCGAAGCTTGTCAGCCCTGCTGAAATCGAAGCGGCGGGGCTTCGAGCATGAAGGCAGCTGATCCCCACAAAGAGCAGAGAGCAAGGTTACCCACCGATTACATCGGCGGGACTTGTGAGGGGCGGCAAGCCTCCCCTTCAAACCCCAACCAGACGCGCGCAAGCGGCGTCAAAGAGGGCCTTTCCGAGAGCGTGATCTTTCGATGCACCCCGTCGGAAAAGGCAGCGCTTGTGGCCAAGGCGCACGCCGCTGGCTTGCCCAATGCCACGCTGATGCGCGAGGCCTTGGGGTTGACCGAGGCACGTCGGCGCAAGCCCGTCCCTCGCGTTGACCCGAAGCTGACCTTTGCGATTGCCCGTGTCGGCGGCAACCTCAATCAGCTTTCACGCTGGATCAATGGCGCGGTCAAATCTGGTCGCGCGAGCCAGATCGATGCGCTCAAGGTCGCGGCGCAACTGGTGATCATCGAACGGCAGATGGCGCAGATTGTGGCGGCACACACAGGCGGTAACTGCGCATGATCATCTCGTTCTTCTCGACCGGCACAGGCGGCGGTGCGGCCCCCGTAGACTACCTGACAGCACGTGAAGTTCTGGCCTATGACGAGAACCGCAATCTGATCCGCGACGACAACGGCCAGCCGCAAACCAAGATCCGCGACCCGCTGCCCGAAGTGCTGCACGGCAATCCCGATCAGACCCGCGACCTGATCAATGCGAGCCCCAACAAATGGAGCTACACGGCAGGAGTGATCAGCTTTGCCGATAGCGATGATCCCAGTCCTGACGCCCAGCAAGAGGCCATTGAGCTATTTGAGGCTCTGGCCTTTGCTGGGCTGGACAGGGATCGATACGATTGCCTTTGGGTGCGCCACTCGCATGAGGGCAACGTCGAGCTGCACTTCTGCACGCCGCGCCTTGAGCTGAGCACGGGCAAGGCGTTGAACATCGCACCGCCAGGCCATGAAAACGCCTTTTCCGGCCTGCGTGATTTGATGAACAAGACGCACGGTTGGGCAGACCCTTTGGACCCAGAACGCGCACAGGAGGTAAGGGCGACGATTGAGGCCCCAACCCGCGCGCAAGGTCGCGAAGCGCTGCACGATTGGATCCTCGATCAGATCAGCGTCGGCACCATTACTGACCGTGCCAGCATGATCGACGCACTCACTGACGCGGGATTCGAGATCCCCCGTGCCAGCAAGAATTACATCACCGCCAAAGACCCCGACACCGGCGAGCGCTGGCGTTTGAAAGGAGAGATTTTCCATGACGATTGGCAAGCCGAACCGCCTCGCCGAGAAATTGAACGCGGACCTGGAGACAATACGCAGCGACCACGCCGCCTTGATGGCATCTCAGCTCGAGAGCTTCAGAAGCGATTTCAGCAGCATTGCGACCAGCGCGCTGCATACAATCGAGACCGATATCAGGTTCTTTCTGAGCGACAGCAGGAGCGAGTTGGAGAGGCGGAGCGAGACGATCAGGCGCTGGTTGACCATCTCACCCTGGGTGATCGTGGGGATGGTCTCAGCCTGGATCGCGACGGTGCTGATCGCGAGTTGGTTTTGGACAGGTTTGATCACGCGTTCAGAGATGATGAGGCTGGGTCTGACGCGGATCGAACAGGCGGGGCAGACATGGGTGACGCTGGACCCCGACCGGACCGAGTTGAAGACCTGCACGATGGCGCAACGGCCCATCATCTGCATCGAGATCAAGGAGCCTTAGATGACCAATCCGCCGACAACACCCCTGACAGCATTGGAACGCGAATTGCTCGCATCCGTCGAACGGTTGGTGACGGCCTGCGAGAGCTCAGCCAAGGAATTGCACGCCTTGGAGAAACGCTCTACCAGCAGGA
Organism: Thalassococcus lentus; assembly: GCF_028023555.1. Classification (NCBI taxonomy): domain Bacteria; kingdom Pseudomonadati; phylum Pseudomonadota; class Alphaproteobacteria; order Rhodobacterales; family Roseobacteraceae; genus Thalassococcus; species Thalassococcus lentus. Next base: position 144,727 of record NZ_JAQIOY010000003.1, read on the forward strand.
TCGAAAGCAAGGTGAATGGCTTGGCGCATTGCGTGGCGCTATTGATGAAATCACATCTCACGTCCGTCTCCACATTGGCCGACTTGCTGCGCGAGGAGCAGAACTACGAGACGCTTCAGGCGGGGCTAGAGACCAGCTGGAAACTAGCGAAAGACGCCGAGAAGCGGCTGAACGAGAGCTAGATGTGCGGGGTCACGACCGAAGACTTACCCACTAAACTCTTCGCAAAAGCTAATGCGTTTCAGTTATTGGTCGTTTGCCTAATCGTGGTTTGTCAGTTGAAGTTGGCGGGAAGCGGAACCTTGCTGGATCTTGGTTGAGCGGCCGCAATGCGCAATAATAGGTTGCACGGCTCTTTATGTAGTGGCAACGTTTGAGATGAGCGCGTGGGCAGATTTTACCGTTGTGTGTTCGCGACGGATGAAACCACCGTCAGGTGGATATGCCCTTTCGGGTTTCCTTCAGCATATTTTATGTGACCCTTTCGGTTGCCTAAGAGTGCCCACGGGCTCACCAAAACATGTATTCGATAGGTCATATGAGCTCTCTTTCCAGATTCAGATCGTGTAAGAATATCTCTGATATTGCTTTACTCATCGGGTACCAACCCAAGAAACTTTCCTACATTCTCTATAAAATTCCAGACGCAACGAAGTATGTTGAGTTTGAAATCCAAAAGTCGACGAAGGGTGTTCGAAAGATATCCGCTCCGATTCCTGAGCTCAAACTCGCCCAAAGTCGGTTGGCCCACGTTCTGCAAGATTGCCTGATGGAAATTGAGAAGGGACAAGCCAGTGGTGAGATTTGCATTATATCGCATGGTTTCAAGCGCCACCTGTCAATTTCAACGAATGGAGCCCGACATGTCGATAGAAAATGGGTTCTGAACTTCGATCTAAAGGACTTCTTTCCCTCGATAAATTTCGGCAGAGTGCGTGGCTATTTCATGAAGAACAAGCACTTCTTATTGGATGAGAAGGCAGCTACGATAGTTGCCCAGTTGGCGTGCCACAATGGTTCTCTTCCACAGGGTGCGCCCACATCTCCCGTAATATCCAACCTTGTAGCCAACCATCTGGACATTAGACTTTCGAGAGTCGCCACGAAGAGCAGATGCACCTACACGCGTTATGCTGACGACATAACTTTCTCCACCAACAAAAGTGACTTCCCGAAAGGTGTTGCAGCAGATCGCAATAATGGCCAGCCTTCTGGAGACTGGGAATTATCTAAAAAGATTCGATCCGAAGTGAAACGGTCGGGTTTTGAGGTGAATTCTGATAAAACTCGAATGCTATTTAGGAGGTCTCGGCAAGACGTAACCGGACTCGTCGTCAATTCAAAAGTCAACGTCAAACGCGAGCTCTACAAGCAGGTCCGAGCTCAAGTGAATAAGTTCGTCAAAGATGACGTTTGCTTCAAGAAGGTTAAAACCGGCGGTGTGGAAAGCGAGGTGGCAGTGTCAGAGGCCGCACTCCAAGGAATGCTTAGTCACATTTTTTGGGTCAAAGGTGCTGAATATAACTACAGGCGGCTGAATAAGCCAACAGGTCCTGAGGAACCTGGTTTCTACAGAGAGTATCGGCGCTTCCTTGATTATAAGACTTTTGTAGCTTCTCCCCAGCCTGTGCTTCTTTGCGAGGGGGTGACCGACAATATATACATCCAGTGTGCAATTAAGCGTAGCAAAATCGCGCGACCCAAGCTTCAAGATGCCGGATCGTCAAGCGGCTTGGCTATTAAGCTTTTCCAGTATCCAAGGATTGGTAGCAAATTGAGAATTCCAAGCTCGGTGCAACACCTCAATGGCGGGACGGGAGACCTGAAAGAGCTCATCTACAAATACAAGGCTCGCACGACTGGCTTGGCGGACAGAGGATTCATTTCTCCCGTGATCCTCTTGGTAGATAATGATCAGGGTTCGAGAGATGGCCTTTGGGGGGCAGTCAAGACTGCATCAGGCGCAAAGAAGAACGTTGATGGAACAAAGAGGTTTTATCACGTCACCAAGAACCTTTACGTCATACCGACCCCAAAGCTGACCGGCGGAAAAGATAGCATGATCGAAGACTTTCTTCCTTCTGCGGTTGTATCTCAAGTTCTTCGTGGAAAGAAATTCAATCCGGATGAGAAGACGTTCGACAAGAAAAAGCACTATGGAAAACGGATCTTGGCGGAGAAGGTTTCAAAAGATCAAGCGAGCATTAATTTCGACTCTTTCTCCGTAATCCTTGACACTATCGAGGAGGTTTTAGACCATTTCTCGGCCCTCCCACGGGTCCAAGGTCGAGTGATGTTGTGATGTTTCACCAAGTTCAACCTAAAGCCGAAATAAGCCGTTCGCGGTGCGGCTCACGGAAGGCAGGTCAGGGCCGCTTGACGAATTCGGCTAAAGCTAATAACCAAAGTTTGGCCTTCACGCAGGCCGGTGTGCCCGCCATGCAAAGCTAAGCAGCGTATTCAGCTTTGAATTAACACACTGCGCAAGTTGCGCGGGATGATTAGCAGCGGGCACCTAGTCAGATCCTATTGGAGATGACACATGACAAACTATCAGATGAAAAAAATTAGAACTTTGGGCAAGCGGTATGCGCGAGCAACCGCAATGGCGCACACTGAAGCTTTGAACATCCTGGCCATGCAGTTTGGCTTCGCTCACTGGAAAGCTCTTACCGATGCGGTGAAGGAAGACTGGCAGCCGAGTGACGAAGCGCTCGCTCAGGTCGAAGAATTCGTGCGCGAAGCAGGTGCCAAGACGGATGCGAGCAATGACGCCTCGCACTTCCACGAACCAGAACCGGAAAACGGAGAGCTTTGCGGTCATCAATTTCAGATTGGAAGCTCTCTCGGGGATGTTTTCGTCTCGGGGAACGGATGGGACTTACTCATTCCAGAAGCTCCCTTCAAAGCACCTATTGTTGAAATTGACGAACGCTACGCAGAAACCAGCCCAGTCAAAGATCCAAGCTTTCTGGCCAAACTTATTGAGCTCGCACAAGAGCGCAGTAAGCGGATCCGCGCGCAGATGGCAGTCGATTGGCCACGTCGGTCGACAAAAGCAGATCTCGACGGCGTAGCAAGACATCCACTGCGAGGAGGAGAAGCCTCAACCTGGTACTGTCACAGCTGTGATGCACAGATTGCAGGTTCACAATTGGCTGAGAACTATTGGCACTGCCCCAACTGCGGCACGCACCCCCTCAACATCCACGTTGAGCCGTTTGATGATCAGCTTCCTGGGAAGCCAGTGCAAACGCCAGATACGGCGCAACGAGAGAAGCCGGAGGTACGGATTGTGGAACCTAGGCTTACTCTACACTTGAATGAGGAAACCGTCTCAACATTGATCCGGTGTGCGTTGCTCGAGGATGCGGCATCAGTCAACGAACGGCTAGGCGCAATGCGAGCAGAAATCAGCCTCTTAGACGGAGAAGAGGTTTGGATCACATTTGACGAGATGTGGCCTGAAGACAAGGAGCCAACTTCAGCATTGGCGGTCGCAAAAAAGCTGGGGCTTGAAGTTGAGCAAGAGGTTTCGTTTTCAACGGGGCCATTTGCTTGGTCGGACTTGGGACACATGACTTCAGACACCGCAGATTTTACCGAAGCACTGTTGAAGGCTTATGAAAGCCGCGGTGTGATCAAGCGGTGATGCTTTAACGGTCCTCAAGTTGGGTGGTCGGGTATGCAAGCCCGACCGCCCGTTTCTCACACCGAGGCCGCGGTGTGCCGCACCTTATTTCATGAGCGCGCATACTATCCGGCCTCAGCTGTATCCAGCAGTCTTAGCTGCCGTTCAAAAATCGATGCGGAGGCAGTCAGGTCAATGGTTCTAAATGAAATTTCATGTCCTTGGACCATCATCATTTCATTTACATAACCTCCCGTCTGCGGGTGGAGCAGAATACCTTTGGCTGTCAGGCTGGGGGCATCAGATTCTCGTTCTTGGGTTCGGAGGTAGGAATACATCTGGTAGAGGTATCCGCTCTTCAATACCTCACTTCGATAGTTTGAAGAGGTCAAAATTCTCGTGAACTTCGTATCGATGACCACGCGCCGCCCTGTTTGAGGATGGTTCAATTCTATGTCTGTCTGCATCCCAGGAAGGATTGCATGCAGGCCTGAACTCGCATCAGAAACCGGCCAGGAAATGCGGCGACCCTGCGCAACGTGCCACCCATTGGGCTCCAATTGAATTCGACAAGCGTTGCCGACTGCGCGTTCGAAAAGCCGCCGGATTAGGTGCTCAGTTGTTTCATCGCCAGGTTGCAGGGCGTTGCCTTCGATTTCCGTTGGAATGCTACCGTCAAACACCATGCGCGCGAGTGCGACCATCATTCGATCTGCACTCTCGTTTCGTCCGATCTGGTCCGTTGCCAATTGGGCCCGCGAAGGACGCACTCCGGACACTCCAAGGCGGGCAAAATCGGCAGCAAGCTTTCGACATCTATGGGCCGTTTCGATGTTTTGCACCCTCGCTGCGAGGCGCTCTAGCGCAGTACGCACCAATCTGTTCCGAGGCGTATCCATAACATGTTCTTCGAAGCGGCAGGCGACCTGTCCACGATCCATAAGCTGAGCAGTTTCAGTCGCCAGCATATCGATGCGACCGCGAACCCGTTGGAGCACTGCCGATTTAGAGCGATACCCTCTACTTAGGTTCTTTCGCATTCTGTCTTCGACGACATGCGCCAGCAGTCGCCCGATGAGGTCAGGGAGGTCCCTGGCGTCCTCAACATCCCGTTCGTATTTGTCACGAAACTGGACGAGATCTGCGGCGTATAAGAACAAGATCCAAATGTTTCGGACGGGGATTGGCCTGGACATCACAACCCATTGCGCAAACGCGCCATTGCCTCAGTTGCCCGTTCTGGCGCGTCGAACCAGTATTCTTCTAACAGTGGTCCAATCTCAGTTTCGATGACATCTTTGAACCATGCCTTGGCGTCCTCAATGGTTTCGTTCGGCGTCACATATGAATGACCTATCCGGAACTGCGGGCCCAAGGATCTGTCAGATGAAATGTCATCATTGAGTGCGGTCATTTGGGTCCGGATGAAGTCGATCGTTTCCCCGTCGATATTTCGGTCTGAACACCAGGCAGCCCAAGAGTCATTTAGAACAGGTTCTAGGGAAACGAATGCAAAACGCCGTCTCAACGCCAAATCTACAAGTGCCAAGGAACGATCAGCGACGTTCATTGTGCCAATGATGTAGAGGTTGTCCGGCACATGAACGCGTTCGCCAGGTTGTTTGCGATAGGCGAGCTCGATTGCATCTGCCCGGCTGCGTTTCGTGTTCTCCAGCAAAGTCAGCATTTCACCGAACACCTGCGCAGGATTGCCGCGGTTGATTTCTTCAATAATTAAGACATGGGCGATGTCCGGTTGGGCACGCGCTACTTCGACGACTTGAAGAAAAATGCCGTCGGTTATGACCAGCCCATTTGAGCTAGGCCGATAGCCTCGAACAAAGTCTTCGTAAGACAGCGAGGGATGAAACTGCACTGAGCGTAGTTGTCCTGGGCTCGGATTTCGTTTCCCTATGAGTGCCTTACCCAATCTTTTGGCAAGCCATGTTTTTCCAGTGCCCGGAGCGCCCTGAAGAATGATGTTTTTCTTACTCTCTATGCGAGAGATCATTCCCTGCAATGTGCCACGCGTCATGAAGCCACCGTCGGCAATGATGTCGTCTACACCATAGGGCTCAATTGGCTGCTCATCATCGGCTTCTTCTTGCTCTTCAATCGCAGCGAGTGGCTCAATATCTTCTGCATATTTTTCTGCCCAGTAGGGGTGTTTGAGGAAGCGTTCTATGTCCTGGTCTTTGCCCTCAAAGGTGAAGCTAACAAGTTGCCGAGCCATTTCATCGTCTTCGAAACGTGCTCGGGCGACAGTCGTCCGGTATGTGAAAAAGAACCATTCGCGAGGAGGATCGATTTCTTCCCAGAATACTTCGACCGTCTTTCCGTCATCGTGATTGCCGGTGATCGTCCCAATCGCTTTGATCCGCATCGCGCTGACAGCACGTTCACGGTTGTCGAAAGGTACATCATGTTTGCGAGTGTATGTTGCCTTGATCGCAATTTTGTCGCCTTGCTTCATTTGGCGCACGAGGTGCGAAAACTTGTCGTCGTAGCCGTTTTGCCAGATGCCCTTTTCTAGGAAGCGAGGCGTTTGATCCCCCTCGTCCCAAGCTGCGCCCACAAACCAATAGTTCACTCCGTCTGGTACGATCTCGCCTTCAGGTGCCTGGTCCTCGTCCTCGTCGGCCTTGAGAGCTGAACGTTCGCGCCGGAAAATATCCACAGCCAATTCGTCAGACATCTCTGTGGCTTTTCCTTCCTCGGTAAGAGCCCAGATGCCACGTTTTGGTGAGTACAAAAGTCCGGCTTTGACCAGATAGAACCTGGCCCAAGCGACGCGGTTGTTAAATTTGGGCTGCCCATTCTTGTTTGTCTGGTTCAGGAAATCTTCTGAAACTTCGTAACGCTCGGCAATCGCCTCGAAGACCTGTTTCGGTTTTGCCTCGCCGCCCAGGTCTCTAAGGACATCTAGAACCGGACCAAAATAGCTAACAAATTGGGGAACGCCTTCGATCTTTTGCTCAAATAACTTCACGGATAACTCCAAACTTTTGCTTGTTCAGGAGGACCAACTTGATAGGTCATCACTGCCTAAAACAATTCTCTCTGTGCCAGGTGACAAACTCGGTCCTTGGCCGGTTGGCGAGGCGGTCCGGCACCAAGATCTTGCCGGACGAGTTAATCATCGACGTCACGGCTTCGATGTCGTTGCTCTGACGGGAAACCAGAATTGTTAGGTCGTCAGCCAACCCAACAAGGCCGCGATCAAACATCCAGTGCGCGGTTCCGGACAGGGCGAGCCCGTTGCTGACGATGTCCGGGCCGTCATGCTCCACCGGTCTGATATGGGCGGCTTCCACTTCAGCGCGGCCACCGCCATTGATCAGACGTAAGCCAGTGATGGCGCATCGTTCACCGTAGGCACGCAGGACATTTTTCCTGAAATTACGGTCGCGAACCGCGCGGTTGGTCAGTTGGTTGACACGTTCCCGTGCGGGCATGTGTTGGAAAGATGTTTGCGCGTCCTGAAACCCTGGCAGCTGCATCGAGTCACCAACGCGTGGCAGGATGTCCTCATCCCGTCCAAGGCCACGCTCGACTATTCGGGTAAAGTCTTCAGCGGATAAGGTTCTTACTGCGGCTTGCGCGCGTCCGGATATCTTGCCTTGATCGTTCAGCAATCCTCTTTCGATGATCGAATTCTCGTCCCGGAATGAAACAGGGTCGCCGAAATCAAGATACGTTCCAGGCTCGATCACCGCCAAGAACATGTCCTGATTCCTAGGATCCGGAATGATCTCCCGGACCTTAGCGACAGCAAAGTACCCTTTGGTCTCTTTGACCTTGCTTGGCTCCAGGTAGACGATCCAATCCCCTTCGGACTGTTGGGCACGTGAAAGGTATTGCTTGGGAAACTGATACCGCTCCGAGGGAATGTCGTCGTAGATCGAGTCGCTGCGATGGATGAAGATACCGAAGGCCATCGGATCACCCGCGTTGAAGTCGTTCCAGTTTTCGATCGGCCGCGCGTAGGGTCAGTACCGCACCTGTCAAAAATGGAAGCGCCAAGCCAGCTGCGGCGATCGCACAAATCAGGATGGCAGCAAAAGCCGAGTATTCGGCAGACTGTTGTGCCAACGATAGTTGTCCCAAACCAATCAGGTAGAAGACGCTGGTTCCAAGGAAAATCATGTAAAGCGGCCCAAAGGGTTCGATCACCTCACGGCGGGTACGCTCCAATACTGAGTGCCGCAACATGTTCCAGCGTTTGCTTGCCTTGTTCACCAGATTACTCCCTTACCAGCTCGATCCATGTGTGCACGTCGTCATCCGTCACTTCGCGACCTTCGACATGCGATTGATACCAACGGGCGACGATGGCCCCGCGCTTTTCGCTTTTGATCTTTATGCCCTCTTCGGTGAGGTGCTTATCCAGCGCGCTTTCGATGTGTTTGAGCGCTTCAAAATCATGTCCAGCCCGAATGGATTTGGTGCCAAGTAGCAGCCAGGCGACGTCAATATCATAGCGGCTTTGCATCTTGACGAGGGCCTCAACTGGGACGCCGCGTTTGCCTTTTTCGTAGCTGTGATAGGCACGATGCGACACGCCAATTGCTTCCGCCATAGCAGCCTGAGAGACACCTATCTCATTGCGACAGATCGCAAGGCGAGCGCCAATCTCTGCAAACAATTCAGCATCATCTCGCACCATGCAAGTTTCCCAATTGACGAGTACGCAATTTTGTATAAACATAGCACAAAATGACGCATATTTACATTTTCACTCATCTGACCACGTCAGAAGGTGCAGAACAAGCGATTCCATGCGTGTCGCTGATTCAACTTAAGCGGACAAGGACGACTGAAATGGCAGAGACCAACTATTCAGACAGCTCTCAGATCCTGGGGCTTGGGAAGACGCCCGCGCAATGGGTCGAAGTCATGGCCGGGATGGGGATCGATATTTCGGAACGCACCTTGCGCGAACGGGCCAATGAGACGGGTGCTTTTTATCGCCTTGGGAGGACCATGCTCATCACGCCCGCGCAGATTGATACGATTTTTGAAGGAGGCCAGTCATGCCGCTCCAAATTTACAAGAGGGGCCGTGTCTACTGGGCCAAGGGGTGGATTGAATACAACGGCAGGCCAATCGCCGGCCCATACCGGCGAAGCACTAAGGCATCTACAGAAGAGGGCGCACGGGACTGGATAAACCATGAGACCGAACGGCAAATCCGTCGCTATGTCGTGGGCGACGAACCGAGCAAGACGTTCTCTGATGCAATCATGCTCTACAACGCGTCCCCCAAAGCAGCGAAGCAGTTGATCCCGATTGTTGAAGCAATCGGGGACCTGTCTCTGGGCGCAATATCTGGTGCTTTACTGAAGAGCCTTGGGCCGAAACTGAAACCCAAAGCGTCGACCGACACTTGGTGGCGTGAAATCGTGACGCCCGCGTGCGCAGTGATCAACAATGCGCATGAACTGGAAGGCACGCCGCTGATCCGCGTGAAGCCCTACGACAAGTTCGAGCGAATCGCTCAGGACAAGCAACGTGGGAAGCTTAGCCGCGTCGAGCGCACCCCAGCTGACAAGGAATGGATCGAGGCATTTTGCCGTGCAGCGGATCCGTACAACGCCGCGCTGGTCCGTTTCATGTTTGAGACGGCTGCGCGGATTGATCAGGCCGTGTCATTGGAGCCTGATGACCTTCGGCCGCACGAGAACAAAGTCCGCGTGAAAGCGCAAAAGGGCCATCCCGAAAGTTGGATCACCGTCTCACCTCAGATGATGGACGAGCTTCTCGCACTGCCAGCCAAACGGCCCAAGAACCGCAAGACTGGCAAGCTGATGAAAGCCCGTGTTTTCGGCTATGGCAGCTCTACCGGTTACAACACGCGCTGGAAGACGATCTGCAAACGGGCGGGCATTCCGTACCTGTCTGCCCACCCCGCGGGACGGCACGGCTTCTTCACCGAGCTCGTTGTCCGTCAGGGCGTCGATCCCGTCACGGCGGCTAAAGCTGGCCGCTGGTCTGACCCCAATCTGCCCATGCGGATCTATGCCCACGCAGAGACCGATGAGGCCGACATCAGAGCCCGTTTTCGTACAAACCACGTACAAGATGACACTGTACAAACACCCAACGCTAAGAAATCACATAAGGAATAGCGCTATGAACGGTTCCCTCCTAAGGGGCAGGTTGCAGGTTCGAATCCTGCCGGGGTCGCCACGATTTCTTTGTTGCAATGCAAATCGAGGTTGGCCCGGTGCCGAGGGGCTGGATCGGCACCATGCTCTATCTAGGCATTGATCGGATCGGATGCGCGAACTATCGTTTTGATACGCAAGGCGAAAAGTTTAGCCTTCGGGAGACGGGATTTTATGTCGGGAAAAGCGCTTTCCAGTTCTCAGCGGGCTATACAGGAATTACGCAACAGAATTTTTTCTGGCGATCTTGCGGCAGGTTCTGACCATCTGGAAACCGAACTGGCTGAAATGCTCGATATGTCTCGGACCCCGGTGCGTGAGGCGGTGCTGACGCTTGAAACTCAGGGTTTGCTGGAATTGCGGCCGCGCAAGGGCGTGCGAATATTGCCGTTGTCCCCGGATGACATGGCCGAGATTTATGATGTACTGACCGAACTGGAAAGTCTCGCGGCGGAGCGGGCTGCGTCTGCAAACTATTCCATCGATGACTTGGGCGCCCTGGCGCAAGCGATTGATGACATGGAGCAGGCGACCATCGCGCCCGATCTTGAGGCCTGGGCCGCCGCAGATGAGCGCTTTCATATGGAACTGGTTCGACTTGGCGGCAACAGCCGGATCGAGGCAATTGTGAACATGATGAGCGATCAGGTGCGCCGCGCCCGGATGCTTACGCTGTTCATGCGTCCCTTGCCGACGCAATCCAATGAAGATCACCGGCTTGTCTATCAAGCCATCCGCAACAACGAGCCGACTGCCGCACGCGAACACCACAGGCGTCATCGCCAATACGCCAAGTCAGTGCTTGTTGGTCTATTGGCCAAACTGCGTCTGCGCCACGTCTGAACCGTTCAAAGCCTCAGGTTTTGGTTTGCCTGTGCTCGAGAGCCTGGTTGTTTTGCAGATAGGTGCGCACCAACGCGGTCGCCTGCGCTATGAATTTGGCGTTTCGGTTACCAGAACTGTCTTCGTCGGCACGGGTGATGTTCCAGCCCACATAAGTCACGGCGCGCAGGGCCAGAAATAACCCGAGTCGGCTGGTGTCCAAGTCACGTTTGGAGCGATAGCCGTTGATAAGGGCCGTCTCCAGAGCGGGGTAGTCTGCGCTCGATCTGTGTTTCAGCAAAGCCGTTGCCACATCGAACAGCCGAAACCCAAAGCCCCCGTCATCGAAGTCGATCAGATGAAGATCCTGGCCATCAACCATCACGTTCGCAGGCACGAGATCGGCATGGATCAGCCCGTAATCCAAGGTTGGTGCCAAGACGGATAAATCAGCCGCGGCCTTATGGCGGAACTGTTTGAGCAGGCTGTGCTGATTTGGTGAAAGCGCCGAATTTTCCCAAAACCGGTCCCACAAAGGCGTGTCACCGAGCAAACCCTCCATATCCCACGCAGGCCGATCACAGGTGGCTGCCTCAGGCCAAGCGTCGCTCGCATCGTGCAGCTTGGCCATTTCGATGCCGAGCGCATGAAAAACGGCGATCTGCGCGGCGGGTTGTTGGCTGCCGAGAATGGCATCCAGTGTATCGCCATCAAGCCAGCTGAGAACATCAATCTGAAAGCCGTCCACAGATTGCAAATAGGGCCCTTGCAGGCTCGGGCGTGGTGCTGGAACCGATAGGCCAGACTTGGAAACCCAATGCATCCAGCCAAGTTCGGCGGCCAATTGAGCATCGGTTCTGTAGCCCCGCCGATGCAGACGCAGGGCATAAGATTGCCCCGAATGATTGACCCGGTAGACCTGATTTTCCCTTTCGGCGATCAGGGCGAAATCGGCTTGTTCTAAACCCCACAAAGCCAAGGACTTGGTGATGGTTTTCATGGCTGCGGCGGTGTTTCTGCCAATACCTCGTCCAGCGTGTCGAGCAAAAGATCAGCATTGGCGATTGAGAAGGGCATAGGCGGCCGGATTTTGAGCGTGTTCTTGTCACGGCCCAAGTGCGAATGCAGCACGCCGCGATCGCGCATCGCGTTGATCACGCGGTTGGTATAGGCGCGGGCTGGTGACTTGGTTTCTCGAGAAGTCACCATCTCGGCTCCAAAAATCAATCCAGACCCGCGTACGTCGCCGATCACATCGTATTTTTCGGCAAGCGATTGCAACCTTCTGCGCGCGTGGTCGCCAACGGCCTTTGCATTGGCAAGTAGATTACGGTCTTCGATCTCTTCGAGGACGGCCATGGCCGCTGCGCAGGACACAGGGTTTCCGCCAAACGTGTTGAAGTAGCGATACCCATTGCGGAACGCGCCAACCATCTCTCTGTTGGCAACCACGCCGCCAATCGGATGACCGTTGCCCATGGGTTTTCCCAGAACCAATACGTCAGGCACGACCCCCATTTTTTCATGAGCCCACATATGAGTGCCCGTGCGCCCAAAGCCGGATTGCACTTCGTCGCAGATCAGCAGACCACCAGCACGCCTCACGGCCTCTGCGACGGGGCGCAGCCAACCGTCCGGATGGTCCGGAAAGCCTTCGTTCAGAAAATATGGACAAACGACCAACGCGGCAAAGCCGGTTCCGTCTTTTTCCAAAGCGTCGATCTGGGCGGCCAGGGTTTCTGCGAACAAGGCGCCATTGGGATCGGGGCTGCGATAGCTGTCGGGTGCGGGAACAAAGCGAAAATACTGCCCCAGCCCGAAGCCGACCGTCGGCACGTTTGATTGGCTCAGTTGGCTAACCAGTGAAGTGTTCCCGTGGTAGGTTGCATCGGTCGCGATAATCCCGCGTTTGCCCGTCACCGCTTCGGCCATACGCAGGGCAATGTCATTGGCCTCGGATCCGGTGCAGGTCAGAATGGCCGTGCCCAGCGAAGGATCGAGCGTGGCCGTCAATCGATCGACATAGGTAAGGATGCCTTCGTGAAGGTATCGCGTGTGGGTGTTGAGTGTACTGGCCTGACGGCAGATGGCCTCGACCACCCTTGGATTGCAGTGACCGACATGTGGGACATTGTTGTAGCAATCCAGATATCTGCGGCCATCAGCGTCCCACAGCCAAACGCCATCGCCTTTGACGATGTGGACGGGGTCTTCATAAAAGGTGGGAATGTTCGGGCCCAAAAGCCGGCTGCGGTCCGCAAGGATTTCTGCGTTCGTGCGGGTCACAGCTCGATCCTCACTCCGTCGAATCCAACAATCAAAGGACCATCCCAGTGATCCTTGACCGCGCGTTCCCAGTCTTCAGGTCCATAGTTCGGATCATCTGCCGGAATGAGATGGGACAGCGCCAGCCGTTTAACCCCAGCATTGGTCGCAGCCTTGGCCGCATCATGGGCAAAGCTGTGCGACCGTAGCCAATGCTCCATCAACTTTTCACTTCCGTTGCCGACCCGTGCAAGCAGCGCCGGCAATGCCGATTCAAGCATGGCTTCGTGGATCAAAAGATCTGCACCTTCGGCGAAGGCTTCGAGCTCGGAAAAGGGTGCAGTGTCGCCGGAAAACACAACGCGAACCGACCCAGTTTCAAAAGACAGGGCAAAGCAATCGACCAGCGGCGGGTGTACGGACCGAAGCGCTCGTACCGTTAGATCGGGCTGTTCGTAGACAGTGCCTTCGTCCAGTTCGTGGATGGTCAACAGGGCACTCAAATCAGGGCGGCCCTCGTCTTCGATCCGGAGTTCGATATCCGCGCGCATGGACTCCAAAAAGCCGGCCCAGTATTTGTCCAGCCCCGGCGGGCCGTAGACGTCGACCGATGTCTTGAGCCCCGCAGTCCATGCCGTGTGGAGCAGCGGTCCCAGTTCAAGATAGTGATCCGAATGCAAATGGCTGATGAAGATCAGCGACAAGTCTTTCAGTTGCATGCCCTGATCGACCAGCCCCTTGGTCACGCCAAGCCCGCAATCCACAACGATGTGCTTTCCGGAAAGCACATATAGGCTCGATGTCGGCATGGAAGAGCCGGGCCGGATGGCCGGCCCGCCCTTGGTTCCCAAAAGCGCCACGTAGTTTCCGGTCATGCGGCGGTCTTTGCGGCTTGGGTGAAACCGGCATCAAGCGCCTGCAGGATCGTGTTCGCTTCGGCTTCGGAAAGAATGAGGGCAGGCGACAAGATCAGGTTGGGGCCTGACACTCGGACCATCGCGCCGCTCTGGTAGGCCACTTCTTGAACGACGGCTGCGGTGCCGGCATCGATGGGTTTCTTGGTCGTGCGATCGCTGACCATTTCGATCGCGGTCATCAAACCATAGCCGCCCCGGACATCGCCTATGATGCCGTGCTTTTTCTGCAAGGCTTGGCATCCTTCGAACAACTGCGTGCCCCGTGCCGCCGCGTTTTCAACCACGTTCAATCGTTTGGTTTCTGCCAAACAGGCCAAGGCCGCCGCTGCGCCGACTGGATGACCGGAATAGGTATAGCCGTGGCCGATCTTGGCATTTGGATTGCCTTCAAAGGTATCAATCATCCGCTGGCCCAGCATGACGGCGCCAAACGGGAAATAGCCGTTGGTGATGGCCTTTGCCGTGGCCATCATGTCGGGCTGTATGCCCCACAGGCGCGCGCCGGACCAAGCGCCGGTTCGGCCGTAGGCGGTGATGACTTCGTCTGTGATCAGCAAAATGCCATTCCGATTGCAGATCTCCTGCACAGCGGGTGCAAAGGACGGATGTGGCGGGATCACACCGCCGGCCCCGAGGATCGGTTCCATGATCATGGCTGCAATGGTGCCGGCATCCTGAAAGGCGATTTCGTCTTCCAGTGCCTGTAGGCAAAGCTGTGCCAGTTTTTCAGGGTCCGTTTCGTTGAATGGGTTGCGATAAGTGTATGGCGCCGGAATGTGAAAGCAGCCGGGCATAAGTGGTTCATAGGCGCTGCGGAAGTTGGCATTGCCGTTCACGGACGCACCGCCGAAATGGGTGCCGTGATACCCTTTCTTGAGGCTCAGGAACTTGGTCCGACCGGGTTCGCCACGCAGCTTGTGATACTGCCGTGCCAGACGAAGTGAGGTTTCGACACTGTCCGATCCACCGGATGTGAAAAACGCACGTGACAGCCCGTCGGGCGCAAAAAACTCGCTCAGTTCGTAGGACAATTCGATCACGGCATCGTTCGATGTGCCGCGAAATGTTGAGTAGTAGGGCAGTGTGTCCAGTTGCGCAGAGATCGCCTTTTTGACGGGTTCACAGGAATAGCCCAGATTGACGTTCCATAGCCCGCCAACACCGTCGACAACCCTGTGCCCGTCCACATCAACGATCGAAACACCGTCTGCTTCGGTGATGATTTTTGGGGGCTGATCGATGCTGTCTTTGGGCGACGTCATTGGATGCCACATCAGGCGTCCATTGTGTTCCTTCAGGAAGTTCGAGTCTTTCATGACGTGGGTTCCAGTGTGTTCGAATGCGTGGTGGATGCGGCCCAGGCCTTTTCGATCTGTGCCGGGATCACGCCGCCCCAGTTGCGGGTAATTTCGTGGGCGGCAATGGTCAGCTCCGCCTTGATTGTTTTTTCCAGTTCCGATGTAAAACGGGACGCGACGCTGGCGACTGCGACAGCACCGGCAAAGTTTCCGGTATGGTCAAAAACCGGTGCGGCAATGGCCTGTATCTCGTCTTCATAGATCTGATCCGCTTGGCCGAAGCCGGTCAGACGTATGTGCGCGACCAGATCTGCCAGTGCTTCTGGCGTTGCCGGTGTGGCAGAGGTGAAGTTTTCCATTTTCGTTAATGCGGTCTGGAACAAATCCTCGGGCCCAAAGGCCAATGCGCAAAGCCCGGATGCCGTGGCGTGAAGCGGGAAAATGTTGATGTCGATGACGGCACGAGTGGCGTGATGCGGGGATTCGCAGGCGCTAAGCCCGTATAGTGTTGAGCCAGACAAAACCGTGACATGAGCCGTTTCGCCCGTGGCGTCGGCCAGTTCCTTGATGACGTTGATTGCGCCTGTTTCGCGGGGCACCGTCGCTTCGCGGACTTGGGCAAGATGCATGATAGCGGGGCCAAGCCGATAGTGTTTGGTCGCCGGATTCTGTTCCACAAATCCAGCAGTTTCAAGGGCCTGTAGGTGTCTGTAGGTCGTCGCCTTGTCACGCCCTGCAAGGCGGCAAAGCTGCGACAGCCCTATTTCGGGGCGCTTGGTCGAGAAATGGGACAGCAAAGTCAGGGCTTTGGTTGTGGATGACATCCAGTGGGCTCTTTTCGAGGTTTTCAAAAAAGGTTTGACAGAAGTTATTTAACAAGGCAACCTTTTTTCCGCAACAACGGTTCAATATACGAACCGACACAGGGAGATTGAAATGTCCAAGTTTAAGTCAGCCATGACAGCTATGGCGCTTGCCATGGTTGCTGTCAGCGGCGCTGCCCAGGCGGAGTATCCGGAAAAACCGGTCGAGTTTGTCGTGCCCTGGCCTCCGGGCGATCTGGAAGATGTGCTGACGCGCATGATTGCCGAAGATTTCTCTGCGGCTTATGACGTGCCCACAGCCGTTGTGAACAAGCCCGGTGGCGGTGGTGGCCCATTCCCCGGCGCGATCGAAGTCGCGAATGCACCCGCTGACGGCTACACCATCGGTTCGTTCATTATTGCCATTCCGGTTGTTGGACCGCAGATCGGCATCCCGGAACTGAACCCTGATCCATTTGTGCCGCTTGGCAACTTCCTGACATATCCATTCGTGATCGCGACAAGCGGTGATGCGCCCTACGCAACGATGGATGAGCTTGCCGCCCACGCAAAGGACAATGACGTTGTTCTGGGCCACTTCGGTGCGCCTCTGGTGCCAACGCAGGTTACTATGGGGCTCGCCAAGAAGATGGGCTTTGCCTATGCCTCTGACGCTGCATTTGACGCGCTCGATTGCAATACACTCGCGTCGGGTGATGTGGACGTGATCAACACCACGCTGCAATTGATCCTGCCCTGCCTTGATGACGTCAATGTATTGGCATCCATCGGCTCTGAGCGGATTGGCCTCACCCCTGATGCGCCCACTGTGGCCGAACTGGCGCCAGAATTGGATGTCGCACTTTGGAACGGGTTGTTCGTGCACAAAGACACGCCACAGGACGTTCAGGACAAGATCATCGCTGTCGCCAAGGAAACGATGATGTCTGATCGCGCTCAAGCGCTCGCCGCTGAGACAGGCGCGCTTGTCTACTGGCAGTCGGCCTCTGATGTGGTGGCTCAAATCCAATCTGACATCGCGACGATGGAACAGATCGGCAGCATGCTGGCTGAATAAGCCCAAGTGATTGCAGCCGGGCGTTCGACTGGACGCCCGGCGCTTTTTTCTTTTGCGAACGGACATCGTCATGTCGCGTGCCAAAACGCTTCAATCTCTGTTCAAGCGCTACCGCAGGCCCGGTGACATCGTGTTCGCCTGGATCGCGTTGCTGGCTTCGGTTTTTCTGCTGTCCCAGCTGGCGGATCAAACGGCTTGGCGCAACGGCGGCAAACTTTTTGCACAGCCGCGCTTCTGGCCTGCGGTTTCCCTTGGGGGCATGACCCTTTTTGCTGCGCTTCATTTGGTCGGCTCGGCTCTGTCAGAACGCATCGAAGGCCGTTGGCATGAGGTCTGGCTCTGGGTCACGTCTCTGGAGTACGCTGGCTGGTTCATTGCCTACGCCGTGGCCGTACCCTACGCGGGCTATCTGCCATCCACGGTGCTCTTTGCAATCGCGCTGACACTGCGCGCCGGCTATCGCCGGGCCTCAACGCTTATCGCGGCCGCAGTGGCGGCGGTTGTCATCGTTTTGTTGTTCAAAACGATGCTCAAGGTGAATTTGCCGTCAGGCCTGATCTACGAAAGCCTGCCAGACGGGCTGCGCCAGATCATGCTGACTTACTTCTGAAAGAACGCGCGCCATGGAAAACCTGATAGCCGGATTGGAAATGCTTGCGCGTTGGGACGTGATGCTGGCGCTTCTGGTGGGATCAATCGGTGGGGTCGTTATCGGCGCAATCCCGGGGGTTGGACCTGCCGTGGCGATCGCAATATTGCTTCCGGCGACATTCTCGCTCGATCCGATCGTTGGCTTGACCATGCTGCTTGGGATCTATGGATCGTCCATGTACGGAGGCGCAATTCCGGCGGTTCTGATCAATACGCCCGGCACGGCTGTGAATGCGCTCACATCCTATGACGGCTATCCCATGACCGAGCGGGGCGAAGCGCACCGGGCTGTATCCTTGGCCTATTCTGCGTCGTTCTGGGGTGGCATCTTTGGCATTTTGTGTCTCATTTTGCTGTCGCCTGTCCTTGCTTTGATCGCACCAATGTTCGGATCGCGTGAAATCTTTCTCGCGGCATTTCTCGGGATCCTGTTGGTGATCCTTGCGCACCGGGGCCAAATCTTTGCTGCTGGGCTTTTGGCGATGTTCGGGATCTTCCTGCAGACGGTGGGTCTGGACGCGGTGACCTACACGCAGCGTTACACCTTTGGGTATTCGTTCCTGTCATCGGGCGTGAATCTCATTGTTGTGGTTCTGGGGTTGTTCGCCCTGAGCCAGGCATTTTTCCTTTTGACCGCTCCGGACAACAGTCCGGATGCGAAACCGGTCACCGGGCGTATGGGCGCAGGCATCAAGGAATTGCTGCGCCACAAGCGTGTGGCGACCGTGGCATCCGGCTTTGGCGTGATTCTGGGAATGATCCCCGGTACCGGTGAATTCACAGCGCAGTTCATGTCCTACACCTATGCGCAGAAAACCTCGAAAAATCCGGATCAGTTCGGAAAGGGTTCCCCCGAAGGTCTGATCGCATCCGAAGCTGCGAACAATGCGGTGCCCGCTGCGGCAATGATTCCGTTGCTGGCCTTGGGAATTCCGGGTGAGGCCCTGACCGCCATGATGCTTTCGGTCTTTTATGTGCACAACGTGATCCCGGGGCCCCAATTGTTCCAAAACAACATTGATCTGGTGTATGGCCTGTACTTTGCGCTGATCGCTTTGAACGTGATCGTGATGGTTTTTCTGCTGTTTTCGACAAACCTGCTGACCCGGGTCATTCGTGTTCCAACCCGCTTTCTTGGCGTCATGATCCTGCTTTTGTCCTTTGTGGGCGTCTACTCGCTGCGCAATTCATTGACCGATTGCATGATCGCCTCTGCGTTCGGAGTGTTGGGCCTGATCCTGAAGCGGCTGAATTTGCCGATTGTTCCGATCATTCTCGGCATGGTTCTGGGTGGAATCATGGAGGTCAAATTGAGATCCGCCTTGCCGCGTCTCAAAACGCCGCTGGACATGATCGACCGACCGATCGCCGCCATCTTGTTTGCTCTGATTGTTCTGGTGGTGGCCTTGCATCTGCGCACGCTTGTTCGCGAATGGCGCGCGCATCGGCCGACGGATGACCACGACCTGCACGACAGTCAAATGAGGTAATCCAGCATGGATCAGACAAAGATCGACACCCTGCGCGCCCAGACTGTTCCGGCTTTCGAGCATTTGATTGATGGCAAACATATGCCTGCTTCCGACGGGAGGACGATGGATGTCATTTCACCGATTGATGGCTCTGTCCTGACAACCACTGCTGCCGGAACTTCTGCTGATATGACGGCAGCGATTGCATCGGCTCGTGCGGCCTTTGAAGACGGGCGCTGGGCGGGTCAGCCGCCAGCGGCACGCAAAGCGGTGTTGATGAGATGGGCTGACCTAATCGAGCGAAATGCGTTGGAGCTGGCCGTTTTAGGTGTGCGCGACAACGGAACGGAAATCAGCATGGCCTTAAAGGCCGAGCCGGGTTCGGCGGCAACGACCATTCGCTATTACGCGGAAGCCCTCGACAAGATTTACGGAGAGATCGCGCCAACGTCGGCGGACATTTTGGGTATGATCCACAAAGAACCCGTCGGCGTTGTCGGGGCGATCATTCCATGGAATTTCCCGATGATGATCGGAGCCTGGAAACTGGGACCTGCGCTGGCTATGGGCAATTCGGTCGTGCTTAAACCCGCCGAAACCGCCTCGCTCTCATTGATGCGTATGGCGGAATTGGCGCTTGAGGCCGGACTGCCGCCGGGTGTCTTGAACGCGGTCACCGGCGAAGGCCGCGTCGTCGGTGAAACGCTGGGTCTTTCCATGGAGGTCGACGTTTTGGCCTTTACCGGCTCGGGCGCGACGGGACGGCGGCTGATGGAATATGCGGCGCGCTCGAACATGAAGCGCGTCTATCTTGAGCTGGGTGGGAAATCCCCCAACATCGTTTTTGCCGATGCGCCCAATCTGGACGAGGCGGCCAAAGTCGCAGCGGCTGGAATTTTCCGGAATGCAGGTCAGGTTTGCGTGGCCGGATCACGCCTGTTGGTCGAGGCATCCATTCACGATGATTTTGTCGCCGCTGTTGGCAAGGCCACCCAGGCCATGCGCGTGGGTGATCCTTTGAGAGTTGATACCAACATCGGGGCGGTGAATTCAGAGACGCAGCTCAAGGCCAACCTTGGGTTTGTTGACACGGCGCGTTCCGAAGGTGGCGAAATCGTTCTTGGCGGTGATCGCATTATGGCGGAAACGGGCGGCTACTACATGGCGCCGACGATTGTGACAGGCGTTGGGCGCGACGCCACCCTCGCGCAAAAAGAGGTCTTTGGTCCGATCTTGGCCGTTACGCCTTTTGAGACAGAGCAAGAAGCGGTCTCGCTTGCCAACTCCACGGTCTATGGTCTGGCCGGTGCCGCATGGACAGCTAATCTTGGCCGCGCGCACAGAATGGTCAAGGCTGTTCGAACAGGCGTGATGCACATCAATACCTACGGCGGTGCGGATGGTACGGTCCCGCTTGGAGGTGTTGGCCAATCCGGAAACGGATCTGACAAATCCCTGCACGCCATCGAGAAATATGTGAATCTTAAAACAGCGTGGATCAAGCTTTAGGGGAGGCTCATGCCTGACAAAACCATACTCGTGATCGGCACCTACGACACGAAGGACGACGAACTGAGCTTTCTGGCTGACGTGATCCGCGAGCAGGGTGGCAGGGTCGTGACCATGGATGTGTCGGTTCTGGGTGATCCGTCACAACCGACGGACCATTCAAAGCATGATGTCGCTGCCGAGGGCGGGAGCACAATTCAAGCGGCGATTGACAGTGGTGACGAAAACCAGGCCATGCAGATCATGGCAAAGGGCGCGAGCCTGCTGGCGGCGCGTTTGCATCGCGAAGGTGTCTTCGATGGCATGATCGTGCTGGGTGGAACAATGGGCACCGACCTTGCGCTGGACGTCGCCTCGGCGCTGCCACTGGGCGTGCCGAAATACATCGTATCCACGGTTTCGTTTTCGCCCCTGATACCGGCGGAACGACTGGCTGCCGATACGCAGATGATCCTCTGGGCTGGTGGGCTTTATGGGTTGAATGCGGTTTGCAAGGCATCGCTTTCGCAGGCCGCTGGTGCGGTTCTGGGCGCTGCAAGGGCTGTGCAGAAACCAGACCCTGACAAACCGTTGGTTGGAATGATGTCGCTTGGGACCTCAGCTCTGAAATACGTGATCCCTCTTAAACCTGCGCTTGAAGAGCGCGGTTTCGAGGTAGCCGTGTTTCACGCAACGGGTATGGGCGGACGCGCCTTTGAAAGTCTGGCTGGCCAAGGGGCCTTTGCTTGTGTGTTCGACTTTTGCACGCAGGAACTGGGCAATCACGTGAACGGTTCGAACATTTCGGCCGGGGCTGATCGACTGACCAATGCCGGGGCGCACGGCACCCCGCAAATCGTGGCACCGGGATGCTATGATCTTGTGGACGTTGTGGGGTGGCAGCCGATTTCGGACAAGTGGGACAAGCATCTCAAACACGAACACAACCGCCTGCTGACCTCCATCGTTCTACAGGCCGACGAAACAAGGCTGGTGGCCCGCGCGCATTCTCAGCAGCTTGCCCAGTCAAAAGGACCGGTCGCATTGATCCTGCCCGAACACGGGCTCGGGGAATGGGATCGCGAAGGGGCGGATCTGCACAATCCCGAAGGTTTGTCAGCCTTCCTCGCCGAATTGGAAGCAACCCTGCCGGACAATGTGCAAAGCCATCGGATTTCGTGTCACATCAACGATCCGGGTTTTGCGGACAAAGCGCTGGAAATCTTTGATCAATGGCGGGCCGACGGAACCCTCAAAGTTTAGCCCTTTGAAGAGGTATCCAGCATCGCCAGCAAATCCAGCAGGGTTTCATAGTTTTCCTGTCCCAGCGTGTCTTTGAAATCCGAAACGATTTGTGCGGCCTTTGGTGCTCGTTCGTCGATGATTTTCTGGCCGTCTGGCGTGATTTCGATGAATTGCCGTCGCCGATCCTTGTCGTCACGGGTTTGGGTGATCAGTCCCTTGTCGCGCAGGGTGGCGGCAATGCGGGTCAGACTGGGAAACAGCAGGCTGGACCGATCCGCGAGCGTTTTGGCGTCCATGCGGCCGTATTCGTCCAAGACGCGCAGAACCCGCCATTGCTGTTCTGTTATTCCGGTTTCGGCCAACATTTCACGGATTGGTGCCATGACACCTTCGCGTGCACGGATCAGCGCGATAGGAAGGGACCGGGTGGTCGAAGGCATGGATTTGGTCATGTGGGCCTCTATGATCGTCCGGCATCCAAGTGCACTGCAATTCGGGTGTTGACAACCAAGCATACCATTAATTAACTTCGCAACAATTAACATGTTAAGGAAAAGGGATGCCGCACTTCCACATCGAATATTCCGCCAATGTCGAAGAGGCCGTCGATATGGGTGCGCTGTGCGAAGCGATCCGCGCTGAAGCTGCCTCGATCGATGCCTTTCCTATGCCGGGAATCCGCGTTCGGGCAACGCGTGTAGATCATGTGGCCATGGCTGACGGGAATCCCAAACACGGCTTCATTGATCTGAGTATCCGCCTTCGCGCTGGTCGGACGGACGCGGTCAAAAAGGATGCCATCACCCGGATCTTCGCGGTTATGAAGGAATTCCTGGCGCCGGCGATGGAGGTCCGCTCAATCGCCTTGTCGGCTGAGATCCGAGACATCGATGCCGATCGTTCACTCAAATTCGGAACCGTCCGCAATCATCTGGAGGACAAAGCATGAGCGTGCTGGAAGACAACATCGCGAAACTGGATGGCTACCTTGCCCGCTTTCGCGAAGGCGGCATTTCAAACAGGATTGCCGGGAAGGATTGCGCTGGTTCCCAAGGACTCTTCCAGACGATTTCGCCCGTCGACAAATCCGTGATTTGTGATGTGGCGCATGGGGCCGCCGACGACATCGACACGGCCGCGCATGCAGCGCATGACGCCTTTGGCGAGTGGCGGGACCTGCCTGCGACAGAGCGCAGGAAAATCCTGATCCGCATTGCCGAAGGCATCGAGGCTCGCGCCGAGGAGATTGCCCTGTGCGAATGCTGGGACACGGGCCAAGCCTACAAGTTCATGTCCAAGGCAGCATTGCGCGGGGCCGAGAACTTTCGCTATTTTGCGGATCAGGTGGTGCAAGCGCGTGACGGGCAGCACCTCAAATCTCCGACACTGATGAACATCACCACGCGCGTTCCCATTGGGCCCGTGGGTGTCATCACGCCGTGGAACACACCGTTTATGCTGTCCACCTGGAAGATCGCGCCTGCACTTGCGGCAGGTTGCACTGTGGTACACAAACCAGCCGAGGCCTCTCCTGTGACCGCACGGCTGTTGGTCGAGATCGCCGAAGAAGCCGGTCTGCCGCCCGGTGTGCTGAACACGGTCAACGGGTTTGGTGAGGGCGCGGGCAAAGCGCTTTGTGAGCATCCTAAGATCAAGGCGATTGCCTTTGTTGGTGAAAGCCGTACCGGAAGCCTGATCACCAAGCAGGGGGCGGATACGCTCAAACGCAATCATCTCGAATTGGGCGGCAAGAACCCGGTGATCGTGTTTGATGACGCCGATCTTGATCGGGCGCTCGATGCTGCGATCTTCATGATTTATTCGATCAATGGTGAACGCTGCACTTCATCGTCGCGGCTTTTGATCCAGGACACGATCCGGGATGCGTTCGAAGCAAAGCTGATCGAAAGAGTCCAGAACATCAAAGTGGGCCATCCACTGGATCCCAAGACCGAAGTTGGCCCGCTTGTGACCGAAGAGCATTTCAATAAGGTCACCCGCTATTTCGATATCGCCAGACAAGATGGCGCGACCATCGCGGCAGGGGGCGAGGTTGTGGGCGACGAAGGCTACTTCGTTCGTCCGACGCTGTTCACGCAGGCCACCAATGATATGCGGATCGCGCAGGAAGAAATCTTTGGCCCTGTCCTTACGTCCATCCCCTTTGCAACCGAGCAAGAGGCGTTGGAGATGGCCAACGATACGGCCTATGGTCTGACAGGTTACGTCTGGACCAATGATCTGACCCGTGCCCTGCGCTTTACTGACAAACTGGAAGCAGGGATGATCTGGGTGAATTCCGAAAACGTTCGTCACCTGCCCACGCCTTTTGGGGGCGTCAAAGCCAGCGGCATTGGCCGCGATGGCGGGGACTGGTCCTTTGAGTTCTACATGGAGCAAAAGCACATCGGTTTTGCCACCGGCCAGCACAAGATTACAAAACTGGGAGCATTGTGATGCCCGTACCCGCGCCGAACCTGTACCCGGACTTCAACACCATCCGCCTGAGCCACGTGTGCCTGAATGTCAAAGATCTGGCCGCGTCGAGGACCTTCTACACAGAAATCCTCGGCTTTCAGGTCACTGATGAAAGCGACACCCACATCTATCTGCGCGCGATGGAAGAACGCGGGCATCATTGCGTGGTCTTGCAGAAATCGGATCAGCCGGGAACAGTCGAGGTTTTGGGCTTCAAGACCTTTGACGAAGCCGATCTGGACAAGGCCGAAGCCTATTTTCAATCCAAGGGGCGCCCAACCGAATGGGTGGATCGGCCATTTCAGGGACGCACGCTGCTCACGTCGGATAACATGGGCATTCCGTTGGAGTTCTATCACAAGATGGAAAGGCTTGCGCCAATTCACCAAAAATACGCGTTGTATCGCGGTGTTAAACCGCTGCGCATCGATCACTTCAACTGTTTCAGCCATGACGTCGATGCATCAGTGGCCTTTTATTCCGATTTCGGATTTCGCGTGACGGAATACACCGAGGATGAGCAAAGCAAGAAGCTCTGGGCCGCGTGGATGCATCGCAAGGGTGGTGTGCATGACATGGCCTTTACCAACGGCACCGGGCCGCGCATGCACCACGTTGCCTTTTGGGTGCCGACACCTATCAATATCATTGATCTGCTCGATCTGATGGCCACCACCGGCTACGTCTGCAACATCGAACGCGGTCCGGGACGACATGGCATTTCCAATGCTTTTTTTCTCTACGTTCTTGACCCGGATGGGCACCGGATCGAGATTTACTGCTCGGACTACCAGACCGTTGATCCAGACCTTGAGCCGATCAAGTGGGATTTGCAGGACCCTCAGCGCCAGACGCTTTGGGGCGCTGCTGCACCTGAAAGCTGGTTCAAGCACGGAACGACATTTGTCGGGGTGCAAACCAAGGATTCAGACATTCAGGCCAGCCCGATAATAGCGCCGTAGCCGCAGCCCTGACGCATTCGTATGGCGTCAAGCACCAACAAATCCAAAGCGGATCAAACCAAAAAAAGAGGTAGGCCATGGACTGGAACGAGTTCACTCAGTGGAGCAAGCATCTTGCCGACTGGGGCGCGCAATACCACCAGACACTGCGCGACCGGCCTGTTCGCGCCCAGACAAAGCCCGGTGATATCGCGGCGCAATTGCCTCAGCATCCGCCGCAGAGCCCCGAAGATATGGCCACCATTCTCGAGGATTTCGAACAAATCGTAATGCCGGGCATGACCCATTGGCAGCATCCCCGGTTCTTTGCGTATTTCCCGGCCAATGCTGCGCCGCCGTCCATGCTGGCGGAACAGCTGGTCAACACTGTCGCGGCCCAATGCATGTTGTGGCAGACGTCGCCAGCGGCCACCGAGGTCGAAGGCCGGATGGTTGACTGGATGCGATATGCGTTGGGCCTGCCCGATGACTTCACAGGCGTAATTCAGGATTCCGCCTCGTCTGCGACGCTTTCTGCGGTGTTGACCATGCGGGAAAAGGCGACCGGGTTCACCGGCAATCGCGAAGGGCTTTCGGCCAAGGGGCGGCTGAGGATCTACTGTTCCGATCAAGTGCATTCCTCGATTGACCGTGCCTGTTGGGTGGCGGGTATTGGGCAGGACAATCTGGTGAAAATTCCCGGTACGGGTGACCGGTACGGTATGGACGCCAGCGCACTCGATGCCGCGATCCGGGTTGACAAAGCCGCCGGTCATATCCCGGCAGGCGTTATCGCCATTACCGGCGGGACAGGTGTCGGGGCATGTGATGATTTGCAGGCGATTGCGGCTGTGGCCAAAGACCATGATCTATATACGCATCTGGATGCGGCATGGGCCGGATCGGCGATGATCTGCCCTGAATTCAGGGCAGCGTTTTGGTCGGGTGCCGAAGACTTTGACAGCATTGTCTTCAATCCGCACAAATGGCTGGGTGCGCAGTTTGACTGTTCTATCCAATTCCTGCGCGACGCCACAGCGCAACTGAACACGCTCAAGATCGAACCGGAATACCTGAAAACCACGGGCGATGCTGTCACCAACTATTCTGAATGGACCATTCCTCTGGGCCGCAGGTTTCGGGCGCTCAAACTGTGGTTCCTGATCCGGTCGTATGGGTTGGAAGGTCTGCAAGCGCGTATTCGCAATCACGTCGTTTGGGCAGAAGAGTTGGCAGACAAGATTGCGGCCATGGAGGGTTTCGAAATCACCACCGATCCTATTCTGAGCTTGTTTTCGTTCCGCTGCCCCGGCGACGACGACATGCAGCAAAGGTTGGTGGATGCCATCAATGATGACGGGCGCATCTACCTGACACAGGGCGCTTTTGCGGGACGCAAGATCATCCGGCTTCAGGTGGGGCAGTTCGACACAACACGTGACGATGTCATGACCGTGGCTACCGTCACTCAAGAGGTCTGGGAGGCCATCAAATGAAGTTCGCGACATACAGCAGTAACGGCGAGACCTTTTACGGTGCCGTGACCGAAAACGGCATGATCGCATTGAACGACGTCTGCCCTCAGTGGCCGACACTCTTTGACGCAGTTCAGGCTGGTGGATTGGATGCTTTGGCCGAGGCTGCCAAAGACAGGCCGGTGTCCCATACAAAGTATGCCTATGAAATGGTTCTGCCGAATGCGCGGCGCATTCTGTGTGTCGGAGTGAACTTTCCGGACCGCAATGCCGAATACAAGGACGGCTCGGAACAGCCCAAGTTCATGTCTCTGTTTCCTCGGTTTGCTTCGGGTTTTACCGGGCATGATCGCCCTTTGATCCGCCCACCCGAAAGTGCGCAACTCGACTATGAAGGCGAGGTTGCAATTGTCATTGGCAAAGGCGGGCGCCGGATCGCACAAAAGGACGCCTACGATCACATTGCGGCCCTGACCCTGTGCAACGAAGGGACGATCCGAGACTGGGTGCGCCACGCCAAATTCAACGTCACGCAGGGCAAAAACTGGGATAGGTCCGGCGCGATCGGCCCTTGGCTGGTGCCCTTTGCCGATGCGGCGCAGCTGGACGATGCACGCATAGTGACACGCGTGAATGGAGAAGTGCGCCAAGATGATGTTTTATCCCGCATGATGCATCCCATCCGGCGCGAGATTGAATATATCTCGACGTTCATGACGCTCGAGCCTGGCGACATTATCGTGACAGGCACGCCGACAGGATCCGGCGCAAGGCTGGACCCGCCGCAATTCCTGAAACCGGGCGATGTGGTCGAAGTCGAGGTGAACGGTATCGGTGTGCTGCGCAACACCGTGCAGGATGAAGCGCCATGACACCACAGGACCACAGCACAGCCGCGCAGGACCTGCTTCGGGCAGAGCAGACAGGAAAACAAATAGGCCTGCTGACCCAGCGTTTTCCGGACATGGGTATGGACGATGCCTATGCCATTCAAAATGCAATCTATCGCGCCAAGCTGGCTCAGGGCCGGTCGGTTGTTGGCTGGAAAATCGGTCTGACGTCAAAAGCGATGCAAAATGCGTTGAACATCGACATCCCCGATAGCGGCATTCTGTTTGACGATATGGTTTTTGAAACCGGATCAACCGTGCCGAAACAGAGGTTCATCCAACCCCGTATCGAGGCCGAAATTGCCTTTGTGATGAAATCTGCGATCGGCGGAACAGAAGTCACGCGTGAGGATGTGATTGATGCGACGGACTATGTTGCCCCATCCATAGAAATCCTCGACACGCGGATCGTGCGGGTCGATGCGAAGACTGGCAAAACGCGAACTGTCTTTGACACGATCAGCGACAATGCGGCCAATGCCGGTGTGGTCTTGGGTGATCAGAAACATGCCGTCGATGCGTTTGATCTGCGCTGGATCGGTGCAATCACTGCGCGCAATGGTGACGTGGAAGAAACCGGGCTCGGGGCAGGGGTCTTGAACGATCCGGTCGAAAGCGTGGTCTGGCTGGCCCGGCGTATGGCCGGATATGGGCAAAGTATTGAACCCGGTCAGATCATCTTGTCCG
This sequence comes from Thalassococcus lentus, assembly GCF_028023555.1. Classification (NCBI taxonomy): domain Bacteria; kingdom Pseudomonadati; phylum Pseudomonadota; class Alphaproteobacteria; order Rhodobacterales; family Roseobacteraceae; genus Thalassococcus; species Thalassococcus lentus. The sequence goes on from NZ_JAQIOY010000003.1 coordinate 173,035, forward strand.
GCAGTTTTATCCGGCCGGTTGAATGCCCCTCTGGCACAAAAATTCATGCTGACTTTGGCTCATTCGGGTCGGTTGATATCGCATTCGCCTGAGGGCTCAGCGCCGTTGTACGCCGGACCCGCGCTAATCCAGCGTTGGGCAGGAAGCTCATTCGTTCCCGATTAGGGCAGCCCCGACTGACAACGGGCTGACGACCATCCGGCGATAGGGTGAAGTGATCTGACAGAAGGGCGCGGTGGCCGCTGGCAAGCCGTCAGTGAAAGGTCATATCCGAAGTCTGCGATTTTAGCGGTTTGATCTTACACGCCCGCACTGGAATAGTCGCCTGCAAAGGATGAGAGGAATTACCATGACGCTTCAGGGAGTATGCAGTTTTGCCCAGGGTGAATGGGTTTCACCGGGCGAGCACACAAGACGCATTGCTGATGCGGTCACGGGGCAGGATTTTGCCGAAGCCGGTGGCGCTTCGCTTGATTTCGCGGAAATGCGCCGCTGGGCCAGACAGAACGGCGGGAACGCTCTGCGCACCATGACGTTTCATGATCGTGCCCGCATGCTCAAAGCGCTGGCGCTATATCTGGGAGAGCGGAAACAAGCGCTCTATGATCTGTCCTATCGGACCGGTGCGACGCTGGCCGATAGCAAGATCGACATTGATGGCGGGATCGGCACGATGCTGGTTATCGCCTCCAAGGGTCGCCGCGAGATGCCGGACTCCCAAGTCTATTTGGATGGCGATGTGGAACAGCTGTCCCGTGGCGGGACGTTTCTGGGCCAGCATATCTGCACCCCACTGCGCGGGGTTGCTGTGCATATCAATGCTTTCAATTTTCCGGTCTGGGGCATGTTGGAGAAACTGGCGCCCACGCTATTGGCGGGCATGCCGGCCATCGTAAAGCCAGCGACAGACAGCTGCTATGTCACCGAGGCCTGCGTCCGTATGATGTTGGACAGTGGTCTTTTGCCCGAGGGCGCATTGCAATTGGTGACTGGCGGCTTGGGCGATCTTCTCGACCGTTTGGATTGTCAGGATGTGGTTAGCTTTACCGGTTCGGCTGAAACGGCCTTCAAGCTGCGGTCAAACCCGCATCTGTTGCGCGAGTCGGTCCGCTTCGTCGCCGAACAGGATAGCCTTAACGCATCGGTTCTGGGTCCCGACGCGGTTCCGGGAACGCCTGAATTTGATTTGTTCGTTAAGGAAGCCCATCGCGAGATGACGGCAAAGGCCGGGCAGAAGTGTACCGCGATCCGCCGGATCATCGCGCCTGACGCGCATGTCCCGGCATTGATCGCTGCGCTTTCTCAAAAGCTGACCGACACGCGGATCGGGGCGCCTGATCTGGAAACGACCCGAATGGGGGCGCTGATTTCAAACAAACAACGCGCTGATGTTCTGGCCAAGCTGGAATTGTTGGGACCAGAAACCGAACGCGTTTGTGGCGATCCGCAGAACTTTGATGTGGATGGGGCTGATGCCTCCGAAGGGGCCTTTCTGCCGCCGGTACTGCTGTATTGTGCAAACCCGGATGCGGCGCAGCGGGTTCACGACACCGAAGCCTTTGGTCCGGTATCCACGGTTATGGGGTATCAGGACCTGGAGCATGCCATGGCTTTGGTGAACCGAGGGGGTGGCAGTCTCGTGGCCTCGGTTGTCACCGGCGATGGAGACGTCGCACGGCAGGTCGCGTTGTCCGCCGGTGCGTTTCATGGCCGACTTTATTTCAACAATGCAACCTCGATGAAGGAAAGCACAGGGCACGGATCGCCACTGCCTCATATGGTGCACGGCGGGCCGGGTCGGGCCGGGGGCGGCGAAGAGCTTGGCGGTGTGCGGGGCGTTATGCATTACATGCAGCGCACGGCGATTCAGGGCAGCCCGGACATATTGACGGCGATTGGCGGCACCTGGTTTCCCGGCGCGCGTGAAACAGAGCGCGATACACATCCCTTTACGCGTCGCTACGGTGATCTGCAGATCGGCGACACGCTGCAGACCGCAAGCCGGGAAATCACGCTGGAGGATGTCGAACACTTCGCAAAGTTCACGGGCGACACATTCTATGCGCACATGGACGAAGAGGCCGCCAAGCGAAATCCGTTCTTTCCCGGACGCGTTGCGCACGGTTACCTGCTCTTGTCATTTGCAGCGGGCTTGTTCGTTCAACCGGACGAAGGACCGGTTCTGGCCAACACAGGCTTGGAAAACCTGCGGTTCATGAAGCCGGTTCGGCCGGGTGCTCATCTGAAGGTGCGATTGACGGTCAAGAAGAAAACACCGCGGACCGACAGTTATGGTGAAGTGCGCTGGGACGTGCAGTTGCGGGATCAGGACGACGATGTCGTTGGCGAATACGATCTGCTGACAATGGTCGCATTCTGACCCTCTCCCAACGAGGGGGCGGGCGTGATCAAACCACTTCGATCACGCCTTTGTCGATGGCCAGCATGTAGCCGCGCCGCGCGATATTCTTGACCAGCAATTCGCTGACCAACTGATTGCCCAAACCATCGCGCAGGCGTTTGATCCGTGTGGCGCCCGCGGCTTCCTCGCAGTCCCCCTCGGAGCGTCCGGAAATGACGGATTCGATCTGTGCGCCGGTCATCATTTCGTCATCCATGCGTGCCTCGGCCAGAACGGCGAGAGTTTCCATCATCGCGTCGGTCAGCTTGAACCCCATTGTGTTTAGGTACACTGTGTTTTCTTCGCGGCTGATGATGAGTGAGCTGACCTGAATGCCAGAGCGTTCGATCTGGGCCATGCGGCGGTTCAAAGCGACGAGCATCACGAGAAACACCAACGCCGCGATCAGCAGGGCTGCCGAAAACACCAGCAGCACGAAGATCACCAAACGGTAGCTGGCCAGAACTTCGGCAAAGCTGGTTCCCGACTGCGCCAGGATTTCCAGAAGTTTCACTTCGGCCTGACTGGTCAGATCGTCATTCTCGACAAAGATCCGTTCAACTCTGGAGTTGAAGGCATCCCCATCAGGAAGGGTCAAAAGCAATCCGGCGCCGGCAAGTCCCAGAATGACAACGATCGCGACAATACCGATTGTCACGATCCTGCTGCCAGATCTGCGGTTAACGGCTACGTCAGAATCGGAGGTAAAAGTCACCGGCATTTGCCCTTTTCTTGACAGACGGAGTTTTGTCGGACAGGCCGACGATGTTCAGCAGGGTCCAGCCACCGGCATCCAGTCGTGAACTTGCGGCGCGCGCGGCGGCTTTTTTACCCGGACAGTCGCCGTTTAGCGAAAGTACGCCGTAGTGCAGCCTGAGTGGGCTGTCCTGCTTTGCCTTGTACTCGACATAGCAGTCCGCTGCAGCCGCATTTGGCAAGGTCGTGGCGGCAAGCGCCAATGAGAGTGTAACGATGAGTGTTTTCATGTGGCCAGAGTGATCCGTGTGCCTTTGAAATTCAATAACAATGCTTGGTTCGTAGTCCGGCTATTCAATAGCCACGGGCCGTTATTGCCTGATTTTTGGGAAAGAGACGAGTGTGGGATCAGGCGCTGTCTGTAGCGCGTCCACACTTAACACATGAACCGAAAGGACCTGTCTCATGTCTCGTAAATTCATCACTGGCGTTCTTGTCGTCGCTGCAACCATCACGGCATTTGCCGCGGCCCCGGCGCGCGCTGACAACGACGATCTCAAGCGATTTGTCGGTGCAGCAGCCACCTTGTATCTGCTGGGTCGTGCAATCGAGCATGCCGGTGACAATGGCTATACCGTCCGCACTCACGGCTATGTCCACAATGGCCATGGCGCGCACAATGGGCATGGCTATGTTCCGCGGCCCCGTCACAATGTGCGTCCGCCACTTCCACGAAAGTGTCTGGTGCGTGTGAACAAGCCTTGGACGAAATACGCGCTTGGTGCGGGATGCCTGAAAAACAGCTACCGCGCTTTTAACAAGCTTCCCCAGCGCTGTGCGATGCAGATCCAACGCAAGAAGGGCAAAGCCTGGGGCTATGCCGCACGCTGCCTCTTGCGCAGTGGCTACAAACTTGCCCGTCACTGATTGAGCTGCCTGAAACCGGATACTGGGCCCTTGCTGTGCGAGGGCCCATTTCTTTGGATTGGTTGTGCAGTGGTGATGGTCAACCCATGGACTTGGGCGCACACAGCGCTTATCTGCGAAGCATGGCCAAGAAACCAGCAACAGACCCGAACTATAAGGTAATCGCCGAGAACCGGCGGGCGCGCTTCGACTATGCGATCGAAGACGATATCGAGTGTGGGATCATTCTGCAGGGCTCTGAGGTTAAATCTCTGCGCGAGAATTCGGCCAACATTGCTGAAAGCTATGCAACGGTTGACGAAGGCGAGCTGTGGCTCGTGAATTCCTACATTGCGCCTTATGACCGCGCCATGTTCAGCCATGAAGAACGCCGGCGCCGTAAACTTCTTGTCTCGCGGCGCGAACTGTCCCGTCTATGGAATGATACGCAGCGCAAGGGCATGACCATCGTGCCGCTGGTGCTCTACTTTAACCACAAGGGCATCGCCAAGCTGAAGATCGGCATCGCCAAAGGCAAAAAGACCGTCGACAAACGCGAGACCGAAGCCAAGCGCGACTGGAGCCGCCAGAAACAACGCTTGCTCAAGCAAAACAGCTAAGTTTCATGTGGCCCCTGCCAGCCGGGGAGAATCGGTAAAGACTTCCCACTACAGCGCTGGCTGCTTTCCCTTTAGGGTCTGCCACGTAAACCCGGACAAGCCGGGCAAAAGGGAAGGGAATACCTATGGAACTGATTATTGGACTGCTTTCGGGCGCTGTTGGCGGCAACGTAGCAGGTGGCCTGCTTAAGAACCTCAATCAGGGCACCTTGATCAATTCACTGTCCGGCATCGTGGGCGGTGGTCTGGGCGGCACGATCCTGTCGGCTCTGGGCGCTGGCGGTGTGGCCGAAGCAGCTGCGGGCGGCGGTATGGATATTGCGTCCATCCTCGGTCAGGTTGCCGGTGGCGGTGTTGGCGGCGGTGTTGTGCTGGCGGTTGTCGGCATGGTCCGCAACGCAATGGGCAAGTGAGTGCGTCTCGCTGGTTGAACCTTTGAAAAAAGGTCCATCAGCGGCATCTCATGTTGCAAGATTAGCCCCCGGGGACTATGGACAATTTCGTTCCTTAACCCCCGGGGGTTTTTATGTCTGCCGACGATCCCAAGACGCTGGTCTCGACCGAGTGGCTGGCGCAACATCTCAAAGACCCTGATCTGCGCATCCTTGATGCCAGCTGGTTCATGCCCGCCGAAGGGCGCGACGCCAAGGCCGAGTATGACGCGGCCCACATCCCCGGCGCTCGATTTTTCGACATAGACGAAATTTCAGATTTGCGGTCCGAGTTGCCGCATATGGCGCCACCCATCGAAAAGTTCATGTCCCGGATGCGGGCCATGGGGGTCGGCGACGGCCATCAGGTTGTTGTCTATGACGGGTCGGGGCTTTTTTCTGCGGCCCGGGTCTGGTGGCTCTTTCGCCTGATGGGGCAGGATGATGTTGCGGTGCTGGATGGTGGTCTGCCCAAATGGCTCGCTGAAGGCCGTCCGGTCGAAGACATGCCTCCGGTCATTCGCGATCGTCACATGACCGTGCGCCGTCAGGCGCATCTTGTGCGCGATGTGACACAGGTTTCGGCGGCCTCGAAACTGCGCGATATCGAGATTGTCGATGCCCGCGCAGAAGCAAGGTTCCGCGGCGATGCGCCCGAGCCGCGCGAGGGGCTGCGCGCCGGTCACATCCCTGGCTCCAAGAACGTGCCGTTTACCAGTCTTCTGAAAGCCGACAAGACGATGAAAGCGCCGGCAGACTTGCGGGCCACGTTTGAGGGCGCTGGCGTCGATCTGTCCAAGCCCGTCATCACGACCTGCGGGTCCGGCGTAACAGCCGCTGTGCTGGCTCTGGCAATGGAGCGTTTCGGCAAGAAAGATTACTCGCTTTACGATGGGTCTTGGACCGAATGGGGCCAATTCCCGACCCTGCCCGTTGAAACGGGCCCAGCCTCTTCCGGAGAAGACTGATGTTTGAAGCTCTCAAGCCGCAACCTGCTGACAAGATCCTCGCGCTGATGCAAGCCTACCGTGAGGATCCTCGCGACACCAAAGTTGATCTGGGTGTGGGTGTCTACAAAGATGCAAGTGGTCACACACCGATCATGCGGGCTGTCAAAGCAGCGGAAAAGCAGCTCTGGGAGGTCGAGACAACCAAGTCCTATACAGGACTTGCGGGCGACCCGGGCTATGCCGACGTGATGATCGATCTGATCCTTGGCGATGCGGTTCCGCGCAGCACTGTCGCCGCCGCGGCGACGCCGGGGGGCACTGGGGCGTGTCGGCAGGGTTTCGACCTGATCAAGATGGCCAATCCGAAGGCCCGGGTTTTCGTTTCCAACCCGACCTGGCCCAATCACCTGTCGATCCTGAAGCATATGAACATGGAGATGGTTCCTTATCGCTATTTCGACGATGAAACACGCGGTGTGGATTGTGATGGGATGATGGCGGATCTGGCGAATGTCCAAGCTGGGGATGTTGTTCTCTTGCATGGCTGCTGCCACAATCCAACTGGTGCGAACCTGAATCTGTCAGAGTGGAAACTTGTCGTCGAACACTTGAATAAAACAGGTGCGGTTCCGATGATCGATATCGCTTATCAGGGTTTTGGCGATGGTCTTGAAGAAGACGCGCAAGGCGTGCGTCTCGTGGCTGGCAACTGCCCTGAGGTCCTGATTGCGGCGTCCTGTTCCAAGAACTTCGGCATCTATCGCGAACGTGCGGGCCTGCTTATGGCCGTGTGCAGCGATCCGGACCGAGGCGCGCTGAACCAGCAAACGCTCAATTTCCTGAACCGCCAGAACTATTCGTTTCCACCAGATCATGGTGCGCGTCTTGTCACGATGGTGCTGAATGATCCGGCCCTGCGTGCGGATTGGGCGACTGAACTGGAAGAAGTACGCCTGTCCATGCTGGGCCTGCGCGAGCAATTGGCCAGTGAATTGCAGCGTTTGTCCGGGTCTGACCGCTTTGGCTTTATCGCACAGCACCGTGGTATGTTCTCACGTCTTGGTGCGAGCCCTGATCAGGTTGAGGCGATGCGGCGTGACAGTGCGATCTACATGGTGGGCGACTCGCGTCTGAATATTGCGGGCCTGAACGCGTCGACTGTGCCAATTCTGGCCGAAGCAATCATCAAGGCGGGGGTGTAACGGCGATACGGCGCTCGCTGCAGGCAGCATCGCCCCGCCCGCCGTCCCATCGCGCCCGGTGATGTCAGGTCATCCGTGGCAGGCGATGCTATCGTCTGGTGCCTGATCCCGGTCATGCATGCCGTAGTCGCGCATCACGTGGCAGACTTTCAGATGATAGTCGTCAAAGATGCGCGCGCGGCCCTTGGATTGTGCGTTGCGATGCGCGGCAAGCTTGCGCCAGCGCATAACTGCGGCCTCGTCTTCGAAGAAACTGATCGACAAAAGCTTGTCCGGGTTTGTGAGGCTTTGGAACCGTTCGACGCTGATGAAGCCTTCCATATCCTGCGCAAGGGGTTTCATCTCGGCAGCGATGTCGAGGTAGTTCGGCATCATCCCGTTTTTTGGAATGACTTCGAAAATGATGGCTATCATGGCATGACTCCTGGGCTGATGTGCTTTGGCTCGCATGATGTGGGCGTTTCCGTCAATCCAGACTGACCCGTGTCATCAGCTTTGCAACCTTGTGTTTCTTTGTGCTGGAAATATCCCGGGGGTGAATGGTGGCATGGCCGCCAGAGGGGGCAGAGCCCCCTGACGGGCCCGCCGCAGGCGAAGGCGTGAGCGTACCGCGAAGCAGTGCCAAAGGATGTTTGCGCAGTGTCAGCCGCAGGGCGACATAGTCTTCGACCACCTGTTCGCCTTCTGTCATCAACGGCAGGTGGGCGGCGGGTTCGTCAATGGCTTCGCCATCCAGATCCAGCGCGAACAACGGCAATTCTGGCCCGTTGCTGAGTGCCTTGGCATCCCACAATGCATTGCGACGAGGCAGATCCAGCGCAGCAAAGACATCAGCTTCCGCCAAGCGCTGCAGGACTTGAGGGCCCAGTCCCGCACGGCGCCAGACATCGCGCACGGATTGATAGCCATTGCCCCGGGCCGCTGTCAGCCATTGGGCGTCTTCTTCACGCAGCCCCTTGATCTGACGAAACCCGAGCCGCAGCGCGAGGCCGCCGTCTTCATCGGGTTCCATCACATTGTCCCAGAAGCTGGCATTGATGCAGACAGGTCTGACCTGAACGCCATGTTCCTTGGCATCGCGTACGATCTGCGCAGGGGCGTAGAATCCCATGGGCTGGGCATTGAGCAGGGCGCAGGCAAAGACACCGGGATGATGGCACTTGATCCATGCGCTGGCGTAGACCAGCAATGCAAAGCTGGCCGCATGGCTTTCTGGAAACCCGTAAGATCCGAACCCTTCGATCTGGGAAAAACAGCGCTGCGCAAAATCTTCGTCGTAGCCGTTGGCGCGCATGCCCTTGAGGAACAGGGTCCTGAACTCTGACACGTTGCCGTGTTTCTTGAAGGTGGCAAGAGACCGCCGCAACCGGTCGGCCTGATCAGGCGTAAAGCCGGCGCCAACGATGGCGATCTGCATGGCCTGTTCCTGAAACAGGGGTACCCCCAGTGTCTTGCCGAGCACCGCGCCCAAGGCGTCTGATGGAAAGCTGACCTCTTCTTCGCCGTTGCGGCGCCGAATGTAGGGGTGGACCATATCGCCCTGAATGGGCCCCGGGCGAATAATGGCGACTTCTATGACTAGATCATAAAAGCAGCGTGGCTTCATGCGCGGAAGAAAGTTCATCTGCGCGCGGCTCTCGACCTGAAAGACGCCGATGCTGTCGGCCTTGCAGAGCATGTCATAGACCCTTGGGTCCTCTTGGGGCAGGCTGGCAAGGCTGTAGCGCTGGCCGTGGTGCTGGGCCAGCAGGTCAAAGGCCTTGCGGATACAGGTGAGCATACCAAGGCTCAGAACATCGACCTTGAGAATGCCGAGGCTGTCGATGTCATCCTTGTCCCAGCAAATGACGGTCCGCCCCTCCATCGTGGCATTCTCGATGGGGACCAATTCGTCCAGCCGGCCTTCGGTGACGATAAAGCCGCCGACGTGTTGGGACAGATGGCGCGGAAAACCGACGATTTCGTAAATCAGCTGCATGGTCAGTTGTAGCCTGCGATCTGTGGGGTCCAGACCGATTTCAGCCATGCGTTCGGCTTCCAGCCCCTTGGTCGAGAAAAATCCCCAAAGTTGGCTGGAGAGCGCGCCGATGGTGTCCTGCGTGAGCCCCATGGCGGCGCCGACCTCGCGGATGGCACGCTTGCCACGATAGTGGATCACCGTGGCGCAAAGGCCTGCGCGATGGCGCCCGTAGGTTTCATAAATATGCTGGATCACCTCTTCGCGGCGTTCGTGTTCAAAATCCACGTCGATGTCTGGGGGCTCATCCCGTGCCTCGGAGACGAAGCGTTCGAACACCATGGTGCCGATCTCAGGACTGACCGAGGTCACGCCAAGGCAATAACAGACCACTGAATTGGCGGCGCTCCCCCGGCCCTGACACAGAATATCACGGGACCGGGCAAAGGCCACGATGTCGCGTACCGTCAGGAAATAGGGCTCGTATGCCAGCTTGGCGATAAGCTGAAGCTCATGCTCCAGCATGGCACGGACCCGTTCGGGCGCGCCGTATGGATAGCGCCAGTCCAGCCCTTCGTAGGCCAGTCGGGCAAGGCGCTGAGACGCTGTTTCACCGGCCGCGATTTCGGAAGGGTATTCATATCGCAGGCTGCCCAGATCGAATGTGCAGGATTTGGCCAGCCGGGCGGCATGGTCTACCGCCTCGGCATGGGGGCCGAGTATCTGGCGCATTTCGGCCTCGGGGCGCAGGCGTTGTTCGCTGTTGGTCAAGGCTGCGCGCCCCAGCTGATCCACGCGGCACCCCCGGCGGATGGCCGTTACGACATCGGCCAGCCGGCGACGACGGCCGTGATGCATACGCGGCGCTGCGCTTGCAACGGTTGGGATTTTCAGATGGCGCGCCAAAGTGGCGTGCCGGTCAAACCGGATACGATCCTGCCCGTCATAACAAGGGCTGAGCGCGAGATGCATAATCTGGCCAAAGCGGCGCGTCAGCTGTTGCGCCTGTGCGAACCACGGGCCCGCGCCGGGCGGCGGATCGAGCGCTTTTGGCGGATGCAGGATCAGCTGCAGGCCCTGCATGTCATCTGGCAGATCCCCAAGGCTGAGATCGCAATGACCCTTTGCTGACCTGAGCCGTCCTTTGGAAATCAAACGTGTCAGACAGGCCCAGCCCTGACGCGTGGCGGCAAGGGCGGTCATCTCGACGCCTTCGATAAAGACCAGCCGCGCCGCCGGGATCAGGCGCGGGATGTTCCGGATGTCGGCGCCGGGTTGTGGTGCTGGGGGTGCCATGCCAGCCGGCAGGGGCGGCCCGATAATGCCATGCTCTGCTTCCAGCTTGGCGCGCTCTCTGACCTGGCGGGCAATCTCCTTTGCCTTGGTGTAGGCGCGCACGATCCCGGCCACAGAATTTTCATCGGCAATGGCAACGGCAGAGAGCCCCAGCAGACCGGCACGTTCCATGTATTCCTCGGGGTGAGAGGCCCCGGTGAGAAAAGTGAAGTTGGAGGTGGCGCAAAGCTCGGCGAACATTTCAAAGAGTATAGTTCTTGTTTTGTTCTTGTTCGAGTCTTTCCTTTTGAAAAGCGATCACAGGGCCACAATCGAGCAAAATACGAAACGCAAAATTTGATGGGCTATGCTCTGCGATGAGGTCCGAATAGGGCTGCCAGCGCAAGGATCAGACCCGAGATCGTCGCAATCATGCCCGCGGCTGAAACCGAGGCCGAATAGCCCAGCCAAATCGGCCCGTATCCGGCCAGAACATAACCAAGGACAGCGCTCAGCACGGCGAAAGCCAGTGACCAGGCCACCTGCGTGCCAAGGCGGTTGGTCATAAGCCGTGCGGCCGCAGGCGGGCAGATGAACATGGCAATCACGATGATCGAACCCACAGCGTCAAAGGCCGCCACAGCCGCAAGCGCAGCCATGATCACGATGCCCATGCCTATCAAACCGGTCGGCCAGCCAAGACTCTGGGCAAAGCCTTCATCAAAGCTGGTTGCCTTGAGGGGGCGCCAGAACAACCAGGTTGCGAGACCAACAACCGCAAAGGCCAGCGCCATGCGCCACAGTTCAGGCGGCAACAAAGCCAGTGCAGCAGGGTCAATCAGCGATTGCCATCCAACAGCATCCAGCCAAATCAGGCTTTCGAGATTGCCGTAGAGCGCATGCTCTACATCCAGATGAACCGAAGATGTATCGGACTGTTCCAGCAACAGGACGCCGCCGGCAAACATGGCCGTAAAGATCACACCCATCGCTGCGCCGGATTCAACGCGGCCCAACCGACGGATAGCCTCGATTGCGACAACGGCCACAACAGCCGCCGCCGCAGCGCCCACCATCATGGGCAGCGCTGCAACGGTGCCCGTCAGCAGGAAGGCCACGACAATGCCCGGCAAAACCACATGGCTGATTGCGTCGCCAATCAACGACTGGCGGCGCAATAACAGAAAGTTGCCCGGCAAAGCGCAGGCCATGGCCGCCAAAACACCGATGACAATCGGCGGAAGGGACAGAGCGACAAACTCGTAGCCCATCATGATACCGCCTTTGGTCCGAGCTGTGCATCAAGCGCTGCAATCTGATCGGCGGTCAGAACCTCGGCAATGCGAGTGAGCCCGTCATCGCGAATGGCTAGTTCCGAGAGCGTCTGGCTGCGGCGCAGTTCCTGCCAAAGGGCTTCGTCATGCAGCAACTGCGATGCTTCCTTGCGGCCTTCGAGCGTGGGTACGCCATCCGCCTGCATCATGCCTGCACGGCGCAGCAATCGGCGTGTGAAACCTTCGTAGATGGCCTGATTTCTGGCCAATGCCAAAAGCCCCTGTCGGATGTGAACCTGCTTTTGCAGGCGGCGGTGCCGGAGCGCCATGGCCAGCAGGCCGCGTCCGGGTGCAAGCAGCAAGGAAAGGACGAAAAGAGCGAAACTGGTCAGCACGATGATCGGGCCGGTGGGCAGGGCGGGTGCCGTGGCCGATGCGGCTGCGCCGATATAGCCGGAAAGCCCGCCGAAGAGTGCCGACAACCCGACCACTTTGACCGCATTTTCTGACCAGAACCGGGCGGCAACGGGCGGAATGATCAACATGGCCACAATCAAGATCAGCCCGACCACCTTCAGCCCGACAACCGTGATGCCGAGTACCAGCACCATCAAGGCCATATCAAAGCGGTGCGTATTGATACCCCGGACTGCCGCGTAGCCGGGATCAAAGGCGGTGATCAGCAAAGGCCGCCGCATGTAAAGCGTGGCCAACAGAACCACTAAGCTGCCTACGGCGATCAGAATTGCATCACTGCGCAGCATGCCCGCCGTTGAACCTAGCAAAAATCCTTCGAGCCCGGCTTGTCGGCCTGCGGACATGTTTTGAACGACTGTCAGCAATACGATGCCAAAGCCAAAGAACACGGAAAGAACAGCGCCAATCGCGGCATCTTCGGACAGGCGTGTGGTGCGGGTCAGCCAGTTTGTGACCCACAGCCCGACAAGCGCGGATCCCGCCGATCCAAGCAGCAATCCCCCCAACGCCCGGCCATCCCCGCCCAGAGCGACCATGCCGATGAACGCCAAGACCAAACCCGGCAATGTCGCGTGACTGATCGCGTCAGACACAAGGGCGCGTTTGCGCAAATAAAGAAAGGCCCCGACAGCCCCGGCTGCAAACCCAAGCATCGTTGCACCCAACGTGACCAACGCGGCGTTGTAGCCAAGCTGAAAGGTTAGTGCGTCCAGCATGATCAGCCTGTTTGCGCCGCGATCAGGCCATCAGACAGGCGTCCGCCATAGGCCGCCTGAAGGGCATCTTGTGTAAAGGCCTCAGATACGGGGCCTTCGCCCAGACGGCGGCGGTTGATCAAAAAGACGTTGTCAAAATAGGTGTCGACCGTGGACAGATCGTGATGCACGGCGACGACCGTTTTTCCTTCGTCCTTGAGAGACTTCAAAACGGTGATGATTGCTTCTTCGGTGGCAGCATCTACACCGGCAAAGGGTTCATCCAGCAAGAACAGGTCCGCATGCTGCGCCAAGGCGCGTGCCAAAAACACGCGCTGTTGCTGGCCGCCAGACAATTGTCCGATCTGTCGGTCGGCGAAATCCTGCATGCCAACACGGGTCAGGCAGGCCATTGCGCGCGCGATGTGTTGCGGGCGAACACGGCGGAGCAGGCCGAGTTCCGCATAAAGCCCCATGAGAACCACATCGAGCACCTGTGTCGGGAAATCCCAATCAACGCTGGCCCTTTGCGGGACATAGGCAACCCGGTTGCGATTGCGCGCCAGATCATCACCCCAATAAGTGATCTGCCCGGCCAAGGGGTTCACAATACCAAGGGATGCTTTCAACAGCGTCGACTTGCCTGCCCCGTTCGGCCCGATGATTGCGGTCATTGCACCGGGCGCAACGGTCATGTCGACTGAAAACACCACTGGTTCGGCACCGTAGGCAACGGTCAGTCCCCGCAAGGCCAAAGGCGCGGTGTCTACGCCGTCTTGGTCGGCTGGTCCTGTGGGTGCGACTTGCAAGCTCATAGTCCTGCCGCCAGTTTGCCGTTCATACCCTGTGGCGGAACATCTGCACCAAGTGCCCGGGCAATCACCGTGCTGTTGTGATCGATCATACCAACATAAGTGCCTTCGTACGTGCCGGGCATACCCATAGCGTCTGAGAAAAGCTCACCGCCAATCGAGACGGTATGGCCGCGGGCCGCAGCCCCTTCGATCAAGGCGCGGATATTGCGGTCAGAGACCGAGCTTTCGACAAACACAGCACTGATCTTGCGCGTGACCAGCATGTCGACCAGTGTGCCAATGCGCTGCAGGCCGGCTTCGGATTCAGTAGATATGCCTTGAATGCCTTCGACCTCGAACCCGTAGGCCTGTCCGAAATAGGCAAAGGCGTCGTGGGCGGTAACCAGAACGCGAGCCTGTTCAGGGATCATGGCCAGCGTGTCGCGGGCATAGTTCCCAACGGTCTCGATCTCGCTCAAATAAGCCTGTGCATTGACCGCAAACCGATCGGCTTTTTCCGGCGCAGCCTGCTGCATTGCCACAAGGGTTTCGCGAACAGCGTGCTGCCATAGTCCCGGAACCATCCAGATGTGCGGATCGGCTTTGCCTGCATAATCGGCATGACGGATCAGTTCAGACTTTGGTGTGCCCTCGGCCACGGCCACCACGGTTGTGCGCCGGGCCAGCGTTTCCAAAAAGGATTCCAGCTGTGCTTCTAGGTACAGGCCGTTGGAAAGTACCAGATCAGCGCGTGTCATGGCCACGATGTCGGATCGGGTTTGGCGATACGCATGTGGATCAACCCCAGCGCCCATCAGCGCGGTCACCACCGCATCACCGCCACCGATGGCGCGCGCAGCGTCGGCCACCATTCCGGTTGTCGCAACCACCCGTAGGGGGGTGTCTGCCCATGCGGCTGAACCCAAAAGAGGGGCGGCAGCCATGGAGCTGATCAGGGCACGACGGGTCAGGTTCATTTCGGATCTCCGGATTGCTGCTTTTTATATGCGAGTCATTCGCAAGAAGTCAATGTAGTTGCGAGCGATTCGCAAAAAAGATGCCGTCGCGTTGCTGCGACAGCCGCTTGCGCGTCCCCACGCTTGGTGACAGTTTGGCAAATCAGGAGCCGATCAATGAGCCACACAGACACCATGACAGCATTGGAAACGGGACAGCTTCCCCAAGTGAGTGCGACCCACAATCCCGAACCACGCAATCCGGGCATTCCGCTTGATATGGATTGGGTGATGCGGGCGCGGGCGAACCGGTCTGCCATTGAACGCCGGGCGGCCACATTGCCTGGGCGGCGCTCGGTCAAAAAAGAGCATCAGGCTGCATGGCTTGCCCGTGCAATTTCCTGCATCGATTTGACGACTTTGTCGGGGGACGACACGCCTGGGCGCGTTCTGCGCTTGTGCACGAAGGCGCGGAATCCTGTGCGTGCTGATATCCTCGACACGCTGGGTCTGCCCAACCTGACCACCGGCGCAGTCTGTGTTTATCACGACATGATCGGTGATGCTGTCCGAGCGCTGGACGGGACCGGCATCCCGGTCGCCGCCGTCTCGACCGGGTTCCCGGCCGGGCTTTCGCCATTTCATTTGCGCATTGCCGAGATTGAAGAAAGCGTGAAGGCGGGCGCAGAAGAAATCGATATCGTTATTTCGCGCCGCTTGGTGTTGCGTGGTGATTGGCAGGGCCTCTACGACGAGATGGTCGCCTTTCGAAAGGCCTGCGGGCCTGCTCATGTCAAAGCGATCCTTGCGACGGGCGAATTGGGCACCCTGCAAAACGTGGCACGCGCTTCTCTGGTGTGCATGATGGCCGGTGCCGATTTCATCAAGACATCGACAGGCAAGGAAAGCGTCAATGCCACCTTGCCGGTTTCGTTGGTCATGATCCGTGCGATCCGCGACTTTTATGACCGCACCGGGTTCCGGGTGGGGTACAAACCTGCCGGGGGTATTTCCAAAGCCAAAGATGCAGTGACTTATCTGGCCTTGATCAAGGAAGAGCTTGGGGACCGATGGCTGCGCCCCGACCTGTTCCGGTTTGGGGCGTCGTCGCTGTTAGGTGATATTGAACGCCAACTCGAACACCACGTGACCGGAGCCTATTCGGCGTCCTGGCGCCACCCGATAGGCTAGGCGATGCAGAACAACCCATATCTTCTGTTGTTCGGCCTGTTTTTTGCGCTCTATCTGGGCGGCCAGTCCTGGCAAAGACGGCGTGTGAAACGCGCGGCGCGCGATTTGCCGACGCGCATGCAACGCTTGCTTGGTCCGGAGCCGGAATTCGCCCCGCCTGAGGACGTTCCCGAGGCCTTGCAGGATTATGCCAACCTTCATCGTCGCGCCGGGCGCATCAAGCTATGCGTCTGGGGCCTTGCCTTTGTCTGGCTGGCCTACGCCGCCTTCCTTGTCCTGAGAAAGCAGTTTTCATGACCGTCAAAGATATCTTCGAAACCATGGACTATGGCGCAGCCCCAGAGGCTGCGGGTGACGCACTGGCGTGGATCACGGATCAAGGGGCCCGGTTTGGCTGTTTCATCGATGGTGCTTTTGCCGCGCCAGGCGAGACCTTTGAAACCAAAAGCCCGGCCACGGGCGAAGTGTTGGCCGAGATCACGCAGGCAACGCAGGCCGATGTGGATGCGGCGGTCAATGCCGCTCGGCGGGCACAAGGCAAATGGGCGCGACTGGGCGGTAAGGGCCGTGCACGCTATCTCTATGCACTGGCGCGGCTGTTGCAAAAACACGCGCGCCTGTTGGCCGTTCTTGAAACCATGGACAACGGCAAACCGATCCGCGAAGCCCGCGACATTGACGTGCCTCTGGCCCAGCGACATTTTTATCATCACGCCGGCATGGCCCAGCTCATGGATGCCGAACTGCCAGGTCGTGAGGCGCTGGGCGTTTGTGGCCAGATCATTCCATGGAATTTCCCGCTTCTCATGCTGGCGTGGAAGGTCGCCCCGGCTTTGGCGATGGGCAACACGGTGGTCCTGAAGCCTGCGGAATGGACATCTCTTACTGCGTTGTGCTTTGCAGATCTCTGCCGTCAGGCGGGCCTGCCCAAAGGCGTTGTGAATATTGTCACCGGTGACGGCGCAGTGGGCGAGATGATCGTGGCGTCCGACGTCGACAAGATCGCTTTTACCGGCTCGACCGAGGTCGGGCGCAAAATTCGCGCCGCCACCGCGGGGAGGGGCATTCCGCTCACGCTCGAGTTGGGTGGCAAGAGCCCTTATATCGTTTTCGAAGATGCCGATATCGATAGTGCTGTCGAAGGCTTGGTGGATGCGATCTGGTTCAATGGTGGACAGGTTTGCTGCGCCGGTTCGCGCCTTTTGGTTCAGGAGGGCATCAGCGAAGCATTCCACACCAAGCTTCGTGCGAGAATGGACAAATTGCGCATCGGCAATCCTCTCGATAAGAGCATCGACGTAGGTGCGATCGTTGATCCCGAGCAAAAGAACAGGATCGCGGCACTGGTTGATGCATCGGACGGCGTGATACATCGCGCCGCCTGCGCCGTGCCGGACGGGTGTTATTATCCGCCGACCCTGATCACCGGCCTGTCCACTGCGTCGCCCTTGATGCAGGAAGAAGTCTTCGGCCCGGTTTTGGTCTCCACGACGTTCCGCACGCCTGCCGAAGCTGCGGAGGTCGCGAATAACACCCGATATGGTCTTGCTGCTTCGGTTTGGTCCGAGAATATCAATACAGCACTGGACGTCGCCCCCAAGCTGGCCGCCGGTGTGGTCTGGGTGAACGGCACGAACATGTTCGACGCGGCTGCGCCGTTCGGCGGTGTGCGTGAATCCGGGTTTGGCCGTGAAGGCGGATGGGAGGGGCTTCAGGCCTACACCAAACCCGTTGCCAAACCAAAGGCGCTCAAGCCTGTTGCCGCGCTCAAGGGTGAAGATGCAGAGCCACAGCCGGTGGATCGCACTGCCAAGCTGTATATTGGCGGGAAACAGGCACGCCCAGACGGTGGTTATGCCCGCAACATCTTTGACAAGCGTGGGCGTTTGATTGGTCAGGCACCCATTGCCAATCGCAAGGATGTTCGCAACGCCGTAGAAGCCGCGCGCGCTGCAAAAGGTTGGGCCGGGGCCAGTGCCCACAATCGCGCGCAGATCTTGTACTATATCGCCGAAAACCTCGCTGCGCGTGCCGATGAGTTTGCCGCGCGGATCGATCTGACGACCGGTGGTAGCAAAGGCGCTGCCGAAGTTGAGGCTGCCATCAGCCGTCTGTTCACCTATGGCGCTTGGGCCGACAAATTCGATGGACGGGTGGCGCAGGCCCCGATGCGAGGGCTGGCGGTCGCGCTGCGCGAACCATGCGGTGTGATTGCTGCACTTTGCCCCGATGCGTTTCCTTTGCTGGGGCTTGTGTCTTGCATGGCCCCGGCCATCGCCATGGGCAATCGAACGGTGTTGGTCGCGTCAGAGCCGTTCCCGCTGGTGGCAACAGACTTCTATCAGGTGCTCGAAACTTCGGACGTGCCGGCTGGGGTCGTGAACATCTTGACCGGCGCCGCGTCTGAGCTGGCACCAACCCTTGCAAGTCACGTGGACATTGAGGCGGTCTGGTCGTTCTGCGGCGCTGATGTTGCGCAGACGATCGAAGCGGGCGCAGCCGGAAATCTCAAGCGTACTTGGACCGAACGCACAGCACGCGACTGGATGGGGGATGTGGGCGAAGGTCGCGAATTCCTCGAAGCCGCGACCGAGGTCAAGACGGTCTGGGTGCCTTACGGCGCTTAGACCGCATCCTCAGGCAAGGCTTCGAGCAGATCGCCGGGCTGACAGTCAAGCACTTCGCAAATCCGCGCCAGAGTCTCAAAGCGGATGCCTTTGACCTTGCCGGATTTCAGCAGGGATATGTTCTGTTCGGTGATTCCCACCTCGGCTGCCAATTCACGCGATCGCATTTTGCGCCGCGCCAGCATGACGTCCAATCTGACCACGATCTGCATCAAACAAAACTCTCGTTTTCGCGCGCAATCGCGACGGCCTGCGCGATCACCATGCCGATCATCAGCATCATGCCGCCCACAAGGCTGAGCGCGACCAGATGGCTGTCTATGGCAATGGATAGGCTGCGCTGACCTGTGGGCGCGTCGATCGACAACACGAGCGAAACAAACGGTGTATGCAGAACCGCCATAAGCGCACGAACCAGAGTCCAGATGCCAATACCTCGGATGTGCCGCGCGGCCGGAAGGCTCAGGGCCTCACCCTTTGCGTAACAGCCAAATAGCCGGCTCATGTGCCAAAGGATCAACAGGGTCACGGCCAGCTGAAGCAGGCTCGCCCCGATCAAAAGCGCAATAGCGGAAGAGCCGGTCGTCCAGTCACCCGGCGCCTTGGAAATGCTGTCATGGGCCTGCGCAACCAACGCGTCAGGGTCGAACAGGGAATAGGGAATGAGGATCACAAGGGCCAGCATCGTGACCCATGTCATCCACTGAAGTGTCACAGCCCAGTGACGTGTGCGACGAGGAAGCATGTCTAAAAATTCCCTTGCTGCGTGAGTAAAAATTATCGTAACACAATAAAAAAATATTACAAGAGTACGTATCATGATTCGAAAAATGACACTTATTGCGCTACTACTGAGCGGGTGCTCGGCTATCGACCACGCGACCACAGCCATGCTTGAAAGACAAAACCCGCTGACCGCTGATCCGGCGAAATACACCGTCGTGATCGGTCTCCCGCCCGGGCTGGGGCTCGAGCAAAATGGCGCGACCATCGGACTGGACGCGCAATTTCGCGATCAGGCGATCAGTGAAAAGTACCATTTGCGTCAAACCGGATTGTCAGATGGTGGAATTGCTTTGGCTATCAAACCAGAGGACGTGCCAAAGCTGAGGGCGATGCAGGCCAAGGTCGCCGCGTGGGAGCAAGAGTCGCCCGCTGATTCCACTGGCAGTCTGACCGCCATGGTCAGCCCGTGTTACACCGGGTTGCCGGTTCCGGAAAATGGCAAGGTCAGCATTTCGATCCGGACCCGTGAAGGCGGCCCTTTGATGCCGTTGCTTCGCCCTTATTCAGCGCAAAAACTGGTCAAACGGATCGAAACGGATGCGGGTGCGCCTTTGCCACGCTGCGGCACGTCGGTCGAGCGTTGAGAATTCAGCCGGGCGGTGCTATCTTTGGCACGAGCCCGGCGCCGGGGCATCTAGGATGCGGCGCGTATCACAAGGAGGACGATGTCCTGTCTTCGACAGCAAGCGCGGCAGATGCCGCAGGCAAGGGCGCACCCGTAACCGGAATGCCCGCAATGGAATCGACAAGCGAAGAACTGCTTGCCGCTATTTTGGAAGTTCTTTCCGACAACAAGGCCGAAGACGTCGTGCAGATTGATCTGCGCGGTAAGACTTCTGTCTGCGACTACATGGTCGTGTGCTCTGGCCGGTCATCGCGCCAGGTCGCGGCTCTGTCCGACAAGGTCGAGGAAGAGTTGAAGCACAGCCATGGGCTTTTGACCAAGGTTGAGGGCAAAAGCTCGGGCGATTGGGTGCTGATCGACGCAGCGGATGTCGTGGTGCATGTGTTCCGACCCGAAGTGCGCGAGTTCTATCAGCTGGAAAAGATGTGGCTGCCCGCAGGCGATGCGGCCGAACCAGCACCGCAATAAATGCGTGTGCATCTTTGTGTTGTGGGCCGGTTGAGAGCCGGCCCCGAGCGCGATCTGATTGACGACTATTTCAAACGGTTCGACCGGACGGGCCGGGCGCTGAGCCTTGGCCCGGTTTCCGTGCATGAAGTCGAAGACCGAAAAGGCGGCGGCATGGCGGCTGAGGCGGTATTGCTGCGCAAGGCCATTCCCAATGGGGCAACACTCTGCGTGCTGGATGAACGGGGCCGGGTTGAAAGTTCGCCTGAGTTTTCCAAACGTCTGGCCCGATGGCGTGACGATGGGGTTCAGGATCTGGCCTTTGTCATAGGCGGTGCTGACGGGATCGATACGGCGTTACGGTCCGAGGCGGATTTTGCATTGTCCTTCGGCCAGATGGTTTGGCCGCATATGTTGGTCCGTGTAATGCTCAGCGAGCAGCTTTATCGTGCGGCCTCGATTTTGGCGGGCAGTCCGTACCACCGGGTTTGATGGGAGTAGGGGCGCTGCCCCTCTTGGCCGATGGCCAATTCACCCCGGGATATTTCGAGCACAAAGAAGCCTGCAGGGGGATCAGCTGTAGGCAATGACCAGCAGGATGATGCCGAGTATGACGCGATAGATCACGTAGGGTGTGAAGCTCACGGATTTCAGCAGGCGCATCATCAAAGCAAGCGCAGCGAGTGCGGCGACAAAGGCGAAGGCTGCTGCAATCGCGCCGTCGCGTGCTGCCTGGGCATCCATGCGACTGGCCACATCTGCCCCGGCCAAGGCGCCAGCGGCGATGATTGTGGGGATCGACATAAGCATGGCAAGGCGTGCGCCGTCCTGCCGGCTGTAACCCAACTGCCGGGCCGCGGTGATGGTGATGCCTGACCGCGACGTGCCGGGAATAAGCGCAATTGCCTGCCACAGCCCCATGATCAGCGCGTCTTTGAGTGACCAGTCTTTGGCGGTTTTGGTTTGTGGCCCTGTCTGGTCTGCCCAGTAAAGCACAATGCCAAAACCCAGCATGCTCCATCCGATAACAGCAGTGGAGCGCAGGGCATCATCAAAGCCGGACAGTTTCAGTGCCAGCCCGAACAGAATAACCGGAACCGTAGCGATGAGCAGGCAAAGCGCGAGAAATGCGCTGGCCGTATCGACTTTGCCGCGCACCAAACGGGTGCAGCCGTGCAGGGCGACTTTGACATCGGACCAGAAGTACAAAATGACTGCGCCCAGAGTGCCGACATGCACAGCGACATCGATGATGGGTCCCTGGTCCTGCAATCCGGTCAGATTGGGTAGCAGGATCAAATGGCCAGAGGAGGAAACCGGAAGAAATTCGGTAACGCCTTGAATTAAAGCCAGAATAAGCAGGTGCGTGAAGGTCATGGCGGTGGTCCCTGAGCCGTTCCTTTCTGTATAGAGAACTGTGTTCAGGTTGGAAGTTGGAATAACAGTCCGATTCGGTCCTATCATGTGTCGCGCAATTCTAAAAACTGCCGCCTTCGGGTCTTGTGGGGAAAAACTTTTAGAAAAAAGGTAACTCTTGCTGCCCTTTCTTCTGGATTTGTCTGTTTTTCCTGATAAACAACCGCGACACCCGAATCCGCAGACGGAGAATTTTCAATGGCCAAGCAGCCAATGCTCAAGTTCGTGAATGTACCGCGCGAAATGCCGACCAAGCGCGAGGCGACCGAACGCCGTGAAGATTTTAACGAAATTTACGCAGAATACGCGGATGCGAAGGCCAAGGAGCAGGCGAGCCGCTGCAGCCAATGTGGTGTTCCCTACTGTCAGAGCCACTGCCCGCTTCACAACAATATTCCCGACTGGCTTCGCCTGACCGCGGAAGGGCGCCTGCAGGAAGCCTATGAGGTCAGCCAGGCGACCAATACGTTCCCGGAAATCTGTGGCCGTATTTGCCCGCAGGATCGCCTGTGTGAAGGCAACTGCGTGATTGAACAGTCGGACCACGGCACCGTGACCATCGGGTCGGTTGAAAAATACATCACGGACACTGCTTGGGAAGAAGGCTGGGTACAGCCGATCAAGCCGGCTGCCGAGCGTGGCGAAAGCGTTGGCATTATCGGTGCTGGCCCCGGCGGTCTGGCGGCGGCGGATGTTCTGCGCCGTGCCGGCGTTCAGGTGACCGTATACGATCGCTATGACCGTTCAGGCGGTTTGCTGACCTATGGCATTCCGGGCTTCAAACTGGAAAAAGACGTTGTGATGCGTCGCAATGAGCAGCTCGAGCAGGGCGGTGTGCGCTTTGTTCTGAACTGCAATGTCGGCGGCACCGGGCCCAGCGATCTGTCATTTGACGATATCCGTGCCCAGCACGACGCAGTGATCATCGCCACCGGCGTGTATAAAAGCCGCGATCTGGGCGGACCCGGCGCTGGTGCAGAAGGCATCGTGAAAGCACTGGATTATCTGACGGCTTCGAACCGGGCAGCCAACTTTGGCGACAGCGTTCCCGAGTTTGAAAGCGGCGCGCTGAATGCGGAAGGCAAGCGGATCGTTGTGATTGGTGGTGGCGACACGGCGATGGATTGCGTGCGAACCGCGATCCGGCAGGGCGCGACCTCGGTGAAATGTCTCTACCGTCGCGACCGGGCAAATATGCCGGGATCGCAGCGCGAAGTTCAGAATGCCGAAGAGGAAGGTGTCCAGTTTGAGTGGCTCACCGCGCCGGTCGGTTTCAAAGGTGATCCGGTAAACGCGGTCGTGGTTCAGCGCATGCGTCTGGGTTTGCCTGACGCGACGGGCCGCCAGAGTCCGGAAGTGATTGAGGGTTCGGATTACGACGAACCTGCGGATCTGGTCATCAAAGCGCTGGGCTTTGAGCCGGAAGAGCTTCCGAACCTTTGGGGGCAGCCCGAGTTGGCCGTGACCCGCTGGGGCACCGTCAAAGCCGAGTTCACAACGGGCCGGACGGACATGGATGGGGTGTACGCGATTGGCGACATCGTTCGGGGTGCTTCCCTTGTGGTATGGGCAATCCGCGACGGCCGTGACTGTGCCGAGGCCATTCTGGCCGACATCGCCGCCAAGGGTGCTGTGGCGGCTGAATAGGCGCCAAAGCAATTTAGCACAGGGCCTGTAGCACAAAACGCAGGAATGTGTTCCGCCGATCAGTTTGGCTGATCAGACCGAATAACCGCGAGACGGAGGACAGCAATGACACTGACTGGCAACTGCCTCTGTGGTGCAGTGACAGTAACGGCTCAGGCCGAGGCCACACCGCGTCTGCGCGCCTGCCACTGTGATATGTGCCGCCGTCACACCAGCGGTATGTTCGTATCGATTGAAACGGATTCGGCCACGTTCGAAGGGCCGGCGCAGTCTTTCCGATCTTCTGAGTGGGCCGAGAGAGGCTTTTGTGGCACCTGCGGCTCAACGCTCTGGTATGGAACCGTCGCTGACAGTGCGCGGCACCTTTCGGCCGGACTATTTGACAATGCCGGTGGCGGCGAGATGAAGATCGAGTTCTTTGTTGATCAGTGCCCGCAGGGTTATGCGTTGTCGGGTTCTCATAGAAAGATGACAGCCGCCGAGACTGCGACGTTGTTCGGGGGTGCCCAATGAGCGTGCTCAAAGGACATTGCCTCTGCGAAGCCGTGCAGATTTCAGTGCAGGATGCGCCCGGTTGGGTTGGTGTGTGCCATTGCGACATGTGCAAACGCTGGTCTGGTGCGGTTTTCGCCTGCTTCCCGGCGTCTGAGTTCGAAGTCGATGGGCCTGTGGCGGAACATGCGTCTTCGCCCAAATCGTTCCGTGCGTTTTGTGGCCGCTGCGGTAGCCATCTTTACATGCGCGACGAAGGCCGCGCCGAGCGCGATTTCATGCCGGGCCTTTTTGCCGAGGCCAGAGACTGGCCGCTCAAGTCCGAAATTTACACTGACCGCGCCCTGTGTTGGGCAGGTCTGCCCGGGGATCACAACCGGGCAACACAAGCTGAATACCAAGCAAAATATCCATCCCCAATGGGAGAGCCATCATGACCAAGTTCGATGCAAACTGGGCTGCCAATGAGGCGGCCAAGCGCAAGTGGATGTCCGAAAACGGCCTGTACCATGAAACCGAAGAGCATAGCTCGTGCGGGGTCGGGCTCGTTGTGTCCATTGACGGCAAACCGTCGCGCAAAGTGGTCGAGAACGGCATTGCAGCGCTCAAGGCCGTCTGGCACCGAGGCGCTGTCGATGCAGACGGCAAGACAGGCGACGGCGCGGGCATTCATGTGCAGATCCCGGTCGCGTTTTTCTATGACCAGATCGAACGCACGGGCCACACACCGCGCAAGGATGAGTTGATGGCCGTGGGGCAGGTGTTCCTGCCGCGGACGGATCATGGCGCACAGGAAACCTGCCGGACCATCGTGGAATCCGAGGTTCTTCGCATGGGCTATTACATTTACGGCTGGCGTCACGTGCCGGTCGAGGTTGCCTGCTTGGGCGAAAAGGCCAATGCCACCCGTCCAGAAATCGAGCAGATCCTGATTTCGAACGCGAAGGGTGTGGACGAGGAAACCTTCGAACGCGAACTCTATGTCATCCGTCGCCGTATTGAAAAGGCAGCGGCTTCGGCCGGTATTGGCGAGCTTTACATGGCCAGCCTGTCCTGTCGTTCGATCATCTACAAAGGCATGATGCTGGCCGAGCAGGTATCGGAGTTCTATCCGGATCTGCAAGACGAGCGTTTCGAAAGCGCGTTCGCGATTTACCACCAGCGCTATTCGACCAACACCTTCCCGCAGTGGTGGCTGGCACAGCCGTTCCGGATGCTGGCTCACAACGGTGAGATCAACACGCTGAAGGGCAACGTCAACTGGATGAAGAGCCATGAAATCCGCATGGCGTCGGGTGCCTTTGGCGACATGGCCGAAGACATCAAGCCCATCGTGCCGAACGGCTCGTCCGACTCGGCGGCTCTGGATTCCGTGTTCGAGGTTCTGGTCCGTGCCGGGCGCAATGCACCCATGGCCAAGACCATGTTGGTACCCGAGTCGTGGTCGAAGCAGGCGGTGGAACTGCCGCAGGCATGGCGCGACATGTATTCCTACTGCAACTCTGTCATGGAACCTTGGGATGGCCCCGCCGCTCTGGCGATGACCGATGGCCGCTGGGTCTGTGGCGGCCTGGACCGCAATGGCCTGCGCCCGATGCGCTATGTCGTCACCGGTGACAACCTGCTGATCGCGGGTTCCGAGGCTGGCATGGTGCCAATCGAAGAAGCTACCGTACGTGAAAAAGGCGCGCTTGGCCCCGGTCAGATGATCGCCGTAGACATGAAAGACGGTGGTCTGTTCCATGATGTAGAGATCAAGGACAAGCTGGCCGCGGCCCAGCCGTTTGGCGAATGGGTTGGTAAGATCAACGAACTCGACGAGGCCCTTGCCGCCGTCACTGAAAAGCCGATGTTCGAAGGCGCAGAACTGCGCCGTCGCCAGATTGCGGCTGGCTACTCGATTGAAGAGCTGGAACAGATTCTGGCTCCGATGGCCGAGGATGGCAAAGAGACACTGGCATCCATGGGCGACGACACACCTTCGGCTGTTTTGTCGAAAAAGTATCGCCCGCTGAGCCATTATTTCCGCCAGAACTTTAGTCAGGTCACGAACCCACCGATCGACTCGCTTCGGGAATTCCGGGTGATGAGTCTCAAGACCCGGTTCGGGAACCTCAAGAACGTGCTGGATGAGTCCAGCGCGCAAACCGAGATCCTGGTGCTCGACAGTCCCTTTGTCGGCAACGCGCAGTTCGAGGAATTGCAGGCGCAGTTCAACGCGACCTGCGTGACCATTGACTGTACGTTTGACGCGGACGCAGGGCAGGGCGCTCTGGCCGAAGCGTTGACCCGTATTCGGACCGAAGCAGAGGATGCCGTGCGTTCGGGTAGCGGTCATATCGTGCTGACTGACGAACTCTGCGGCGAGGATCGGGTTGCGATGCCCATGATCCTTGCGACCAGCGCCGTGCACAGCCATCTGACACGCAAGGGTCTTCGGACGTTCTGCAGCCTGAATGTGCGCAGCGCTGAATGCATCGATCCGCATTACTTTGCCGTGCTGATCGGCGCAGGTGCTACGGTGGTCAACGCCTATCTGGCTGAAGACAGCCTTGCCGATCGTATCAGCCGCGGTCTGCTCGACCTGTCCCTGACAGAGGCCGTCGCAAAGTATCGCGAGGCGGTGGATCAGGGCCTGCTCAAGATCATGTCCAAGATGGGGATTTCGGTAATCTCTTCCTATCGCGGTGGTCTGAACTTTGAAGCTGTGGGCCTGAGCCGTGCGATGTGTGCGGAATTCTTCCCGGGTATGACCAGCCGGATTTCCGGCATTGGTCTGAACGGTCTGCAGCGCAAGGCCGAAGACGTACATGCCCTCGGTTTCCGTGGCGGTCGCGACGTTCTGCCGATTGGCGGTTTCTACAAGGCGCGCAAGACAGGCGAGACACATGCTTGGGGCGCACAGACGATGCACCTGATGCAGTCGGCCTGTGATCGTGCAAGCTTTGAAATGTGGAAAACATACTCCAAGGCGATGCAGGCCAATCCGCCGATCCATCTGCGCGATCTGCTGGCAATCAAACCTTTGGGAGACGCCATCCCACTCGAAGAGGTGGAAAGCATCACTTCGATCCGCAAGCGTTTCGTAACACCGGGCATGTCGCTGGGCGCTTTGTCGCCCGAAGCGCACAAGACCCTGAACGTGGCTATGAACCGGATTGGTGCCAAGTCAGACAGTGGCGAGGGCGGCGAGGATCCGGCACACTTTGTGCCTGAGCCGAACGGTGACAATCCTTCGGCCAAGATCAAGCAGGTTGCGTCGGGTCGCTTCGGTGTAACCGCCGAGTACCTGAACCACTGTGAAGAGCTTGAGATCAAGGTTGCTCAGGGCGCCAAGCCCGGTGAGGGTGGTCAGCTGCCCGGCATGAAGGTCACCGACCTGATTGCCCGTCTGCGCCATTCGACCAAGGGCGTGACATTGATCAGCCCGCCGCCGCACCACGATATCTATTCCATCGAGGATCTGGCGCAGCTGATTTACGATCTCAAGCAGATCAACCCGCGCTGCAAGGTGACGGTCAAGCTGGTTGCTTCTTCGGGCGTTGGCACGATTGCCGCTGGTGTGGCCAAGGCCAAGGCCGATGTGATCCTGATATCGGGCCACAACGGTGGTACCGGTGCATCGCCTGCGACGTCGATCAAATATGCGGGCTTGCCGTGGGAAATGGGTCTGACCGAGGCGCATCAGGTTCTGGCGATGAACAACCTGCGTTCGCGTGTAACCTTGCGGACGGACGGTGGTTTGCGCACCGGCCGGGACATTGTCATGGCCGCCATGATGGGCGCCGAAGAATACGGCATCGGCACCGCTGCTCTGATCGCCATGGGCTGCATCATGGTACGCCAGTGCCAGTCCAACACCTGCCCCGTGGGTGTGTGTACGCAGGACGAAGCGCTGCGCGGCAAGTTCACCGGAAACGCGGACAAGGTGGTGAACCTGATCACCTTCTACGCTCAGGAAGTGCGTGAGCTGCTGGCATCGATCGGGGCGCGATCTTTGGATGATGTGATCGGCCGTGCCGATCTGCTGAGCCAGGTCAGCCGTGGGTCCGAGCATCTGGATGATCTGGACCTGAACCCACTGCTGATCCGCGTCGATGGCGCCGAGAACATCGTCTATGATCGTGACCGTGCCCGTAACGCTGTGCCGGACACGCTGGACGCTGAGATCGTGCGCGACGCTGCCCGCTTCCTTCAGGATGGTGAAAAGATGCAGCTGTCCTACGCGGTACAGAACACCCACCGCACCGTGGGCACGCGGGTGTCCAGCCACATTGTTCAGCAGTTTGGTATGCGCAATGCACTCCAGCCCGATCACCTGCACGTCAAACTGACGGGCAGCGCTGGTCAATCTCTGGGGGCCTTTGCCGCGCCGGGGCTCAAGCTGGAAGTGTCTGGCGATGCCAATGACTACGTGGCCAAGGGTTTGTCCGGCGGTCTGGTCGTCGTGCGTCCGCCGCAGGTCAGCCCGCTAAAGGCGGAAGACAACACCATCATCGGCAACACTGTGCTTTACGGTGCAACCGATGGCCATCTTTTTGCGGCTGGTCGCGCGGGTGAACGCTTTGCGGTTCGCAACTCGGGTGCCAAAGTGGTTGTTGAAGGCTGCGGCTCGAACGGTTGCGAATACATGACCGGCGGTGTGGCTGTGATCCTCGGCTCCATTGGTGCCAACTTTGGTGCTGGCATGACGGGCGGCATGGCCTATCTCTATGATCCAGACGGCCAGTCCGGCGCGCTGATGAACATGGAAAGCCTCGTGACCTGTCCGGTTGTAACGCCCGAGTGGGAAGCGCAGCTGAAAGGTCTGATCGAAGCCCATGTGGCCGAGACCGGCAGCCGCAAGGCACAGGACATCCTGCAGCATTGGGACATTGAAAAAGCGAATTTTGTTCAGGTCTGTCCAAAAGAAATGCTGGACAAGATTCCGCATCCTCTGGGCATCGAAACGGATCTGGCTGTACCCGCAGAGTAAAGCCACATCACGAGCAAAACAGTCACAGGGCTGGACCTTTGGTCCGGCCCTGCGCTTTTTTGCGGTACAGTTTGCAGGGGTCCCTGCTGTATAGGTTCGGCCATGGCAACCCGTCGGAAAACCAAATCGTCCAAGTCGACCCGGACGTCGTCCAAGCCGACAAAACGAAAGTCGCAATCTGCAAAAAAGCAGTCGCGGCCCTTTCGCCCGTTCAGGTGGTTGCTCAGACAAGGTTTCAAGTTGGGGGTTATCGTGGCTGGTTTCCTGATGGCGATGGTGGTGATCTATGCCGGGTTGAACCCTCCGACGACCCACACAATGTGGTCGGAAGGGCGCAGACTGGGGGCGCCGGTCGATCAACATTGGGTCGATGTAGACAAGATCGCCCCGGTCATGCTGCGCAGCGCGGTTGCAGCGGAAGATGCGAATTTCTGCAACCATTGGGGCTTTGATACTGATGCGATCCGCGCGGCGATTGCTTCGGGCGCGCAACGTGGCGGCAGCACGATCAGTCAGCAAACTGTCAAGAACGTCTATCTCTGGCAGCAACGCAGCTATATCCGAAAAGCGCTTGAGGCGATCATGACACCAGCGGTCGAAGCGGTCTGGTCCAAGCGGCGTATCCTTGAGGTCTATCTGAATATTGCCGAGTTTGATGAAGGTGTTTTTGGCATCGAGGCCGCATCACGGCACTACTTCGGGATTGGCCCGGACCGGCTCAGTGCGCGACAAGCCGCACTTCTGGCTTCTGTTTTGCCCAGCCCCAAGAAACGCAACGCGGCGCGGCCGACATCGTTTCTGGATCGGCGCGCGCGGGCGATTCAATCCGGAGCCGCGACCATCGCAGCGGATGGCCGCGCGGACTGCTTTCAGAACTAGGCGCGTCTGCCTCGGCAATTTCTGACGTGACGTTGCACCGTGACAGGGCGGGCGCGATGCTGTCTGTTGCAGCAAAAGAGGGAGGCCGACCATGAGCGATTATCCAAATCTTCTGGCACCATTGGACCTGGGATTCACCACGCTGAAAAACCGCGTGTTGATGGGATCCATGCACACCAATCTTGAAGAAACCGGAGACTGGAACCGTGTGGCCGAGTTTTACGCCGCCCGGGCGCGAGGCGGGGCCGCGCTGATGGTTACAGGCGGCATGGCGCCCAACCGCGAAGGCGGTGTATTCCCGGGCGCTGCGGGATTGTTCACCGACAAAGACATTGCCAACCATCGGATCGTCACAGATCGGGTTCACGACGCCGGCGGCAAAATTGCGATGCAGATCCTGCACGCAGGCCGCTACGCCTATGGACCGGAATGCGTTGCTCCGAGCCCGGTAAAATCGCCGATTTCGCCGTTCCCGCCAAAGGAACTGGATGAAGAGGGGATAGAAAAGCAGATCAGCGATATGGTGACTGCAGCCGAGCGCGCAAAAGAGGCGGGCTATGACGGCGTTGAGGTCATGGGGTCGGAAGGGTATTTCCTGAACCAGTTTCTGGTGACCCACACGAACAAGCGCACGGACCGCTGGGGCGGGAGCTATGAAAACCGGATGCGCCTGCCGGTGGAGGTTGTGCGGCGTGTGCGCGAGGCGGTCGGTCCCGATTTTATCGTGATTTATCGCCTCAGCATGATCGACCTTGTGCCGAACGGTTCCACCCACGACGAAGTGGTGCAACTGGCACAGGCAATCGAGGAAGCGGGCGCCACAATCATCAACACCGGGATCGGCTGGCACGAAGCGCGCATTCCGACAATCGCGACGTCTGTGCCACGGGCGGCGTTTGCTTGGGTGACCAAGAAGCTGATGAGCAAAGTCGGGATTCCGCTGATCACATCGAACCGGATCAACACCCCCGAAGTGGGTGAAAGCGTTCTGGCTGATGGATGCGCCGATATGGTCAGCATGGCGCGCCCGTTTCTCGCGGATGCTGATTTCGTGAACAAGGCCGCCGCGGGACGAGCCGCCGAGATCGCGCCGTGTATTGCCTGTAATCAGGCCTGTCTGGATCACACGTTTCAGGGCAAGGTCTCGAGCTGTCTGGTGAACCCACGGGCCTGCTATGAAACCGAGATCGTGATTGAACAGACCGACGCGGCCAAGCGCATCGCAATTGTTGGTGCGGGCCCGGCCGGGCTTGCGACGGCCATAACAGCTGCCGAGCGTGGCCATAGCGTCGTGCTTTTTGATCGCGCCGAGCAAATTGGCGGACAGTTGAACATGGCCAAACAGGTTCCCGGCAAGGAGGAGTTCTTTGGTCTTGTGGACTGGTTCGGCACTATGGTCGACCGGCATGGTGTTGAACTGCGTCTGGGAACAGAGGCGACCGTCGCGATGTTGCAGGACTTTGACGAAGTGATCATAGCCACCGGTGTAGTTCCGCGCGATCCGGGTATTCCCGGGCAGGACCACCCCAAGGTTCTGGGCTATGTGGATGTGCTGCGTCACAAGGCCGAGGTGGGCAAACGTGTGGCCGTTATCGGGGCCGGGGGGATTGGTTTTGACGTCTCGGAATTCCTTGTGACCGAGGACAGCCCAACTGAAAGCCTGCCCGATTGGCTGCGCGAGTGGGGCGTTACGGATCCTGCCGAGGTGCGCTCTGGTCTGGCCCCGGACGGCCCGCAACCGGATGCGCCGGCGCGTGAAGTGATCCTGCTGCAGCGCAAATCCGAAAAACCCGGCAAAGGTCTGGGCAAGACAACAGGCTGGATTCATCGCATGGGCTTGCAGATGAAGGCCGTGGAAATGAAAGCTGGCGTCAATTACGAGCGGATCGATGATGAAGGCCTGCACATTTCCTTTGGCGAAGCGCGTGAGCGGCCTGAAGTCATCGTCTGCGATAATGTGGTGCTCTGTGCCGGTCAGATCAGCGAGCGATCTTTGGCCGATGCGCTGGAAGCGCAGGGCGTTGCCTGTCACGTGATCGGCGGCGCGGATGTTGCTGCTGAACTGGATGCCAAGCGGGCGATTGATCAGGGCGTTCGGCTGGCTGCCGGGCTGTGACGCTGTGCGGCGCTATTCAGCACAGCTGAAGGCGCCCCGCCCACCGTCCCATCGGTTGCACTGACGGAACGTGGCAAAGATTGCTGTGGACCGGACATGTCGTCTGGCCCACAGCCCTGACCGACCCGCGGAGGGCCGGTCAGGTACACACCAAGATTACTCGGTAATTGTGATGGTGATCTGTTCGGACATGACCGGCGGGTTGTGCGGCACGTGGTAGAGATCACCAAAGACCATCTGCAAAGTATGCGTTCCTGCACCCAGTTCGAGCATGGTTTCGGTCTGGCCTTTGCCGAAGTGCTTGTGGTTGTCGTCGGCGGCGATGCCATATTCATTCATGTCAGCATCGTCTGAGCCTTCTCCGAAGGGGGCCCTGTTGATCAGCAGGTGATGATGGCCTGTATTCTCGGCCTCGGTGCCTGCAGGCGCAACGCCCATGCCGCTAAGGCCAAAGATGACCTTGACGGGTCCCTGAACGGTTGCGCCGTCTTCCAAATTGGCAAAATAGACCGTCGCGCCTGGTGCCGATGGTGTTTCGCCCGCAAAACTGGATGTGGCCATCAAGAGCGCCGTCGCCGCTGCCGCAAACATGAATCGTGAATTCTTCATTGTGATCTCCTCGCTTGTCGTGGACGCGATCCGCGCCCTATATGGATGAACACGTGAAGGGACGGGATTATTCGGCGCTTTTTCAAAAAAACTGGAAAACAGGCGATCGAAGATGGTCTGGGCGCGGTATTTCCGCGCCTATGGCGGTATTGCCTGGCTTTGACCGGCCGTCGCGATCTGGCAGATGATCTGGCGCAAGCCACTTGCGCCCGCGCCCTGGAAAAAGCCCATCTGTTTGACCCGGACACCCATTTGGATCGCTGGCTTTTTAGAATGGCGCAGCGGCTTTGGTTGAATGACATCCGAGCGCAAAAGGCGCGTCCAGTTGCCGCTGAAACAGATCCGGATGAAGTGGTATCCCTTCAATCTTCGACGGAAACGAATATTTTCGCGCGTGAGGTGTTTAGCAAGATAGAGACACTGCCCGCACCACAACGGGTGGCGATCTTGCTGGTATACGTCGAAGGATACACATATGCCGAAGCGGCTGAGGCTCAGGACGTTCCCATAGGAACAATCATGAGTCGTCTGGCGGCAGCGCGGCGAAAACTGGCTGAAGACACCGGAGGTGTGCAATGACACCGAAGCAGGCATTCACCGATGAAGAACTGACGGCCTTTCTGGATGGAGAAGCCCCGGCTGAGCTTTGCCAGAATATCGAAGCGCAGATGTCGCCCGAGCTCGAAGCGCGCATGGCGCTGCTGGATCGGGGCAAAGAACAGGCCATTCATGCGTTCGCTGCGGTTTTGAATCAAGCGCCGGACTGCGACCTGAGCGAAAGCGCTGTGCCGCATCCGGGCACAATGCGCCCTGCCGCGGTATTCGGTGGGCTGGGGCTGGTTGCCGGGCTGGTTCTTGCGCTTGGGCTGGGCACTTGGTTCGGGCAGCCAGCCGATACCTCGGCAGAGCCTTGGCATGTGGAGGTCGCGGCTTATCACGCGCTCTATGTTGAGCAGACATTGAATGCGGCCAACATGACGGCTGAGGAAAACGCGCAGCGGTTGCAGGCCCTGTCGGCCGTTTTGGGCAGAGACCTTTCCGCCGCCGCCGAGATCGAGGATCTGAAATTCGTGCGCGCCCAGCAATTGGGATTCGAAGGGGCACCGCTGATCCAGATGGCCTTTCTTGCAGATGATGGAACCCCTGTAGCGCTTTGCATTTTGCGCCAGCAAGGCGGTGCGCAGGATGTGGCGCAAACCAACCTCAAGGGAATGAGCGGCGCAAGCTGGGCGGACAACAACCTGCGGTTCTTCTTAATTGGCGGAAATGATGGCAATGCAACCAAGAGGCAAGCGGATGCATTTCATGCTCTGCTTTTGGGGGCCTAAAAGCCGGTTTCAGCGTTTCCATGCCACAGACAGAGCAGGCAATTACCCCGGTATTGTCCGCAAGGTGCCCAAGTTGCGCCCTTTTTGACCCACATACACGATGCCAACGGAACAACCCGATGGAGACGTGAATGGATCGTCTGACTGAAATGGAAGCCTTTGCCACAGTGGTGGATCAAGGTGGATTTACCGACGCGGCAAAGAAGATGGGGATTTCGAAATCCGCTGTCTCGAAACATGTCTCGTCGCTTGAGGCCCGACTGGGCGCCCGACTTCTGAACCGCACGACACGACGAGTGAGCCCGACCGAAATTGGTCTTGCTTACTATGACCGTGCACGCCGCGTTCTGAATGATGCGGGCGAGGCGGACGCGCTTGTGACCTCAATGCAATCTGCGCCGTCTGGTCTTTTGCGGATCAGCGTTGCGACGGATTTCGGTGTGAACCATCTGTCACCTGTGTTGGGTGAGTTCCTGGCAGAGTTCCCCGATATCACCGTCAACATGGTCCTGAACAACCGCTACGTCGAATTGATCAGCGAAGGCTTTGATATGGCTGTGCGTATTGGTGAGCTGGAAGACAGCACCCTGCGCGCCCGTAAGCTGACAGAAACGACCAAGCGTATGATCGCCGCGCCAGCCTATTTTGAAAAATATGGCCGCCCGCAGCGCATCGACGATCTCAATGAGCACAAGCTGCTGCATTATTCCAATCAGGCGTCTGGCAATGTCTGGAAGTTGACCGCACCTTCGGGCGAGAAGCGTCAGGTTCGTACAGCCGGATGGCTGAGCGTCAATGACGGTCAATCCTTGCTGAATGCCTGCATCGCGGGTCTCGGCATCGCGTATCTGCCGTCCTACCTTTATGCCGATGCGATGAAGCAAGGTCTTGTCGAGGATGCGATCCCCGATCTTCCGATGGAAACGCAAGGCATCTATGCGGTCTACCCGCCGGGCCGATTTACCCAGCCCAAAGTCCGCGCCTTTATCGACTTTCTGGTGCACGAGTTGGCCGAAAAAGGCCCGGCCAACTGGTAAACGCATCAGCGAACAGGTTCTTCCCCGCCTTGCAAAGAGGCTACCTATTAACCCCGAAGCTCGTCTTCGGGGTTTCTTTGTTTTTGGCCAGCCACTGAGATGGACTGCATCCCTTCAGCCGTGAAAATTCGCGATTGAAATTCGACTTGGTGTTAAAGCCCGAATTCAACCAGGTATCCGTGACGCGGGCGCCTTGCATCAATTGCGCGCAGGCATGGTCGATCCGATGCCTATTAATGAACCGAGAGACGTTTTCACCGGTGGTGCGGTTGATCGCGGCTGACAGGGTTTTGCGCGGCAGGCCCATGCGGCGGGACAGCCGATCAAGCGACAGATCGGGATCGAGAAACAACTGCGTGTCGTCCAGAAGTCCGGCAAGCGCTGATGTGATCTCGGCATCGCGTTCCGAGGTGTCCAATTCGGGTTCGTCCATTGGATCATGAATTCCAACAGCTACCCTCGCTGTCTCGGACGCTCGAAGCGGGTCGGGCGGTTCCAGTTCAGGGCTGAGCGCGACCCAGCCAAGCAACACAAAAATCGCTGTTGTGGCAAAGCTGACGATCCAGGGTTGCAGCCAGGCATTGCTGGAGACATGGGCAGCCAGAATAGCCATGTCTGAAAGGGCCGAGGCAAGAAGCGCAGAGCCGATCAGGCGCCAGACCTTGCCGGGTATGTCGCCTGATCCCAAGCGCGTACGAGGCAGGGCGTCCGGACCTGCGCCTGCCTTTCGCAGAATTGCCACGCCATATCCGGCAAACAGTATTGGCACCAAAAGGTCGAGCGCGTTCGGCAAAACGACCAAGCTGCAAAGCGCCAATATTAGCCCCAACACGTGAACCGTTTCGCGTTTGCCCACCGGTCGCAAAGCGCTGTGCACAAAGCAGACATATGCAAATCCCGGAACAACAGAGGCGAGCAGCGGTTGCAATGGCCGCAACTCGTTCAGCCCGTAGTGCTGCACGAGACTGAGCAAAAGGCTTTGAAGCGCACAGAGCCCGACCAAACCGGCCAGCATTCCGCTTCGCCCATCCCGCATGGCGAGATGCAGAGCGAGAACAGACAGCAACACGGCTGCAAACAAAGGAATTGGAAAGGTCGGCATCATCGTCGCGGCACGTCCAATATTAGGCACGGGTCCAAAAACCGGTTTCAGGACCTGCCCGGACCGGATTTAGGGCGCGGGCTTGGCACTTGGTGACCAGATTGACCTCAGTCTTTCAGTCAAAGGAGTATCGACGATGAAATCTCTTGTCACCATCCAGTCCGCAGCCTTGGTTGCCCTTTCCTCTGCCGCGTTTGCAGAGCCCTTTGCCGGGGTCATGGATATCGAGATCGACGCGCCTCATCATGGGCGCAGCATGAGCGGGGCAGTCTGGTATCCGGCGCAGCAGATTGGCCAGCCCGAGGTCTATGATGAAAACGCAGTGTTCTACGGCACCGAAGTGCTGCGCGATGCGCCGCTGTCGCCGGGCACCTATCCGGTTGTTGTGCTCAGCCACGGGCTTGGCGGCAATATCCGCAGTACAATGTGGCTCTCTGCGGCCTTGGCGGCCAAGGGCGCGCTGGTTATCAACGTGAACCACCCCAACAGTTCTACCTGGGACATGAACTTTCAGGCCGGGTTGGAACATGGCACCCGTGCGCGCGATTTGTCCGTTGCTTTGGATTGGTTGCAGACCTCCGAGTTTGCAGGCGCAATGAGCGACGAAATCACAGCCGCCGGTTTTTCATATGGTGGTTGGACGGCGCTTTCGCTGGGCGGTCTTCGTGGCAATCACGAAGGTTATGTCCAAAGCTGCAGACAGGCTGATGGCCGCTCCACGCACTGTGCGGACATTGAAAACGCCGGCGTTGATCTGGCTTCGCTTGATGTCGAGGCTTGGAATGCTGCTTATCGCGATGCGCGAGTGACCGGTGTGATTGCCGTTGATCCGGGGTTACATTGGGGCTTGACCTCGAACGAGGCCGCGGCTTTGGCGGTGCCGGCGATGATGATCGGTTTGGGCGAAGGTCAGGATCGTCTCTTTGCCACTGATTTCAGTGTCGCAACAGGCAGTGGCTTTGGGGCCTTGGTGCCAGATGCAGAACAGGTGCTGATTGCGCCCGCCCGGCACTTTTCCATGCTGCCCCTTGCAAGCCCGCGGGTGAAGCAATCCTGAAGGAGGAAGGGGAATATCCTGTGTGCTCTGACCCCGAGGGCATGGATCGACGCGCCTTTCACGCTCAGATCATAGATCTGTTTGCGCAGCGGCTCGGGCTCTGAGTGTTGCCGATGCCTTATTGAGTCGAGATCAGAACCGCTTCGACACGGCGGTTTAGGTCTCGGCCTTCTTCGGTCAGATTGCTGGCGATTGGGGACAGGTATCCCACTCCGTTTGCTCCGATTTGCGCAGCAGGCGTCTGATGTCGGTCGCGCAGGTAGTCGACAGCCGCCTGCGCCCGTTTGCGCGACAAACCCTGATTGGCTTCCAACGATCCGGTTGCGTCCGTATGTCCGACAAACAGGATCCGTCGCCCCGGGTTCGCGCTAAGATAACCCGCGATCGCATCAAGAGAGGCAACAGAGCCGTCGCCCAGCGATGATGACCCGCTTTGAAAGAGCATGTCGCGTAGAATGGCATGCCCGTCACGTTCCAGCTGAACCGCTATATCGCGACTGTCTTCTGGCAAACTGGGTTGCGGTGCGGCCGCATCGGTGGCGGTGCGGCCTGCGGCATTTCCGGCGCGCACGATCTGGACATATCCTGCGGTTTCATCGCGGCTGGCCAGCAAGGTGATGCCGTTGCCCTGTGCGTTGCGCAGCGACACAAAATGATAATCCAGCAGGTTCACATACATCGCAGGGGCCGGAAGCACCGGCAGGGCAAACCGAAAATCAAACCCGCCGCAATCGATCGCGGTGCAATCGACCAGAACATTGAATCCTTCTGAGGTCAGTTGTTCGCGCAATGGCGTGATTAGCTGCAAAGGGGTCAGGCCCGACGCGTCGATGCGCCAGCTTCGGGTTGAAACACGGCCTTCGATCCGTTCGGACGTGATGCCAATGTCAGGGCGCCAGACATCTGTTGGCAGGCCATAGGCTCCGGGGTCGCGAACCACCGAGGCCGTTCGGGTTGCGCCATTTGGCAGGGACAAGTCCTGAGCGCGGACTGGATTGGCTGCCAGTCCCAGAACCAGCAGCGCCGCCAGTGAGGCGAATTTAGCGCGAGCGCGCGTGGTATTCATCATTGGGCCGCATATCCGTGGCGCTGGCCACGCGGTTGGTCATGTTGAAAAAGCCCGTGACATTCGCAATGTCCCAGATGTCACGGTCCGAAAAGCCTGCGTCACGTAGCGCTTCACGATCAAACTCCGCCACCTCGGCTGAGGTCTTGGTGACTTTTTCCGCAAAGGACAGCATGGCGCGGTGCCGATGTGACAGGTCTGCCACACGCCAGTTCATCACCAGCATCTCGCCCAGTTTCGGATCGCCAGAGAGTTCGCGCACGGCCTGGCCATGGGCTGTCAGGCAGTAGAAACACTTGTTGATCGACGACACCACAACCGCAATCATCTCGCGTTCAAGCTTGGTCAGCCCCGAGTCCGCCAGCATGAGGTCATTGTACATCGCGGTAAAGGCATTCAGCTTTTCGATGTCAAAGGCATAGGCGCGCAGGACATTGGGCACCATGCCCAGCTTGTCCTGACAGATGTCGAAATACTTCTGCGTTGGCTCGGGCAGTGGGTCCACTATGGGCAAATCCAGCGCTGTCGGACGATTTTGGGTCATGATTCCTCGGTCTCTTTGTCGGGCAGAACGCGGTAGTGATAGTCTCCCACGATCTGCATGCCTAGGGAAGCGTAGAGCGCATTGGCCCCAGTGTTCGCTTTTGTGCAAAGAACCGCCAACCACGGGGCGCGATGCTTGGCGGCCCAAAGTGCGGCGGCGCGCATCATCCACCCGCCCAATCCTTTTTGGCGATGCTCCGGCGCGATCTCGACCGCATGCACCATCGCTATTCCGTCATAGAGTGCGCAAAATGCAGCGCCCGCAGGCCGGTCCGAGACCCGCCCGAAAATTGCGGTCTTCGGGCCTTCCGCGCGCTCCATGACGGCCAGTCTGGCGGGGCCGATGCCTCCCGCTTCCCATAGCTCGCGCATGATGGCCAAAGGCTCCCAGATGGCAAAGGCCGTGACCGGTGGCAGTTTGCGATCTGTCAGCAAGCCCGTGTCGCATACCCACAGGTTAACCGGATCTTTCTCTACGTATCCGCGGTCCGCCAAACGCTGATCCAAATCGCTGTCGTTCTGAGTCAGCATGAAAATCGGACGCTGCCCCATAAGCTGCATCGCTTTTTCAGCGGCTCCGATATCTTGTTCCGCAATCGCGCCGCGCGCCGTGGCGGCAGAGACCCTTTGGCCGCCGCCTCGTCCTTCGCGCAGCACCCATGGCCCGGCCTCGACTGTTGCGGCTGCGGGCCACGTTCCGTCAATGGCTGCGATCATGCGCGCAAGAGAAGGCGTCTTGTTCATTGGGCAAACAGCGCCGACAGTTCCGCCATGGCGGCATCGACACGCGCACCATCGGTGCCGCGTACAACGATGTTCGCCCCGTAGACGCCGTCTTTTTGAAATGGATACGATCCAAACTGCAGATCATCGTATGTATTGGCCAGTTCGCCCAGCGGTCCCGCGATATCGCCCTCTCCACGATACACCCGAAGTGTTTGGCTGAGCAGCGGGGCACCGCCTGTCAGGGTTGGCAGCACAGAAGCAACCATCGCCTGAAAAACCGAAGGCACCCCGGCCATGACGTGCACGTTGCCGATGGTAAATCCCGGCGCCACGGATACCGGATTGTCGATCAGTGTGGCCCCGTCTGGAATGCGGGCCATGCGAAGTCGCGCTGTGTTTAGTTCCGTTCCCTGCCGTTCGTAGTGCGCAGCCAGCAGGGCGCGCGCGTCATCGCGCACGTCGATGTTCACGCCAAAGGCTGCGGCAACGCAATCCGCGGTGATATCGTCATGGGTCGGGCCAATACCGCCCGAAGTGACCACAGTGCCGTATTGCTGGCGAAGCGCGTTCAGAGCGTCGATAATGGCTTGGCGGTCGTCGGACACAATGCGCACTTCGCGCAGATCAATACCGAGCTTGGTAAATTCGCCAGCCAGATAATGCATGTTGGCATCGCGCGTCCGGCCAGAGAGGATTTCATCTCCGATGACCAACATGGCTGCCGTTGGATTCGCCATAGTGCTGCTCCTTGCGCGAGTGTCTCAGTTCGGTATAGGCCCGCTATCATGCGCTTTCAAACCGATCTCATCCCCGCCGTGCTGATACGCCGCTATAAACGGTTTCTCGCTGATTGCCGATTGGACGCGGACGGACGCGAAATCACGGCCCATGTGGCCAATCCCGGTTCGATGCTGGGCTTGGCACAAGAGGGCACGCGCGTGTGGCTGGAGCCGAATGACGATCCTAAGAAAAAGCTGAAATTCGCTTGGCGACTGGTGGATCACGGTGACGGCCATTTTACTGGCGTCGATACAGGCGCGGCCAACCGGGTGTTGAAAACTGCGTTGATCGATGGGCGGGTCGAAGGGCTTGGTGGGTATGATTTGGTGCGCCCCGAGGTGAAATACGGTGAAAACAGCCGCATCGATTTCCTTCTGACCGGGGAGGGTCGCCGTGACTGCTATGTGGAGGTCAAATCGGTGACGTTGTCGCGCCAGCAAGGTCTCGCGGAATTTCCCGACAGCGTCACGGCCCGGGGTGCCAAGCATCTGGCGGAATTGGCCAAGATGGCCGAGGCCGGACACAGGGCGGTCATGCTGTATCTGGTGCAAAGAACAGATTGCAGCCGGGTCACGTTGGCTGCGGATATTGATCCGGCCTATGCGGCGGCGTTTGATCGAGCCAGCAAAGCCGGGGTCGAGGCAATCGCCCTGGATTGCACGTTGTCGCCCGAAGGCACATTCCTAAATGGACCGCTGCCGTTCAAAGCACCCTAGTCTGGCGCGCTCAGTTTGAAATCGCCGTCATAGGTGTAGCGCTTGATCGTGACGTCCGTGCCACCTTCGGGTTGGTAGTGGGCAAAGGCTTTGTGTTCTTCCTGCAGGATCAATCGATTGGTGGTCGGATCAATGTAGCTGGTGTAGGTCGCACCAAAATACGTACCATCGAAGTTCGGCCCGGTTTGGGTTTCATAGCGATATGCAAGAAGGCTCTGCCCGTC
This sequence comes from Thalassococcus lentus, assembly GCF_028023555.1. Lineage (NCBI taxonomy): Bacteria > Pseudomonadati > Pseudomonadota > Alphaproteobacteria > Rhodobacterales > Roseobacteraceae > Thalassococcus > Thalassococcus lentus. The sequence goes on from NZ_JAQIOY010000003.1 coordinate 214,058, forward strand.
CTTTTCGACATGGCCGAGGCATTCCGCTTCGGTCAGATTTTGTGCCAGAGCATCACGGTTGGCCTTGTGAAAGGCCTCGAGATCTTCTGGCAGGCTGCTTGGCAATTCCGTCCAAGGTCCGTCCGGGCCGGGCGCGGACCATGTTTGGCGATTGATGGACAGGTAAACTGTCTGGCCTTTCAGACGGTTCATCGCCCGCATCGGGGTATCGAATGTGGTGATATATTCGAACTTGATCGCGCCGGACGCATCATAGACCGTCGTTTCATAGCGGTAGGGCGGTTGAACAAACGGATCCAGTGGTCCGTTGTCGAACAGCGCGACAATTTCATCGTAGCAGGGATCGGCCTGACCCATGGTCGCGGTCGAAAGGCACAGCGCAACCAGCAGGGCTGATCCGGAGTGCAGCTTTGAATGGCAATGAGACATAATTTTAACTCATGGTTTAAAATAAGATCAGAATACCGGACGCGGACTGTCTGACAACTGTTGTGACAGAGCCGCATCACAGACTGGCCAAGGCGCGGCAAACGCACTAGATAAAGCCGCAATCGTTGAACGAAACGATCGTATTACGGAGCAGGTTCTGTGAACAAGGATTCAGGTGGCCGGGTTACCCGGGACGGCATACGCATCTACGACCCGGTGGATTTTGCCGGAATGCATCGCGCGGGTGAACTGGCGGCGCAGATCCTCGATGAGGTGGCAGATCATGTGTTTGTCGGCCAGACGACAGGCGCGATCGACGACTATATCCGCAACCGGGTGAATGATGCTGGCGCCACGTCGGCCACGATAGGCTACAAGGGCTATCAGCACGCAAGCTGCATCAGCGTGAACCACGTGGTGTGCCATGGCATTCCCGGCGACAAGAAACTGAAGGATGGTGATATCCTCAACATCGACGTCACCGTGATTGTCGATGGATGGTTTGGTGATACCAGCCGCATGTACGTGGCCGGAAAACTCGCGCGCAAGGCCGAGCGACTGATCCAGGTGACACACGACAGTCTGATGAAAGGGATCGAAGCGGTCAAACCGGGCAATACCTTTGGTGATATCGGTCATGCGATCCAGACCTATGTCGAGGCGAACCGAATGTCCGTTGTACGGGATTTCTGCGGTCATGGGCTGGGCCGCGTTTTTCATGCGCCACCCAACGTTCTGCACTATGGACGCGCTGGCACAGGCGCGGTTCTCGAAGAAGGCATGTTCTTTACCATCGAACCCATGGTGAATCTGGGGCGGCCGGAAACCAAGGTTCTGGCAGATGATTGGACCGCTGTTACGCGTGACAAAAGCCTTTCCGCGCAGTTCGAGCATTCTGTTGGCGTAACCGCCAACGGAGTCGAAATCTTTACGCCTTCCCCGGCGGGCCGCTTTCATCCGACCTATGGGTGAACCCGCGTCCTGGCGCTGTACCGGCTGTGCCGATGGTCGGGGCGCTGTGCCAGCAACCAGGCGATTGCCGTGAACATTGAAACGCAGTCACCGCAAAACGCAGGGGCCGCCTGGCCGCTTATTGCTGTGCTGTCGGCCTGCAATTTTGTAATTGGCATGGGCGCCTTCATGGTCGTCGGAATGATCGAACCGCTGGCTGACGGGCTTGGGGTGTCGGTTGCCACGGTTGGTGGTCTGATGACCATCTATGCGCTCGGATACGCCATTTTGTCGCCCTTGCTGGTTTCGCTGAGTGGCAGTATCGGGCGCAGGCGGGTTTTGGCCTTTGGTCTGTCGGTTTTTGTGGGTGCCAGTCTTTTGGCGGCCGTCTTTCCTGTGCTTGGTGCACTTTACCTGCTGCGCATCATTGCCGCGGCGGGGGCTGGTCTGGTTACACCGGTAACATCGGCGATTGCTGCCGGGTTGAGTGCGCCGCAGGAGCGGGGAAAGACACTGGCCGCCGTGTTCTTTGGCCTGACGTTGGCGCAGGTGCTGGGTATCCCGGTTGGCAGTTGGATTGCCTATACCTACGGCTGGCGCATTGCCTTTGTCATGGTTGCACTGTTGGGCTTGCCCTGCATTTGGCTGGTCTGGACGAGAGTACCAGCCGGGTTGACCTTTGCGCCAACCAGCCTGCGTGATCTGGGCGGGGTCTTGCGTGATCCGGTCTTGATGGGCAGCACACTGTTCACGGCCAGTTTCCTTGGCGCGATCTATGTCCTGTTCACTTACATTCCGCCGTTGCTTGCGCAGGAAATGGGTCTTGGGCGAAACGGGATTGCAGCGGTTCTGCTGGTGTTTGGCGCCGCCGCAGTGGTCGGCAATCTGGGTGGTGGCTGGCTTAGCGATCGCATCGGCGCTGTGCGAACGCTTGCCCTGCTGTGTTGCGGACAAATTGCCTTGATGCCAGTGTTTTCGGCTTTGCCGCTGCCGTTCTGGACGGTCCTGACGATGGTTTTTTTCTGGTCTGGCATGGGCTGGAGCTTTGCCGCGCCTCAACAGATGCGGTTGGTCACCATGGCGCCGGACAAGGCACCTGTGTTGCTCGCGCTGAACGCGGCCGCCATTTACATCGGTATCGCCATTGGATCGGCTGTCGGCGGGGTAGTTATTTCCATTGCGGGATTGACCGCGCTGGGCGCTGTGGCTGGCATCTTGATGCTGGGCGCATTGGCCCATCTGTTGTGGTCACATCGGGCCGCCAACATCCGCCGGTCAAACGGGTGAGCGTCTTCGAACAGTGTTGATTGGTGCTCGTCGGCCGCATGAGGCCAGCAGACCCCATGCAGCCTGTGTTGTTCAACCCGGCGCGATCACCACTGCCAGGTAGCTGGAATAAAGCGATAGGCATCCCCATCGCGCATGACATGGCCGACCCCCGGGAATGGGAAGTGGTAGCCGATTACGGCCATCCGGTCAGTCGCCGCCATGTCCAGCAACCTTTTACGGGTCGCAACGGTCTGTTCGCCGTCCATGTCGAATTCATTGAACCAGTCGGGATGGGCAAAGTTGGTCCAGGCATGGGACATGCTGTCGCCCAACGCGATCAGTTGCTGTCCATTGGATTCGACCACCAGCGAAATGTGCCCGGGGGTGTGACCCGGCGTCGAGATCGCCCGGATACCCGGTGCGATTTCCTGTTCATCGCCAAGAAGGGTCCATTCGATCCCTTCTGCGGTGATCGAATTCTGAGCGCCAACAACGAACTGCTGCATGGCCGGTTCCACACGATCCACAAGACCGTCCTGCATCCAATGATCGCGCTCGGTGCTACCGATCAAATATTCCGCATCCGGCAGGATGGGTTCGTCAAAATCATCCCGAATGCCCCAGATGTGATCGGGGTGCGCATGGGTAATGACAACATGAGTGATCGAGCTGGGATCATGTCCGGCGTTTTCCAGATTTTCGATCAGTTTTCCGGTTCCGTCCAGCCAGCGCGTGCCGGACCCGACATCAACCAGAACCTTGGCATCGCCCAGTTCAACAACCATGTGGTTGGTGTGGGAATAACCCACATCCGGTGACAGATAATGCGCCTCCAGAAAGGCTTTTACTTCGTCGCGGTCGGCATTCACACCCAGCCCGCCGGTTGGCATGCTGAAGTGACCGTCAGACGCGATCGTGATCTTGGCCTCACCCAGCGAAAAGGAAAAATGCCCCGGATTTCCGTTTGCTGGTCCACCCAATGAGGCTCGGGCCGCAATCGGAAGTGTGAAGGCAGGCATCGCTGCCGCCATCGTTAGAATATCACGGCGGTTTGGTTTGAAGAGCGACATGAGACCTCCCAAAATCATGTATTCGAATTTGAGTATATACAGGGGAAATCGGTTCGACCAGTGCCAAGGCCTCTGTTAGTCGGGCGTAGGGTCTTCCCATTGCCGCCATAGTGCCAACAGCAGCGTTCCGTGACTGGCGGCGCTGGCGCAATCTCCGATCAGCACGGGCCCGGATTTGGGTGGGGAGGGCCTGTCGGTGACTTCGGCGCGCGAAAACGCCGGGTGTATAGGTAGGGCGATCTGCATCGCGGCTGTATAGCACAGAATTCAGGATCAGGCTAAGCGCGCAGCAATGTCACCACGGTGTCTCCATACGCGCGGGTCTCAAGTAGTGTGAAACCCGTAGGCGGTGTTTGCGCCGCGTTTTCTTCCCAGACAACAAGGCAGTCGGGCGCCAGCCAGCCCGCGCTTGCGGCGGCGGATAGCGCCTTGGCACCAAGATCCTTGCCATAGGGTGGATCGAGAAAGACAAGATCACAGGCTTTGTCTGCGGGCGGCAGTTTCAGCGCGCTGCGACTGATGACTTTGGTCTCAGACCGTGCATCCAACAGGGTGATGTTTTCCCGAAGTAGCCTCTGCGCGACCCGGCCGTCGTCTACAAAGGTCACGTGGCTTGCTCCTCGGGACAGCGCCTCCAGTCCCAAGGCACCGGTTCCTGCGAAGAGATCCAGTACAGTGGCATCCGTGAAGGGGTCACCAAACCGGCCACCATTCAGCATGTTGAACAAGGCTTCGCGCACACGATCTGTTGTTGGGCGCAGATGCGCTGCCGCATCGCCCTTGCCAACAGATGCAAGTTTACGTCCGCGATATTGTCCGGCGATGATCCTCACGCTTTCAGCAGGGCCTTCAGATCGATGTCCGGGTTACCCACGGCGTCCGGGTCGGGTGATTTGTCAGCTTCGATCAGCCGTTTGCCGACCATGTAGGCCCGCGGGTCGTTCATCGCGTCCAAGGCAAGCAGGCGATCCCCGCTATAGTACCAATGGGAAAGCGTCTCATCGCCCTGTCGCACCACAATCCGATCATATCCGGTGCTCAGTCCGGCGATCTGCAATTTGATGTCATACTGATCCGACCAGAACCAGGGTTTGACCACGTATTCGCGGCCCGCGCCCATAATGTTGTCGGCCACCAATTCGCCCATGTCGATGGCGCCGCCCACAGACTCCAGTCGCATTTGTCCAGCCGGGGCGGGGAACGATGCGCAATCGCCAGCAGCCCAGATCGCAGGATCAGACGTCTGCCCCTGCGCATTTGTTGCGATTCCGTTGTCTACTGTCAGGCCTGCCGCTTCGGCCAGTTCTGTGGCCGGGGTGATGCCAACACCGACAATGGCGAAATCAATCTCGATCGACGTCGCGTCGGTCAGCACCGCGCCGTCAACGTGATCGTTGCCTGTCAAACGCTCCAATCCGACACCTTCTCGGATATCGACACCATGTTGCTTGTGCAGGGTTCTGAAAAATTCCGAGGTTTCCGGCGCGGCCACCCTTTGCAGGATGCGTTCGGCAGCTTCGACCAAAGTGACTTTGAGCCCCAGTTTGGCCGCCACCGCTGCCGCTTCCAGTCCGATGTAGCCGCCGCCGACGATCAAGACACGCTTGCCCGCCTCAAAACGTGGTGCCATTGCATCTGCATCAGCCAGTGTGCGCACCTCAAGCACACCGTCCAGCGCACCGCCAATGGCTGCGGGCAATCGGCGCGGGATTGAACCGGTGGCCAGAACCAAATCAGTGTATTCGAGCGTATCAGAGCCGACCGTGACGGTTTTCGCGTCCGGATCGATGGAATCCACACGCGCGTTTGTGCGGACCGTTATGGATTGATCCTCGTAGAAACTGGCCGGCCTGAGGAACAGCCTGTCCAAATCCATTTCGCCAAGCAGGTAAGCCTTGGACAGGGGCGGGCGCTGATAGGGCAACGCGGGTTCTTCGCCGATCAGGGTGATTTGTCCATCGAACCCCTTGGCGCGCAACCGGGCCACACAGGACGAGGCCGCCTGACCACCACCGACAACCACTACATGAGACATCCGCTTCCCCATTTCCCTTTGCCTTTCGAAGCCTATAGTCCCAAGCACAGGAAACGCAAAGCAAGGAGCGACAAATCTATGGCAATTTCCGAAGGCGATACGCTGCCCGACGCCAACTTGACCCGTATTGGAGACAGCGGTCCCGAACAGGTGAGCATCAGTGCGCTGACCAAAGGCCGCAAAGTCATCATTTTTGCAGTACCCGGAGCCTATACGCCGACCTGCCATTCCGCACATGTGCCAAGTTTTGTCCGCACCAAGGATGATCTGGCGGCCAAGGGTGTGGACGAGATCATTTGCATCTCGGTCAACGACCCCTTTGTCATGAAAGCCTGGGGCGAAGCGACCGGCGCTTCCGAAGCCGGCATTACCATGCTGGGTGATCCTGAATCAGCGCTGACCACCGCAATTGGTATGAATTTCGATGCGCCGCCTGCAGGTTTGATGGCCCGTTCCAAGCGCTACGCCATGCTTGTGGAAGACGGCAAAGTGTCCGTCCTTCACGAGGAAGAAGGTCCCGGTGTTTGCGAAGTAACTGCCGGTGAATCAATGCTTGCTGCGATCTGATTGATCGCGGCTCGGGAACTCCGGTGCCAGCGCGCCGGGGTTCCCAGACTTTCAGAGACTGTCCATCTTGCGGGCCAGTTTCGCATCCAATGCAGAAATTCCGCCGACATCATGGGTGGTCAGAGAGACGTTTACAGTTTTGTAGACGTTTGACCATTCCGGGTGGTGGTTCCATTTCTCGGACCAGAGCGCGGCGCGGGTCATCCATGCAAACGCCTGTGTGAAGTCATCAAAGACAAATGTCTTGGAAATCGCGTCGCGGCCTTCGACCATGGCCCAGCCGTTTTCAAGCAGTGGCTGCAACAACGTCTCGCGGGCGGTGTCTGACAATAGCTCGTTCATTGCTGCTCCTCTTGGTTTGTTTTGCGGAACGGACCGTATGCGGTCAGTATTTCGATATCTTCGTCTATCGCCGCGCGCTCGGCATCAAGATAACGCGCAACAGCATCGGAAAAGCCCTGATCGGCAATCCAGTGCAAAGAATGCGTCTGAACCGGCAGGTATCCGCGTGCCAGCTTGTGGTCGCCCTGCGCCCCTGCTTCGACCCGGGCCATACCGTGTTTTATCGCGAAATCGATGGCCTGATAGTAGCAGGCTTCAAAGTGCAGACAGGGATGATCTTCGACGCAGCCCCAATACCGACCATAGAGCACATCCCGACCGATCACGTTCAACGCTCCGGCAATCTCCTGTCCGTCCCTTGAGCACATAACCAGCGCCAGATCATCCCGCAGGGTTTCATGTGCAATGTCGAAAAACGCGCGGGTCAGGTAGGGCGTTCCCCATTTTCGTGCGCCGGTGTCCTGATAGAAGACCCAGAACGCATCCCAGTGTTCGCGTTCAATTTGATCCCCGGTCAGCATGCGGATCTCGCCGCCAAACGCCTGTGCCCGCGCGCGTTCCTTGCGGATTGCCTTGCGCTTGCGCGAATTGAGCGAGGCAAGAAATGCATCGAAGTCCGCGTAGTCGTCATTGATCCAATGATACTGAGTGGTCACGCGCCGGAGCAGTCCCATGTGCTCGCCTGCAATCGCCTCGGCCTCGGTGCAAAACGTTGCGTGTATCGACGACAGTTCATTGTCGGACGCGATTTGAACCGCACCCTGAACCAAAGCGGACAGCCCCTGTGCTTCATGTCCCGGACGCGTCAAAAACCGGCGGCCGGTTGCCGGGGTGAAGGGCACTGCAATCTGAAACTTCGGGTAGTACTGACCACCCGCTCTTTCGAAAGCATGGGCCCAGTTGTGATCAAAGATGTATTCGCCCTGACTGTGGCCTTTGCCGTACATCGGCGCGACAGCGATGATTTCTCCATCCAGTTCCACCACCAGATGCCGTGGCTCCCAACCGGTGCCAACCCCGACAGATCCGCTGTCTTCAAGCGCCTTTAGAAAGCGATGTGTTGTAAACGGGTCATTTGGGCGACCGCCGTCTGCGGCCTCGGGACAGGCGCAGGCATCCCAGTCTTGCGCATCGATTTGTGCAAGAGAGGTCAGAACATTCACGGTCAGGGTTCGCGATTGGGCAGGGTCAGTCATGGCCGTTCATTATTTGGCCTGCCGGCCCGAGGCTTCAAGCGGCATACCCCTCGAACGTGACATTATCGACGATCTGGCGGGCATTTGCCTCTTGCTCGGGCGAACGGATCGTCCAGCAGAGCAAGGGAACGCCGCGCGATTTGAGTTCTGCCAAGGCTGGATTTTGCAGATCCTTGACGTCGTGACTGACAAAGCTGGACCGCGTTCGATCGAAATCAGGGATGTGTCGCAGATGATCCCGCACGGCGGCTGGCAGCGTGGGCCAGTCTTCGGCAGTGTATCCCGCCGTGGTCAAACCCCGCGGCACGTCGGGCAGCAAATCGGCCAAAGCTGCGACACTGTGAGGATTGAAGGACATGACCGCCATCGGGCCGTCATACCCGCGCAAGACTTGCGCGGCGGCGGCTTCGAGTGTTCCGACAGCAGGACCCATTGCGCCGTCCTGATCCTTGAATTCGATCAGCAAAGGCGTGCGGCCATCCACGAGATCAAGGACCTCGGCCAGTGTCGGGACAGCTTCGTTCCCATGCAGCAGCGGAATTGAAGCCAGATCGGCCGCGCTCTTTTGCCGGATCGGGCCCGGTTCGCCAGTCAGCCGTTCCAGCGCATAGTCATGAAAGACCATGGCCACGTCATCGCCCGACAGCTGAAGGTCGAGTTCAATGCCGTAGCCCGCCGTGATCGCGGCCTCAAACGCCGCGCGGCTGTTTTCCGGTCTCTCCTGTGCAATGTCGTGATAGCCACGATGTGCCACAGGTCGGTCGAGAAAGGCCGCCGGCAACATTGGTGGAAGGGTCCTATTCAACCTCAAAGATACCTTCGATTTCGACCGCGACATTGAAAGGCAACGCCGCTGCGGAAACAGCAGACCGCGAATGCCTGCCCACGTCTCCAAGGATATCGACCAGAACGTCGGATGCCCCATTGATGACCTTGGGCTGATCGGTGAAATCGCCTGCGGAATTCACAAAGCCGGTCAGCTTTACGACCCGTTTCAGCTTGCCCAAGTCACCGCCACAAGCGGCGCGTACCTGTGCCAAAAGGCTGAGCGCGCACAATTGTGCGGCTGCCGCGCCCTCTTCAACACTGAGATCCGTGCCAACTTTTCCGGTGACAAAGGCGCCATCTTTCATGCTGATCTGGCCGGAGACAAAAAGCATGTCGCCGCTGCGCACATAGGGCACGTAGTTGGCGGCAGGGGCAGGGGCGTCTGGCAGCGATAGACCCAGTTCATTCAGGCGCGCGTCGATGGCATCGGTCATGGTTCTCTCCTTCGTTTTGCCGAAGGCTAGAGCGCATTCAACGCGGTGAAAACCGCAATTCCGACCTAAGTTCAGCTTTCGCGGAAGGCCTTGGCAAAATAATCGGTGAATGGTTTGACCAGATAGGCCAGAGGCGTGCGGTCTTCGGTCCGGATAAAGGCTTCGACGGGCATGCCGGGAATCAGGCTTGAACCTTCGGGCAGCCGGTCAATTTCGCCATCCTGCAACACGATTTCCGCGCGGTAATAGCGAACACGGCTGGTTTCATCCTCGAAGGCATCGGCCGAGATTTGAACAACGCTGCCGAACAGTTCCGGCGTTTCGCGCTGGTCCAAAGACGAAAACCGCAAGCTCACCTCTTGATCGACAAACAACTGGTCGATGTGGATCGGTTCGACCTGAGCTGCGATCACCAAAGGGCGATCCTGGGGCACAAGGAACATGACCGGCTCTGCGGGGCGGATTACCGAGCGCTGGGCAAAGACTGTCATGCCATAAACGATCCCCGAGACAGGCGCGGTGATTTCCATCCGGCTCAGACGTTCCTGAATGGCCCGACGTTGTTCGGCCAGCTCGCGCTCGCGAAACTGCAGATCGCGCAGATTGGTAATGGCCTCTTCGCGCCGGCGGGTTTCCAGTTTGAGGATTTCAATGTCCAGCTCGGTGATGCGTCCTTCGGCCTGTGCCTTTTGGGCGGTCAACTCACCGACGCTGCCCAACAGGCGTGCCTGTTCGCGTTGCAACGAAAGAACGCGGCTGGCCTGCGCCAGTCCTTTGTCCAGCAACTGCTGCTGATCGGCCAATTCCTTTTCGATCAAAGCCAGCTGTTCGGTCAGCGCCTTTTGCTGAGCGGAAATGCCCGTCACCTGATCGGCAATCTGGTCGGCCCGTTTGGCCAGTTGTTCGACCTCTCGGCCAACGCTGTCCAGCCGCGCAACAAACAGGTTGCGCTGGCCTTCGACCAACTCTGCCACTTCTGGATCAAGCGTGGCCCGTTCAAGCAGCGCCGGATCAAAGGCAATCTCTTCGGCATTGTCGCGTTCGGCCTGCAACCGGCCACGCCGGGCCAGTGTTTCAAAGTACTGGCCTTCAGCGATCGCCAGTTCAGAATCCAAAAGCGTTCTGTCGAGACGCAAGAGTGTGTCGCCCTGAGCGACAGTGTCACCTTCGTCGACGACGATTTCAGCGACAACGCCACCATCAGGGTGCTGGATGACCTGACGGTTCTGATCAACCTCGATAGAACCTGAGGCGATGATCGCCCCCGAGATGTTTGTGGTTGCGGCCCAAGTGCCAAAGCCGCCCACCAGAATGCCCAGTGCCACCAGTCCGGTGATCATGGGGACGCGCAGCGGAAAATCCTTTGAGGTGGTCATTGCATGCCTCCGGGCTTGGCGCTTTTGCGGATCTGCTGATGGTTCTGAACAACCTTCTGCAAGACTTCATCGCGCGGGCCGAATGCTGCTCGTGCGCCGCCTTCAAGCATCAAAAGCGTGTCGCATTCTTTGATCGCAGCTGGGCGGTGCGCCATGATCATCACGGATTTTCCCTGTTCTTTGAAGTTTCGAATGGCCTTGTTGACGGCTTCCGAGCCTTCGTTGTCGAGGTTGGAATTCGGCTCATCCAGAACCAGAAGGACGGGATCACCATACATGGCCCGAGCCAGACCAATCCGCTGCATTTGACCGCCGGACAGGCGCCCACCAGCCGCGGTGACCCGGGCATCATAGCCGCCGGGAAGTTTCAGGATCATCTCGTGCGCGTCTGCCTTTTGCGCAGCTTCGACGATCTTTTGCGGGTCTGGTTCCGGTGACAGCCGGGCGATGTTTTCGGCAATGGTACCGTCAAACAGGGTCACGCGCTGAGGCAGATAGCCAATGTGCTGACCCAGAACATCGGTTTCAAACTGGTCCAGCGCCGCGCCGTCCAGACGGATCTTGCCGCCAGCAGGGCGCCAAACACCCGTAACCGCGCGGGCCAAAGTGGATTTGCCGGAACCCGATGCACCGATGACGCCCAGTGCCTGTCCCGGCTCGATTGTAAAGCTGACCAGCCTCAGCGAAGCCTGCTGTTCACCGGGTGGCACGACGGTCAACTGTTGCACGTCCAGTTTTGCCTTGGGCTTTGGCAGCGCTGTGCGCTGGGGCTCAACCGGGGTTTCCGTCAGAAGTTGAGAAAGGCTGGACCAGCCTTTGCGCGCACGCTGAACAAGCGCCCACTGGCCAATCGCCATTTCAATGGGTGCCAATGCGCGGCCCATCAGGATGGAACCGGCAATCATCGCACCCGGTGTCAGTTCACCCAGAAGAACAAGATATGCGCCTAAACCCAGCATTGCCGACTGCAGGAACAGACGGAAAGTCTTGGTCATCACGGTAAAGGTGCCGGTCAGATCAGCGGCGCCAATCTGTCCCTTGAGCGCATCCGAACGCGCGCCCATCCAACGCCGGAATGCGTCGCCCCGCATGCCCAGAGCCTGAACCATTTCAGCCTCGGAGCGGATTTGTTCCGAGGTCCGCTCGGCGGCCATGACGGCCATGTTCGACTTCAAGGTTGGGTTCTTTGTGACCCACTGGTTCACGACGGTCACACAGATCAGAACGATCCCGCCCGCCAGCGCCAGCAAACCCAGCCACGGGTGGAAAATGAAAATCGCAAAGATGAAAAACGGCGTCCAGGGAATGTCAAAAAAGGCCATGAGAACAGGCGACGACATGAAGCGCTGCACGGCTTCGAGATCGCGCAATCCGGTCTGGGCCAGTTCATCCGGTTGCACAGCCGAGCGGCGCATGACCGCGTCAAAGACCCGCAAATCCAGCGTGGATTGGAATCTGGCGGCGACGCGGCCCATAACCCGCCCGCGGACATAGTCGAGAATGCCCATCATCCCGTAGAGAAAGACCACTAGGACAGACAGCGCGATCAGCGTGGCAACCGAGCGGGACCCCAAAACCCGATCATAGACCTGAAGCATATACATCGGGCCAGTCAGCATCAGCAGGTTTACAAAGAAGCTGAAGATGGCGACGAACCAAAAATACGGCCGCCCCTGACGCCGAGCTGCGCGCAGTTCATCGCGTCCGCTTTGTCTGTTGTTCATGCTCATCTTACTCGCACTGCCTCGTCTGAAGGGCGGAAATGGTGCCAATCGGTCGGTTGGCCCTGTTCAGGCTGCCGGTGGTCGTTATATCCTGTCGCCATTGTGCCACAAAAGTATTGAAAGCCACCACTTGCATTGGGTGGTGATGAAAATGATCCTAAGTACCAGTCTATGGAAGCTTTACGGCTTTCGGGGGGAATTGAAAGAAGGCCCGTTATCAATGTCTGCCATGCGTGCGATTCCTGCACTTATTGTCTGCGCCGTATTGGCGGCCTGTTCTGTGCCCGGACCCGGCGAGGCACCAGATGGTATCTGGGACCCGAACGAAGCCGGAAACCGCAAGACACACGAATTCAATCGCAAGCTGGACAAACGGGTTCTGCGCGGCTCGGGCAATGGCTACACCCGGACAGTTCCGGAAGGTGTGCGGAAGTCCGTCAGCAATTTTGCGGATACGACATCGTTGCCTCAAACAGTCGTGAACCAGATCCTGCAGGGCCGCCCCGGTCCTGCGACGCGCAACACGCTGCGGTTTGCCGTGAACGCGACGCTTGGTTTCGGTGGGATCGCCGATGTTGCGTCAAACATGGGCATGCCCAAGGACGAAAGCGATTTTGGTGAAACTCTGCACGTCTGGGGCGTTCCGGAAGGCGCCTACGTAGAATTGCCTTTCCTGGGGCCATCGACCGAACGCGATACCGCTGGTCGTGTGGTTGATCTGGTGACAGACCCTCTGAGCTACGTCCTGCCTGTCGGCGCGCGCCGAACCGCGACCGCTGCGCGGATTGTCGCCAAGGTTGGAGAACGGGGCGAGTTTTCCGGTACCGTGGATTCCCTTCTGTATGATAGTGCCGACAGTTACGCGCAACTGCGGTTGATCTATCTGCAAAACCGCCGTTTCGAACTGGATGGCACCGAAGGCGCCGCGGGGGACTACATTGACCCCGAAGAGATTGATACGGAGGGTTTCTGATGCCTCAACGTTTTGTAAACACGCGACGCGGATTCACACTCGGCGGTCTGGCCATGTTTGTGGGCGGGTTTGCCTTTGCGCCTCAGGCGGCGGATGCAGCCAGCGCTGCGCAGGCTGAAAAACTGGTCGACAATCTGGTCGCCGATATCAATCGGGTCATTGCATCGGGCAAGTCCGAAAGCGCAATCATCCGCGAGTTCGAGGGCATTTTCAAACGCTACGCTGATTTGCGTACGATTGCTGCGACGGCGATGGGTGTTGACGGTCGTCGGGCATCCAGTAGCCAAAAGAAGGCATTTACCGCAGCATTCTCGGGTTACATATCGCGGAAGTACGGGCGGCGGTTCCGGGAATTCATCGGCGGTGAGATCACGGTGAATGATACCAAGCTGGTCAAGAACGCTTTTCAGGTTTCCACCACGATGAAGTTGCGGGGCGAAGCGCCGTTCGAGGTTGTGTTCTTTGTTGGCCAGAAGTCCGGAAAATTCTTCAACATGCACATGGAAGGCATCAACATGCTGCTGACCGAACGGACTGAGGTCGGTGCAATGCTGGACAAGCGCCGTGGCGACATTGACGCAATGATTGCGGATTTGAAACGCGCAGGCTAGCGGCCGTAAACGCGACCGACCTATGAAGATTCAGATGAAGCGGCCCGGCTATTTGTCCGGGCCGTTTTCCGTTAATTCCCGCCCAGAATGTCACGCAGCAATTGCTGAAGGACCGTTTCGGCCACTGCACCGCCTCGTTTGGGTGCCTGTTGCTGCTTTGGCGCCGGAGCAGGCTGCGGGACCGGGGCGGGCTTTTGAGGTTCAAGCAGGGGTAATGGCCTTTCCGGCAGGCCATCGTGCACCCGGAGCATCACTTCTTGCCAGATATCGGCAGGAAGACCGCCCCCCGTTACGCCTTGTAGTGGCGTGTTGTCGTCGTACCCCATCCAGACACCGGTGACGTAGTCGGCGGTAAATCCGATAAACCATGCATCCCGGGCCTCTTGGCTGGTGCCGGTCTTGCCCGCCGCTGGGCGGCCGGGCAGCGCAGCGCGGCGGCCCGTTCCGTCACTGACAACCTGTTCCATCATCCAGATCAGTTGCTGTGCAGCCCCTTGCTGGATAACGCGTTCGCCAATCCCGCCGCCCGATCCCATAAGCGGATCCTGTTCGCCCCTCAAACGCAGTTCGATCAAGCCATAAGGCGTCACGGATGAGCCGCCATTTAGGATGCCGGCGTAGGCTCCGGTCATTTCGAGCAAGGTTGCTTCGGATGCGCCGAGCGCAAGGGCAGGGGTGTCCTGCAATTCGCGCACAATGCCGAAATCGCGGGCGACCCGCAGAACCAGATCGCGTCCCACCGACTCGGACACTTTGACGGCGGGTACATTCAAGGAATGCTTAAGCGCTTCGGTCAGAGTGACCCGGCCTTCGAAGCGATTGGTGTAGTTCTCGGGGCACCATTTTCCGGAGCCGGGAATGTTCATGCAGAACGGCTCGTCTATGACAACGTCCAATGGGGAATACCCCAGTTCGAGCGCGGTCGCGTAGACGAAAGGTTTGAAGGCAGAGCCGGTTTGCCGGACAGCTTGTGTGGCGCGGTTGAAAACGCCCGATACATTCGTACGCCGGCCGCCGACCATGCCGCGCACGGCGCCGTCAGCGGACATGACAACAACGCCAACCTGCGCCTTGGAACCTTCTCGGACCTTTTCCTCAAAGACCTTGCGAACCGCAGCCTCTGTCGCGGCTTGAATCCGTTGGTCCAGCGTCGTGCGGATCACCACGTCTTCTGTGGTGTCCTGCGTAAAGAAGTCGGGTCCCGATTGCATGACCCAGTCCGCGAAATAGCCGCCGGTCTGCGTCTCGGCCTCGTTGGACAGGATTGCCGGATTGTCCTGATAGAACTTGGTCTCGTCATCGGACAGATAACCCTGTTCATTCATCAGACGCAGAACGGTCGCGGCGCGATCCTGACTGCGCTGGAGGTTCGATGTTGGCGCCAATCGGGTCGGCGCGGTCAAAAGCCCGGCGATCATCGCGGACTCTGCCGGATTCAGGGTCGCGGCTGACTTGGAAAAATATCGGCGTGCAGCGGCTTCGGCGCCGTAAGCGCCACCGCCCATGTAAGCACGGTTCAGATAGATCGATAGAATCTGTTCCTTGCCGTACTTCGCTTCCATCGCCATCGAATGAATGGCTTCCTTGGCCTTGCGCGACAAAGATGTGCGGCGGCAGTCTTGAATATAGGCTTTTTCATCTTCCCACTCTGCCGGATCGTAAACGACCCCGAGGCACAGCAGTTTTGAGGTCTGCTGCGTGATGGTTGAGCCGCCGTGACCCTGAAGCGGTCCGCGACCTTCACGCATGTTGATACGTATCGCGCTGGCGATCCCGCGTGGGCTGACACCGAAGTGTCTGTAAAAACGTTTGTCTTCGCTGGCGATCACCGCGTTCTTGAGGTGTGGGCTGACACTGTCGGCAGTTACGATGCCGCCGAACTGATCGCCGCGCATTGCAAAGACATCACCGTCGCGGTCGAGCAAGGTTACAGATCCTCGTGCCCTGCCATCCAGCAGCGTTTCAAACTCGGGCAAAGTGGACTGTACGTAGATGACGGCGCCGCCGATAATCAAAGCGGCCACGATTGCAGCCGAAACGGTCAGCTTGAACACCAGCCTGAAGATCCAGCCAAAAAATGCAGCAATCCAGCCAAGGAGCCCGCGACGTTGCTTGCGCGCAACCTTCTTTTTCCGGCGGGGTGCCGACTTGGGCTTGGGCTTTGCCACGGGTTTCTTCGGATAGCGCCGATCGGCGACCAGCCGTTTTGGCTTGCGTCCGGAAGTGCTCATGAATGCTGCTCGCCATTATGGTCTTTGGCGTACAATACAGCCTTTCGCTCTGATTGTTGACCAAGGAAGCGCATCACCTCGCGTAAAATTTCAGCACAAAAAATGTGCAAAAAAATTAATGCGCACAAAAATTAATCATCCGTCCGGGAAAACACCAGCCATCCATACAGCGAATCCTTCCAATCCAAGCCCTCAGACCATTTTGCTGCACATGCACAACGCAGGCTCCAGCCTGGCAAACGAAAGGGATGAAGGTGAAACTGATCATTGCAACGATCAAACCGTTCAAACTCGAAGAGGTCCGTGAAGCGCTGACCGGAATCGGGGTGCGCGGCATGATGGTCACTGAGATCAAGGGCTTCGGCTCTCAGTCCGGACATACAGAAATTTACCGCGGCGCGGAATACGCGGTGAACTTCGTACCAAAGATCAAACTTGAAATCGTGGTCGCCGCTTCGATGGCAGACCAGGTGGTCGAAACGATCAAGAGCACCGCACAGACCGGCAAGATCGGTGATGGCAAGATTTTTGTGCTCGACGTGGGTCAGGCCGTACGCGTGCGTACCGGCGAAACCGACGCAGACGCGCTCTGAGTGCTAGTGAACGCAAGGGGAAACGAACAGATGAAACTGACCAAAACACTCGCTTCGGCTTCACTCCTGCTGGCTCTGCCCAGCATGGGTCTGGCACAGGAAGCAGCAGCGCCGAGCTTTGATGAAATCGGCCCATATATCATGACAACCCTGCTGTTCTGCATGGCAGGCTTCCTTGTCTTCTTCATGGCCGCTGGTTTTGCCATGCTCGAAGGCGGTCTGGTGCGTTCCAAGAACGTCACCATGCAGATGACCAAGAACATCGCATTGTTCTCGATTGCGGCGATCATGTACTGGATCGTCGGTTTCAACACCATGTATCCCGGCGACTTCAACGGTTACTTCGCCATCGGCGGTCAAACCGTTCTGGATCCGGTTGGCGTCGCAGCTGCAGACGCAGCGCTGGACTACGCGTCGGTGGGTTCCGACTTCTTCTTCCAGTTGGTCTTTGTGGCGGCAACCGCGTCTATCGTGTCTGGCGCTCTGGCTGAGCGGATCAAGCTGTGGCCATTCCTGATCTTCGTAGTCGTTCTGACCGGCTTCATGTACCCAATCTCGGGTTCGTGGCAGTGGGGTGGCGGCTGGCTGTCCGAAGCAGGCTTCTCTGACTTCGCTGGCTCGACCGTTGTTCACTCTGTAGGTGGCTGGGCTGCTCTGGCTGGTGCAATCGTCCTTGGCCCACGTCTGGGCAAGTACGGCAAAGACGGCAAGGTTACACCGATGCCGGGTTCCAACCTTGCACTTGCCACACTGGGTACCTTCATCCTGTGGCTGGGTTGGTTCGGCTTCAACGGCGGCTCGCAGCTGGCGATGGGTACAGTTGGCGACGTGTCGGACGTGTCCCGCATCTTTGCCAACACCAACATGGCAGCTGCTGCCGGTGCTGTGACAGCTCTGATCCTGACACAAGTCATGTACAAGAAGCCCGACCTGACAATGGTTCTGAACGGCGCCCTGGCTGGTCTGGTATCGATCACGGCTGAACCTCTCGCACCCACACTGTTTGGTGCGCTCTGGATCGGTGCAGTTGGTGGTGTGATCGTAGTCTTCACAGTTCCGCTTCTGGACAAGTTCAAGATCGACGACGTTGTCGGGGCCATTCCGGTCCACCTGTTCGCAGGCATCTGGGGCACAATCGCCGTCATCTTCTACAACACGGATGCAAGCCTCGTGACCCAGATCACCGGTATCGTTGCCTACGGTGTGTTCACCTTCGTCGCCAGCCTGGTTGTCTGGTTCATCCTCAAGGCCGCCGTGGGTATCCGCGTCGACGAAGAGGCTGAATTGAACGGGCTCGACATGTCTGAACTGGGCATGGAAGCATACCCTGAATTCTCCAAAGGCTGATCTCCTCCTTCCTGACAGTCTTTGTAAACTTGGCCCGGGCGTTCGCGCCCGGGTTTTTTGTCGTTTGGAAACCACCGCTCCAAAGGCCGTCGCCAACGCCAAAGACAGCCGCCCAGAGGCGTTCAAATCGGTGCGAATTTGTTGGGTGGATTGATCTAGCGCGCGCGCTCGCGCTCCAGCCTTTGGCGGGCCACATCTTCGTGCGCTTCGGCTTTGCGATCCGCAAAGAGGGCATCTTCCACAAAGGTCAGATGTGCCTCGACCGCAGCACGGGCTGCCGCCGCATCGCGGGCCTGCAGAGCATCGTTGATCGCCCGGTGTTGATCCAGAAGGGCCTGCCGCGTCGTGCGCTGTTTGAACATGATCTGGCGGTTATAGAACACACCTTCGCGCAACAGCTGATACATCGAACGCATCATGTGCAGCATGATCACATTGTGACTGGCTTCGATGATCGCCAGATGAAAATCAGCGTCGAGCCGGGATTCCTCGGCAGGATTGCGTTTGCCGTGCGCTGCTTCCATCTTGGCGAAGAGTTCCGCGATAACCTGCAGGTCTGACTCTGTTCCATGCTCGGCCGCGCGGTAGGCGGCCAGGCCTTCCATGTCGCGCCTGAAGGACAGATAGTCAAAAACGGCTTCGTCATGGCCTGAAAACAGGCCGATCAGGGCTTCGGAAAACGCGCTGCCCAGAACATCAGTGACGAAAATTCCGGCCCCAGCGCGTGCTTCGAGCAATCCACGCGCTTCAAGCTCGGAAACTGCTTCGCGCAGGCTGGGTCTGGATACACCCAACCGCTCTGATAGCTCTCGTTCGGCAGGCAGCCGTTCCGAAGGCCGCAAGACACCACGCAAGATCAATTGCTCGATCTGGCGGACGACGGCCGACGAAAGTTTTTCGGACTGGACGGGGCGAAACGGCATATGTGGCTCTTAATTGTGGTCAAGTCACGTTACCAATATAAGGCGCTTGCTGAAAAGCCTAGGTATCCTTTGGCGTGTGCCAAACGGTACTTCACATCCCCTAAAACGCGAACAATCGCCCAATGTGGGTCCGATTGTTGCCGTTTTTGGTGCTTAGCCCAGACAGAACTGAACCACTTTCTGATCGGGAGAGCCGAAATGCTCGCTTCTTTGTTGTTTTTGTCCCTGATGGGATCGGTTGCACTGGTGGGTGTACAAACCCTGATGGAAGAACCAGACGACACGCAAACGGATGAAGTCGAACCCGAACCGTTGACACCCCCCGAAGATGTTCCCGGCAACACGCACCAAGGCGGTGTCCGCGCAAATGACTATGCTGGCAGATCGGACGACGATTGGCTGGCCGGTGGACGCGGGATGGACACCATCGAGGGCCGTGCCGGGGATGATACACTCTTTGGCGAACAGGGGCGCGATTTACTGCTGGGCGGTTCCGGCAATGATCTGCTTGAGGGCGGCGGCTGGCACGACGCATTGGGCGGCGGTGATGGTAACGATGTGCTGCGCGGTGGCGGCGGCATGGACACTTTGGCCGGCGGGGACGGAGATGATACGCTGCAGGGCGAAGCGTGGAATGATCTGCTGGTCGGCGGTGGCGGCTCGGATCTTTTGCAGGGTGGTGCCGGGAACGATATTCTGTTGGGCCATGGCACCTCTCATCCTGAGATGGGTCAAAGCGACATCAATCCTGAAGGGTTTCACGAAGCCCTTGAGGCCGCCTATGCCCAGTCTGAAACACTGGGTTCAATGACCGAGGCTGAATTGCAAAGCTGGGCCGAGGCCGAAGCGCAAAGCTTTCTCGAAGCGTACAGCCCGCCCGCTCTTGGGGCTGACGGTGCGGATACGCTCAATGGCGGCGAGGGTGATGACATCATATACCTTGGCGATGATGCAGATCTTGCCTTCGGCGGATCGGGCCATGACACCTTCGTGGTCAACACTTGGTCGCCGGACCTGGACATCTCAAGCGACGCTGCTCCGATCATTCAGGACTTTGGAGCAGGCTCGGACGGGATGGTGGTTGAATACTATGCCGACACCGAAATGTCCGAACCCGATTTGACCGTAGACACGCTGGAGAACGGCGATCAGGTTTTGCGCGCTGATGGCGCAGCACTGGTCTACTTTGTGCAACCAGCAACGCCTGTTCGGGTCGAGGACATCACCCTTGTTGCCGTCATGCCAGCCACAGCGGCCTGACCGGGGGACTACCAGCGCTTTAGCGCATCTTCGTCTTCGTCCTTTGCGGCAACCCAGCCAATTCCGTCGCTGCTGTGCTCTTTTTTCCAGAACGGTGCACGAGACTTGAGATAGTCCATCAGGAATTCGGCCGCTTCAAAGGCATCCTTGCGGTGCGGTGAAGCGGTGGCGACCATCATGATCTTGTCACCGGGAGCCATCCGGCCAAAGCGATGGATAACCAGAACGTCACCCAGTGACCAACGTTCAGTCGCTTCTTGGGCAATGGCTTCGAGCGCTTTTTCCGTCATGCCCGGGTAGTGCTCGATTTCCATCACATCCAGATCGGATTGCGCCAGATCACGCACGATCCCGGTAAAGGTGACCACTGCGCCCATGTCCTTGCGGCCCGCGGCAAAGGCCTCTGCCTCGGCGCCGAAATCAAAAGCGGCTTCCTGAACGACGATGCGCATTTCAGCCCCCGGTCATGGGCGGGAAAAACGCCACTTCCCTGGCGCCGGAGATCGAAGCGTCGAAGTCCACCAATTCCTGATCCACGGCAACGCGCAGCGCGCTGAGATCTGCAAAGGCGGCCTCGTAGCGTGCTTCACGGGCTTTGAGCTCCTCGACCAGTTCGGCCACGGTGGTCGCCTGCGTGTCAACGCGCTCTTTGGGTAGGCCAATACGCTCGCGTACCCAAGCAAAGTAGAGTATTTCCATTGCGTTTGATCCCGTTTCTCGTCGTTCAAATCAGACTATAGCGCGGGCTGGCACCAAGCAAAACGCTAGCGGTCATCGCGCAGGTAAGGCGCGGCTTTGCGAAAGTAGTCCCAGCCGGTGATCAGTGTCAGCGCAGCGGCGACCCACAGCAGGATCAGACCAACATTCCCCGTCCAGATCATGCCCGCGTGCTTCCAGCGCAGTCCCAGTACGTCTTCTTCGCGGCCACTCAGGATGTCCTGAAACAGGGCCTGATCCATGCCGTAAACCGACATGCCCAGATAGTGCTCGAACACGCCTTGGGCAAAAAGCACGGCGATTGCGATCATCTGCAGCGTCGTTTTCCATTTGGCCAGATTGGTCACCTTGAGCGTCCCGGCGGTATCGCCCAGAAATTCGCGCAGGCCGGATACAAACACTTCGCGGAACAGGATGAAGGTCGCAGGCAGCACCAGCCACGGCGACATCGAAGAATACCCAACGATGACCATCAGCGCGATGATGACCATTGCCTTGTCGGCAATCGGATCCAGCATCGCGCCCAGCTTGGTTTCCTGTTTCCAGCTGCGCGCCAGATGGCCATCAAACCAATCGGTGATCGCAGCGGCAATAAACAGCGTAAGCGCGGCCCAGTCGGCGAAGGGGCGCGAAAAATATAAGAACATGACCGCAAGTCCGGGTGCGGCCAGCAGGCGAAGCGCCGTAAGGATATTTGGAATGGTCCATGTCATTGGCAAAGTCCTAACCTGTTCCTGCAGGGCAGGGAAGAGCACTTGAACAGTTGCGCCACAGAACCGCGCCCCCTATTTTCCAGATATGAAAACAAGAATTATCCTCCGAGCAATCTGCGCACCAATGCTCATGGCGACCGTTGCCTGTGCCGGAGCGGACGGGCCTGGGAATGGCAGTGAATGGGTGCTGACCAAGCTCGATGGCAAACCCTTCGACGCACGGGCAACGCTGGTGTTCAGCGGTCCGGGGCAAATAGGCGGGCGCGCACCCTGCAATGGTTTTGGCGGGTCCTTCGCGGGTCCTTGGCCGCAGTTCAGCGTGGGCCCTTTGATTTCGACCAAGATGGCCTGCCCTGAACTGGATGCCGAGTTTGCCTATCTGCAAACACTCGAAGCCATGACAACCGGACGGCTTGAAGATGGCGTTCTGGTTTTGACGGGGCCGGCCGGCCGCAGTCTTGAGTTCACATCTGAAGACGCCGACTGAACTGCGTGACAAAACTGGCGCGCGCGTCGGGCAGCGGTTTGCCCTGCAGTTCCGGTGCCAGCCAGTTTTCGAGAAAATAGCCTGTCGTTCCCAAGGCCTGGAGGATTTCGCTGTCTGGCGCGTCGCCTAGCCCGAGCATGACCGGGGGCAGCGGCAGCAGTTGCGCAGCCCAATCCCCGGCGCCAGATTGCGTGACGGCACGGCCGCTTTTGGGGGACACATACCGCAGATTATCAGTCGCTCCGGTCACCGCGCAGGCGGCCAGATCCAGACCGAACCCAAGGGTTTCAAGCAAGGCCATTTCCCAACGCAGATAGGCCAGCGGCCAGAGATCCTGCTGCCCCAGCAGGTCAAGCAACTGTTCGGTCTGCAGATAAAGCGCGGTCTGGCATTCCCGATCCGGCAAGCTGAAGGACAAAAGCGAAGTCACGGAATTCAGCCCGGTAAGCGCCTGACGATCGCTCATGGCGATTGCCGCCCGCGAACGGATGGGTTCGGCTGAAAACGTTCCGATATGGTCGTCAAGCCGCGCTCGCCACGCGACATACAGCTGTGCGCCCGGTTGCATGTGTGGTGCGACTTTTCGGGAAGTGCCGCCCCGAAGAACGCCGGTTTGGCGTCCGTGTTCCGGCGTGAAGACATCGAGGATCAGCGCGGTTTCGCCGTGCTTGCGGGCTGAAAGCAATATGCCGGTGTCGCGCCAATCCATAGGGTCAAAGTGGTCCTTGTTGGTGGCGCTGGCAAGCGCAGAAGATGTGCGTGTTGCCAAATAGGGCGGCTGCGCCGCACCGGAAAAGCCTGTCCTGCCGTAGGCCGGACAGGCCGCGGGCGCTTTGGTTCGGTGGGGCGCTTTGTCGGGGTCGCTGGTTCAGCTGGACAGGCCGTCTTCGTCCAGCAAGTGTCGACCCTGACGATCCTCGACTTCGATGACCCAAAGATCGGGATCGAAGCCGCGCTGGCGGGCAATAGTGGCATCGACCTCTTGTTCGTCCCCTTCGGCCAGGGATGCCCACATGCGTGCGCCTGTTGCCAGATCGAACTGCCGCGTGAAGGCCTGGGCTTGACCGTTCAGCGTCGCGAGTTTCACCAGAACTGCACCCGCCGTGTCATCGCCATGGGCCACAACAAAGGCCGGAATGTCGTGCAGGCGCAGGCGGGTCAGGTAGGCATCGACCCAGAAACGAGCAGTCAGTCGTGTCATTTGCCGGATCTCTGTGCAGGAAGCCGGGACGACTGGCATGTTCTGACGCGGACCCGCGCTCGCTCCGGTACATTTTGAAGCCCAAGACACATGGCGCGGGTCAGGCTTTGCCGTCACGGAAATCGAGGCCCATTTCGCTGTAGCGCTCGGCCTCGTTCAGCCAGTTTTCACGGACTTTAACTTGCAGGAACAAATGAACCTTACGGCCCAGAAATTCGGAGAGTTCTTCGCGGGACGCCTGACTGATGGCTTTGATGGTGCTGCCCTTGTTTCCCAGGACGATGCCTTTGTGCCCGTCGCGCATAACGTAGATGATTTGATCAACGCGAGCAGAGCCGTCTTTGCGTTCTTCCCAGCTTTCTGTCTCGACAGTCAGTTGGTAGGGCAGTTCCTGGTGCAGGCGCAGGGTCAGTTTTTCGCGGGTCATTTCCGCGGCAATCATGCGCAGTGGCAGATCGGCAATCTGATCTTCTGGGTAAAGCCACGGCCCTTCGGGAAGTTGCCCGGCCAGCCATTCGCGCAAAGCCTGTACGCCGTGACCTTTTTCCGCCGAGATCATGAAAGTCTGGGCGAAGTCGAACCGTTCGTTCAGGGCCTCTGTCAGGCTTAGCAATGCTTCAGATTTGACGCGGTCAATTTTGTTGATGGCCAATGCGATCGTGCGGCCTTTGCCGATCTCAGCAAGACCCTCCAGAATGGTTTCGACGCCCGGCGTGATGCCGCGCTGCGCCTCGACCAGAAGAACCGTGATATCTGCATCCGCAGCCCCGCCCCAAGCGGCTGCGACCATGGCACGATCCAGTCTTCGCTTTGGCTCAAAGAGGCCGGGTGTGTCCACGAAAACGATCTGTGCGTCCCCTTCGAGCGCAACGCCGCGGATACGGGCGCGGGTGGTTTGCACCTTGTGGGTCACGATAGAGACCTTGGCCCCGACCATGCGGTTGGTCAGGGTGGATTTGCCTGCGTTTGGCTCTCCGATCAGGGCGACGAAGCCGGCGCGAGTGGTCATGTTTGATGCGTCCAGTGGCTGGTTTGGAAGCTGGAGGGAATAGGAGATTTCGGCGCGCAAGGCCAGCAGATTTCGCCAGAGCAGCGCAAACGCAGCCAATGTTCTGCAAATGCTGTGTTTTTGCATGGCGCACAGCGGCGATCGGGAATGCGCCGCGGGCTTGAAGGGGGTGCTGCTAAGCTTGGTTTTGTTTGCTGCGCATCAGGGCGTAAAGGCCGGAGCCTACAATAAGCGCGGCCCCTGTCAGGGTCAGACTGTCGGGCCGTTCTCCGAACAAGGTATAGGCCAGAACCAGCGCCACCAGCAGGCGGCTGTAGCGGAATGGCGCCACAACGCCCACGTCGCCGGTGCGCATTGCCAAGGTCATTGCGGTGTAGCCGAGCACGCCGCAAATGGCTGTGCCGCAGATCAGCAGGGCCGCTTGAGGCGTAGGCAGCGAGGGCGCGCCGCCTTCGAATGCCATGATGACAAGTCCTGCCGCGGCCACGACTGCAAATCCCAAGACACCCAACTGCGCGGTGTGCACTGACGCCGGCGCGGCCCGGGTCGCCAAATCGCGACCCGCGAAACCGATCATTCCGAGCAGGGCAAGAACAGCACTGGAATCGAAGGTTGCAGGTGCGGGCCGAATGATCAGCAACACGCCGACAAAGCCCACAGCCATGGCGGCCCATCGGCGCGGGCCAATGTGTTCGCCCAAAAACATAACGGCGCCCAGCATAACCACCAAGGGCGCGGCCTGTAGGATGGCGGATGTCGTGGACAGCGGTGTGTAGGCCAGACTGAGCGCAAAAAAGAGCCGGCCCATGATTTCAAAGCCGGTCCGGATCAGCAGGCCGCGTTTCAGATAGGCGGAGGTCCAGATCGGAACACCACAGCTTCGGGCAAAGAGCGCATAGGCCAGCATGGCCAGCAATCCGAATTGCAGCGTTGCAAGGCCCGGTGTCGTACCGCCCGTGGCCGTGGCCGCTTTGAAAAACGCATCTTCGATGCCAAAGCCGACCATAGCCAGGATCATCCAAAGACTGCCGCGTTGGGTTTCGGTCAACCCAACTGCTCCAAGAGCGCTTTGGCTGCGGCCTGTTCCGCTTGGCGTTTGTTGCCAGCGGTTGCTTGTGCTGATTGGCCTGTGCCGAGTTCTGCGCGGATCGTGAAAACCGGGGCATGGTCAGGGCCGGTGCGTTCCGCCAGCACATAGCGCGGGGGTTGGTGGCCGCGGGCCTGTGCCCATTCTTGCAACGCGGTTTTGGGGTCTTTGGCGTCATCTTCGACCGTGTCGATCCGCTGGCCCCAGTGACGCAAGACAAAGGCACGGGCTTCATCGAAGCCGCCGTCGAGGTAAACCGCTGCAATCACGGCTTCCATCGCGTCTCCCAGCAGGGCCATCTTGCGCCGTCCGCCAGACATTTGTTCTGACCGCCCCAGTTTCAGCGCCGCGCCGAGATCAATCTCGCGTGCAACATCTGCGCAGGCCTCTTTGCGCACCAGCGCATTGAAACGCGGGGCGAGCGTGCCTTCTGAGGCCTGACGATCTTCGTCCAGCAGAGCTTCGGCCATCACGAGGCCAAGCACGCGATCCCCCAGAAACTCGAGCCGCTGGTTGTCTTCGCGGCCGGGGCCGGACATGGAACTGTGCGTGACGGCGCGGCGCAGCAGATCGGGCCGGTTGAAGCTGTAGCCCAAACGGCCTTCGAGAGCCTTGAGTTCTGCCGACAGCTTCATCGGTTGGCTACTCGATCGCTTTGAAGAAACGATCCCCGCGCCATGTCCAGAAAAACAGCATGGAACGGCCTGCTGACGAGAACATCACCCGATCGGCCCGGCCTACAAGGTTTTCGTAGGGAACAAAGCCGACGCCATTGGCAAGGCTGGGTACACGGCTGTCCGAGGAATTGTCGCGGTTGTCACCCATGAAGAAGTAGTGGCCCTCGGGAACCGTATAGACAGGCGTGTTGTCCGAGCCTTGCGAAGCAATGTTGAGGATCGCGTGCTGGCTGCCTCCGGGCAGGGTTTCGATGAACCGGGACTTGAGGCAAGCGCCACCTTCACCCACCGGTCCGTTTTCACACCGTGGACGCAGACGCTGCGGGCCTTGGGGCGATTGAACTTCTTCGAATGTGCCTGCTGGCTCTTGCGGGGCTTCTTCACCGTTGATGAAGACCACGCCATTTGTAACCTGAACCTTGTCTCCGGGCAGCCCGATCAGGCGCTTGATGAAATCGCGTCCGGTGCTGGGATGGCGAAACACGACCACATCTCCGCGCTGCGGCTCACCGCCCAAAAAGCGGCTGTTGTCGCCGTCAAACATGCCACAGATGTCTTGCGCGTCGATATCCAGACCGATCTGAGGAATGATGACAGAGGGGCAGGAGGCGTAGGAGTAGCCGTAGGCCATCTTGTTCACAAACAGGAAGTCACCGATCAGCAGCGTGTCTTTCATCGAACCCGAAGGGATCCAGAAAGGCTGAAAAAACAGGGTCCGGAAGACACCGGCAATCAGCAGTGCATAGACCACTGTCTTGATCGTCTCGACGATCCCGCCACTTTTCTTCGTCTCGGTTGCCATGTGCCGCGTCCCTTTTGACTGCTCAAACGGTACATGCGGCGCAGCGCAGGGGGTGTCAAGCGGGCGGGCGTTTGCACCCGGCATGTGGCGGTCAAATGATGGGATTTGCGGGCTATAATGCGCCGAAAGCGAACGGGATGTCAGCCAGCTATGCGTTTTGCGCAGGCCGTGCCTCGATCACGACGAATGCCTGCGCCCAGGGATGATCGTCTGTCAGGGTGACGTGGATGATGGCCTCGTGGCCCGGTGGTGTCATGCTTTCGAGGCGTTCCTTGGCCCACCCTGTCACCTCCATAACCGGTTGTCCGGTTCGCAGGTTGGATACGGCCATATCCTTCCACGAGATCCCCATACGAAGGCCCGTGCCGAGCGCTTTGGAGCAGGCCTCCTTGGCGGCCCAGCGTTTGGCATAGGTGCCAGCAACGTCGCGACGGCGTTCGGCCTTGTGCTGTTCCACTTGCGTAAACACCCGGTTGCGAAACCGGTCGCCATGACGCTCAAGCACGCCTGCGATGCGATCGATGTTGGCCAGATCGGTACCGATGCCGAGGATCATTTCCAAGTTATTCCTAAGCTTTGAACAGCGGGAAACTTACGCCCAAAGCCCATGCCAGCACCAGCCCTAAAGCCAGCCCTGCGCTCAGAGGGCCGGCCTGTTTGGAAAAAGCGCGCCCCATGGTGCCGATTGTCAGCCAGAACAACAAAATCACCGGTGCAATCATGGCCAGGAAAAACAGCCTTTCGAAATCGAGCACGACGGCAATCGCCAGCGATGCCAGAAAGGCCAGACGGGCGGCGATGCGCTGCCAAACAGGCGCAGCCGCGCAAACCAGTGAATCGGCCAGCATGAAGGGCAGGGTGCCCACGCTCAACGCGGCGATGATCCAAACGCGGTCGCCGGTTGGCCAGAAGTTGGCGCCATAGCGATCCAGCGCATAGCCAAAAGCCCCCAGCGCCCAGACCACCAGCAATATGGCAGCGACTGGTCGCACTTTGCCGGTCAAACGGTTCTTCCTGCGCAACAGAGCAAGTTGAATGATCCCGAAAACGAGCAGATGCATAGCCAGATAATCGGCAACGAGTACGGGCAGAAAACCAGTCTTGATTGGCACCGCAACCAAAGGCGCAACCACGGCCGGCAACAGGGCGATCAGGGTGAAGTCCCGCGCTTGTATTGCCTCTGGTGGTTCCGGATTGGTGGGCCAAATCCGTGCCAATGGCGCGGCCAGAGCGGTTATCGCCGCCAGCAAAGCCAAAAGCGCCCAGCCGGTCGGCGGAACAGCCGTAGTGCTTGTTCTGGCATGGCTTTCGTTTAGCCAATCAAGGGCAGCGCGCTGGCCATCACGTGAATGCAAAATGGCGACATGTTCGGCATAGGGTGCCAACATGGCGCGCCGCCGGATGCCTTCGTCCTGAGCAAGATCACCAAAGCCAGCATCTGGCTGAACCATGCCTGCGGCTTTCAGAGCAAAGTCTGTCAGTCCAGGCTCCCACGCCCCGACGATCAACAGAAGATCTTTGGGAAACTCTGGCGTGATGGCAAGCGAGAAGGCAGACAGCAAAACGATTGGTCCGACGTCTTCCACTTCTGCGGCGGTTCTGACCAGAATGTCTGTCGCCATCGAATGACCTAGTAGCGCCACAGGCTCCTTGCCCTGCCGAGCATATGCGATGACCTGTCCGGTCTGCTTCATCAACAATCGCGTTGTCCCATCCAGGGATGTCACGTCTCCGGACATTGGGTCCCGGTGGCGTCCATGCCCTTCGAAATCAAAGCTGTGAACGGTATAACCTGCGCGGGCCAGCGTCAGGGCATAGGCCTGCATCATCTGGCGTGACCCGGCAAATCCATGCGCGATCACAACCGCAGGCCCGTCGCTGCCGTCGGTCCAGGTTGTAACAGGTGTGCCATCAACCCAGACATCGGATTTGGTCACACCGGTTCTTGCCCCTTCGAGCACCCACAGTGCCCAAAGGGCCATGACGACCGCAACCGCAAAGAAAAACCGTTTCAGCGCCAGACCTCTTTGGTGATCTCGCCTGTCGCTTGGTTCAGGGTGATGGATACCGTTATGTCGATGTTGTTGACGCCGTCCCCGTAGAGTTGGCCCGGCAGCGTGAAGGTCAGGCCGCGCGACGGGTCATAACTGGACCGCAATTGCGAAAAATCGAGCCAGGTAAATCCGATGCCGTTGTGTCCAACCACCTTGCATTGCCGTCCACCCAGCTCGTCATAGGGGGGAGACAGGACCAACAGCCAAAATGCGCCTCCGGCGGGCTCGACCGTGTCCATAAGCGCAAGCCGGGTCTTGCCGTTCGAAAACGTCCGCGTGTTTTCTTCCCATGGCTCGGCGATGTTGCGGGCCGAAGATTGCCAGTCGCAGTCGAAAACGTCCTGAGCTGCAACAGGTGCCGCAAGCAGTGATGCGGCGATAAGGGGTGCGAAGCGATGCATGAAAAATCCTCCGGTCAGCGATAGGGTATGCTATCGCACCGTGGCATTGTTTCAATGGTGCATTGCGATCAGTCGCGTGCTTCATCCATCAGTCGCCGCATCTCGGCTATGGCTGGCCCAAGGCCCAGAAAGATCGACTCGCCGATGATGAAGTGACCGATATTCAGCTCGAGAATCTCTGGAAACGCCGCAACGGGTTTGACCGTTTCATAGGTCAGGCCATGCCCGGCGTGGACCTCAAGGCCAAGCGAGTGTGCAAAGGCGCTCATCTCACGCATGCGTTCCAGTTCGGCGTCCCGGTCGGCAAACCGGCCTTCGGAATGCGCGTCGCAATAGGCACCCGTGTGCAATTCGATGACCTGTGCGCCGATCCTGTGTGCGGCCTCAATCTGGCGCTTGTCGGCTGCGATGAAAATTGAAACGCGGCAGCCTGCTTCACGCAACGGAGCAATGAAATGCGCCAGTTGGTTTTCCTCGCGCGCCACTTCGAGACCGCCCTCGGTGGTGCGCTCTTCGCGCTTTTCGGGAACGATGCAGACGGCATGGGGTTTATGCCGCAAGGCGATGGCCTGCATTTCAGGTGTCGCGGCCATTTCGAAGTTCAGAGGGATTTCGAGAACGTCCATGAGCCCATCGATATCCGCATCCGTGATGTGCCGACGATCTTCGCGAAGATGCGCCGTGATTCCATCTGCGCCGGCCTCTTGCGCCAGTTTCGCGGCACGCAAAGGATCAGGATAAGCGCCGCCGCGCGCATTGCGCACGGTTGCGACGTGATCGATGTTTACCCCGAGACGCAGGGCGCCAACATAGTCGGTCATGGCGAAGACTCCTGAATTGTGCGTTGAAGGTAGACCGGGCTGCGCGTTTGGGAAACTAATAATTTGATCAAATTATTTCAGTGAACCCATAACAAACCGTGATTGGCTTTCTCAGTCGGCCGACCCAGCATCGCCCCTCTTTTTCTTGAGCGCCGCAAGGCGAGCTTTGATCGCGCCCTTGCGCCGGTTCTGATAGGCGGTGATCAGAGGTAAGGACACATAGTAACAGATCAGTCCAGCCACCAAACCGGGGATGATGCCGCCGATCAGGTAGGGAAAGAATACCTCGTCGTAGAAGATCGACAGATCGCGCCAGTCCGGCTCAGTTCCGTGAAACATCGCTTTGATGTTCTGCCAAAGATCGCGCCCAGCCTCTCCGAATTTCTTGATGATACTGCCGTGTTCATGACGCGCGGCTTTATCGCCGCCCAGCAAGAAATGTCCGGTTGTCAGCGACACGACCCCGATTGGAACATAAGTCAGCGGATTGCCGAAGAACGTCGACAGCAGCGCCGCCAGCAGGTTTCCCCGCATGATCCAAGCCAGAAAACCGGCAACAACGAAATGAAGCCCATAAAAGGGCGTGAAGGTTGTGAAGACCCCGGCAAATATCCCACGGGCAATGCGGTGGGGCGGATCCGGCAGGCGGTGCAGGCGGTGTTTGACGTAACGCGCGGCACGCCCCCAACCGCCACGCGGCCAGAGGAATTCGTACACGATCCTCCAAAGGGGTCGCCTGTCGCGCCGTTTGAAGACCAACGTCCGCCCTTTCGTTATTCAGCAGCCGAAGCTTGCACTGCGGGTTCCGTGTCCCGCCGCCTGTTGACCGATGCCACGTTACCTTCCGCTTCCAGCGCGGACATGACGAGATGCAGATGTTCGGCGTCGCGCAAATCAACGTCGACCATCAAGCGATAAAAATCTGGCTTTCGATCCATGAAATTCAAGTCAGAGATATTGGCCTTCCGCTCTCCGATCAATGTGCAAATCCGTCCCAGTACGCCCGCGTCATTCGTGATCGTCAGATCAAGGGTCGCTGTGTAGACAGGGGGATGCGATCCATCCGCCCAGTGCAGGTCAAGCCAACGCGAGGGCTGTTCTTCGAAATCGGCCAGAACCACACAATCGGCGGCGTGGACCGCCACCCCTTTGCCACGATGCGAGATCCCGATGATCCGTTCGCCGGGCAGCGGCTGACAGCAGGTTGCGCGCTCAAAGCCCTGACCGTGGGCCAACCCGACAACGGCACGTTTGGCAGACACCTGCGATTGGGTGTCTTCGGAAATAGCCAGCTCGGGATAGACGGCCTCTACGGCCTCGCGCGCGGACATCTCGGCGCTACCGAGCCGCGCCAGCAGGGTTTCGGCATCCTCAAAGCGCAGGGTTTTGGCAGCCTTCTCAAGCACCTTGTCAGTGGCTTTTTTGCCGACCCCTTCAAAGGCAGCACGGGCCAGTTCCAGCCCCAGCTTGGCAAAGCGTTCCTTGTTCGCCTCGCGCAGCGACTTGCGGATGGCGGACTTTGCTTTGCCGGTGCGTGCAATATCCAGCCAGGTCGCTTGTGGCGTCTGACCTTCGGCAGTAATGATTTCGACGGACTGCCCGTTCTTCAGCCGGGTCCACAGTGGAACGCGAATGCCATCGACTTTGGCCCCCACGCAAGCCGATCCAATGCGTGTGTGAATTTGGTAGGCATAGTCCAGCGGTGTGGCGCCCTTGGGCAGTTTGACCACATCGCCCTTGGGCGTAAAACAAAAGACCTGGTCCGAATACATCTCGAGCTTGACCGCTTCGAGAAATTCGTCGTGATCGTCATCTTCGCTGAATTGCTCGGTCAGCGAGGCGATCCATTTTGCAGGATCGACCGCAAACGGGTTCTGGGCCCGCACGCCGTCCCGATAGGACCAATGCGCCGCCACGCCAGTTTCCGCCACTTCGTGCATCTGGCGGGTGCGAATCTGCACCTCGACCCGTTTGCCATCCCGTCCTGACACAGTTGTGTGGATTGAACGGTAGCCGTTCGACTTTGGCTGGCTGATATAGTCCTTGAAACGTCCGGGCACCGCGCGCCAGCGTTGGTGGATCGCACCGAGGGCTGCGTAGCACTCCGCCTCGCTTCCGGTGATGACTCGAAAGCCGTAGATGTCGGAAAGACGGGAAAAGCCGATCTTCTTTTCCTGCATCTTGCGCCAGATCGAGTAGGGTTTCTTGGCTCGGCCAAACACCTCGGCCTCGATACCCACCTTGTCGAGTTCAACACGCATGTCAGAGGTGATCCTGTGGATCACGTCGCCGGTTTCTTTCTGAAGCGTGATGAAACGCCGGATGATGGAGCTGCGCCCCTCGGGGTTCAGCACGCGGAAAGCCAGATCTTCCAGCTCTTCGCGGATGGACTGCATCCCCATCCGGCCTGCCAGAGGCGCGTAGATGTCCATGGTTTCGCGTGACTTCTGGCTCTGTTTTTCCACACGCATTGCGCGGATCGTACGCATGTTGTGCAAACGGTCGGCAAGTTTGACCAGAATGACCCGCAAGTCCTTGGACATTGCCATGAACAGCTTGCGGAAGTTTTCGGCCTGCTTTGTTTCCGTGCTCGACAGTTGCAGGTTGGTAAGCTTGGTTACGCCGTCCACGAGGTCAGCAACCTCGGGCGAAAACTTTTCAGCGATTTCAGAATAGGTGGACCGGGTGTCCTCGATCGTGTCGTGCAGCAGCGCCGTGATGATCGTTGCATCATCCAGTCGCTGTTCGGTCAAAATCGCGGCAACAGCAACAGGGTGAGTGAAGTATGGCTCTCCACTCTTGCGAAACTGACCTTCGTGCATCTCGCGGCCATAGTCATAGGCCGCGCGGATCATCGCTTCGTTGGTCTTCGGATTGTAGTTGCGTACCAGTGCTACGAGGTCATCGGCCGCGATCATATGCGCCATCCTTCCCCGCTGGGGCGCCCCGTGGGCAGGGTGTTGGGTTACCCCTGACCCTGTGCCTCCATGAGAGCGCGCAGCAGCTTTTCTTCGCTCAGGTCATCTTCGGCAGGCTTGTCCGCCTCTGCACCCATGAGCAGCGCCATCGCGTCTTCTTCGGGCTCATCGACTTCGATCTGGGTCTGATTGGACTCGATCAGGCGTTCGCGAAGTTCATCGGCGCTCTGTGTCTCTTCTGCGATTTCGCGCAGGGCAACCACCGGGTTCTTGTCGTTGTCACGATCAACGGTGATCGCAGCACCGGCCGATACTTCGCGCGCACGATGTGCAGCGAGCATCACCAGCTCAAAACGGTTCGGGACCTTATCGACGCAATCTTCTACCGTTACGCGGGCCATGGGAACTCCAGTGCAAGTCAGCTGTCTCAGAAGCGTTTCATCTAGCGCGCAGTACGGCGCAATACAAGGGCGATTCGGTCACAGCGGCCTGATCAAATCGCGTTCTTCACGGGGCAACGCGGCACAAAGGGTTGCCGCAGTCTGATTCAGCACAGGATGAACCCAGTCTGCCGCCACGTCACAAAGCGGGACAAGCACGAACGCGCGGTCCTGAATCCTCGGGTGCGGAAGGATCAGTTGGTCAGGCGCAGTGCGGGTTTGCGCCTCCAGAGGCAAGTTCATCCACCGATCATGAGTCTCGGCATCGGGCAGGACCAGAGAATCGCGGGCGAGTAAATCAAGATCCAGGGTCCGGCTTCCCCACCGTTGTTGCCGTGCGCGCCCATATTCGTTTTCAACTATGTGAAGTAACTCAAGAAGTTGATCCGTGTTCAGATCGGACTCGGCCACGATGCAGGCATTCACATAGTCCGGGCCAGTGCCTGCCGGAAAGCAGGGCGTTGCAAAGAAACGGGAAATTCTCCTTATGCTCAAGCCGCTTCGTGACAAATCAACCAATGCGGAAGTTAAAGTCGTGGCTGGATCACCGCGTTCTGACCCCAGATTTGAACCCAGAGCGATGAGGATTTCTTGCCTAGAAAGCATATAGCGGCTATCCTTTTGGGGTAGCGATCTGCGCTTGATCGCACGGTATATTCTATTATCTACCTAGCGTAAGTCGTGTCACTCCTAATCACACTCACGGAATTTTGGTGCGGCTCTTTGAACGAAAGGACATTTTGATGTTTTACAAAGACGAACGGCTCGCGCTGTTCATCGATGGATCCAACCTTTACGCTGCAGCCAAAGCGCTTGGGTTCGACATCGACTACAAACTCCTTCGCCAGGAATTCGCTCGTCGGGGCAAAATGGTGCGGGCGTTTTACTACACGGCGCTCCTGGAAAATGATGAGTATTCTCCGATCCGGCCACTGGTCGATTGGCTGCACTACAACGGCTTTACGATGGTGACAAAGCCGGCCAAGGAATACACCGACAGCCAAGGCCGCCGGAAAGTCAAAGGCAACATGGATATCGAATTGACAGTGGACGCCATGGAGCTGGCGCCCCGGGTCGATCATATTGTTTTGTTCTCGGGTGATGGCGACTTCCGCCCATTGGCCGAAAGCCTTCAGCGGCAGGGTGTCCGGGTTTCGGTCGTATCAACGATCCGCAGCCAACCACCGATGATTGCGGACGAACTGCGCAGACAAGCCGATAACTTTATCGAGCTGGACGAACTGCGTGACGTTATTGGCCGTCCGCCACGGGAAAACGCGCCCGAGCGCAGCTTTGAGGTTGCCGGAGGCAGCTGATCGTTTGCGACGATGCCGATGGGTCACTCCTCCAAACGGCTGATTGCAAATGCCCAAACAAGCCGTCCTTTCGGGGGCGGCTTTTTCTATTGCAGAGTTTGCTCGGCTTGAGTCAGCTCGTCTTCCCAAAGAATATGAACCGTTGCTGGCTCTTGCCCGGGTGCTTTGGCGCATTGCTGTTTGGGCAGGCTGGAAAACAGCGGCGCTCTGTTTGCCGTGTCGGCCTGAACCCTGCGTTTGGCGGCAATCTGCAGCGCAACTTGATAGATGACATCGTCCACGAAGCCATCCAATGCTGGGCCTTTCAGCGAAGTTTGATTTTCGTCAGCCAGTGGGACAAAAGCGAAGCTGCGGCGGTTTAATTTGGTCATCTCCATCCCTGTCATTTTTTTTGTACACTGATGTGTACGATTTAGTGGACACACTGGATCAAACTTTTTTCGCTGTTCTGGACTGCACGTCGCGAAAGCCTTACGTCTGGACCAAAGCGCGCAAGGATTTTGACGATGAAGAAACCGGATCTTTCTCTCTATCTCGCGGCACCACGCGGGTTTTGCGCAGGTGTGGATCGCGCGATCAAGATCGTTGAGATGGCTCTACAGAAATGGGGCGCTCCGGTCTTTGTTCGGCACGAGATCGTACACAATAAATTCGTGGTCGATGACCTGCGGGCCAAAGGCGCGGTGTTTGTCGAGGAACTGGAAGACTGCCCCGATGACCGTCCGGTGATTTTTTCCGCACATGGTGTTCCCAAGGCTGTTCCCGCCGCTGCCGCCGCACGGCAAATGGTATACGTGGATGCGACCTGTCCATTAGTTTCCAAAGTCCACATCGAAGCGGCGCGCCACCACGAGAACGGGCTCCAGATGATCATGATTGGTCATGCGGGGCATCCGGAAACCGTGGGCACCATGGGGCAGTTACCAGATGGCGAAGTTCTTTTGGTCGAAACGGTAGAAGACGTTGCCAATGTTGTCGTCCGAGATCCCGAGCAGCTGGCGTTTGTTACCCAGACAACGCTGTCTGTCGATGACACCGCTGACATTGTGGCGGCCTTGCAATCGCGGTTCCCGGCAATTGTCGGCCCGCACAAGGAAGACATCTGCTACGCCACAACCAACCGTCAGGAGGCCGTAAAGGCGATCGCTCCGAAGTGTGATGCGATGTTGGTTGTCGGTGCGCCGAACTCGTCTAACTCGCAACGGTTGGTCGAGGTGGGTCGCAAGGCGGGATGTTCCTACGCCCAGCTGGTAATGCGAGCTGAAAACATAGACTGGCGCGCCTTGGACGGCATTACGTCCGTCGGGATCACGGCAGGCGCTTCGGCGCCCGAGGTGCTGATCGAAGAGGTCATTCAGGCCTTTAAAGACAGATACGAGGTTTCGGTCGAACTGGTCGAAACAGCCGTAGAGAACGTCGAATTCAAAGTGCCCCGCGTCCTGCGCGAGCCCGCCTGACCAAAACGGAGTCATGTCGATGACAGCCCCAAGCAACCCATTCAAGGCGATCTTGCAGTCCGGACAAAAGTCTATCGGGCTATGGATGGGATTGTGTGATCCCTATGCGGCGGAAATCGTTGGCCGGGCGGGATTTGATTGGGTCCTGATCGACGGTGAACATGCACCCAATGACCTGCGCAGCATCGTAGGCCAGTTGCAGGTTGCGGAACCCCATGTCGCATCGATTGTGCGGCCGCCCATGGCCGAGCCTTGGTTGATGAAGCAATTGCTCGATGCAGGTGTCCAAAGCTTCTTGATCCCCATGGTGAACACCGCCGAAGAGGCGCGCGCCGTGGTTGCGGCCACACGTTATCCCCCTGATGGCATACGCGGCGTCGGGCATGTGTTGGGGCGGGCGTCCTATTTTGGAGCGGTTCCGGACTATATTGCGACTGCAGCGGACGAGATCTGCATCATTGTTCAGATCGAAAGCCGTGCAGCCGTAGAGAACCTTGAGGAAATTCTGGCTGTGGATGGCGTCGACGCAGCCTTTGTCGGCCCGGCAGATCTCGCGGCGGATTGCGGGTTTGCAAAAGACATGAATGCGCCGGAAATGCAGGCTTTGGTTGCTGAAACTCTGGGGCGGATCAAGGCCTATGGGAAGCCCGCGGGCATCATCGATTTTCCGGATGATGCGATTGATGGCCATTTTGAAAATGGCGCGCAGTTCGTCGCGGTTGGCGCGGATCTTGTCATGATGGCGGCCATGCTTCGGGAACTGGCATCCAAATGGAAAGGCCGGATCAGCTGACCCGGCCTTTCGCTGCTGTATCGGCGGTGAGGAGGATCACTCGGCCGGTACAATGGATTCAAGGGGTTTGGCCCTGAAGTGCTGGCGGCCGAGGCGCAACACTAAGGCGATGGCAACAATCTGAGCGACAATCGCCAGTGCAGTCAGACCCCAGAAGACCACACCGAATTTGGCGATGAGACCGGCTGCGACCAATCCCTTGTTGATGAAGAAATGCAGCATCACCGAAAGGGCAACAGCCGGACAAACCAGCGCGTATGAGCCGGGCGAGGTTTTGTCGCCGACAACAAAGTCGTTGAAGTAGCCCTGCGCTTTCAGAACCACGGC
Organism: Thalassococcus lentus; assembly: GCF_028023555.1. Classification (NCBI taxonomy): domain Bacteria; kingdom Pseudomonadati; phylum Pseudomonadota; class Alphaproteobacteria; order Rhodobacterales; family Roseobacteraceae; genus Thalassococcus; species Thalassococcus lentus. Next base: position 251,437 of record NZ_JAQIOY010000003.1, read on the forward strand.
ACCCAGGCCCAGGAAGGCAATCTGGATAGCCAGCAATCGCGTCAACAGGATCAGGGTCTCGCCGCTGCTGCCATGCACATCCAGCGTCGTGTGCAGGCCATGGTTCTGACGCAGCAACATGATGCCCAAAACCGTGACGATCGGCACGATGATCATCAGGGTTGGCCCGGCTTCCCGCGCGGTGCCGTGTTGAAGCATGGAACTGACTGCCGTCGTGGCTGCCAGCACAGTGTATAGAATCGCGATCACGCCCAGAATGCTGGACAGTACAATGCTGGTTCCAACGGTTGCGGGGTTCGTGCTCATGGCTGCGGGGGCGGCAAGGCCAACGGCGACCATCGAGACCGCAAAGGCTGGCAAGAGCTGCGCAAAGGAGTTGTGTGCCGTCACATCAAAGACGCCGCCTTTGGACAGAACGCGGCCGATAAAGTGTCCGATCTGGCGAAACGCGATGGCGCCAATAAGCACAAAGGCGATCAAGGCGAGCGGAAACAGATATTCCACGACACTCCAAAGGCCGGGTACAAAAACCAGCCCGACGATGAACAGCGCGTTCACGGTCATAGCCATCGCAAGCGGCATGGCCAGCAATGTAGTTTCTCCGTTTGAGTTTCTCAAAGCGTCATATGCGGGTGTTTGTTTGAAACGGCTCAGCGCACGCAGATTCCAGATGAGCAACTGAACGTTTTTGAACGCAAAGGCTGCGATACCAGACAAAGCGATGAGAATTGCCAAGCTTAGGCCTGCATCGGCGGTGCCAAAGGCGGCGGCGATGTCCTCGAAGATCGGAACCGGTCGGCCCGGATGCGGGACCCAGAACATAAGGATCATGAAAAACGTCACTGTCACGCCACCTGCTCCGAGCGAGGCCAAAAAATAGAGTGGACTGTACGTTTCATCTGCTACGCGACTGCGGGAAGACATCTTGCATCCTTTCATATTCCGATAATTGCAAATGAATACATTCTATAAGTGGAATGTAATTGGACAAATCCGCACAGCCCTTCTGGATGGCATTAACTTTGGCGTAACCATCTTGGCGGAAACTGGAGCAATGGATCGTTTTGTTTGCGGAGTTCTGGCCTTTGCTCTTTTGGGATGCGACGCGGCGGGGTCCGGTTTTCGCGGCGTCGAACCTGTCACGCGTCACGTGGATGGATCGCGTTTTACACTCCGGTTCCGGGGTGATCTGGTCGAGGCGATCCGCACCTCCCCTGAAATGCTTCCCAAATTTGAGGCTGTGGCGCGTAAGGCAGCGCGCGCCGCAGAAGCAGAGCGCGCGGGATGCGAGACAGCTTGGGTCGAAGGTGACCCCGCGATGATGCTTTTGGGATTGGCTTGCTACGGCGGAAAGGCGCCCCGAAAACCCAAAAGGCGCAATATGCTGAGTTGTGATTTTCAAACGCTGACCGGCGGAAATCTGTACCCCGCTGGTACAGTTGAATGCTCAAAACTTTGAAGAATACCTCAATATCTTGTGGACAACTGCAGTTCCCACGCCATATCGGCCATCAAATTCGTTGACAGACCCCCATTGCGCCCTCCACGCTGCATGCCCAAAGCGGAATCGGGAAGGCGCAACGCGTGCGATTCAATAAACTCAGACTGACGGGCTTCAAAAGCTTCGTGGACCCAACCGATCTTATGATCGCAGATGGGCTGACCGGTGTGGTTGGTCCAAACGGGTGCGGCAAGTCGAATTTGCTTGAAGCGCTGCGCTGGGTAATGGGCGAAACACGCGCCAAGGCCATGCGCGGCGGCGGCATGGAGGATGTGATCTTTGCCGGTGCCGCGTCCCGACCGGCCCGAAACTTTGCCGAGGTCTGCCTGACGATTGATAACACCGATCGGCTTGCGCCTTCTGGCTTTAACGATTCCGATCAGCTGGAAATCGTGCGCCGGATCACCCGTGATGTCGGCAGCGCCTACAAGGTGAACACCAAAGATACCCGCGCGCGCGACGTGCAGATGCTGTTCGCGGACGCTGCGACAGGTGCGCATTCGCCTGCGCTGGTTCGTCAGGGGCAGATCAGCGAGCTGATCAATGCCAAGCCAAAGAACCGCCGCAAGGTTCTGGAAGATGCTGCCGGGATTGGTGGTCTCTATCAGCGCCGGCATGAGGCCGAACTCAAGCTCAAAAACACCGAGCAAAACCTCTTGCGTGTTGACGATGTCATTGAGCAGCTTGCGGCCCAACTGGCGCAGTTGGAACGGCAGGCCCGGCAAGCCGCCCGGTACCGCGCCATTGGCGAAGAATTGCGGCAGGCCGAAGGGATGCTGCTGTATCGGCGATGGCGCGAAGCGGACGAGGCAAGGCTGGTCGCCGAGGAAGAGTTGCGCACGCGCGTCACGCAGGCCGCCAAGGCCGAAGGGCTGGCACGGGAGTCGGCAAAGATCCGTGCGCAGCGCGAGGAAGACCTGCCGCCGTTGCGCGAAGAAGAAGCCATTGCAGCGGCCGTGTTGCAGCGTTTGACTGTCCAGCGTGACACCATTGCAGACCAGGAAAAACGCGCCGAAGAGACCATCGAAACGCTGACGCGCCGGATCGAACAGCTGGCTAAAGACATGGATCGTGAAGCAGGCCTGAACCGCGACGCAGGCGAAACGATCGAACGGCTGGAATGGGAAGCGCGCGAGCTCGAAAAGGCAGCCGAAGGGCACGACGACAAGCTGCTTGAGGCAGCCGAAGGCGCCCGAGAGGCCAACAGTGTCCTGCAGGCGCGCGAAGCCGATCTCGCTCAGCAGACTGAAGATGTGGCCCGACTGGCTGCCCGACATCAGTCTGCGCAACGGTATCTGGCTGATTGCCGTAAAACGCTTGAGCGGGCTGAGACCGAGGCAGGCCGGGCGCGCGATACGGTCGGCGCGGCCAAGAACACCCTTGATGGGTCGGCCGAAGCATTGGCAGCGGCGTCAAAGGCCCAGCAAGACGCGCATGCCATGGCAGAACGTGCCGAAAATGTTTTGGCCGAGGCCGAGTCGGCCCGTGCGGAAACGCAATCGCGCGAAGCAGAGGCCCGTGCCGAAAGATCCGAGGCAGAGGGCGAAATGAATGCCCTGCGCGCCGAAGTCACTGCGCTTGCGCGCTTGCTGGATCGAGACACCGCCGAAGGTGGCCAGATACTCGACCGTCTGCAGGTTGAACAGGGGTTCGAAAAGGCGCTGGGTGCCGCGTTGGCCGATGACCTGCGCGCGCCAGAGGTGGAAGACGATGGGCCTACAGGTTGGTCAGTGCTGCCACCTTATGATGCAGAGCAGGCATTGCCGGCAGGCGTTACGGCATTGTCGCGGCATGTGTCGGTGCCGGATGTGCTGGTGCGGCGCATGGGGCAAATCGGTCTGGTCGACGGGGAAGAAGGCGCAAGGCTGCAATCCCTTCTGAAGCCGGGCCAGCGGTTGGTCAGTCTTGAAGGTGACCTTTGGCGTTGGGACGGCTATCGCGCCTGGGCCGAGGATCAACCTTCGGCTGCAGCGCTGCGGCTCGAGCAACTCAACCGGCTTGAGGCACTCAAACAGGAAATGGCGGCAGCCACGGCTCGGATGGATGGTACGATTTCCGCGCATGAAGCCCTGTCGCAGCGCTTGGCCGACTTGTCTCGGGCTGACAAGAATGCCCGCGAAGCGCGGCGCGAGGCCGATCAGCAACTGACGCAGGCCACGCGGGCTCTGAACCGGGCCGAAGCTGATCGCGATATGGCAGAAGGCAAACTGGAAAGCGCGACGCTTGCCGTGCAGCGTTATGAGGATGAAGCCACATCGGCCCGAGGTCAGTTGCTCGAAGCCGAGCGCAGCGCGGAATCGCTCGATGATCTCGAAACGGCGCGGGCGCAGGCGGAAGACGTGAAAATGACAGTCGAAGCGGCCCGTATGACGATGATGGCGCGCCGCTCTGCTCATGATGAACTGCGCCGGGAAGGCGAGGCCCGCAAGGGTCGTGCTCAGCAGGTGACCAAAGACCTGTCCGGTTGGCGCCACCGTCTGGATACAGCGGAAAAGCGTGCAGCCGAATTGGCTGATCGCAAGGTTCAGACCGAACTGGAGCTGAAGGAGGCCTCGACCGCACCGGGGGAACTGGCGGCCAAACGCGATGAACTGTCCGGCGCGATCAGCGATGCAGAGGCACGCCGCGCGGAAGCTGCGGACAAATTGTCAGGCGCCGAAGGCGTCTTGCGCGAAGCCATCAGCAATGAACGCGAATGCGAGCGGCTTGCGGGCGAAGCGCGCGAGGCCCGGGCTCGGGCCGAAGCCCGAACGGAGGCGGCCAGAGAGACGGTGGCCGCAGCGGCAGAGCGCATTTCTGAAGATCAGGAAACCACGCCGCAAGACTTGCTGACGCGGCTTGATGTGGATCCCGACACCATGCCACCGGCAGACAAGGTCGAGGCGGACGTGAACCGGCTGAAACGCCAGCGTGATGCGCTGGGAGCAGTCAATCTGCGCGCAGAAGAAGATGCCAAGGAAGTGCAAGTCGAGCACGATGAACTGGTTGCAGAAAAAGCTGACCTTGAAGAAGCGATCAAGACTCTGCGCAGCGGGATTTCGAGTCTCAACCGAGAGGGTCGGGAACGCCTGCTGACAGCCTTTGAACAAGTGAACAGCAACTTCTCGATGTTGTTCACGCATTTGTTCGGCGGTGGTGAGGCGAACCTGGTCATGGTCGAAAGCGAAGACCCGCTGGAGGCCGGCCTTGAGATCATGTGCCAGCCACCGGGCAAAAAACTGTCGACCCTGTCATTGTTGTCCGGTGGCGAGCAGACTCTGACGGCCTTGGCCCTGATCTTTGCGGTCTTCCTGGCCAATCCGGCGCCGATCTGTGTGCTGGACGAAGTCGACGCGCCTTTGGATGACGCCAATGTCACACGGTTCTGCGATATGCTGGACGAAATGTGCCGCCGCACGGACACGCGGTTCCTGATCATCACACACCACGCTGTAACGATGGCCCGGATGGATCGCTTGTTTGGCGTGACAATGCAGGAACAGGGGGTCAGTCAGCTGGTTTCCGTTGATCTGAAACGCGCCGAAAAGATGGTGGCCTAACCTTCGTTATTGGGTTGGATTGCTGGCTGGTCTGAGACCTGCTCTGAGCGAAAGGGGCGGCCTTATTGGGGGGGCTCCCCCCCAAACCCCCCGGGATATTTTTGGCACAAAGAAACATCCTGCCCGGAATCAGCCTGCAAAGGCAAAGCGACCGCGCGCTTGTGAGAATTCGTGAATGGCGTTTGGCCCCTGTCTTGTTAGACTTGTGGCATGAAACCTTTGAGCATCCTTGCCATATTGACGAGCCTTGCTGCGGGGCCAGTGGCCTCGCAGGCCTTTGGATTGAAAGAGGGTGATGCGCGTTTTGACCGGAGCGTGTTGCTGGATCGGCTGTCAGGCCAGGTGGTGACATTCTATGATAACGGACAGTCCGAATATTTCACGGACGGACGCTATACCTACACCTATGCGAACCAGGGCGGCACGGCCTATGGGTATTGGGAAGTGGCCGCGGATGGGTCGGTCTGCATTGATTTCGTGAACGGGTTTTCCCGCTGCGATCTCTACGTGATGAACGCTGGACGGATGATCCTGCTGGATGAAAAAGGCGATCGCTACCCGGTTCGACCCCAGCAATAAAGCCAAACGAATAAAGGCCCCCATGATCGGGGGCCTTTTGCTTTTGTTGCGGGCCATGTCCGGCAGATATCAATGCGCCTTTTTCTTTTTGGGCGGCATCAGGTCGGTGATGGTGCCTTCAAACATCTCGGCGGCAAAGTTCACCGTTTCAGACAGTGTCGGGTGTGGGTGGATGGTGTGACCCAGATCCACGGCATCGGCGCCCATCTCAATCGCTAGCGCGGCTTCGGCGATCAGGTCACCGGCATTGGTGCCGACAATGCAGGCCCCAATGACGCGCTGATCGGCAGGATCGAACAGCAGCTTGGTGATCCCTTCAGAACGGCCATTGGACAGTGCCTTGCCCGAAGCAGCCCATGGGAAAACACCTTTTTCGTAGGCGATACCCTTGGCTTTGGCCTCGGTTTCGGTCAGCCCGCACCATGCGACCTCCGGGTCTGTGTATGCGACCGAAGGGATCAGCTTGGCGTCAAAGTGACGTTTTTCGCCAGCCGCAACTTCGGCGGCGACTTTGCCTTCGTGCACGGCCTTGTGTGCCAGCATTGGCTGGCCAACCACGTCCCCGATGGCAAAGATATGCGGCACACCGGTGCGTTGCTGGCTGTCCACAGCGATAAAGCCGCGATCATCCACCGACACTCCCGCCTTTTCGGCTTCGATCAGCTTGCCGTTGGGTTTGCGGCCCACGGCGACCAGCACCTTGTCAAAGGTGTCGGAAAACGGCTCGCCTTTGTCATCCTCAAAGGTAACCTTCAGGCCCTTCTTCTGGGCCTCAACGGCGGTGACCTTGGTCTTGAGGTGGATGTTCTCGTAGCGGCCCTTGATCCGGGTCATCAGCGGCTTGACGATGTCCTTGTCAGCGCCGGGTATGATCTGGTCCATCAGTTCCACAACGGTCACCTCAGAGCCAAGCGCATCATAGACACAGGCCATTTCCAGCCCGATGATGCCGCCACCCAGAACCAGCATCCGCTTGGGAATGTCTTTGAGTTCAAGCGCGCCGGTACTGTCGATCACGCGGTCGTCGTCATGCGGGATGAACGGAAGATCAACAGGTTCGGACCCGGCAGCGATGATGCATTGATCAAAGCTGACGGTGGTCATGCCATCATCGCCCGTCACCTCAATCATGTTTGGCCCTGCAAAGCGGCCATAGCCGCGTACAACCTGAACCTTGCGCCCTTTGGACAAGCCGTCGAGGCCCCCGGTCAGCTGGTTCACGACGCCATCCTTGAACGCGCGCAGCTCATCAAGGTCGATCTTTGGTTTGCCAAAGCTGACGCCATGGCTGCTCATATCTTCGGCTTCGGTGATGACCTTGGCCACATGCAGCAAAGCTTTGGATGGGATACATCCTACGTTCAGGCAAACGCCGCCCAGCGAAGGGTATCGTTCAATCAGAACCACTTTCTTGCCGAGGTCCGCTGCACGGAAGGCTGCGGTGTAGCCACCCGGGCCGGAGCCCAGAACAACAACTTCGGCATGCACGTCGCCTGCACCTGTAGCCGTGCCCGTTGCCGCAACGGCTTTGGGCGCTTCTGCAGGGGGCTCGTCCGCCGGTGCCGCAGGCTTGGCATCGGACTGGTCGCCTTCGATCTGCATGATGACCGAGCCTTCGGACACTTTATCGCCCTCTGAAACGGTGATTGCAGTGATCTTGCCGGCGGCCGGAGATGGAACTTCCATCGTAGCCTTGTCTGACTCGATCTCGATCAACGGGTCTTCTTCGGCGACCAAATCGCCGACAGACACCAGAACAGTGACGACAGGCACGTCGGTGAAATCACCAATATCGGGTACTTTGATATCCATTGTTTTCACCTCACCACATCAGCTTGCGCATATCGCCCAGCAGCGTCTTGAGCGTCACACAGAAGCGCGCGGCCAAGGCACCGTCAACGGCACGGTGGTCATAAGACAGCGAGAGCGGCTGCATCAGGCGTGGCACAAATTCCTCGCCATTCCAGACCGGTGCCATCTTGGAGCGTGTCAGACCAAGGATTGCCACCTCGGGCGCATTCACGATGGGAGTGAAGCTGGTGCCGCCGATGCCGCCCAGAGACGAAATCGTGAAGGTCGCGCCCTGCATGTCCTTTGACTTCAGCTCGCCTTCGCGGGCGGCTTTGGACAGGGTCATCAATTCCTTGGAAATCTCCACCAGACCTTTGCGATCCGCATCCTTGATCACTGGGACCATCAGGCCATTCGGTGTGTCCGCGGCAAAGCCTATGTTGTAGTAGGCCTTCTTGATCAGCTTGTCACCGTCGGGGTGAATGGAGCTGTTGAACTCCCAATGTTGCTTGAGCGCAGAGACCGAGGCCTTGATCACAAAGCTCAGCAGCGTGACGCGGTAGCCTTCTTCCTTGGCGGCGGTGTCCATCTCTTTGCGGTACTTATCCAACTCGGTGATGTCCGCTTCGTCGTTATGCGTCACATGCGGAATGTTTAGCCACGAGCGGTGCAGCGCAGGACCAGAGATCTTTTTGATCCGCGGCATTTCCACATCTTCGACTGGACCGAATTTGGAAAAGTCGACGGCCGGGATTGGTGGGATGCCCATGCCGCCAGCCGCTGGTGCACCCGGCGCAGCAGCGGGGGCTGCTGCCTTGAGCACTTTTTCCACGTCTTCGCGCAGGATGCGGCCCTTGCGGCCCGATCCGTTGACGCTGTTCAGGTCGACTTCGACACGGCGCGCAAAGGCCCTAACCGATGGAGAGGCATGGACCTTGGAAAAGCCTGCATCGGTCACTGGGGCCGGTGCTGAGGCCGGTGCAGAGGGAGCAGCGGCGGGTGCGACAGCCGCTGCGGCAGGTGCAGGGGCTGCCTCGGCCTTGGGCGCTTCGGCGGCGCCATCGGCTTCGATGATCAGAATGACGGATCCTTCGGAAACGCTATCACCTTCGGCGACCTTGATCTCTTTGACCGTACCCGCGTGTGACGATGGCACCTCCATCGTGGCCTTGTCGGATTCCAGTTCGACGATGGGGTCTTCTTCGGCAATCGTGTCGCCAACGCTGACCAGAATGGTCACAACGGGCACATCATTGAAATCGCCAATGTCAGGGACTTTTACTTCGGTTGTCATAACTTAATTCCTCCTGTCCCGGTCACGCGGTACGCGGGTTCGGCTTGCCGCCGTCGATGTCGTATTTCTTGAGAGCCTTTTCGAGGTCGGCATCTTTGATCACACCTTCGCGCCACAGATCGACCATCGCAGCCGCGGCGATATGGTTTGCATCCACCTCAAAGTGGCGGCGCAGGTTCACACGGCTGTCCGAACGGCCGAAACCGTCGGTGCCCAATACGGTGAACCGACCCGGCACGCAGGGGCGGATCTGTTCCGCGAAGTTTTTCATGTAGTCGGTCGCTGCAATGATCGGCCCTTTGACACCTTCAAGAAGTTGCGCGGCATAGGCCTTGCGTGGCTCTGCAAAAGGGTTGAGGCGATTGAAACGCGCCGCATCCTGACAATCACGCGCCAGCTCGTTGAACGAGGTGGCCGACCAGATGTCGGAGGTCACGCCAAAGTCCGCCTTCAGCATCTCGGCGGCCTTGATCGCCTGCACCAAAATGGTGCCTGACCCCATCAGGTTGACGTGCTTTTTCCCCGGCTTGGCGGTTTTGCTCATCCGGTACAGGCCCTTGATGATACCTTCCTCTGCGCCCATGGGCATTTCGGGATGGCTATAGTTCTCGTTCATCAAGGTCAGGTAGAAGAACACGTCCTCCTGATCCGCAAACATGCGTTGCAGCCCGTGCTGCACGATCACGGCCACTTCGTAGCTGAAGGTCGGATCGTAGCTGATGCAGTTTGGAACGGTTCCGGCCAGAATATGGCTGTGCCCGTCTTCGTGCTGCAGACCTTCGCCGTTCAGTGTGGTCCGGCCCGCTGTCCCGCCCAGCATAAAGCCGCGTGCGCGGCTGTCGCCAGCGGCCCATGCCAGATCACCGATCCGCTGGAAGCCAAACATCGAATAGTAGATGAAGAACGGGATCATCGGCACGCCGTGGTTGGAATAGGACGTTGCCGCCGCGATCCAATCTGCCATGGCACCGGCCTCGTTGATCCCTTCCTGAAGAACCTGACCGCTTTCAGATTCCTTGTAGTACATCATCTGATCACGGTCTTCAGGCGTGTAGTGCTGGCCGAGCGGATTGTAGATGCCCACTGAGCGGAACAGCCCTTCCATCCCGAAAGTGCGCGATTCATCGGGCACGATTGGCACCACATTTTTACCGATCTGCTTGTCACGCAGCAGCGTCGTCAGAATGCGGACAAAGGCCATGGTGGTCGAGATTTCACGATCACCGGTGCTTTCAAGCTGAGCTTTGAACTTGTCCAGTGCCGGCACATCCAGCGATGGGGCGTCGGTAAAGCGTTTTGGGAATGCTCCGCCCAGTTCCTTACGCCGTTCGGCCAAATAGGCCTTTTGCGCGTTGTTCAGCGTGACGAACGGGATGTCCTTTTCCAGTTCCTCATCTGTGACAGGGATCTGGAAACGATCACGCATCGCCTTGAGCTGGTCCAGCTGCATTTTCTTTTGCTGGTGCGTGGTGTTCTGGCCTTCGCCAGCGGTGCCCATGCCATAACCCTTGACGGTCTTGACCAGCAAAACAGTTGGCTGCCCTTTGGCGTCGCTTGCCCGTTTGAAGGCGTTGTAGACCTTCTTGGGATCATGCCCACCACGGCGCAAGGACCAGATCTGATCGTCGGTCCAGTCTTCCACCAGTGCGGCCGTCTCTGGGTATTTTCCAAAGAAATGCTCGCGGATATAGGCGCCATCCTTGGATTTGAAGGTCTGGTAGTCGCCGTCGATGGTTTCGTCCATCAACTGACGCAGCTTGCCAGAGGTGTCCTTTTCCAGAAGGTCATCCCAGCCCTTGCCCCAAAGCAGTTTGATTACGTCCCAGCCGGAGCCGCGGAAGTTGCCTTCGAGTTCCTGAACGATCTTGCCGTTGCCACGAACCGGGCCATCAAGGCGCTGCAGGTTGCAGTTCACCACAAAGATCAGGTTGTCCAACCCTTCGCGGGCGGCCAGATGGATCGCGCCGAGGCTTTCTGGTTCGTCCATCTCGCCATCACCGAGGAAGGCCCAGACTTTACGGTCCGACTTTTCGATCAGGCCACGGTTCTCCATGTATTTCATGAAGCGGGCCTGATAGATCGCCATCAGCGGGCCAAGACCCATCGAGACCGTTGGGAATTGCCAGTATTCCGGCATGAGCCAAGGATGCGGATAGGACGACAGACCACCGCCTGCGACTTCGGAACGGAAATTCTCAAGCTCTTCGACGCTGATGCGGCCTTCCATGAAGCTGCGCGCATAAATGCCGGGAACAACGTGCCCTTGGAAAAAGACCAGATCGCCGCCGTGAATTGCCGATTTGCTGCGCCAAAAGTGGTTCAGGCCCACGTCATAGAGCGCGGCGGATGAGGCGAAGGAGGCAATATGCCCGCCGTATTCGCTGCTTTCCTTGTTCCGTTTGACCACCGTGGCCATGGCGTTCCAGCGATTGATCGTCCGAATGCGCCATTCCATATCCTTGTCACCGGGAATCTCGACTTCGTCATCCGGTGAGATCGTGTTCTGATATGGGGTGGTTGCCGAAAAGGGCAGCTTGGCGCCGGCAGCGCGGGCTTGCTGAACCGCTTTATCGAGTAGGAAATGTGCCCTGTCTGCGCCATCGCGCTGGATCACATCTTCGACCGCTTCTTGCCATTCCTGGGATTCGATCGGGTCAATATCTTGGGGAGCGTCCGTCATATATCCTCTTCCCTGACTTGCGCCGCGCCGTTTGGGCGTTCACGCATAATTTGTTTAGACTTAAATTATGCTCTTAGGATTGCGATGCGGCACGGGGTCTACCCAATAACCGCAAGAGCTGTTCTCGTCTGAAAAGGGAATTAGCACGTCGCCTGACGCAGCGGCAGACAGCGCAACGCATATCATCCATGCACCATGCGCATGGCAATAGTTAAATATTAAACAATATTTCGTGCAGGCGTCTGTACAGTGCTATTTTCTTGCCGTCTCGCCGGTTTTAGCCGTTCGCGTGGCGCCAAACTTCCGCTGCCAAAGCATAGTCGCCAACCGCGATTCCCCTGAACAGTAAGGCACGAGGACCGTTTCCTGGCGCAATTCCATCCGAGACCAAATCGGTTAGATCGGCTGCGATGCGGTCTGCTGTCACCATGGGTTGCGGCATCGACAGTTCCTGCTGGCGATCGTCGACGACAACGGTCGTAAAGGCATCGAGACTGGCGGGTATCCACGGTTTCGCTGCGTCTGTCACAGAGGCAAAGGCGCTGGGCTTTAGCAACCGGGCGTCCAGAAAAGGTTCGCCGGAATAGGTGATGGCAATCGATGTCACCACGATGTCGGCATTTTCCAAGGCTTTGTCCGGGGTGTCGCAAACCTCTGATTGAAGACCCAGATCGTCGGCGAGAGCACAAAGCGTGTCGATGTTCGCCTGACCGCGCCCATAGGCCTTGATGCGTTTCAATGGGAACAAGCCGGCAAACAACTGCAAATGTGAGCGGGCCTGTACACCGCAACCCACGAAACTGATGCACTCGGACTTTGGATCGGCCAGACGAACCGCGGCGACCGCAGAAAGCCCGGCCGTGCGGACGCCAGTGATCCATTCAGCATCCATGACAGCCCGGCATTCGCCGGTGTGCGCGTCCAGCACCATGATCGCACCCGTGATGGACGGCAGACCTTTTGCAGGGTTTTCCGGACAAACGGTAACAGCCTTGAGCACCGTGAAATCGCCACTGGCCAGAGTGCTCATCATGTAGCGCCCATCGCCGGGTTGCACCACGGATTTGGGCGTCGTGATCAAGCGACCTGCGGCTTTGGCGGCGATGGCTTCCTCGATGCAGTCAACGATCCGGTCTGGCCCTATGCCCAGCCCTTTAAGGTCGTCATCATTGAACAGTCGGGGGCTAAAGGGCATTTGGGTTCTCCTGCCCGGTCATTCTCCGGGTTTTAATTTCACGACCGTGGCGGCGTCATCTTCGTTGGCCAATTCCTCGAAGTCAAAGTTGTCGAGGCGTTTGGCGCGTTTCCCGGCTTTGTCGGCGCTGATCTTGATGTCTTCAATGTCTTTGGCCGCCTGACCAAAATGACGATCGAGATTGCCGACGCGTGTTCCCAGCCGTTCCACATCGGTATGCAGAAGTTGAAGTTCTCGTCGGATGGCGCCGGCTTGTTCCCGCATGCGCGCGTCTTTGAGGATGGCCCGCATCGTGTTCAGGGTGGCCATGCATGTCGTAGGGGAGACGATCCAAACGCGATAATTGAAGCCTTCACGAACCAGTTCGGAAAAGTTGGCATGCAGTTCGGCATAGACCGCTTCAGAGGGCAAAAACATCAAGGCGCCGTCGGCTGTCTCACCTTCTATGATGTAGCGATCAGCAATATCCCGGATATGCTTGCGGATCGAAAGACGCAGCTGCTGCGCGGCACGGTTGAGCTGATCCTGCGTTTCCGCCCTGCGCAATGCCTCATAACCTTCCAGCGGGAATTTTGCGTCTACGACGATGGGGCCGGGGGGATTAGGCAAGTGGATCAGGCAGTCGGCGCGCCTGCCGTTTGAAAGCGTGGCTTGCAATGTGTAACTGTCTGACGGCAGCGCCTTGCCGACAATGTCAGTCAGCTGAATTTCACCAAATGCGCCGCGGGTTTGCTTGTTGCTCAGGATGTCCTGAAGCGACAACACATCGCCGGACAGCTTGGTGATGTTGTCCTGCGCCTTGTCGATGACCTGAAGGCGTTCCTGCAATTCGCCAAGAGACTGTGCCGTGCGCCGCGCGGAACCCTGGAGCGTTTCGCCCATGCGTTCCTGGACCTGCGCCAGCCGCTGTTCCATGAGTTGCAACATGGCGGTTTGGCTTTGAGCCTGCGCTTCGGACACGTGGGACAATCCGCCAGACAATCGTTCCTGACCTTCACTAAGCGATTGAACACGATGGCCCAGTTGCCCCAATTGCATGGCAAGCGGTTCGGCCAGACGCGCCGAACGGCCCGAGGCCCGCACCGCGAGGATCAGCAAAATCAAAAAGACCACAGCGAGCAGAACGCCCCCGATAATCACGAGCGTCACGGGGTCATCGAACGCGATCGTTGTTTCACCAATCTGGATCATGTGCGGCCAAACAGCCTTTCTATATCGGAGAGTTTGAGTTCCACGTAGGTTGGGCGGCCATGGTTGCATTGTCCCGAATGGGGCGTTGCTTCCATTTCGCGCAACAAGGCATTCATTTCTTCGGCCCGCATGCGCCGACCAGACCGGATCGAGCCGTGACAGGCAACGCGCGACAGGATCGCCTCGACCTTTTCCTGCACCAGCTGGCTGGAGCCGAAATCGGCAAGTTCGTCCAGCACATCGCGTAACAGTGCCTCGGCGTTGACTTCGCCCAGTATGGCGGGTGTTTCGCGAACTGCGATTGCGGTGCCGCCGAATGGCTCGATGCCCATGCCCATTTTGTACAAGTCATCTGACAAGGCCAAGAGCCTGTCCCGATCATCAGCAGACAGTTCGACCACTTCGGGGATCAACAGCGCCTGCGCGGCGACCCCGTTTTCGGCCATTTGATTTTTGAGCTTTTCATACACCAACCGTTCATGGGCGGCGTGTTGATCGACGATCACCATGCCGTCACCGGTTTGGGCGATGATGTAGTTTTCATGAACCTGACCGCGTGCCGCGCCCAGCGGAAGCGTTTCAACAGGGGTATCGATTTGCGCGTCGACAGGGGGCTCGGCTTCGACCACGCGGGCCGAATAGGTATCGGCCAGTTCCGCGAAACCGGCCGGGGCCTGTGCCTGATAAGCTGATGTGCGGGCGCCAAGGCTGGGCCGATCCATTTGATAGACCCTTGGAGACATCGGTTCGGGCCGCATCGCCCCAAGCGTTGCGCCCGCGACGGTGCTGGAGGCCCGGTGGCCTGCGCCGGCCAAGGCATGGCGGAGCGAAGACACAATCAATCCGCGCACCAGTCCGGCTTCGCGAAAACGCACTTCGGATTTGGCCGGATGCACGTTGACGTCCACCAAATGCGGATCGCAATCAATAAAGAGCGCGGCGGCGGGATAGCGGTCGCGAGACAGAAAGTCAGCGTAGGCGCCGCGCAGTGCGCCAATGAGCAACTTATCCTGAACAGGTCGGCCATTCACAAACAGATACTGTGCTACGGATGAGCCACGGGAATAGGTAGGCAAAGCGGCATATCCGGTCAGGCGAAATCCTTCGCGTTCGGCATCGATAGCCAGTGCGTTTTCGATAAACTCGGTTCCGATGACGCGGCCCAACCGCCCTCGAAGCGCGTCGAATAGATCCCCTTCTTCGGGATCAGCGCGGAACAGAACCCGTTCGTTGCCGCCTGAAACGTCGCGCAGCGTAAACCCGACCGAAGGCTCAGCCATGGCCAAGCGTTTGATCACGTCTGAAATGGCCTGGCGTTCGCTGCGATCCGTCCGCAAGAATTTCAGCCGGGCCGGGGTCGCAAAAAACAAATCGCGCAGCGTAATGATTGTTCCGGGATTGATGGCACAAGGTCGGATGGCACCGATTTGGCCGCCATTCACAGTGATCTCATGGGCGTCACCACCGCGAACCCGGCTTTGGATCGTGAGCCGCCCAACCGCACCCAACGAGGGCAACGCTTCGCCGCGAAAGCCGAATGAATGAATGTCCAGAAGATCGCTGCCATCGATCTTTGATGTTGCGTGACGTGAAAGCGCGAGGGGCAGATCCTCTGCGGTCATGCCGCACCCGTCATCAATGACCCGGATCAGGGTTTTGCCACCGTCGGCAACCTCGATCGTAACTCTGCGTGCGCCCGCATCGACTGCGTTTTCGACCAGTTCTTTGACGGCGGATGCAGGACGTTCCACCACTTCACCAGCCGCAATGCGATTGATGGCGGTTTCGTCCAGTTGCCGTATTTCCGGGCGCATGTTGGGGTCATGGGCATTCATCCCACTAGAACTAGCAGGCCAGAGACGATTCTGAAACGGGCCAGCGATCCGATTTCCGGACGCGGTTTCAGGGCTTATGTCGCTGTGAGGAATTTAAATTCAAAATCCCCATTCCCATTGTCATTTTATTACGTTAACGATTCTGAATATATCGTAAACCTGTGGAGTGTTCTGATGCTTGTCCCCTTGATCACCTATGAGACCATCGCAACCTTCTACGGCGAGGAATTCGCAAAGACATGGTTCCGGCCAGTGTCGCTGGTTCGGCCAACAAAAAACTAGACGGTTGGTTCGTCCAAAAGCGGATCAGGTGCGAAGACCGGCATTTGAAACACAAGGAGTGTCTCCATGAAATCTGAAACAGTGGGCTCGGCAACTCTGGAGACCTGGTCCGTGGAAGAGGTGGAGCAGGCCTTTGCCGCGAATGAAATCGTCCTGATTGATGTGCGCACCCCTCAGGAATACATTTTCGAACACATCGAAGGCGCGCTGCTTATGCCAATGGCGTTCTTCAAGGCCGAAAAACTGCCCGGCCAAACCGAAAAACGCATCGTCCTGCATTGCGGATCAGGAATTCGGTCTGAAAAGATGGCACGCCTGGCAATAGATGCAGGCGTCACCAAGATTGCGCATATGGACGGTGGCTTTGGCGCGTGGAAGACGGCCAAGAAACCCTACATCGGAACCGATATGGCCTCTGGCGCACCCAAACGGGTCGGCTAGGGCAGGCTCGCGTTTACTGAAGATCCGAGAAAGCCTCTGCCAAGCGGTTGGCTGCTTCGACTACGCGCGCCCGAGGTGTCGCAAAGTTGAACCGCATGAAGCTTTCACCGCCACTGCCAAAGGTCGGACCATGGTTCGCGGCGATCCGCGCGCCCTGTTCCACCCGTTTCGTGAATTCGTCGCGTTCCATTCCAGTACCCGAAAAATCCACCCAAGCCAGATACGTCGATTCCATGGGCATCGAGCGGAGACCGGGAATGGTGTTTACCACGGCATCAAAGGCCTGCCGATTGCCATCAAGGTATTCTACCAGCTCGTCCACCCAAGCGGCGCCTGCCGGTGAATAGGCGGCTTCGGCCATGAACAGCCCGAAACTGTTGGGGGATATGCCCAATGCACCCATTCGCGCACTAAACCGGGCCCGCAGATCGTCGTCGGGGATGATGACATTGCCAATGTGGCTGCCAGCAATGTTGAAGGTTTTCGTCGTGGCCGTCATCATCACAAGCCGTTCAGAAACACCGTCATCGACCAGTGGCATTGCCGTGTGTTGGTTGCCCGGCATGACCAAATCATGGTGGATTTCGTCCGACACGAGGATGAGGTCGTGGCGTTTTGCGAATTCGGCCACGCCTTTCAACTCGGCACGGCTCCAGACCCGTCCGCCCGGATTGTGTGGTGAGCACAAGATAACCAACCGCTCATTTCCAGTCATCAACCGGTCGTAGGCGTCGAAATCCATCTCGTAGCGGCCGTTCTGCTGCACCAATGGGCATTCCACCACTTCGCGACCGGCCGCCTCTATGACCCGCGCAAAGGCATGGTAAACCGGGGTAAACAGAATGACGCCGTCACCGGGTTTGGTATAGGCATCGACACACAGGCCGGTTCCATTGACCAATCCATGTGTCGAGAAAATCCACGAAGGCTCGACCGACCAGCCGTGGCGTTCTTTCATCCACCAGCAAATGGCATTCCGATAGGCCGCATCGTCCCCGTAGTAGCCATAGATTCCATGGTCAGCCATTCTCGAAACGGCATCCTGTACACAGGCCGGCGGACGAAAATCCATGTCTGCAACCCACATGGACAGGCCATCGTTCGCGGGCACACCGTAGAGCCGTTCCATCATGTCCCACTTCACCGAGTGGGTGCCAAAGCGGTTAATGTCCTCATCAAAGCGGCTCATGGGTGTCTCCTGTCATTGTTGCTCTATTCGTCAGGCAGTGGGGCGGCGGGTGCAAGGGCGAAAAGTGCGATGACGCGCATTCCTGCCGGTTTCAAAGCGTGTAACCGCGATACGTGGCGCTGGTTGCGCACCAAGCATTGCGCATCGTGCCTTTCCGGCCTAAATCCAAGCGCATGAAACGTCCTATTCTGATCCACCCTGATCCTCGCCTCAAAAAGGTCGCCAAAGCGGTCGACGATATGTCAGACGACCTGCGGGTGCTGGCCGATGATATGCTCGAAACCATGTATGCAGCGCCGGGCATTGGTCTTGCTGCGCCGCAGATTGGTGTGATGTCCCGGCTGATCGTGCTGGATTGTGTGAAATCCGAAGAAGAAGAGCCGCGCCCACTGGTGATGTTCAACCCAAGGGTTGTGGCCGCTTCAGACGAGCAGAATGTGTACGAAGAAGGCTGCCTGTCGATCCCGGATCAATACGCGGATGTCGAGCGCCCCAAAATCGTTGATGTCGAATGGATGGACGTAAACGGTAACCTGAAGAAAGAGACCTTTGACGGGCTTTGGGCAACTTGCGTCCAGCACGAAATCGACCACCTCGAAGGCAAGCTCTTTATTGACTACCTCAAGCCGCTCAAACGGCAGATGATCACGCGCAAGATGGTCAAGCTGAAAAAAGAAATGGCGCGGGAAAAGGCGTGAGCGTTTTATCCATATTGCGCTGGCCGGATGCGTGCTTGTCGCAGGTTTGCGAACCGGTTGCGCAAGCGTCCGACGTGGCCGATCTGGTCGAGGATTTGTTTGAAACCATGTATGACGCACCGGGGCGCGGTATTGCCGCGCCGCAGGTCGGGGTCATGAAACGTGTTTTCGTCATGGATGCCGGGTGGAAAACCGGGGACAGAACACCGCGTGTCTGTATCAATCCGGTGATCGAGTCGGCGTCAGAAACAAAGGTTCCCAGCAGCGAAGGATGTTTGTCCTTTCCCGGCATCACGGTTGCGCCACAACGCCATGAACGGATTGTCCTGCAATACACGGACCTTGATGGTGTTCGTCAGTCTGCAGAGCTTGATGGCTTTGAGGCGATTTGCGCGCAGCATGAATTGGATCATCTGGATGGTCTCATGCATTTTGACCGTCTGGACCCGGATGCGCGCGCTGCGCACCTCAAGGAATATGAAGCTCTGCCATGACGGTTCGCCCATGCATTCGTTGGCCCGACAAACGGCTTCGCACTGCGGCAGCCGACGTTCCCGAGATCACCGAGGACGTGCGTAAAATCTGGCGTGACATGATCGACACAATGGAGGCAATGCCCGGGGTCGGGCTGGCTGCACCGCAGATTGGCATCGGGCTTCGGTTGGCTGTTGTTGATGCCTCCGAAGACCGCGGGCAGGCCGTGTGCATGGCGAACCCAGAAGTTTTGCACGCTTCGGTTCAACTGCGCGCCCATGATGAGGCCAGCCCCAATTTGCCGGGTGTTCACGCAAGGATCGAACGGCCACGCGCAGTGACAGTGCGGTTCATGGATGAGCACGGCGTGATTGTTGAGCGCGACTACGTCGGGCTTTGGGCCACGTCGGTGCAGCACCAGATCGATCATCTGGCCGGAAAAATGTATTTTGACCGCCTCAGCAAAGTGAAGCGGGACATGTTGATCAAAAAAGCGCGCAAGCATGCCTAGCGTACGCCGTCCGCGGTTTTTTTGTTCAAGTGGCAAGGTTTGAAAGAGGCAAGACACCATATGCGTGTTGTATTCATGGGAAGCCCGGATTTTTCAGTGCCGGTTCTGGAGTCTTTGGTGGATGCAGGCCATGAAATCGTCTGCGTGTACAGTCAGCCGCCGCGCCCTGCCGGACGTGGCAAAAAGAACCGGCCAACAGCCGTTCAGGCCAAAGCTGAGGAACTTGGGCTACCGGTTCGCCACCCGGTTTCGCTGAAGGACGTGGAACAACAAGACGCGTTCGCGGCGCTGAATGCAGATGTGGCGGTCGTGGTTGCTTATGGTCTGATCCTGCCGCAAGCGGTTCTGGACGCTCCCCAAAAGGGATGTCTGAATATCCATGCTTCCTTGCTGCCCAGATGGCGGGGCGCTGCACCAATCCATCGCGCTATCATGGCGGGAGATCAGGAAACCGGCGTCTGCATCATGCAAATGGAAGCCGGGCTTGATACCGGGCCGGTTCTGTTGCGCGAGACAATGCCCATCGGCCCGGAAGAAACGACCGGATCGCTTCATGACAAACTGAGCGCGCTGGGCGCGGAGCTGATCGTTAAGGCACTTGGTACTCTGCAGGACTTGACCCCCGTGGCCCAGCCGGACAAGGGCGTGACCTATGCGGCCAAAATCGACAAAGCCGAAGCACAGGTCGATTGGGCGCGCACAGCAGATCAAGTCAGTCAGCATATCAGGGGGTTGTCTCCGGCGCCCGGCGCATGGACGACGCACGCCGGTGAGCGCATCAAAGTGCTGGGTGCAAAAATGTCGGACGGGCAGGGCTCACCCGGAGAGGCACTGGATGCGGCATTCACCATTGCCTGCGGCCGCGGCGCGGTGCAGGTTACACGGGCGCAGCGTCCGGGCAAGGGCGCGCAGGACGCACAGGAATTTCTGCGTGGGCATCCCGTTCCGCGCGGGACCAAACTGGGAGAACGCTAATGTTTCCGACCATGATTGGAACTGTCGTCATTGCAGGCATCGTTGGTTATGCCTCTGAGCGATCAGGTTTTACCCACAATGGCATCGTGCAAAGCATCATCATCTGTATTGGTGGTGCGTTTCTGGCCTTTTTCATTTCGTTGATGTTCGGCATCGGCTTTCGGTCGCCGGGGATCAACGCCATCTTTTCGTCAATCGGTGCTCTTGTCATCGTTCCAACCCATTGGAGGAAGTAAGCCATGCCAATTGTCTGGCTCATTGTGATCGGGGCCGCTGCCGGCTTCTTGGCAACGCGTTTCATGCGCCTGAATCTGGGCACGCTGGAAACCGTTGGCATCGGAATTGCAGGCGCTTTGATTGGCGGGCTCATTATCCGATTTTTGCTTGTCATCACGGGGATGCTGGCCGGGCTGGTTGGCGCGGTCTTGGGGGCGATGCTGCTCTTGTGGGTCTGGAAGACCTACCTCCAGAAATAACCTCGCACTAAACTGACAAACGAATGCGTTTTGTGCACAGCTGCACGGTTGCCCTGCGTTGCCGTGCATTGCTGGCATGGGTGCACAGGGTTACTTCGGCTGCAACGGATGCAGTCGGGAAAGGAATGCGTTGATGGGTTTGTTGGTAGATGGCGAATGGCGGGACCAGTGGTACGACACGTCCAAGACAGGCGGGGCGTTCAAACGCACAGAGGCCAAGTTCCGCAACTGGATCACAGCGGATGGCAGCCCCGGACCATCGGGCGAAGGCGGCTTTGAAGCCGAAGCTGACCGGTATCATCTGTATGTCAGCTATGCTTGCCCGTGGGCACATCGCACCTTGATCTTCCGGACCTTGAAGGGTTTGGAAGACTTGATTGGCGTCAGCGTCGTGCATCCTGACATGCTGCACGATGGCTGGAGCCTTGATCCGGACTATCCCGGCGCAACAGGTGATCAGCTGTACGGACTGGCCTTTGCACGAGATGTTTACCTGAAGGCAGAGCCGACCATGTCTGGCCGGGTGACGGTTCCTATCCTCTGGGACCGCAAGCGCGAAGCGATTGTTTCAAACGAAAGCTCCGAGATTATTCGGATGTTCAATTCGGCCTTTGACGGGTTGACCGGCAACCAAAATGACCTGTGGCCCGAGCATCTGCGCGAGGCGATTGAACCCGTGAACGCGCGGATCTACGACACGTTGAACAACGGTGTCTACAAGGCTGGTTTTGCCACGACCCAAACCGCCTATGATGCAGCGATTGTTCCGCTTTTTGACACGTTGGATTGGCTGGAAGACCGGCTCTCGCAGCAACGCTATTTGATGGGCGACATCATAACCGAAGCGGACTGGCGGCTGTTCACGACTCTGGTGCGGTTCGATGCTGTGTATCATGGTCACTTCAAGTGCAATCGCGCGCGGATTGTCGACTATCCCAATCTTTGGGGCTACTTGCGCGAGCTGTATCAATGGCCGGGAATCAAGGCGACTGTGAACATGGATCACATTCGGCGCCACTATCACTACAGCCATGAAAGCATCAATCCGCACAGGATTGTCTCCATTGGCCCCAATCTGGATTTTGAAGCCCCGCATGGGCGCGACGCGACAAGTGCCTGACCTTCAGGTACCCGCGTAGTGCTGCACCATAGCGGCCAGATCATCCGGGCGCGTATGGCTGGGCACAAAAGCGCAGGCATTGCTGCAATGGCGGAAGATCGATCCGTCTGAAAAAAAGCTGGTGTTGGTGACGAAAATCACCCGCGCCTCTGGTTGCCGATACTGCGCAAGATCGGCAACCGCCAGCGCCGCGTGGCCACGTCCGAGCATCAAATCAAGGATAATGACCTTGAAAGGTTTTTGTTCCAGATGGCGCCCCGCGTCCTCGACATTGGTGGCCACGGATACTGTGGATCCCATCCTTTCCAGATGGCCTTTCCAAACCTCGGCGAGCGCAGCTTGTTCCTCGACGATCAATACTGACACGAAGGTCTCCTTACACTCGTTGCACCACTTCGTCCGGTCAATCCTCCCCTATCCGGCCAATTCTAAACAAAGCCTTAACATTCTCGTAAGGATGGTGAACAAAAGTTGAACTTGAGCGAAGTTCGGCTGATCTGCCGACTTGTCCGATGCGGTTTCGCTGATAGGGTACACGAACGAGTGCGAAATGGGGTTTGCATGAAAAAGACAGCGTTTTTGGCCGCAACATTTCTGGCGGGTGCTTTGCAGGCACAGACCGTCCCTTGTGGCGGCGGATTTGGGGCCTTTGTGAATGACATGGCGCGCGAAGCAATCGCCAAAGGCCATGACAGTTCAACCGTTCAGCGCTTTTTCGCGGGTGTCCGGCAGGATCAATCCGTGCTCAAGGCTGATCGACGTCAGGGGATATTTCAGGACCCGTTCATCACGTTCTCTCGCAAGCTGATTTCGCAATCTCGCCTAGACAAGGGGCGACAACTGGCCCAGAGCCAATCTGCGATCTTTGACAGGATTCAGCGTGAATTTGGCATATCGCCCGGCGTCTTGTTGGCGTTTTGGGCGTTTGAAACCGACTACGGCGCGTTTCAGGGAAACTTCAATACGGCGAACGCTCTGGTCACTTTGGCACATGACTGCCGCCGGCCAGAAATTTTCAGACCTCAGGTATTTGCAGCTCTGACGCTCTATGAAAACGGAGCTTTTGATCCGGGTACGACCACAGGTGCTTGGGCCGGTGAGATCGGCATGGTCCAGATGCTGCCCAAGGACATCCTCGAAAACGGTGTTGACGGTGATGGCGACGGGCGTGTGACTCTCAAGACATCTTCGGCTGACGCTCTGTTGTCTGGCGCAAAGATGCTGTCTCACCTGGGTTGGCGACCGGGTGAGCCGTGGCTGCAAGAGGTTGTGCTTCCGGATGACTTGGATTGGTTTGACACTGGGCTTCACACGACGAAAACGGTCGCAGAGTGGGAAGCCTTGGGCGTCAAGGCACGCAGCGGCGTGCTTGATGATGCGCGTCTTCCTGCGTCCATTATCATTCCGCAAGGCCGCAATGGGCCAGCCTTCATCGCCTACCCGAACTTCAGCGTTTATTTCGAATGGAACAAGAGCTTTACCTACGTTCTGACCGCTGCTTATTTTGGCACCCGGCTAATGGGGGCGCCGGTTTACGATGCCGGGCAGCCAGACACAGGCCTGTCAGGCGATCAGATGAAGTCCTTGCAGCGTAAACTGGCGGACCGTGGCTATGACGTCGGAAAAATCGACGGCATTTTGGGTGCGGGCACGCGGGCTGCGGTAAGGTCGGTTCAGCGTGAACTGGGCCTGCCTGCAGATGCTTGGCCGACGCCTGACCTGCTGTCGCGCCTTTAAAGCGAGCGGTTAAGTCGCCCGCCCAAGGCGTGCCTGAGGCATGGCACGCCCCTTAAGGGATGATTTCGAATTTGTTCACATCCACCATGCCTCGGTCCGTAATTTTCAGGGCCGGAATGACGGGCAATGCCAGAAAGGCCAGTTGCAGGAACGGCTCTTCAAGGGTCACACCCAACGATTGCGCTGCGTCACGCAAATCGATCAGCCGGGCTTTGACAGTTTCGAACGGCTCCAACGACATCAAACCGGCCACAGGCAGGGCCAGTTCAGCCAGTATTTCACCCCTGTCGACAACAACAAAACCGCCTTCGATTGCGCCCAGCCGGTTGGCGGCTGTAGCCATGTCTTCGTAATTGGCGCCGACACAGGCAATGTTGTGGTGATCGTGGCAGACCGTCGAGGCAATCGCGCCAGAATGCAAACCGAAACCGCGCACAAACCCCGTAGCGATGTTGCCGTTTTTTCCATGCCGCTCGACAACGGCTATACGGATCAAATCGCGTGTAACGTCAGGGGCCTTGTCGCCATCCTGAATGCTGATGTCTTCGATCAGATGATCAGTCAGGATCTGTCCTTCGCGAATGCCGATAACGTCGGTTTTTTCACGGTTGGCGCGGGCTCGGAAATCCGACGCCTTGACGCGTGGTGCCTTGACTGAGTTGCGCGCAATTGGTTCGACTGAACCCCGCTTTGCAAAGGCGTCGTCATTTACCAAACGCCCCCCTGCGATCACCAACTGGGCGCGGCAGGATTCCAGCGAATCCAACGCGACGATATCAGCGCGCTTGCCAGGGGCGATCATGCCTCGATCCTTCAGGCCAAAGGCTTCGGCCGCTGACAGAGTGGCGGCACGGTAAACCGCAAGCGGCGGTGTGCCGAGACGGATCAATTCGCGGATCATGTAGTCCAGATGACCAGAGTCGGCGATATCCAAAGGGTTCCGATCGTCGGTGCAAAGGCACATGTAAGGGCTGGTCGTTACGTTCAACAGCGGCTGCAGGGCATGCAAGTCCTTCGAAACCGATCCTTCGCGTATGAGAACCCGCATACCTTTGCGCAGCTTTTCCAGCGCCTCGTCGGGGTTGGTGGCCTCATGCTCGGTGCGGATGCCGGCTGCGATATAGGCATTGAGGTCTTTGCCGCTGAGCAAAGGGCAATGCCCATCGATATGTTCGCCGTCGAACAGGCGCAGTTTAGCCATGGCGTCGGGGTCGCGATGGATAACGCCGGGGTAGTTCATGAATTCCGCCAGGCCCAACCCTGACGGATGCCCTTTGAGCGCTTTTAGGTCCTCGGCCAGCAGCTCGGCACCGGCGGTTTCCATATGCGTCGAGGGCACGCAGGACGACAGCTGTACCTTGATGTCCAACAAGGTGTGCTGGCTGGCATCCTGAAAATACTGAATGCCGGGCGCACCAACGACATTTGCGATTTCGTGGGGGTCGCAGATGGCCGTGGTCACCCCGCGGGGCGTGACGCAGCGATCAAATTCAAAGGGCGTGACCAACGAGCTTTCAATATGCAGATGGGTGTCGATAAAGCCCGGCGCCAGAACCATGCCCGAAACATCAATAACTTGTACGCCGTCGTAGGTGTCCAAGGTGCCGGTAATCGTATCTCCGGTGATGGCGATATCGCCATCCAGCAAAGCACCGGTCATGAGGTCCAGCAGCTTGCCGCCCTTCAGGACAATGTCGGCGGGTTTGTCACCACGACCCTGCGCGATTCTGGTCTCGGGATTGCTCATGCTTTCAACTCCGTTAGTCTGTCGAACATGCTAATCGCTGCCGCAGACAGATGGCAGCGCAAAGTTTTGTTGCATTTTACGCTGGAAAATGCGTTGATTGACTGAACAGTCAAAAATAGGGAGATGTAAAAGATGACCAGAATTTTCACCTCGGCCTTGGCGCTTGCTGCCATGACCGCGACTTCGGCTGCGGCCGATTGCGGAACTGTAACCTTCTCGGACGTGGGTTGGACCGATATCACAGCGACGACCGCAGCGACCACCGTGGTCTTGCAGGCACTGGGCTATGAGACTGATATCAAGGTTCTGTCCGTTCCGGTTACCTACACGTCAATGGCTGCCGGCGACATCGACATCTTCCTCGGAAACTGGATGCCGACAATGGAAGCCGACATCGCACCATACCGCGAAGCGGGTACGGTCGACACGGTTCGGGCGAACCTGGAAGGCGCTAAGTACACGCTGGCAACAAATGCCGCTGGCGCTGCAATGGGCATCAAGGATTTTGCTGACATCGCTGGCCAAGGCGATTCCCTCGACCAGACCATCTATGGCATTGAGCCGGGCAATGACGGCAACCGTCTGATCATGGATATGATCGCGGCCAATGCTTTTGGTCTCGAAGGTTTCGAGGTCAAGGAAAGCTCTGAGCAAGGTATGCTCGCTCAGGTTGGACGCGCGGACAAGCGGGACGAGCCGGTTGTCTTCCTTGCATGGGAACCGCATCCGATGAACGCAAACTACGATCTGACCTATCTGACGGGTGGCGACGACTACTTTGGCCCGAACCTTGGTGGCGCGACTGTCTACACCAACACACGCGCTGGCTATGCGGCCGAGTGCACAAATGTTGGCGCATTGCTGAACAACCTCGAGTTTTCGCTGGCGATGGAAAACGAGATCATGGGCGCCATTCTGGATGATGGCGAAGATCCGGCCGAGGCTGCGACGGCGTGGCTGGCGGCCAACATGGGCGTTCTGGACGGCTGGCTGGCCGGCGTGACCACCAAAGACGGTGGCGATGCCAAGGCCGCCGTGATGAGCGCGCTTCAGTAATACCGATAATCGGGCGCACCGCGATGGTGCGCCCTTTTTTATATGGGGCACAGCGCCAAGCTTGGCGGCTGGCCTTTTTCCGTACTTGTTTGAGCGGCTCTGATCGCCCCGGATTGATTTTCGGGCGGGCAGCGCTGCAAGATAGACAAAATCCCGGAATAACCGGAGGATGATCCGCTGCTTGATTGGCTGACAGACAACAAAATTCCTGTTGGGGACGCTGCTGAGGCCGTCTTTGACTGGTTGCAGGACAATGGCGCGTGGTTCTTTGATGCGCTGGCCATCGCCATGGAAGCGTTGATCGACGCGGTTCTTTGGGTTCTGCAGACCCCGCACCCCCTGATCGTCATTGCGGCTTTGACCGGGCTGACATGGTGGCTGCACCGCGGATGGAAAGTTCCGGCCTTTCTGGCGCTTGGATTTCTGTTCATCCTGAACCAGGGCTATTGGGAAGAAACCACCGAAAGCCTGACACTTGTACTGTCGGCGTGTGTTGTTTGCATGGGTGTTGGGGTTCCGATCGGGATTGCTGCGGCCCATCGTCCACGACTTTATGCATGGATGCGGCCGGTGCTCGACCTGATGCAGACCCTGCCGACTTTTGTCTACCTGATCCCGGCCATCGTGTTTTTCGGTATCGGTATGGTTCCGGGTTTGATCGCAACGGTGATCTTTGTTGTTCCCGCGCCAATTCGTCTAACCCATCTGGGTGTTTCATCGACACCAACCGCCCTGACTGAGGCGGCGGATGCCTTTGGCGCGACGCCCCGCGAAAAGCTGTGGAAGGTCGAGCTTCCCAGTGCCTTGCCTCAGATCATGGCGGGCTTGAATCAAACCATCATGTTGTCTTTGTCCATGGTCGTCATCGCGGCCCTTGTCGGCGCGGACGGCCTGGGCGTGCCGGTCGTACGTGCGTTGAACCGTGTGGATACTGGTTTGGGCTTTGAGGCGGGACTGATCATCGTGGTTGTTGCCATCATGCTCGACCGGGCGTTGAGGGTTGGGAAATGAGCGCAGTTGTATTTGACAATGTGTCGATCATGTTCGGCGATGCGCCGGGGCAGGCACTGCCGCTGGCAGATGCCGGGCAGGATCGGACCGAAATCCAAAAGGCCACCGGTCAGGTGCTGGGGGTCCACAATTGTTCTCTGACTGTCGAAGAGGGCGAAATCGTCGTTTTGATGGGGCTGTCTGGGTCGGGCAAAAGCACGCTTTTGCGGGCGGTCAATGGATTGAACCCGGTCGTGCGGGGCGGTGTTTCCGTCAACGCGGGCGACGAGATGGTCAACGTCACCGATTGCAGCGCGGCGCGTCTGCGCCAGATGCGCCAGACACGCATCGCCATGGTGTTCCAACAGTTCGGGCTCCTACCTTGGCGCACCGTGCAGGAAAACGTCCGCTTTCCTCTTGAGCTTGGGAACAGTGGTGCCGGGCGCGACGTGGATGCAGCTGCATCCAAGGCCATTGGGCTTGTTGGACTGGCCGGTTGGGAAGACCGCAAGGTTGGCGAGTTGTCAGGCGGCATGCAGCAGCGTGTCGGCTTGGCTCGGGCGTTTGTCACTGACGCGCCGATCCTGCTTATGGATGAGCCGTTCTCTGCGTTGGACCCATTGATCCGTACCCGTCTTCAGGATGAATTGCTCGATCTGCAACGTGATCTGAAACGGACCATTTTGTTCGTCAGTCATGATCTGGACGAAGCGTTCAAAATCGGCAATCGCATTGCGATCATGGAAGGCGGGCGGATCGTACAGATTGGCACGCCTCGCGAAATCTTCTCCAATCCGGCATCGGACTACGTGGCCGATTTCGTGGCGAACATGAACCCGCTTGGCGTTCTGACCGCGCGCGACGTGACAGAAGCGGGGCAGGGTGGTGCGGTCGTCGAAGCGGAAACACCGATCAAAGAGATCATCGACAAACTGGCAGACGGGCCACTGACGGTTGTGTCAGATGGCGAAACTCTGGGTCGGGTCAGCGCTGACAGTGTCGTGCGGCGGCTTGGTCAGCCAAATGGCTAGCGCGGCGGAGTTCAAAAGGTGCGAGACACCGGAAGACTTTGCCACACTCCGAGAGTTGTGCTGGGACTACCGGGACTTTTTGATTGGTTTGGGCGGCCCCAGTGCACGGGCCGTTTCTCATGCCTATCCCGAAGCAGGGTATGCCGCGTTGATGGACCGGTTGCCGGAAGAACACGCAGCGCCCGGAGGGGGAACACGATTGGCGTTGCTGAATGGTGAGGTCGTGGCCTGCGGAATGTTTCGCCCAATCGCGCCGCGTACCGCCGAAATCAAAAGAGTGTACGTCCGCGATTCAGCCCGCGGTCACGGTGTCGGTCGCGCCATGATGGAACGTCTGATTGAAGATTGCCAGAACGCGGGTCACCAACGCATTCTCATGGATACCGGCAAAATTCTGAAAGCAGCCGTCAGCCTGTACCTGTCTATGGGCTTTGCCCTTCGGGGCCCTTACAGCGACATCCCCGAGGATGTCGCCGAGCTCTTGGTTTTCTTTGAAAAAGAGATCTAGGCGCTGCGGCCGCCAATCAGGTTTTTGATGGCAGTGGCGTGTTCAGGCGTGGCCCCCAACACATCGCCAGACAGATCCCGCGCAGTTTCGATAATGTCCCCATCGGCAATCACGTCGATCAGCCCCCATTCGCTTGCTTGCTCGACCGGGATCTTTTGGCCGGCCATCAGGATCATTTTTGCGCGTGATGCGCCGCAGATCGCGGCAAGCCGGCCCGGATCCGACGGTTGGGGCAAAAAACCCAGTTTCATGACCGGGTAGAAAATCTTTGCGCCGGGAACGGAAAGGCGCAGATCGCAGGCCAGAAACATGCCCATTGCGCCGCCCGCAACGGTGCCATTCAATGCGCAAATTGTCATGGCATCCATTTTCGCGAGGGCCCCGGAAAGCCTTTCCCAGAGTGGTGAAACCGCCAACCCGGCTTTGGCTGCGTCCAGATCAGCCCCTGCAGAAAATACTTTGCCAACCCCGGTCAGAACCAGCACCCGCGCCTCGTTGGCAGGGTCTGCTGCGGCCTCGGCGATCTCAGCCAATTCCCGCAGCATGGCTTCTGTCAGTGAATTGGCCTTGTCCGGACGATTAAGCGTGACGGTCCAGAACCCGCCGTCCTTGTTCAATTCGATCATTTGATGCCAGCCTTTTCCCGGATTGCTTCGTCGCGCAGCGAAACTTCGGCGCCCTTGAAAGAATCTGCATCCGGGCCGCACATCCACAGCAGCGCCTGCGCCACCCATTCAGGCGGAATGTGATCGGACCAATCCAGCTGACTGACCGGATTGATCCCCGAAGCCTTGATTTCCTTTTGCATTTGGGTCGCAACCGTTCCGGGCGACAGTGAAAGCGCGCGAATACCCTGATCCGCGTATTCCTTGTCGGCCATCCGTGTCAGCATCAAAGCGGCGGCTTTGGAAGAACAGTAATGCGACCATGCTTCGACCGGGCCATGGGCTGCACCGGAGCCGATGGTCAGTATCGTACCGCCCCCGCTTTCCAACATACTCGGCAGCGCCGCACGCATTCCGTGGAAAACGCCTTTGAGATTGATGTCGATCACATCGCCCCAGGCGTCGGGGTCAGCATCCGCCAAATGGCTGATCGGCTCGACCACGCCTGCGTTGTTGATGAGAATATCAAGCCCGCCATGCGCGGAAATACAGTTCTGTACGGCCTGATCCATTTCCCAATAGCGGGCGATATCGCAAGGAATGGCAACCGCTGCTTTGCCAATTTCCCCGGCAAGATCGGCGATTGCATCTCCGCTGCGTGCAACCAGTGCAACCTTGCAACCCTGCGCGGCAAAAAGACGGGCCGCCGCGGCGCCAATTCCCCGGCTTGCTCCGGTAATGAGCGCAGTTTTTCCTGTCAAATCCATAAGATATCTCCTTGCCACCTTGTAAACTTGGTAAAGGCTACAAAGTATGGAATCCAGTCCCTTGACCCTGCGCTGAGAGCGCTCGACACTATGGGCATCAATTTTCAGCCTCGAGAAAGGTTCATCATGAAAAAGTTTACTGGTATTTCAGCGCTTGCGCTCGCCGCAATGACGCAACATGCCGCCGCCGACGTGACGCCGCAGCAGGTTTGGGACAATCTGTCTGAGTACGTCGAAGGTTTTGGCTATGACGTGCAGGCCCAGCCAGCGGCGTCGGGCGATGATCTGATCGTCAGCAACGTGACGATGTCCATGGCTTTGCCGGAAGGTGAAGGCAACTTCAGCTTTTCGATGGACCAGCTGACGCTGCGTGATCGTGGCGATGGTTCGGTTTCCGTAGGTTTCCCCGAAGTGATGCCAATCACGGTCGTGGTGAACGACGGTGAGCAGGTCGAGATCACCGTCGATTACACGCATGACGACCTTCAGGTGGTCGTATCCGGTGATCCGGACGCAATGAACTATGACTACACGGCTAACATGCTGGGTCTGGCCCTGTCGAAACTGATGGTCGACGGCGAAATGATCCCGGACAACATGGCCCGCATGAACATGACCATGGGGCCGATCGAAGGCCGTTCTGCATCGCGCACGGAAGACAGCCTGACGGTGATCGAACAGGTCATGGATCTGGGGGATGTAAACATCGACTTCGCCGCCAATGATCCCGATAGCGAAGAAGGTGGGAACTTTGCCGCCAAGATGGTTGGCGTTTCCTTTGAAGGCGACAGCATTCTTCCCGAAGGCTTTGATCTGAACGATATGGCGGCTGCCATTGCAGCTGGGTTTGCCGGTGGCGGAATCTTTTCGCACCAAGGATCCAGCCTCGAGTTTTTCGTGACCGAACGCTCTGGCAACACCAGTGGCAATTTCACCTCTGGCGCCGGTTCGCTTGAGGTGGATGTTTCTGACGAAGCGATCGTATACGCGGTGCAGAACTCGGATTTCACCATGGAAATGACAACGCCAGACGTGCCGTTTCCGATCAATGCGCAAATGGCTGAATCAGGTTTCAACATCGCAATTCCAATTCAGCCCGGCCAAGGCCCGCAAGAGGCCGCCCTTGGTCTCAAGCTGGTTGGCTTTGAAACAAGCAACATGATCTGGGGTATGCTGGACCCAGCCGCGATCCTTCCGCGCGACCCCGCAACGATTGTGGCAGATCTGACAGCTCAGGTCACACCGTTCCTGAACCTTATGGATCCGGCCGATATGGAAAAGCTGGAAAACGGCGAAGCCATGCCGGGCGAGCTGAATGCTCTGACCCTGAACGATCTGACGGTTGAAGCGGCCGGCAGTAAGCTGACAGGCAAGGGTGCATTCACTTTTGACAACACCGATCTGGAAAGCTTTGACGGTCTGCCCCGCCCAGAGGGCCAGCTGGACATCGCGGTTCAGGGTCACAACGGCCTGATCGACAAGTTGATCCAAATGGGTCTGCTGGCCGAGGAAGACGCCATGGGCGCGCGCATGATGCTGTCCATGTTCACCGTTCCGGGTGCGGAGGAAGACAGCGCAACCTCGACCATCGAAGTGAACGCCGAAGGCCATGTTCTTGCGAACGGCCAGCGCATCAAGTGACCTGCGCGTAAAACTATGAGAACATCAAAGGCCGGGACTTCCCGGCCTTTGTCTTTCGTTGCGCATGTTTGGCTTTGGTCGTCACCACGCCGCAGGATCTCCGAATCCGGAAGCCGGAAACAAACTCTGAAAAGCTTTTTTAGGAGTGTCCGCTTTCGGGACTTCGCTGCCATTGGATTTCTTAGCTCCAATGGCAGCTTACGTGAGTGGGTTTACTTGCGCGCGGCACCGACGAGCAGCGCAGCAGGCCGTTTGTCTGGCGACACGATAAACGTGCCATCTGTGGGTCTCGCTCCAAAGAAAATCATATCACCGCGCGTTGCGAGAATTTCGTACTCGACTGTTGGTGTATTGGGCTGAACACCCAAAACGAGGCAGCCGTCTTGCAAGATGTCGCGTTCTTGCCCAACGGTCCATTCGGCAGACAGACAAGCTCCATCGGGCGCGCTGTTCAAGAAGGCCGCAAAGTCTTCTACCAACGGTTTGATCCGAACGTAGTCATCAATCGTCAGGTCAGCCTCAACCGCGCCGTCAATGACGTCCGACGGGCCAACAATCTCGATACCACCGCCGAAATGGAGTTCCTGTAGGGCGAAACCACAGCCCGGGCCCGCGTAGGTCGTGAACACGGCATCAATGCGATCATCAGCGATCGTGATGTCGCGTGTTAGCCACCATTCGCCCATCGTCCCATCCTGATTTGGCTGTGGTCTCACCTCGCAAGCGATAGACGCAAATTGCCCATCTAGTCCCGCCTCGTTCGTTGATTGAGCAACCACCGGGCTGCCAAACTGTGCTGCAACAATAGCAGCGCTAAGCATCATAGCTTTGGATGTCATTGATACACTCCTCTTTTTCCTAGCAAGAGCGTAGCGGTTTGCCAGAAATACCGATATTCAGAAGGTTAGATGTGAAAAATTCGGAAAAACAGAATGCACGGTTACCTACGTCATCTGGCCAACTTCGCTCGCATCGTCGAAGCCGGCTCAATGAAATCTGCTTCAGACGACATCGGCATCTCACCTTCAGGATTGAGCGAGTCGGTGAAAATGCTTGAAAATCGGTTGGGGACGGCGTTGCTGATCCGTCATAAATTGGGCGTTACGCCAACCACGGAAGGCGAGCGTGTTTATGCGTCAGCGTCCGGAATCGTTGACCTCATGAATAGTGCGCTCGGCCCTGAAAACTCAGACGAACTGGACCAAGCATGTCGTGTGAGCGTTCCGACAGAAGTTGCAAACACGTGTTTCGGCGCAGTTGCTCAACACTTGATGGAAAAACACCCGTTGCTCACGCTGAAGATATTCGCTGAGGACGAATTCGTCGATCATAGCAGATTTGCGCGGGACTACTTTTTGCGGGTTGCGCCCAAATTCGCCACCGATCATGAC
The DNA here is from genome assembly GCF_028023555.1 of Thalassococcus lentus. NCBI lineage: Bacteria > Pseudomonadati > Pseudomonadota > Alphaproteobacteria > Rhodobacterales > Roseobacteraceae > Thalassococcus > Thalassococcus lentus. The sequence goes on from NZ_JAQIOY010000003.1 coordinate 284,681, forward strand.
CTGCGGACCATTTGGAAGGGTAAGGCACACGCAATTCTTGTTGCGAGTGCCGCTTTGGTCTCGGAAGAAGACGCGAATTCGGTTGAGCGGATTGCCGAGTTGACCGCAATTGTTAGTACAGAGCGAAAGCCCCCTTTTGGCTACCCGCTCACCAATCCGAAGGGACGCCTCAGCTTGGACAAAGCCATCAGCGCATCACACCCTTCAGTGCAACTCAGCCTTGCAAATCAAGGGTTGGGTGTGACGGGCTGCCTAGATATTTGTGCCGCCGGGTTCATGCGAGCAGGTGTTTTGCGTGAAGTTCTTTCTGATCGCTTTAGGGTCCCATTGGAGGTCAGATTAATGACACCGCACCGACGGAAAATGCGATCCGACTCAGCCCTGGCGGAAGCAATGGATTTTTTGAGTGCCTACCCATAGCTGCCGTTCGTGCGCAACGCAGCATTCAGCAAAATGGGCTCAAAGTGGACAAAGCGCTTCGGGTGACATTATCAGGGATAGGCCCCACATAGGGCAAAGGACTGTGGCTGGTCTTTGCTTGGTCTCGTGACTGGTTGAAAGGGCTCAGTTCCGCAGCGCTGGCAATCCGACGCCGGTGGATTCGAAGCCGCCATCGGCCGCCACGACCTGACCAGTGACATAAGATGCCCGGTCCGAGGCCAGAAAGCAGATGACTTCCGCGATTTCCCGTTCTGATCCGTAGCGGTTCAACGGAATTGCATCGTGATACGCGTCGATGATTTCCTGCGAATGCACGGCCATGGCCAGTTTTGTCCGCACCGGACCGGGGCAAACTGCATTGCACCGGATTCCGAATTCCCCCAGCTCGGCGGCGTGCTGTTTGGTCAGTTGGATAACCGCTGCCTTTGACGTGCCATAGGCAACCCGCAGGGTCGACGCACGCAGGCCCGAGATCGAAGCGATGTTCACAACAGCGCCTTTGGTTGCCTTCAGTTCGTCTGCGGCTTCTTGTGTGCACAGAAAAACGCCGTCGAGATTGGTCGCCATGACGCGGCGCCACATGTCAAACGTGCAGTCCTCATAGGGACCAAATTCAGCGACGCCTGCATTGTTTATCAGCGCATCGATCCGGCCTGCCCAGCCTTTGGTTTCTCGGACCATTGCGCCGACGTCTTGCGGGTTTGATACATCGCGATGGATGGCCAGTACGTTTTCACGCTGCCCGGCCGCGGTGGACAATTCGGATTCATCCCGGTCAACCATTGCCACCTGCCAACCCTGTTCGAGAAAAAGGTCCGTGGTGGCCAATCCGATGCCGCGTGCGGCCCCGGTTACGATTGCGCATTTTTGCGTCATGATCCGCTCCTGTCTTGTTTGGCAGCCAGTGTTGCCACGAAGAACGGTCAGATCAAAGCCTCTTGGCCATCACCGGATCAGCTATTGCGATCAGCCGCGCATCAGATCCGGCAGTTCGCCGGTCAAACCGGCGGCTTCGCGGATAAACGTGCGACGGAGTTCTGGGACGGCATTGACCGCCGCCATGCCAAAGTCGCGTGCGGCGCGCAGCAAGGGGTTGTCGTTCGAGAAAAGCCGATTGAACACATCCGTCGCGGCAGCGAGGCTTGCTGTATCGAACCGTCGCCACTGCTGATAGCGGGCCAAAACCTGCGGGCTGGCATAGTCTTCGCCGCGTCGGGCGGCATGGCTCATGACATGGGCCAGCGCGGCGACATCCCGCAGGCCTGCATTCAGCCCCTGTCCCGCGATAGGGTGCATCCCATGTGCAGCATCGCCAACCAGCGCGAGGCGTTCCCCGACAAAGCTGTTCGCCAGTGTCAGGTTCAAGGGGTAGGTATAGCGGGCGCCCGCCAGATCGATGTCGCCCAGAAAGTTTCCAAAGCGAGGGCGCAAGACCGCAAGGTAGTCCTCATCGCTCAGCGCATTGATGGATTTCGCGTTCTCTTCGGTCTCGGACCAGACGATCGAACTGCGGTTGCCGGGCAATGGGAGAATGGCCAAGGGTCCGGCAGGCATAAACAACTGGTGGGCCACGCCGCCATGTGGTTTTTCATGGTCGATGGCACAGACGAGGGCTGTCTGGCCATAGCCCCATCCGGTGCGCTGAATTCCGGCGCGCTGTGCGGTTCCACTTTGACGCCCATCTGCTCCGATCAGCAGTCGGGCTGTCAGAACCGAGCCATCCTGAAGCGTGACACTGGCCTGCGAGGCGTTGTTTGCCTGACTGACCACGCGGCTTTCCGGCTTGTGCGTGATCAGGTCATTGCTGTCCATTGCATCCAGAAGCACCGTTCGCAGATAGCGGTCCTCGATCATGTAGCCCATCGGGCCTTCTTCGATTTCGGCGCTGTTGAAATGCAGACCAAGAAAGACCTCGGCATCGCCAACACGTCCGTCCGAAACCTTGATCTCTTGCATCGGTTGCGTGTGGGCCTCGAGCTGTTCCCAAAGGCCCAGAGCGGCAAGCATACGTTTAGAGGCCAGCGCCAGCGCATAAGAGCGCCCGTCGAAATCGTTGCGCGTGCGGGTTTGGGTGGGCAGCGCATCGACCACAGTGCTGGAAATACCTGCCTGCGCTGCGGCCAATGCCAGTGCGGGTCCGTTCAGGCCACCGCCAACAATGAGAAGATCGCTGTTCATGCTTTGCAATATGGATACCCTGACGGGATTGTCCATGCGCCCGCCTGCCGCTACCGTCTATGTCGCAGCACAGGAGAACAGCATGACCACTTGGGGCGAAATGACAGCGGCGGATCTTGGACGGGGCATCGGCGCCGGAAAGATCGATCCAGTGGAATTGGCACAGTTTTTCCTGGATGCCATCGCCGCCAGTCCGGTTGCAGACCGCATATACGCCCGGCTGACACCTGAGCGCGCCCTGTCCGAGGCTGCGGCTGCTCGTGAAAGGGCGCATTCCGGCAGGCGCTTGTCACCTCTGGATGGCGTTCCGATCAGCTGGAAGGATCTGTTCGGCAGCGCCGGGGTTGCAACCGAAGCGGGTTCGGCGCTTTTGGCGGGACGTGTTCCCGAGAAAGACGCTGAGGTCTTGCGCGTTGCCACGGCCATGGGATTGGTCTGTCTGGGTAAAACGCACCTGTCGGAACTGGCGTTTTCCGGACTGGGCCTGAACCCGGTCACGGCAACGTCACCCTGCATCAATGATCCGGATGCGGTTGCAGGTGGATCGTCTTCGGGCGCGGCAGCCTCTGTGGCCTTTGGTCTGGCAGCGGCGGCGATCGGTTCAGACACTGGCGGGTCAGTCCGCATACCCTCGGTCTGGAACGATCTGGTTGGTTTGAAGACCACGTCAGGACGTGTGGATTGCACGGGGTCTGTTGCCTTGGCGGCCCGCTTTGACACGATTGGCCCTTTGTGCCGGACCGTTGAAGATGCCGCGCTTGTTCTTGCTGCGCTTGAAGGGCGACCGGCTCCGGATATGCGCGGCACGCATAGTCTCAAAGGGCGCCGTTTTGCAGTGATGCAAACGCTTGTGATGGATGACCTGCGGGATGCGCCAAAGGCCGCCTACGCCAGTGCGCTGAACAAGCTATCGGATGCGGGTGCCGAATTGGTTGACTTTGAATTCCCTGAAATCGAAGGCTCCATGGCGGATGCCGGTTTGCTTTACATGACCGAAGCTTGGGGCACTTGGCGCGACGCAATCGAAGCCAACCCAGAGGCTATGTTCCAGCCAATCCGGGAACGATTTGAAGGTGGCCGGGATTTCTCTGGGGCCGATTTCGTGGCAGGTTGGCAGCGGCTTGATCAGGTTCGTGCCCAATGGCTGGAGCGCACCTCAGGATTTGATGCCGTGCTGTGCCCGACTGCACCGATCCTTCCGCCCAATGTGGAACGGCTGATGACCGACAGCGATTACTACGTCACGGAAAATCTGCTGGCGCTGCGGAACACCCGCGTGGGGAATCTCATGGGTGTCTGTGCCGTGACGCTGCCAACCGGCGTGCCGAGTTGCGGGATATCCCTAATGGGTGCGCCGATGACCGAAGATCGTTTGCTGCGCATCGCTGCCGCCGCAGAGGCCGCTCTGGCGGTTTGATTTAGCCTAGCTGTGCTCTTCTTCTGCGGTTGCTGCCAAGGCCTTGTTGTAGGCTTTCAAGGCGTCCACGTGAAAGAGCGCGCCTTGCAAAACTGGCGCGTTTTCGTCGCCTTCCAATGAAACCACAGGCAGGAATGCCACGCCCGATCGGTCAAACATCGGCAGGGCGACCTCGAGCGTTGCGCTGGCTTGGACAAAGAGCCCCTGTTCGATCATCCGCAGGCAGGCTTCTTCGTCAGCTGCTGCGTCGTCTGTTGGTTTGCGCATCACACCCTGCACCCGGAACATGGCCAGCAAGTAAGCTTGGGGACCGGCTGCCAAATGCACATTGCGCCGCTCCAATTGGGTCAGGAAGAACGACCGGTCCACGAGCCGTGTCGAGAGCGCCGTGGACATCGAAACAGAAACCATAACGGCGAGGCCGGTTTGCCAGTCGCCGGTCAGTTCGAACACGATCAGCGTGGTCGAGATTGGCGCACCCAGAACGGCGGCCGAAACAGCGCCCATTCCGGCAAGCGCGTAGAGCGTGAAGGCCCCCGATTGTTCAGGAAACAGGCCCGTTGCGATCAGGCCAAAGGCCAACCCGGTCAAAGCACCAACCATCAGGGAGGGCGAAAAAATGCCTCCGCCCATGCGGCCAGCCATGGTGATTGCGACTGCCAGCACCTTGAGCATGGCAAAGATGATCGCCTCGTGCAGGACCAACGAGCCTGTCAGCGCACGTGATGTGGTTTCATAGCCGACGCCGATGATATGCGGGTAGAAAATAGCAATGCCACCCAGCAGAAGACCCGCGACAGCGGGGCGAAGCCAATGCGGCAATCCAAGGCGGTTTTGCAACGCAGTTTCGAGATCGTCGGCAAAAAAGACCGCCCGCATCATCAAGACGGCGATCAGCCCGCAGACGAGACCCAAAATGAAAAAGGCCGGAAGCTCGAGATAGAATTCGACAACACCGGTTCCGGGCAGGGTGAACTCTGTCACATCGCCATAGGTTAGTCGGTTGATGACAGTTCCGGCGGCGCTGGCCACGACGATGGGGGCAAATGCGTGCACGGCGAAATGGCGCAGGATGACCTCCAGCGCAAAAAGCGCGCCGGCAATGGGCGCGTTGAAACTGGCCGAGACCGCAGCGGCAACGGCGCAGCCCAGCAGATCGCGGCCTGTGATGCCATCCACGCGCAGAAAATTGGCAACCCAAGACGAAACCATGGCCGCGATGTGCACAACTGGCCCTTCCCGGCCGGTGGAACCGCCGGTCGACAATGTGATCCAGGAACAAAGCGCCGAGGCAATCCCCGCCTTCTTTTCAACCCGGCCATCGTTGAGCGCAGCGCCTTCGATCACGTCGGCGACCGAACGCACGCGGCCATCGGGTGTAAAATGATGCAGGATTATGCCGACCGCGATGCCGCCGATTGCCGGGATCAGCAAGACCCACATCCACGGCAAGGTTTCTGCAAAGCTGTGCAGCGTGGTCACGTCGTCGGTGCCGTAGAGCGTGGTTTGCAACTTGGCAATCGCCGCACGAAATCCGATGGCGGCAAATCCTGCAACGATTCCAACGATAAGGGCGATAAACCAGAATTGGATCTGCCCCGGGCCCTCGTGACGCAGCAAATCCCAGCCGCGCGCAACCTGTGCGCCGGTATTGCGTATCTGATCACGCAGCAGACTAAGCAAAGCCGGGTCCTCCAATCCGGGAACTATCGCTCGTCCCGACCGTTGTATAAGCTGCCCCGGGAAAACTCGTGAGGCATTGCAATGGCCAATGAACAGGCGCTCGAAACCCTGTCCCAACTCCTAGGCGAACGGCTCAGCCGTTCCAAGCCCGATCTCGATCAGCACGGGCGGTCCGAGACACATTTTCCGCCAATGCCACCCGAGGCGGTGGCTTATCCTGAAAATACCGCTCAGGTTGCTGAAATCATGCGCATTTGCGCGCAGGCGCGTTGCCCTGTGATTGGATGGGGCGCGGGGACGTCGCTCGAGGGACATGGTCTGGCCCTAAGGGGCGGGGTCGTTGTGGATTTTCGCGATCTGAACAAGGTTCTTTCGATCCGTTCAGCAGATATGGATGTCACGGTTCAGCCGGGCGTGACACGCGAAGCACTGAACGAAGAGTTACGCGCGACGGGGCTGATGTTCCCTGTCGATCCAGGTGCAAACGCATCGATTGGCGGGATGGCCATGACGCGCGCCTCTGGCACGACGGCGGTGCGCTACGGCACGATGCGCGACAACGTGATGGGTATGCAGGTCGTTCTGGCGGATGGCCGCGTTATTGAAACCGGTAGCCGTGCGCGCAAGTCTTCGGCTGGCTATGACCTGACGGCGCTGATGGTGGGCTCGGAAGGGACATTGGGTCTGGTGACCGAACTCACGTTGCGCTTGCACGGCATTCCCGAGGCCACCAGCGCCGGGATTTGTTCATTCCCGTCCATGGGCGCAGCCGTGGACACCGTGATCGAGACGATCCAGATGGGCATACCCATGGCCCGCATCGAATTCGTGGATGCCGCCAGCGCGCGCGCCTTCAATGACTATTCGGGCTCATCAATGAATGAAGCGCCTCACCTGATGGTGGAATTTCACGGATCGCCCGATGGTGTGGCAGAAGACGCCGTCCGGTTCGGTGACATTGTAGCGGATCACGGTGGATCGGAATTTCAATGGAGCGCCCGCGAGGAAGAACGGCGTGCGCTCTGGGCGATGCGGCACAACGGCTACTACGCGATCTTGGCGGCCCGCAAAGGCGCGCGGGCGCTGGTCACGGACATTTGTGTGCCGATTTCCAAACTGGCGCAGGCGGTCGAGGAAACCCAGGCCGACATTGAGGCCTCTGGTATTCCCGGGCCCATTCTTGGGCATGTGGGCGACGGCAACTTTCACGCCATCCTGCTGGTTGATCCTGAGCAACCCGCGGACCTTGAAACGGCCAAGGCGTTGTCCCACCGGATGGCAGAACGGGCGATCGCCTTGGGCGGAACCTGCACCGGCGAGCATGGCGTGGGAATGGGGAAACTGGCCTATATGCGTGCCGAACACGGCGATGGCTGGGATGTTATGGGCGCCGTGAAACGGGCCTTGGACCCGGACAACATCCTGAACCCCGGAAAACTGGTGCCGGGCAACTAAGCAGCTGTGGACAATTTTTTGGCGGGCCATAGGGGCGTTGATTCCGATCGCCAAGGCATGCGGCATTCGCGCCACATCCCCCCGAGATCATGGCAAAATTCTGGACAGTGCCCCCGGTTATTTCCTATTCTGTCCCAAAGCGGGGCGACAATGATCCCGCAACCAGAGGCAGTCATTCATGTTTCCCGAGCGGTTCTCGAACCTTCCGGCTTATGCGTTCCCGCGTCTGCGCGCCCTTTTGGATGTGCATGCACCGGGTGGGCCTGTCCGGCATATGACAATCGGTGAGCCGAAACATGCGTTTCCGCCTTGGATCACTGAAATCATTGCACAAAATTCGGATGGCTTTGGGAAATATCCACCCAATGACGGCACGCCCGAACTGCGTGAGGCGATCACGAACTGGCTGGCCAAACGCTATGGCGTAATGGCCGATCCTGACACGCAGGTCATGCCGCTGAATGGCACGCGGGAGGGGCTCTACAATGCGGGCATGGCGCTGTGCCCAGAGACCAAGGCGGGCCAGAAACCGGCTGTCTTGATGCCAAACCCCTTCTATCAGGTCTATATGATCTCGGCGATTTCGGTCTCGGCCGATCCTGTCTTTGTGCCTGCAACGGCCGAGACGGGGCATTTGCCCGATTTCTCCAGCGTGGACGAAGACACCCTGAAGCGTACGGCTTTGGTCTATCTGTGCTCTCCAGCCAATCCGCAGGGCGCCATCGCGGATGCAGACTATTGGGAATCTCTGATCGCGCTGGGCGAACGCTATGATTTCCAGATCCTCGCGGACGAATGCTATTCGGAAATCTATCGAGACAAACCGCCGGCGGGGGCTTGGCAGGTTGCACAAAGAGTAGGCGCGCATCCCGAGCGGGTTGCGGTGTTCCATTCGCTTTCCAAGCGGTCGAATTTGCCCGGATTGCGGTCCGGGTTCGTGGCGGGGGGTCCTGAAACGATCAAGCGGATCAAACAGCTTCGGGCTTATTCCGGTGCGCCGCTGCCATTGCCGCTTCAACATGTGGCCGAAAAGGTTTGGGCCGACGAGGCGCATGTGGCGGAAAACCGGGCACTGTATCAGGCAAAGTATGATCTGGCCGACCGAATTTTGGGGAATGTCCCCGGATACATGCCGCCCCAGGCAGGTTTTTTCCTTTGGCTTCCGGTCGAAGATGGCGAAGCGGCGGCATTGAAGCTTTGGACCGAGACAGGCGTGCGGGTGCTGCCCGGCGCGTATCTGTCTCAGGAAGGGCCGGATGGAAATCCGGGCAAAGGATACATTCGCGTGGCCATGGTCGCCGCGCAAGACGAGACCGAGGCAGGCCTGATTGCGATCAGGGATTGTCTTTACGGCGAATAAAACAAGAAGAAACGAGGCAGGCATGGCATCATATCAATCGCGGGGGCGGGACCCTCTATTCGATAGCGAGACAGCGGTTTCACTGGAACGGCGTGGCCGGGAACTGTTTGGACTGGCTCTGGTGGTGCTGGGCCTGATGGCGGTCGCAATGATCGCATCCTATACCCCCGAAGACCCAAGTTGGTTGTCGGCAACAGATGCCCCGGTTCAGAACTGGATGGGCCGTCTGGGCGCGTCCGTGGCTGCGCCCCTTTTCATGATCGTCGGTTGGGGATCATGGGCGCTGGCTTTGGTTCTGCTGGTCTGGGGCGTGCGCTTTGCGGCGCACCGCGGTGAAGGCCGCGCCTTTGGACGGCTTGTGTTTGCGCCAATCTGGGTTGCGATGTGTTCGGTCTATGCCTCGGGACTGAACGAATCCGCCGGTTGGAGCCACAACTTTGGCCTTGGTGGCTTGTTTGGTGACATGATGATGGGCTCCTTGCTGAACCTGCTGCCTGTCGGAACAGAATTCGGTCTCAAGCTCATCCAGTTCGTCATGGCCGCGATCATCATTGCGTTCGGCGCATTTGTGCTGGGCTTTGTACGAGAAGAAATCCGGGGAATATCGCGTTTCCTGATTGTCGGCGTTGTCATGGTCTATGCCACGCTGATGAATATACTGGGCCGGGGCGCGACAGGTGCCGTGGGTGCAGCGCAAAAAATGCAGGTTGCCAACACGGAACGCCGGGCGCGCAAACAGGCGGAGGCGGCAGAACATGCCGCGTGGGCTGCCTCGCAAGAGGCCATTCCGGCGGCGCCAGCGGCAGCGGCCGCGCGGGTTCGCAGGGCCGAGCCAGCGATCACGGCGGAACCGGATGCCATTTTGGAACACGTCGAAGACCCAATTGAAATGCCAGCAGAAAAAACCGGATTGCTGGCCCGCATGCCTTCGTTGCTCAAACGCAGTGATCCCATGCCCGAGCCCGAGTTGGTGGATGCCGGAGTGGTTGGTCACGATATGGAGGCCCCGCAGGATGATCGTGTGAAGGCCAAGATCGCGGATGCGGTCAAAACCCGGATGCGCGGGCAGCCTCAGGTTGCCGCAGCTGCGCCTGCCGATCCCAGCAAACCGCTGACCAAGGGCAGGGGGTTCGGACCTCAGCCCTTGATCTTCAAGCCGCAGGCGCGTGACGCTGGTGTTGGATTGCCGCCAGAGCCACCTTTGACAGCACCTCAGACACCATTGGCCAGCGCGCAGGGCGAAGCAGCCGCTGTGCTTGGCACCGCCATGGCGTCTTTCGGCGCGCAACCGATCCCGCCAGCGCCAGAGGCCGCACCGGTCGCTGATCCCTATGCGGACATATCGGCATATACCGAGATGCGCGATTTTGATGACTACGGCGATCCGGACGAAGCAGAAATTCTGGATGATCGCGCTGGCCCGGCACCTGTTGCCAGCGCCGCGCCTGCAGCCATTCCACAGCCAGTCGCTAAGAAGGTCGTGCAGCAGCCTGCGCGTAAGCCGATCAAAACCTCGCGCCGCGCGCAGGAAGAAGCGCAACCGAGCCTGAAGTTCGAGGAAAACCGTCCCGAATATGAGCTTCCGCCGCTGAGCCTGCTGGCCAGCCCGGAGACCATCGAGCGGCACCACCTTTCGGATGAGGCACTGGAAGAAAACGCCCGGATGCTCGAATCCGTGTTGGATGACTATGGCGTGAAGGGTGAAATCGTCTCTGTTCGTCCTGGTCCGGTCGTGACGATGTATGAACTTGAGCCTGCTCCGGGTCTCAAGGCCAGCCGTGTCATCGGTCTGTCTGATGACATCGCGCGCAGCATGTCTGCCTTGTCGGCGCGTGTGTCCACCGTGCCCGGCCGCAGCGTGATCGGTATCGAACTGCCCAACGACAATCGCGAAATGGTCTCGTTCCGCGAAATCCTTTCGACACGCGACTATGGTGACGGAAACCACAAACTGCCACTTGCACTGGGCAAAGACATCGGGGGGGATCCGATTGTCGCGAACCTCGCCAAGATGCCCCACCTGCTGATTGCGGGGACCACGGGTTCTGGTAAGTCGGTTGCGATCAACACGATGATCCTGTCCCTGCTTTATAAGCTGTCACCAGAAGAGCTGCGGTTGGTAATGATCGACCCCAAGATGCTCGAACTCAGCGTCTATGACGGCATCCCTCATCTTCTTTCGCCTGTTGTGACAGACCCGAAAAAGGCCGTGGTTGCCTTGAAATGGGTCGTTGGCGAAATGGAAGATCGCTATCGCAAAATGTCCAAGATGGGTGTGCGCAACATTGATGGCTTTAACAGCCGGGTTGCAGATGCGTTGTCCAAAGGCGAGATGTTCGAAAGAACCGTTCAGACAGGTTTCGATGATGAAACCGGCGAGCCGATCTTCGAGACCGAAGAGATCGAACCGAAGAAAATGCCATACATCGTCGTGATCGTCGATGAAATGGCAGACCTGATGATGGTTGCGGGCAAAGAGATCGAAGCCTGCATTCAGCGCCTCGCCCAGATGGCACGGGCGTCGGGCATTCACCTTATCATGGCGACCCAGCGTCCTTCGGTGGACGTGATCACCGGCACGATCAAAGCGAACTTCCCAACACGGATTTCCTTCCAGGTGACGTCGAAAATCGACAGCCGAACCATTCTGGGCGAGATGGGCGCCGAGCAATTGCTGGGTATGGGGGACATGCTGTTCATGGCTGGCGGTGCCAAGATCACCCGCTGTCACGGCCCGTTCTGTTCGGATGAAGAGGTTGAGGAAATCGTCAACCATCTCAAGGCCTTTGGTCCTCCGGAATATGTATCTGGTGTTGTTCAAGGCCCGGATGATGAGAAGGCTGACAACATTGATGCTGTGCTGGGCCTGAACACAGGCGGCAACACGGGCGGCGAAGACGCGCTTTATGATCAGGCGGTTGGCATCGTGATCAAGGATCGCAAATGCTCGACCTCCTACATTCAGCGTAAATTGGGCATTGGCTACAACAAAGCTGCGCGTCTGGTTGAGCAAATGGAAGATCAGGGTGTCGTCGGTGCAGCCAACCACGTTGGCAAACGCGAGATTCTGGTGCCAGAACAGGCCTGATCTGACGGATCAAACAAATTGAGCCGCGTGCCTGTCTGAAACAGGCGCGCGGTTTTCGTTTGCGGGACATTGCGACAGACGCAGGCGATCTTTCGCCGGGAACCAGCGCTCGGGATCGTCTCTGCAGCAAGGCGTGTAGCCTTCCCCTTGATCAGGTTCTTGTCGGGCCCGATATTTGATAAAACACCGCGCGATATCGCATAACACGGTCAACCGTGCCAGATAGAACGCCAACATGAGCAGATAGGACAATGTAACGATGCTTCGTATGCTGATTACCGCCGCGACTCTTGTGACTTTGGCGCTTCCTGCGCAGGCACAGAAACTGTCGCTGGGCGAAATCTCCAGGTATCTGAATTCCATTCAGACAGCCCAAGGCACCTTTACCCAGATCAATGGTGACGGGACGATCTCGACTGGTACGATTTCGATCAAACGCCCCGGCAAGGTGCGGTTTGACTACAATCCACCCGAGCGCGCCCTGGTTCTGGCCACTGCGGGATCCGTCTATATTCTGGATCGCAAGTTCGGTGGCCAGCCAGATAGCTATCCGCTGAACCAGACCCCCCTGTCGATCATTCTGGCGCGTAACGTGAACCTGTCCCAAGCTGGCATGGTGCATGGCCACAGCTTTGACGGGACTGCAACAGTGGTCACCGCGCAGGATCCGAAGCGCCCTGAATATGGCTCAATCCAGCTGAAGTTCACGGGCAAGCCAGCCGAACTGCGCCAGTGGATCATCAAGGACGGGAATGGCGGCAGTACCACTGTCGTACTGGGCGGCCTTGAGAAAAAGACACTGCCCAACCGGTTGTTCCAGATTGAGCCAGAGCTGGAAAAGCTGCGCTGAGAGCTATTCCACCGGAAATAAAAAAAGCGGCTCAAACTGAGCCGCTTTTTTTCCAATTTAGAAGCCCGACTACCGTCTGGCGGCCCGGCAGCGTGACAGCTGATCACGGTACCGCAGCGAACGGTCCCCCACTTCGGCCGAAACCCGCAACAACCACGATTTGGAATTGTAGGTCCCGCGCCGATAGCCGGAACGACCTTCGTGGTAGGCAAGGTACTGACGACGTGCATCAGACAGTGGGATTCCCAGCTGGTCGCGCGTGCCCTTCATGTACCAACCCATGAAATCGGTCGCGTCGCGGATGTTGTCCCGCCGCGCACCACGATTGCCTGTGGCGGCAAGATACTCTTTCCACGTGCCGTCCAGAGCCTGACTATAGCCAAAGGCCGAACTTTGCCGGCCCACAGGAATTACGCCAAGCCTGTAACGCAGCGGTGTGCGCGCATCCGAGACGAATTTGCTCTCTTGATAGATTGTCGCCATTTGAACGTGCACGGGAACCCCGTATTTTCGTTCAGCGGCCCGGAACGCCCGGATGTATCCGGAACGTTGCTCCAAAATGGAACATGCATTGTCTAGATTGCGCGGTGCTTTGCCCGACCCGCCGCCACCACACGAGGCGGCCAAAAGGACAATAACCATCGCGCGAAGCCATCTGCTCATGCTTCTCGCCTTTGTTTTATTTGTTTTGCGATAGTTTAGCGGATTGGCGCGAAGGTGGGAATCACATTTCTGTCTGAAGGCACCAGATTGGTAAATGCCGGGTGGAAAACCGCTCAATCCCGGCGTATCAGGCGGATAGTCCCACTGTTGGGCAGCGAGCCACAGTGTGTTTCCGGCAAAATCATGGCCGAAAGTTGGACAATTCGAGATTTCTGTGGCTTAACGGACGGATGTTGAAGGCTCATACTATGCAATCGAAACGTGCGAAATACCATCTGGGCCAGGTCGTCCGGCATCGAAAACACCCGTTTCGTGGTGTTGTTTTTGATGTGGATCCAGAGTTCAACAACACCGAAGAATGGTACGAAGCGATTCCCGAGGACAGCCGTCCGGCCAAAAAGCAGCCGTTCTATCATCTGCTGGCCGAGAACGATCAGTCATTCTATGTGGCCTATGTCTCAGAACAGAATTTGGTTGCAGACTACAGCGGTGAGCCGGTCGATCATCCGGACATCCCCGATCTGTTCGGCGCTTTCACCGACGGCAGCTACGAGCTGCATTTCCAGCTGAACTAATACCGCGCACAGCGCCCAAACCTCTATGCCTTTAGCGCTGATGCGCAGAGGGCCAGAAAGCCGTCTATTGCGCTGTCCTGCGTGGACCAGTCGCAGACCAGACGCCCGGTGATGGGCGCGTCTTCGGCGCCGCCGTCGAGATCGCCCCAAGGGTGATAGATCGCGCCCGCCTGCAAGAGTGCGCGGTGCACCCGCCGCGGCGCGTTGAAAAACACCATGTTGGCCTGTGTTTCGTTGGCAATGCCGATTCCCAAAGCCTCCAAACCTTGGCGAAGCCTCATGCCCGCGCTGTTTGCTGCGTTTGCCCAGGTCATCCAATTGTCGTTGTCCAGATAGGCGCTCATCTGCGCGGCAAGGAAACGATGCTTGGAAAACAGATGGCCACCACGTTTGCGGCGCAGCTCGAATTCCCAGGCGCGGGATTGATCAAACAGGATAACGGCTTCGACGCCCAGCAAACCGTTCTTGGTGCCGCCAAAGACCGCAACATCGACACCCGCCTTCCATGTCATGTCTGCCGGTGTGCACCCGAGTGTTGCACATGCATTGGCAAAGCGCGCGCCGTCCAGATGCACGGGCAGATCAAATTCCTTCGCTACAGCGCACAATGCCTTAAGTTCGCTGAGGGTGTAGACGTTTCCCGCCTCGGTCACATTGGTCAGAGAAACGGCACCACGCTGCGGACCATGCACGCCTCGATTTTCTTCGCCGTTCAAGGCACCGCGCAACGCAGCGGCTGTCATGCGGTCGTCGCCGGGAACCAGTGTCAGTTTTGCGCCGCTCGTAAAGAACTCCGGCGCATTGCATTCGTCCATATGGATATGTGCATCGGGTGTGCAGAACACGGTCTCGAAAGGCTGAACAAGTGTGGCCAAAGCCAGGGCATTGGCGGAGGTGCCTGTTGCGGCCAGATAAACCGCAGCATCGGGCGCCTCGAACAAAGTGCGGATGCGGTCCGCCACATCCTGAGACAGGTCATCGCCGCCATAACCGCCAGCATAGCCAGAATTCGCGGCTGCCAAAGCATCCAGCACGGCCTGCGGTGCAGGGCCGCCGTTGTCCGAGGCAAAGTTCATCACAGGCTGTGTCATAGCGGTTCCTCTATGATGTGTTCTTCCCAGTCGTCTTCGTCGACTTCAAACTCTGGCACGGTTGCCCCCTGCATGGAAACACCGGCGTGATGAACGCTTTGTGTTGTTCCGGAAATCAGTGGATGCCATTCCATCAGCGGTTTGCCCTGCCAAAGCAGTTTGTACGCGCAGGTTTCAGGCATCCAGTACAGATTTTGTTCGATGTTGTCGGGTGCCAGCACAATGCACTCCGGCACGAACTGGTGACGAATATCATACTGGGCGCAACGGCAGGTGCTGTCGTCGAACAAACGACACGCAAGCCGGGTCAAAGCCACCTCGCCGGTTTCTTCGTCTTCCAGTTTGTTCATGCAGCACTTGCCACATCCATCACAGAGCGCTTCCCACTCAGGGCGGCTCATCTGGCTAAGCTTTTTGCGCTCCCAGAAACGGGTTGGCAGTCCGGGTTTTGCGATGGGGGACGGGTTGTCTGTCATGGCCAAGGCGTAGCGCCATGGCACGCCAAAGGGAAGGGGCTCAGAGAGCGCTTAGAATACCGCGGGCTTTTTCACAGTCCGCGTCCATCTGCGTAATCAGTGCATCCAAACCGTCAAACTTCAGTTCGGGGCGCAGGTAATCCACAAGCGCAACGGACAGGCGTGTTCCATAGAGATCGCCCTTGAAGTCAAACAGGAAGGTTTCGATGTTCGGCACCTCCCCATCAAACATAGGGCGCACGCCGATGGAGGCTGCGCCATGATAGCTGCCTTTGTGCGGCCCTTCGGTCACGTCCACCAATACGGCATAGACCCCAAATTTTGGCGGATGTAGCCCATCAATTGACATGTTGGCGGTTGGATAGCCCAGTTCGCGCCCGCGCTGTTCTCCGCCGATGACTTCGCCTTCGATCCGGTGCCAATGCCCCAATTGCGCGGCGGCATCCTGTGGCCGCCCATCGCTCAACGCCTTGCGAATTGCAGTTGAAGACACCTGTAGCCCCCCGGTTTCGAGCAATTCTGCGATGGTCACACCAAAGCCCATCTCCGCTCCAAAGCGTTGCAGATCCTTTGCCGTCCCCTTGCGACCCTGCCCGAAACAAAAATCGGCCCCAACCACTACATGCCGCAGGCCGAGGCCCTCGTGAATGACTTTTGCAGCGAATTCCCTGGGGCTGAGCGAGGCCAGCGCGGCGTTAAAATTCAACTGATACAGACGATCAACGCCCAATTTCTCTAGGCGTGATGCCCTTGCTTCTGCGTTCATCAGACGAAATGCCGGGGCCTCGGGTGCGAAATAGGCGCGGGGGTGCGGCTCGAACGTCAAAATCCCCAAGGGCGCGTCAGGTTCGGCATCGGCCGCGATCTGGATAACGGCCTGATGGCCCAGGTGCACGCCATCGAAATTGCCGATGGCAGCGCTGGCGCCTCGGTCTTTGGGCTGTACGAACTGATAGTCTCGGATGATACGCATAGGCGTTGGTTAGCGGCCCGCGCCGTGCTTCGCAAGCGCTGTGCCGATGCGTTTTATGCCTTCGGCAATGCGCTCGGAAGGTATGGAGCTGAACCCAAGCCGGTAGAAGTTGCGCGGCGGGTTAGCCGAGGCAAAAAACGGGGCGCCGGGTTCGATCAAGACGCTTTGCCAGCTCAGCTCCTTGGCCAACTGCTCGGTGTCAACGTCATCGGGCGCTTTCATCCAAAAGCTCGATCCACCATGCGCGCCACTTCCGGCAATTTGCAGGCCGTGCTCTTGTATGGCCGTTTCCATAACTGTGCGTCGTTCGTTCAGGGCCCGACTCATCCTGCGGATCAAGGCGTCGTAGTGGCCAAGGCTGAGAAAGTAGGCCGCGGTGCGTTGAATATGTCCCGGCGGATGACGCAAAACTGATGCTCTCAGCGCGCGCGCTTCGCGGATAAAGTCAGCGGAACCAACCAGATACCCCAGCCTGAGACCGGGGAATAGTGATTTTGAAAAGCTGCCAACATAGATCACGCGCCCGTCTTCATCGAGGCTTTTGAGCGCGGGGGAAGGCGGGCGCAGGAACGACATTTCAAATTCATAGTCATCTTCGACGATCAGCGCGCCCATGTCCGCCGCCCGTTCCAGCAAAGTGTCGCGGCGGGATCTTGGTAGCGTCGCGGATGTCGGGCACTGGTGGCTTGGCGTTGTGAAAAGAACCTGAGTGCCATCCGGAACGCTGTCGGGACGCAGGCCAAACTGATCCACAGGCAACGACTGAACCTCGGCTCCGACGTTATTCAAAAGGCCGCGCAGTTCCGGATAGCATGGTTCTTCGACGGCGACCTTGCGGCCATCGGCGCATAGCAGCTGCGCCGCGATCCACAGTGCGTTTTGAGCGCCCATCGTGACCAGAATTTCGTCGGGACCGGCCATGATTCCACGTCGGGGCAAAGTGTGTCGCGCAATGAAGGTCACCAGTTCGGGATCGTCATTGGCAAACTGATCCATGGTCAGCGCGGTGAAGTTCTTGATCCCCAGTGCCTGCATTGCGCACAGCCGCCAATTCGCGTGATCAAAAAGCTGAGGATCGGTTTGGCCGTAGATAAAGGGGTAGCGATAGCCAGCCCAATCATCCGGTTTGCGTAGACGTGTGCCACCCGTATAGCGCCGGGCCAACGCCTGATCCCAATCAACACGATCTTCGCGCGGGGCAAGAGGGCCGAAATCCGGCGGCTCTGGCGCATTGTCGGATACAAAGTAGCCGGAGCGACCGCGCGCACTGAGATAATCATTCGCGAGCAATTCGGTATAGGCCAAGGTCACAGTGATCCGGCTGACCCCAAGGTGTTTCGCCAGTTTTCTGGTTGAGGGCAGCTTTTCACCGCGCTGGAAACGCCCAGACAAAATGCCTTCGGCCACCATCTGCTGGATGCGGGCCTGCAGTGTGCCTTTCGCTTTGGCACTGAGATGAAAAGTTTCCACGGGAATAGCCATGGCGGCACCATAGATTGGCGCTATGCGAAGTGCAATCTGGCCTTACGACTGTTCAGTGCCGTAAGTGCGTTCCCCGAAAACCGCTGAGCCAACCCGCACATGAGTTGCGCCGAAGGCAATTGCCTGATCGAAATCGCCGCTCATCCCCATCGAGAGTCCTGACAGACCGTTGCGACCCGCGATCTTGGCCAAGAGCGCAAAATGCAGCGATGGTGTTTCGTCGGCCGGGGGGATGCACATGACGCCTTTGATGGGAAGGTCCATCGCGATGCAATCCTTGATGAACTGGTCGGCATCTTTGGGCATAACCCCCGCCTTTTGAGGCTCTTCGCCGGTGTTCACCTGAATGAACAAGTCGGGACACTGGCCCATTTCCTGCGCCAGCCTTGCAAGGCTGTTGGCCAGTTTGGGACGATCCACGGAATGGATCGCCTCGAACAGTTCCATAGCCTGCCTTGTCTTGTTGCTTTGCAAGGGGCCAATCAAGTGCACGGTTACGTCGTCAAAACGGCTTCTGAAGTCGGGCCACTTTCCGGCGGCTTCCTGAACTTTGTTCTCGCCAAACAAGCGGTGGCCTTGTTCCAGAACGGCTTCAACCCGGTCCAGCGGTTGGACTTTGCTGACGGCGATCAGTTGGACATCCGACCGTGGGCGTCCGGCGTCTTTGCAGGCCTTTGCGATGCGTTCTTCGGTATCAATCAATCCCACGGCTCATCTCCCCAAGCATTCACGAATGGTTCTAGTGCGCTTTCGTAGCGCCGCCAGGCTTCGCGGCGACCAGAATGAATCGGTTGCCGGACCTGCGCCACGCTCAGCGTCTGTACCGTGCTGCGTTCCTTGTGGAAATCGAGACAACGGTCTTCCCAGTCCATTTCTGCATATTTCAGCAATCGGCGTGCGCCGTTTTCTGGATCGGACACGAGATCTTCGTATTTTATCACATGGACGGCGTCGGGCAGGCGTTCTTGCCAATGGCGCAACATCACACGGAACAATTTGATTTCCTTGGCAATATCGGAAAACCGACAAGCATAGCGATGTGTGCCCAACGAAAAATAGTTGCGATAGATCGACAGGGCGACATCACGTGGATCGCGCAATACGACGATCAGGCGCGCATTGGTGATTGCGGCGTGCAACAGACCGAAAACCAATATGCTTTGAATGCTCTTGTCCGTCAGAACCGTTGCTTCGGTTCTGAAATCGCGCTGCACAAGGCGTTCGTAGCCTTGGGCGAACGCAGTCAGAATCTCTGGCTGCATAGTATCTGTCGCGCGCATCTCGGCGCCGGTGCCAAAGTGTTTATAGGCTTGCTGCAGCGAATGGGACAGTTCCCCGCCGGGCTGTGCTGTGCTGTGAGCTGCGATGATCTGCTCAACCAGTGTTGTACCGGATCTGGGCATACCGCAGACGAAAACGGGGGCAGGGGCTATGCTTGGGCCAACGCGATCAAAGGGGCCAGTCTGTGCTGAGAGCACGCCTTCGACTTCTGCCTTTCGGCCTGCATGGTCATAGGGTGCCAGTTTAGCTTGGATCGCGTTTGCTTGGTCCAGGTAGCCAAAGACACGATCGTGTTCGCCCAGATCGGACATAGCCTTGGCCAGCGCGTACCCGAGGTGCATGCGGCCAATTTCGGCAAGGTCTGTCCTTTTCCAAAGACCCAACATTTCGCGCAGCAAAGGATCCCGCTTGTTGGATTTGCGCGTGGCCGAGAGAATCCGGAACAGCTCGGGCTGACCTGGGTTATTCTTGATGAGTTTCACCAGCTGCGCCTCAGCTTTGGTGAACTCACCGATCAGTTGCAGGAAATGAGCCTTGTCCGCGCGTGGGGTTATGTCCTTGGGTGACAGTGCAATCGCCTTGTCATAGGAGGCGAGGGCCTGTGTTTCGTTGCCAAAGTGTCGATGACGATCAGCGAGTGCCATCCAGACACGCGGATTGTCGGGGATGAGGTCGGCAGCCTTCCTCAGATGCTCGAGGCAGGCGTCCCGATCGCCCAGTTCAAATGCGATTCTGGACAAGAAGATGTAGGATTCAGCGTGTTGTGGTGCCTTTTGCAGCACCGCAATGAAATGCAGTTTAGATGTTTCAAACTGCCCTTGTTCAAACAGCGCTTTGGCGCGGTTCAAAACAGTCTTTGGGTCTTGTTGGGCCAGTGGCATCATTGAAGCGCATCTCCTTGCTATGCAGCTAACAATCGGAGCCCAAAAAGAAAAGAGCGGGCATAAAGCCCGCTCTTCAGTCTAACTAAGTCGGGTTGACTTAGAAGGACATTGCCAGACCGAGGGACCAGCTGTCGGAAGAACCGAGGATCTGGTCGTCGGAGGAGCCGTAGCCAGCCTGAGCTGTCAGACCGCCACCGAGGTCGTAGGACATCGCGATGCCGAAGCCGTTCGAGTCCCAACCGAAGTCGGTGTTGTACTCACCGTAGTTGATGCCGATGGCCAGAGCGTTCATTGTGTAGCCGAAGCCGATCGCTGTGTGCTCAACTTCGCCACCGCCGTTGAAGGACAGCTTGGAGTAGCTAACAGCTGCGGACAGACCGTTGTCGAACGTGGTGTCGAGGCTCAGGCCCCAGAGATCAAACACGTTGTTCTGCGACTGGTAGCCAAGGCCTACGCCAACAGTGGCGTTGGAGATGTCTGCGGAGTAACGGATACCTACACCCCAGATGGTGTCGAATGCGCCGTTCAGCGACTGCTCAGCAGAGATGTGGCCTGTGAAGCCTTCAAAGCTGTACGAGAAGCGAGCGATCTGGCCGTCACCACCGGTGAACGCGGAACCGTCCATGCCGTTGTTCAGGTTGATGCCTGCCGCGTGACCCCAGCCAGCGTGGCCGGTGTGTGCGTCGTTGATCGAACCGCCAGCAAGAGCAGTTTCTGCGATGACTGCGTCAAACGCGCCATCGGTGTCGCCCATGTCCAGACGTGCGTTGCCGTAAGCAACGAAGAAAGATGCGCCACCGTCGTCAGCGTCGTTTGCAACAGCTGCTGCACCCGCGCCACCTTCGTCGAGGTCAACGGACGCACCAAAGGTCAGGCCGTTGTCTGCTTCGCCGGTCATGGCGAATGTTACGTCAACGTCAGTGTGGAACTGAGTGTCGATGCCGTCACCACCGAAGATACCGATTTCACCGGAACCGGAGATGGCGATGTCTGCGGACGCTACGCCCGCGGTTGCAACCAGCGCGGTGGTCGCGAACAGGATGTTTTTCATTTTTTCCCTCATGTGTTCAAAGGCACGTACCAAGCCGGATGCCCGACTTTGATGGAGTGATCTATGCGCCCGCCGACCGGCCGTTCGCAACCCTCACGAAAGCCGGTTGCTGAACAAGGAAACGAGTGATGCGCAATTGCCACAAGGATTCCCGCCACGGCGCTTTGACACCTGTTACACAGGAAAATATGCGCAATTTCCCGCTTACAGGTCGTTGATTTTGTGTTGGCGTTGCGAATCCGGATTGCCCTTTTCGACAGGACGTTTGTTACGGCAAAGCGACCGATTCCCCCTACGTAAGGCGGGCGCACGCGCGATTACGCGCGCGGAAAAGCAGAATCGCGACCTGATTGTGATTGCCGACTTGCCGCTTTTGTATTGCGTGGGTATTCAGGGTCAGGATTGAAGGTCGTCATTCGCAGGAGACGAGACATGAACAAGACACGCATTGCCTTGGGAATGGGGCTTACTGTTGCCTTGCTCGTCCAGGCAGGGTGCGGCGCTTTTGGAAACCGAAACCCAAATCGCGCACCCGTTGAGACACCACCTGCAGATGAGATCATGGACTCGGTGCTTTATCCCGACGGCCAGAAGCCGCGAAGCACTCTTTGGGATATCTTCCGTGCGCGCCCGGACCAAGGTCAGGTTGGTTCGGTCAACAAGTACATCTGGAACGCTGCTCTTGAGACCCTGAACTTTCTGCCTGTTCAATCGGTCGATCCATTCACGGGTGTCATCACCACTGGCTATGGTACGCCTCCGGGCGGTGGCCGCGCCTATCGCGCAACCATTTACGTAAGCGATCCTGCATTGGATGCGCGTTCGCTGAACGTGGCGCTGATGACACGGTCCGGTCCGGCCTCTGCTGCTACCGTACGTGCGCTTGAAGATGCGATTCTGACGCGGGCGCGTCAGCTGCGTGGGCAGGATAGCCGGCTTTGATCTAAGCCCCTGCTTTCGCGGGGGTTATCGGAATATCAGAATGGCGCTGCAATCGCGGCGCCATTTTTCGTGCGAAGATACCTGCAGGGCCGTCAATCGATGATCGGGCGCGGCTCCAGTTTGCCGAGGTCTTCGACCCATTTCAGGTGCTGTGGCAGACAGATCGTTTGCAGATCATAGTTTTCCTGTACGAATGTCCGCGCGTTTTCACCCAGCCGCTTTCTGAGGGCTTCGTCATCAAGAAGTGTGCAGAGCCTGTCCGTCAGTGCATTGCTGTCAAAGAAATCAACCATAAGGCCCGTCTCGCCCTCGGTTAGCACTTCCCGAACCGGCTCAGTGCCCGAGGCGACGATTGCGCATTCGGCGCTCATGGATTCCAGCAGGGACCAGGACAACACGAAGGGGTATGTCAGGTAGACATGGGCACGGCTGACCTGAATCATCGACAGATACGTGTCGTAGGGCACGCGGCCCATAAAGTGTACGCGGTTCCAGCTCGGGGTCGGGATGCGTCCGCGAACCTCATCGATAAAGATCTGCATCCACGTTTGGCCCTTTGGCGGTTTGGAGCCATAGCTGACTTCGTTTCCACCCAGAATCACCACATGGGCATTCTTGCGGCGTTTCAAAATCTCGGGCAGGGCGCGCATGAAGACGTGGTAGCCGCGATAGGGTTCGAGGTTACGGTTGATAAAGGTGATGACCTCGTCGTCCCGTGTCAGGGTCAGATCATCGTTGATTTTCAGTTTTGCGTCCGGATTTGGCTTGGCGACTTCGGTGTCCACCCCGTCATGGGCCACGGTCAGACGATCCTGCCATTTGTCAGGGAATGTGCTGGCCTGGAACCGGGTTGGTGACAGCCCCGCATCCATCACCTCTTCGTGCAGGCGATTGTTCAGATTCTTCATCCGAATACGCAGCGTATCGCTTTCGATGTTCTTGCTTGGGAACTCGGGGTCAAAATTGATGAAGGGCTTGCTGGTCAGATGATAAAGCTCGCAGTACAGGCCAAGCCGCGCGTTCGGCCAGACATCTTTGAGGAACATCGACTCGCCCCAGCCGTGGTGCGCGCAGATGACATCCGGCTCGAACCCTTTGGCCTTTAGGGCTTTGGCGCCGCGGTAGCATGAGGTTGCCCGCAAGATCTTGGTTTCGAAATCGGCTAGCCACGGGTGAATGCCCTTGGTGGATGCCCCCTGAATTTCGTAAGGGATGATTTTGACGCCCTGCCAGTTTTGCGGCTCCTTGACCTTGCAAGTCAAAGCCACAACCTCATGGCCTTGCTGCACGAGTGCTGGCGCAAGGTGTTTGTATTGCCCAGGGAAATTCTGGTGAATCAGCAGGATTTTCATTTTGCGACCTTGGTAAAATTAGTGGTGCCTTTCTGGCATCTCGTTTCCGGCGCGCCAACGGTGGTTTTCCGCACTTCTGCCAACAAGGGCCGATGGGTTGCCGAAATGTCGACAACCCGTAGGGTCCCTCTTGCTCGTCGGGCGTGGCCCTTCTATGCAACAGTTTCAACTCGCCGACCCAAAGGACCGCATATAATGTCAGCCTATGATCCCGCCGCTATCGAGCCGAAGTGGCAAGCCGCCTGGGAAGAACAGCAGACCTTCAAAGCGGTCCGCAGTGACGACAAACCCAAATACTATGTGCTTGAAATGTTTCCCTACCCATCCGGGCGGATTCATATCGGGCATGTGCGGAATTACACGATGGGGGACGTGATCGCCCGGCACAAACTGGCGTCTGGCTACAATGTTCTGCATCCGATGGGCTTTGATGCCTTTGGCATGCCGGCCGAAAATGCGGCGATGGCCAGCGGTGGTCACCCCAAGACATGGACCTACGACAACATCGATACGATGGTCGGCCAGATGAAGCCGCTGGGTTTTGGTCTCGACTGGTCCCGTATGTTTGCGACCTGTGATCCGGAATATTATGGTCAGCAGCAGGCGTTGTTCATTGATTTCCTTGAGCGTGGCTTGGTCTATCGCAAAAACGCGGTGGTCAACTGGGATCCGGTGGATATGACCGTTCTTGCCAACGAGCAGGTGATCGACGGCAAAGGCTGGCGGTCCGGCGCCGAGGTTGAACGGCGCGAACTCACGCAGTGGTTCTTCAAGATCTCCGACTATTCAGAAGAGCTTCTGGATGCTTTGGACGGTCTCGACAACTGGCCGGCCAAAGTGAAACTCATGCAGGCCAACTGGATCGGCAAATCCCGTGGCTTGCAGTTTGCATTCAGCACGATTGATGCACCGGATGGGTTTGATCGCATCGAGGTCTACACCACGCGCCCCGATACGCTGATGGGCGCCTCTTTCGTCGGTATTTCGCCAGATCATCCGCTCGCCAAGCATCTTGAACGGGACAACCCCGAGCTGGCCGAGGCGGTCGCTGAGATGCGCCGGGGCGGCACCACTGAAGAGGCGCTGGAAAAAGCCGAAAAGCTTGGGTTCGACACCGGTATCCGTGTGCGTCATCCGTTTGACACGGCGTGGGAGCTGCCCGTCTATATCGCGAATTTCATTCTGATGGATTACGGCACCGGCGCAATTTTTGCCTGTCCCGCTCACGACCAGCGCGATCTGGATTTCTGCAACAAATATGGGTTGCCGGTTGTGTCGACCTACGTGCCTGAACAGGGTGAAGACAGCTTTACCCGACCCGAAGCAGGCGGCGAAGCCTATGTGCCGACCAAGACGGAAAAAGTACGCTACATCAAAGGCTTTGCCGGAGAAGAAGTTCAGACAGGAAATCAGGCCGTCGATGCGGCGATTGATTTTTGTGAAGCCAACGGCGTAGGGCAGGGCGTGACCAAATTCCGCCTGCGCGATTGGGGGCTTTCGCGCCAGCGATACTGGGGTTGCCCTATTCCGGTCGTGCATTGCGAAACCTGCGGCGTGGTGCCTGAGAAAAAGGAAAACCTGCCGATCGCGCTGCCCGATGACGTGTCGTTCGACGTGCCCGGCAACCCATTGGACCGTCACCCGACATGGCGCGATTGCGCGTGCCCGTCCTGCGGTGCGGCTGCCAAACGTGAAACGGACACCATGGACACCTTTGTGGACAGCTCGTGGTATTTCGCGCGCTTTACGGCGCCGCGAGCCGACACGCCGACGGATATGGAAGACGCACGCTATTGGATGAACGTCGATCAGTATATCGGCGGTATCGAACACGCGATTCTTCATCTGTTGTACTCGCGCTTTTTCGCCCGTGCGATGAACATCACAGGGCATCTGCCCGACAAATCGCGTGAGCCGTTCGATGCGCTGTTCACCCAAGGGATGGTGACCCACGCGATCTACAAGAGCGATGATCCGCAAACGGGCCGCCCGGTCTATTTTTACCCGGAACAGGTGGAGTTGAAGGACGGAAAGGCGTTTTTCAAAGAAGATGGACGTGAATTGGAGGTCGTACCTTCGGCCAAGATGTCCAAATCCAAGAACAACGTCGTGGACCCGGTGCAAATCATTCAGACTTACGGTGCCGATACCGCACGCTGGTTCGTGCTGAGTGACTCGCCCCCCGAGCGCGATGTGGAATGGACCGCATCCGGCGCAGAAGCTGCAAACAAACATCTGACGCGGGTTCACCGGTTGTGCGCCGAGATTGCAACCAGCGATGCCCCGTCGACCAAGGAAGATGATGCCTTGCTTCGCGAAATGCACAAGGCGATCCATGACGTGTCCATGGGCGTCGAAAGTTTCGGGTTTAATGCCGCAATTGCAAAGCTTTACGCCTTTACCAATGCTGTGTCG
The DNA here is from genome assembly GCF_028023555.1 of Thalassococcus lentus. Classification (NCBI taxonomy): domain Bacteria; kingdom Pseudomonadati; phylum Pseudomonadota; class Alphaproteobacteria; order Rhodobacterales; family Roseobacteraceae; genus Thalassococcus; species Thalassococcus lentus. Next base: position 310,338 of record NZ_JAQIOY010000003.1, read on the forward strand.
AAGTCCCGAGCCGGGGCGGATGTGAAAAAGCAGGCTGCGCGGACACTGGCCCAGCTTATGGCACCGATGACACCGCATCTGGCCGAAGAATGCTGGCAGCTTTTGGGTGGCGAAGGGCTGGTTGCCAACGCGCCTTGGCCCAAGGCTGATGAGAGCATGCTGGTCGAGGACACGGTGACCTTGCCGATCCAGATCAACGGCAAACGACGGGGCGAAATGGCGGTTCCCCGCGACATGCCAAAGGAAGAGGTTGAAAAAGCCGTTCTTGCACACGAAGCTGTGGTGAAGGCGCTCGATGGGGGGCAGCCGAAAAAGCTTATCGTTGTGCCGGGGCGGATCGTGAATGTGGTTATCTGATAGAAGAACGGTTCTGCTGGGCGCGCTGGCCACGCTGGGCGCTTGCGGTTTTACACCCGCCTATGCGCCGGGAGGATCCGGACAACAGTTGTTGGGTCGGATTGCGCTCGACGAACCAAAGACCAAGAACGGCTATCGTTTCGGGCGTAGATTTGAGGAACGCCTGGGCCGCAGCAGTGGTCCGTTTCGGCTGTCGGTAAAAATTCAGGTTGATCGACAGGGTTTGGGTAGCACATCCGCCGGCGCGACCACGCGGTTTCGGTTTGTTGGGCGTGCGCTCTATTCGCTCAGGGATGTGGGTGATCCGGAAACGGTTCTGCTCGAAGGTCGGACAAACGCATTCACCGGGTATTCCACGACGGGCTCTACCGTTGCTACTTTGGCGGCGCAACGCGACGCCGAAGAACGCCTGATGATCATTTTGGCGGATCAGGTCATTGATCAGCTGTTGATTGACGCGCCGCGCCTGTCTGCGTCCGCTGCGGACCAATGAAGCTAAACGCCCGCGACGCAAATGCGTTTTTTGCCCGGCCTGATCCGAATGCCGCGGGTTTGCTGATTTGTGGCGAAGACACCATGCGTGTCGCCATGAAACGGCAAGAAGTCATTGCCAACATGATCGGCCCACAAGGCGAAGAAGAAATGCGCCTGACCCGCATGACCGGTGCTGAGTTGCGCAAGGATGCCGCGATGCTTCTTGACGCGGTCAAGGCGCAGGGGTTTTTCCCGGGGCCGCGGGCTGCCTTGGTCGAAGAGGCTACAGACGGTCTGGCCAAGACGATAGGAACAGCGCTGACCGAATGGCGTGAAGGTGATGCCCAGATTGTTGTCACCGCCGGTCAGTTGACGGCGAAATCTGCACTTCGGAAACTGTTCGACGCTGCGCCCAACGCCTATTGCGCCGCGCTTTATAATGACCCGATGGGCCGCGCCGAGATCGAGGCCGAGCTGAAGCGCGCAGGATTGGCTGAAGTGTCCCGCGATGCCATGGCCGCATTGGAAGGGTTGGCCCGAAGCCTAACGCCCGGCGATTTTCGCCAAACGCTTGAAAAGGTTTCTCTTTACAAGCTGGAAGATCCAGAACCGCTGACCCCTGACGAAGTTGATCTGATGGCGCCTGCCTCAATCGAGGCGGAGATGGACGAGGTCTTTCACGTCTTGGCAGAGGGCCGCAGCGGCGACATTGCCCCGGTGATGCAGCGGCTGATGGCTCAGGGGGTTGCCCCTGTCACATTGTTGATCATGGGCGCGCGGCATTTCCGGGTGCTTTACACACTGGCAGCAAGCCCGGGTGGCCCAGCACAGGGTATAGGCCGCTTGCGCCCACCACTGTGGGGCGCGCGGCGGGACCGGATGCTGAGACAGGCACAGAACTGGTCTGTTGATCGGCTCGAGGCGGCGCTGGATGTTTTCATGGAAACCGACCTGACGCTCCGTTCTGCTGGTCAACGTGCGCCAGCCATGGCTTTGGTTGAACGGGCATTTGTGCGGCTTGCCTACATGGCTAGACGCTAAGCAGGGAAGGGACAGTCAATGACCTACAAAGTCTATGGAATGGTTCAAAGCCGCGCTTTTCGCGTCTTGTGGTTGTTGGAAGAACTGGGATTGGACTACGAACATGTCCCGGCTGGTCCCCATTCTGCCGAGATAAAATCCGTCAGCGCTTTGGGCAAGGTGCCCGCTCTGGTCGACGGTGACACCGTGATAACCGATAGCTCCGCCATTCTGACCTATCTGGCCGACAAACATGGCGCGTTCACTGCACCGGCCGGTAGCAAAGCGCGCGCCCGTCAGGACAGCTGGACGTTTCGTATTCTGGACGAAATCGAAAGCCAGCTTTGGACCGCTTCCAAACACAGCTTTGTTTTGCCCGAAGCTGAACGAGTGGCAGAGGTCAAACCAAGCTGCAAAGCCGAATATGTCCGAAACCTTGAACGCATCATGGCGGAGCTGGAGGGCGACTACCTGATGGGTGACGCATTTTCGGTGCCGGACATCATCCTTGGCCACTGTGGTGGCTGGGCACGCAATGCCGGGTTCCCGGATGGTCCCGATGCATTTGGTGCCTACCTCAAACGGCTGCGCGCCCGCCCGGCTTTCCGCGCGGCGGTATCTGCCGGGCAAAAGGGCTGAATCTGGTCAGGATTTATCCGTCACGTTTTCCTTGAACGACTGTTCAAAGGCGGCTTGCTGATCCGCGTTGGCTTCGGTCTGATACTTGGCCTTCCACTCTGAGAAGGGCATCCCGTAGTAGATTTCACGGGCTTCCATCTTGTCCAGCGTAATGCCGTGATCCGCGGCGGCTTCCTGATACCAGCGGCTCAGGCAGTTCCGGCAAAAGCCAGCCAGATTCATCATGTCGATGTTCTGGGCATCAGGGCGTTCTTCGATCAGGTGTTTGCGAAGACGGCGGAAGGCTGCGGCTTCAATTTCGATGCGGGTTTGGTCGTCCATGGCATGCTCCTTCAGGCGGGAATGTGTGTTGCGGCCTTTTCAAGCAAAGGCGCCAATCGCTGGCCCCATTGCAATTGTGCCGTTTCAGTTTCGATCAGATCGTTTCGAATTTCGATCAGGGTATTGTTGCGACCATGCTGTAGTCCATGGCGATCGACGGCGTCCCCGGGCAGATGCCCGGGGTAGGGTTCGTTCCGGCCGACCACCAGATCCCGTTCGGCTTCCAGCAGTGCAATGAACGGGTCGGACAGACGTCGATCCCAGGCATGCAGAATGCCAATGTGCCACGGACGCGGCGGACGGCCACGCAATTGCCGGGTAAAGCTGTGGACGGCCACGATGGTCGTATCGCTGCGCCGGGCAGCCAGCTCTGCCAGCGCCGCGTGATATGGGCGGTGGTACGCGTTGAGCCTGCGTTCTTTTTCCGCGGCATCGGCATGTCGGTTGCCCGGTATGATCGAACCATCATAGAGCCGCATCAACACCGTCGGATCGTCTTCACCGCGATTGGGGTCAATCACGAGGCGTGAAAAGTTGGACAGAATGACGGGGGCATCCAGCGCTGCCCCCAATGCGCGGGCGACACCCGCAGCGCCGGGATCGTAGGCGATGTGCCGGGCCATATCGCGGGCTGGCAGCCCCAAATCACCGCCAAGATCGGGGGGCACCGCATTGGTTGCGTGATCGCATGTAATCAGCCATCGGCTCTGGCGTGACTGACCTTCGATGGTGTAGGGAGTAAACGTCATGTCCGTTTCATCTAATGCCTGCAACAGATAGGCAAGGCGAAAGCCAAAGGGAATTGCGGTCACCGAACCAACATGATAGCCACTCGATCAAACTGTTAACGCTAACACGACTAAACTCCGCCTGTTCGTTCGATCAGTGGATTATTTCAGGAGACCCAAAGATATGAAGCGCGACAGAAACGTAAAGATCGTTGCGACACTAGGCCCGGCATCATCCACATATGAAATGATCCGCGCTTTGCACGAAGCCGGCGCTGACGTCTTTCGTCTGAACATGAGCCACGGCAGCCACGAAGAGATCTCGGAACGTCACCAGATCATTCGTCAGGTGGAAAAAGACCTCGACAGCCCGATCGCCATTCTGGCTGACCTACAGGGCCCCAAGCTGCGCGTGGGCGTTTTTGCAAACGGCGAAGAAGAGCTGGAATGGGGTGAGCCATTCCGCATGGATCTGGACGAAACGCCGGGTGACAAAAAGCGCGTTTGCCTTCCACACCCAGAAATTTTTGCGGCGCTTGAACCGGGCGCGCACTTGCTTGTTAACGATGGGAAAATTCGTCTTCGTGTCGAAGAATGTGGCAACGACCACGCCAACTGTACGGTTGTGACCGGCGGAACTATTTCCAACCGCAAGGGTGTGAATGTGCCGGACGTTGTCCTGCCACTGGCCGCTCTGTCCGAAAAGGACCGCAGTGATCTTGAGTTCGTTTCGGCACTGGGCGTTGACTGGCTGGCCCTGTCTTTTGTGCAACGTGCAGCGGACGTTGAAGAAGCCCGTGCCCTTTGCGGTGGGCGTGCGGCAATCCTGTCGAAGATCGAAAAGCCTGCTGCCGTGCAGGCCTTTGAAGAAATTCTCGAAGCGTCTGACGGTATCATGGTCGCGCGGGGCGATCTGGGTGTCGAATTGCCGGTTCAGAATGTGCCTCCGATCCAGAAACGACTGGTTCGCAAGTGCCGTGCCGCCGCAAAGCCAGTGATCGTGGCGACTCAGATGCTCGAGTCGATGATCGAATCCCCGATGCCGACGCGTGCCGAAGTCTCAGATGTGGCGACCGCGATCTACGAAGGCGCTGATGCCATCATGCTTTCGGCTGAATCCGCAGCAGGTGACTATCCGGTCGAAGCGGTGACAACCATGGACAACGTGGCCCGCGAAGTCGAAAGCGACTCGACCTACACCGAGGTTCTCGAAGCGTCCCGGACGGCGAAACGCACAACCGTTGCCGACGGTATCGTGGCAGCGACGCGTGAAATTGCCGAAACGACGGACATCAAGGCGATTTGCTGCTTTACGTCTTCGGGCACGACCGCATCGCTGGTTGCTCGCGAACGCCCCCGCGTTCCGATCATTGCCATGACATCCTCGCGCGGGGTCGCGCGGCGTCTGTCTTTGACATGGGGTACGCTTTGCGTGATGACCGGTGAACTTGAGCGCTTTAAGCAGGCGGTTGTGAATGCGGCCCGTGCGGCGCGAAAGAATGAACTGGCCGATGAAAACGACCAGATCGTTGTGACCGCAGGCGTTCCATTCAATCAGCCGGGTACGACCAACATCCTGCGGGTTGCGCCCTGCGATGAACGTTTGATCTATCGCACCGATCCAGAGTAGCCTTTCCACGCAGCAGGCGCGGGGAGGTTTTGGTCGATGGACCCTGATACATCCATGGTTATTGGAATGGCGGTCGGTGTGTTGTCGATACCGGCGATTGTTTCAGCATTTGCAGACGGCCGCACGCCACGCGCAGCGGCCGTTTCGCTTGTGATTGCTGGGGGCCTGATGGTCTACGCGATCAACACCAAAGACGGGGGCTATCAGGTCCGTGATTTGCCCCGCGTGATCTACGGGGTTATCGGCGACATTATCTGATCCCGATCAAATCGAAATTGTTGTCCGCATTGGTGCTGTTCGGGCTTGCCAATGGCCCGTCATCTGCCTATACGGCGGCTCTCAACCGCGCTGCCGGCTCAAGTGGCATGCCGAGTCGCGCGATGTAGAAGGAGTCCGAAATGCCCAAGATGAAGACGAAATCGAGCGCGAAGAAGCGCTTCAAAGTGACAGCCACCGGCAAGGTGATGTCCGGTCAGGCAGGCAAGCGCCACGGCATGATCAAGCGTACCCGCAAATTCATCCGTGATGCACGCGGCACGACAACACTGTCGGAGCCTGATGCAAAGATCATCAAGGGCTTCATGCCCTACGACCGCTGATTAGGAGGAATACGAGATGTCCCGAGTAAAAGGCGGAACCGTCACGCACGCGCGTCACAAGAAAGTCATCAAGGCAGCCAAAGGGTATTACGGTCGTCGTAAGAACACCTTCAAGGTCGCCGCACAGGCCGTCGATAAGGCCAACCAGTACGCAACCCGCGACCGCAAGAACCGCAAGCGCAACTTCCGCGCTCTGTGGATCCAGCGTATCAACGCGGCAGTTCGTGCCCACGACGAAGCGCTGACATATTCGCGCTTCATCAACGGCCTGAACCTGGCTGGCATCGAAGTCGACCGTAAGGTTCTGGCTGATTTGGCTGTTCACGAGCCCGAAGCATTCGGTGCGATCGTTGAGCAGGCCAAAGGTGCTCTGGCTGCCTAAGCCAGACCCAACGCAGAATAGAAAAAGGCCCCCGCTGATATAGCGGGGGCCTTTTTTCTTGTCAGCACAATGCGGTCAATGCAGGCTTACGCCGTCGCTGCACCCAAGGCAGTGTCCATCAAGCCCTTGATCGTGCTGCGCCCTGTCTGGGCAACAATGCGCCCCAGTTCCTGATCGCCCTTCAGAACAACCAATGTCGACCGGCGCGGGATTTTCAGTGACTTGACCAAGTCCGACTTTCCGTAGGCGTCCCAGTCCACGTCGATAAAGACGATTTTCGATGCATAGTCGGGGTTTTCCTCAAGCAACGCGTTGATGACGCGTTCCTGTGCGGCGCAGGTGCTGCACCAGCTCGCTTTGAAATCCAGAAAAACTGTGTCTCCGGCCGCGAGATGCTTTTGCACCAAGCCCGGTGTGTAGTCCATTTTGGCAGCAAGAGCCGCCCGCGGCATGGCCAGACTTACCGCGCCAAGACCAGTGATATTCAGAAAAGTTCTGCGGTCCATAAGAGAGTTCCTCCGTGGTCAGGTTACAAGGATACTGAAAGATCGATCAGCCAGGCCGGTAGTGCGCCGACAAGCCAACCTTCGATGTAGTGATGCCAATTCAGCAGCAGGCCGGTCCCGACAAGGATAAATGTCAGTCCCAGCAGGGGCCGCGCCGTGATCGCCAGATTGCGCAGTCGCGCTGCATGTTTGCCGATGGTGCCTCGCGTGGCGTAGGCCAGCCCCAGGATCAGTGTGGAAACACCGGCCGCAAAGGCGATCATGATTGCCGTCACCCAGACAAGGCTTTCGCCTTGGCTGGCCAAAGCAATCGCACCGCCCAACGTTGGCCCGATGCAGGGGCTCCAGACGGCACCGAGAAGCAGGCCGCCGATGAATTGCCCCTTCAGGCCACCACGGTCAATGCCGTCCATACGGGCGTCTGCAAGGGCAGATAGGCCCGATGTCGCACTGGCCATAACCGCGCCCGCCTGCGGCAAAAGCAGGGCAATGCCGAAGAGCACCATGAGGCCGGCACCGATCTCAGAAACGGTGTCGATGTCCAATCCAATCGCATGCCCAAACGCCGTAACTCCGACGCCCAGCAAAACGAATGACAGGCTCATCCCGGCGGCCAGCATCAAAGGGCCGGACCGGCTGGCCTGAAAAGCCGAAGCAATCACAATCGGCAGGACCGGCACCACGCAGGGGTTGATCAGCGTCAGAAGGCCCGCGCCATATGCAAACAGCAATTCCATGCCCAATATGTGCCCCGCAACCGCGCAAACGTCACGCCACAATTCGCTGACACGAGGTCACGAGGTCGTAAGAAATGTAACAACCGGACTTACTCACAATGCCTGCCTCGGTCTCTATGCGCATCACGTTGCGTCGTCGTCTGTCAGTACATCTCGCAGCTCGATAGCCGCATCGCGGACAGCGTCTGGGTGGTCATCGTCGGTAGACACCTCAGTCAACATTTCAGCAAGCTTCTCTCTCAAGGCGGGCGGAATTGGTAGTGCGGAAAGTGTCTCCTTCGCAAGTCCGAATGCTTCGAGGTCTCCTTTGCCTGCCGCGTTCAGGGCCAAGTTCAAAAGCTCAGGTGCCCTTTCAAGCGCTTCGCGGATTTCTTTGGCCAGCACACTGTCGACTGTTGGCCCACCATCCCCTGGTTCAGGGGCATTAGGTTCAGGGTGGTTTGGCGGATTGTCACCTGAATTTGGCTTGTTTGGGGGATCCAGTGGTTCGCAGCCAGCTTCCAACAACATCAGGCGCATTGCTTCGATCCGACGTTTTGCTGTGCGGGCCATGATAGTTGAAGTGTCGGAAATCTGCTCTGACTGGTAAAGCCGTTCGGCGTTCTCGAAAAGACGGCACAGTTTACCGCAATCCGGTTTTTTGTTTTGTGCATGTTTCATCAACTGCGCATCATAGGCGTTGGCTCTGTAGAACAAGATTGCACCAATGGATGCTGTGGGTTGCGCCTCTGCACTGCCTTCCAGAGCACGTCCGGTATATTCGAGCGCTTTTTCATAGTCGCCTTTGTCAAGCGATATGCGCGCTAGGCGCAATGGAACAGCGTTTCCGCGTCGGTTTGGATCTTCGAGCCAATGGCGACCAATCCGTTCGAGGCTTTCAGTATCACTGCGTGCTTCGTACCATTCCAACTCAAGAGAGTAACCGCGTTCTTCATGCGGCATGCGATCGCGCAGTTCTTGCAGAAGTTCAAAGAAACGATCACGCTGATTGCTCTTATTGTAGTGATCGCACATGAACTGATAGTATCGCCAGTTGCGATACCCAACTGGAATAAGTCGGCCAATTTCTTCGAGGGATTGAACTAGTTCGGTTTCCCCGAGTTTTTCGGCGTAGTTCAGGGCATGGGCAAAGAGATCAACATTCGGGATCTTCTCTTGTCGCAACATAGTTTTGAAATTGGGGCCGTTGACAAGCATTGCAGTTTTGTCAATTCGCAGATCATCTATGCAAGAAACATCTAAAGACCGCTGCTGAACAAGACCGGCTAAGGCTACTTTCAGTCCTAATGTGAATTCGTCATTTTGACCCAATTGCGAGCAAAGGTTGAACCAATCGTCTGGATCGCCTGTGGTGAGGAGCTTGTGCGTCTCGGGATCGCGGAACTCCAGCGCTGCATTGACCAAAGATCTTGCTTCGGAACTTTTGCTTTGCAGAAACAGACGAGTAACTGTGCCGTGTAGCTCACCCGTACTTGGCTTGTCCGTCAAGATTCTCTTAGCATTGGCGTTGTCGACAATGGCTCCAAACTTGTTGTCGAGAAATTCACGCTGGTTGACGACGTCAAGCTGGATTTGTTCGATATCGTTCCGGATAACGATGGCGCTTTCTTGGATGGTTTTTTCTGAATCTGCCTGCAGCGTTTTCAAACTTTCTTTAACAAGAGTGTCGATGTCGTCGCGAAGTTTTGATTCAACTTGTTGAAATCGATCTTCTATTCCGTTGGAAGTTTCGCGTGTTTCCCTTCGAAACTCTTGAAACTGACCATCATAAGTTTCTAGCCGCTTCATACCCATTGCGGAGGCCAGATACGCTATACCACCTGCCGATACCGCAAGGAACAAAGTCATGAATTGGGGGAATGAGTTTCTGTCAGTTGGCGGGAGGGGCGGCGTATCTGATCCTGCCGAACCCGAACCAGATGGTGGTACTTGTCCGGTCAGAAACTCGTTGATCAGCGCAATTCCTCCGGGCTGAGAAGCAACCAGCCCAATTACTGCTGCGAGTCCCAGCAATACCAAAACAAAGATGGTCGAGATCGATGTCCAAGCACTTTGAAGGCGTCCTTCACCTCGAAATTTGCGGCCTTCCAATGAGGACAATCTTGTTTGAAGCCGCCGAAGCTCGGCCAAAGTAATATTTAAATCAGAATTATTTTCAGTCATGCCACAACTCGCGAATAAACGCTTAAGTTGAAACATGTTTTTGACACACCTGTAAAGTGTGTTCCGCGCTATAGCTGATTTCTTTAAGCCGCCAGTCCTTTGGAACCGAGGCTCAGGAATTTTTTGCGCCGGGCATCGACGAGGTCTTTGCCGTCCATGTTCTCGAGATCAGCCAGCATGGCTGCGATGCTGGCGCCGACGGCGGCGATGGCAGTCTGCCGGTCGCGGTGCGCACCGCCGAGCGGTTCGGGGATCACCCGGTCAGCAACGCCCAGTCTGTGCAGGTCCTGCGCCGTAAGCCTCAGAGCCTCGGCGGCTTCGCGCATTTTGTCCGAGTCTTTCCACAAAATGGATGCGCAACCTTCGGGGCTGATGACGGAATAGACAGAATGTTCGAGCATGGCGACGCGGTTGGCTGTCGCAAAGGCAACGGCCCCGCCTGAGCCACCCTCGCCGATGATAACAGTAATCAGTGGCACACCGACCTGCAGGCACTTTTCTGTGCTGCGGGCAATCGCTTCGGATTGGCCCCGCTCTTCAGCGCCTTTGCCTGGATAGGCGCCGGGGGTGTCGACCAGTGTCACAACCGGCAGGCCAAATTTGTCGGCCATCTCCATGAGGCGGATCGCCTTGCGGTAGCCTTCGGGGCGCGCCATGCCAAAGTTGCGTTCGATCCGGCTTTGGGTGTCGTTGCCTTTTTCATGTCCAATCACGACCACAGGGCGATCGCCGAGCCGGGCCAAACCGCCCATGACGGCGTGATCATCGCCAAAGGCCCGGTCACCGGCCAAAGGCATGTATTCGGTAAACAACGCGTCGATGTAGTCACGGCAATGGGGACGGTCGGGATGTCGCGCAACCTGACACTTTCGCCATGGCGTTAGCTTGGCGTAGAGGTCCTTGAGCAAAGCATCTGCCTTAACGTCCAGCGCTTTGGCTTCATCTTCAATGTCCATGTCCTCGTTTTCACGCGCCATGGCGCGTAACTCTTCGGCTTTGCCTTCAATCTCAGCGAGGGGTTTTTCGAAGTCGAGGTAGTGGGTCATCGGACTCTCCGCAGATGGTCTAGCGCTATATGGCGTGCCATTCGCACGGATGCAACAAAGCAAGGTGCCTTGGGGGCAATTGTGGCGCGCTTATCCGAACAAAACGGGCAGCATCGATGCGATCAGCAGGATTGCCATTGTCCAGTTGAAAGCCTGCAATCGTTTGGGATTGGCCAGCAGTCGGCGTACCGCCGTGCCGAGTGACGTCCATGAAAAGGCAGAGACCAGCCCGATTGCGGCAAAGGTTCCTGAGACAATCAAAACGGCTGGTAAATCACGGCTGGCCGCATAAAGCGTGATTGCGCCCAGTGCCATCGACCATGCTTTTGGGTTGACCCATTGAAAGGCGGAGGCCTGCAAAAAGGTCAGTGGTTTTGCGTCAACTTTTGCTTCTTTCGGCGCGGAGGCGTTTGCGATCTTCCACGCCAGCCAAAGAATATAGGCGACCGAGAGCGCTTTGAGGATCATGTAACTTGGCGGCCAAAGGTCAAACAATTGCATGATCCCGAGACCGACGGGAATGATCATGATTGGAAAGCCAAAGGCCACACCCAAAAGATGGGGAACAGATCGCCGGATGCCAAAGTTAGCACCCGATGCCATCAGCATCAGATTGTTGGGTCCGGGCGTGAACAGGGTCGACGCCGCAAACAGGGCAAGGGCAAGAAAGATTTCGAGTGTCATTTGCGCACATTTTCACGATCTGGATGACCAGATATTGCAATTTATGCCAAAATATCTGAAATAATGGTGAATATGACTGAAATTGACGCCATAGATCGCAAGATATTGCGAGAGCTTTCTCGCGATGGCAGGATCAGCAATCTGGCGCTTGCCGAACGGGTGGGGATGTCGCCATCTGCCTGCCTTCGGCGCACGGCTGCCTTGGAAAAGTCAGGGGCCATCAGCGGGTACCGCGCAGTTCTCAATCCGGAAAAAACCGGGGTCGGCTTTGTGGCCTATGTGACTGTTGGATTGAACCAGCACACCAAGATTGCGCAGGAGGCATTTGAACGCGCGATGGCGCAGGCCCCTGAAGTGCGCGAATGCCACAACATAACCGGAGCCGTGGAGTATCTTTTGCGGGTCGAGGCGTCGGATCTGAGCGCCTACAAGCATTTTCACACAGAGGTTCTGGGTGCTTTGCCACAGGTCAACACGATCACAAGTTATGTGGTTATGGGTAGCCCAAAGGACGAAAGGGGCTAGAGCCTTTGGGCTGTGAGCCCTTGGCCGATACAGGGCGTTCTTGGGTGGCAACGAAAGACGCAGGCCGGATGGCCTGCGTTCTGGTCTTGTCCATTCAGTGCGGTTCAGCGGTCTGCGATCATCTCGGACTGGCGAACGATCACTTCGGCTTGCTTGATGCTGGCAATGTCCACCAGACGCCCCTTGTAGACTGTCGCGCCTTCACCATTGGCTTTGGCCTGTTCCATCGCGGCCAGAATTTCACGCGCTTCGCGCACAGCGTCCTCGGATGGCGTGAACACTTCGTTTGAAAGCGCAATCTGCTTGGGGTGAATTGCCCATTTGCCTACCATGCCGAGCGTCGCCGACCGGCGGGCCTGAGCGCGGAATCCTTCGTCGTCGGAAAAGTCACCGAACGGCCCATCGACCGGCAGCACACCGTGGGTCCGGCATGCGGCGACAATCGCTGTCTGTGCCCAGTGCCAGGGGTCAGACCAGTGTTTCTGACCGTCCTGAAGCATGTAGTAGTTTTCCTGCGTGCCACCGATGCCCGTGGTCTGCATGCCCATCGAGGCGGCGAAATCCGCGGCGCCCAGGCTCATGGCTGCGAGGCGGGGTGTGGCGGCGGCGATTTGTTCAACATGGGCGATGCCGGCCGCGCTTTCGATGATGACTTCAAAGGCGATCCGCTTGGAGCGGCCCTTTGCGGCTTCAATCGCCGTGACCAGCGCGTCTACGGCATACAAATCTTCGGCGCAGCCGACCTTGGGAATCATGATCTGGTCCAGCCGGTCCGAGGCTTGTTCGAGCAGGTCCACCACATCGCGGTACCAGTAGGGTGTATCCAGCCCGTTGATCCGTACGGACAAGGTCTTGTTGCCCCAGTCGATGTCACCGATCGCCTCTATGGCCAGCTTGCGAGCGCTATCCTTGTCGCTGGGGGCGACAGAGTCCTCAAGGTCGATGTTGATCACATCCGCGGCTGAAGCGGCCATCTTGGGTGGCAGTTTGGTGTTGGAGGCAGGACCAAAGAGCTGGCAACGGTTCGGACGGGATGGCGGTGTCGGCTGAAGACGAAAGGACATTTGGCGCAGACCTTGTTGAAAGGATATTTCGTTTGACTCGCTCGCAGAGTTATTAAACTGCGCAATGCTGCGCAAGCGAAAACCGCTGCGATGCAGAAACTCAGGAATTGAAGATTGTCTGGGTTTTGGTGGTGTGCGTGGGAATAAATCCCGAAAAAATCCGAAATACGAAAGAATCTTCGAAGAATGCGTCACGCCTGCGTCATTTTAAGAGCATATTGCGTGATGTCAGCAGCATTCTTGGCGCCAAAGAGACCTGGAGCCTGCCATGATTCAAACACCGTATTTGTTGTTCCTCGGGGATGCCCCGGATGCGCTGAGCGCCAAAGTTGCCCAAGGCATCAAGGACTGGCGTCCCGATAACTGTGTGGGCCAGTACCGCATGGAGGGCTGCAACGCCGATCTCGGCCTGACCGACATGACTTTGGAACAGGCCCGCGAAGCCGGGGCTAAGACCTTGGTGATCGGGGTCGCCAATCGTGGCGGCGTTATTTCGCAAAGCTGGAAAAAGGTGCTGGTGCAGGCCCTTGAGGAAGGCTTTGATCTGGCGTCCGGATTGCACAACCTTCTTCGGGACGAGCCCGATCTGGCGGCTGTGGCGGCTGCAACCGGACAATCGCTGCACGATGTGCGCGTTCCGGAGGTCGATTATCCCATTGCCAATGGTGTTCCGCGCAAGGGCAAACGCGTTCTGGCTGTCGGAACTGATTGCTCGGTAGGCAAAATGTACACCGCCCTTGCACTCGATTCCGCCATGCGGGACGCGGGTATGAAGAGCACATTCCGCGCGACCGGCCAGACCGGCATTCTGATTACCGGTGATGGTGTCCCGCTGGATGCTGTGGTTGCGGATTTCATGGCCGGTGCCGTCGAATGGCTGACGCCGGACAACGACGATGATCACTGGGATATCATCGAAGGACAGGGCAGTCTGTTCCACGTGTCGTTCTCGGGCGTCACAATGGCCTTGATACATGGCGGACAACCGGATGCACTGATCCTGTGCCATGAACCGACGCGCACACATATGCGCGGGCTGCCGGGATATGGATTGCCCAGTATCGAGGATGTGCGCGACCTTGCATTGCGTCTGTCTCAGGTCGCAAACCCTGCATGCAAGGTTGTTGGTGTATCCATCAACACGCAGCACATGGGCGAGGCAGAGGCGGCATCCTATTGTCAGGACGTCGAAGCCCGGCTTGGCCTGCCGACGGTTGATCCGTTCCGGCATGGTGCCGCGCGACTGGCGCAGGCTTTGGCGGAAGTCTAGAACGACGGCCGCCGCTCGGCGCGTTGCGCCGTCGCCCCGCCCGCCGTCCCGCGATGCGTGCGGCTGATCAATGTTGTGTGGCAGGCCAGCGTCGCTTAGGCCTGTCGCAAAGGGAACGATTAGAGTGAGGCATTCATGACCATTGCTGTGGACCGCGACGTATTTCGCCTGGCCAAGACCTTTACGATTTCGCGCGGCTCCCGGACCGAGGCCCATGTTCTGACTGTCCGGATCATGCGGGATGATGTGATCGGTTGCGGAGAATGCGTTCCCTATGCCCGTTACGGTGAAACCGTTGAAAGCGTCGAAGCCCAGATCCTGAGTTTGCCCTGCGGCATTTCCCGGCAGGACCTGCAATCGGCGCTTCCGCCGGGTGCGGCGCGCAACGCCGTTGACTGCGCATTGTGGGACATCGAGGCAAAGCTTTCGGGACGCAGGGTGTGGGAATTGGCCGGACTGCCCAAGCCGCGCCCCGAAGTGACCGCTTATACGCTGTCGCTGGACACCCCCGAGGCAATGCTGGCGCAAGCCCGAGACAATGCCGAACGGCCTCTGCTGAAAATCAAGCTTGGCACACCGGATGACATGCCGCGGTTGGAGGCTGTCCGGAAAGGCGCACCCAAATCGCAGATCATTGTTGATGCCAACGAAGGGTGGACGGCTGAAATCTATGCCGATCTGGCCCCGCACCTGCAGCGTCTTGGCGTCGCCTTGGTCGAGCAACCGCTGCCTGCGGGCGAAGACGACGCGCTGATGGGTGTTCATCGCCCAGTCCCGCTCTGCGCGGATGAAAGCTGTCATGACCGGGACAGTTTGCCCGAGCTCAATGGCAAATATGACATGGTGAACATCAAGCTCGACAAAACCGGTGGCTTGACTGAGGCGCTCGCGCTCAAGGCGGCTGCCTTGCAGCAGAGCTATCAAGTCATGGTTGGTTGCATGGTCGGATCATCGTTGGCCATGGCTCCGGCTGTGCTGCTGGCACAGGGTGCTGACTATACCGATCTCGACGGTCCGCTGCTGTTGGCAGAGGATCGCGGAACCCCGCTGATCTATGATGATGCCGGCGTTCATCCGCCCCAAGCATCGCTCTGGGGCTGATCCGTCCTATTGACCTGCCCGGCAGCCTGTGTACGACAGAACCACAGCACCGAGAGAGGACCGCGCCATGACCCGCACCGTTTACGTCAACGGAGAATACCTGCCTGAAAACGAAGCCAAGATCAGCATCTTCGATCGGGCCTTTCTGATGGCAGACGGTGTCTACGAAGTGACCTCTGTTCTGGATGGCAAGCTGATCGACTTTGAAGGCCACCGTGTCCGGCTCGAACGCAGTTTGCGTGAACTGGATATGCCAAAGCCCGAAGCCTTTGACGATCTGCTGGAAATCCATCGCGAATTGGTGCGCATCAACGACATCGAAGAGGGTATGATCTATCTGCAGATCACCCGTGGCGCCCCGGATGATCGTGACTTCGTGTTCCCTGATCCGGAAACGACACCAGCCACGCTGGTCCTGTTCACCCAGAACAAGCCCGGGCTTGCAAATAACCCAACGGCTCAGAAAGGCATCAAGGTTATCTCGATCGAAGATGCACGCTGGGGGCGTCGCGATATCAAGACTGTTCAGCTCTTGTATCCGTCGATGGGCAAGATGATGGCCAAGAAGGCTGGTGCCGATGATGCCTGGATGGTTCAGGACGGATTCGTCACCGAAGGCACAAGCAACAACGCCTATTTCATCAAGGGCAACACCATCGTGACCCGTGCGCTCAGCAACGATATTCTGCATGGGATCACCCGGGCGGCAGTTTTGCGTTTTGCGGCCGAAGCGCAGATGCAGGTGGAAGAGCGGAACTTCACCATCGAAGAGGCCAAACAGGCGGACGAAGCCTTCATCACGTCGGCCAGTACGTTCGTGATGCCCGTGGTTGACATCGACGGCACGGCCATCGGGACAGGCAAGCCGGGCAATCGCGCGCTGCGGCTCAGAGAGATCTATCTGGAAGAAAGCCGCAAAGCAGCCGTGTAAGGCGCGCCGATGCGCGACTTCTTCGCCATTGTAGCCATCCTGTTCGCAGTCATTACACTGGGTGTCTTTCAGGTGCCCGACAAGAATGCCTTGGTTTCAGCGGGGATCAGGGCGGAAGCCGAAGCTGCGCTGTACCAGCAGCGGCACCCGATTTCGGTCGAGGTTGAGGGCAGGGTCATTACGGCATCCGGACGCGTCGAAAGCGATGACGAGGCTCGGGCCGTGGTGGCCAAATTGGGCAGTCTGGAAGGCGTTGACGCGGTTGTGAGCAAGTTGGATGTTTTGCCGCGTGTCGCGCCCTTTTTGCTGAAGATCGATAAGGACAGCGACGATATTTCCCTAAATGGGCATGTGCCTGTGCAGGCCTTAAACGCGACGTTGTCCAAACATCTTGAGACCGACGTGGATTTGCCGACCGCGACGGGTGCGCCTGATCTGGCTTGGGTTCCAGTGGCCGAGCGCGGCGCTGAGGCGCTGGGTCTGCTGTTGAAGGGTGAAATGCGGCTCGAGGACAGGGTGTTTCAGCTGACCGGTACGGCACATTTGCCCGCGCATCTGGAACAGGTTGAGACCATCTTGGCGGACCTGCCTGACGACTATAGCGTCAGCCTCAGCATCGATGTGCTGGATGACGGATTGCCCTATTCGCTCTTCATGAATCGTGATCCGTATATGGGGTTGCGGGTGTCGGCTAAATTGCCGCCCAGCTTTGATGTGTCTTTGCTCGATGCGATTGGTGTTCCGCAGGATCAGACGATTGCGCTCGCGCCGTTGCCACTGAACCAGCCCGAGTTTGGGCTGGTCGCGGAACTGGCTATCGGGATCATGAAGGACCTGCCGCAGGGAACGGTCGGTGTGGGCCCGCGCGTGTTAAGTGTCCAAAGTGGCCCGGTCCCGGAGCAAATTGCGCAAAGTATTGAAGCGCTGCGTGCGGATCTGCCGCCGGGCTGGACGATGCAGCTTGCGCTGGTGCCCGAAGACAGCGGTGATCCCTTGGCATTGCGCGCCGAATGGAGCGGCGAAACGCTTGTTCTGACCGGCCGGGTGCCTTCTGATTTTGACGAAATCGCCTTGGCCCAAGACCTGAACGTCACACTGGCCAGCGCGCTGATCGAACGCAGCCCATATCCAGACCTCGATGGCTGGTCCGATAGTCACGGGCCGGGACTGCGTGCTTTGGTTCTTTTGCAGCAAGGCAGTTATGAGGCTGAAGGCGAGGCTAAAAAGCTGACTGGCATTGCCGCAGACCCACAGGCCCGCCGATTGGTAAGGCAGATGGCGCAAGGTGTTGAGTTGGGCCAACTGGACTTGAAAGACGACGGTTCGCCGGCTGTCTTTTCACTTCGATATGACGCAGCAACCGGCGCTGTTCTTGATGGAAAACTTCCCGCGGATTTGAGCCGCCAAGCCATCAGCGAGGCCATCGGCCTGCAAGCGTTGCGTGGCAATACCCGTATTGCACCGGACGGCAATGGATCAAAGGTGATCAGCTTGCTCAAGGCGCTTCAGCCTTGGTTGGCTGAAGTCGATGCCTTTTTGCTGGCCTTCGATCAGGGTTCGGTTCAGGCGCAGATCTTGGCAACACCGGGCAGCAACCCCGAACAGTTGCGAACGTCCATTGGGCGGCATGGAGCGCGGGTCACGCTAGAGGTTTTGCAATCGCCACCACCGACGTCTGGCACGATCCGAAATCACGTTGTGCTCGATCTGCCGCAGGTGGCGACTGACGGGTATTGGCTTCCATCGCTGGGCCTTCAGCCCGAGCGGGGGGTCTGTCTGGATGCGCTGCAAGGCGTGCCCGCTGTGCCATTTGTACCCGGCCGGACGACGTTCATGCTCGGAAGTGCAAGGCCGATTGCCCGGCTGGCGGCGGTCGCGCGCAGTTGCGTGAACGTTGGGGGCCTGACGCTGACCATTACGGCCGAAGCTGCCAGTGCAGAATTCGATGTGTTGAATCGTCAGTTGTCGCGCCGGCGGGCCGAGGCCCTGCGCGACGCGCTGATCGAACGGGGGGTTGCAGAACAAGGCCTTGTGGCACGGGGTTCTGAAACCGCCGATCAGGATCGGATACTCTACGCCTGGCAATAAAGGGCTGCGCGTTGCCCGGCCCAGAGTCCCGTCGCCAAACAGGCGTTCAGCAGGTAGCCCCCGGTGGGCGCATCCCAATCGATCATTTCCCCAGCGCAGAAAACGCCGGGCAAACCCTTAAGCATCAACGAGTCATCCAAAGCGGCCCAGCTTATACCGCCTGTCGTCGAAATCGCCTCATCCATCGGGCGCGGCCCCTTGTGCCGAACCTCAACGGATTTGATTTGCTGTGCCAAAGCTGCCGGATCGCCGGCCAGCGGGCGGGCGAATTCCATCAGTAGGGCGATTTGCGCTTTGCCCAGTTTGATCTGACGGCGCAAATGGTTGGACATACTGGTCTTGCCGCGCGGTTTTGCCAAACGTTCGGCCACTTGGTCTGTGTTAAGATCAGGACAGAGATCAACAAAGAGCATTTCATCCTTCCGCAGTGCCGCAGTCAGAGGATAGAGCCCACCGCCTTCCAACCCACGTTCTGAAATGATCGCTTCGCCTCTTGAGGTCATGCCTCCGGCAGTCCAACGGACTGCTTTGATCGGGGTGCCAAAATGCGGGCGCATGTGTTCGGACCAATCGACGATCAATCCGGCATTGGATGGGGCAAAAAGTTCCAGATCTATGCTCTTGTCGCGCAACAATGCGGTCCAGGCGCCATCGGATCCGAGTCGTGACCAACTTGCGCCGCCGAGCGCCAGAACAGTCGCGCAGGGATCAATTGTCTGAACACCGATCGGAGTGTCGAATTGAACCAGATCCCCGTCCCAACCTGTCCAACGCCAACGCGTTCGGCGTTCCAGCCCCAGCGCGTCTAACCTTTCGAGCCACGCGCGAAGCAAGGGCGAGGCCTTCATCTTTTTGGGAAACAGGCGTCCGGTTGAGCCGACAAACGTGTCTTGTCCCAAACCCTCGGCCCAGGCCTGAACCTGCTCAGGCGGGAATGCTTCCAGCATCGGCCCCAAGGATTTACCGGTTTCACCGTAGCTCGATAAAAAGGGTGACCGGTCCTGTATCTTGGTCAGGTTAAGCCCGGATTTTCCAGCCATCAGGAACTTGCGGCCAACCGATGGTTTGGCCTCGGCCAGAACAACCGGCACACCGGCACCAAGCAGCGCATCGGCGGCCATCAGACCGGCTGGGCCGCCCCCTATCACCAGCGCAGGTTTCATGGCGTGACGCCGGTCAGGCCATGGCCTGCTTCAACACTCATCAGCCTATATTTTCGGTTTTGGGCGTGCGCATTTCGATCACACGATGTGGATACGGGATTTCAATGCCATTGTCCTTGAGTGCGTTCCACACCAGAAACAGGACATCGGATGTGTATTTGTTTTTGCCGTCATCGAGCCCGTTCACCCAGAACTCAACCGCGAAATCCACGCCGCTGTCGCCAAGGCCGCGCAATTCACAATCGGGCGGATAGGGCTTCTGCAAAACCTCAGGGTGCTTGGAGACCGCCGCCTCGATGATATCGGGAACAAGGTTGATGTCGGTGTTGTAGCTGACAGAGAAGT
This sequence comes from Thalassococcus lentus, assembly GCF_028023555.1. Classification (NCBI taxonomy): domain Bacteria; kingdom Pseudomonadati; phylum Pseudomonadota; class Alphaproteobacteria; order Rhodobacterales; family Roseobacteraceae; genus Thalassococcus; species Thalassococcus lentus. Next base: position 330,111 of record NZ_JAQIOY010000003.1, read on the forward strand.
CGACTTCGTATCGGTTTGCACTGCCTTGATCGGAATAGTTGACCACCCGGGTGGTGATGAAATCTTCGTTCGGGACCACGATCCAGCGACCGTCAAAGGTTTCGAGGATCATCGCACGCGCTGTCGTTTGGACGATCGTTCCGGCCTCGCCGTTGTCCAACTCGACAAAGTCGCCAACGGTCGCTTGCCCTTCGAGTAGAAGGATCACCCCGGAAATATAGTTCGATGCAATTTTTTGCAGACCGAAACCAAGGCCAACACCGATCGCACCGCTCAGCACGGCGAGCGAGGTCAGCGGTATGCCCATGATCGACATCAGCAACAGAAATGCGATGCCAAATATTCCGAGCTCAGCGGCCTTTTGGGCAAGCTGCCGTGTCGCCGGACGCATTTCTTCCTGACGACTGATATAGCTGCCGGTCTGGTCGTTCGACCAGCGACCCAACCAGAACAAGAGCGATCCGGCGATAACGCCGCGGATCAGGGCCATGACCGAAAAACTGATGTTGCCCAGCGAGATGGTCATTTCGTTCAGACGCGTGATGCTGTCGTCCAGAATGCCCAAGGTATAAAGCGCCATGATCGGCAGCAGAATGTAGCGACCGAGGACTTTCAGGAATGGCTCTGAAATGATTTCGCGGACCAGTATCCGGGCCGCGATGAACAGGAAAACGCGCTTTCCAAAGGCAATCACAGCGCCTGATCCAAACAGTGATCGCGTCACTTGTTCGCCGATGCCGGTAAAAATCCACGCGAGCAGTGGCAGCAGCAAAGGAACGAAAATCAGGACAAAGCGGCGGATCGTAGACAGAATAGAGGTGCTGGACGCATCGGGTGTCAGAATCCGTTCAAGTACCGGGCGCAGACGTTTGGTCAAAAGCCAGGCCAGAACGAAGGCCGCAAGCAGCAGCGCAAACTGAGACCAGGCAGCAGGCGAAAGCAGCCATCCGCTGGCCAGCTCCCAACCCTGAATGGCATAGCCCGCCGCGCGTTGAACAATTTCCGGCTGGCTGCTGAGATCCCAATCCATGTCGTACCCCTTTACTCTGCAAGCTTGATCATGGCGCAGATTTGTCCACAGTCATGCAACGTACAGGACCTGCCGACAAGAGGCGCCTTTGACCCCCGATCGCCAAGACGACCCTATTTGCCCGATCTGCCTGCGACCGATCCCGCCGCAGGCACGGCAAAGCTTGCATCATTTGGTTCCCAAATTGAAAGGCGGCAAGGGCGGCCCGGTCGTTCGGGTTCACCAGATTTGCCACAATGAAATCCACGCGCGCTTTACCGAGGCTGAGCTGGCGCGCGATCTGCATACGCCCGAGGCGCTGCGCGCGCATCCTGACATGGCGGGCTTTTTGAAGTGGATTTCGAAACGCCCCCCGACATTTCACGCCCGCAGCGCAGGCGGGCGTCGAAAACGGTGACGGATCGGCTTGGCACCGTTCGGACCGCATGGCTTGCGGCCCCTGCCGTGCCGGTCTAGCTTTCGCGCAACCAAATCTGGAGCCAGCCATGACCCATCGCTTTGATGTTCGTGTTTACTACGAAGACACAGACATGGCGGGTATCGTTTATCATGCGAATTACCTGAAATTCATCGAGCGGGCTCGCAGTGACTGGGTCAAGGATCAGGGATTGGATCAGAACGCCATGCGTGAAGAGGACGGCATCGTTTTTGTCGTGCGCCGCATTGAGGCTGACTATCTGGGCATGGCCAAATACGATGATGCATTGACCGTGAACACTACAGTCAAAAGCATGACCGGTGTGCGTTTGATCATGACCCAAGAGGTCATGCGCGGCGATGAATGCGTGTTTCGTGCCGAGGTCACTGCGGTCTGCGTCACGACAACCGGGATCCCCGCCCGCTTGCCAGAAGGGTTGCGCCGGCGGGTGCACTGATCGTTAGCCACCGTCGCTGAGGTTAAGGTTTTCGCGATCAATCAGGTATGGCAGCCGGCGCTGGGCCGCTTCGACCCGTCGGGTGTCGATTTCAGCCACAAGAATATCTGCCTCAGATCCGGCTTGCACGCCGTCTTGACCATCAGGCGTGGCAAGCACGCTTTCGCCCAGAAAGGTCATGCCATTTTGCGTGCCAGCCCAGTTTGCATAGGCCAGATATACGCCGTTTTCGAAGGCCCGTGTCGGCATCATCTTGCGCGCGACGCTTGGCCAGCCATTACCCAAAGCTGTCGGGACCAGAACCAATTGAGCGCCCAAACTGGCAACATGCCGAACCGTTTCAGGGAATTCGGCGTCATAACAGATCAGCGTTGCCATGCGCAGGCCGCCGAGCTCAAAAACAGAGCACCCGTGCCCGGGCGTGAAATACGATTGCTCGAAACCCGGTGGGATGGCCAGTTTGCGCTGGTGTGACAGCAGTCTGCCTTTCGGGCTGGTACAGGCCGTGGCGTTGAAAAGCGTACCATCGCAAAGCTCTGCAAAACCGTAGTGAATCGCGAGGCCAAAGTCCTTGGACAGTGCCGAAACCGCGTCAAAGGTCCTTCCGTTCAAGGGCTCGGCGCGACTGCGCAGGGCATCTCCGATGTTATATCCGCAGCCAAAAAGCTCGGGCAGCAAAAGCAGATCGGCACCCTGCTTCGTTGCCTGTACCAGCGCTGTACGCAGCCAGTCCAGCCGATCATCCAAGTCATCAAGTTCAGCCGGAGCCTGCCCAACAGCCAGACGAAACATGAATGCTAGCCCTCAGTAACCAGCAGTTCCCTTGGGTACTGCGTCAGATACTCATAGCCATTTTCAGTGACGACGATGCTATCGCCGATCCGGCCGGCCGTTTCGCCATCGATGGAAATGCCGCCATCTACGGCAAAAGTCATTCCCGGTTGCAAAACGGTAGTGTCACCGGCCTTCAACTCGGGCGCTTCGAGGTAGGCCACCCCGATGGAGCGTCCGGTACGATAGCCTGTTTCATAGCCCCGTTCAGCGTAGACGGCATTGGCGGCCTCGGCGATGTCCTGCGCCTGAACGCCCGGTTTGATCGCGGCAATCGCCGCTTGCTGCGCATCGATCGCCGCCTGCTGAACGCGGGCTGCCTCATCTGTTACGGCGCCAACGTGGAACATGCGGTCAAAACCAAGTTTGTATTGCTTGAACTGCGCCATGTTGCAAAAGCAGAAATAAACCGGATCGAACCGTTCATAGGCTTTGACCGAAGCACGCCTGTGAACCATCGACGCATCCCGACCGCTCTGCAAAATCTGTAGATTGTGTATCATTGGCGATACAAAACGTTCCCACCCGGTGTCTGTCAGAAAACCTGCCGCTGCCCGGGTTCCGGCGTTCACCACGGCCAATGCGCTTTCGTATTCCCGCGCACCTTCGCGCAGGGATTCATGCGCGGCCTTCATCATCGCCCCTGCGATTTGACCCGCTTGTTTCATGACGTCGATTTCCAACGGCGACTTGATCATGCGCTGGGCCCCGAGGACAGGACCGATGTCGCGCAATGGAACCTTTGGGTAACGTTCATCCAGATAGTTGCGCAAAATCGCGGGAACGTCCGACCTTTCGATCCAGATCGCTTCGGGTGTTTCGGGCAGGGCGCCAGACAGGGCACGGCCCCAAGTGCGCTGTCCGGCATCTTCCCAGGTGCGCACGTCTTCAACCCAGGTCATTTCCGAAACCATTTCACTTTCCATCAAAGGCGTGATGATCGTCGGCGCCTCGTCTGTAGACACAACCAACAGCGTCGGGCGCCCGAACTCGATCCCGAGATAACCCCAAAATCCCGCAAGATAGGCAATTGAGCTTTCCGAGGAAAAGACCGCGTGCCGGATCCCTTGTGCGCGCATTGCATCCTGCAGCGTTGCGGTTCTTTGCTTTGCCTCTTCCAGCATGTGTGCCCCCTGATCCTTGGAAAGTCTTTGTTGCTGTCCAATATGTTTGCTTGCGGGCCGGGCCGATATCCTCTTAGCGACAGGCACAGCATATTTGCGGCCAAACGCCGGAACAAACCGGTGATGCCCGCTTTGTTCCGGCAATCTTTCGCCCATACAGGCAAACATTGCGCGGATCGGCGCATTCTATTGGCGTTTCCCCTGAAAATCAGGTATCCAGAAGCTAAATTAAGCCCCGAAAGAGGGCACGGCAGGTGAAAGAGCAGATTTATGGAAGCAGAAACCCTAGCGCTCGCGCAGGAGATTGATTTCTCCCTGTGGGGGCTGTTCATGCGCGCAACCCTAACCGTCAAGCTGGTCATGCTCATGCTGATCGCGGCGTCGATCTGGGCTTGGGCGATTATCATCGATAAGCTGATCTCCTATCGCAAGGCGCGCAAAGAGTCGTCAGCCTTCGATCAGGCATTCTGGTCTGGCGAACCACTAGACGAATTGTTTGATCAGATCGGTCTGGAACCCAAGGGCCGATCCGAGCGTGTTTTCGTGGCTGGTATGATGGAATGGCGACGCTCGCATCGCGAAGATGGCGGGCTCATTCCCGGCGCGCAGGCCCGGATTGACCGCTCGATGGATGTCGCCATCCAGAAAGAAAGCGAAGAGTTGCAGAAAGGCCTGCCTGTCCTTGCAACCGTGGGATCGACTGCGCCGTTCATTGGCCTGTTCGGAACGGTTTTCGGGATCATGCACAGCTTTATCGAAATCGCCGAACAACAGAACACATCGCTAGTGGTCGTCGCGCCGGGTATCGCCGAGGCTCTGCTGGCAACCGGGCTGGGCCTTTTGGCTGCGATCCCGGCGGTCATCTACTACAACAAACTCTCTGCAGACAGCGATCGTATCATTGGCGGGTACGAAAGCTTTGCGGACGAGTTTTCAACCATCTTGTCGCGCCAGCTGGACGCCTGATCCATGGGAGCAGGTGTTACCAAATCTGGCGGCTCTGGCGGAAGCCGCAGGCGTCGGTCACGGCGCAGCGGCGGACAGCCCATGTCGGAAATCAACGTCACTCCCTTTGTGGACGTCATGCTGGTGTTGCTGATCATCTTCATGGTGGCTGCACCGATGCTGACGGTGGGCGTTCCAGTCGAATTGCCCAAAACCGCGGCGCAGGCCTTGCCTTCGGAAACCGAAGAGCCGCTCACAGTAACTTTGGGCGCGGACGGAACAGTCACGCTGCAAACAACGCCGATCGCACGCGAGGACTTGGTGCCGCGCCTACAGGCCATCGCGGCGGAACGTGCAGACGACCGGGTGTTCCTGCGTGCCGATGGCACTGTGCCTTACGAACAAGTCGCGCAGATCATGGGCGCGTTGAATGCGGGTGGCTTTTCCTCGATTGGATTGGTGACGGATATTGGTGGCCCGGCGTTCGACGGGCAGGGGAACTGAGGCGCGGGCCTTGTCCAAGGGAATATCCATATCCTTCGGAGCGCATGGACTTTTGATCCTTGGCATGTTGCTCGGCAATGTATTTCGGGCTGATCCGCCGGAAATGCAGGTCGCAGACGTGACTGTATTGTCAGAAGCTGAGTTTGCAGCCCTGACGCAACCTCAGGCCCCAGCCGAAAATCCAGCCGAAAATCCAGCTCCGGCACCGGCGCCGGAACCTGCACCTGTTCAACCCGACCCGCCCCCGGAGCCTGAACAACCGCCTGTTGCCCCAGAGCCTGAACCTGCGCCCGAGCCCGAGCCAGCCCCGCCAGAGCCTGAGCCATTGCCAGAGCCGGCACCGCTGCCTGATCCATTGCCCGACCCGCAGCCAGCACCAGAGCCGCAGCCATTGCCGCAGGTTCTGCCAACACCGCAACCAGTCGATCCGGCACCCGAGCAGCCAGAGGCCGAACCGGCCCCCTCTGATCCCTTGGCGCCTGTTACGTCGTTGCGTCCAAAACCACGCCCTGCGCCGCGCGTGGCCCCTGAACCTGTGGTGGCGCCACCCGATGACGCAACCGTTGATGACACAGTGCAGCAGGCCGCTGATGATCAGGCCGAAGCCCCGGATGTGGCCGAGGCGGAACAAGAGCAAACGGCACCCGAAGAGGCCGCTACCGAGATCGTCACCGAAGCAGAGCAGCCCGCCGCTGCAGCGCCCAGCCGGTCTTTGCGTCCACAGTTGCGTCCGCAACGTGTTGTTGATGCAGCACGCGCCGACCAGCAAAACCGGGACGAGGCGCAGGCCGCTCCGGCCCAACCATCGGTTGCGGAAGACGTCGAAGCGGCTTTGGCCGCCGCGCTCGGAGGCGCTGACGCGGCACCTGCCAGCGACAGTGGGCCGCCGCTGACACGGGGCGAACGCGAAGGTCTGCGCTTTGCCGTGCAGCAGTGTTGGGTTGTCGATGTGGGCAGTCAGGCCGCAAACGTAACCGTTGTCTTGGGTTTCGACATGGAGCGCGATGGCTCCGTGGTGGCATCCAGCCTGCGCATGATCGACAGCTCTGGTGGAGCAGGCCCGGCGGTGCAATCGGCCTTTCAGTCGGCCCGCCGCGCGGTGCTGCGCTGTCAGGATCGGTTCGACCTGCCCGAAGAAAAGTATGAACAGTGGAAGTCGATCGAGATGACGTTCAACCCTGCAGATATGCGTTTGCGTTGATGCAGAGCGTTGGCAAATCCCCGCCGCTTGACGGTGATGGTAAAGTTTCGCGCGTGTTTGTTCCGCGTTATGGTGCACAAAGGCAGGCGAAAGACCTGCCCGTCAAAAGAGCAGATCCCCGAAGGAGGGACAGGATGAACAGGATTGTCGTGTCATTGATGCTGGCCGCAGCCATGCTGCTAAGCCCAGCCATCACCTTGGCGCAAAGCGGGCCTTTGCGGATTGAAATCACTGAAGGCGTCGTTGAACCGATGCCCTATGCGGTGCCCAGTTTTGTTGCCGAAACGCCAGAGGCCCAGCAATACGCCGATCAGGTCAGCCGGGTCGTAGCCGAGGATCTGACCGGAACAGGGTTGTTCCGCGAAGTTCCGCGCGACGCGCATATCTCTTCGGTCACGAGTTTTGCAGCGCCGGTGGCCTTTGCCGATTGGAAGGCCATCAACGCGCAGGCCCTGATTACCGGCGCGGTGAGCACCGATGGCAGTGGACGAGTGGTGGTCAAGTTCCGCGTCTGGGATGTCTTTGCCGGTCAAGAGCTGGGGCAGGGGATGCAGTTCGCTTCAACGGCGGATGGATGGCGCCGGCTGGCTCATAAAGTGGCCGATCAGGTCTATGCACGCCTGACCGGCGAAAGCCCTTATTTCGATAGCCGTGTGGTCTTTGTCTCTGAGACCGGACCCAAGAATGAACGGGCCAAGCGCCTAGGCATCATGGATTATGACGGTGCGAACGTGCAGTATCTGACCTCGGATCAAAGCATTGTTCTTGCACCGCGATTTTCGCCGAACGGTGATCGTGTTCTCTACACCAGCTATGAAACAGGCTTTCCGCGGGTACATGTTCTGACGGTGGGCGACGTCCAGAGCCGCATCCTGCAGTCCGGCGATGGCGTCATGAGCTTTGCACCGCGGTTTTCGCCAGACGCCCGCACCGTGATCTATTCCCTGACCCAAGGATCGAACACGGACATCTGGGCCATGGATATCGCAACCGGTGCGACCCGGCGCCTGACATCCAGTCCTTCCATTGAGACAGCGCCCAGCTACTCGCCCGATGGCAGCAGGATCGTCTTTGAATCCGATCGGTCGGGCACGCAGCAGCTGTACATCATGTCGGCGGCTGGCGGCGAAGCGACACGCATCAGTTTTGGTCAGGGTCGCTACGGCACGCCGGTCTGGTCGCCGCGTGGCGATCTGATCGCTTTTACCAAGCAAAACGCAGGGCGGTTCCATATCGGCGTGATGCGGACCGATGGTTCCGAAGAGCGGCTTTTGACTGCTTCCTTCCTCGATGAAGGCCCGACTTGGGCCCCCAATGGCCGCGTGATCATGTTTGCACGTGAAACCCAGGGCGCGCAGGGGGCCTCCGCTTTGTACTCGGTCGATATCTCCGGACGTAACCTCAAGCGGGTTCGCACCCCGGCAGGCGCGTCCGATCCAAGCTGGGGACCGCTGCAATGACAGGCCATCACGCTTTCGCGGCCCCCGATTCCCATAACGACTGCGCCATGCTAGACTGGCGCAAAATCAGAGCAGGACAGTGATATGAACACTTTCACCAAGGCTATTCTTTTGGTTGCCGCGCTGGGCGCGTCGGCCTGTACCAATCCCAATCGGTTTGGCGACGCGGATGCAGGTGCCGGCATCGACACCGCGGCGCGTGACCAGAACGCGATTATTCCGGGCAGCGTCAACGATCCGACCTCGGTGGCTTATTTTCAGCAGGCCGTCGGCGATCGCGTGCTGTTTGCCGTCGATCAGTCAACCCTGACCGCCGAAGGCCGGACAACTCTGGACGGTCAGGCCCAATGGCTGCTGGTCAACTCTGACTACCTGGCTGTGATCGAAGGCCATGCCGATGAGCAGGGCACACGCGAATACAACCTCGCACTGGGTGCACGCCGGGCAAACGCCGTCATGGAATATCTCGTGTCACGGGGCGTTCCGGCAAACCGCCTGAAGTTTGTCAGCTACGGCAAAGAGCGCCCGATCGAGATTTGTTCGGAAGAGGCGTGTTACGCCAAGAACCGTCGCGCTGTTACGATTATCAGCGCCGGCAGCGGCTTGACTGGCTAAGGCCATGATGATGCGCTTTGTCTTCGCACTGGTTCTGGGGCTGAGCGCCGGCGGCATGGCCCCGGCGCAACAATCCGAGACGCTCGCCGATATTCGGCAGGACCTTTCGATCCTGTTTGCCGAATTGCAAAGGCTGCGGACCGAACTCAGCACGACGGGCGCAAGTTCGGTGCAAACCGGTGGCGCCATGCTGGATCGGGTCAATGTGATCGAAGCGGAACTGCAGCGCATCACCGCCAAAACCGAAGAACTGGAGTTCCGCATCAATCAGGTGGTGCGGGACGGGACAAATCGCGTTGGCGATCTTGAGTTCCGCCTTTGTGAATTGGAACCGGGTTGCGATATCGGCAGCCTCGGCGACACGCCGCGATTGGGCGGGGATGCAGTTCCGGCGCCGGTGCAGGCCGCTGCCGCAGCGCCCGCTGCGACGGACGCCCTGCCATCTGAAGGCGGTGAACTGGCCATCAGCGAAGAGGCAGATTTCCGCGCGGCACAGCAAGCCTTGGATGATGGTGATTTCCAGGCAGCGGCGCGCATGTTCGCGCAGTTTCGTGAGATTTACCCGCAAGGTCCACTGGATGCCGCAGCCTTGCTGGGCGAAGGGCGCGCATTGGAAGGCGCTGGCGACACCCGGGAGGCGGCCCGGCGCTATTTGCAGGCCTATTCTGGATACCCTGAGGCGCGTGTCGCGCCTGAAACGCTCTGGCGGTTGGGCCTGTCACTTGCGGCGCTGGGCAGTGTGCCCGAGGCTTGTGTGACGTTGTCAGAAGTCGGTGGTCGCTATCCGCAATCGGACTTTGCCAGTCGCGCTCAAACCAGCCGCGACGAACTTGGTTGCTCTTGACGCACCAGACATGGTTGCACCCAGGCTGTGAAACATGCTCGTTCATGACATGAGCCTCGATTCCAGATTTGCCGAAGCGATGGGCCAATTGCTTGGCCCTGATTTCCCGACCGATATTGCCTTGGCCGTATCCGGTGGGGGCGATAGCATGGCAATGCTGACCCTCGCCCATAACTGGAGCCATCGCTGGGGCGTGCGGTTGCACGTCGTGACGATCGACCACGGGCTTCGCGCTGGCAGTGCAGCCGAGGCGCAAATGGTCGCTGACGAATGCAAGGCACTTGGCTGGCCGCACACGACACTGCGTTGGCACTGGGACGGGCAGGGCAATGTCATGGATGCTGCCCGGCGCGCGCGCTTGGATCTGATTGATCGCTGGCGCGGGGTGCTGTGCCATGTGCTGATGGCGCATACTGCGGACGATGTGGCGGAAACCTTTGTGATGCGTCTGATGCGAGGCTCGGGTGTAGAAGGGCTTTCGGCGATGGCAGAGGCGCGAACGGTGCGGATGACCGGCGTGCGGTCTGCAGTTCCAGCAGCGGATATCACCGGCCCGTTGCCGTCCCAAGGGAACCCGGCCAAAGGCGTTCTGACACGGCCCGGCAGTTTTCACATCCTGCGACCTTGTCTCGGGATGCGCCGCGACGAGCTGCGTCATTATTTGAAGACCCTCAAAGGGCGCTGGGTCGAAGACCCAACCAACGAAGACCCACGCTATGCACGAAGTCGCGTGCGTCAGTTCTTGCAGGGCGGTGACTGGGATATTGAGAACCTCATCTCTACTGCGCAACACATGGAGCGTGCCTCTGCCGCGTTGCGTGCAAGGGCCATAGATGTGCACAAAACGCTGGTGGCAGATCTGGGGCAGACCTCAGCTTTGACCGGGGACATCCTATGGGACCGTGCGACATTCGAAACGGTGGAACGCGACACGCAGCTACGCCTTCTGGCTGGCGCGCTGCAATTTGTTTCCAGCGCCGAATACAGGCCAAGGTTCGATCCCTTGGAGGACCTGTTGGACCGAGTTCTGGCAGGCGGCGGCGGGACTCTGCATGGCTGCGAGGCACGGGCCGAGCGCGATGTGATCCGCGTCTGGCGTGAATATGCGGCCGTGCGTGATCTGACGACCGAAGTGGGGGATGGTACGCTTTGGGATGGTCGCTGGCGCGTTTTTGACAGTGCGCTGCGCGGTGCATCGGTACGCGCCTTGGGCGAAGACGGCTGGGCACAGATCAAGGAAAAGCCTAAGGCCGCGCCGCCCTTTCACGCCGCCCGCAGCCTTCCCGCAATTTGGCAGGATGATCAGGTAATGGCCTGCGATGCATTGGGCGTCGGGAGTGGGTTCACAGCATCACTTTGGCCAATGGGCCGCGAATTGTTCAGTTTTAAGGCTTTTCTGTCAGGCCAATCGTAGCGTTTCGCATTGAACCACGCTCGGGACTGTCTATGTTAACTGCCAACAGCGCCACTCCCGCGCTTTTCACCCATTCAAAGGAGTTTTCCCTTGGGCAACGCTCGTAATATCGCCTTCTGGGTCGTCCTGTTTCTTCTGATCTTGTCACTCTTCAACCTGTTCTCGGACGGTAGTGGCAGTGTTCAGAACGCCGAAGCGGCTAGCTATTCGGAATTCGTGCGCGCAGTTGAGGACAAGCAAGTCGCCTCGGCTGTGATCGACGGCGAAAAGGTTCGCTACCGCACCAACGGTGGGCAGGACTTTGTGGTCATCAAACCCGAAGACGCCGAAATCACCAATTTGCTGATCGACAACAACGTGCCGGTCCGGGCCGAGCAACAAGAGCAGTCGGGCTTCCAGTCCTTCTTGTTGTCGCTCTTGCCCTTCCTGCTGCTGATCGGGGTTTGGATCTACTTCATGAACCGTATGCAGGGCGGCGGCAAAGGTGGGGCCATGGGCTTTGGAAAGTCCAAGGCCAAGTTGCTGACCGAAAAGCATGGTCGCGTCACCTTTGATGACGTGGCAGGCATCGACGAGGCCAAGGAAGAGCTTGAAGAGATCGTGGAATTTCTGCGCAACCCGCAGAAGTTCAGCCGTCTGGGCGGCAAGATCCCAAAAGGCGCTCTGCTTGTCGGCCCTCCGGGCACCGGTAAAACGCTGCTTGCACGCTCTGTCGCAGGCGAAGCTGGCGTGCCTTTCTTCACCATTTCTGGTTCTGACTTTGTGGAAATGTTCGTCGGTGTGGGTGCATCCCGTGTGCGCGACATGTTCGAGCAGGCCAAGAAGAACGCCCCTTGCATCGTCTTTATCGATGAAATCGACGCTGTAGGCCGGGCCCGTGGTCAAGGCTATGGCGGCGGCAACGACGAACGTGAACAGACGTTGAACCAGTTGCTGGTTGAAATGGACGGCTTTGAGGCCAACGAGGGTGTTATCATCATCGCAGCCACAAACCGCCGCGATGTTCTTGACCCAGCGCTGTTGCGGCCGGGCCGTTTCGACCGTCAGGTGACGGTTGGAAATCCCGATATCAAAGGCCGTGAGAAGATCCTTGGTGTTCATGCGCGCAAGACGCCGCTTGGCCCCGATGTGGATCTGCGGATCATCGCACGCGGCACGCCCGGCTTCTCCGGTGCTGATCTGGCGAACCTCGTGAACGAAGCTGCGCTTGGCGCAGCCCGTGTGGGCCGCAGGTTTGTCACGATGGAAGATTTCGAAAGCGCCAAGGACAAGGTCATGATGGGCGCTGAGCGCCGGTCGATGGTCCTGACCGATGAGCAAAAGGAAAAAACCGCCTACCACGAAGCGGGCCACGCTGTTGTTGGTCTGGCGCTTCCGCAGTGTGATCCGGTCTACAAGGCCACGATCATTCCGCGCGGCGGTGCGTTGGGTATGGTCGTTTCCCTGCCCGAGATTGATCGCCTGAACTGGCACAAGTCCGAGTGTGAGGAAAAGCTGGCCATGACCATGGCGGGCAAGGCGGCCGAAATCATCAAGTATGGCGAAGAGAATGTGTCCAACGGTCCGGCTGGCGATATCCAGCAGGCATCCGCACTTGCACGTGCCATGGTTCTGCAGTGGGGGATGTCCGACAAGGTCGGAAATATCGACTATCGTGAAGCAGCCGAAGGCTATTCCGGCAACACCGCTGGCCTGTCTGTTTCGGCCCACACCAAGGAACTGATCGAAGACGAAGTGCGCCGCTTCATCACTGAGGCCTATGATCGTGCCTTTCAGATCCTGACCGACAAGAACGCGGAATGGGAACGTCTCGCGCAGGGGCTTTTGGAATATGAAACCCTGACCGGTGACGAAATCAAACGCGTGATGAACGGTGAACCACCGCATTCCGACGATGGTGACGGTGGCAGCGCTGAGCTTGAGAAAAAGCCAAGCATCACGGCCATTCCGAAAACCAAGGCCAAGGCAAAGCCCGCAGATGACGGTGGCATGGAGCCCGAACCGTCCGCCTAAAGGCGATCTGCCAGACACGCAAATACCCCGGGCCTCTGGTCCGGGTTATTTTCTTTTGTGGATGGACCTTGGCCAGCGAGGGTGTTTTTCTGCAATCCGTTGTCGCCAAGAAAAACCAAATCCAACCCTGACCGGAGCCGACCATGCCAGCCCTGAAACCGACTGATTTCCGCGCCACCATTGTCTGGCTGGGCTGCGTTCCAAAGCAAGGCGATGGCCTGCAAGCGGAAGAGTGTCAAAGCCTCGAATTGGATTGGGCGGGCCCTGTGGGTGAACGCCACGCCGGATTGACAAGGCCTTCGTGTTCCCGGGTCACCTCGCAGCACACGCGCGGCACTGAGATTGCGAACGCGCGCCAGTTGTCTGTTCTGTCCGCCGAAGAGATGGACGCCATCGCAGCCGAGATGGGGCTGGATACGCTGGATCCGCGATATCTTGGCGTCAGTCTTCTGCTAAAGGGGATACCCGATTTCACCCATGTCCCACCATCGTCTCGTTTGCAGGCACCGGATGGGGCCACCATCGTGATCGACATGGAAAACAGACCCTGCGTATTGCCCGGCCGGGAAATCGAAGTGGACAAGCCGGGATTTGGCGCGCGGTTCAAATCTGCGGCCAAAGGACGGCGCGGCGTGACAGCTTGGGTCGAACGTCCGGGCATGCTGAAAATCGGCGATACTCTTCGGCTTCACATCCCTGATCAGCCCGCGTGGCAGCCAGGCGGCTGATTGTTCAGAGGTCCAGCATCCGGCACAGTGTAGCCATGGTCTCGTCTTCCTGCGCCGAGACTTCGGCCACGCGTGACCGGAACAAGGTTGCCTGACTGCGCAGAATTGGCGCGTCGGTCAAAACCTTCAGGTGGTTTGCGCGCAGGGTTTCACCCGTTGATGTGATGTCGGCAACAGCTTCGGCCGTCAGGTTCGCGACGGTGCCCTCTGTCGCGCCCTGACTGTCGACCAGCCGGTAATCTGCGACGCCCCCGGCGCGCAGATAGTCGCGCACCAGTCGGTGATACTTGGTTGCGATGCGCATTCGCATCCCATGCACCGAGCGAAACGCGGCGGCCGCAGCATCCAGATCATCCAAGGTGTCGACATCGACCCAGGCACTAGGCACGGCGAGGATCAGGTCGGCATGCCCAAATCCCAGTTCGGCCAATGGCTCGACCTTTTGATCCCATCGCACCAGTTTTTCGCGGATCAGATCGGTGCCTGTTACACCCAGATGGATGCGCCCGGCTGCAAGTTCGCGTGGGATTTCGCCTGCCGACAGGAGCACGAGGCTGACCCCATCAATCCCTTCGACCGCGCCAGCGTATTCCCGGTCTGATCCCGTGCGCGACAGGGCCACGCCACGAGATCCGAACCATTCGAACGTCTTTTCCATCAATCGGCCCTTGGAGGGAACGCCAAGCTTGATGCTCATGACCGATCCTCCAACGCGATAAGCAGGTCAGGGCGGATCACGCCACCGACCGCAGGAATTTCAGCGCCATTGCCCAAGCGATGGGTCAGGGCGTCATAGCGGCCGCCGGTTGCCACAGGGGGCAAATCAGGCTGCGCCTCGGCGATAAAGCCAAAGACGAACCCGTCGTAATATTCCATCGAGGTCCGGCCAAAGCTGCCTTCGAAGGCAAGCGCATCCACATTCACGCCAAGCGCAGACAGTGCGCTGCAGCGCGTCTCGAACCGGTCCAGTGCCGGTGACAATGCGGGCATGTCGCTGGACAGGGCGCGCAATTGCCCCAGCGCGGCGGCGCAGGATGCCTTGACGGATAGCACCGCATCAATCAACGCGACCTGTTCTTCTGACAGCGGTGGCTCTTTGGCGTCGGCCCGAAGTGCCGCGATCCGTGTTTCGATCTCAGCGCGGCTGCGCCGACCAATCATTGGCCCGGCTGATGCCATCGGGTCGGATTGAGCCAACAATGCCGCGCGGCTTTCGGGGATCGGGCTTTTGCCAGAGAACCGATCCAGAAGGGCGCGAAAACGGCGTGGCCGCCAGATATGCCGCATCAATGCAGCGCGTCTGGCTTCAGAAGTTTTCAGACCCGACACCGCCGCGGTGAGAATACCGATATCCCCGGTTATGGCGCGCAGACCATACGGTTTCAGAAGCTCGCCGATCTTGGCAAAGACCTCGGCATCCGAGGCTGCGGGATCGGCGCGATCGAACAATTCATAGCCGACTTGCAGATATTCCGACGCGCGTTCCAGATCGTCTTCCTGTCGGCGAAACACCTCTCCGGCATAGGTGTAGCGCGCTGGTTCAGCGCCGCCTTTCATGTGCATCTGAACCACGGGAACGGTGAAATCAGGCCGCAACATCATTTCGCCGCGTGCAGGATCCGCGGTGACATAGGCGCGTGCCCGCATGTCTTCGCCGTAAAGGTCGAGAAGCGTTTCAGCCGACTGCAGGATGGCCGGATCGACAACCGCCGCACCTGCCGCTTCGAAACGGCTGCGCAAATCGTGCGCCATTTGCCGTGCGCGCTGGTTCATGCCTGACTGTCCAGTATCTCGCGCACCTTGGACACCAGCTGATCGCGCGGAACCTCGTACTGGCTTGGCCGGTCTTTCCATTCTTCCAGCGTCGCATTCTCGGCGATCTTCGCACCCAGAACCAGATCCTTGATCTGCACGACGCCAGCGTCTTTTTCATCCCCGCCTTCAATAACGGCAACCGGGCTCTGCCGCTTGTCTGCGTATTTGAGCTGATTGCCGAAGTTCTTCGGGTTCCCAAGATAGACTTCGGCACGGATCCCGGCATTGCGAAGCTCAGCGACCATGGCCTGATAGTCGGCCATCCGGGCACGATCCATGACGGTCACCACCACAGGGCCCTGTGCGACCTCTGACATGCGCCCTTTTTCACGCAAAGCGGCCAACAGCCGGTCAACACCAATGGAAACACCGGTTGCCGGAACTTCCTGACCTGTGAACCGTTTGACCAGATCATCATAGCGTCCGCCGCCGGACACTGATCCGAATTGCCGCTTGCGACCCTTTTCATCCAGAATTTCAAAGGTCAGCTCTGCTTCGTAGACTGGGCCCGTATAGTACCCCAGCCCACGTACCACCGACGGATCAATGTCAATTCGGTCGGGACCATAGCCTTGTGCGTCGAGCAAAGTGGCCATGGTTTCAAGCTCGTCCACCCCGGCAGCACCGATCGCACTGCTGCCAATGGCATCACGCAGGTTCGCCAGGGTTTTGGCAGCATCTGCGCCTTTGGATGTCAGAAAGGCCAGCACGGGTCCGGCCTGGTCATCGCTTAGTCCGACGCCATCGATATAGGCGCCAGAGGCATCGAGGCGGCCTTTGCCGAGCAATTCACGCACACCGGATTCGCCGACCTTGTCGAATTTGTCGATCGTGCGCAGCACGGCATCGCGTTGCGTATCATCATCCAGCCCCATGGTTTCCAGAACACCATTGAGCACTTTGCGGTTGTTGACCCGGACAAGGTAGTCGCCGTGCGGAATGCCCACGCGTTCCAGCGTGTCGGACAGCATCGCACAAATCTCGGCGTCTGCCGCAACAGAAGGGGCGCCGACAGTGTCTGCATCACACTGGTAGAATTGGCGATAGCGACCGGGGCCCGGTTTTTCATTGCGCCAGACCGGCCCCATTGCATAGCGCCGGTAGGGCGTTGGCAGGTCGTTGCGGTGCTGGGCGTACACGCGCGCGAGGGGCGCTGTCAGGTCATAGCGAAGGGCCATCCATGCGTCGTCTTCGTCCTGCCAGGCAAACACGCCTTCGTTCGGGCGATCAACATCTGGCAGGAACTTTCCAAGCGCTTCAACCGTTTCAACCGCACTGCTTTCCAGCGCATCAAAACCGTATTGGTGATAAACCTCGGCAATTGTGCGAAGCATTTCGGTGCGCTGCGTCACCTCGACGCCGAAATAGTCGCGAAAACCCTTTGGTGTGACCGCCTTGGGGCGCGGGGCTTTTTTCTGTTTGGCCATGGCTTTCACCGCCTTAAAAATCTGTTGCGACCCCTCTACCGCGCCACCTGCTTGGGGGCAAGCGATGCGGGGGCTTTGACCTTTGTGCGCGGCCTGCCTATGTCGGGGGTGCAGCACCAAGGGAGGCAGGACATGGCCGAGTCGCAGGACAAGATCGAAGAACGCCTCGCCTATCTTGAGCGAACGGTGGATGATTTATCGGACACGGTCGCGCGCCAAGATCGGGAAATTGCGGATCTGACCAGACGGGTGGCCATGTTGATGCAACGAGAAGCATCACGCGAGGCTGAAGGGTCGGGCGGCATTGTGCTGGCGGATGAGCGGCCCCCGCATTACTGATTTGAGCGCGGGACCTGCAAGTAAACGCCTGCGTGCCGGCGCAGATGGCACTGCTGACCGCTAGTTGGATTTCACATCCAATGCTTCGACACCACCGTCATGCAACAACAGGTTTTTCCATCGTGCCGCGCCACCAAAGCGTTCGTAGACGCTGACGAATACGGTGGTTTTCGCAAGCCGGTCCATCCGGCTGCCGCAAGGCTTTCCACTGCCGACACGGCAGACCTTGCTTTTGACCCGTTCATAGGCCCGGTCAGTTTCGGCCACAGGCATTGTCTTGCCTGCTGGGCTATAGCGCAATTGTTCGTAGGTTTGGGGCGCTCCAAAGACCACCAGCGCAGCACTGAACTGGCGCGCACAGCCATCGTCAAACCCAGTGATATAGAAGTTCCGCAAACCGGTTGATCCGGGCTTGCTGTCATACACAGTGTATCCGCGGCCACGTGCCGGATAGCTATCGGTCTTTTTGCCAAGCCGTGCGGCGGACACACCGCACAGACGTGCAATCTTTCCATAAGGCAGCGTCACCCCGGGACCAACTTGTTCATAGTCCGGATCACCGGGTTTGGGCGCGCGGGTATTCCGGCGCGCCGGGGCGTCGCGATCACCAGATGTGCCGCCGCCCGCAAAGAGCCCGCCCAGCAGCCCGCCGCGCGGTTTCGTCTCTGTATCTGCCGCGGCTTGGGGCGGCGCGGCTGCAGCGATGACTTCGGCTGGCGGCCCATCTTCTGTTTGAGTCGCGACTGCGGCCTCAACGTCTTGCTGGACGATATCATCGGCGACGTCCGCCTCTGAGCCGGGTTCTTCCACTTTCGCAGCGTCAGCCCTGCCTCGCAGGAAACCAAGCAAACCGCGCTTGGGTGTTTCTTTTTCGGCTTCGAGAACGGAATCGGGCGCAACCGTGCCATCGGCAATGGCCTCGGGCTGGGGACTTGCCAGCGCTTCGGCCTGTCCCGCTTCTTTGGCGACTTCAACGTCTGCAAGACGGGGCACGTCCCGCAGGGGATCGCTGCACGCAGTAAGCGTCATGCCAATTACAGCGCAAAGAGCGATGTGCCGCATTCTTTCCCTCCAACCCAATCAGAAGTCTTTTAGCGCCCCGCACTGTGGGGCGTCCACCAGATTGGTTGCGATGCGCGGATTGGCGCGTTCTGTTGCCGCGCCAATCCTCTAAATCGGGCTTTTTGGGTCAGAATTCTTCGACCAGCATCACGCCATCAAGCGACTTCACCGCCCCTTTGATTTCTGGGTTCACCGGAAATTGCTGCTGCAGGTCCAGTTCGACCTCACCGGGCAGGCCTGAGCCGGCCAGACACAAGTGCACTGGCCCACGCGGCGCATTGGGCAGCTGTTCGGCGGCGCGCCCCAAAACGGTTGCGATCTGTGGAATTGCGCTGTCTGTTTCGACAAATATCCTCAGGCCAGAAGTCCCGGCACCAGCCGCAACGGTATCGGCCGGTGCGACCGAGCGGCCCAGCAGTTTCAACTGGTCGCTTTCCATCGTTGCCTCGACTGTGACGATCACCTTTGCCCCGGTTTCCAGATATTCGCGGCTTTTTTCCAGTGACTCGGAGAACAAGGTGACTTCGAACGCGCCGGTTGGATCGGACAATTGGCAAAAGGCAAAACGATTGCCGCGCGCAGATTTCCGTTCTTGCCTTCCGGCAACTACGCCAGCCAGTTTTGCCAGATGGGGTCCGCGTTCCGCCTTGGCGGTCACCTCGTCCAATGTCATGCAGCCTTGCCGTTTCAGCGCGGGCATATAGTCATCAAGTGGATGGCCAGACAGATAGAAACCGACTGCCTTGAATTCCTCGGCCAATCGTTCTGCAGGCAGCCAGTCGGGGACAGGGCTGAGGCGCGGTTCCTGAAGATCATCTCCCGCTTCTCCAAACAGCGATACCTGCGCGCTGGCTTTTTGTTCATGAATGGCTGACGAATAAGCCACCAAAGCATCCAGACTGTCGAAAACGCGTCGCCGGTTGGGGTCCAGTATATCGAACGCTCCGGCGCGGGCCATCATCTCAAGAGGCCGTTTTCCAACCCGTTTCAGATCGACCCGCCGTGCCAGATCAAACAAGGTTGCAAACGGGCGGTCGCCGCGCCCGTCCACGACCAGTTTCATCGCATCCACGCCCACATTTTTCAAAGCGCCCAAGGCATAGACCAATGCCCCGTCTACAACATCAAAGGTGGCCAGAGACCGATTCACGCAGGGGGGGACCCAAGGCAGGCTCAGCCCTTTGCGGACTTCTTCAAAATAGACAGCCAGTTTATCGGTCAGATGGATATCGCAATTCATGACCCCGGCCATGAATTCGACAGGGTGGTTCGCCTTTAGCCAAGCGGTTTGATAGCTGACCACAGCGTAGGCAGCCGCATGGGATTTGTTGAAGCCGTAGTTTGCGAACTTCTCAAGCAGGTCAAAGACTTCCGAGGCTTTTTTCTTGTCGACACCGTTTTCCGCCGCACCTGTTTCGAACTTGGGGCGCTCGGCGTCCATCGCCTCTTTGATCTTTTTACCCATGGCGCGGCGAAGCAGGTCAGCGCCACCAAGGCTGTAGCCTGCCATCACCTGTGCGATCTGCATCACCTGTTCCTGATAGACGATGATGCCTTGGGTTTCTTCCAGGATGTGGTCGATGAGCGGATGAACCGAGGCGCGTTCCTTGAGCCCGTTTTTCACCTCGCAATAGGTTGGAATGTTTTCCATCGGACCGGGGCGGTACAGCGCCACAAGTGCAACGATGTCTTCGATACATGTGGGTTTCATGCGCTTGAGCGCATCCATCATGCCCGAGCTTTCAACCTGGAACACCGCGACCGTTTTGGCCGCCGCATACAGTTTGTAGGAGGCTTCGTCGTCAAGGGGGATGCCGCCTATATCGTTGGTCATCCCATCGGCAGGTTCGTACAATTCGGTGCCATCGGCGGCCACATGCAAAGAACGGTCCGATTTCAGGATCAGATCAACAGCGTTCTGAATGACGGTCAGGGTTTTGAGGCCCAGAAAGTCAAACTTGACCAATCCTGCCTGCTCCACCCATTTCATGTTGAATTGCGTGGCCGGCATGTCGGATCGCGGATCGCGATAGAGCGGAACCAGCGCATCCAGTGGACGGTCACCGATAACCACGCCCGCCGCGTGCGTTGAGGCATTCCGCAGCAGGCCTTCGACCTGCTGCCCATAAGTCAGCAGCCGGTCGACAACCTCTTCGCTCTTGGCTTCTTCTGCCAGACGCGGTTCATCCTTGAGGGCCTTTTCGATGCTGACGGGCTTTACGCCTTCGACTGGGATCATTTTCGACAGGCGATCCACCTGGCCGTAGGGCATCTGCAACACGCGGCCCACGTCGCGCACGGCAGCCTTGGACAGCAAGGCACCAAAGGTGATGATCTGCCCCACCTTGTCGCGGCCATATTTTTCCTGAACATACTGGATGACTTCTTCGCGACGGTCCATGCAGAAGTCGATGTCGAAATCGGGCATCGATACCCGTTCGGGATTCAGGAAGCGTTCGAACAGAAGCGAATAGCGCAGCGGATCGAGATCGGTGATCGTCAAGGCATAGGCGACCAGTGATCCGGCCCCGGAACCACGGCCCGGACCAACCGGAATGTGGTGATCTTTGGCCCATTTGATAAAGTCGGCAACGATCAGGAAGTAACCGGGGAAACCCATGCCTTCGATGATGCCCAGCTCAAACTCTAGCCGTTTTTCATAGTCCTCGACCGGGGCTGCATGCGGAATGACGGCCAGTCGCGCCTTGAGACCCTCGACAGCCTGACGGCGCAGTTCTTCGACTTCGTCATCGGCAAATTTGGGCAGGATCGGATCGCGGCGATAGGCCATGAAGGCACAGCGCTTTGCAATTTCAATCGTGTTTTCCAGCGCTTCAGGTAAATCAGCGAACAGAACTGCCATTTCCTGAGGCGTTTTCAGATAGTGCTGTGGGGTTAGTCGGCGTCTGGGTTCCTGCTGGTCCACATAGGCCCCTTCGGCAATGCAGATCAGCGCGTCATGCGCTTCGTACATGCTTTCCTTGGGGAAATAGACATCATTGGTTGCGACCAACGGCAGACCCATTTCATAGGCCATTTCGACAAAGCCGCGCTCCGTCAATCGCTCGGCCTCTGGCGGGCTGCCATCTTCGCGTGGATGTCGCTGCAATTCCACGTAGAGCCTATCACCAAACAGTTGCGCAAGCTGTGTCATCAGGGACTTTGCTGCAGGCGTTTGGCCCGCCTGCAGCAGGCGTCCGACAGGTCCGTCCGGCCCGCCCGTTAAGCAGATCACGTCTTCGCTGTGCTGGGCCAATTCCTCAAGCGTGACATGTGGCAGCTCTGAGCCTTCGCGCAGATACAGGCAGGAATTGAGCTTCATCAGATGCTCGTAGCCCGTTTCGGTTTGCGCCAGCAGTACTAAGGGCGCGGGCGGTTTGGGCCGCTCGCCGGGGGCAGGGGTGACATAGCGAAGATCAACCTGACAGCCCATGATCGGTTGCACACCCACGCCTGCCGCGCTGACACTGAATTCCAAAGCAGAAAACAGGTTGTTGGTGTCGGTTACTGCGACCGCGGGCATATCCATATCCGCACAAAGGCCGGGCAGCTTTTTCAGCCGAACGGCGCCTTCTAGAAGCGAATATTCCGTGTGGACGCGAAGA
The DNA here is from genome assembly GCF_028023555.1 of Thalassococcus lentus. Lineage (NCBI taxonomy): Bacteria > Pseudomonadati > Pseudomonadota > Alphaproteobacteria > Rhodobacterales > Roseobacteraceae > Thalassococcus > Thalassococcus lentus. The sequence goes on from NZ_JAQIOY010000003.1 coordinate 351,943, forward strand.
TGGATGAATCGGGGATCAGTCATTGCAACACAGTATGCAGGGGGGCTTGTTTCCGGAACCCCAAAATGAAGATGAAATTTAACTGACTAAATTAATAAGGATTTACCTATGGAGTCTGACGTTGTATTTCGGCGTCACTAATACCTGACAAAAGGAATCAGTTAATATGACACGCACCACTTTCCTCGCGGCCTCCATGATGGTTTGCGCAACCGCTGCTCTTTCCTCGGGCGCTGGAGAAACCAAAGCCGAAGGTGTCTCATTTCTTGTGGATGGCGCTCTTACGTATGAGGTTTTCGAGGCATCCATTGAACACGTCGATCTTGCCGGTTGCCCTGCTCAGTTTGACCCTGACGTTGTCTTCTGTCGCATGACACTAGCCTCCGATCTGGCGCATGTCTTTGCCTTCAGCTTTGACGGAGATCAGCCGCTGCTGGCGGTGAAGAGCTATGAACTGGACGACGGTTTCCTACCGTTCTGAGCACTGGAATATTTGTTATCTATTTGGCTAAGTTTTTATTGCGCCGGCCTTGCTACTGGCATAACTTAGCCAAATGGATAACAATCTTGATCTCTTTTTTGCCGCTATCGCTGACCCAACACGGCGCGCCGTTGTCGAAAGGCTTGTCGAAGGCCCGGCCAGCGTTAGCGAATTGCATGCGCCTCATCAGATGGCGCTACCCTCTTTCATGAAGCATCTGGGCAAACTCGAAGAGGCCGGATTGGTGCGTTCTGTAAAATCAGGTCGCGTCCGCACACTGCATATCGAAGCTGCGCCCTTGGCCGATGCCGAAGCATGGCTGAATCGGCAGCGTGGCCAATGGAGCAGGCGTCTGGACAGATTGCAGGCGCTTGCCGAAGCCAATGAGGAGGTATCCCAATGACCCAGCCGACCGTCGTTTTTCAAATGAACCGTCATTTCACCATCACCAAGGATCGTTTATGGCATCTGCTGACGGACCCACACGCGCGCGAAATCTGGGGGGCTCCGTCGGATGAAGACACGCTAACGCTTGAGAAAGCAGACTTTCGCGAAGGTGGGCAGGAAAGACATCGCTGTGGACCAGCAGAAGAGCCCCAGTATTCAATCGACACGCATTGGTATCATATCGAAGCGCCTCAGTTGGCGTGTTTTTCAGAGACTGTGAGCGCGCAGGGGTTCCGGTTTGCGGTTTCGCTGGTGCGGTATCACCTTGCGGAAACGGATAGTGGAACGGACTTGGTTGTCGATGTCGCGGTCGCCGCGCTAACCGACGAAGATATGCGGGATGACTTCCAAAACGGTTGGACCAGTGGTCTGGATCGGTTGGCCAAATTGATTGCCGACAAGCAACTGTCCTGACGGAACTGCGATAATTTTCAGCGTGTTAGAGGTGTGCTCTATCCCTCTGTGGTTTTTTGCTTGCAAAATCTTTGCTTCGCCGCCTAGCCTGTTGGCGTAGAACCGCGCGCCTTCTACGCCGCATCGAGGGCCGCACCTTCGGATCAGTCCGACAGGCAATCTGGTAAGGCGGCAGGCAATTCACAATGGACACCACCTTTCTTCTGAACGGAGAGAGCGTCACCCTCACTGGGGTGGGACCAACGGTCACGTTGTTGGACTGGTTGCGCGAAGTGCGGGGACTGACCGGAACCAAAGAAGGCTGTAACGAAGGCGACTGCGGTGCGTGCACTGTCATGGTCACCGATGGACAAGGGGCCCGTGCCCTGAACGCCTGCATTTTGTTCCTGCCTCAGTTGCACGGCAAAGCGGTGCGCACCGTCGAAGGCATGAGCAGCCCGGATGGCACGCTGCATCCGGTGCAAGAGGCGATGATCGAACACCACGGATCGCAATGCGGGTTCTGCACCCCCGGTTTTGTTGTTTCGATGGCAACCGCCCATGTAAACCGGGATCAGAACCACGACGATGCCCTGGCGGGCAATCTGTGCCGCTGCACCGGCTATGCTCCGATCGTTAGGGCGGCGCAGGCTGCGTTTGAACACGATGTGCCAGCATGGATCAAAGATGACGTGGCCACATTGAAAGCACCCGCGTTGTCGCTGTCTGGCCCGGTACATGTGCCGCAAAGCACTGATGAACTGGCTGATCTTTACGCGCGCCGGCCCGAGGCAACCCTGATTGCCGGAGCGACCGATGTTGGTCTTTGGGTGACCAAACAACTGCGGCAGCTGGACGAAGTTATTTTCCTGAACCAATGCGAAGACATGGCCCGGATCGAGCAAACGCCAGATGGCTTGCGGATCGGCGCCGGGGTGACCATGGATCGCGTTCTGAAAGCGGTGCAGGGCAAATACACGTCCTATGCAGAAATGATCCGCCGCTATGGATCCGCACAGGTACGGGCGGCGGCAACAATTGGGGGCAACATTGCCAATGGCTCACCCATCGGGGACAATCCGCCGCCGCTGATTGCATTGGGGGCAACACTGCACCTACGGTATCGCGAAACGCGGCGGGAAATGCCGCTTGAGGCATTCTTCATCGAGTATGGCAAACAGGACCGGCATCCGGGTGAATTTGTCGAGGCGGTTACGATACCGGATCAACCTGACAGGATGCAGGTCTACAAACTATCCAAACGGTTCGATCAGGATATCTCGGCGGTGTGTGGCGCGTTCAACATCGCAGTCGAGGATGGTGTCGTTTCACAGGCGCGGATTGCCTTTGGCGGTATGGCGGGTGTCCCGAAACGGGCCGAAGCTGTCGAGGCGGCCTTGCTGGGGCATCCCTGGACGGATGATGCGCTGGTACGGGCATGGGATGCATGGGAACAGGATTTCGCACCATTGTCTGATATGCGGGCAAGCGCGGAATACCGGATTTTTGCCGCCCGCAACATGCTTTCACGGTATCTGCTGAACGATCTGGGCGCACAAACATCGGTGCTGGAGGTGCAGGCATGAGCGTGGCAAAGCCTCTTCCGCATGACGCGGCGCGATTGCATGTCACGGGTTCTGCGCGATACGTGGACGATATCCCGACGCCTGCGGGATGCCTGCATCTGGCCTTTGGACTGGCCGAGATCGCTTCTGGCACCATTGCGCGTATAGACCTCGATCAGACGCGCAGTGCCCCCGGTGTCGTCGGCGTATGGTGCGCGAAGGATCTGCCGGCGGATTGTGATTGTTCACCTTCGGCGCATGATGAACCGCTGCTGTCGGACGACAGCATTCACTATCTTGGTCAGCCTGTATTTCTGGTCGCCGCCACTTCGCATTTGGCGGCGCGCAAGGCTGTGGCGCTTGCAAGCATTACCTATGAGGAACGAAAGCCGATCCTGTCGATCGATGAAGCGCTGGAAGCGGGCAGCCACTTCGAAGAAGGCCCGCGCATCTGGCAAAAGGGAGATGCAGAACAAGCGATCCAGAGTGCGCCGCATCGTCTGGATGGTGAAATCGAGATCGGCGGACAAGAGCATTTCTACCTCGAAGGTCAAGCAGCGCTGGCGGTTCCGCAAGAAGGCGGTGACATGCTCGTGCATAGCTCGACGCAGCATCCAACCGAAATTCAGCACAAAGTGGCCCACGCGCTGGATATCCCGATGCACGCTGTGCGCGTCGAAACCCGCCGCATGGGCGGCGGTTTCGGAGGCAAGGAAAGTCAGGGCAACGCGCTGGCCATAGCATGTGCGGTGGTTGCATTGCAGACCGGTAAACCGGCGAAGATGCGCTATGACCGTGACGACGATTTCATGGTTACGGGCAAACGCCATGATTTCCGTATTCACTATTCTGCCGGGTTCGATGCCAAGGGGCGCCTGCAGGGGCTTGCCTTCAAACAATACGCACGGTGTGGGTGGGCGCAGGACTTGTCACTGCCTGTTGCAGATCGCGCAATGCTGCACGCCACGAACGCCTATTTTGTGCCGAACGTTCGGATCGAAAGTCATCGTTTGAAAACCAACACGCAGAGCGCCACGGCGTTTCGCGGCTTTGGTGGTCCGCAGGGTATGCTCGGGATGGAACGGGTCATGGACCACGTGGCCCACCATCTGGATTTGGACCCCACAGCGGTCAGGCAGGCCAACTACTTTGGCTCTGACCAGAACGCCGTTCCCGCGGCGGTTCAGACCACGCCTTATGGGCAACCCGTCGAAGAGTTCGCCTTGGGTGAAATGACAAAAGCCCTGATCGAAAGCAGCGACTTTAAAGCGCGGCAAGACGCCGTGCGCGCATGGAATGAAACGCAGCCCGTTCTGAAAAAAGGATTGGCGCTGACCCCTGTCATGTTTGGCATCTCGTTCACGCTTACGCATCTCAATCAGGCAGGTGCGCTTGTGCATGTTTATCAGGATGGATCGATTCACCTGAACCATGGCGGCACCGAGATGGGGCAGGGCCTGTTCCAGAAGGTTGCACAGGTCGCGGCAAGCCGTTTTGGCGTTGGGCTGGAGACCATCAAGATTACCGCAACGGACACTGCGAAGGTGCCAAACACATCGGCCACCGCAGCGTCGTCCGGCTCGGATCTGAATGGAATGGCTGTTTTGGCGGCCTGTGACACCATTCGTAACCGCATGGCCGACCACCTTGCACAGCTTTGGCAAGTGTCATCGGATAAGATTGCTTTTGGAGACGCCTCTGTCACTGACGGAAACCGAACAATCAGCTTCGCCGAAGCTGCCAAGCTTTGCTACGAAGGCCGGATCAGTCTGTCCTCTACCGGTTTTTATCGCACGCCCAAGCTGGAGTGGGATCGGTTGCGCGGACAGGGGCGTCCGTTTTTCTACTTTGCCTACGGCGTCAGTGCATCAGAGGTAGTGGTCGATACACTGAGTGGGGAATACCGCATTCTGAGAGCGGATATTCTGCACGATTGTGGGGCATCGTTGAATCCGGCTTTGGACGTTGGCCAAATCGAAGGGGGTTTCGTTCAGGGTGCAGGCTGGCTGACGACAGAAGAACTGGTTTGGGACGACAAGGGACGCCTGCGCACGCATGCGCCATCAACTTACAAGATCCCGGCCTGCTCGGATCGGCCCGACGTGTTCAATGTCGCGCTCTGGGATGGGGCTAACCAAGAGGATACGATCTACCGCTCAAAGGCTGTGGGTGAGCCGCCGTTTATGCACGGAATTTCGGTACTGATGGCTCTTTCTGACGCGGTGGCGTCCTGTGGGCACGGCTATCCAGACCTCAATGCACCGGCCACCCCAGAGCGGGTTCTTGCTGCGGTACGACGGGTGCAAAATGAGCTTTGATCTTCAGGAATTGCAAGCGGCTGTCAAAGCCCATGACCGGGTTGCCCGGGTCGTCGTGGCTGATGTTCGGGGCTCCACCCCGCGCGAGGTTGGCGCCGCGATGCTGGTTTGGGAAGGCGGACAGTCCGGAACCATAGGCGGCGGTCAGCTGGAGTTCGAGGCAGCTGAAAAAGCGCTTCACCAAGAGGGGCTTAGCCGTCATGCGCTGGGCCCAGATCTTGGCCAGTGTTGCGGTGGTGCCGTAACCCTTTTGACCGAAGTGTTTGAGGCTGAACATTTGTCTGATCTCGAAGGTCAGGCCGTTATCGCACGCGGGCCCGGTGACAAACCTCTGGCCGTGCAGCGGATCATCGACCGGGGCCGTGCCCGCGGTGAACGGCCTGCGGCCCAATTGATCGGTGAATGGTTCGTAGAACCGGTAAGCCAACCATCCCGCGACATTTGGATTTGGGGCGCCGGGCACGTTGGACGTGCTTTGGTCTCGGTTCTCTGTCCGCTGTCAGACATTACCCTGACTTGGGTTGACACCAGTGCCGAACGGTTCCCGGATGATGTCCCGGAAAATGTTCGCGTTTTGCCGGCTGCGCATCCGCAACGTCTGGCTGTTCATGCACCGGCCAATGCCGAGCATCTGATTCTGACCTACAGCCACGAAATCGATTTTGCACTGTGCCACGCGTTGCTTGGTCATGGGTTTGGATTCTGCGGCCTGATCGGGTCAGACACCAAATGGGTGCGGTTCCGAAAAAGACTGTCAGCATTGGGTCATTCCGAAGCACAAATTTCGCGCATATGCTGCCCAATTGGGCAAAAAGGCTTGGGAAAGCATCCGCAGGCAATTGCCATTGGTGTTGCCGCGCGGCTACTTGAAAAGCAAATGGGGGACAAATCCGAGTGGCCAATACACTCTTATCCATCCGTGGTCTGACCAAGGCCTATCCCGGCGTGGTTGCCAATGACGATGTTGCGTTCGACATCGGCAAGGGCGAGATTCATGCGTTGCTTGGTGAAAACGGTGCTGGGAAATCCACGCTGGTCAAAATGATTTACGGTCTGGTTCAGCCTGACCGGGGACAGATGGAATTGGATGGTGCTGCATTTGCACCAACCCAACCCAGCCAAGCGCGGCAATCCGGCGTTGCAATGGTGTTTCAGCATTTTTCGCTTTTTGACGCTTTGAATGTTGCGGAAAACGTCGCGCTGGGCATGGAGAACCCGCCCAAGCCCCGCGATCTGGCCAAGCAGATCCAGGAAGTTTCGGAAACCTATGGATTGCCGCTGGACCCCTACAGAACCGTTGGAACACTGTCGGCCGGCGAACGCCAACGCGTCGAGATTATCCGCTGTCTTTTGCAGGATCCGCGGCTGCTGATCATGGACGAGCCAACCTCGGTTCTTACTCCGCAAGAAGTCGAGATCCTGTTCGAAACGCTGCGCAAGCTGAAATCCGAGGGAACCTCGATCCTGTATATTTCTCATAAGCTCGAGGAAATACGTGCGCTTTGCGATCACGCCACAATCCTGCGGTTGGGAAAAAAGGTTGCGACCTGTACGCCTGCTGAAACCAGTGCCCGCGAATTGGCAGAGATGATGGTCGGCAGCAGCTTTGCCACGCCGCAGGCCCGGACGGTGGAAACTGGTGAGGTGCTGCTTGAAGTGCGCGGGCTAAGCTTGCCGTCGCCGGGCGGTTTCGGAACCCCATTGCGTGACATAGGATTCGAAGTGCGTGCCGGCGAAGTGCTGGGCATCGGCGGGGTCGCTGGGAATGGGCAGGACGAATTGTTGGCCGCCCTGTCGGGCGAACGCACGTCCAAGCCTGGCAGCGTTCTGCTGAAAGGCAATGATGTTTCGGCCATGGGGCCGACGGAACGCCGAGGATCGGGCCTTTTGTCAGCACCCGAGGAACGACTGGGTCATGCGGCGGCACCGAACATGAGCCTGATCGAAAACGGCGTTCTGACCGCGGGACGCAGGCGGGGGCTGGTGTCTGGCGGGTTCATAAGCTGGCCAAAAGCCAAGGACTTTGCCGCCGAAGTCATCGAGCGTTTCGATGTGCGCACACCGGGGCCGGGAACGGCGGCCCGTGCGTTGTCGGGTGGCAATCTGCAGAAGTTTGTCGTTGGACGCGAAATTCTTCAAAGCCCCGAAGTGCTGGTGGTTAATCAGCCGACTTGGGGTGTGGATGCGGCCGCAGCCGCCGCGATCCGTCAGGCATTGCTCGACCTTGCGGCGCAGGGCGCTGCAATTGTCGTGATCAGTCAGGATCTGGATGAACTGATGGAAATTGCCGACCGGTTCGGCGCTGTGAACGAAGGCCGTTTGTCCGATCTGCGCGCGGTCTCGTCTCTGGATATGGAACAGATCGGCCTGATGATGGGCGGCGCGCATGACATGGAGGTGGCCCATGCCGATGCATGAGACTGACCTGCAAGGGTTCAAGACTGCAAGACGGCCAAGAGCTGCGGTTGGCCTTGGGTTTTGGGTTGCAGATGCGGGCCCCACACAGTTGGTTTCTGGGCTCGCGAAGGAGAGCACGACATGATCTCTCTTGAAAAGCGTCAGCAACCTTCGCAGGTAATCACTGCCATTACGCCGCTGATCGCGGTCGCACTGACCATGATTGTCGGTGGCATCCTGTTTTCGTTTTACGGGGCAGACCCCGTTGAATCCATTCGGGTTATCTTTTGGGATCCGATGTTCAATCAGCAGTTTGCCGGGTTCACGCGCCCGCAGCTCTTGGTCAAGGCCGGGCCACTGATCCTGATTGCGATCGGGCTGTCTATCGGGTTCCGGGCCGGCATCTGGAACATCGGAGCCGAAGGCCAATACATCGTCGGCGCGATTTGTGGTGCCGGTGCTGGGCTCGCGTTCTACCCCTCGGAAAGCCCATTGATTTTTCCGCTCATGATCCTGTGTGGCGCTTTGGGTGGCTTGGCCTGGGCCATGATCCCCGCGTTCCTCAAGGTGCGGTTTGGAACCAATGAAATCCTTGTTTCGCTCATGCTGGTCTATGTGGCGCAAAACATCCTGATTTCGGTGTCCACGGGTCTGTTGCGCAATCCCGAAGGTATGGGCTTTCCGGGCAGTCGGAACTTCAAACAGTGGGATGCTGCCCACAATGCAGAAATCATTGCCAATACTGGAATGCACTGGGGGGTCGTTGCAGCCTTCATTGCTGTGATCGGGGCCTATGTGATGATGGCGCGGCACATTCAGGGCTTTAACATTCGTCTAAGCGGCGAGGCACCGCGCGCGGCGCGCTTTGCCGGTGTAAACCCCGGCCGGGTGGTGTTCCTGTGCCTTGGGCTTGCCGGGCTATTGGCGGGGCTCGCGGGACTGTTCGAAGTGACGGGGCCCGCCGGACAGGTCAGTGGGCAATTCAATGCTGGCTACGGCTTTACTGCGATCATCGTTGCCTTTTTGGGCCGCCTGCATCCGATCGGTATACTGCTGGCCGGTTTGCTGATGGCGCTGACCTACATCGGCGGAGAACTGGCGCAACTGATGCTGGGATTGCCGGGTGCTGCGATCCAGTTGTTTCAGGGGATGCTGCTGTTCTTCCTTCTCGCGACGGACGTGTTCACCAACTATCGCCTGCGGTTTGGCAAAAGAGAGGTGCTGTCATGATCCGGGCACAAATAATGCCGGTCGCAATGGGACTGATGATGGGCGTCATGGCAATAATGATGATGCACGGCGTTCTGACCGGTGAAGGCGGGCTGGCTTGGCTTTGGTTTGTGCTTGGCCATGCCGGTGTCGTTGTGCTTGCAGCGGCGGCAGTGGCCTTTGGCTTACATCGGCGCGTTCCGATGATCCAAAAAATTGCCATGCACCGTCCCGACAAAAAGCATCTGGCGTTCGTTTTGATTATCGCAGTGACGACGGCAACGTTGATCCATGTTGTTCACGGAGGCCCGGCATGGACCTGAGCAGTATCAATCCCGCCCTTCTGGTCGCGTCGATCATGATCTCGGCAACGCCAATCCTGCTTGCCGCGATCGGAGAGATGGTTGTCGAGAAATCGGGCGTGCTGAACCTTGGCGTCGAAGGAATGATGATCACTGGCGCCGTTGTGGGCTTTGCCGTTGCGGTGACCTTTACATCGCCGTTGCTCGGTTTCGCGGCTGCGGCTCTTGCGGCTGCGGCACTCAGCCTGAGCTTTGCTGTTCTGACCCAATACCTGCTGTCCAATCAGGTTGCGACCGGTTTGGGATTGACTCTGGTCGGGCTAGGCCTGTCCAGCCTGATCGGCAAACCCTATGAGGGCATGAAGGCAGTCACTCTGCCTAAGCTGGACATCCCGATACTCAGCGATCTGCCGATCCTCGGCACGATGCTGTTTCGGCATGACATTATGGTCTATGTCAGCCTGCTGCTCGTGGCTGTGGTCTGGGCGTTCCTGAAATATACACGCGCGGGCCTGATCCTGCGCGCCGTGGGCGAGTCGCACGACAGTGCCCATGCCCTTGGCTACAAGGTGGTACGCGTGCGTGTTCTGGCCATCTTGTTCGGCGGTGCCTGTGCGGGCCTTGGCGGCGCTTACCTCAGTCTGGTGCGCGTCCCGCAATGGACCGAAGGCATGACCGCAGGTGCCGGTTGGATCGCGCTGGCCATTGTTGTCTTTGCCAGCTGGCGGGCTGGCCGGGTGATGATCGGCGCTTATTTGTTCGGCGGTGTCACCGTTCTGCAGTTGAACTTGCAGGCCGCAGGAGCCGCTGTGCCCGTGGCACTCTTGTCCGCGTCGCCTTATCTGATAACCATTCTGGTGCTTGTCACCATATCGGCCCGGGGCGTCCATGGCGCACCTGCCTCTCTGGGCCGCCCGTTCCACGCCTCATCATGATGGGGATCAAATCCGAAGCTGAGACCACCAACAGGGGATACCTATGAAAAGAAGAACGCTTCTCACCACCACCGCTGCCGCGACTGCAATGGCACTGAGCTTGGGCTCGGCCGCTTTGGCCGAGGCCGAAGTCACCGCAGGCTTTATCTACATCGGACCTCCGGGCGATGGCGGCTGGACCTATGAACACGATCAGGCGCGCCAGAAAATGGAAGCGCATTTCGATGGCAAGGTGAAAACCGTCTATCAGGAAAACGTGCCTGAATCGGCTGACGCCGAACGCGCGATCACCCAGATGGCGCTGTCCGGTGCAGACATCATCTTTACCACGTCCTTTGGCTATATGGACCCGACCAACGCGGTCGCGGCCAAATTCCCGAACGTGAAGTTCGAACATGCCACCGGCTACAAGCGTGAGCATCCGAATGTGACAACCTATTCCGCACGCTTCTACGAAGGCCGTGCGATTCAGGGTCACATCGCGGGCAAGATGACCAAGACCAACAAGATCGGCTACATCGCTTCGATCCCGATCCCTGAAGTCATCCGCGGCATCAACTCTGCCTACATCCATGCAAAGCGCGTTAACCCTGATGTCGAGTTCTCGATCGTCTGGCTGTACACATGGTTTGATCCGGCGAAAGAAGCCGATGCGGCCCGTGCTTTGATCGAGAACGGCGCCGACGTTGTTCTGCAGCACACAGACTCGACCGCTCCACAGGCAGCGGCCCAGGAAGCGGGTGGCGTGATCACCTTTGGTCAGGCGTCTGACATGTATGACTATGCACCGATGCCGCGGGTTTCGTCGATCATCGATGACTGGGCACCGTACTACATCGAGCGTGTTCAGGCTGTGATCGACGGCACATGGGAATCACAGGACACATGGGATGGTATCGGCAAAGGCATGGTCGGCATTGGTGAGATCACCGATGCGGTTCCTGCCGATGTAAAGGCCGAGGCTCTGGCCATGAAAGACGCTCTGGCGTCGGGCGAATACCACGCCTTCACCGGTCCGATTAACAAAGCCGATGGCACGCCTTGGCTGGCCGAAGGTGAAACAGCATCGGACGGCGATCTGCTGGGCATGAACTTCTACGTCGAAGGCATCACAGCCGAAGTTCCCAACTGACCGGTTGTTGTAAGAACGCTGGAAACGCCGTCCGATAGGGCGGCGTTTTCTTTTGGTGCAGTGATTGACAGGTCCTAGGCCGCCAGCACGAGCAGAAGGATCGAAGCGGTCAACAGTCCGATCCCGGCGAGTTCCCGTCTCGACACGCTTTCCTTGAAGAACAGAACCGAAGCCATGAGCGAAAAGATCAGCTCAACCTGTCCAAGCGCGAACACATAGGCGGCCTTTTGCAGGGTAAAGGCGGTAAACCAGCCCAGTGATCCCAGCATCGACGTGATGCCCAGCCAGATCGCCGTGCGACGCGCACCCCAGACCGCGCCCAGCTGACCCGGCTCTCGCCAGCGCAGCCATGGGATCATGATCAGACTTTGCATCAGGTTCACGAACCCAAGCGTGACCACAGCCCGCAATAGCGGGTCTGCGCTGTCGACACTCAGCGAAGCCGCGCGGTATCCGACACCCGAAATGGCAAAGAAGAAACCCGATGCCAGCCCAAGCACGACGGCTTTTGATCCGATCTGTTGCCACTGTGTACCGCCCGATCCGGGGGTCTTGGACAGCAGCAGAACGGCGATCAGGCCAATGCTGATGGCCGCCCATCCGCCAAACGAAGTGTTTTCGCCCAGCAAAACCATACCGACAAAGGCGGTTTGGATGACTTCGGTTTTCTTTAGGGTGATCCCAACTGCAAAGTTGCGCTGTCGGAAGAGCAGCATGACCAGAACAGTGGCCAGAATTTGCCCGACACCGCCCGCAAGTCCCCAGAGCCAGAATTTCCATTCCAACGATGGGAAGGTCGCGCCGGTCCACCAAAGGTAGACGATCAACAAGAGCCACGCGCCCGGTTGAGCATAGGCAAATCGTGCAAAGGTACTGCCCGTTGCGCTCAGCGTGCCGGTTGCCAGCACCTTTTGCACCATGAACCGTACCGTTTGAAACAGCGCGGCGGCGACGGTGGCGATGATCCATAATTCCATGCCGTCTGCTATGAACGGGCTTTAGTGTTTTGGCCAGAGCGGATGCGGCACCGGATCTTTGGCGCGCCAGAAATAGCGGCGGAACACTTCGCCGTAAGACCGGTATTTGTATCCGTCATTCCGCGTTAGAAACTGTTGTTTTCGTGCGCGGTAGAGCGCGGGCAGTTTGTACCATGGCACGGTGGCGTGCATGTGATGAACGACGTGCAGGTTGTTGTTCAGGAACAAAAGGGCAAGCAATCCTCGGTCTTCGATGACAACTGTACGGCCACAGGCGTCTTTATGCGCGCGGTGCTCAAGGAACGTTCGGATCTTCAGGATGGAATGCGCCAAATAGATGCTGAGCAGCCAGGCCCAGAGAGGCATTTGGGCGACGTAGACCATCCAGATCACAACCAGCGCCACAGCAGGCACATGCAGAACCCAGCCCCACAGGACCCGTTTGTCGCCTTGTTGGATCAGGCGAAGGTCGCCTGCAACAAAGGCCCAGGTGCCCAGTGCAGGGCCCAGCAGCATTCTTCCGGCCAATGTGTTGTTGGCATTCAGAATGCGCCGTTGCAGCGTCGAATATTTTTCCCATTGGGCCGGGTCAAGAAAGTTGGTTTCAGGATCATCATAGGGGTCGGTCAGTCTGGTGTCGCGATGATGCGCCAGATGTGTGTCCTTGAAACGCAGGTAGGGAACCAGAACCGACAAGGCCGGAAAGACCAAAGCCGCGTTCCAGAAGCGCGATCGAAAAGGGTGGCCATGCAGCGCCTCGTGGGTCAGCGATGAATGCAGGGCGGCACTCAGAGTGGCGAGAGCAACGCCAAGTGGCAGCCATGTCTGACTGGCTGAAGTGGTTCCGAAGGCCCACAAGCCATAGCAAAGCAGTGCCAGCCCGACCGTGGGCCATTCAATTGCGCCCGACGGCGGGCAGGCTGTCTGGTTGTCCTTGTCGATTGTCTTGGTTGTCATCGTGGTTTTGATTTCATTGTCCCCAATGCCTGAATAGCGCCGCGCACCGGCAGCGAACATTCTGGGAATGGTTCACAAAAATGACGGTTTGTGATTTTATGCAACATATGATGGATATTCACGACAAACGTGCCCGTGCAGATTTATTCCGCGACCGGCTGGCGACGGCCATGCAAAATGCGGGCAGCAATCAATCGGCTTTGGCGCGCCAGATCGGCACGGATCGGTCCACGATTTCGCAACTGCTGCGTCCCGCGACGACCCGGCTGCCCAATGCGCATCTTGTCGGATCTTGCGCACAGGCTTTGGGCGTTTCATGCGACTGGCTGCTGGGCCTGTCAGATCGTCCGGAACCGGCAGCCGACTTGTTGGCAGGGGCCATGCGCCAAAGTCATGCCGAGCGGGCAACAGCGGACGAACAGATTTACGAATGGCACCGCGAATCCGAGGGTTTCAAAATCAGGCATGTTCCGGCCCTGCTGCCGGATATGCTCAAGACAAGGGCCGTACTCGAATGGGAATATGAGCCGCATCTCGGGCGCACGATCGAACAGGCCATTGGTGCGGCGCATGACCGTTTGGAATGGCTAAAGGGTGGACGCTCGGACTATGAAATTGCCATGCCGCTGTATGAACTCGACAGTTTCGCGGCCGGAACGGGATATTATGCGACGCTGCCCAAAGAGGTGCGGTCGCGCCAGATCCATGATCTTATTGCCCTCAGCCAAGCGCTGTATCCACGTTTGAGGATATGTCTTTTTGATGCAAGACGGCTCTATTCCGCGCCATTGACGGTTTATGGACCATTGCTGGCTGTTCTCTATATCGGGCAAAGTTTTTTGGCCTTTCGCGATACCGAACGTGTGCGCAGCTTTACCGATCATTGTGATCATCTGGTTAAAGAAGCCGAAGTCAGCGCCCGGGATTTTCCTGATCATTTGCAGTCTTTGGCCCGCACGTACGATTTGTGATCCAACCAAGGGTACAGGTTTGTTTTGGCTTGGCTGCCGTCATCCTTGCGCTAAGTATGGGCGCACTAACAAGGAACCTGTAAGGCCCGGAATGAAAATACCACGCTCAGCACTCATCCTTGGCCTTGCCGGCGTTTTGCCTTTCGTCTTTGGAGCGCTGATCGCGAGTGGGATATTTTCTGCGCATATGGGGCAACCCGATGATGTGAACAGCTATCCGCTTGTGATCGCAAAAGATGGGCAAGACCTGCTCTTGCGATACGGAACGATCATTCTGGCGTTCATGTCTGGCGTGCTGTGGGGCTTTGCGACAAAAGCCCCGAGCGATCGTGCGACACTGGCCTATTCCCTGTCCGTTGTGCCCGCCCTTTGGGTCTTTTTTACTGGCGGTCAGGTTCAGACAGGGGGCCTGATTTCGCTGGCGCTCGGCTTTGTGGGACTGCTGGTTCTGGATTGGCAGTTTTCGCGCTGGGGTCTGACTCCGTTGTGGTGGATGCAGCTCAGGATCTTGCTGACCAGTTTGGTCATGCTCTGTCTGGTCGTGGGTATTGTCGTCTGAAGCAGGTCAGTCCCGTTGCCGGGCCGGATGCTCATGAACGACCAGAGCAAATGCCGTTCATTTCCCGTAAAATCCAACCGCGGCCCTTGAACCTGCAGCTCAATCGGGCCAAGCCTTTGGCATGAGCGATCCAAAAACAATTGGCGTCTATGACGCGCGTGCGCAGGACTATGCCACGTTGACTGGAACCGAAGAGCCGGACGAAACTCTTAGGGCATTCATGGCAGCGCTGCCGGATGCCGCAAGGGTTCTTGATTTGGGCTGCGGGCCGGGTGGTGCCTCTGCACATATGGCGAAGGCCGGTTTTCAGGTCGATGCATGGGATGCGTCAGCAGCCATGGTCGAACTCGCCTCAAAAATTCCTGGGGTCTCCGCGCGGCAGGCACGATTTGATGATCTGGATGCGATCGGTGAATACGATGCAGTCTGGGCAAATTTTTCGCTTCTGCACGCTCCTCTGGCCGAGATCCCATCGCACTTGACTGCCATCAAACGAGCGCTGAAATCGGGGGGTCTTTTTCACATCGCCGTCAAGGAGGGCGAGGGCGAAAACCGGGATGCAATCGGTCGCCGTTACAGCTATTTCACGCGTGACAGCCTGTCCGATTTGCTGAACCAGGCCGGTCTGACGCCCGGTCCCTGGAAATCAGGTCGTGACAAAGGTCTGAGCGGAAAAATTGACCCCTGGATTGCGACACTTGCCCATGCCTGACCTGTTTGCCTACACCGACGGAGCGTGTTCCGGGAATCCCGGACCAGGCGGATGGGGCGTGCTGCTGCGCGCAATGGATGGCGACACCGTTGTGAAAGAACGCACACTGAATGGTGGCGAGGCTGAAACAACAAACAATCGTATGGAATTGATGGCAGCCATCAGCGCGTTGGAATCCTTGTCCCGGGCGTCATCGATCACTGTTGTCACAGACAGCGCCTATGTGAAAAATGGCGTGACCAGCTGGATATTTGGCTGGAAGCGCAATGGTTGGAAAACCGCTGCGAAAAAGCCCGTCAAAAATGTCGAGCTTTGGCAACGTCTCGAAGAGGCGCAAGCGCGTCATGATGTGACCTGGGAATGGGTCAAAGGGCACGCAGGCCATCCTGAAAACGAACGCGCGGACGAACTGGCGCGCGAAGGCATGAAACCGTTCAAGTAGAACGCAACTTGCGTCTGCACAAACTGTTGCCTTTGATCCTGTTTTCGAAGGCTTTTTTCTACTGATGCCAAGCGGGCACTTTTCCTTTGGATAGGGTTGTGGTTTACCGAACTGAACGGTGTTCAGGGGTTGAAGATGTCCGAAAAGACAAAGGCACGTAAAGCGGCGCTGGCAGAAAAGCTGGTGGAACTGGCAGAGCGGCAAATCCAGTTGGGTGGTTTGGCGTCGCTCAAGGCCCGGCCGTTGGCCCAAGACGCCGGATGTGCCGTCGGCGCAATCTACAACGTCTACGACGATATGACTGCTTTGGTCTTGCAGGTGAATGGGCGCACCTTTCAACGGTTGGGCGCGGCCGTCACCAAAGCGGTTGAAACCGCGCGGCAGGACACGCCGACCCAACGGCTGATCGCGATGAGCCATGCCTATCTGCATTTTGCCTCGGAAAACACGAATCTGTGGCGCGCGCTTTTTGATGTCGAGATGTCGGCAGATGGTCCGGTGCCCCAATGGTATCTGGATGCGCTGGGTGGGCTGTTTTCCAACATCGCCGAGCCGCTTTCAGAAATCTTCCCCGACATGCACGAACATGAACTCGATTTGATGACCCGCGCGTTGTTTTCGTCGGTGCACGGCATTGTTCTGCTGGGGCTGGAACGCCGAATTTCAGGTGTACCGGACGATCAGATCGAAAAGATGATCGGACAAGTTCTGACACAAATCGGTTGACGTTACGTTTCTGAACGTCGTTCAAATCTCTTCTTGATATCCAGCCCGGTGATTGTCACATCTTCACTTGAACGTCGTTCATGAGGAGAGAAGATGTTTGGAACACTAAAAACTTTGATGCTCGGAGCCAGCGCTCAGAATGAGACGCGCGTCCGGGATGTTTATGCCATTGAACTGATTGATCAGAAAATCCGTGAGGCAGATGCCAGTCTGAAGTCAGCGAAGTTTGCACTGGCAGGATTGATCCAGCGCCAACGTGCCGAAGCCCGTCAGTTGGAAACTTTGGAAAAACGGATCAATGATCTGTCTGTCCGGGCGCACAAGGCGTTGGAGCAACAGCGAGAGGATCTTGCGCAGGAAGCTGCACATGCGATTGCTCAGATGGAAAACGAACAGACATTGCGCCGGGAGACCCTGCAACGGCTCGAAACCCGCGTTCTGCAGCTGCGCCAATCTGTTGAAACGGCCAATGCCCGGATCATTGATCTGAAACAGGGCGCGGTGGCCGCACGGGCAGTCAAACGCGAGCAGGACATTCAAAAGCGGCTCGGCCAGCAGGCCGCGCAAAACGGCGCATTTGAAGAGGCCGATGATTTGATCCGGCGCGTTCTGAATCGCGATGATCCGTTCGAGCAATCCCAAATCCTGAGCGAGATCGAGCAAGGCTTGGACAAGTCCGACATTGCCGATCGCATGGCAGAGGCCGGTTTCGGGCCCGCAACCAAATCCACCGCTTCAGACGTGCTGATACGTTTGAAAGCACAGTCCTGAAGAAACAGGCAGACCACCACTTACCCCGAGAGGAGAAACCGATGTTTAACGACCAGAATGAAAACGGATTGATTATCTTTGTGAATTTTTGCGGTGTGCTGCTGGCCTACGGGTTACTGGCGCTGTCGCTGTATCTTTCGCCGGATGTGCCTTTGTCCACCAAGGGCTATTGGGGCATGGGGATCGTCTTGCTGACGCTGTCTTTGATTAACGTTGTCAAATACCGCTTCGACTTCAAATTCTCTGAAGATCGTCTGCGCCGCATCGAAGAGGCGAGAAACGAAAAACTGTTGGAAGATGCGCTGAAAGGGGACGACTGATCGTTCTGGAAAACAGGCAACAAAAAAGCCCGGGTTGGATGCCCGGGCTTTTCGTTTTATCCGGTACGCGGGCCTGAATAATCCTCGTCTGATACCTTTTCGAGCCAGTCCGCGGCGGACCCGTCTTTCATTTCCTGAATGGCCAGATGCGCCATGCCGACGTCCGGCGCTGCGCCGTGCCAGTGTTTTTCACCGGGCTCGAACCAACAGGTGTCACCGGGCCGCAATTCCTGCACTGGCTCCCCGTCTTTCTGGGCAAGGCACAGCCCGGACAGGATATGGATCGTCTGGCCATAGGGATGCGTGTGCCATGCCGTGCGCGCAGCCGGTTCAAAGGTCACGATCAGGGCGTGCGTGCGCGCGGGCTCAGGGGCGGAGATGACCGGGTCAAAACGAACCTTGCCTGTGAAGTAATCCGGATTCGGATCAACGGAGGGGCGGGCGCCTGCGCGATGAATCTGCATGTTTCTCTCCTGCGGGTTTCGACTTGCCTGCGGCAAGCCGACCGATGCGGGGGGGGGGGGGCCCCCCCCCCCCCCGCCTGGGGGGCCAGCCCCCCAGACCCCCCGGGATATTTCTGGCACAAAGATGCAAGGCAACCGGCGATCAAGGCATTGTCGCGACGGGTTTTCCTGCCTAGGGTAGAGACTTAGCAAGTGTATTGCGTCCTTTGGGGGAAGGATCCTGCCGATGTCCGTGCTGCGTCTGTTGTCTTGTGCCGTTCTGGCGGGCCATCTGGCCCTGCTGGCCGTGCCAAGCGTTCAGGCGGAGATGCGGGTGATCAAGGTGGTGACCTATGATCATGCATTGGCAGAGGCTTTTGCCGAAGCGCGCGGCACCCTGAATACGGTTATCGGCGCGATGCAAAAGCGGCGGGGTTGGTTCAGTCCTTCGCTGTCATTCCGTGTTGCGCTTCATGTCAGCGACGATCCCACCGACGTGGAATTGGTCTGGGTCGACAATCTCAGGCGGCGGGGCAATGGGTTTGAGGGTCGGCTCGCCAGTCATCCTCAGAAAATGCCGGGCAAGCGCATGGGCTCCAAGGTCACGTTCCTGCACCCGCAGATCGCCGATTGGGCCGTGCAGGCGGAAGACGGGCGGTACTACGGCTATTTTACCACGCGCGTTTCGCTTAAATACATGTCGGATGCCGAGGCACGTGAGGTCGAAGCCATTCTGGTACCAAAGGCGGTTCCCGATCTCTGGTATGCAATGGCCAAACAGGCCGCCCTGCCCGAAGACACTCCGCGACACAACGACGATTGGGCCCCGGCCGGCGTTCCGACATGCCAGACAAACTGCTGATTTTTACCGACCTGCACATTGAAAGCGACGGACGGTCCATCATCGGGCTGGACCCCTTGGCGCGATTTGAAGAAGGCCTGACGCACGCTTTGGCCCATCACGAAGATGCGCAAGCGCTGGTCTTGCTGGGGGATCTCACCCACCACGGGAAGCGTGACCAATATGCGCGGCTACAAAAGGCTCTGAGCAGTAACCGCCTGCCCCTTTATGCCACCCTTGGCAATCACGACTCGGCCAAGAACTTTGTTCAGACCTTTCCCGATCAGGTGGATACAGATGGATTTGCTCAGCATGCCTTTGATCTGGGGCCGCTGCGTGTGCTGATCCTGGACACCCACGATCACCAAGGCGCAGTTCAGCAGCACGCAGGCTGGCTGTGCGAGCGCCGGTTGCGGTGGCTGGACATACAGCTGGCTCTCGCCGGTCAAAGACCGCTGTTGGTGGCCTGTCATCACCCACCCTTTGCAACGGGGTTTGATGGCATGGATGCCATCAATCTGATCAATGGCGATGCTCTGCTGATGCGATTGCGGGACTATCCGGGGCCACTGCATTTGCTCTGTGGCCACATTCATCGAACGATCTCGGGGCATGCGGGCGGCGTTGCCTTCACTACCCTCAAAAGTCCCTGTCACCAGATGCCGATGATATTGGGCCCGGGCAGCAGCGCCCTTTCGGTCGATGAACCGGGCGCCTATGGGATCGCTTTGGCCACGAATGCCGGCCTTGTAATCCACACCGAAGACTTTGCCATCGCAGGCGCAACGCAGGAAGACCCGCTTTCCGGATGATCCCTTTGTCGGGCTGGTGCGCGGGCTGGGGCGCAAACACCCGGACGGGTCCTGACCGATATGTTCGTCCCATTGCGCGAACCCTTGGAAAATTTGCAATTTACCCCTTGCACGGCGCCGCTCTTCCTTTTAAATCCAGCGCACCATTCAGGTGCGGGCGTAGCTCAGGGGTAGAGCATAACCTTGCCAAGGTTAGGGTCGGGCGTTCGAATCGCCTCGCCCGCTCCAGGATGGTCTGACTGGTTGGTTTGCGGGCGTAGCTCAGGGGTAGAGCATAACCTTGCCAAGGTTAGGGTCGGGCGTTCGAATCGCCTCGCCCGCTCCAACAGTCCACTTGATCCAGACACCGGAATGACGCATGGCCGCCACGCAGCGTGCGCAAGTGTTTTTGTACTCTTGGCGCAGACCCACCGGCTGCCTATAAGGCCGTCAAGCGACTGAGGAGTGTGCCATGCGCCGCGCGCAAGTATCCAGAAAAACGGCAGAAACCGAGATCACGGTCGACATCGACCTTGACGGAACAGGCCAGTATGACAACCAGACCGGTGTCGGGTTCTTTGATCATATGCTGGATCAACTGGCGCGCCACGCGCTGATCGACATGCGCATCACCGCCAAAGGCGATCTGCACATCGACGATCACCACACGGTCGAGGATACCGGTATCACGCTGGGACAGGCCCTGAGCCAGGCCATGGGCGACAAACGCGGCATCCGCCGTTACGGTGCCTGCCAGTTGCCGATGGACGACGCACAGGTTTCCTGTGCGCTGGACCTGTCTGGCCGCCCCTACCTGATCTGGAATGTCGAAATGCCAACCCAGAAGATCGGCAGCTTTGATACCGAACTGGTGCGGGAATTCTTTCAGGCCTTCAGCACGCATGGGGGCATAACGCTGCACGTCGACCAGATCCATGGCTTTAACAGCCACCACATCGCAGAAGCCGCCTTCAAGGCCGTAGCCCGGTCGCTGCGCGATGCTCTGGAACACGATCCGCGAAAAAGCGATACGATTCCATCAACCAAAGGGGCGCTGTGATACGCGCCCTGCAGATGCCTGCACGGTATTCTGAAATGATTCAAGATAGTTAACCACCTAGACAAGGCCGCGGGCGACCATGCTGACAGCCATCATCGACTACGAAAGCGGGAACCTGCATTCGGCGGAAAAAGCCTTTCAGAAGATGGCTGCCGAGGTTGGCGGCAGCGTCGTTGTGACCTCAGATCCGGATGTGGTCAGCAAAGCTGATCGTCTGGTTCTGCCCGGCGACGGGGCATTCCCGGCCTGCGCCGAAGCTCTGCGCGGTTCCGGTTGCTTTGCCGCAATGGTCGAGGCCGTCGAAGAGCGGGGCCGCCCGTTTCTGGGCATCTGCGTCGGCATGCAGCTGATGGCGGATGAAGGGCTGGAATACCAACAGACCGACGGGCTGGGCTGGATCAACGGAACAGTGGGTCGGATCGAACCGGACAACGCTTCGCTCAAAGTGCCGCATATGGGCTGGAATGATCTGGTTATCGACACCCCGCATCCAGTGCTCGAAGGCATCGAGACCGGTGATCACGCCTATTTTGTTCATTCCTACCAGATGCGCATGCACAGTCCGGAACAGCGGTTGGCCCATGTGGACTATGGCGGCGATGTCACGGCAATTGTCGGAACGGGCACCCGAATTGGCCTGCAATTCCACCCGGAAAAAAGTGCCGCCACCGGCCTGCGCATGATTGCCAACTTCCTGCGTTGGATGCCCTGACGCGCTGGATTTGCGGTTAGTCTGCGCACACAAAAATGCCGCGCCTGTGTCAGGCGCGGCATAGAAAACCAGATCAGGCCACTGTGCACGACCCAAATCCCCAAGGTTTTTTGTTTTATTTGACGCGGCTCCAGGTCTGCTTTTTGCAGATCGGACCAACGCAGCCGGACACTTTGAGTGTATTGCCCGAAAGCGCCATTTTGGATTTGTAGGTCTTGCCTGTCGAAGGCTGCCAGATTTTGCCCGACTTGTAGCTGCCGCTGCCCGAGGGAACCATGTCCCACACAAGGCGCTTGCCGAGGTTGGCCGATTTGTACTCACCGCTGGAATTGAACGTGCGGCTGATCACGCCGCAGATTTTCGAACCGCAGGCAGACATCGTGACATGCGCATAGGCGCCATCATCCACCTGAGTTTTCCACACACCCTGAACGGGATCGGCCATTGCAGCCCCCGCGCCCAGAACAAAGGCTGCTGCCAATGCCAAAGTTTTCATTTTTTCATCTCCTCCCGAAATCGTGCCTACAGACTGCCCGCCACACCCCCTGTCAATCAAGATTGACGTTCGGTCCGCTTGCATATGTCCTCACGTCACATTAAGCGACGGGCAACATTTCAAAGGAAATCTGCGATGATCCTCTATCCAGCGATCGACCTGAAAGATGGCAAAGCGGTTCGCCTTCTGCGCGGCGACATGGACAAGGCAACTGTGTTCAATGACGATCCGGCAGCACAGGCGTTGGAATTCGTGGCGGCAGGTTGCGAATGGCTGCATCTCGTTGATCTCAATGGCGCTTTCGCTGGCGAGCCGGTCAATGCGGCTGCTGTTGAGGCAATCCTTGCGCAAACCGGCACGCCGGCGCAGCTCGGTGGCGGCATTCGCGACATGGCCACGATCGAAGCATGGCTGTCCAAGGGGCTCGCGCGCGTGATCCTCGGAACAGTTGCGGTTGAGAACCCGGATCTGGTCCGTGAGGCCGCCCGGGCATTTCCGGGCAAGATTGCCGTCGGGATCGACGCCAAGGATGGCCGAGTCGCAACGAAAGGCTGGGCCGAGGTCACCGATGTTCAGGCCACAGAGCTCGCGAAAAGCTTTGAAGATGCCGGTGTCGCCGCAATCATCTACACTGATATCAATCGCGACGGTGCTATGCAGGGACCCAATGTTCAGGCCACGGCTGAACTGGCGGCTTCCGTCACCATTCCTGTCATCGCATCAGGCGGCGTTTCGTCCATAAAGGACCTGATCGCCCTTCGGGATTGCGGTGCGCAGTTGAACGGCGCAATTTCGGGTCGCGCGCTTTATGACGGGGCGATCAACCTCGAAGAGGCGATCGCCGTCCTGCACAGCTGACCAGACGAGCGAAGCTGGCTCAGATTGAACCAGCTTCCACCATATAGTTGTTGGCCGTGCACATCGCTGAATCGTCGGACGCCAGAAACAGCACCATCCGCGCCACGTAGTGCGGCTCGATCAGATCAGGAAGGCACTGACGTGCGCGGTGCTTTTCAATAGCGTCTTCGGTCACCCACAGATCTTTTTGGCGCTGTGTCATGATCCAGCCCGGCACGACCGTGTTCACCCGAATGCGGTGATCCCCTAAATCGCGGGCCATCGTCCGGGTCATTCCATGCACGGCGGCTTTGGCGGTTGTGTAGGATGGCATGTTCCCCCCTGCTTCCCACCAGCTGTTGGACCCCATGTTGATGATCGACCCGCCTCCCGCTTCGATCATGTCGGGCGCCACGGCCTGGATCGCGAAAAACATGTGGCGCAGGTTGGTGGCCTGCCGTTCGTCCCAATACTCGGGTGTCACGTCTTGCCATCCGTGGCGGTCATCACGCGCCGCATTGTTCACCAGAACATGCGCACCGCCCAAGGCTTCGCGGAGCGAAGCAACCGCAGCCCGCAGCTGTTCAATGTCACGCAGATCAGCCTTGGCAAAGGCGTGTTCACCTGGCACCTCGTCCAGAACGGCCCGTGCGCCCGCTTCGTCCATATCAATCACGCCCACCCGGCTGCCCTGCGCTGCAAAGGCACGCACCATATCGGCCCCGATGCCGGATGCACCACCGGTGATTACGACAGTTTTTCCTTGCAGGCTGGGGTATTGCGCCCATTGTGTCATTGCCAAAGCCTCATGATTTTGTGTTGGTAAATACGCCTAACCCGGCACAGCGCCCCTTCACAAGGGCAAGGCTTCGCGCTAGGGCAGAACCCATGCTCAAGACACGTATCATCCCCTGCCTCGATGTCGCCGACGGCCGCGTCGTCAAAGGCGTGAATTTTGTCGATCTGCGCGATGCAGGCGATCCGGTCGATGCAGCCCGCGCCTATGATGCCGCGGGCGCAGACGAAATTTGTTTTCTGGACATCCACGCAACGCATGAAAACCGCGGCACCATGTTCGACGTGGTGACACGCACCGCCGAGCAATGCTTTATCCCGCTGACCGTCGGTGGCGGGGTGCGGACCGTTGCCGATGTGCGCGCCCTGCTGCTGGCCGGGGCCGACAAGGTCAGCTTCAATTCCGCTGCGGTTGCCAATCCCGATGTGGTTGCGCAGGCCGCCGATCAGTTTGGCAGCCAGTGTATTGTCTGCGCCATCGATGCCAAAACCGTCGAGCCTGGACGTTGGGAACTCTTTACACATGGCGGACGGAAACCGACCGGCATTGATGCGGTTGAATTCGCACGCATGATCGCGGCGAAAGGCGCTGGTGAAATCCTGCTGACGTCCATGGACCGCGACGGCACCAAATCCGGCTTCAATCTGCCGCTGACCCGTGCAATCGCGGACGCGGTGGACATCCCCGTGATTGCTTCGGGCGGCGTTGGCACGCTCGATCACCTCGTCGAAGGCGTCACAGAGGGCCACGCCAGCGCGGTTCTGGCCGCCTCGATCTTTCACTTTGGCGAATACACCATTGCGCAGGCCAAGGCGCATATGGCCGCCGCAGGCATCCCGGTAAGACTATGACCCTTGAAGAACTGGAAACCATCGTCGCACGCCGCGCCAATGCATCACCGGACGAAAGCTGGACAGCCAAGCTGCTGGCCAAGGGCCCGGAGAAATGCGCCGAGAAATTCGGCGAAGAGGCCATCGAAGCCGTGATCGAAGCGGTCAAAGGCGACAAGGCCCGCTTGACCAGTGAAGCGGCTGATGTGCTCTTTCACCTGCTGGTCATGCTACGCGCCCGCAACGTCGAGATCAGCGCGGTGATGGCCGAGCTGGAGCGCAGGCAAACCCAATCCGGCTTGGCTGAAAAAGCCGCTCGCGGCGACTGAAATCCGGCTCGTTAAGGCTCGGCTGGCGGATGGGACGGCGGGCGGGGCGCCTTTGCGCCTCGCGCAAACAGCGCCGCAGGCCGTCACAGTTTGGATGAAATGACGCCGGTGTTGAAACCGCCCATGCGCAACTCACCAAAGAGCCGCTGATACTCGATCTTGGGGCAGCGATTCTGCACCACGTCCACACCGCGCGCCTCAGCCGCGGCGGCGGCTTCATGGTTTTCCACGCCAATCTGCATCCAGACCGTTTTCAGATCGGGAAACACCTCCAGCGCCTGCCCGACGATCGGTGGCACATGTTCCGAGCGCCGGAAAATATCCACCATGTCCACCGTGTCCGGGCATTCGGACAGATCAGCCAGAATCGTCTGGCCAAAGAGCTCCTTACCGGCATGCCCGGGATTGACCGGATAGACCGTAAAGCCACGAAGACTGAGATAACGCGCCACGAAATAGCTGGCTCTGACGGGGTTTGTCGAAACGCCCACCACCGCAATCTCGCGGGTGCGTTTCAGGATGTCTCTGAGGCGGCGGTCGATGTCATTCATTCCAGCACCCTAGGGGCCAGATATCCAGCCGCCAAGTCCCTATCCCCAAATCAGATGGGTCATATGATAGAAAACCGGAGCGGCAAAAATAACGCTGTCCAACTGGTCGAGGAACCCGCCCTGCCCCGGGATCAGATGTGACCAGTCTTTCACGCCCTTGTCGCGTTTGATCGCCGCGAAAACCAGACTGCCGAACATCCCGGTCACGGATGCCAGCCCGGCCATCAAAGTTGCCCCGACAAGTCCAAAGGGCGTGGCCCATGCCAGCCCGGCCCCGATGGCCATCGCACACAGGACGCCCACAATCATGCCTTCGATTGTCTTGGGCGACAGGCTGGGCGCGATACGGCGGCGCCCGAACCGCCTGCCGGCGTAATATTCGAACAGATCCCCAAATTGCACCACCATGGCAAAGAAGACGATCAGCAGGATTGATCTGTCCGACCCGTCGGGCATGTCATAGGTGATCAGAGCCGGAACATGGCTGATGCAAAAAACGCATATCATCAGGCCCCACTGCATTTCAGCGACGCGTGTGAGAAAGTTGCTGGGGTCCCCACGCAGTGCGCTGACTATCGGCAGCAGCAAAAACGCGTAGACCGGAATGAAAACGGTAAACAGGGCCGTCCAGTCAAAGGCAACAAACAGATACTGCAACGGCAGGATCACGAAACAGCCCAAAGCCAGCGATAGATGGTCCGCCCGGTGCTTGCGCGCAAACGTCAGAAACTCACGCAGCGCTGCAAAACTGGCAAAAGCAAAGAGCAGCAACACTCCCGTTCGCCCGCTCAGCACGGCCAGAGAGGTCAGGATCACCAGCCCCCACCACGTATGCACGCGCATGACAAAGGCTTCGACCACCGGATTGGCCTTGCCGCTGGGCTGGCGGGCACGCAGGAACTCACCCACAAGGGTCAAACCGATCAGGATTCCAAAGACCCCGAGCGACAGCCCAAGAATATCCAATGTGGTCTGGTTGTTCATGGGCCATCCCCGCCGGATGCGCGCGCACCGGGCCGTTCGGGGGCAAGATCCACGAGCGCGTCGGCCGCACGGCGCAAAAAGCTGTCTTTGTCTTCGCCATCGCGCACATGCACGGGCGCACCAAAGGTGACCGTGCAAATCAAAGGCAAGGGGATCACTTCGCCCTTGGGCATGATTTCATTGAGGTTTGCGACCCAAGTTGGCACCAGATCAACATCGGGCCGTGCCTTGGCAATGTTGTACAGACCCGCACGAAATGGCAGCAAAGGGTCCTCTGTCATGTTCCGGTTGCCTTCCGGAAAGATGATCAGCGACGCGCCTTCATCGATGGCTTCGATGATCTTTTCCATGGGATCTTCGGTTCTCGCATCCGGCCTGCGATCGATCAGGACGCAATTGAACACCTCTGGCCCCACAAATGCCCGCAGCTTGTTCTTGAGCCAGTAGTCCGCCGCCGCCACAGGGCGGGTCTGCCGCCGCATATGCGGTGGAAGCACCGTCCAGATCATCGGCATATCCGCATTGCTGACGTGGTTGGCGTAGTAAACCCGCTGAACAGCGACCGGTTCGATCCCGCGCCAATCCGCACGAACAGCGGTTATGAACCGCGCGACAAAGGCCAGCGCATGGCCCACCGTACGGGCCGCAATCCGGCGTGGAAGGGTAAACAAAGCAACCATCGTCACAGATTAGTGACAGAGCAAAAGCCGAATGAAAAGGGATCGATGCGGCAGTCCGAGGCTGGACTGTATGGCGGAGGCTCAGGGATTCGAACCCTGGGGACGCTTTCACGCCCGCCGGTTTTCAAGACCGGTGCATTCGACCACTCTGCCAAACCTCCGTCTGGCATCAGATAAACCGATGAATGCGATTCTAAAAGCATGCTTCGGGGAAAAACTGCCAATTGCAGAACAGCAGGCTTTTCAGAACGGCTTCAAAAGGGTACAGTTACAGGTAATGGGCCGAGATGAGCCCAACACGAGGCAGAATTTCAAAACACCGGGGCGCTTAATGATCCCGGTTATCCGCAATTGCGGAATACAGAGGCAAGAGGCAGAACATGAGCAAGGTTTTCCAGGCACAGTCCCCGGCCCGTAGAAGCAGGATACTGCGTAACTCCGTGCTTTTGCTCGGATATTTCGTGCTGTCCGCCTGTGCTGACGGCCAGATGCCAGCGTTCCTTCAGGCCAAGGCAGACGGCGGCGAAGAGATCGTAGCACGGGCTGCGACAGGTGGTGGCGCGACAACCGAACGCGACATCGAAGCACCGGAAATCTTTCAGGCAACCGAAGCAGGCCTTTGGGACGGTCGTCCATCGCTTGGTGGCGTTTGGGTCGCACATCCCGATGTAAGCGAACCGGGACGCGTGATTATTCGCAACGAACAGAACGGTCAGTTCGTGATTGGCGCCCTCTTCCGCCGTGAACGCCAAAGCCCCGGCCCCAGAGTGCAGGTGTCGTCCGACGCGGCGGCCGCTCTGGGTATGCTGGCAGGCGCGCCATCCAACCTCAATGTAGTCGCACTGAAGCGCGAAGAAGTGGCCGCAGAGCCGCCTCAGACGCCGGCGCCAGTCAATCTGGCCGAGGCAGTGCCCGCAGCACCGGACGTCACATCCGGCGCGCTTGATCCCGTTGTATCCGGTGCCGCTGCTGCGATCGAAACCGCATCTGCCGCGCCGTTGAAACCGGCAGCGCCAGCCGCATCCCCTACCCCGGCCGCCGCCAAGCCGCCAGCGCCGCAGGCGGCTAGCAAACTGTCCAAGCCATTCATCCAGATCGGTATCTTCAGCGTCGAACAGAACGCCAAGAACACAGCGACAGCCATGCGTCAGGCCGGCATGGTGCCAACAGTCAAAAAGCACAACTCGAAGGGCAAGACCTTCTGGCGCGTCGTGGTTGGCCCAGCGACCACCAAGTCGGACATGAGTGCGCTGCTCAAGAAAATCAAAGCGCAAGGCTTTGAAGACGCCTACGCCGTCAGCGGCTGAGGCTTCTGACACCTCGTTCAAGGCACAAAGCCGGGTCTGCAACAGATGCAGTGCCCGGCTTTTTCGTCTTCGCGACACGCAAGCCGCCGCCGACGGCGGGTGTTCGCATGCCCCGCTAGGGTGACACCTCGCCCGGATTGCGCAATATAGATATACGTCGGTGACTCGGCCCGCGCAGACATGGCGGGCATTAGGCAAGTTCAGGAGCAGCACAATGATCCGCAAGACCTTTCGCGTTTTGGCTGGCGCCATGACTCTGGCGCTGATGGCGACCAGTTCATTTGCTTTTGACACAAGGGCAAAAGCTGCCTTTGTGCTGGATCAGACAACCGGAACCGTGCTGCTCGCCAAACGTGCTGATGATGCATTGCCGCCCGCCTCCATGTCCAAGCTGATGACGCTCTATCTGGCGTTTGAGGCCGTACGCGATGGGCGTCTGCGACTGGACGAACAACTGCGGGTCTCTCAGCATGCAATGGATTACGGGGGCTCGACCCTGTTTTTGAAAGCAGGCGAACGAGTGTCCGTCGAAGACCTGATCCGCGGGATTATCGTGCTGTCAGGCAACGATGCCTGTGCCGTGATCGCCGAGGCCCTGTCACCCGACGGGACCGAAGCAGGCTTTTCACGCATGATGACCCAACGGGCGCAGCAATTGGGCATGACCTCTTCGGTTTTCAAAAACTCCAACGGCTGGCCTGCTCAGGGACATGTGATGTCGATGCGCGATCTGGCTTTGTTGGCACGGTTGCTGATCGAGGAATTCCCCGAATTCTACCCGATGTTCGCGCAAAAAGAGTTCTTGTTTGACAGCAAGGAAAGCCAGAACCGGTTCAATCGGAACCCATTGCTTGGGCTAGGCATCGGTGCGGACGGGCTGAAAACCGGTCACACAAGAGAAGCCGGTTACGGGCTTGTCGGCTCGGCCAAGCAAGGTGATCGCCGGGTGATCTTTGCCATTACCGGCCTCGACAGTTCCGCAGCGCGCGCCGAAGAGTCCGAAGCCATCGTGAACTGGGCTTTCCGCCAGTTCGCCGAACAAACCATCGTGAAATCGGGCAATGCTCTGGCACAGGCCGATGTCTTCATGGGCGCAGAAGAAAGCGTGGGACTGGTTGCGAAGGACGATGTGACTCTGTTGCTTCCGGTGGCCCGTCCCGAAGGTCTGAAAGCCGAAGTCGTCTACACTGGCCCAATCGAAGCACCAGTTACCGAAGGCCAGCGCCTTGCTGAACTGATCATCCAGCCCGAAGGACTGGAGGAAACACGCGTGCCATTGTTTGCCGAAAGCACCGTTGACGCTGGCGGATTTCTGGATCGCATGACAGTGGTCAGTCAGGTTTTGCTCAAGCGACTGCAAGATCGTTCCGGAGATGCGATGTAATGGGCCGCGGGCTTTTCATCAGCTTTGAAGGCATCGACGGCTCTGGCAAATCCACGCAAGCGCAAATGCTGGCAGAACAGCTGCGCGCCGAAGGCTTTGACGTGATCCTGACCCGCGAGCCCGGCGGCAGCCCCGGCGCCGAGGAAATCCGGGCGTTGGTTTTGCAAGGTGATCCTGATCGCTGGTCTGCAGAGGCAGAACTGCTGCTCTTTACCGCCGCGCGCCGCGATCATCTGGAACGCACGATCCAGCCTGCGCTGGACGCCGGAAAGATCGTAATTTGCGATCGTTTTGCAGACAGCACACGCATGTATCAGGGGCTGTCGCGCGGTGATCTGCGTGGGGCGGTGGACACATTGCACCAACTGATGATCGGAATTGAACCAGATCTGACCCTTCTGATCGACATGGACCCGGCCGCAGGGCTCGCCCGCGCCAAAGCCCGGGCCACCGAAGAAGAACGGTTCGAAGATTTCGGCGTGGATTTGCAGGAAAAGATGCGCGCAGGTTTTCTCGAACTGGCAAACGAATATGCAGACCGGTTCCGGGTGATTGACGGCAACCGGACACTGGAAGCTGTCTCAACCGACGTGCGCGCAACGCTTGATCCGCACCTGGAGCGCACACCAGCATGAGCGACGACACGCTGCCAGAGCCGGATTGCGTTCCCGGCGCACCCCATCCCCGTATGACCGCGCAATTGTTTGGTCAGGCCAAGGCCGAAGCCGATTTTCTGACAGCCTATAATTCAGGGCGTCTGCACCACGGCTGGCTGCTGACCGGCCCGCGCGGCGTTGGAAAGGCGACATTGGCGTGGTCCATTGCGCGGTTCCTTCTGTCGACGCCAGACGACGAAGGTGACGGATTGTTCGGAGCGCCGCCACCGCCATCCACTTTGTCCGTTGACCCCGAGCACCCGGTGGCCCGGCGCATGCAGGCATTGTCCGAGCCGGGGCTGTTCCTTTTGCGGCGTGGTCCGAATGAAAAAGGCGATAAACTGGCCACGGACATTCGCGTCACCGAAGTGCGCAAGCTGCAGGGCTTTTTCGGATTGTCGGCCGCCGATGGCGGACGGCGGGTCGTGATCGTGGATTCCGCCGATGAACTGAATGTTCAGGCCGCCAATGCGATCCTTAAGATGCTTGAAGAGCCCCCTGCCCGCACCACCTTGTTGCTGATCGCTCATCAGCCTGCCGGATTGTTGCCAACCATTCGGTCACGCTGCCGCGAATTGCGTCTGGATCCGCTGGGCCAGCAGGACATGCAAAGCGCTCTGCAACAAGCCGACATTGAAGTGCCTGAAGGCGAAACCGAAGCTTTGGCCGCGCTTGCAAACGGATCCGTTGGTGCAGCGGTCCGTTTGCTCAATCTGGATGGTCTCGCGCTCTATCGCGATTTGCTTTCTGTCTTGGGCAGCCTGCCCAGACTGGATCGCCCGCGACTGTTGGCCTTGTCGGACAGCTGCGCAGGCAAAGGGCGCGAAGACCGGCTGGATCTGCTGCTGACACTGGCGGACCAGCTTGCTGCCCGCATTGCCAGAACCGGGGCCACCGGCCAGCCGCCCGCCGCACAGATTGCGCCCGGCGAAGCGGAAACACTGCTTCGCCTTGCCCCGGATCAGAGGTCCGCCCGCCTTTGGGCAGAAGCAGCCCAAAAGACCGGAGACCGGGCCCGGCATGCCCGCGCGGTGAATGTCGATCCCGCTGCATTGGTTACCGATCTTCTGCACAGTCTGGCACGCGCCGTCTGATCGCAGGGCCGGTCCGTCACCTGTTTTGCCACGGGCCAGCACCCACAACAGAACTGACAAGAAAAAACGCCCGAGCGGGGGGCTCGGGCGTCAGTTACGGAACGAGGGACAGTGAAGGTCTCACGGGGGTTCCGGCCCCGCGATCCTGATAAAAAGATAGGCTCGAAAGACACAGTTTGTAGGGGTCTAAAGCTTTCGTGAACTAAAAAGTTGACAAATCCAAAGCCCGGATCGGCAGATTATCGCGCAAATTGCGCCACAGCCTTGTCAGGCAGGCTTTGCGCGAGGGTCGGATGAAGACTTTCTGAACGATCTGAACCCACTAGCCGTGCTTTTCGAAGCAGAAACAGTTTACTCAGGCCGGCCCAGCCCCCAATCGACGGGGCTTCGACATCTTGTGGAAATCGGGAACGCCAGTCCTCGGGGCAGTCGATACCGCAGGCCACCAGTTTCTCAAGCATCCAGACCAGTGGAATATTGGCCAAGGGTCGGGCCGCTTCATAGCCGCTGAGCTGTCCACCCACGTCGCCATGCGTGCCACGAAACCAGACCTGTTCGACCTTGCCGTCAAAACCCGGCGGGCAAGACCACAGCACCGGCGCATAGGCCAGACGCCGTTCATCATGGGCCAGGGCGTGAAAACCATGCTTGATGGTCCGGCCCAATTCGTGGCTGTGAAAGGCATGTTCCGTTTCGGTCATCCGCCACAACACCGGAAACCGCAGGCCCAGCGCTTTGACCGTATCCCAGACGCCGACCATCTCGATAGGAGACGCATCATGGCAATTTGCCGTGGCAAATTCCTGCGCTGATGTTCCATCCGGATCATAGCGGTACAGGCGATAAATCTGGCGAATATTGCGCTCTGTCGCGCATTCCGCCCGCAGCAGACCGACCCGGTCGATCACCCCCGCCAGAGATCGAACGGCATAGGCCCCGCGCGAATACCCCAACAAGAAGATGCGGTCGCCTTCGCGGTAGCGTGATGCCAGGTAACCATAGGCCCGGCGGATCTGCCGATTGATGCCCCGCCCCATCATCACGTCCGGAGTGGTTCGCCAGTCCGGCCATTGCACACCGGATTCATAGAACAGCGATGCATGGCCGTTTTCGGACAGCAGCTTGTAGGTCAATCCGGCATTCGTTTCCCGCCCCGGCTCGAGCGACGACATCGTTCCATCCAGAATGATGACATGATCGACGGGACCGCGATGCCGACTGTAGGTGGAATGGCCAGAGGCAAAACGCCTCCGGAACCACCCAACAACCCGGTCACTCAGCAGCGATCGCAACATCCTTTAACAGCTCCCACACACGCTGCGGTGTGAATGGCATATCCACTTGCCGCACACCCCGATCCCAAAGCGCATCCTGAACCGCATTCGACACAGCCGCGAGCGCGCCAACGGTTCCCGCCTCTCCGCAGCCTTTCATGCCGAGCGGGTTGGCGGTGGATGGAACAACTTCGGTTTCGAAGCCAATCATGGGAACATCATCGGCCCTTGGCATAGCATAGTCCATGAACGTCGCCGTGAGCAGCTGTCCGTCTTCGTCATGCACAACCCGTTCGGTCAAAGCCTGCCCGATACCCTGCGCAATGCCGCCATGGACCTGACCTTCTGCCAGCATCGGATTGATCAGGTTGCCGAAGTCATCCACCACGTTGTAGCGATCAACAACGACGCTGCCAGTTTCAGGGTCGATTTCGACCTCGGCCACATGCGCACCATTGGGGAACGAACGGCCCGGCAGTTTCGCCTGCGCCGCCCAGCTGAGCAAATCCTCACGCCCCGCATCGCGGGCCAGTTTGGCCGCTTCGAGCATGGTCGGCGTCAGATTGGAACCTTCGGCCCGGAACCGTTCGTCATCAAAGCGCACGTCATCCGGTGAAACACCCATTTCAGCGGCAAGGAACTCGGAAAAGCCCTGAATCATATCCGCGACAGCCACCAATGTGACATTTGCCTGAACCGTGACAGAGCGCGAACCGCCAGTGCCGCCACCAGTCCGGATACGGTCAGAGTCGCCCTGCACCACCGAAATCTGATCGGCCGGGATACCGGTCTGATCCGACAGGAACTGCGCAAAGACCGTTTCATGGCCCTGACCATTGCTCTGTGTGCCCACATAGATCAACGCACCGCCGTCTTCGGTGAACTCAACCTTCACGTCTTCATGTGGCTGACCAAGAATGCTCTCGATGTAGTAACAAAGCCCCTGCCCGCGCAGTTTGCCTTGCGCCTCTGACGCCGACTTGCGCGCGGCATAGCCAGTCAAATCCGCAGACTGGGCCACATGATCCAGAACCCGATCAAAATCGCCGACATCATAAGTCTCGCCCGGGATGGTCTTGTAGGGAAACTGATCCGGCTTGATGAAGTTGATGCGGCGCAATTCCCATGGGTCCAACCCCAACTCGCGCGCGGCCCGATCCATGACCCGTTCCAGAACGTAAATCGCTTCGGGTCGGCCCGCGCCGCGGTAGGCGTCCACCTGTGTGGTGTTCGTATAGATGCCCTCGCAAGTGTAATAGGCCGCCGGAATGTCATACACGCCCGTCAGAATGCGGGTGAACAAATTGGTCTGGATCGGCTGGCCGAACTGACTGTTGTAAGCGCCAAGGTTGCAGACGGTATGCGCCCGGTATCCGGTGATCCGGTTGTTTTCATCAAATGCCAGCTGTGCCTTGGTCACCAGATCGCGGCCATGGTGATCAGACAGCATGGCTTCGGTCCGGTCCGACATCCAATGGACAGGACGCCCCAAAACCATAGCGGCATGGCTCATTACGAAATATTCGGGATAGGGCATGCCTTTCATACCGAAACCGCCGCCCACATCCGGGTTGGTCACACGAATTTTGTCTTCGGACAGTTTCAGAGCTTCGACCATTTGGGGGATGATGCCCCACACGCCCTGTCCACTGAATGCAAGATGCAGCCGTTCGCCATCCCATTCTGTATAACAGCCGCGCGGCTCCATTGAGTTTACGATCACACGGTTGTCTTCGATATCCAGCGTTACGGTGCGCGCGGCTGCTTCGAATGCCGCCGCGGTCTCGTCTTCCAGCCCGAGGCCAAAGTCAAAGGCACGATTGTCAGGCGCTTCGGGATGGATCGCCTCTCCTCCGGCCCCAAGGCCAAGATGCACGGGCAGATCTTCGTAGTCGAATTCTATCAGTTCGGCAGCGTCGCGTGCCTGCTCCAGTGTTTCGGCAACCACCAAGGCCACCGCTTCGCCGACATAACGCACACGGCCCTCTGCCAACAAAGGCCGCTTGGGCGCGGCGCCGTCACTGCCATCACGGTTTTTTACAAGCGCGCCATACATGCCGGTGTTCAGGCCCGCGTCCAGCAAATCCTGTCCGGTAAGAACCAATTCGACCCCGTCTGCATTTCGGGCCTCTTCAACATCCAGCGTGGTGATCTGCGCATGCGCCACAGGCGAGCGAAACACAAAGGCCCGCAAACTGCCTTCGGGTGCGATGTCGTCAATGTAGCGGCCCTGACCGGTCAGGAACCGCGTGTCTTCAACGCGTTTGACTGGCTGACTTTTCCCGAATTTATCCATCTGCTGTCCCCTCTGTGACTTAGCCGGACACTAGCGGGGATCACCGGGTTGTCCAGTGGGGGCGTGCCTATCCGCCGTCGCCAGTCGGGTGCGTCAGCGTAACGACACGCCGCGCGCCGTAGCCGTTAAAGCCTGTGGTAATGGCCGCCGCATAAGCGCCCATGCCCTCGAGCAGAACATGATCGCCATCCGCGCAATCGCCGGGCAATGCAACCGGGCTGGGCAGCTTGTCGAGGCTGTCACAGGTTGGCCCGAAGATCGTTGTCGGCTCTGAGCGGCCTGTGCGTTCGACCCCATCGGCAGAAATCACGCGCAGACGCGAGCCGGGTAGCAAATCACGCCATTCAGACAGACCACCGTAGATTCCGTCATTCAGATAGACCGCCCCGGGCACTTTGGCCTTGATGCGAACCGCCAGCTTGAAGGCCTCAGCGACCATGGCGCGCCCCGGCTCGCACACCAATGGCGGCGGAACATCGAAGTGATGGGCTGTGGCCTGCTGGATCGTTCGGAACACCGCCGGAATATCCGGCGCCGCGCCTTTGCGATGCGCCGCAAATCCGCCGCCGACGTTTAACCGGTGCAGGGTCACGCCTGCGCGCGCCGCCGCTTGTGCGGCCTCGGCGATGTAGGCGGCCCAGACTTTCGGTGCTTCGCATTGCGTACCGGGGTGAAAGGTGACCGACGGCAATCCACCGCGCGCAACCACGTCCTGCAACAAGCCCGTCACCCTATCGGGTTCGGCACCAAACTTTTCCCCAAAATCATAAGCCGCGCCTTTTAGTGGCAGCTTGAGCCGGACAGCGATTTCGCAGCCAGTGATGTTTCCAAGCTTGTCCAGCTCGCTCTTGCGATCGATGGACCACGATGCCACCTCAAAGCTGCGTCCCTGCTCGATCTCTGCCAGAGACCGGATCGGGTTGTGATAATGCAGAACCGCACCTGGACAGACCGCCCGCACCAGAGCCATCTCTGCTGGCGAGGCGATGTCAAAAGTCTGCATGCCGGCCTGCACCAAGGTCGCCAGCACTTCTGGCTCCGGGTTTGCCTTGACCGCGTAGGTCACGAGCCCCGGGAAATCGCGGCGGAACTGTTCGGCGGTTCGGCGCAGCACCCGCGGATCAAAAAAGAACACCGGCTCGTCCGGGTTGTTCCGCAAAAGCCAGTCCACCGGATCAGAAAGAAAGCGTTGCTCAAGCATCAGACCTGCCTTGATATTGAAAATCACCTGTCTTGCTCAGCTTGCGGGCTGAGATCATCAAATACGATTGGCAAAATAGACATATCGTCTTTATGTTTCATTCAAAATGACGAGGCACTGATGCAGATAGACGAAACAGACCGCGAATTGATCGCATTGCTCGCTGAAAACGCGCGTTTGCCAGTGGCTGATCTGGCCAGAAGGCTTGGCATTGCACGGACAACAGTTCAGGCGCGCATGGAGCGGTTGGAATCCCGCGGATTGATTGCCGGATACACACTTCGACGCGGTCCGGGCCTGCGATCCCCGATCCGGGCGACCATCTTGGTGGGCATTGAACCGCGAGCAGGCGCCGCTGTTGTTGCCCGCCTGCGCACCCTGCCCGTTGTCGAGGCGGTCCACACCACATCGGGGCGTTTCGACCTGATCGTAACGCTTAGTGCCGACAGCACCGAAGCACTGGACAAAACGCTTGACCTGATCGGCGAAGCCAAGGGCGTTCGTAGTTCAGAAAGCCTGATCCATCTCACAACCAAGATCGACAGGGGCTGAACCCGCGCCCGGATGTCATCTTGTGCGATCGACAGACGGGGCCTAGCCTGTCCGCCAATTACCCAAGACGCAGAGCATTCTCATGACTGACCCATTGAAGCGTACGATCGGCCTCGGCCTTTTGACCACCTATGGTGTCGGCGTGATGGTCGGCGCAGGCATTTACGTTTTGACTGGCGCCGTGGCCGGTCTGGCTGGCATCTGGGCTCCCTTTGCTTTCCTGCTGGCTGGGCTTGTGGCAGCGCCCACGGCCTTGTCCTACGCCGAGTTTTCAACCCGTGTGCCCGAAGCTGCGGGCGAAGCGGCATATGTCCGGCGCGGGTTCGGGCATGACTGGATCGGCACGCTGGTCGGGCTGGCCATTGTTGCAGCCGGGACCATTTCTGCCGCCGCAGTGCTGCGTGGTGGCACCGGATACCTGCTGGGCATCATCGATCTTCCCTTTGGCCCGACGGCCTGCATGATGGGTATCTTGCTGACCGGCGTGGCCATCTGGGGGGCAATGGAAAGCCTCGCCCTTGCCGCCGTCTTTACAGTGATCGAAATTGCCGGGCTGGGCCTGATTATCTGGGCCGGTGCGAGCTTCGGCCTTCAGCCCGACGCGATTGCCGTCAATCCGCCCCCCGAGATCATGCCCGTCGCCGGGATCGGAGCCGCAGCAGTGCTGGCGTTCTTTGCCTTTATCGGGTTCGAAGACATCGTGAACATGGCAGAAGAGGTGCGCAATCCGCTGCGAACCCTGCCACGTGCGATCCTGATTTCTCTGGCCATCACCTCGGTTCTTTATGCACTGGTCAGCTGGGCTGCGGTGCGGGTCGTGCCTGCCGCAGATCTGGCCGCATCCGAACAACCGCTTGCGCTGGTATGGCAACAGGCGCGTGGCGGCAACGCAGCCTTTTTATCCGCAATCGCAGTCTTTGCCGCCCTGAACGGCGTACTGGCGCAAATCGTCATGGCCTCACGCGTCCTGTTTGGTCTGGGTAAAAACGGCGGATCTCTGGCGATCTTTCACCATGCCCATCCTCGGTTTGGCACGCCAGTCTTGGCCACGGTCCTTGTCGGTCTGGCAGTCATCGCGGCGGCGCTGGTCCTGCCCGTTGCGGTGTTGGCCGAGGCGACCTCGACCGTGTTGCTGATCGTGTTCGTTCTGGTGAACGCCGCGCTGATCGCAGTCAAACGGACAGGCAGCAGCGCGCCCTTTACCGTGCCAGACTGGGTGCCCTGGATTGGTCTGGTTCTCCCACTGGGCGCTTTGGCTCTGGGAGTGATCGGATGAGCATCCCTCTTGTTCTGGGCTCTTTGTGGGTGGTGGCCTCGGCCATCGTGGCGATGTTGCCGATGCAGCGCCAATACGCGCCCGGTGTGGCCTTGCTGGCACTTGCGCCACTTCTGATCCTATGGATCGGTTTTGCACATGGTTGGCTCTGGACGGCGCTGGGGCTCTTTGCTTTTGTGTCGATGTACCGCAATCCGCTTCGGTATTTTTGGCGTCGTTTCAGGGGCAAGGACACATGACACTTTCGCTGATTGCTACATTTGCTTGGCTGGTACTGGCCAACGTGCTGGCGATGCTGCCATCGAATGACAACCACTGGCGGCGCGCATATTTCCTGATCGCGCTTGGCCTGCCTCTGTTGATCTGGGTGTTCTGGCAGAACGGACCATGGATCGGATTGCTGGCGCTGGCCGCCGGTATGAGCGTGCTGCGCTGGCCCGTGCGTTACCTGATGCGCTGGCTGCGCGGGCTTGTCGCCAAGACCTAGGCTGTGTAAGCGCAGGCCATGAGCATGATACCCACTCCACGCGGCACGCTGACCGCTGACCGCCCCCTCGATGATCTTACATGGCTGCGTGTTGGCGGCCCTGCCGATTGGTATTTCCGCCCGGCGGACGAAGCCGATCTGGCTGCGTTTCTGGCGGCCCTGCCCTCAGAGATTGCCGTGTTTCCCATGGGGGTCGGATCGAACCTGATCGTGCGGGATGGGGGCATTCGTGCGGTCGTCATCCAGATGGGTCGCGGCTTTAACCAGATCACCGTTGACGGCACTCGGGTGACAGCCGGTGTTGCAGCACTGGACGCTCATGTAGCCCGCCGGGCCGCACAGGCTGGCGTCGATCTGACATTCCTGCGTACAATTCCCGGTGCGATCGGCGGAGCTGTTCGGATGAATGCGGGCTGCTATGGCTCTTATGTCGCCGATCATTTTGTCAGCGCCCGCGCCATCACCCGCGAGGGCAAGACCGTCACACTGGGGCCGGACGATCTGAACTTTCAGTACCGGCAAAGCGATCTGCCCGAAGGCTGGGTGATCGTCGAGGCCACTTTTGAAGGCATTCCCGGCGATCCAGAAGCCTTGGATGCGCGGATGACCGCCCAACTGGCAAAGCGCGACGAAACCCAGCCGACCAAGGACCGCACGGCAGGCAGCACCTTTCGCAACCCAGCAGGGTTTTCCAGCACCGGGAAAGACGATGACACACATGAATTAAAGGCATGGAAGGTTATCGACGACGCCGGAATGCGCGGTGCGACACGGGGCGGCGCGCAAATGAGCCCCAAGCACAGCAACTTTCTGGTCAACACCGGCGGCGCGACAGCTGCAGACCTCGAAGGGCTGGGCGAAGAAGTGCGAAAAAGGGTTTCCTCGCATAGCGGAATAGAGTTACAATGGGAAATCATGCGCGTCGGAGAACCGGCGGCAGACTAAAGGGCCACAAAGGCTCTGCGGCGCATAAACGTCGCGAAAAACAACATGGGGCAACGACCCCAGAGGCAGATAGGCGGTTTGGGTATGTCGAGCAGGACATCCCGAAAAGTGGTGGTACTGAAAGGCGGTCCCTCGGCTGAACGAGAGGTTTCGCTGAGTTCCGGGCAGGAATGTGCTGCCGCTCTACGGGGCGAAGGTTTTGAAGTTACCGAGATTGATGCGGGGGCCGATGTGGTGGCCCGCCTTCAAGAAGCCGCGCCTGACGCGGTCTTCAACGCCCTGCATGGTCGCTGGGGCGAAGATGGCTGCATTCAAGGCCTGCTGGAATGGATGCGCCTGCCCTATACGCACTCTGGGGTGATGGCCTCGTCGATGGCGATGGACAAAGAGCGCACCAAAGAGATTTATCGCGAAGCTGGCCTGCCGGTGGCGGACAGCCAGCTGGCGGACAAGGTCGATGTTCAGGCCAGCCACGTGATGGCCCCACCCTATGTGGTCAAGCCATACAACGAAGGCTCATCGGTCGGCGTCTACCTTGTGGATGAGGCTGCAAACGGTCCTCCGGTCCTGAATAAGGACATGCCGCAGACCGTCATGGTCGAAGCCTTCATCCCGGGCCGCGAGCTGACCTGCACGGTCATGGGCGATCGTGCGCTAGGCGTGACGGAAATCCTGACCGATGGCTGGTACGACTATGACGCCAAGTACAAGGCCGGTGGCTCACGCCATGTTTGCCCTGCCGATGTTCCGGGAGAAATTACGGCGGCCTGTCTCGACTATGCGCTGCGCGCCCATCAGGCGCTGGGGTGCCGCGGCGTGACACGAACAGATTTTCGTTGGGACGAAGACAAGGGTCTGGACGGGCTGATCCTGCTTGAAACCAACACCCAGCCGGGGATGACACCAACATCGCTGTCCCCCGAGCACGCTCAATTGATCGGACTGAGCTTTGGCCAGTTCTGCGCATGGATGGTGGAGGACGCGTCATGCGACAGATAGAGGCCAACGATCCTCAGATGGCGCGGCTCGATCCGTCGGGCTCGCGGCTGAAATACCGGATCGAACGTTTGATGCTGACGCCGCTGTTCCGCGGCGCTTTGCGCGTAGGTGTGCCTCTGGCGCTGACATTCGGCCTGGGAACATGGTGGTTTTCGGTCGATGATAACCGCAACGCCTTCAACACGATGATCGCCGATCTGCGCACCCAGGTCGAAAGCCGGCCCGAGTTTCAGGTCAAACTGATGGCCATCGACGGAGCAAGCGATGCGGTGGCTGCCGATATTCGAACCATTTTGCCAGTCGAATTCCCGATTTCGTCCTTTGACCTCAATCTCGATGAGATGCAGCAATCCGTGGTCGGTCTGGATGCCGTGCGCAAGGCACATCTTCGCATCAAACAAGGCGGCGTTCTTCAGGTCGACGTGACCGAACGCATTCCCAAGGTGCTTTGGCGGCGCGAAGACGCGCTGGAATTGCTGGATGGCAAAGGCAACAGGGTTGCCGACGCACACGCACGCGCCCACCACGCGGATTTGCCCGTTATTGCAGGCGATGGCGCTGAACGCGCCGTGCCCGAAGCCTTGGCCCTGCATGCCGTTGCCGGGCCGCTCAGCGGGCGTGTTCGCGGCTTTGAGCGCATGGGCGCACGCCGATGGGATGTGGTTCTGGATCGGGGCCAGCGGATCATGCTGCCCGAAGACGGCGCTGTGCGCGCGCTCGAACGCACCATCGCGATGCAACAGGCGGTCCAGATGCTGGATCGCGATTTGATTGCCGTCGACCTGCGATTGCCGCAGCGCCCGACGGTCAGAATGACAGAACAAGCCACACAAGCGATGTGGCAATTCAAGGCAATTGAGGCCGGCGGGGAACAACAACAATGATCGAGCTTTACGAATCCCAACGCGCAATGCGGAATATGCGACGCGCTGCCATGCAACGGGGCGTTATTGCCATTCTGGACGTTGGCAGCTCCAAGATTGCCTGCCTTGTCCTGCGGTTTGACGGCACCGATCCGGCCGAAGAAGGGATCGGATCTCTGGCGGGGCAGTCCGGCTTTCGGGTCATTGGCGCCGCGACGACGCGGTCGCGCGGGGTTCGTTTCGGCGAGATTTCCTCGATGGGTGAAACCGAGCGCGCCATTCGCACCGCCGTACAGGCCGCGCAGAAGATGGCAGGCATTCGCGTCGATCATGTGATTGCCTGCTTTGCAGGGGCCGAGCCGCGCAGCTACGGGCTTGCCGGCTCATCCGAAGTCTACAGCACCACAGTCGACGAACAGGATGTGGCGCGCGTTCTGTCCGCCTGCGACGTGCCCGATTTCGGACATGGGCGCGAAGTCCTGCACGCGCAGCCCGTAAACTTTGCTCTCGATCACCGGTCCGGCCTGATCGATCCGCGCGGCCAGATCGGCAATGAACTGTCCTGTGATATGCACATGCTGACCGTCGATGCGCAGGCCATCCAAAACCTCGCCTACTGTGTCAAACGTTGTGATCTCGAACTCGCCGGCATTGCATCCTCATCTTACGCGTCAGGCGCATCGGCGCTTGTTGAAGACGAACAAGAACTGGGCGCAGCCTGCATCGACATGGGTGGTGGCGCCACCGGTGTGTCCATCTTCATCAAGAAGCACATGATCTATGCAGATGCCGTGCGCATGGGCGGCGATCACGTCACCTCGGACATCTCGATGGGCCTGCAGGTTCCCATGGCGACAGCCGAACGGATTAAAACCTTTTACGGTGGCGTACATGCCACCGGCATGGATGACCGCGAAATGATCGAAATCGGCGGCGAAACCGGCGATTGGGAACATGACCGCCGCACTGTGAGCCGGGCTGAACTGATCGGTATCATGCGCCCCCGCGTCGAAGAAATCCTGGAAGAGGTTCACGCCCGCCTTGACGCGGCAGGGTTTGAACACCTGCCAAGTCAGCAAATCGTTCTGACCGGCGGCGCCTCTCAGATCCCCGGGCTTGATGGTCTGGCTTCCAAAATTCTGGGGCATCAGGTTCGTCTCGGGCGCCCACTGCGCGTCAACGGCCTGCCCCAAGCGGCAACAGGCCCCGGATTTGCAAGCGCCGTTGGCCTATGCCTGCACGCAGCGCACCCGCAGGACGAATGGTGGGATTTCGAGATTCCGGTCGACCGTTACCCGGCGCGCAGCCTCAAGCGCGCAGTGCAGTGGTTCCGCGACAACTGGTAACCCAAACAAATCCATGAAATTCGCGATTTGCCCGGTGACAAGCCCGGGCAGATCCCGTAGAGTATTGCCCTATACAAAAGCGCGAAAACATGCGCAGAGGATCGAGCAGGTATCCTCAATATCAGAACTGACCGACCGCGCATCAGGCCCGCTACCCGTCTGAATTGCACCGAGATCGGCACAGCCGCGCGGTGCGGCGGACTTGGCGAATCCTTGCCCCTGTCTTGGCACCGCACTTGTGGCATGCGGCCATGATTTCCCCCACATCTTGCCAAACCACCAAAATCAGCGTGAATTTGGCAAGTAATCGCCCATATTTTGGGGCTTTTTAGTGTTTTTTGCGTGACGATCAGGCCTGCGCTGGTTAAGAATTACAGCGGATAGGTATGAAAAGGCCGGGGACGCGGCCTGACACAACACAGGCGGAACTAGTAATGACATTGAACCTTTCGATGCCCGGCCAGGAAGAGTTGAAGCCCCGTATCACCGTTTTTGGTGTCGGCGGCGCTGGCGGTAACGCGGTCAACAACATGATTGAAAAGGCGTTGGAAGGTGTCGACTTTGTCGTCGCCAACACGGACGCCCAAGCCCTTCAGCAGAGCCTCGCTCAGAGCCGCGTGCAGCTGGGCGTGAAAGTCACCGAAGGACTGGGCGCCGGAGCCCGGGCCACGGTCGGCGCTGCGGCTGCCGAAGAGAGCATTGAACAGATCGTTGATCACCTCGCGGGCGCACACATGTGCTTTATCACCGCGGGCATGGGCGGCGGCACCGGTACAGGTGCTGCGCCAATCATCGCACAGGCCGCACGCGAACTTGGCGTTCTGACTGTTGGCGTCGTGACCAAGCCCTTCCAGTTCGAAGGTGGCAAGCGCATGCGCCAGGCCGAAGACGGTGTCGAGGCACTGCAAAAGGTCGTTGATACGCTGATCATTATTCCGAACCAGAACCTGTTCCGCCTCGCCAACGAGAAAACCACCTTTACCGAGGCCTTCTCGATGGCCGACGACGTTCTGTACCAGGGCGTTAAGGGTGTAACGGACCTGATGGTTCGTCCGGGCCTGATCAACCTCGACTTTGCCGACGTTCGCGCCGTCATGGACGAAATGGGCAAGGCGATGATGGGCACAGGCGAAGCCGAGGGCGAAGATCGCGCCACACAGGCCGCGGAAAAGGCCATCGCGAACCCGCTGCTGGACGAAATCAGCCTCAAGGGTGCGAAGGGTGTCCTGATCAACATCACAGGTGGTCACGACCTGACCCTGTTCGAATTGGACGAAGCCGCAAACCGCATCCGCGAGGAAGTGGACGCCGATGCGAACATCATCGTCGGCAGCACCATGGACGACGGTATG
Source organism: Thalassococcus lentus (assembly GCF_028023555.1). Lineage (NCBI taxonomy): Bacteria > Pseudomonadati > Pseudomonadota > Alphaproteobacteria > Rhodobacterales > Roseobacteraceae > Thalassococcus > Thalassococcus lentus. The sequence continues at coordinate 395,939 of NZ_JAQIOY010000003.1, forward strand.
GAAGGTGTGATGCGGGTCTCTGTTGTTGCAACGGGCATCGACGCAAGCGTTTCGCACGCCGAAACACCCCTGCCCCGCCGCAGCCTTGCGCAGCCGCTCAAGCAGCCTGAACAGATCGAAGAAACACCGGCGCCAGCGGCAGCAGCAGCGGTTGCAGCCGCCGCACCGGCAGCCCAGCCAGAGCCACAGGTCGAAGAGCCGTCATTGTTTGAAGGCATGAACACCGAACAGGCCGCTGCACAGGACCAGATGGAAGACATCTTCGAAGAAGAAGCGACAGATGATCTGCCACCTCCGGCCTACCAGCCTCAGGTTGCTGCGTTCCAGCCGCGTGAAGACACACTCGAAGCGCAGCCAGAAGACTTTGTTGCGCCGCAGGCCCCTGCCGCAGGCACGCCAAGCGCCGACACTCTGGCCCGCCTGAAAGCCGCAGCAGCCCGCAATCAGGCTGCACCGGCTCAGCCAGCAGCGGCGCCAGCCGCTCCGGCTGCGGAAGCTGACAAGCCACGCTTTAGCGTTAATTCACTGATTGGCCGGATGACCGGTGGCGCGCAAGATCCTGCGCCAGCCGCAGCCCGCCGCCAGCAGCCTCCGATGCAGGCGCATACCCCCGCACCAGTTCAGGACGCAGAGCCCGATGCCGATCAGGAAAAGATCGAAATCCCTGCATTCCTGCGCCGTCAGGCAAACTAAATTAGCCGATCCCGGTCTTGAGCGCCCCCGGATTTTCCGGGGGCGTTTTGCGTTTTGAGTGCCCGAAACTGATTCATCTGCCAAATGGGCAAACGTGTATTTCACCTGTCACAAAGTGAAATATCGCCTGCAACGGGCAAAAAACCTGAAAACAAATCCAATTTCCAAGGCTGGATAGAAGTCAGTTTTTATCGTGGTATTTCATCGACTTACCCTGCCAGATTTACTGCGTGGCAGGGTTCCGCCGACCATGTTTCAGAGATGTTTCACTTGGTTACAATCTTTGATTTGAGCCATTTCACAGGCTGACTTATCCCCGACGGCAAGAAAGCAGCGCTCGTTGGGGGGGCGTGTGCAATGACCAAAGGGCAACCTGGTGCAAACGACCATAAGATCCGCGATCAGCTTTCAGGGCGTCGGCCTTCACTCTGGCAAACCGGCAAAGCTCACCATTCATCCTGCTTCGGCAGAACACGGCATTTGGTTCAAACGGAACGACGAACCGTTCCGTGATCCGCTTGTGCCTGCCCGGTGGGATGCGGTGGAAACCTCTCCGCTTTGCACGCATATCGTGAACCGGGACGGCGTTGCTGTCTCGACGATTGAACATGTGATGGCGGCGCTGGCTGGATGTGGCGTTCACAATGCACTGGTCGAAATCGATGGGCCGGAATGCCCCATCCTTGACGGCTCATCAGCCCCGTTTGTCCGCGGCATTCTCGCCCGTGGCATCCGACAGTTGACGGCACCGGTTCGCGTGATCGAAGTGCTCTGCCCTGTTTCCGTCCACACGGCAAACGGCTGGGCGCGTTTGAGCCCGGCACGCGGTACGGAAATGTCGTTCCACATCGATTTTGCGGATGCCGCCATTGGCACGCAAAACAAAACGCTGAATCTGGCAAACGGCGCGTTCGTGCGCGAACTGTGCGACAGCCGCACCTTCTGCCGCAACTCGGACGTCGAAGCCATGCACGCCGCTGGTAAGGCACTGGGCGGAACGCTTGAGAACGCTGTGGTCGTTGATGGTGACAAAGTTTTGTCGCCCGGCGGGCTGCGTCACACCGACGAAGCTGTGCGTCACAAGATGCTGGACGCCCTGGGCGATCTGGCCTTGGCTGGTGCTCCGGTGCTTGGTCACTACGAAGGCCACAAGGCTGGTCACGCCATGACAAACGCGCTCCTTCGTGAATTGTTCGCCAACCCGGATGCCTATCGTCTTGTAACCTGCGATGAAGCAACGGCGGCCCGCCTGCCCGGCGCAGGTGTCGAGCGTCACGAAGTACCAGCCGTCGCTTGAACCCAAGCGGCGCAAACAAACTTAAAATTATCAATTAAAGACAACCCCTTAACGGGCAATGGCCCGCGTCTGGGACATTGCAGAAATTAGGCCTGCACAGTTTCGTTCATTTGGGCAGCAGGAAATCGCCGCTTAGGCGTTTTGCACCGGAAAATTCTGTGCTAGGACAGTACGAAACGCGGCTCCTTCGGGGCTTGCACGGGTGGTATTAGAGGATAGTCACACATGGCTGGGGGCAGAGCGAACCGTACCGTTGTCCTGATGGCTTTGGCCGGACTGACCCTTGCCGGGTGCGGTGAATTGAACCGTAAAGATCGCGGTCCGGGCGGTGCTCCGCTTGAGGCGTTCACGGCCGAGCAAATCTTTGAACGTGGCGAATATGAACTGTCGAGAAAAGACGCAGAAGACGCGGCCTTTTATTTCGGCGAAGTCGAGCGGCTTTATCCCTACTCTGACTGGGCCAAACGCGCGCTGATCATGCAGGCCTATGCCTATCATCAGGACAAGGACTACGAGAACGCCCGTTCCGCGGCACAGCGTTATATCGATTTCTATCCGGCAGATGATGACGCCGCCTATGCACAATACCTGCTGGCGCTGTCCTACTACGATCAGATCGAATTGGTGGGCCGCGATCAGGGCCTGACGTTCCAGGCTCTGCAGGCATTGCGGACCGTGATTGAGCGCTATCCTGACAGCGAATATGCGCGATCCTCTATTCTGAAATTCGACCTTGCCTTTGACCATCTGGCTGGCAAGGAAATGGAAATTGGCCGCTTTTATCTGAAGCGCGACCATTTTGGTGCGGCGATCAACCGTTTCCGCGTGGTCGTCGAAGATTTCCAGACCACGACCCACACGCCCGAAGCCCTGCATCGACTGGTTGAAGGGTATCTGTCGCTTGGCCTGACCGAAGAAGCGCAAACCGCAGGCGCAGTCCTTGGGTACAACTATCAGTCCACCGATTGGTACGAAGACACCTACAAGCTTTTGCAGGGACAAGGGCTTGAGCCGAAGGTTTTCAAGAACAATTGGCTCAGCGCGGTCTATCGTCAGATGGTCAAGGGCGAGTGGCTCTAGGAGCGGCGGGCTAATCCCCGCCCCACAGGACGCGGCACATGCTCAGGGCGCTTGAAATCCACGATATGCTGATCATTGACCGACTGGAACTTGCGTTCCAGCCGGGCTTGAACGTGCTGACCGGCGAAACCGGCGCAGGCAAATCTATCCTGTTGGATTCGCTGGGTTTTGTGCTGGGTTGGCGTGGCCGTGCCGAACTGGTTCGTGCCGGGGCCGCGCAGGGTGAGGTAACGGCTGTTTTCGATTTGCCCGAAGATCACGCAGCTCATGCCGTTCTGGCCGAAGCCGGGCTTCCGGGCGGTGACGAGCTGATCCTGCGCCGCGTCAACACCGCGGATGGGCGCAAAACCGGTTGGATCAATGACCGGCGCGCCTCAGGCGAGGTGCTGCGTCAATTGTCAGCAACCCTGATCGAACTGCATGGCCAACATGATGATCGCGGATTGCTTGATCCCAAGGGGCACCGCGCCATTCTGGATGAATACGGCGCGCTGCAAGGCAAGATAGAAACCGTGCGTTCCGCGTGGAAGACACGCAACGCGGCAGCCAAGGCTTTGGAAAAGGCACAGGCCGATCTGGACGCTGTGCGCGCCGAAGAAGACTTTCTACGCCATTCCGTTGCCGAGCTGCGCAAACTGGGCCCGGAACCCGGCGAAGAGGCCGATCTGGATACCCGCCGCCGTATGATGCAGGCCGCAGAGAAAATTCGCGACGACATTGGCCAGGCCAGCAATGCGCTAGGCTATGATGGCGCCGAAGGTGCAATGGCAAGTGCTCTGCGCTGGCTCGAAGGAGCAGCAGAACGCGCCGAGGGGCGTCTGGATGCACCCATCGCGGCCCTGACCCGCGCTATGGCCGAACTGGATGAAGCCTCGCGCGGTGTCGCCGATTGCCTCGATGCGCTGGAGTTCAACCCGTCGGAATTGGAAGACACCGAGGAACGCCTGTTCGCCCTGCGCGCGCTGGCGCGCAAACATGAGGTTCTTCCGGATGATCTGGCAACACTTGCCGAAACGCTCAGCGCGCGCCTGAACGCACTGGATGCTGGCGAGGCCGCGATTGAGGACCTCAAGCACGAACTGAAAAGCGCCGAGGCGGCCTATGATAGTGCCGCCCTCGCCTTGACTGAGGCGCGGGGTAAAGCCGCTGCACGGCTGGACAAGGCCGTGTCGGGCGAACTGGCCCCTCTCAAGATGGATCGTGCCGTCTTTACTACCCGCATCGAAGAGGCCCCGGCGGGCCCCGATGGCCGCGACACCGTCCAGTTTACGGTTGCGACAAACCCCGGTGCGCCGTCAGGCCCGTTGAACAAGATCGCCTCGGGCGGCGAACTCAGCCGTTTTCTATTGGCGCTCAAGGTCTGCCTGACCGAAGAGCGCGATGCAGGCGTGACCATGATCTTCGACGAAATTGATCGCGGGGTTGGTGGCGCCACAGCCGATGCTGTGGGGCGCCGACTAAAGGCATTGGCCGACAGTGGGCAGGTTCTGGTGGTGACACACTCACCGCAGGTCGCCGCACTGGGCGGGCATCATTGGCGCGTTCAAAAGCACGTCAAATCCGACATGACCACGTCAGAGGTGGTTCCGTTGACCGCAGCCGAACGCGAGTCTGAAATCGCGCGGATGCTGTCAGGCGATACGGTTACAGACGAGGCGCGTGCCGCAGCCCGTGCCCTTCTTGCTGGCTAGCAGACACCTAGCTCTGAACAAAAAGGGCTGAATTCCTCAATGGAACCAGCCCTTTAACTTCTCAAGATCAATGTTGCAGGGCCTTAGCCCTTCAGGCGTTCAGGCAGACCATTGGCCCAAGCGGAAATCGTACCCGCGCCGAGGCACACCACCATATCACCAGACTGCGCCTGTTCGCGCACCAGACGTTCCAAATCGTTTTCATCCACGATCGCGCGCGCATGGCGGTGGCCGTGCCGAACCAGACCAGCGACCAGATCGTCACGGCTTGCGCCTTCAATCGGATCCTCGCCAGCCGCGTAGACATCAGCGATGGCCACAACATCGGCCTCGTTGAAACAGGTGCAAAAGTCCTCGAAATGGTGATGCAGACGCGAATAGCGATGCGGCTGATGCACTGCGATCACGCGGCCCTCGGTCGCCTGACGGGCGGCCTTGAGCACCGCTGCGATTTCCACCGGGTGGTGACCATAGTCATCGATGATCGTCACGCCGTTGACTTCGCCCACGCGGGTAAAGCGCCGATTGACGCCACCAAAGGCGGCCAGTGCTTCGCGGATCTCGTCGCCCGTCATCCCGAGATGCAAAGCCACCGCAACAGCGGACAGCGCGTTCGAGACGTTGTGATCGCCCGGCATGGGCAGTGTGCAGCCTTCGATCACCGTGTCGTCGGCTTGCAGCGCAATATCAAAATGCGCCACGCCCTTTTTGTAGGTCAGGTTCACAGCCCGCACATCTGCCTGCGCATTAAAGCCATAGGTCATGACCCGGCGGTCGGTGATTTTGCCGACCAGAGCCTGCACTTCGGGGTGATCCGTGCAGCACACCGCCAGACCGTAGAACGGAATGTTCGAAACGAAGTCGTAAAACCCCTGTCTGAGATTTTCGATCGTGCCCCAATGTTCCATGTGCTCGGGGTCAATATTGGTCACGATGGCGATAGTCGCCGGCAAGCGATTGAAGGTGCCGTCCGATTCATCCGCTTCAACCACCATCCATTCGCCCTGCCCCATGCGCGCGTTCGAGCCATAGGCATGAATGATCCCGCCATTGACCACCGTAGGGTCAAACTTTCCCGCGTCGAGCAGCGTCGCGACCATGGTGGTCGTAGTGGTTTTCCCATGCGTTCCCGCAATGGCGATGTTGGACTTGAGCCGCATCAGTTCGGCCAGCATTTCCGCGCGGCGCACGACCGGCAAACCGCGGCGGCGCGCTTCGTCAAGTTCGGGGTTTCCCGGTTTGATCGCCGATGAGATCACCACAACTTCGGCGGCCTCGAGGTTTTCAGCGCGCTGGCCTTCAAAGATATGCGCACCAAGGGCCTCAAGCCGCTGAGTAATCTTCGAGGCTTTGAGATCAGAGCCCTGCACCACATAGCCGTGGTTCAACAGCACTTCGGCGATGCCGGACATGCCGATGCCTCCAATTCCGACAAAGTGGATCGCGCCCACATCTCCGGGAAGTTTCGTTGCGCCCATCATTGTTGCGCCCCTTTCAAGCTCCAGATCCTTCATGCCCTGCCCCTTTTCTGCCTGCCAGTTCTTCGACCATATCGGCCAGCTCTTCGGCTGCTTGCGGTTTTGCCACGCTCAGCGCGGCCTGCGCCATTTGTTCGGCGCCTTGTGGATTATCAAGAATAGCGAGAATGGCCTCACTCATCGCTTCGACGGTCAGTTTGCCTTCCGGGATACGGATCGCAGCCCCGGCATCCACCAATCCGCGTGCATTGGCGGTCTGGTGGTCACCTGTTGCCGCTGCAAAGGGCACCAGAACCGAGGGGCGACCGACCACGCTGATATCGGCAACACTGGACGCACCCGAACGTGAGATGATCAACTGCGCATCCGCCATACGGCGCGGCACATCGGTAAAGAACGGCTGAACATCCGCGTTGATGTTGTGCTCTGCATAGTACTGGGCCACGCGGTCTTCGTCTTCTCCGCGGGCCTGATGTGCGATGCGCAAATGCTCAAGTGCTGCCATGGGCAAAGCCGCGATCGCGGGTGGCACAACATCTGACAGAATGCGCGCACCCTGCGAGCCACCAATCACCAAGATTGACATGGGATAGAGACCCGGCGGGATATAAGGCGCAGCAGCGCGTTCCTGCACCGCCATACGCACTGGATTGCCCACGTGTACACCTTCGACGCCCTCAGGCAAATCGGTGGGCCACGTGCCGCAGCCGATCCGGTCCACGCGCTTGGCAAACAGTTTGTTCACCCGGCCCAGCACGCCGTTCTGTTCATGGATCATGCGGGGCAGACGCAGCATCACCGCAGCCGACAGCGCAGGGATCGACGGGTACCCGCCAAAGCCAACAACCACGTCAGGGCGATCCTTGCGCATGCGCGACGCCATGGACATCACCCCACCGGCAATGCGGAAGGGAGCACCGGCTTTGGCCAGGATACCACCCCGCGCAAAAGTCGCGCTGGCGACCTGCTCGATTTCGACCGTGTGAGGAAAACCACCGGTGTAGCGGGCACCGCGCGCGTCAGTGCTCAGCTTGACCCGCCAGCCTCTGCGCAACATCAGTTCGGCCAGCGACTGCGCCGGGAACATGTGCCCCCCGGTTCCACCCGCTGCCATCACCAACAAGGGCTTGCGCTCGGCCATCCGTGTTACTCCATCACCATCTCTGCGCGCCATATACCAGCCATAGCGTCTCGTCTATGGCGACAGGCAAAACCTTGCGCATCGGACACTGCGTCATGAATCAGCGCGGGCGTCCACGGAGGATTTCTCCGATTTCGCCCTGTGGTCGTGTTCGAGTGAAAGCCAGCAACATGCCAACGGCAATACCGCCAGCAATCAGCGACGAGCCACCATAGCTGACAAAGGGCAAGGTCATGCCCTTGGCAGGCAGCAGGCGCACAGCAACGCCCATATTGATCATCGCCTGCACGCCGAACATGGCGGCCAGTCCCGTCCCGGCAAGACGAATGAACGGATCGCGTTCGCGGATCAGGCGCACAAAGCTGCGCACAACGACAGTGGCGTAGAGCAGGATGATCGCCAGAACCATGATCAGCCCGTATTCTTCGGCGGCCACGGCAATGATGAAGTCGGTGTGTGCATCAGGCAAAGACCATTTGACCTGACCTTCACCAACACCAACGCCAAAGAACCCACCCTCGCGGATTGCATTTGTGGCGTAGCCAAGCTGCGTGGTCGGATCGACATCCGGCGTCAGAAAGCCATCGATACGCCGGGCAAAGTGTTCGGACATGTTGTAGGCAAACATTCCGCCCAGAACCACCAGCCCTGCCAGCATGATCAGCAGCAGCATGGGCGCACCGCCCACGAACCACATGACGCCCCAGCCAAACAAGACCAGACAGGCCTGACCAAAGTCGGGCTGCATGGCCAGCATCAGCACAATGGAAACCGTCAATCCAAACGAATAAAGCCGCCCCGGAGGTCCACCCAGATCCTGCGCAGCGGCCATCAGCCAGGCTGCGGCAATGACGAATGTCGGCTTGAGGAATTCCGAAGGCTGAACCGATGCAAAGCCAAAGGAATACCAGCGGACTGCGCCTTTGCCGAAGTCCGTTCCGAAAAACGGCAAAAGCGCCAAAGCAATGAAAGCGCCAAGAAAGCCCAGCACAGCAAGGCGCCGCACCATCAGGGGGCTCATCATCGACGTGACAAACAGTGCGATCAGCGCCAAACCGCCAAAGACGGCCTGCCGCTGTACATAGTGGAAATTCGGCAATCCGTTGCGTTCGGCCAAAGGCACCGACGCGGCCAATCCCAGCAGGATACCAACGCCAAATAGCATCAGGATACAGGCCAGCGACCAACGGTCTACCGTTCGCCACCATTTGGGCAAGACAGGCTCGCCACCCTGCACGGGAACCGTGCCGTACACCATTTCGGTCATGATAACACCGCTTACTGCCTCTGTTATTGTCGCCAAAGCGACGCCCGGTTTTCCGGGTCTGCGCAAAGCTTACCGAATCTTCGGGTCGCTGGCCAGCTTTTTGCGGCTTTACCGATGCTTTTGAGCCAATGCGTGCGTGACATTTTCCACGCTTTGACGCATCACCCCCTGCATGCAAATCGAAACCCTGATCCTAGGCGCTGGCGCTGCCGGCATGATGGCTGCCGCCCACGCGGGCCCCGGCGTTCTGGTGGTTGACCATGCCAAAGCCCCCGGCGAGAAAATCCGGATCAGCGGCGGCGGGCGGTGCAATTTTACCAACATGTACTGCGAACCCGCCCGCTTTCTTGGGAACAACCCGCATTTTCACAAAAGCGCACTGGCCCGCTACACCCAGTGGGACTTCCTCGATCTTGTGCAGAGTCACAACATCGCTTGGCATGAGAAAACACTTGGCCAGTTGTTTTGCGACGGCAAGGCGACGCAAATCGTGGCCATGTTACTGAACGAAATGGACAAGGCCGGTGCACAGTTGTGGCTGAAAAGTGAGGTCACAGGCTGCACCTTTGAAAAAGGCCAGTTCAAAACGGGGATAAAGAAAGACGGAAAAGCCATTGAAGTCATTTCAAAAAATATAATTCTGGCGACTGGCGGAAAATCCATCCCCAAGATGGGCGCGACGGGGCTCTCCTATGATCTGGCACAGCAGTTTGGGCACTCTCTGACCGACACGCGTCCCGCTCTGGTACCATTCACTTTTGAAAAGGGTCGCTTTGAAGAACTCTCAGGAGTGTCCCTCAACACTCTGGCAAAAAACGACAAAGCCAGCTTCGAAGAAGGTATGCTTTTTACCCACCGTGGACTATCCGGGCCAGCCATTTTGCAGATTTCCTCGTATTGGCGCGAAGGCGAAAGCGTCGCGCTGGACCTTCTGCCCGGCACGGATCTGATCGATATCCTTCAAGCCCAGAGAAGCAGCGGCGGCCGCAAAAACCTGACCACCGAAATGGCCACATTGTTGCCGGGTCGATTGGTTAACTTTCTGGGGCAACACTATGACCTAAAAGGCAATATCGCGGATCTGTCGAACAGCCGAATTGAAGGACTCAGCGATATGCTGCACAGTTGGCAGCTGACGCCTACGGGCAGCGAAGGTTACCGCACAGCCGAGGTGACACTGGGCGGGATTGATACGGATGGCATCGATTCACGCACGATGATGTCAAAACACCAACCCGGCCTCTACGCCATCGGCGAAGCGGTTGATGTGACAGGCTGGCTAGGCGGTTACAATTTCCAATGGGCGTGGTCTTCGGGCGTGGCGGCGGGCCGCGCCATTGCCGGTCATTCGTCGTAGCTCAGCACCAGCCGATCACTTAGAGGCACGCATTGGCAGGACAGCACATAACCCGCGCGCACTTCGTAGTCCTCAAGCGCGTGGTTCACTTCCATCTCGAACTCGCCTTCCAGAACCTTGGCCTTGCAGGTTGAACAAACACCGCCCTTGCAGGCGTAAGGCGCGTCCATGTCCTGCGCCAGCGCAGCGTCCAGAACCGCCGTGCCGTCACGCGGCATGGTGAAATTCCGTGTGGCCCCATCCAGCGTCACGGAAACCGAACAACCCTGCGCCGCCGTTGCGCCGCCTGCTGCACTGGCCTTGCGCTTGGCCCGTCCCGGCTGGCCCGAGGCAAAAAGTTCAAACTTGATCTGATCGTCCGTCAGTCCGTTTTGGCGCAGACTGTCGGCGATGGTCAGCATCATAGGCTCAGGCCCGCAGATAAACGCCGTGTCCACAGACCCGGCATCGATCCAGACTCGGAACAGCATATCCATCTTGGCAGCATCAATCCGGCCCGTGAACAAATCGATTTCCTGCGCTTCGGTTTCCAGAATGTGGATGACCGACAAGCGGCCCAGATGGATGTTTTTGAGGTCCTCCAGTTCTTCTCGGAACATGATCGATGACAACTGGCGGTTTGCATAGATCAGGGTAAAGCGGCTGAGCGGTTCGCGCGCGAGAACGGTCTTGATGATCGAAAGGACCGGCGTGATGCCCGAACCACCCGCAAAGCCCAGATAGTGCTTGGCTTTGTCCGGTTCGATCGGCGTGTGGAAATTGCCCATGGGCGGCATCGCTTCGAGCGTGTCCCCCACCTTCAGCTCGGAATTGACCCAACTGGAGAAGGCGCCCCCATCGACCCGCTTGACCCCGACCCGCAACAGCCCTTCGTCCAGTCCGGCACAAACGGAATAAGACCGGCGCAATTCCACACCATCGAAATCGCGTCGAAACGTCAGATACTGCCCCTGCACAAATGCAAAGGCACCGGCATCTTGTGGCTGCGGGGCAAGCGTCACTGCAACGGCGTCGCGTGTTTCGCGCTGGATGTCCGTAACGGTCAAAGGGTGAAAACGAGGCATTGATTTTCTCCGGGCGGAGCCGTCAAAGGCATTTGAAATAGTCGAATGGCTCAAGGCAGGCTTGGCATTGGTAGGCCGCCTTGCACGGGGTCGATCCGAACTGGCTGACACGCCGGGTGTCGCCCGATCCGCAACGCGGGCATTCAATGACGAGATTGCCGCCCCCACCCATACGCGCAGCGCGCGCGGCGGCCAGACCGCCCGATGCGGTGCCATCCACCGGCGGCGCAATACCGTAGTCGCGCAACTTATCCCGCGCGCCCTGGGTGATCCAATCCGTGGTCCACGGCGGCGACAAACGCGTTTCGATGCGCAAATCGCTTATGCCCATATCGCGCAGCTTGGTTTCGATCTGAAGGGCGATGACTGCGGTGGCAGGGCAACCGGAGTAGGTCGGCGTCACAGCCACGACCAGTGTTGCATCCTCCCACCACACTTCGCGCACGATACCGAGTTCCGTCACCGATACCACTGGGATCTCGGGGTCAGGCACGTCATCCAGCCAGCCCATGATACGGGCCGTATCGGGCAAGACGCTACCAGTCTGCATCCGGATATGCCCTTTGCAAAAACTGCATTTCGGCCAGCAGAAAACCCAAGTGTTCTGTATGACGCCCAACCTTGCCGCCCAGATGGACATCCAGCCGTCCCTCGGGGGCTTTCAGCGTTGCTTCGGTAAGGATGTCCTGAACGGTCGCCAACCAGCCTTCACGCAGCCTGTCAGGATGCGGGGCCAATCCCGCGTCAGCCAAAGTTTCATCAACCGCATCAGACCAGAACATTTCACCGCAATAGGGCCACAGATGCTCAAGCGCCGCCTGCATTCGGTCATGGCTTTGCTGGGTGCCATCACCCAGCCGCACAACCAGATCAGACGAACGTTCCAAATGGTACGTCACTTCCTTGAGCGCCTTTGCGGCGATTTCAGCGATCCGCGGATCTTTGCTTTGCGTCAATCCTTCGATCAATGCCTGATGGAACACATCGAACAGGAAAAGACGCATAACCGTGATGGCCATGTCATCGTTGGGCAATTCAACAAGCTTGAGGTTGCGATAATGCATCGCATCCCGCCGATAGACCAAGGCATCTGCATCCCTGCCCTTGCCTTCGATCTGCCCTGCCAGTCCAAGCCACATCTGCGTGTGGCCAATCAGGTCAAGCGCCGTGTTGGCCAGTGCAATATCTTCTTCCAGCACAGGCGCGTGCCCGCACCATTCAGATACACGGTGGCCGAGGATCAGGCTTGTATCCCCGATGCGAAGCAACCATTGCACCAGCGCCTCATCCAAAGCGGACGCGGTCACGTCTGCCGTTTGCGTCATCACATATGCCCCACGTCGTCAGGGATGTCGTAAAAAGTGGGGTGCCGGTAGACCTTGCTGTCGGCCGGATCGAACAAAGGCCCCTTTTCTGACGGGCTGGACGCCGCAATATCCGTGCTGCGCACTGCCCAAATCGACACACCCTCTTTGCGGCGCGTATAGACGTCGCGGGCATTGCGAATGGCCATTTCCGCGTCAGGCGCATGCAAGCTGCCGACATGGCGGTGGCTCATCCCGTGCTGTCCGCGGATGAATATTTCCCAAAGCGGCCATTCCTGACTCATGCGATATCTCCTGTGCGGGGTGGCAAACGGCTATTGGCTGCTACCGGCCCAAAGACGCCAATTAACAGCCAAATTGCCTTACTCAGCGGCCATTCTGCGCGCTTGCTGCTTGTCGGCATAGGCGCTCAGACCATCGCGGAACCACGCGCCATCATCCCAGGCCTTTTGACGCGCCCCGATGCGTTCTGCATTACACGGGCCATTGCCCTTGAGCACTTCGAAAAACTCGTTCCAATCGGGTTCGGCAAAATCGTACCCGCCCTTTTCCTCGTTCCAGCAAAGCGTTTCGTCCGGAACGGTCAGCCCAAGAAACTCGGCCTGAGGAACGGTTTGATCGACGAACTTCTGACGCAGCTCATCGTTGGTGTTGATCTTGATTTTCCAAGCCATGTTCTGCGCCGAATGCACGGATTCCTTGTCAGACGGGCCAAACATCATCAACGACGGATACCAGAACCGGTTGAGCGCATCCTGTGCCATCTCACGCTGCGCATCCGTGCCGCGCGCCATCTTCATCATGATGTGATAGCCTTGGCGCTGGTGAAAGCTTTCTTCCTTGCAAATCCGCACCATAGCACGCGCATAGGGTCCGTATGACGTACGCTGCAAGGGCACCTGATTCATGATCGCAGCGCCATCGACCAGCCAGCCGATTGCACCGATGTCGGCCCATGTCAGCGTGGGATAGTTGAAGATCGAGCTGTATTTCATACGCCCGTCCAACAGTTTTTGCGTCATCTCATCACGGCTTTCGCCGAGCGTTTCAGCAGCCGAATAGAGATAGAGCCCATGCCCCGCCTCGTCCTGAACCTTGGCCAGCAAGATGGCTTTGCGCTCCAGCGTCGGGGCGCGTGTGATCCAGTTGCCCTCGGGCAGCTGACCCACGATTTCGGAGTGGGCGTGTTGTCCAATCTGCCGGATCAGCGTTTTGCGATAGCCCTCTGGCATCCAGTCGCGCGGCTCGATCCGCTCTCCTGCATCGATACGATCCTGAAAAGCCTGCTCCTCGGGGCTAAGGGCCTCACCGGGGCGCTTTCCTTCGGATTTCACCATCTGTGCATACATCGCAGCCTCCCCTGCGTTGACATATTGCGACACCATAGACGACAAAACATCACGCGAAAAGACAAAAAATCTAAACCACGTGATGCTTCAGGCTGTTGCCGTTTTGCTCAGTGATTTGAGTCTGGCTTTTGTTTGGTCGGTTTCTGCCATCAGAACACCGCGTGCATCAGCAAAGCTGCGGGCGATTTGTGCATCTGACTGCGGCGCAAGCTGCAGATAAAGCCGCGCAAACAAGCGGGCAGCGTCCTGCCCGGGCCAATCAGAGGGCAGCGCGTCGATTGGAAGCCTCGGATCTGACAGAACGGCTTGGCGGTATTGATGAATCGCCTGCAACCGCAGAGCCAGCGCCAATTGCCCCGGCAATTCCGCCACTGTGTCGGACAATACGTCAAAACGTTCGATAAACGCCCGATAAGCCTTGGCCGCTTCGGAAACAGGCCAACTGTCTGCCGCAAACGCACGCAAGTCCTGCAAGCCGCTGTAGGTATCGGCCCGCATCAAGGCCCCTTCCGGGCGGTCAATATCGGCCCTCGCCGGCGCGATGGCGGCCTGCGATCCAAGCCGCGCCCAGCCCGCGCTGTCCGGACGATGCCCAATGGCCACATACCAACCTTGTGGCGCGCTTGGCGGATCATAGAACAGCTGGCCAACGCGGGCGAAATCGCGCGATGAAGCCTCGGTCAATCGATAGTAACTTTTGCGGCCAATGCGGTCGCCTTCCAGCTGCCCGCCCCCAACCAGCCGGGACACGGCGGTTCGCACAAGGCTTTCGGAGATTCCGTGCACCGCACAGACCGAAATCAACGTCCCCATCCACAATGTGCCGCCACGCGGGGCCACCACATCGCCATAGATAGTCACAATGAAACGGGTGGCGCGGGGCGCAGGATGGTCCAACACCTTGGCGACTTTTGCTGGCTGCTCTTGCGGCAGCTCAAGCGGGTCCAGCTTGAATGTACCCCGGCTCAACTTCGTCCACTTTCCCAATTATCTTGGACGGGCAACGATAGCCTGTCCCGCAAACTCTATCGACACAGAGGCAATTGGGCCAGCCCCTCTGTATCGCGAGTGCTCAGGGCCACGCACCCACGGCCCTGAACGGATTTCAATGATCTCAAGAGGCTTTCTTGATCGCCAGATATTCGATCGTGTAGCCGCGCACATAATTCATCGACAAATAACCATGGCCCCGAGGCGCGCCATGACGGCCCCAACGGGTGCCCCAGCTGTTGCGGAAGGTGAACCATCCCCCACCGATTTCCTCGGGTCCTGGAACAAAGCCCGTCAGACACACCGCATGGGCCGAGACCCGCCGTTCATCCAATGTCTCCCCAAATTCATGGATCATCGAATAGGGGCCGGGAACGCGGCCAGCATTGAAAGCGCCGGGATAGCGCCAATTGGTTCGACCCGGGCTGTCCATCTTCAGAACAGGCAAGGCGATTGCAACCGGCAGGCCATCATCAGCCAGCAGTTTGTAGATCCAGTCCCCGACTTCTTCGGGCGGCTGAATATCCGAGCCATAGTTCGCATGCCCTGCACAAAGGAACTTGTGGTTGCGCGCATCGGCCAGTGCATCCGCATCCGGCTCAAGCGCAAAGGCCCCTGCAGGCAGGTCACTCAGTTCATCGGCATAGGGCAGATGGGCTTCATGACACAGACCGCTGATTTGCAACGGCTCGATCGCGTGTTCCAGAAAACAGGCACCCAGATCATAGTCGATGACTGAATCGGCCTGATCCGCGGCGGCTTTGCGCATGAAGTGGTACAGAAATTCCGGTGATAGCTTTGGCGGTGTCTCACCACTTTGCGACATCAGAATTTCAGCGCAGTGCGCCACCGCAAAGGCCGTACAGGTGCCCCGGATACCCTGCGACGGAGCGTGCCAAGTGTCCGGCGCATCGCGCAGAACGCTGCACGCCGCCATCTGCGAGACCGGCCGCGCCTGCACCTCATCAGGATAACTGTGAGAGGCGCATAGCTTTGCCACCGAAGGCGGCACGGCATAGCCCGAAAAATCGAGCGTTTGAGATAAAAATGCACTCAACATCAGCCTACAAGCCCCGGATCATCACTGGTGTCAGGCTCGGGCCCAACGGGCGGCGAAGGCTGCAGTGCGTTGATCACTCGCTGCGCAATGTAGTCGGCATAGCTCGGCGCGCCCTCCATCTCTGAGGGGTTCTCGGGCATGACCGAAATGGTCTGCCCTGCCGAAGCGTCCGGTGTCGGCCACTCGGCCACGGCCTGTGTGACCAGCGCGTCCATCTGCGCTTTCAGCTCGGCGTTGAACAAAGCAAAGGTCGCTTCGGCCAATCGCTGCCCGGCCACGGAGTCGCTGTGATAATGGACACCCGCGATCTCGCGGTTGCGTGCGATGCGATTGGCCATCGCCAGACTATAGGCGCTCATGGGGTGCGCCTGCCCGCCTGCGGCCTGTGTCCACACGCGATCCAACATCAAATGCACCAGATGACATTGCGTTGCATGGGCACTGGGATAGGACGAATGGCCCGGTGTCGGAATTTCGGGCATCAAGGCCGGGCAGACTTGCACCGGACGCGCCCGATTGTGAATCTGCTTGTTATACTGCGCCACCATGCTTGCCAGAAGCATCGACAATGTAATCAGCGTGCGGGTCGCAGGTCGGTTGCTGGCCCCCATCATCAACATGTTCGACCAATAGGCTTCGGACAGTTTGATCTGCGCGCGAATCTCGCTGCCCCGGCCGGGCCGCTCTTCATTGCGCATCCGGATCAACTCAGCCACTTCTTGGCGGAGCGCCTCGGCCGCCTGCGGATCGGTCGCAGAATTCTCATCCGGCGGAGGTGAGACGACAAGCTTGGTTTCCCAATCGGTCTTGGAGAAAACCCGCAACATTTCCTTGATGCCATAGATCGGCGCCCAGGCTTCCGCCGGGAACTTGAGCCCGGTCATGATCTGGAAGCCGCGTTCATCCACGCTGGCCAATGGATCGGAAAACGGAACACGGCGTGATGCCCCGGCCATCCGGTAGGGCGATACCGCCCCGTCTACAGCGCCATCAACCGCCCCATCCACAGCGCCATCGACCGCTCCGTCCACTGCTCCATCGACTGCTCCGTCGACCGCGCCATCAACAGCGCCGTCCACCGCTCCATCCACGGCGCCATCTCGTGCGCCCACGGTAATTCTTGGCATTAATGCCTCCCTTAAAAAATCACTTGCTCTATTAATGAACTGTTTAGATATTGCCGCGTCAATCCAGCGTGAAACTTCGCGGCAAGATTATTGCGGCAATCCCACTTCGATCAGGCGAGACGCGTATTTCTGTCCGATCTGCACGTCCCGAAACGGTTGTTTGGCCAAAAACGCGCCGACACGGAAATTCGGATCGTGGCGCTTGACCTGCCCTGCCATTTTGCGCGCTTCGTCAATTTCACCAATTTCCATCAAAGCCGCCGCAGTCATGCGCAAATTCGAGGTGTAATGCGGGTTCGCCTGAAAAGACCGCCTGCCCGCCTCGGCAGCTTCCAAATACTCGCCCGCCGCGTAGTGTGCGATGCTCAAAAAGTGGAAGAACCGAAAGATATACGGATCAAACGGCGATAACTCGATCGCGGCCTGCGTGTTTTCGATCGCCTGTGCCGTCTGCCCTTCGAATGTCAGCGTCGGGGCAGACCAAAGCAGCGTTTCCGCATCCCGAGGGGCGGCCCGCAAAGCCCTGCGGCACGTGTCTACGGCCGTCTCGCGGTAGCCGGACAAAGCGGTTTGATTGTGCGCAAAGCGCGTCAATGCCCGTGCACTCTGCCCGCTCAACTGGACAGCCCGCTCGGCGGTTTCGTGCAATGCCCGCGCATCCCCTGCCGGATCATCAGCCCAACCTTGGCCCAACTGGATCGAAAGCCAATCCGCCATCGCCAACTGACTGGTCGAATAACTCGGGTCACGCTGGACGGCCATTTCCAAAAGGCCCCGCGCACCACCAAAGGTGGTTGGGTCCAAGGCAAAGGCGATCTCTCTGGCGCGCAGCATTAGATGATACGCCCCCAAATCCGAAGGCCGGGTGCCTTCGATGCGGCGCAATTCGGCATTGCCGACATTCGGCGTGATCTGGTGCGCGATCGAGGCGGCCAGTTCAGACTGCATATCGAACAATTCGTGATCGTCGACGATGTAGTCGCTAGCCCATTCCACCAGACCGCTACGGGCATCGGTCAGATGCACATTGACGCGGAACCTGTTGCCATCGCTGCGCACCGACCCGCTGACGCAATATTCGGCCTCAAGACCACCGGGCATTCCCGCTGTCGGCAAAACTGGTGCGGCGTCTGCACCGGTGACCTGCGCGCCCAATTGTCGGGTGCTGTTGGACGAATACACCCGCAACTCGCGCAGCTGCGCCATGAGCGACACCATGTCGTCCATGATGCCGTAGGAAAAAAACGGCTGCATCTCATGCGGGCCCAGCTGAGTGAACGGCAGAATGGCCAACCGCGGTGGCTGGGTCATGTTGGCATTGGCCCCGGCCCCGGACGGCGTGGCCGCAGCAACCTGTGCAGGCGTGGCGCTTTGCGGCGCGCCTTCGTCATCTGTCTTGATCAACACAGCCAGATCCTGTGTGGCGCGCGACGGCTCCATCCCCAGTTCGTCATCCAGCCGCTCATACAGATCCGCATAAATGCGCAGCGCCGGCCCGGTCTCACCCATCTGTGCCAAGGCGGCCATGGCCAGCCGGGCCGCGTCTTCGTTCAACGGATCCAGTTGCACAGCCAGACGAGCGGCCCGAATGCGGTGCGCGACAGGCAGATCAGCCTGCTCCATCACATCAGAACAGGTTTTTTGAATAGCCTGTTCAAAGCGTCCCCGTGCTGCTGTCAGCCATGTATCCAGCGGCTCGGACAGGCCCCAAAGTCCCCCGAAAAAGCTCGCCTCGATCTGTTCGGCGCTCAGGTCATCGTCAAAACTGCCATCCCGAATGCCAGACAGCATCCGGTCGATGTCAGTCTCGATTTGCTTGGGGTCCAGCGCAACATCGTGCGCCGTAATCTCAAGCGCGCCTTCTTCCAGCCCTTCCAACCCCTTGCGCACATCGCTCAGTGCCTGACGCAAAGAGGATCGCGCGCGTTCTTCGTCACTGTCAGGCCAAAGCAACGCTGCCAGACTGGCCCGCGTAAAACGATGCGGCGCCGTCATGGCCACATAGAAAATCAGAGCAATAGACCGCCGTTTGCCCTGCAACACAGGGCTCGCATAAACATCCACGCCACAGCTTCCCATGGCGCGCAAAGACAAGGACGCAGGCGGCATCGAGCGGATTCTAACCCCAAAGTTGAGCGCAGTGCAGATTTAAGCACTTTTTGCGCTTTCGTGCAAAGACGCACAAACACCAACATCGGAAAAAGCACACACAAACCCGTGGGTTGCGGCGTTAGAGCCCACCTTCAGCAAAGTGAAAGCGGCTGGTTTGGCGATAGGTTTCACCGGGCAGGAGCGTGACCTGTTCAAAATCCGGCCGGTTCGGCGCGTCTGGCCAGTGTTGCGGCTCAATCGCGATGCCGGCGTGCGGGCCATAGGCAATTCCGCCCAGTCCGGCCTGCGGTGCCGTGTTCATGCCGCTTGCGTCATAGACCTGCAAACCCGGCTGATCACTGTGTACCGTCATCATCAGACCGCCAGCCGACAAACGGCACAGCACAGCGTCCGGCTGAGCCGTTTCAAAGCAAAAGTTGTGGTCCAGAATTGGCTCGTCGGGATTGTTGATCACGCGTGGCTTTTGGAAATCGAACCGGGTTCCTTGCACGGGCTGCGGTGGTCCCTTTGGGATCTGTAGCTCATCAACCGCCAGATAGTGTTTTGCCGGAACTTGCATCAAATGATCTGCGGTGGTCGGTGCGCCATCAAGGTTCCAATAGGCATGGTGCGCCAAATTGCAAAGCGTGGGCACATCACACTGGCCCGTCATGCTGACTGTCACACCACCCTGCCCGTCCAGTTCGTACAAGGCCGTCAGGCGCAGCGCGCCGGGAAAGCCATCCTGCCCATCGCGCAGAACCAAGGACAGTGTGCAACTTGAATCTGTCGCACCTTCCAGCACCCAGTTGCAAGAGCCGGTTCCGGACCGACCTCCGTGCAGTGTGGTGCAGTCTCTTTCGTTCTGATCAAAGGCATACCGCTGGCCATCGATCACCGCTGTACCGCCAGCGATCCGGTTGGCAACCCGGCCGACAATCGCCCCGAAATATCGCATTGGGCCAAGGTACGATCCAAAATCATCAGCCCCCAGCACAAGGGAATGGTCCGCACCCCGCCGATAAAGCGCCTGAAGGCTCGCGCCCCAGGTGATGACCTGCGCGCGCAAATCACCCCGTTCCAGAATGATCCTTTTGACCGCCGTGCCATCAGGGGCAGTGCCAAAGTCATTGATGTTCGGCATGGTTTTATTGCCTTTCGATTGTCAGATCAGCCAGTCCAGCCAGAGGTCCCAGCCCCATGTCAAAGCATGGCTGACGTCATGCGAATAAGGGTCGGGACCGGGGCGGCAAAGGCTTCGGCCAAGGTCTGCTGCAAAGCCTCCAGTGACCCCGGTTCTTCTGCACGCGCGCCATAGGCCCGCGCCAGTGCAAGGAAATCAGGATTGCGGGCGACCACCGCATTCGGTGCAATCTGGCTGCGCACCATCGAGTCTTCGATCTCGCCCAGTTTGCCATTGTCCCAGACCAGAATTGGCAAGCTGAGCCCCAACTCGACCGCCGTGCCCAATTCGGGAAGCGTGTATTGCAGGCCGTAATCCCCCAGCAACGCGACGGTTGGCAGATTTGGGCGCGCCACGGCCCCGCCGATCGCAGCCGGAAGCGCATAGCCAAGCGTGCCGAAACCACAAGGGTGATGCCAATGTCCGGCACGCGGCATATCCCAGACTTCCTTTGCGCCATAGGCAAATTGCGTCATGTCCGAATAGATCATGGCCTCGGGCGGCATGACAGCCCGCAATGCTTCAGTTACCTCAACGATGCCCGGACGTTCGCTTTGCACCTGCGCCCGCCACGCCTTGCGCTTTTGGCTGACGAAGTCGGCATCCCATGCCGGTGCCCGGTCATCCACTCTGGCAGGGATTGCCACGCTCAAGGCCTGCAAAAACGCCTCTGCACTGCCCAGAATTCCCAAATCTTCAGACCCAAGATTGCAAAGCATCTCGGGATCAATATCGACACGGATCATGCGCCCTGTCTGGCCCAAGTCACGCCGCCAGAGGTCGGTCTCGGACAGTTCCGTTCCCACAGCAATCACCAGATCACTTTCGGCGATTACCGCTTCGCTGTCGGGACGCGCGAGAAAGGAGCCAAGGAACAACGGATATTCAGCACCAACCACGCCGCGACCTGCATAGGTGGTGAATGCCGCCGCACCGGTTTGGCGCAAAACGTCATCAATCGCCTCCGCGCCGCCGACAGCACCGCCGCCAAAGACAAACAGTGGCTTGTCTGCCGCAAGGATCGCGTCCACCACCTGTCGCATCAGATCCTGATCCGGTTTCGGCGGCGACAACTCAGCCGGTCCGGCACTGTGCGGCGCGGCGTCTTCGGACAACAAGCCAATCGGGACATGGATGGCCTTGGGGCGCGGTCTGGCCGAAGCAAACTCCCCCAGCGCACGATCCACCAATGCAAAGGCCGCATCGGCGCTGCGCGCCTCTTCGGACCAGTCACAAACGGTCTGCCCCGCCCCCACCTGATCGCGCATCTGGTGCAGTTGTCCCCGCGTTGCAGCGGTCTCATCCAGACAGGACGCCAACGCCAGAACCGGAACGCTGTCGCTGTAGGCCTGCCCCAGCGCTGTCATCGCGTTCACAAAACCCGGTCCCGTGATCAGATAGCACACACCCGGTGTTCCGGTTGCCCGTGCATACCCATCGGCCATAAAGGCAGCGCCCTGTTCATGGCGCGCCAGAACATGGGTGATCCCCGCCTCTTCTATGCCGCGGTACATTTCCACGTTGTGAACGCCGGGAATGCCGAAAATGGTCCGGACACCACGGTCCTTCAACATATGGGACAGTTGCGCCCCGAGTGGTCTTTGCATCATGCTCTCCAGAACCGAGCGGTGAAAATTGCATAGACGGCCAAGAGCTCAAGCCGCCCAAGAAGCATGGCAAAGCTGAGCATCCATTTTGCCGTATCGTTCAGGCCCGAAAAATTGCCAGACGGGCCAATCTCGTCGCCCAAACCCGGGCCCACATTGGCAAGAGCGGTTGCCGCTCCGGAAACCGACGTGATGAAATCAAGCCCTGTCAGAGCCAGCGCAACAGACAAAACGCCCAGCGTCACGACAAAGAAAACAAAGAACGAGATAACTGACGACAGGACCTCGTCGGAAACTGGCCGGCCTTCATAGCGGGGCACAAAGACCCCGTTTGGCGCTTGAATGCGCCGCAGTTGCACCCGGATCGATGCAAAGAGCAACTGATAGCGGAAAATCTTGACGGAACATGCCGTTGATCCCGCGCATCCACCGATCAATCCCACAAAAAAGAATAGCGAGACCGCGAAAGGCCCCCAGACACCATAGTCTGCCGAAGCATAGCCCGTGCCCGTCAGAATCGACACCACATTGAAGAGCGCCTTGCGGAACGCCGGCTCGCCGGTCGCGTCGCCGCTTTGCATGCGCCAGATCGTGACCAGAACCACCAGCACAAGGGCAGTGCTGAAAAAGCCGCGGATCTGGCTGTCACGCAGGATTGGCCCGGGGTCCCGCGTTGTCGACAATTGAACGAACCGAACAAAGGGCAGCGCCGCGAGCATCATGAACACCACCGCCACATATTCCGTGCCCGGGCCGAACACCCCGAACGATGCGTCATAGTTGGCAAACCCTCCGGTCGCCACAGTGGTCATGGCATGCACCGTGGCATCAAAGGTATTCATGCCCGTTGCGATGTAGGACCCGGCACACAACAAAGTCAGCGAAACATATATTGTAGAAATCGACGACGAAATCTGCGTGGCCCGCGGCAGGATTTTGCCCATCGTATCAAACCCTTCCGACCGGAAGATCTGCATACCACCCACCCGCAATTCGGGCAGGAAAACCATAGCCACAACAATGATCCCGATCCCGCCCAACCATTGCAGCAATCCACGCCATAGCAGCAGGCCCTTGGGCAGCTCATCCAGCCCGGACAGCACGGTTGAGCCCGTGGTGGTCAGACCTGACATCGCTTCAAAGAACGCATCGGTAAAGCTGGCCTGCGTAGCCCCCAGAACAAAGGGCAACGCGCCAAACACCGGCAAAGCCACCCAGACACCGGTTGTAAGCAAAAAGGTCTGCTGAATTGTCAGACCCTCTTCGACGGCGTTTGCACAGGCAAGGGAGATCATGCCACCCGCAAGAATGGTGATCATCGCGCATTCGGCAAAGACCGGCCATTCCCCCTTGCCCTCGGCAATATCCACGAGCATGGGCAGCACCATGGTTGCCCCGAGGCAAGCCACGAGCAGTCCAATGACATAGGCGACTGGGCGGATATCAAACATGGCCAAAGGCTTGGCCCTGCTGGCTGTCACTGTCAAGCACGCCACGCCGGATGTGAATAGCGTCCCGTCCCGTGTATTTTTTGCGCCTCAGCCGACCAGCAAGACAAAGAAAAGCGCCCGTCCGGAAACGAGCGCTTAAAATCATCTGCTGTGCGGTCTGTCAGCCGACGTGGAACAATGTCGAAAACAGCTTTGGATCCAGACTGTCGGCTGCGAATGTATCGCCCTCGGTCAGAACCGACACCGCGTCGTGGCTGTGCAGGCTCTCTTGATGGCTGGCCACAACACGATAGTCGCCGATCCGCGCATCGGCCTGCAATTGTTCGGCAAAAAGCCGTGCGGCGTCCTCGACAAAGATCGGGTTCGCAGCGTTGAGTTCGGCGAAGGCCTGTTCGTCCTCGCGTTTGACCATAACCTGCGTTTCCGTCGGCACAGACCGGCGGCACATGTCGATCAGGTCTTCGAACCACAGGCAGTTGCAGTCTTCGTTCAGCAACACGGAAATGCGCGCAACAGAGCGCTGCGAATGCGGCGTTGCCAATTGGCCGCGTTCACGGCGGGCGTGCTCCGAAAGCTCCAGCGAACAGGGGCACGTGGACGAATAGACATAGTCGAGATGCATGATCTTGCGGCGGACACCGTCAACTTCGACCAATTCCAGCGCAATGTCGTAGTACTGATAGCCGGACAAGCCCGAACGCAGGCTGTCTACCTTCATCGGAAAGCTCAGGCGCATATTGATGCGGGCATCAAAGCTCTCGAGGTCGGATTTGTAATCGTCCAGCGCCGCCTCGATCACCTCGAAGCTAAAGGTCTTGTCTGCGTGTCCGTAGAAGGAACGCATGATCCGGGACATGTTGATGCCCTTTTTGTCTGCCTCGAGGCTGACCGTCCCTGTGACCGACGTTTCCAGACGCAAATCGCCGTTGTCGCGGGTATGATACTGGATCGGCAGGCGGAAGTTGGAAATTCCCACATGCTGAATCGCCCGGTTCGCCCCACGGATCAGGCTGCTGGGGCCATTTTGCAGGTCCGGCAGGCCAGATTTGTAGCCCTCGTCTACCTGAAAATCTTCTGGGTAAGCACGACGCAGCGCCGGGTAGGCATCTGCACCATCGGGGCCCAGCAAAAAAGCCAGATCGGCATCCTCGGCCAATGCCTGACGAGCGCTGTCCTGCGCCTTGCCCGCCCAACGCCGTAGCACCGCAAGAGCCTGCTCGGTCTCTTCACGGCTCGGTTCGCGGTCGATCTCTGGCGTATGAACGTTCATCAGTTAAGCCCCTTCGCTTGGCCCTTACCTTACAATAGATAAGTATCGCGTGCAGCGATTTCCATTCTCGTCACTCTGTACGCGCAAAACGGCAGGTCGGATCAAAGATTTTCCCGCAAAAAGACGCTACACAGCGTCAAGCGCCGTACAGACATCGCGCACCAGATCCTCGGGGGCTTCAATACCAACAGACAGTCGAACCAGCCCGTCGCTGATACCCAGTTCAGCCCTTTGTTCAGGGGTCAGACGTTGATGGGTCGTGGTTGCCGGATGGGTGGCAATCGATTTGGCGTCGCCCAGATTGTTCGAAATCAGCACCACGTCCAATGCGTTCAGAAAACGGAAGGCTGCGTCCTTGCCGCCTTTGATGTCCAGCGCCAGCATTGTGCCGCCCGCCCCCAGTTGCCGCATGGCAAGATCATGCTGAGGATGGCTCGGGCTGCCGGGATAGATCAGCCGGCTGAGCGCGGGGTGTTGTCCTGCCGCTTCGGCAAGAGCCACTGCGCCTGCGGTCTGAGCCCGCACACGCAGATCCAGCGTTTCCATACCTTTGAGCATGACCCATGCGTTGAAGGGGCTGAGCGAGCCGCCCGTATGTTTCATGTACGGCTCGACGACGCCGCGGATATGCTCTTGGGTGGCCAGAATCACACCGCCAAGGCAACGACCCTGCCCATCCACATGCTTGGTTGTGGAATAGACAACAATATCAGCGCCTTGCTCGATTGCCTTTGAGTAAATCGGCGTTGAAAACACATTGTCCACCACCACCTTGGCACCCACGGCATGAGCCAGATCAGAAACCGCTTTTATATCAACAAGTTCCAGCGTGGGATTCGACATGGACTCGAAGAAGACCGCCTTGGTGTCATCACGGATCGCACTCTGCCACTGTGCAAGGTCTGCACCATCCACAAACGTGACCTCAACACCGTAGCGTGTCAGCACCTCTTCGAGGATGTACAAACAGGATCCAAACAGCGCGCGCGCCGAAACCACATGATCGCCGGCGCGCAACAATGACATCAGCGCTCCATTGACAGCAGCCATACCCGAAGCCGTGGCAAAGCAGTCCTCGGCCCCTTCCAGCAAGGCCATCCGCTCTTCGAACATCGCGACGGTCGGGTTGCCGTAGCGGGCGTAGATGTACTCGTCCGGCCCGGATTTCAGAAACCGTGCCTCCGCCGCTTCAGCGTTGTCATAGACGAACCCCTGCGTCAGAAAGATCGCCTCACTAACTTCGTTCCATTGGCTGCGTTTGGTTCCGCCGTGCACCAGGTTGGTGCGCTTATCTCGTGTCATAATTCACCTCTGCGCGCTCAACCGCGCAACAAAAAAGCCCCAGTCGCGGTCAAGCGAAAGGAGCCCTTCGTCTGACCTCTTTAGCGGTTTGTTTAACGAGGCCCGCAATCCGGTAACAAATCGCCTCGGTGGTCCGAATACCGCTGTTGCTTGCCAAGTTCAAGCGGTCTGAGGGCCCATTTCTGCGGATTGGTTCCATCACGAGCCGTATCAGCCCGACAATCGCAATGCCTGCCCAAACCTTGAGCCTTGATCTTGATCCATCATACCGGAGGCATCATTTAATCCGTCCAAATACCGCCCGAGTGGTTGCCTTTCCCCCAGCGGCGGACACATCATAAGGAAAGCACGGGGGTCTTCATGGACGGCTTTTTATTCCAGGCATCGATCTTTCTGGCAGCGGCGGTCATCGCCGTTCCAATTGCGGCACGCCTGGGATTGGGATCGGTCCTTGGATACCTGCTGGCCGGTCTGGTGATTGGCCCGGGCCTTGGCCTTGTTGCAAACGCCGAAGACATTCAACACTTCGCGGAATTCGGCGTTGTGATGATGCTGTTTTTGATTGGCCTCGAACTGGAGCCACGAGCCCTGTGGGACATGCGCCACCGGCTGATCGGATTGGGCGGGCTGCAAATCGGCGTCACGACGGCCTTGATCATGGTCATCAGCATGACCTTTGGCCTTGCATGGCAGTCGGCACTGGCTGTTGGCATGATCCTCGCTTTGTCCTCCACAGCGATCGTGCTGCAAACCCTGTCTGAAAAGGGTCTGATGCAGACCGCCGGGGGCCGAAACACCTTTTCGGTTCTGCTGACACAGGACATCGCCGTCATTCCGATGTTGGTGATCCTGCCCTTGCTGGCTATCGCGCCGGGTGTGGCGCTGGCCCCGGACGGGTCCATTGCACGTGGCGCCGATCACCACGACGCAGCGCATCATTCCATGTCACTGGTTGAGGGACTGCCGGGATGGGGCGTGGCTCTTGTGACGCTAGCGGCCATCGCCGCCATAATCGTAGGCGGCGTTTACGGCGCGCGTCCGCTGTTTCGGTATATCCACGCAGCCCACCTGCCCGAGATGTTCACAGCCGTCGCGCTGTTGATCGTGGTCGGGATCGGCTTCCTGATGATCCTCGTCGGCCTGTCCCCGGCCCTCGGAACCTTTCTGGCGGGTGTCGTGCTGGCCAACTCGGAATTCCGGCACGAACTCGAATCGGACATTGCGCCCTTCAAAGGTTTGCTGCTCGGCCTGTTTTTCATAACAGTCGGCGCGGGGATCAACGTCGGCGCGCTGTTGGCAGAACCCGTAACTCTGTTCGGGCTGGCCTTGGGTGTGATCCTGATCAAGGGCATCGTGCTCTATGCGCTGGGGCGCCTCTTTGGGCTGCGCGGACGCAACCAGTGGCTCTTTACGCTTGGCCTTGCGCAGGCTGGCGAATTTGGCTTTGTGCTGGTTTCCTTCGCGCTTCAGCAATCCGTCATCACAACGGCGCTTGGTAGCCGGTTGTTGCTGGTTGTGGCGCTTTCGATGCTGATCACGCCACTGATGTTCATTCTCTACGATGTGCTGTCCAAGCGCATGGAAGAGGCCACAACCGATCACGAACCAGACGAGATTGACGAAGAGGGCCCGGTCATCATCGCCGGAATTGGACGTTTTGGGCAGGTCGTGAACCGCTTGGTTCAATCGTCCGGCTTTAAAACCGTGGTTCTGGATCACAATATGCAGACCATTCAGTTGATGCGCCGCTTCGGGTTCAAGGGATTCTTCGGCGATCCCACCCGCCCCGAACTGCTGCATGCTGCTGGTATCGAATCCGCGCGGGTGTTGGTGGTCGCGCTGGATGATCCCAAGGCGACGACGAAACTGGTGGCCTATGCCCGCAGGGTTAGACCCGATCTGCACATCGTTGCGCGGGCCCGTGACCGCACACATGTGTATTCGCTCTATCAGGCTGGCGCCAACGACATCGTTCGGGAACTCTTCGATAGCTCCCTGCGCGCAGGTCGCTATGTGCTTGAGAATATTGGCATGTCCGACTATGAGGCCGCAATCGCCGAAGAGACGTTCTTTCACCATGACCGCAAGACTGTGCGCGACTTGGCAACGCTCTGGGACCCGGGCATTCCCGCCGCAGAAAACGCGGCCTACATCGCGCGGGCGCGGGAACTGGAAAAAGAACTGGAAACGGCGCTCTTTACGGCGCTGGACAGCACCATCAAGGACAGTGCCTAAATAAAAAAACGCGCCCCAACCGGGACGCGTTCCTATTCTTGGCCGTGGATCAGGATCAGGCTGCGCGCAGATCCAGAACATCGCCAACCTGCTTGGCCGCGGCGACTTCATCGCCACCGGCAACCGCAGCAACTTCGCGTGTCAGACGTTCCAGTGCCGCTTCATACAACTGACGCTCAGAGTAGCTCTGTTCACGCTGATCGTCGGCTCGGTGCAAATCACGCACCACTTCGGCGATGGCGATCAGATCTCCGGAATTGATCTTTTGCTCATATTCCTGAGCGCGGCGCGACCACATGGCCCGCTTGACCTTGGCCTTACCCTTCAGGGTTTTCATGGCCTGACTCACAACATCAGGGGAGCTGAGCGAACGCATTCCAACTTCGGTCGCTTTATTGGTAGGCACCCGAAGCTTCATCTTGTCCTTTTCGAACAGGATTACGAAAAGCTCGAGTTCGAATCCCGCCACTTCGTCTTTCTCAATGGAGAGGATCTGGCCAACGCCGTGGGCCGGATACACGACATAATCGTTTGGACGAAATTCAGATTTCTTAGCTTTGCTCATGCAGTCTTCTTCCTTACGCTCGTTCATTTCGGGCACATCTGGCGACAAAAAAAGTGCACGGTGATCTGACGATCTCCGGTCACTGCATTTCGTCTAGATTGCTTAACCCATACGCCGCGATACGCGGCGGCACCCCAAGCTGAACGGTTCCATATATGCAAAGAATGTAACACATTTTCGCGCATCACACTAGGACACAGCCGATGACGCATTTATGTTAACGATTTCATTGCGTTAAAGGCAAACCGAGGGGAATTTCCCCAGATCTTCCCGCAGTGGACGAATCGGCTCAGCCGCCTTCGCCCGGCTTCTCGGAAAAGTACTTTTCCAGCTTGCCGCTTTCACCATCGCGATCGTCTGCCTCGGGCAGCGGATCCTTTCTGGTGATGATGACCGGCCACATTTCCGAATACTTCCGGTTGAACTCAACCCATTTGTCCATGTCCGGTTCCGTATCAGGACGGATCGCATCCGCAGGGCATTCCGGTTCGCATACACCGCAGTCGATGCACTCGTCCGGGTGGATCACCAGCATGTTTTCGCCTTCGTAAAAGCAATCGACCGGGCAAACTTCGACACAGTCGGTGTACTTGCAAGCGATACAATTGTCGTTGACGATATAGGTCATGGATGTCTCGTCTGTGTAAACCGTGGGTTACAGTCTAGCTAGACCACCACCCCGGATCATTCAAGCGCATCCGGACGTGTCTTTTCGTACTGTCTGCGGTCCCGTTTGGTTGGCCGCCCGCCACCATCAAATCCAGGCGCCCGATCCGGCCGTTCGCGCGGCTTGGGCGGATCCAGATCCTCATAGAGAGCCTGCGCCTCAGTGGCTGGCCCCCGCCGCTCACCCAACGCAACGATGCGGATTATGCGCACATCACGTTCTTTGCTGAAGGTAAGCACATCGCCGGCGCTGACCCCATAGGCTGGTTTGGAAACCGGAAGGCTGTTGACCCGGCACCCACCCGAAGAGACCACCTTGGCGGCGAGGCTGCGCGTCTTGAAAAAACGCGCATGCCACAGCCATTTGTCGATGCGTATCTTGGCCGCCGGGTCGGACAATCAGGTCTTGTCCTTCAGCCCCATCAGAGCCGCCGCAAAAGGATTGTCCGGATCAATGGCCTTTTCCTTGCGCGGAGGACGCGCCTCAAAGGTCTTGGCCCCCTGGTTACGCGGGCCACCTTTGCCACGTGGCGCGCCGCCCTTGCCTTTTGGCTTGCCGCGACCGCCTTGCTTGTTGCCGCCACCTTCGCGTCGCTGATTGCCGCCACTGCGTGCCGGTCGGTTGCCGCCCCATGTGAAGGTGTAAAACACTTCCATTTCAGGGCCTTCAGGCTGTGCACTGCCCTCTGCTGCATCCACCGTTTCAGGCGCCGCTTCAGCCGGGGCCTGCTCAGGCGCGGCCGTTTCGGCTGGTTCTGCTGCGTCGGTGGCAGCAACTTCATCCGTAGGCGCTTCAACCGCCGCCTTGACCTTCTCGCGTTCGGCCTTTGCAGCTTTGTAGCCCAGTCCCTGCATCAGATCCGCGAACTGTTCCAGCGTCAGACCCGTGATCGACAGCATGTCCGCCTTGGCTTCAAAGCCGCCGCGGCTGTCTTCACCGCGCAGCATGTCGGCCAGACGTTCCAGCATGTCGATGCGGATCGCGCGCGCGCCAGCCTTGCGATACCCGCCCAGCGAATAGTGCTGTGCCGGAACCGCATCCATATTCGGGACCGTCACCAGACCGGGAGGCGGCGCTTCGGGGAATTCATCCAGCCCATTCGTCAGGCTCCAAAGCACAAGGCGCAAACGCGTCGGTGCGGGCTTCAGAAGCAAAGGCATGAAAATCGTGAACTGGCCAAAACGCACACCATGCTTGCGCAGGCCACCACGGGCATCCTGATCCAGCGCCTTGACCTCATCGGCCACATCCGCGCGAGGAACAATGCCCATCGCCTCGACCAGACGGAACGCAAAGCCACGTGCGAGCCCTGCCATTTCTTCGTCGTCGCGCATCTTGAGAAGCGGCTCAAACAAAGCGGCGATCTTGCGATCGATAAAGTGCTGCAACCGGCGCTGCACCTTTTCCATCACGTCGTGACCAGCTTCTTCGTCAACAAAGGCAACCACGCGCGGCTTCAGCGGATCATCACCCTTGGCCAATTTGCCAACCGCCTGATCGCCCCACATCAGGCCACCCTGCTCTGTGAAATCCAGCTCGGTATCTGGCGCGTTGTAAAAACGATCTGCCCGCAAATGGAACTGTGGCACCAGCGCCTGCAGACTTGCCTGACGCAGAGTCTTGGCCTCCTGGCCGGTTGCATCCTTGTCCTGGCGGAACCGGAACCCTTCGAGTTTACCGACGAATTCGCCTTCGACGGTCACCTCACCTTTGTCATTCACTTCGGCCAAAAGGGCCTCCTTCTGTTTGAGCCGGCGAAGCAGAACACTGGTCCGCCGGTCCACAAATCGTTGTGTCAAACGCTCATGCAGCGCGTCCGATAGCGCGTCTTCTACAGCGCGCGCGCGTCCACGCCAATGGTCTTCGTCATTTACCCAGCCTTTGCGCTGCGCGACATATGTCCACGTCCGGATATAGGCCAATCGTTTCGACAATGTGTCAATATCGCCATCCGTTCGGTCTATCCGATTGATTTGGCGGGCCAGAAAGTCGTCTGGAACAGCCCCTTTTTCGTGCAGGTGTCCGAAAATGACCCCCAACATGCCCGCATGTTCGTTCGGCGAAATCCCGCGGAAATCGGGAATACGGCATACATCCCAGAGCAACTGAACCGATCTGGGGTTGCTGGCGCGGGCCTGCACATCCGCTTCACCGGCAAGACTGCGCAGCGCACGCAGGTCATCAGCTTCGCGCGCCTTGACCAGTTCTTCGCGATCTGGCGCAACTTCGAGACTGCGCTCCAGCGCATCGATGGATCCAAAGGACAAATGCGCGTTGCGCCAATTCAGTTTTCGCAGCGGCGTGAAGCGATGGCTGCAAATCGCGTCAGCCCATTCTTCGGGCAACGCACCCGCATCCCCCGTCACGCCAAATGTACCGTCGCTCATACCGCGCCCGGCCCGACCCGCGATCTGAGCCAGTTCATTGGGCTGCAAGGGCCGCATCCGGCGACCATCAAACTTCGTCAGGGACGAAAACGCGACGTGATTGATGTCGAGGTTGAGCCCCATACCAATGGCATCGGTTGCGACCAGATAGTCAACGTCGCCATTTTGGTAGAGCTCAACCTGTGCATTCCGGGTGCGCGGGCTGAGCGCGCCCATAACCACGGCAGCGCCGCCCTTTTGCCGCTTCAGCAGTTCGGCAATGGCGTAAACATTGTCGACGGAAAATCCGACAATCGCGCTGCGCGGTTGCAACCGACTGATTTTCTTGGACCCCGAATAGGCCAACTGGCTCATGCGTTCGCGCTGAACAAATTCGACACCGGGCACGAGCGATGCAATCGGGCCGCGCATCGTGTCGGAGCCAAGAAAAAGGGTTTCGTGGGTTCCACGCATCCGCATCAGGCGGTCGGTGAACACGTGCCCGCGCTCCGGATCAGCGCACAGCTGAATTTCGTCGATGGCGGCGAAATCACAACCCATACCCTCCGGCATCGCCTCGACCGTGCAGACCCAGTATTGCGCGCGCGGGGGCACGATGCGTTCTTCGCCGGTCACCAATGCCACCACCGAAGGGCCACGAATAGCCGTGATCTTGTCGTAGACTTCACGCGCCAACAACCGCAACGGCAAACCGATCACTCCGGTCCGATACCCGAGCATCCGTTCAATCGCGTAGTGCGTCTTTCCGGTATTCGTCGGCCCCAAGACTGCCGCGATCCGTGCGCTGTGCGCCATGTCTGGCCCTTCCGCTTAGCCTGCCCCTGTCCACGTCATCCGAGGAATCAGAGCGGCACACCTTTGACGGTTTTCTCGAGCCGTTCCAGCGCTTTTGTGATGTCTTCGTCGTGAGGGCGCATTTCCTGCACCCGTTCATAGGCGTCATAGGCCAGAGCCTGCTTGCCGGTTTGTTCATGAATGGCCCCGACGCCGCGCAAGGCACCGAAATGCTGTGGATTAAGCGCCAGT
Organism: Thalassococcus lentus; assembly: GCF_028023555.1. Taxonomy (NCBI): domain Bacteria; kingdom Pseudomonadati; phylum Pseudomonadota; class Alphaproteobacteria; order Rhodobacterales; family Roseobacteraceae; genus Thalassococcus; species Thalassococcus lentus. The sequence continues at coordinate 428,642 of NZ_JAQIOY010000003.1, forward strand.
ACACGCTCAAGCGCATCCATCGCAGGGCCAAAGCGCTCGGCCTGGAAATAAGCAAGGGCCAGACCGTGCCAGCCTTCGGCAAATTCAGGGGCGTGATCGGTCAGCGCGCGGAAGTGTTCCAGTGCTGCGTCGACCTGTTTGACCTCAAGCGCGTCATGTCCCCGCTTCAAAAGCAGATCCATGGCGGGTGATCCACTTTTGGACCACTCATCAATCACTTGATTTTCAAGACGTTGCGCGGTGGTTGCATCCTTGGCCTGCGCCAGTTCCTGCAACAATTCATCCGCGCGACTTTCCGCCCATGCCGCGTGGCAGGGTATGGAAATCATGACTACGGCCCAAAATGCCGTAACGGTAGATTTGAAGTTCATGGGACCCGTGCTCATAACTGTACCGAGTGTAGCGCTTGCGCGGCGAATTGCCAGCGCACGATTTAGAGAGAAAGGTAACACATGAGCGATACCCTGACGGCTGCCGTGGCCGCATTGAACGAAAAAATGGAAGGTTCCGGGTTTGACGGTACAGCGAAATTCGTCCTTGGCGACGAAGGCAGCTTTGTCATCGACGAAAGCGGCGCGCGCATGGGCGACGACGATGCTGACGTGACGCTGACCGCAGACGTGGAAACCTTTCAGCAAATATTCGAGGGCGAGTTGAACCCAACAACTGCATTCATGTCAGGCAAACTGGCAATCGACGGCGACATGGGCGCCGCGATGAAACTGGCACAGGTTCTGTCGTAATGAGCATGTCCTCTGCCCCTTTTCATGCCGATTTGGCCGAAGGCCCGGCAGAGGCTCGCGCCTGGTGGGTGCAGGCCGATGACGGCTTGCGCCTGCGGGTTGCCCATTACCCGGCAGATGACGCCCGCGGCACGGTGCTGCTGTTTCCCGGCCGCACAGAATATGTCGAAAAATATGGACGCTTGGCTGATGATCTGGCCACACGCGGCTATCATACACTGGCAATCGACTGGCGTGGTCAGGGACTGGCAGATCGTATGCTCGACGATGCCAAGGTTGGCCACGTTGACATGTTTGCCGACTATCAGCGCGATGTGGCGGCGATGGTTCAGGCCGCGAAAGCGCTCAGCCTGCCGAAACCTTATCACCTGATCGGTCACTCGATGGGGGGCTGCATTGGTCTGCGTGCCCTTTACGAAGGACTGGAGGTCGCCTCGGCCGTCTTTACCGGCCCGATGTGGGGCATCCGCATTGCCCAACCCGTGCGGCCCGCAGCTTGGGCTTTGACATGGGGCAGCAAACGCGTCGGGCTGAGCCACCTTTTCGCGCCGGGCACCGGCACCGAAAGCTATGTGGCCACCGGTGAATTCGATGACAACACACTGACCACCGATCCGGCCATGTGGGACTACATGCGCCGACAGGTTCTGGCCGAGCCAAAGCTACAGCTGGGTGGTCCTTCGCTGCACTGGTTGCATGAGGCGCTGGCCGAATGCCGAACCCTTGCACGCATGCCTTCGCCATCCGTTCCATGCCTGTGCATCTGTGGAACCAATGAACGCATCGTCGATGTACCGCGTATCGAAGATCGGATGTCACGCTGGCCGAACGGCCGGCTGGTCATGGCGCCGAATGGCGAACACGAAGTGCTGATGGAAGCCGCTCCGATCCGTGAGCCGATTGTCGAAGACATCGTCGCACATTTCGAAGGGTCTCAGTCAGACATGAAAATGACGGCACGGCGCGCCTGACAGCGCCGTCCCACATAGTTCAGCAAGATAGCAAACACAGCCGGACGTGATCCGGCTGTTTTGCTGTCACCCGCCTGTAAAGACCTGAAGTGTCGGCAGCTCGGTCAGCGGCGCTTCGATCAGGCGCATCGCAGCCAGCGATATCCGGCTGCCACCAGTCGCTGGCCCATCGATAGGAATCAGATCGACCTGCGCAGACTTACCGGATGCGGGATAGAACACCCGGCCCTTGCCCGGCTGTTTGACCAAGGGCGTTTCCAGCCAAAAACCGGGTTTTGCGACATCCCCGAGCGAGGCGACCGTTGTGCCGAGGCTTCGCTCGCCTGCAGGCTCGGCCGGCGCGGCTGCCGCCTCTTGGCGCTCAGCCGCTGTCGTGGTGTCGAATTCCTCGGCCGTGCGCGCATCGCGCGGTGGAGGCGGCGCGACGCGGGTGGTCGTATCCAGATCGCCCGGACGGGCCTGCGGACGAATTTGCCCGTCTGCTGGCTGCGCTGCGCTGACGGCGCCATCATCTGATGGCTTGCCGACTATCTTGCCCAACGGCCCCTGCGTACATCCCGCAATCGCCAGGATCGCGGCTGATAAAAATACTGCTCTCATGATCGTTACTCTAAGACCTTGGTCCCATGGTTACAAATACAGGCGCAGACTTGCTCAATTCCTCGCCGATGGCTAGGGTCCGTATCATGACAGCGCCCCTTATTGACCCGTTTGCACGGCCGATCTCATATCTTCGCGTCTCTGTAACAGACCGCTGCGATTTTCGCTGCGTCTATTGCATGTCGGAAAACATGACATTCCTGCCCAAAAAAGAGCTTCTGACGCTTGAGGAACTGGACCGTATGTGTTCCACATTCGTGCGTCTGGGCGTTGAAAAACTACGCATTACCGGTGGTGAACCACTGGTACGCCGCAATATCATGACGTTTTTCCGCTCGATGACCCGGCATCTGGATGCAGGCACGCTCAAGGAGCTGACGCTGACAACAAACGGGTCCCAGATGGTGCGCTTTGCCTCTGACCTGTGGGATGCAGGCGTGCGCCGTGTGAACATCTCGCTGGACACGCTGGATGAGCAAAAATTCGCGGATGTCACGCGCTGGGGACGACTGCCACAGGTGCTCAAGGGCATTGATGCGGCACAAAACGCCGGGCTTCGTGTCAAAATCAATGCAGTCGCACTGAAGGGCTTTAATGACGATGAGTTGCTGCGCATGACCGAATGGTGCGCAGAACGCGACATGGACCTGACCTGGATCGAAGTCATGCCCATGGGCGACATCGGCAACGAAGATCGACTGGATCAATATTGGAAGCTGGATGATCTGCGCACGCAGCTTGCGCAACACTATACGCTGACCGACCTGCCCGAGAGCACCGGCGGTCCGGCCCGCTATGTTCGTCTGGAAGAAACCGGACAGAAGATCGGCTTTATCACACCTTTGACGCATAACTTCTGCGAAAGCTGCAACCGGGTGCGCCTGACCTGCACCGGAGAGCTGTTCATGTGCCTGGGACAGGAAGACAACGCCGACCTGCGCTCGGCCCTGCGCAATCATCCCGGCGATGATGCACCGCTGGAGGATGCGATCCGTTCGGCCATCCTGCGCAAGCCAAAGGGACATGATTTTGACTATTCCCGTCAAACCGTGGATGGCCGCGTGTCCCGCCATATGAGCCACACCGGCGGCTGAGCCCGCACAGTTTTAAGGCGCGCCTGCGGCGCACTGGTTTTGCGCAAGGCGCGATTGGGGCTCTGCCCCAAACCCCGGGATATTTCAGGCACAAAGAAGACAAGTTCAGACGCTAGGCGAGATGCGCCCGTTTGGCTGAAATATCTGTGACAACGGATACCAGCATTGAAAACAACACCAGCGCGCTGAACAGGTACAGGCCCGGCTCTGCTGCGACCTTGCCGACGCCGATTCCTTTGACGGCAACAATCAGGACAGCAGCGACCATGACGTCAATCATCGAAAGCTTGGCCATGACGGAGCCTGCGAAATACAGCCGGGGGGACTTTTGGAACGGCGCAAACCACAGGTATGTGTAGAGCGCCGTTTTCAACATCGGCACGATCATCGCAAAGACCACAAGCACCAGAAACAGGAAGAGGTCCTCTGAAAACAGCGTCATGGCCCCCTGAAGAACCGAGAATTTCGACTCTAGCCAGATAAATGCGGTCTGCTTCAAAAGTGGCAATGTCCAGCTGATCGGCAGAGCCAGCAGCAACAGGGCATTGCCCAGCGCACATATCCGGCCAAGGCGACCCGCACGATCGAAAAGGCTTGGCCCGCTGCGACTCATGCGTTGGGCCGGCTGATCTGGCCGCCCCCGACAGGCGCCCCGACCCCGGTTGTCATCGGTGCCGAGGTCGGCAGGCCCCGGGCCACGCGCACGGCAAGATAGCCAAAGGCCTGCGCTTCGAGCATGTCGCCATCAAGGCCGGCCTCTTCGATGGCTTCCACCGTGCAATCGATTCCTGCGGCCAGCATTTTCATCATGACAGGGTTTTTGCGCCCGCCGCCGGTGACCAGCAACCGGCTGGGCAGGCTGGGACAATGCTCCATCCCCTGCATCACAGCTGCCGCCGCCATCGCTGTCATGGTGGCCGCGGCATCGGCATCGGGCAGTTCCCGCACCAAATCGAGCATCATGGAAAAGTCGTCCCGGTCCAATGACTTGGGAGGCATCTTGCGAAAATAGCCTTCGTCGAGAAACAACTCGAGCGCGCCGTCTTCGACGCGGCCCTTGCGGGCGGTCTGGCCATCCTTGTCAAACGCCAGCCCGAGCCGTTCGTGCATCAGATCATTGATCGGCGCATTCGCGGGGCCCGTATCAAAGGCGAGCAAGGCTCCATCATCCTGCGGATGCTGGCAGGTTGGGTCGGCCCAGGTCAGATTGCCGACACCGCCCAAGTTCAAAAAGGCGACCGGGGAATCCGCCCCCATCCACTGGGCGCATGCGTGATGAAAGAACGGGGCAAGAGGTGCGCCCTGCCCTCCCAGCGCTACATCTGCGCTGCGAAAATCCCAGACCACCGGAATGCCCAAGGCTTCGGCCAACGCTTGGCCATCTCCCAATTGATGTGTGCCGCGTCCGCCCGGATCATGGGCCAGTGTCTGACCATGAAAGCCCACAAGCTGCACATCGTCAAAGCCAGACAGAATCTCCTGATGGGCGGATTGGATGACTTCGCGGGCCGCTGCGCATTCTTCATCCTGCCATTTTCCGAGCGCCGCTTTCAGAACGCCGCGTTCCGCGTCGGAATATGCCCGGTATCGGGAGGGGCCAAACTCCAGTATGCGTTCCCCGTCGGTCAGGATCATTGCCGCATCGACCCCGTCCAGAGACGTGCCGGACATCGCGCCTAGCGCCCAAACCGGTTCTGCGTTGAACTTGCCCTTCACCTTTGCCCCTGCCCTGACTATAGCTGCCCGCGCAATATACGAGAGGTATCCCATGACCTACCATCCCAAATCGGACTTCATGCGCGTCATGATCGAGCGCGGCTTTCTGGCTGACTGCACCGATTATCAGGGCCTCGATGAGGCGCTGAGCAAAGGGGTGGTGCCGGGCTACATCGGTTTTGACGCAACCGCGCAATCGCTTCACGTCGGATCTCTGATCCAGATCATGATGCTGCGCTGGCTGCAAAAGACCGGACACAAGCCGATCACTCTGATGGGTGGTGGGACCACGAAGGTTGGGGATCCCAGCTTTCGAGCGGATGAGCGGCCCCTGCTGACAACCGAGCAGATTGACGCCAACATCGACGGGATCAAACAGGTCTTCGCGAAATACATCAGCTACGATGACGGGCCCACAGGCGCCTTGATGCTGAACAACGCCGAATGGCTGGATGGCCTGAACTATCTCGAGTTTCTGCGCGATATCGGCCGGCATTTCAGCGTCAACCGGATGCTTTCGTTTGAATCGGTGAAATCGCGGCTGGATCGAGAACAGAGCCTGTCGTTCCTCGAGTTCAACTACATGATCCTGCAGGCCTATGACTTCCTTGAACTGAACCGTCGCTATGGCTGTCTGGTCCAGTTCGGCGGATCGGATCAGTGGGGCAACATCGTCAACGGGATCGACCTGACCCGCCGTGTTCTGGACCACGAAATCTATGGCCTGACCTCGCCGCTGCTGACCACCAGCGATGGCAAGAAAATGGGCAAGTCTCAGGATGGTGCGGTCTGGCTGAATGCCGATATGCGCAGCCCCTATGAGTTTTGGCAATTCTGGCGCAACACAACGGATGCTGACGTTGGCCGTTTCCTCAAGCTCTACACCGAAATGCCGCTCGACGAATGCGAACGGCTTGGGGCGCTTGCTGGCTCCGAGATCAACGATGCCAAGATCGTTCTGGCCAATGCCGTTACAACCCTGTGCCACGGAGCCGATGCCGCCGCAGCAGCCGAAGCGACGGCACGCGAAGTCTTTGAAAAGGGCGGTGTGGGCGACGACCTGCCAACCCTGACACTCAGCCCAGAAGAGCTGGGCGATGGGCTCTCGATCGTTCAGGCTTTGGTCAAATCCGGCCTGGCTAAATCGGGCAAGGAAGCCAAACGTCTGATCGCGGAAAACGGCGCGCGCATTGATGATGCACCTTTGACCGATGCGGGCCTGATGTTGGACGCAGCCGCCCTGTCGAGCCCGGTCAAACTGTCTGCTGGCAAGAAGCGGCACGCATTGGTCAAACTGGGCGACTGATCTCGTCGCCAAGACAAAGCAAAAAGGGCGCCCGGTGGGCGCCCTTTCTTTTTGTCTCGTCCTATCAGATCAACCTTGGTCGAGGCTAAGCGCAACGAACCGAGGGTCGCCACCGCGACGCACCAGCAGCAGGATGGACTTGCGTCCGGCCTCTTTCGCCGCATCAACCTGCGCCTGCAGCTCTTCCAGTGTCTTGACCGATGTTTGCCCTGCTTCGTTGATTACATCACCGCCGCGCAGACCCTTTTCATAAGCTTCGGAATCCTGATCCACGTCGATCACTGCCAGACCTTCTGTATTTGCAGAGAGCTCAAGCGTCTCGCGAAGATCATCGTCCAGCGGGCTCAGGGTCAAGCCCATCAGCTCCATCTTGGATGGCTCTTCAGGGGCTTCGTCAATCTGTGCTGCCGGAACGGCGGCCTGCGCCTCTTCGCGGCGGCCCAGTGTCACCAGCAGGGTTTCGGTTTTCTTGTCACGGCTGACCACGACGCGCACGGTTTTGCCAACCGGCGAGTTGGCCACAACGCGCACCAACTGGCGTGTGTCATCCACTTCGACACCGTCGAAGGACAGGATCACATCACCCGCGAGCATGCCCGCTTCCTTGGCCGGGCCTTCTGGAACATCAGACACCAGCGCGCCTTTTGCGTTTTCCAGACCCAGCGCTTCGACCATGTCTTCGTCGATGTCTTGAATGCGTACACCCAACCAGCCGCGGCGTGTTTCGCCAAATTCCTTCAGCTGGTCGACCACGCGTGTCACCACGTTTGAGGCCATCGAGAAACCGATCCCGATCGAGCCACCGTTGGGCGACAGGATCGCGGTATTCACGCCGATCACGTCGCCGTCCATGTTGAACAAGGGACCACCAGAGTTGCCGCGGTTGATCGCTGCATCGGTCTGGATGTAGTCATCGTAAGTGCCGCTCAGCGCGCGGTTGCGGGCCGATACGATGCCTGCCGATACCGAAAAGCCCTGCCCCAGCGGGTTGCCCATGGCCATCACCCAATCGCCGACACGGGCTGTGTCGCTGTCACCAAAGCTGACGAACTTCAGCGGTGCCTCAGCTTCGACCTTCAGCAGTGCGATATCGGTGTTGGGGTCGGTGCCGATCAAAGTTGCAGGCAATTCAAATCCTTCGAAAAATTCGATCAGGATTTCATCGGCGCCTTCGATCACGTGATTGTTGGTGACGATAAAACCGTCCTCTGAAATCACAAAGCCGGACCCAAGGGCCGAGCTGCGGCGCGGGCGATCACCCTGTCCGCCACGATCCTGAAATTCGCGGAAAAAATCCTCAAAGGGTGATCCTTCGGGGACAATGCCCTGCGGTCCTGTCCGACCAGCCACAGTCGTCGACGTGGTGATATTGACCACCGATGGGCTGATACGCTCAGCAAGATCCGCAAAGCTTTCGGGAACACCACGGGCCTGTGCCATCAGCGTCTGTGACACGATCAGCATCATGGACAGCGTTGTCAGCCAGAACAGACGCATGGGTGTAGCGGTTTGTCGTTGAAATGCGAGGGATTGCAGTTTCACTTGGAACTCCTTGTCTCTGCCAGCCCACCCGTTCGGGACGCCGGGCGGCCTGCCTCCTGTCAGTGTGCATAACATAGGTGCTGTCACGCAACACCAAAGGCTGGCATTCCTGACCTCAAGCAAACGTGATTTGAGAAAGAGCATAGCCCGATCGGGCAAACTGGCACGCATATTGTGAAAATTTGCGGCGAATACCGCAGAGAAGCCGCCAGCCCACTGATCAGCCAGCACATCGGGAAACCGATGAAAATCAGTCGCCTAGATCAGAAAACAGGTTCTCTTCCTCGACAAAATCCAGCCTGTCTTCGCTAACCGTGCCTGCGTTGATGTCGCGCACTTCGACCCTGCCATCGCCATAGCCGATCACAACCTGATCGCAGATATCGATGAACAGGCCGTTTTCCACCACGCCAGGGATTTGGTTGACCACCATGGCCAGTTGCCGTGCATTGCCGATCCGCCCGAGATGCAGATCCAGAATGAAGTTGCCTTCGTCGGTGACAAAGGCCCGGTCACCGTTCATGCGCAAGGTTGTCTTGCGGCCCATGACGTCCATCGAAACCAGCGTCTCTTCGATCAGGGCCTGTGAGGTTTGCCAGCCGAAAGGGATCACCTCAACCGGCAAAGGGAAGCTGCCCAAGTGCCCGACCTCTTTGGCCGCATCAGCAATCACGATCATCTGATCCGACGCCGTGGCCACGATCTTTTCCTGCAGCAATGCGCCCCCGCCCCCTTTGATGAGCGACAAGTCAGCGTCAAATTCATCTGCACCATCAATGGTCAGATCCAGCCAACGGGCCTCATCCAGCGAAATCACATCGATCCCAACATCCCGGGCCAGTTCGGCCGTGCGGGAAGATGTCGGCACACCGCGGATCTTCAGGCCGTCTTCGCGCACCATTTCGCCCAGGCATCGCACCAGCCACGCAGCCGTGGACCCTGTCCCCAGACCGACGCGCATACCGTCCTCGACGAATTCAGCCGCACGCTTTGCAGCCACGAATTTCGCCTTGTCTATGGGTGAAAGCTCTCCGGTCATGATGGTCCCCAGATAGATGATCGTACACACAAGCAGCAAAATCCTTATAGGCAGACAACCATTCCGAGGCGAGCCTGTTTTGCGCAAAATGCGTATCAGATGGCGGACATTGCAGAACGTGGGTCGCAGCGGGAACAGCCTCGGCCTTGCATGCGGGCAGCATAAACCCATGACCTACGTGCTGCATTACGCCCCCGACAACGCTTCGCTGATCGTGCGTCTGGCCTTGGAAGAGCTGGAACTGCCCTACCGGACGGTTCTGGTTGATCGATCGGTCAAAGCGCAAACGACCAAGGAATATCGGGCCATCAACCCCGCCGGGCTGATCCCGGCGATGGAAACACCACAGGGCACCCTGTTTGAAACCGCCGCAATCCTGCTTTGGTTGACAGAGCAGCATGGCGCAATGGCGCCGTCACCGCAGGATCCGCAAAGGTCTCAGTTTCTGAAGTGGTTGTTCTTTGCGTCGAACACACTTCATGCGCAGCTACGCATAAGCTTTTATCCAGATCAGTATGCAGGCGAAGACACTGCTGCACAAACCGCGTTGCGCAGGCATCTGCAAACGGCCCACCCGGGCCGCGTAAACCTGCCCGGAGCCTTGCGCCTGCTTGACGATTTCTATGCCCAAGACCCGAACCAAAACCGGGTTCAGCCTTGGGTGCTCGATTGCTATGTCGCAGCCATGCTGCGTTGGTGCGGGCTTTATCCAAAAGGCAACACGCAGTGGTTTCAGCTAACCGAATATCCAGCGTTGCTCAATCTGGCCAAGCGCATTGAAACCCGCCCTTCGGCGGAACGGGTGGCCAAGGCCGAAGGGCTGGGGCCAAAACCGTTCAGCGAACCCATGCCGGCCAATCCGCCGGAAGGCACAGCCATCTGACTGCTGCCGCCGTTTTGCGTGGGGCAGCTGTCGTATTCGGGGGGTGACACAGCGGGCCAAAGCCCTATTGCTTGGGCCAACACACGCAAAGGCACCGTCATGTTCCTATCTGTCTTCGACATGTTCAAGGTGGGCATCGGCCCATCGTCTTCGCACACCATGGGCCCCATGGTTGCCGCTGCCCGGTTTCTGGACCGATTGCGCGCCGCGCCCTTTGCGGCCCATGGTTTGCGGGCATCTTTGCACGGCTCGCTGGCCTTTACCGGCGTTGGTCATGCGACGGATCGGGCCACGGTTTTGGGTCTGGCGGGTTTTGTTCCCGATACCTACGACGCCGAAAAGGCCGAGGCAGCACTGATTGCAATTCGGGATGACAAACAGGTCTGCCCCGAAGGTCTGCCGCCTCTGGCCTTTGACCCGAAAACTGATCTGACCTTTGATTTTGGCCCCAACCTGCCGGGGCACGCCAACGGAATGATCCTGATGGCGACTGACGCGCAGGGCGATGTCATTGCACAGGAAACCTACTATTCGATCGGCGGCGGTTTTGTGATGACAGAAGCCGAGTTGGAAGCGGGCAAAGACACCGACGAAGGCGCGCCGGTTCCCTTCCCTTTCAAGACAGCCGCCGAAATGCTCGAGATGGCCAAGACATCGGGAAAGTCGATTGCCGAAATGAAGCGCGCGAACGAAGTGTCCCGCGGCTGTGCCGACAGTCTGGAAAACGGCGTCGCGCGGATCTGGCAGGTGATGAACGATTGCATTGAACGCGGTCTGACCAACAATGGAATTCTACCCGGCGGGCTGAAAGTGCGCAGACGGGCCAAGGATATCCACGATCAATTGATGGCGGAACGCGGGATGAACCTGACTGCCCCGCATACGATCAACGACTGGATGAGCGTTTACGCCATGGCCGTCAACGAAGAGAACGCCGCCGGTGGGCAGGTCGTCACCGCCCCGACCAATGGTGCCGCGGGCGTTGTTCCGGCAACTATCCGTTATTGGCTGGATCATGTGCCCGGCGCAACGCCGCGACAAATTCCGGATTTCCTGCTGACGGCTGCGGCCATTGGCGGTCTGGTGAAATTCAACGCATCCATCAGCGGGGCCGAAGCCGGTTGTCAGGCCGAAGTGGGCAGCGCATCGGCCATGGCCGCAGCAGGTCTTTGTGCCGTGATGGGTGGCAGCGCCGAGCAGATCGAAAATGCGGCTGAAATCGCTCTCGAACATCATCTGGGAATGACCTGTGATCCGGTCAAAGGGTTGGTTCAGGTTCCTTGCATCGAACGCAACGGGCTGGGTGCGATCAAGGCCGTTTCTGCCGCGTCTTTGGCGCTGCGCGGCGACGGGCAGCATCTGGTGCCACTGGATGCCTGTATCGAAACGATGCGTCAGACCGGGGCGGACATGTCCGAGAAATACAAGGAAACTTCGCTTGGCGGTCTGGCAGTCAATATTCCCAACTGCTGAAGTTCGGCGCCGGAATGGCGCTCATCGGGGTGTCAGCCGACAAGGCACATCAGATACCGAGCGCCCTGCCCTTTGGCGGTAACAAAATGGGACGGCCCATAGAGTTTGTAGCGCAGACTGTCGCCCGGCCCCAGATCATACGATCCTTCGTCGTTGAGCACCTTCATGTACCCCGAGATCATGACCAGATGGTGCTCTTGTCCGGCGGCCGGGGGCGCATCATAGCCCAGTTCGGTTCCCGGCGGCAGTTTGCACTCGACGATCTCGACGCCCAGCGATCCTGATCCAGGCGAAACAACTCGGCGGGTAAAGCCGCTGTTTTCGTCTCTCCAGGTTGGTTGATCGTCTCGGCGAACGTGGGGGGTAAAGCCATCTTCGGCCAGTGACATCAGCCGCGACAGCGTCATTTCATGCGCGCCGGCGAGCTTCCACAAAACATCTGCTGACGGGCTGACCTCGGCGTTTTCCAGACGCGACAGTGCCGCACGGCTGACGCCGCTGACCCCGGCCAGCTGGTCCAGTGTCCAACCTCTCTGCGCGCGCAAGGCCGATAGGCAGTCGGCCAGACGCTGGTTCAGCGTCGCAGTCATTTTGTCCCCCCGGGAGAGTTTCCCGCACCCGAGATTAGACAGCAAACGAGCAGAGGCGCAAGGCAATTGCCTTTTTTATTGGCGCGGCGCGCGCCAGTCTTGATTTCCCGAATGAACAGAATTGCCTAGCGTCACAAGTTTAGGCGGATCTGAACAGGGTTGGGCGGCCCTAGCAGGGAAATCGACACCATTGCCGACGCGGCAACCTGCGCAGGAATCAGTCTTGGCCACACCTCCGGTCGTTGTGCAGACAAAGAAAAGGGCGCCACTTTAGGCGCCCTTTCGAATTCGCGTTGCCAGGCTTGAGCTTAATAGACTTTGCCATCCTTGGCCCGCTTGGAAAACTCGGTTTCCCCGCCATCGGCCAGCAAGCGCGCCTGTTCCACCCACTTGTCGCGGCTGACCCGACCCTTGAAGCCTTCGAGATTTGCGTCGACCCAGGCCACCTCCTGATCGGTCCAGTTGGCCAACTGGTCGAAGTGGAAAAAGCCCAACTTGTGGCACAGCTTTTCAAGCTTCACGCCGATGCCTTTGATCTGTTTCAGATCATCAGGTTGGCCGCCCCGCGCCTCGGTCAGAGCTTCAGGCTTGATGCCTTCGTCCTTGCCTTCGACGACGCCATCTTTGTCGTAATCCTGTTCGTGGAAGTCACCACCTGCAGGATCCTGATCGTTGTCATCTTTGGCGGCGTCCGCTGCGTCAGACGCGGTCAGCGCGGCACGGGCTGCTTCGGCCGCCGCACGACGGCGCGCATCGGCGGCCTCGGCTTCAGCCTTCGCGGCTTCTCGTTCCGCGTCGCGCTGTGCATCCGCCAGTTCCTTGCGTGCAGCGTCGCGTTCATCGCGCGCTGTATCCAGATCCTCGCGAAGCGCAGCAATACGCTTGTCCTGATCAGCGCGAGCCTTGCCGCAAGCCTCCAGATCCGCCTTCAGCTTGGCAGCCTCGCCTGTATCCCCGCTGGACGTCACTGTGGTGGTCTTGCGTCCCCCAAAGATCAGCCAACCGGCCAAAAGTCCCAACAGTGCGGCAAGCACAATCAGGCCTACCATTTCACTGATCAAAAATCCCCAATCACGGAACATCTGCTTACTCCTCCGGTGCGACTTCGGGGCCAGCGGCCCACGTAATGGTGGTCCGGCGGTTCATCGCACGGCCCTCTTCTGTTTCGTTGTCTGCAATAGGCTGTGTTTCGCCATAGCCCACTGCACTGATGGACCGCACGGGCACACCACGCGACACCAGCGCCGCGCGCACGGCTTCGGCCCGCGCAAGGCTCAGTGCGTAGTTGGCCTCTTCAGCGCCTTGCGAGTCGGTGTGACCGCCCAGCTCAGCAACCAATCCACCTTGCAAGATGCACGGGCGAATGACCGAAGCCATTCTATTGATCGCGGCCAGGGAACGCGGGCTCAGGTTAGCCGATCCGGTCACAAACTGGATTTGTGACTGCGCCAAGGCCTTGTCCGACTGCACAGGGCAGCTGTCGATCGTTGGTGAAAAGTCCACCACGGGCAACCAGAACCCGGCAACCGCGCGTTCTTCTGCCCCGGTCAGCGCATTGCGGCGCAAAGTCCCGTCTGCAGGCTTCTGAGCCGTTCCGACCGACAGTGCGGCGCCGGGATAGGCTTCGAGCAGCCCTGCTTTGACAAAATCAGGATCGGCACCGGGCACAACCTGCGCCTCGATTGCGGCAACGCCTTCGACAACGTCGATTTTGGCGCTTTCGAGCTGCCCCAACCATGGCTTCAATGCACCCACGGCATCCAAAGCAGCCTGCGCATCGCCAAACTCTGTCGCATTGGCATCACCGGCCAAGTCCGCCAGTCCGATGGCCCCGGCCAGATCTGCCTTGCCCAGTCCGCCCGGAAGCAAACCATCAACCTTGCCACCTTCGCCGGCACCGATGGTTACCGCAAAGCGCGGCGGCTCAAGTGCTGCATCCAAAGTCGCTGCGTCCCCCAACCCTGCAATTGCGGCATTGGCGGCATCCAGTTGGTCCTGAGACCGGGCGATACCTGTAACACGCAAAGACGACCCTTCAACGGACCAGCCTCCCGAGGCCAAGGCTGCAAGTGCATCGCTTCCGGCCTGCGTCAGCGCGTTCCAGTCCTCTGGCGCGCCCTCAGCGGTTGGCAAATCAGCGGCTGCATCGCCCCAATTGCTCAGGTCTGCGCCAACCGGTGCAAAGCCTGTATAAGCCAACGCACCACCCTCTTCACGGCGGGCGCCGGTCACAAAGGGTTCGATCAGGGCGATCGTCTCGATTTCATTGCGGATCGCAAATCCGTTCAAATCTGCCACGGCTGCCGATGACTGATCAGCCGCGTCTTCGGTCCGTGCGACACCGCGCAACACAAGCTGCCGGTCCGAAAGCTCCCAACTGCCCCGATCCAGCGGCTGCATGGCTTTGCGGGCGGCGGCAACGGCCGTTCCCCAGTCTTCCGGGGCCCCAACACCCAGCGCAACAGCAGTGCCTGCGGCACCCAGTTCCTGCAAAGCTTGGGCATCCGGCGCATGCCCGGTCAAAGACTCTTCGCCATCGGCGGCAAAGGTGCCAGCCGTCACATAGGGGGACACTTCGGGAATGACGGTGATATCCGCAGTGGCATTTGGCGTTTCCGCCAATTCGGCCAATGCAGCGTCGCGATCTGCCTGGCTCCGGGCGACGCCCGTCAACACAAGCGCATCGTCTTCAAGCAGCCATTGGCCCTGATGCAAGGGCGCCAGAGCAGCATTGCCTGCCTCAGCCAGCGCTTCCCAGTTTCCCGGCGCTCCGTCCGCCAGTTCCAACGTGGCACCTGCATCGCCAAAAAGCTCAATCCCATAGGTCGCCGGGGCAAAGCCGGACAGTTGGGGCGTGCCTCCCGGTGCCTTGACCGCTTCGGTGACAAAAGGACTGATCAGCGGGATCACCGTGATCTCGGTCATCAGGTTGACCGAACCGATGTCATTCAATGCCGCCAAAGCCGCGTCGCGGCTCTCTGCATCGCGCGCCTTGCCTGCGACCATCAGATCGCGATCGGACAGGGCAAAATTGCCTTCGGCAAGGTTTTCGAGTGCGCCAAGGGCACCTTCGGTCAAACGCTGCCAGTTCTCCGGCGCTCCATCTGCGCGTGTCAGGCCCAGATCATCCGCCAAAGGACGCGGCGCGAAACCCGACAATGCCACGTCACCATCCAGTACCTTGTCGCCTGATGTGGTGAAGGGGGCCATCAACGGCACCAGCTCCACCGAAACATCATCAGGATCGGCAAGCCCTTCGACCGCCGCCAGTGCGAAATCCTGCGCTTCTTTGGTGCGCGCAATCCCTGTTACGCTCAGACGTGCGCCCTCCAGTGTCCAGCTTCCGCTGTCCAATGCAGAAAGCGCCGCCGCACCAGCCGGTGCCAGCGCTTCCCATTCCGGATCCGCGCCATCCGCCAGAACCAGCGCACCGGCCCCATCGCCCAGAAGGCTGCGTGCGTAGTCAGACGGCACATAGCCGGAATAGCTGACAGCACCGCCAGACGGCTTGCTGCCCTCTGTCAGGAAATTGTCGATTAGCGGCACGACAATTATATCGCTGGCAGCCTTTGCACCTGTTTCGTTTTCTAGCGCATCCAGAACCGCCAGAGCCATGTCGCGATCTTCGGCGCTGCGCGCCTTGCCTGTCACCCTCAAATCACGGTTAGACAAGGCGAATTCACCTTCAGCCAGAAACGAAAGGGATTGCTGACCGGCACTAACAAGGGTCAGCCAATCGTCAGGAGCCCCATCGGCCCGGCTGAGATCAGACGCAGCGGCACCCAGAACTTCGCGCTGTTCCGGGCCGGGTACAAAACCAGCCAGCGACAATTGCCCGGTGCTATCGAGAATACCTGTCGTATTGAACGGCTCAATCAGGGGAATGACATCAATTTCGGCGCTGGCCTCGCCCGGCAAGTCGGTCAGCAGATCAACAGCGGCGGTTTTGTCATCTTCGCTGCGCGCAACACCGCTGAGCGTCAACACACCGTCGACCAATCTCCACTTTCCGCGCGCCAGTTGATCTAGCGCCGCCTCGGCGCTTTCGGCCATTGCGGACCAGCCCGCAGGCGCACCCGAGGCCAGTTCCAGATCACCCGCCCGGTCACCCAGCGCAGCACGTGCCGCTTCGGTTGGAACAGCGCCCTTCAAAAGACGCTCTCCATCCGGCGTCAACGCGCCCTCGGTTACAAAGGGCGACAAAGCCGGAAGGATCTCAGTCTCATCGCGGACAATCCTGCGGCCCTCGACCTCATCAAGCGCGGCCAGCATCGCATCCCGCTCGGCCGCGGTATCGGCCAGACCGGTCAATGTGATATCCCGCCCGACAACGCTGGCTTCTGCGCGATGAACGGATCCGGACACGGCTTCAGCTGCACGCTGCGTCACAAGTGACTGCATGGTTTCCGCTTGATCCTGCGAGCCCCAATAGCTCAGCCCGCCGACGCCCGCGATCAGTGCGACACCACCGATTACCTTCCTCATTGTGTACCCCCCGCAAGGTTCGCGCAGGGCCAAAACCCTCACGCACTGCATTCGATGCGCGAAGATGGTCCAATTGAGACGGGAACCGCAACGGGGAAATTCCTTACGTTGTGCACCTTATCCACAATTCTGATTGCGGCAGCACTTTGAAAAAGTGTCTTTTGCGAAGGCCGCAGTCGCGTTAAGGCAAGAGCATGATTTTGGGCACCACAACGTCAAACCGTACTGGCCCACTTGCCTTTGCCATTGCGGTGGACGGCGGGGGCAGCGGATGCCGTATCCGTCTGGCCGATATGGCAAATCTACAGGTCCTGGCAGAGGCCCGGGGCGGCCCGGCCAACCTGACGACCAATCCCGAACAAAGCGCGCTGAACATCCGCGAAACACTGGACGATGTGCTGAACGAGGCCGATCTGGACAAAGCCGCACTCCTAGACAGTGCCATCGTTCTGGGATTGGCCGGATTGCAAACCAAGGCTCAGGCAGACGGGCTGGCGGCTACTCTGCCCTGCGGTCGGATCATCGCAACCGAAGACCGACCGACCATGCTGCGCGGCGCCTTGGGCCAATCTCAGGGCGCGATGGCTGCAATTGGCACAGGCTCATTTCTGGCCTGCCGCACCAACACTGGCACGCGCTTTGCCGGCGGTTGGGGTTTCGCAGTGTCCGATCAGGCATCGGGCGCTTGGCTGGGCCGAAAGGCGCTGGAAACGGCGTTGCTTGTGCATGATGGCCTGAAAGAAACCAGCCCCCTGATCGATGCACTGCTGACGCGCTTTGGCGGGCAGCCAACCGGAATTGTCGCATTTTGCGCCCTGGCAAGACCCGCAGATTATGCGACGCTTGCACCGCAGATTACGCAGGCCGCCGAAGACGGTGACCACAACGCCGTTGCCATGATGCAGGCCGGAGCCCGATACATTGCCGAGGGGCTGAAATCCTTGGACTGGACTGAAGGCCTGACGGTTTGCCTGTCTGGCGGCCTGGGCCCGGCCTATGCCGCACACCTGCCAGCCCCAATGCGTGCGACCTTGCAGCCGCCAAAAGGCAGCGCCTTGGACGGGGCCATGCATATGGCAATGGAACTCGCTCAGACCCCGGATACGGAAAAGTTTCGCGCGCGGTGGCGTCGCGCTAAGCGGCGCTGAACTGCACCTTAAACGCTGCTGGTGTCAAAAACGGATTCTGTTCCATTCCCGGGAACGCGCTGTCACAGGGCGACAGTCGGCTGTCCTGCAATATCCCGACCACGATGGCCATCAATTGTTGCACGGCCATGCCTTGCGCCACGCAGTTTCGTGGGCCGTGGCCGAATGGTGCAAAACTGGCCGAACTTGCCAGTTTCTTGTCCAGAAACCTTGAGGGGTCAAACGTCTTTGGGGACTCAAAGGCAGATGCGTTGTGATGCATGTTGAAAAACGAATTCAGGACGAACGTCCTTTTGGGAAGTGTATATCCTGCAATCTCGACCGGTCGCTTCAGAATGCGCGGCTGGTTCGCCGGTGCCGGTGGGCGCATGCGCAGCACTTCCATCACGGCAGATCTCAAAAGCGCGCAACCGTGCAGATCGGCCCCGCCTGCCCCGACAGTTTGAACCTCTGCGCCAATTTGGGCCTGCAATTCCGGATGGTGGGCCAAATAGGCCAAAACCCACCCGGCCGCTGACGCGATGTTGTCCTGCGCGCCCATCAAAAGGCCCACAAGGATCGTCAACATCTCATCATCGTTCGATGTAATGAAATCCCCGTTCACATAGTGGTTCATCAGCCCGTCATTGGGCGCATTTGATTTGCGCAGATCCTCCACCGCTGCTCTCACAATCGGGAAGACTTCATGCTTGCGGCGTCTTAGCTCTCTTCGCCAAGGCGCCAACATCCAATGCGGCCGTGCAAAGACATGCGCAGACTCCGCATTGAACCGATCCGAGGCGGCGGTGCTGAAGGCGATTTGTGTATCTGCCTCTTCCAATGAAATGGCACGGCCCAGAATGCCTCGACTGGATGTCAAAGCAGCAAGACGTCTGGACAACTGAATTGCATTCAGGGGCCCTGTCCCGCAATTTTGCACAAAGTCGCGTGTGACTGACACCTGTCCGGGCCAGGACGCCTCAACGATCTGCCGTGAAAACAGACTGTTGGCTTCTTTGCGCTTGGTCCGCCAGTCTTCGCCATGGGCCGTCGCCACGCTGGGGCCAGCAGCGTATAGAAAGGTCTGTATTTGCGAGGGCGACTTGGCCAAAGCGTCGGTGTTGCGAACAAACAGCTCGCGGTTCGTCGCGGCGTCGCTGATGAAAGCGAAGTTCACAAAGCCTTTGAGCGCTTTCCAGTGAACAAGGTCCCCGTGCTGACGCTGTATCTCGGCCAGATTGCCGACGTAGTCTTGCGACAGTTCCCGTAGGAAGGTCCCGAGACTTTTGTAAAACGCGTTTCCATTCACAACTTCAAAAGACATGGCTAATCACCGACTGAACAAAGCATTCCCAGACAAAGCAGATTCAAAACGCTGCGGCTGTGTCCCTACCGGACTTCAATGCAGCATAAGCGAACCCTCTTTGGTTGCTCAGTAACTGGCACATTCGCGCGGCAGGCTATAGAACGATTGCGTCACTGCGCTTCAGAGCCTCTTCAATGTCCTCCATCAGCCAATTCATCTTTCCTCCAAAAGAGCTCGCCAGTTGCATCGTTGGGGGCATTTATCGCGATACACGCGGCGTGGCCCTGCAGGACGAGGAGCGGCTGAATTACTTCCCCGCATCACCTTTTTTTGCCGCGTCGATCATGCTGGAGGGCCAGCTTCATGTGGCCGATGAACTGATGCCCTTGCACCAGATCAAACGTCAGCCGGTCAGCCCTGCGCGTATGTACGCGAAACCCAAAAGCGCACCACACATGAGTTGGAGCCCCGGCCCGATTGCTGGCTTGACCGTCGCCTTCTACCCCGATGCATGGGCAACCTTGGGCGGAGGATTTGACGGCACGCCGCCGGATTGCCTGCCCTCTGCCTTGGCGCATTTTGAAACCCACGGCGATGCACAGGCCTGGTCGCTTTTTTGGGACGAAATGAAAGACGCCTGGGCGGCTGCATTGCAGGCGGATCGATCTGCGCGCTGGAATGGGTCTGATCGGATCAAGTCCTGGACGTATTACCTCATGAGCCGGGCCGCACAATCCGGCACAGGCCGTAGCCTGCGCTCTGCACAACGCCGCGTGCGTCGGTGGACCGGCCACAGCATGCAAACGCTCAATCTCTTCGCACAGATTGATGATCTGCATGCCCTGATCGCGACCGAGCCATCGACCGCACCTGTTGAACTCGCGGCCAGCGCGGGCTTTGCGGACCAGTCGCATATGGGACGCGCATTGAAACGGGTAACCGGATTTTCGCCGGTTCACCTCAACCAACGGATCGCCGAGGATGAGGCGTTCTGGTGCTATCGGCTTCTTGGCGAGAGGTTCTAGAATCTCGTTGCGCCTTTGATCGACCAGCGCACCTTTTCCGGGCTGGCGTTCGATGCAATTCGCCAATCGTCTGGAACCAATGTCCTCAAGATATCGCGCCGACAGGAAAAGGGCTCTGGCAAAGCGGTAAAACTGGAAACTTGTTGTCTTTTGTGCGGAATGCGACTTCTATTATAGCGATAGTATTTCAGAAAACACTTTCGCATAGGAGCCCGCGATGGTTCGAGTTAATCGGCGAGATTTAATTGCTTCCTTGGGGGCAAGCGCCGCACTGATCGCGAGCAAGGCACAGGCAAATTGCGATGTCTGGCGCGACAATATCGGCGGGGTTCCGACCAAATCCTACCAGTGCCAGGTTGGCGAACGACAGACGGTCACAACGACCTTCATGCGGTTGAGCGATGTCATGTTTGACAGTGCCGGTGCGGCCCCTTTGCCCAGAGAAATGGGAGAGTATCAATCGCTGGTGCAGGGACACAGCCTTGTGCCGACAAAGACGTTGGATACCTTTACCCGGCTATTCGAAAAACACTCCTTCGCCTTCGAACCTGAAAACCTTGAACTGGAGTATGACCTGCGCGCTGCCGGCAGCTTTGGTCGCTCGGACTACAATATTGAAGAAATCAGATCTGAAATAGGGCCACGTTGGCGGACATTGGGTGTCTGGAACGATACCGTGCACGTGTACGGGCTGCCGATGTTCCCACTGCCGGACGAACTGCGTCGCGCGATGGACATGTCCGAGGACGCACCGAGAGTGCGCAATTTTCTAAGGTTCGCCAATCCGTCCGATTTCAGCGATCTTGAGGCCAAGATCAATGACTATACCGCGCTCTGGGATGCACATCCCGAAGCTGACCGCAGCAGCGCGCAATTCGGAAACATCCGCATGCTGGCCGAAATTGATGCCGGGTCAGTGCCGGGTTTCATTCCGCTTTTCTTTTCGAAATTCCATGTCGGGGGATGCAGCATTGAAGCCAGTGGCGGCGCGACCTTCATGCCGCCGGCGCTCTATGTTGATGTCGCCGTCATTCGGAACGACGGCACACGCCCCGTCAGGATCGATGACCTGTTTGGTGCGGCGGACCAGACCGAAGGATTGCGCCTCTACGATCCTGCGACCCCACCTCAGGAAATCCGTTTCAACTTTGAACCGATCACCCTTGCTCCGGCCCAAAGCATGATGGTTGTCCAACGCCTGCTTTTTCGAAGAGAGCCCGTTTCTCATGGTCTGGACGGGGAAGAGATCAGGCAGACGCGTGCAGTATATGGCACAGCCTTGCTGCCAAAAGGGGTCATCGTCGACGGCGTCGCGCATCCCTTCGACGGACGCTCGCACAATGCGGTCATTCTGGCCTCATACGCCAATTGCTGTTCGTGCCCCTATCTCGAGAGCTGGTGCCCCCGCGCAGGCGAGTGGATTGAGCACGGCAAGGTTCTGCAGGCCTGCGATGGCCCCGACAAGGCAGGCGTAGACACACGCCGTTTTCCGGACGTACGCACACGGTTCCGCCTGTCAGAGCGCGAACACGAAGAGACCTTTCTGACCGGCAGCTATCTGACACTGAAATTTGCCGACGAGGTCGATCAGGTCTTTCCGCTGCGCGATCCGGTTTGCAGTCTATCCATCGGCGAAAGTCGCGAACTTGTCTTTGACGTTCCAGACGAAATCGCTGCCCGGGCCACAACATCTGCTTTGACGGTTGCGGGTCACTACGAGGTGTTTACTCAAGCCCGGTTCCAAGCGCGCGCCGCAGCATTGGCCAGTTGAATGCCACGTATCTTCATTTCCCATAGAAGCACTGACGATGACGATAAAGCGGTCGATATTCTGTCAGGCTGGCTGATCGAGCAAGGCCACAAAGACCATTTTATCGACCATCGGGACATTACAGGCGGAACATCATGGGATGAAGCCCTACGCCGCGAGGCGTCTCGTGCTGATCTGATGATCCTTTATGTGACGTCCAGCTGGTTGGATTCCGAAGAGTGCTTTGCCGAATATCGATCGTCTTTTTACGGCAACAAAACGGTCATTCCGCTGCTGGTCGATAACCCGCAGGCCAAAGACCTTACCGGCAGCGCAAAAGCGCGGTTTGAAACCCTGTGCGCGTCTGTGCAGGGAATTGCCCTGTCTGATCCTTTGCCAACCGGGTTCACCGCCGAACAAATCGAGAAGGCAATCACGCGCGTGTCCAATGCCGCAAAGGTGGCGCGCCGCCAGCGTATTTTGGCGCGTGTCGGGCTGGTTGCGGCCGCTTTCCTGCTGACCGTTGTCGGGCTTGGATTGGCCTTCCCCTCCTTTGTGGCCGACATGATTGCCAAACGGCAGGTCGACCGCAGTTTCGCAACGACGATGCAAACCGACCAGGGCTTTCTCGATTGTGATGATCACAGCCGCTGTCCGGAAATGGTTCCGCTGCCAGCAGCGCAGTACGAAATCGGGTATGTAGAGGACTTTGCACCAAACGATTGGGAGGGCCCGCCCACCCCGGTCGAAATCCCTGCCTTTGCTGTCTCAATGACCGAGATTACCAAGGAACAGTGGCATGCCTGCGTGCTTTCAACCCGGCAGGCTGACGAAGGTGCGCCTCGGTGCAAGGAACTGGTCTATTCCGAGGCCTTCAAAAATGAGCCGGTCGAAACCATTTCTTGGCACGACACTCAGGATTACATCGCGTGGCTGAACCTGAGGGTCAGTGGCAGCACCGAAGGCCCCTACCGGCTGCTTTCCGAAGCTGAATGGGAATATGCCGCCCGAGGCGGCGTTCAGCCGCGCACCGTGTTTTCTTGGGGCCCCGGCATGAAAGGCGCCTGTCAGCACGCCAACCTGCTTAACCCGGATATGCCTGCATCACTTGATGTTCGGCGCAGAGGCCACGATTGCACAGGTCAAAAGCCTGAGAATGACAAACTCCTTAGTGAAGTGGCCACATACAATTCGAACGCATTCGGGCTCTACGATACGGCTGGCAATGTATCGGAATGGGTCGCCGATTGCTGGCATGGCAGCCACAGAGACCGCCCAGACAACATCGGCGCCGGACCTTGGGTTTCAGATGCCCCAAGAAACTGCGACCGCGTTCTGAAAGGCGGATCATGGATCGGAGACATTGATCTTCTGCGTCCTGCTGCACGCGTTCCGCTGGCGCCGGATGTGCTTGGATACAACATCGGGATGCGTGTGGCACGCGACCTCTCACCTTGATCGCAACAACCAACCATACACTTGATGTGCAAAGGGTTTGTACTTGAGAGTATCAGTTTTGAAAGGACACTACCTTTGGCCTACCGAGTATTGACGAGAGACGAGCATTTTCAAGCACCGGGCCCGAAACGGATTTTGGCATTGGACGGTGGCGGTTTGCGCGGGATTGTGACGCTGGCCTACCTGCAACGTGTAGAAGACCTGCTGCGCGCGCGCATGGGCGGGTCAGATGAATTTAGACTGGCCGACTATTTCGACCTGATCGCCGGAACCTCAACAGGCGCAATCATTGCTGCCGGACTGGCACGGGGTATGTCCGTCCAAGAGATCACGGACATCTATTTCAAGCTTGGTCGGGAAGTCTTTTACAAGAGCATGTGGCGCAAAGGCATTTTACGGGCCCGCTACAGCCACAAAAAACTGACCACACATCTCAAGGCCGTGTTGGGCGAGGATACCACCCTTGGCAGCAACGAGTTGAAAACCGGATTGCTGGTTGTCACCAAACGGATGGACACCGGCAGCCCATGGGTGCTTGGCAACAACCCCAAAGGCATCTTTTTCGAAGCGCCGCATGATGGCGAATGGCTGGCCAACAAGAACTATCCCCTGTGGCGCGTGGTACGCGCATCGACCGCAGCACCCAGTTTCTTCAATCCCGAACAGATCACGATCAGTGAAGCGCTTGGGCAGCAGCAGGCGGTTGGCGAATTTGTGGATGGCGGTGTCAGCCCCTTCAACAACCCGACGCTGCAGGCATTCATCTATGCAACTGTAAAGGGCCATAAGGTCAATTGGGACACAGGCGCTGACCAGATGATGGTTGTATCAATTGGCACAGGCCGCGGCGATCCCAGCAAAGATCCCACATGGATAATGGCGAAAGGCGCGGTTCAAGCGCTTCTTTCGCTCATGGATGATGCCAGCGCACTGGTTGAGACAATCGTCCAATGGCTCTCGACCGGGCAGACACACAGGATTATCGACCGAGAAATGGGGGACCTTGCCGAGGACAGCATTGGGGGCAAACCACAGTTTACTTATGCACGGTATGATCTGAGCCTGATGCGCGATAAAGTTGACCAACTGAAGCCGGGCATATCAGACGAACACCTGAGCAATTTGACGGTTATGGACGAACCTGAAAACATGCAACTTCTCCACGACCTTGCGGCTCAGGACGCGCAAAACGCAATCGATGACCAGCATTTCCCGAAGGTGTTTGATCTGAAATAAGCTGGTCATTTCTAAGGATTGTCGAATGGGCAAACTCACCCGATATACCCGCCGCGAACAAACCAATGTGACGGCCATAAAAATCGATATGGAAACCGATGGCTTCACCTATCGAAAATGGGGCGGCGAACAGATCGTCCGCCCCGGCGATTGGCTCGTCGACAACAACGGCGACGTCTACACGGTGGATGGTGAGGCCTTCGAGGCAACTTATGCAAAAGTGAGCCAGGGCATTTACACAAAGACCGCTCACGTATGGGCCAGAGAGGCCGAAAGTGACGGACAGGTCCAGTCCACGTCAGGTTTCACGCAGTACCATGCCGGCGACATGGTCGTGTTTCGAGACGAACGCGAAATCGATGGTTGGGCAATGAGCAAGGCGGACTTTGCGGCACTCTATCAAGTTGACGAGTGACTAAGAACCTTGCTCAAAAACACGCTTGTGTCGACGTGGGCACGCTCTGTGGAATGGTCCTGTTTGCCCGGGCGCGATTGGCCCGGTCAAACAACGTCCCCGAAGGCTAGTCTTGATGGTTCGCGGCAAGCAGGTTTTTCTGTACCTTGCCCATCGTATTCCTGGGCAGTTCATTCAAAATCAGATACTTGCGTGGATGCTTGAACCGCGCAAGCTTCTCTTCAACACCAGTTTTGATGGCATCGATGTCGATGGTTTGATCCTTGTCCGCCACGAGTGCCGCCACAACACTTTCACCAAAATCAGGGTGCGGAATTCCAAAGACCGCGCTTTCAAGAACGCTGTCGAAGTCGTTGAGAACATCCTCGATTTCCTTGGGATAAATATTGTAGCCACCGGCGATGATCAGGTCTTTTGCGCGCCCGACGATCGTGATCCGGCCGTCCTGGTCTGTTTGGCCCAAATCCCCGGTCAGAAAGAAACCGTTGGTGCGCAGCTCTTCGGCGGTTTTCTCGGGCATATTCCAATAGCCCTGAAACACGTTGTCACCGCGCACTTCGATCATGCCGATTTCTCCGACAGAAAGCGGCACACCGGTTTCGGCATTCGTGATCCTGACCTCGGTTCCGGGCAGCGGATACCCCACTGTTCCGGGGATACGATCACCATCATATGGGTTCGAGGTGATCATGTTGGTTTCGGTCATCCCATAGCGTTCAAGAATCGCGTGCCCGGTGCGGTCTTCAAATGCGCGGTGGACCTCGGCAAGCAATGGCGCGGAGCCGGATATAAACAGCCGCATTCCGGATACGACCGCTTCACCAAGTCGCGCATCATCCAGCAATCGGGTGTAAAAGGTCGGAACCCCCATCATCAAAGTGGACCTTGGAAGTTCAGCAAATACAGTATCGAGCGAAAAGGCCTGCATAAGACGAACCTGCGCGCCGGCCAGAAGACTGGTGTTGATCGCGACAAACAGGCCGTGGGTGTGAAAGATCGGCAAAGCATGTATCAGCCGATCCTTGTCCGTGATTTTCCACAGATCCGTCAGAACAGCCGCATTCGACAGAAGATTTTTATGCGAGAGCATGGCGCCCTTTGAGCGCCCCGTTGTTCCCGAGGTGTACAGCAGCGCAGCAAGGTCATCGGGTCCGCGGTCAACCGTGTCGAACTCAGTCGGCTGCTGATCTGCTTCGGCGGTCAGACTACCCGTTTGATCCTGAGACAGGGTTAGCACACGCGCGCCCGTTTTCGCGGCGAGCTGCTGAATGTCTTCTTCGCTTCCGGGTTCGCAAACGATCAGTTTCGGCGTTGCGTCCGTCACGAAATAGGTCAGCTCTGCAAGCGTGTAGGATGTGTTCAACGGCATGAATACGCAGCCCGCCTGCACCGTGCCTGCATAGAGCGCCAGCATATCGGCGGTCTTGGGCGCTTGGACCACCACCCTGTCACCCGGCTGCATGCCCTGTCCGGCCAGCACATGGGCCATCTGTGCAGCTCTTTCAACGAACCCCTGAAACGTGACTTCGCTTTGGTCGTCACAAACCAGAAACGGCTTTTCCTCCTGCGCGTGGGGGGCGATCAGGGCATCATAAAGCGTATTGTTCACGCGACTTTTCCTTTTTGCGTGCTGTCCAATGAACCGAGCGCCATGGCTTTGACTGTCTTCGTCGCAGCAATTTTTCCGTTCAGCACGAAATCCTCGTGGTTCTGCTCGGTTGCGGCCAAATCATACTTGTAGTTCACCATCGTTGACAGGGATTGCTGCTTGCCCTTTTCGGACAAATCAGCGTGAGAATGGATATCATGGATTTCGGCGCCATTTCCGAGATGGAAACGGGCCACAGGATCGAATGGCAATCCGTCAGAGCGTTTTGCGCTGAGCAAATAACGTGCAGCCAGTCGCCCCACAGTATCATCGCTCACCCTGCCATCCAGCGCGTCGCGGGCCACCGGACCCAGTTCAGGATCTTGCTCTTGCTGGTGTAGCCAATCACTCAGGCGCGGGATCGGTGACAAGGTGACAAAGGTCTGAAGCCCCGGAAGCTGCATGGATAGCTCCGCGACCACCTGTTTGATCAACAGATTGCCAAAGCTGATCCCGGCGAGCCCCTTTTGGCAATTCGAGATCGAATAGAACGCCGCAGTGTCCGCTGTTTCAGGAGCAATGGCAGGTCGGTCATCAGCCAAAAGATCCTCGATTGAATCCGGGATGCCATTCATCAAAGCCAACTCAACAAAAATAAGCGGCTCTTCAGGCATGGACGGGTGAAAAAACGCAAAGCACCGCCGGTCGCTCGGGGCAAGCCGGCGGCGAAGATCTTCGAGATCACTGATCTGATGCACCGCCTCATAGGCAACGATCTTGTCGAGAATCCGCGCGGGGGTCGCCCAAGTGATCTGCTCAAGAACCAGAAAGCCGCGATTGAACCACGACTTCAGCAAATGCACAAAATCGAAGTCTGTCCGGGCAAGCTCCGGGTGGTCTTTGACAAACCGCAGCAGATCAACGCGCATTTCAACCAGATCGCGGGTCGCGCCTACCGGTTGGTTCAATCTCCGCAAGAGCTCCTGACGACCGGGCTCCGAAACTTCGCAAAGAAGGCGGAAGGCCTCGGGGCTTGGGTCGTCCGCGTAGATCTTGGCGAGATCTGCTACGCGATCTGCATCCACATCAAGATGCGTGTTCATGTATTTGAAAAAGCCGAGCCGTGTTTGTTCATCGGCAGTACGGTAGCGATCAAGCAGCGTCGCAGCGAGCGCATAGCCGGAAACCTCGCCCTCTTCGGACAGCAGCGCTTGGCACAATTCCTCCATGCTGCGCCGATCTGTATGTCTTGCCACGTTGCCAGACCGCTCGAAAATACGCGGCAGAAGATCACTGAAGACCCAATTGCGGCGCATGGATCAGCCCTCCATCTGCGAGATGAAGTATTCACCCGTTCGTCTGTAGTGGCTGATCAACAATTCAGAGGCAGCGTCGGCATCCCGCCGCAGCGTTGCGTCGAAAATCTCTTCATGCTCTGCAGCAACGCTGCGTTCGCCATATCTGGGTCCGTCAGCGGCGAGATACCGATAGCGGATATTGAGATCATACAGCTGGTCGCAATAGCGCAAGAGCATCGGCATGTCCGCATTGCTCAGCAGCGCCATATGAAACATCTTGTGCACTTCTTCGAACAGCTCGGTGTTGTTTCTTTCGGTGCGGCTCATCCGGTGATGGCTCAGCACGACCCGCTCTTCCCAAGCGGTGTCACCGTTGACGATAGAGGCCCGCAGCGCCATGTCTTCAAGCGAGCAGCGCAGTGTAAGGATTTCCTGAAAGTTCGCCTTGCTGACAGGCGCGGCGCGGAACCCCCGTTGATCGATCCGCTCGACCAGCATGTCCGAGGTCAGAAGGCTCAGCGCTTCGCGCACCGGGCTTGCCCCCGTCTTGAGCAATGCACGCAACTCTTCGATCTTGAGCTTTTTGCCCGGCGGCAAATCTCCGGCCAGAATGAGCTGGCGGAGTTTCAGATAGCATTCCCGCGTTGTGGAGGCTTCTTTGCCTTGCGTGCTGGGCACCATGTTCATCGAGTGTCTCCCAAAGCGCTTTCCGCGCGGCCTAGCCCATTACCGCGTGGCCAGTCGACAGACCAACGCTCAGGGTGAGCGACCCTTCATTGATCAACCATCTGCGGAGCACAAAACTGCGCGCACCGCTTGCATGCATCGGATCACCCTCAGCGAGGCTTATTGCCTCTTCAAAGCTCTCGGCGCGATAGATGATCAGGCCGATACCCTGCATGTTGTCACCACTTTCATCGGACATCGGCCCCGCGAAGGCAAGGTTCCCTGACCGTTCAAGCTCTGCTTGATACGCCAAATGTGCGGGCAGGTTGGCTTTGACATCCTCGGGTTCGCCTGCCGGCGTGCTCACCGCAGCATAGAGCTCCAACGCAAGCGCGCCGCGCGCCTTGGCTTCTGATTTGTAGTTTGTCCACGAAACCATCTGCAACTCCAAAATATCGATATTATTTGACATCGAGATATATTGTGGGCAGAAATCTGTCAAATTGGAATGTCATTCAGGTGGAGAAAATCGATGAAGTACTTGGTTGGGCAAACGTCGACAGGGACTGCGGTTTTTTCCGTAAATGATGGAAATGCCGTGAATTTGTCCGCTTTGGACGAACGGGTCGGAGAGGATCTGATGGGTTTGATCAAGACCCCTGGACTCGTCGAATCGCTGAAAAGCCAGATGTCCGATGCGCCATCCGTTCCAGTCAGTTCGATCACCCCTGCACTGCCGGTAAAGGCGCCCGGCGTGATCATATGCATGGGGCTAAACTACGTCGAGCACATCAAGGAAGGTGGATACGATATTCCGGACTATCCCGCGCTCTTCATGCGCGGCCGGAATTCCATGATGCCGGCGGGTGCGCCCATGGTCCGCCCTGCAGCGTCTGAGACGCTCGACTATGAAGCCGAGTTGATGCTGATTGTCGGTAAGGCAGGTCGCCATATCTCCGAAGACGACGCCCTCGATCATGTCTTTGGCTACACAGTGTTCAATGATGGCTCTGTCCGTGAATATCAGCGCAAGACCCATCAGTGGACCCCCGGCAAAAACTTCGACAACACAGGCGCGGTCGGGCCTTATACGCTTACCCCCGATGAACTTCCCGAAGGCGCTTCAGGGCTCAAGATTGAAAGCCGCGTCGGCGACGAAATCCTGCAAAGCTCGAACACCGCCAACATGATCTGGAACGTACGTCAGATCATCGCAACGATTTCCGCCTATACGACGCTGGAACCCGGCGATCTGATCGCCACCGGGACACCTCCGGGCGTCGGGCATGCCAAAAAGCCAAACCCGCGCTGGCTGCGTCCTGGTGAAACCGTCGAGATCGAGATCGAAGGTATCGGCATCTGTGCCAGCCCCATCGTTGATGAGACAGACCCCGGCAAGAAGGTGGCTGCCGAATGAACGCTCCGACCGGCGCAGAGCTCGAAAAACTTCGGGCGCAGGCTCAGCAAGAGCATCGGGATTTGCGTGCGCGGGTGGCGCGTTTGGGTGCGGGTGAAATCGACCTGATCCTACGCAAAGCCCGTTCGCACTACGCGTGGACTGACAAACCTGTCGACGACGCCCTGCTGCATGAGATCTTCGAGATCATGATCAACGGGGCAACGAGCATGAATACTTGCCCGGCCCGGATCGTTTTCGTCAAATCGGCGGAAGGCAAGGAACGCCTCGCCCAGGCGCTCAAGCCGGCAAACCAGCCCAAGATGATGGGGGCGCCTGTCACGGCGATCATCGCGCATGATCTCGATTTCTGGAAAAACCTGCCGTTCCTGTTCCCGCATGAAGACCGCCGTCACCTCTTCGAAGGCAAGGCTGAGCATATCGCGCAGACCGCCTTTCGGAACGGCACGCTGCAAGGAGCGTATTTCATGATCGCAGCGCGGGCACTGGGTCTCGATGTCGGCGCCATGTCGGGTTTCTCGAACCAGATTGTGGATGCGACGTTTTTCGCGGGCACCAGCCTGCGCTCAAACTTCCTTTGCAACCTTGGGTACGCCGACGAAAGCGCGCTGTTTCAAAAGCTGCCGCGCTTCGAATTCCAAGATGTCTGTAGCTTTGCGTAGGAGGGTCAACAGATGGCCATCAAGATAAAACCAATCGTCACCTACCGCACAAAAGCCGACTGCCCCACACACGCGCGCACCGAAGTGGCAGTGCGTGATTTGAAGGTGGTTATCGATGAGCCGGTTGAACGCGGAGGCACCAACCTTGGCCCTGCCCCGACCGAAGCAGCTTTGGCCGCACTTATCGCCTGCACAAACGTGATCGGACACAAGAACGCGCATCGCCTTGGAGTCGATTTGGGCGAGGTATCCATCGATGCGGATTGCAAGCTCGACCGGCGCGGCGTGCTCATGGAGGAAGAGATCGACGTGCCGTTTCCGAAAATCACCCTAACCGTGAATTGCCACACGCCAGCCACACAAGAAGACCTGACAAGAGTTGGTGTGGAAACGGCGAAGTATTGCGCGATTGCCAAGCTCTTTAGCCAGGCCGGCACAGATCTTGTCGTGGACTGGGTGAAAACAAACTGATCAAAATTGCGGTTGTGAGAGCCGCAGACAATGGGAGGACCAAATGAAAACTTGGATCAAGAAGAACCTTTGTGGCTTCGCGCTTGCAGCGGCAACTGCTGCACCCGTGATGGCGGCTGAAACCGTCAGTGCGGTCGTGATCGACGGATATCCGGCACGCGCCCTTTGGGTGAAGGAGTTCACGAACTTCTTTATTCCAGAAGTCGACAAACGACTGGCCGAGAGCGGCAACTACGAAATGAACTGGCAAGAAAACTACGGCGGTTCCATTGTAAAGCCGCGCGGCGTTCTTGAAGGCATTCAACTTGGACTGGGCGATATCGGCATTGTGACGACGATTTTCCATTCGTCCAAACTGCCCAGCCAGGGTCTCTCGGGCTCGACGCCCTTTATCGCAACTGACGCGCGCGCTGTGGCCAAGGCCGTCGACGAAATCGCGCGGGAATTTCCGTCGATGAACAACGAGTTCAAAGCCCAGAACCAGGTCTATCTGGCCACCGGCGTTGTGCTCGACACCTATCAGGTGTTCTGCAGCGATCCGGTGGCATCGGTCAAAGACCTTGAGGGGCGTAAGATCGCGGGCGCGGGTCTGAACCTTCGTTATCTTGAAGGCATTCCCGGAGCCGCAGGCGTCCGTGGTGGTCTGACTGATTTCTACAACATGCTCCAGACCGGCCTGGTCGATTGCGGGATGCTCTGGCCGGAAGCTGCCAAGACATTCAACATCGCCGAGGTCGCCCCCTACATGCTTCGCGCTGATCTTGGTGCGGTGAACTCCAAGACCGTGACCGTGAATGCCGACTACTGGGCCACTTTGCCCGATGAAGTAAAGGAAGTCTTGCAGGCCGTCGCAATTGATTACCGTGACCACGTCGCAGGGATTGCCATGGACCGCGCCGAGGCGTCTCGTGCCGCATATGTAGAAGGCGGTGGGACCATTGCCGAGCTGTCGGATGAGGATCGCGCCGCATGGGCCAATGCGATGCCGAACATCGCCAAAGAGCTTGCCACAACGCTGAACGAGCGCGGCGAAGCCGGGGACGAAATGCTCTCTGCCTATGTCGACAAACTGGAAGCCGCCGGATTCACGCCAATCCGCGACTGGTCCGCCGAGTAACTTGGCAAAGATGACCCAGGAAAGGTTTGACAGATGCTGAAAACTGCAGTGGCTGGCCTGTCTCGGGTCGTAAACTTCATGGCCATGACCGCCAACGCCCTTGGCACACTTGTTGTGTTGGCGTTGGTCGTCATCCTGAATGTAGACGTACTGATGCGCGGCGTGTTCTCTTCGCCGATCCCCGGCACCTACGAAATGGTGCAATTTTCGGTCGTGCTGATCGTCTTTCTTCAATTGGCCGATGTGGTCCGGGTTGACCGCCTCACCCGATCCGACGGTTTTCTGAACCTGCTTTATAATCGCCGTCCCTCTTTGACCGCGAACCTGCGCCGGATCATCAATGCCCTTTCGGCCATTTTCATGGGGTTGATCGCCTACATCACCTTCCCAGAGTTCCTGCACATGTGGGAAACGCAGGATTACTTTGGCGTCCCGGGGCTGTTTACGCTGCCATGGTGGCCCGTGAAGATGGTCATCACCTTCGGAACCGCCCTGTCCTGCCTGATCTTCGTGATCAAGGTGATTACAGCGCAGGACCGGCCAGCCCTTATCCGCGCGCCCGAACATGACGAGGCAGACCAATGACACCGATCGAAATTGGCCTGATCTCGGTCGTTGCCATCGTCTTTCTGATTTATTCCGGGGTCTATATCCCCATCGCACTGGGCATGGTCAGCTTTGTCTCGATCTGGCTCATGCGGGACAACTTTACCCTTGCGCTGAACCTTTTGAAGGTCGCCGTTGGCGACAGCGCGATGGAATATACATTCGCCACCATACCGCTCTTTACCTTTATGGGATTGATCGTCTCCAAAGCCGGCTTGGGCCGAGACATTTACGAAGTCATGACCATGCGCTTTCGCCGTGTCAAAGGCGGGATCGGCATGGGCACCGTTGGGGCAAATGCAGTCTTTGCAGCCGTGACCGGATCGTCCATCGCGTCAGCCTCGGTCTTTACCAAAGTCTCCGTGCCCCAGATGATCGCACAAGAATACAACCCTCGCTTTGCCGTGGGCGTGGTGGCGGGATCGTCGGTTCTGGGGATGATCATTCCGCCGTCTGCAATGCTGATCATCTATTCCTTCGTGGCCGAGCAATCTGTTGGCGACATGTTCCTTGCCGGTGTCATACCGGGCATCCTTCTGGCCTTTGCCTATGTCATTGCGATCTGGTTCATGGGACGCTTCACACCTGCCTTCGTTGGCGGGCGCGTGGTTGACGACAGCGAACGGATGTCGAGCCGCGAGGTTGCTTCCAAAACCTTGCCGACGGTTTCGATCATCACGATCGTTCTGGGCGGCATATACACCGGATGGCTGACCGCCGTGGAGGCTGGGGCCGCAGGCGCTCTCGTGGCGCTGATCATCGCGATTGTCCGCAAGTCTATGACACCGCGGGCATTCTGGGACGCCCTGCTTGAGACCGGACACATCACTGCGGCGATCCTTTTCCTGATCACTGCGGCATCGATCTATTCTCGAATGCTCGGCCTTGCGGGCCTGCCCAATCAACTGGAAGACCTGCTCGTCGGCAGCCAAGCATCGTTCTGGGGTATCATGTTGCTCTATGTGCTGCTGATGCTCTTTCTGGGAACGCTTCTGGACACGGCATCCATCATTCTGATCGTGGTTCCGCTGTTCCTGCCATTGGCAGAAGCGATGGATATGTCTCTGATTTGGTTCGGCATCATCACCGTTGTCGGTGCCGAGATTGGCCTTCTGACCCCGCCACTCGGAATATCGTGTTTCGTCATCAAGTCGACCATCGATGACGATCGGATTTCGCTCAAGGATGTGTTCCTTGGGGCATTGCCCTTTGCCTGTGTGATGCTGATCGTTCTGTTCATCCTGATCGAATTCCCAATTCTCAGCCTCGCCCTCATCTAGGAGATCGCTCATGCGCAACGTGACCGCCGAAAACATCACAGAGGTCTTCATGGGCTATCTCGCGGAAGACACTGATCCGAGGTTGCGCGAGATCATGGGGTCGCTGGTGAAACACCTGCACGACTTTGCCCGCGAAACCCGACTGACACACGAAGAATGGCGCCGGGGCATCGCCTTTCTAGAGGGCTGCGCCGCTGTTGAATCCGAGGACCGTCATGAATTTGTCCTCGCATCGGACGTTCTTGGGCTGTCGTCACTGATTGACATGATCCATTCTGAACCGGCTTCGACCAGTTCTTCGGTACTGGGCCCGTTCCATGTCTCGGGGGCACCGCCCCTCGCCTATGGCGGCGATATGAAACGGCACTACGGTGGTCCGGTACTGCTTGCTGAGGGCACCATTCGTGACACCGAAGGCAATCCTATCGCGGGCGCGGAACTGGATATCTGGCAAACCGCGCCAAACGGTCTCTATGCAAGCCAGGACGAAGAACAGGACACATATTCTTTTCACGGGTTGATGACCGTGGGCGACGACGGGCGCTACGCTTTCACAACCGTTAAACCAGTAGAATACACTGTGCCCTCGGATGGCCCGGTCGGAGATATCCTGCGCGCCTGCGGGCGGCACCCGTGGCGGCCCTCGCATCTGCACTATATCGTGACCGCCCCCGGCTACCGCCCGCTCGTGACCGAGATCTTCCCCGATGACGATCCCTACCTCGATGAAGACACCGTTTTTGGCGTGCGCTCGGATCTTGTTATGCATTACGACGAACGACCGGCCAGCGCATTCCCTGAAGGGCTTGCGATCTCCGGGAAAGTCACAGAGCCCTTTCTTCACGTCACTTTCGACATCACTCTGTCAAAGGACACGAAGTAGCCAAAACAGCGGGTCGGCATTGGCGAAGCGGCCAATCATACATACCGCAGCATCTAAATCATTCAGAAGCCGCCGTTGCCCGCCTACGCACGAGACTCCACGTTAGAAAAACGTGCCCAGTTGAACCCCACCAGAAGCGTTAGCAGCACGGCTAAAGTTGT
This sequence comes from Thalassococcus lentus, assembly GCF_028023555.1. NCBI lineage: Bacteria > Pseudomonadati > Pseudomonadota > Alphaproteobacteria > Rhodobacterales > Roseobacteraceae > Thalassococcus > Thalassococcus lentus. Next base: position 463,550 of record NZ_JAQIOY010000003.1, read on the forward strand.
TAGCGTGGATTTAAGAATTGTCGCTGTGCTGGTGGCATAAACCAGCGGAACGGAAACCTCTGGCCAGTTCCAAATCATCGTCGCGATGCCAAGGTTTTCGACATAATCAAAAAGAGCACTCCCGATCGCAAGGGCAATGCCAAAGCGGATGGTTCTTCTATTTGGCGTGAGTTGCCCAAACCAGCAGATCGTGGCGATCAATGTCAAAGTGAGCATGGCTGGATAGAGTAAATCCAAAGCGAGTTGGTGACTGAGATAATACGCGCGCCCGTCCACGCCCAGCGCTTCTAGAAGTGTCGCTGCCTGTGTGGGGCCGTAGCCGAAGGGACGCATGTCGAAGGGTACATGCCCTGAGACCGCTTCGATATGGGCAAGGGTGACATTTATCATCAACGCATAGATTGATGCACCGATGAGCCCGGCACCAACCGCAATCATGCCGATCTTCTTTGACTCAATTCTATTCATTATTTTGTAATCTCCTTGAACTGTGCCACACATGCGCTCAATGGAAGCCACCCGCATTATCATTTGATAAGGCACGCCAAAATGGATTTACGAACATTCCTGATGCAATCACCTGACCTGTCAGATTTGGTTGGCGCGGGCGATTTTGCGTCTGAATGGAAACAAGAGCGCTTGAACAGGGGCGCGCACCTTGCACGGCAAGAACAACCCGAAACAAATGAATTTGTTCTTTTGGAAGGGTGCCTAGTAAGCAGTATCTGCGACCAAGACGGCAAAGAAGTTTGCGTCGGGTTCTATGTGGGCCCCTGCGTTGTCACGCCAAATATTGCTCGAACGCGCAACGGTATGTCGCTCGTATCCATTGTGGCAACGACCGATGCCCTGCTTAACAGGATCGACAGTGATCTGCTTTCAAACTGGATGATTTCATCTGAACCCGTTCGAAATTGGGCCAATGGAGTTCTGCGGGACGCGCTAAGCCGGAAAGTAGACAGAGAGTGGTGCCTTGCGGCTCTTAAAGGGGCGGAGCGGCTCACTTGGTTTCGCCAAGCATTCCCGGGCTATGAAGACATCTTTGTCCATACATTGATTGCGTCCTTTCTGGGGATCACACCTGTCACAATGAGCCGCTTACGCGGAGGCGTAAAACACTGACAATAAGCAGCTAATCGCGGTTCGTTGCATTCGACACTGTGGACTCAGAGCGGACATTTGATCAACTGCAGCGCCATTTGGTCGGGCGTGCCTCGCATCGACAAGGCAAGCCCTTCCAGTAGGTCCACCCGTTGTTCCCTTGCGATCCGCTAAATATCGATCTCTTGGAGATCCTCGGCGATGGCGACAGGCTGCCCGAAGGCTGTTGAGGCAGCCCGTTCAGCCGCGGCTGAGGACTCTGGAGCATCCATGTGTTTCCGGAAGTGCGTCAGCATCAATCGGCCCACACCAACCCGCCGTGCCATCGCGCCGATTTCCGAAGGTGTTGGCGTCAGAGCCATCATTTTTGCAGAGGCTTTTTCACCATCAAGACGGTAGCACCAATGCAAAAGGCAGTCCGCATCTTTGGCCAGTGCTTCGACGGCTGGGCAGAGTCCTGCGTCACCCGAATAGACAAACTTCTTTTCAGCATCGATCAGTGAGAATGCCAAGCATTCGAGCAACGGTTGTGCGTGTGGCGCAGCGCAGGATTGAATGCGCCAGCCATCGCCTTCTATTGTGTCTCCGGCGGAAATTTCCGTCACGATTGGAGCGGGCCATGGACGCGGCAAGGTACCACCGCGCGCGACCCAGACCTCTTGGCTTTGCGGCAGTTCGGTGCGGGCGCGAAGGTCGTGAGACAGAACGCCGGTCGGTCCAAAGTATGCCTCGGTGACAGCTGCAATCGGCTGCGGCCCAAACACCTTTATGGGCGCCCCACCCTCGTCCCAGGCTGCGTGAACAAGACGGGCGTAGTCCATCATGTGATCAGAATGGAGATGGGAAAAGACGATATGGGTGATGTCAGAAGGCAGCCGACCGGATCGAAGCAAATTGTCGAAAACGCCCCCACCGCAATCGAACAGGATGCGGTCCTGCCCGACTTCGAGCAGGTACCCACTCGACGCCCGACGCAGGTAGGCTTCGGGCGATCCAGATCCGAGAATGGTCAGTTTCATGTGACGGCCTCTGGGGGCGGTGTTGCCCCCGGAGCGCCGAGGCTCAGGGCGGCATCGCGTCCACCATACCCCGCAATCAAATCCGCTTGATCCTTGAAGGCCAATGCATCCGTCTCTGTTGGATCACATATTGCACGGAGTTCTGCATGAAGGCCTCTCAAGATATCCGCACAAGCGGGGTCTGACGCACGGTTAAACAGCTCTTCCGGGTCATTCTCGAGGTCAAAAAGCTCATCTGGGAAGCCGACGTAATGAATAAGCTTCCAGCGCCCTTGGCGCAGCATGAACGCGCCGGAAACCGCGCCTGCTGCGTGGTATTCCGAGAAGACGACGCGATTGGCGTCTGTTGGCGTTGTGGCGATTTTCTCGAGGCCTACTGCCCCCTCTGCTGCGTCAATCTCGGCCCCAAAATGGGCGGCGATCGTAACCGAGAGATCGAGCAGGCTTACCGGCGTATCACAGGGGCCCACCGGAACCTCGGGCCCAGCCATGATCATCGGGATCGCAGCGCTTTCCTCATACATGTTCGATTTGCCCCAAAGTCCGCGCGCACCAACGTTGTCACCATGGTCCGATGTGTAGACGACCGTTGTCTTATCCGTGAGACCTGCGTCGCCCAACGCTTCGAGTATCTGCCCAACGTTAAAGTCGAGCCATGTGCAAAGCCCAAAGTAGGACCGCATCGCGGCCAGACGTTCGTCCGAGTCTTTGAACAGGCCTTCGCTGTCCATGAAAGCGTTTTGCTTTTCGACCCATGGGTGACGTGGATGTCCTTCGTCGGGATGAAGCTTGACCGCTGGCAGGATGTCATTCGGATAGAGATCGTAAAACTCCTGCGGGACAACAAGCGGGAAGTGCGGCGCGACCAGCCCCACGTAGAGGCACCAAGGCTGATCATCCGCGGCACGCTCAGCGATCCATTGCTTTGTGCGCTCAACCACTGACGCGTCATACTCGGTGTACTTGCTTGTACCGGGACCGATGTAATCGCCCAGCATCCGCTTGGGGCCATGAATGCGTTCGTCTTCCTTGCGAATGCTAGCCCAGACCATGCCCACACCGCCGGCCACCATCATCGGGATATGTTCGACGTCAAAGCCTGCGGGGTCCTCCTCGGCGCGGTAGTGCAGCTTGCCGATGCTTTCGACCGGCACGCCTTTGTCCTGCAGTGCATGGCCCCACCCGCGGATCGCGCCGGTATAGGGCATTGCATTGTCCCATAGCCGCGTTTGGTGCGGATACAGCCCCGTGGCGAAACTCGCTCGCGCAGGCACGCAAATGGGGCTGGGTGTGTAGGCGTTGGTAAACCGTGTGCCGCGGGCAGCAAGTGCATCTAGGTTTGGCGTTTGCACAAATGGATGCCCGGCGCAGCCCATCGCCCGGGCCTGATGCTCGTCCGACATAATAACAAGCATGTTTGATGTCATGGGATATCTCTCACCTTCGAGGCTTTCTCGAGCTTGTCCACGACGCTGTAGAACGTGGCGAGGTCCGCTTCTGATATTTCCGCCAAAAGCAGATCTTGCCGGGTTTCCATCGTGGGCATCATGTTTTCGCTCAACTGTTCCGCCGCTGCGGTCAGTTTCAAGTGCTGAACCCGTTGGTCCTTCTTGTCCGTTGCTGTTCGCAAAAGGCCCTTTTCAACCATCGCCTTTATCTTACGGCTAAACTGTCCCTTGTCCATTTGGACGAGGCCAGCAAGCTCAGTCATCGACGCAGTTTCCTGCATTCGCAGCGTCTGTATCAGACGCCATTCTACCAGCGAAATTCCGGCCTTGGCTTTGAGTAATCCCGTTGCCTGAGCATTCAGGCTGGCTTGTAGCTTGGCCAGCCGAAACGTCACGAATGAGGCCGGAGATCTGAAACTTGGTCGTGATTTTTTGTTCATACATATAGGTTTGCAAAAACAATTTGACAGGTCAACTAAATTATGGATTCCTACCTGCCAACGAACTTGGGAGGAGTTATCGTGAAGAATTTCCTGAAAAGGATTGCAGCTGCGTCTGCACTGTCGGTCGTTGCGGCAACGTCAACCTTGGCAGATGGCCATGGGTGGAAACCTGACGGCCCGATCAAGATGATCATCGCCTTTGCAGCAGGCGGCGGTGCCGACACACAGGCACGCTTGATCGCTGATGACATTCAAACGGCCACAGGTTGGGAAATCATCCCCGAGCAGATCACAGGCAAGGGCGGCGTGAACGCGTTGGTTGCGTTGAAAGACATGCCAGCTGATGGCTCAGCCATCGCCCTGGTTGTGACCGAGTCGCTTGGCTATAACGCAGCGGCTGCCAAGGGATCGGGCATTGCACCAGACGGTTTCACCGGGTTGACGACAACCGCCGGCTTCCAGATGGGTGTCGTGGCCAAGGCCGACAAAGGCTGGACCTCTTTCGAAGACATGATCGCCGCGGCAAAAGACGGTGACCTGCGGTTTGGAACAATGTCGCCAAAACTTTCAGATCTGGCTTTCTTGCTTGGCGAAGCGCATGACGTCGAGTTCAACATTGTTCAGGTTCGCGGCGGTCGCGCCGTGATGGACGGCGTACAGGCAGGTGACATGGACCTCGGCTTCATGGCTGGCATCCAGCGTAAGGGCGTCGCTTCCGGCGACCTGGTGAACCTCGCGTCGGCATTGTCCGCGCCGCTCGTGCAAACGCCCGACGCGCCCAAGTTTTCTGATCTCGGTGTTGAATTCAATGCGGACGGCTACTTTGTGTTCGTCGCACCCGGAGGCATGGACCCGGCTGCTCGCGAAGCGATTACGGCCGCAATTGTCGAAGCAACAAACTCCGGCAAGGCTGCGGGCATGATCGGAAAGGCGTTTGGTGGCGCCGTCAACATTCAGGGTGAAGAACTCGATGCTCTGATGGCAGCTGACTTCAAATCCGCCGGCGCGCTGATGGAAGCCGCGCAATAAATCCGAGCAACCCGAACGAGGTCAGCCAATGAAACCCAGAGCTTCTGCGGAATTTTGGCTGGCCTTTTTCTTTTTGACTTTTGCCGCCGTGCTCATCTTTGTCTGGGTGCCTTTGGACACGGGCACAGGTCTTGTTGAAAAGGTGCGGCGCAAGTTCATCATTGGCGATGCGCTTGGACCGACCGTCGCTGCGGCGGTGATCGCCATCGGGGCCGTGCTCGTCATGATGCGGCCAAGCGAAGGCAAGGCGCTGACAAAGACAAACCTTTACTGGATGCTTGGCCTTTTCGCCCTTTTTGCGGTCTCATTGCTTCTGATGCGGTACGCTGGCCCGATCGCGGCGAGCTTTACCGAAACAGGCTACCGCCCTCTTCGCGCAACGCCGCCTTGGAACTATATCGGGTTTCTCATTGGCGGTACGGTGATGATTGGGGGACTGACGGGATTGGCATCCCGGCGTCTCGCACCACGAGACTTTGTCATCGGTTTCGTTGCGGCCCTCGCAATCGCGCTTCTTTATGATCTGCCGTTTGAAGACCTGATCCTTCCGCCCAACGGAGACCTGTGATGGGTGTCTGGGATCACGTCGTCGCAGGTTTCCTGGCCGTACTTCAGTCGGATCCCGTTCTGGGCATACCGATCGTTCTGCTGATGGTTCTTCTCGGCTTTCTGCTTGGCATAACCGTTGGTGCCACGCCCGGTCTTGCCGGGCCGATGGCGATGGCGATTTCACTTCCGATCCTGATTTCGATCTTCGGATATTCCGCCGATGCGTTGCTACCGGTTCTGGGCTTTCTGATTGGGATCATGAAAGGAGCTACGATCGGCGGCGCGGTTCCTGCGATCCTGTTCAATACGCCCGGCACACCAGACGCCTTTATGACCACGCTTGACGGATATCCGATGGCCCAAAAGGGCGAGGCACGGCGTGCCTTGCGCATCGCGCATTTCTCATCCGCCTCTGGGGATACCTTTTCGGACATCGTGCTCGTCGTTTGCGCGCCCTTTCTTGCCATCCTTGTAGAACGCTATCTCGACCTGCCCGAAAAGACGGCGCTGCTGATCCTGTCACTGGCCTTCATCGCATCGGTTATCGGCAACTCTGTTGGCAAGGGCATCATCTCCATGGGCCTTGGCCTGCTGGCTGCAATGATCGCAACCGGAGAGGATTTCTACCCGCGCCTGACGCTGAACCAACCCGCGCTCGCCGAAGGTATTCCCATCGCCGCCGCAATCCTTGGAGTATTGATCCTCGGCGAAGTCTTCAAAGCGCTCGAAGACATCTATCGGGGCGAAGCGCAGGCCAAGCCGCCCGAACAGACCAATGTACAAGGCGGAGCCAAGTCAAAAGACCTGCGCAGGCTTATTCCCACCATTGGACGCTCTGCCATCATCGGGACATGCATCGGTGCTTTGCCGGGTGTCGGGTCCACTCTTGCGGCCACGTTGGGGTACACCTCAGCCAAACGTCGCCATGCCAATCGGCCCGATGCCAACTCCCCTGCGTTCGGAGAGGGCGCACCCGAAGGGATTGCGGCGACAGAGGCGGCCAACAGCTCGGTTTCAGGCGCCAACCTGATCCCGGTGCTGTCGCTGGGCATTCCCGGAAACGCTGCGGCGGTGTTCCTGATCCTTGCCATGGACTCCATCGGCGGGTTCAATCCCGGCCCGTCGGTCTTTCAGTTAGGCGGGGGGATCAATGAAGGTGCGCTTAATCCCGAAATGGTCATGGCCTTCGGTATCTTCACGACGATGTTCATCGCCAATGGTCTGAACTGGACCATCGGCGGCATCTTCATGCGCTGGGTCGGCGTGATGACACGAATTCCCAAAGCACGGCTGCTGCCCATCGTCCTGTTGCTGACGCTCACCGCGATTTATGTGCAAGAGACCTCGATGGTCGCCGTCTGGATCACGCTGTTCTTTGGCTTTTTGGGCTACGTCATGCGGCGTATCCGCATGTCGCCCCTGCCCTTCGTGATCGCCTTTATCCTTGGCGGCAACCTCGAAGCCACCGCACGTCAAGCCTTCGCAGCCACCGGGGCCGATCCGTTTTTCCTATTCAACAGCCCGATCGCATTTGTCTTCATGGCCCTCGCGATTGGTGTCGTTGCCTTCAACCTCAGAAAGCCAGTTTCATGACGCGACCGAATATTCTGCTGATCTCGGGAGACCAACACCGTGCCGATTGTTTCGGGTTTGAAGGGCGCAAGATCAAGACGCCGCATCTGGATCAACTGGCCGCCGATGGGACGCATTTTTCCAATTGCATCACGCCAACGGTCGTATGCCAGCCCGCCCGCGCATCAATTCTAACCGGGCAGCTTTGCCGAACCCATGGGGTGCATGACAACGGGATCGACCTTGACCCAGCGGTTGGCGAGAAAGGCTTTGCAGGGTCCATGGCTACAGCAGGCTATGAAACCGCGTTCTTCGGCAAGGCACATTTTTCAACCTACCACACGTTTGAAGCGACCGGCACGCCCGAATGCCTGAAGTCTTCCGCCAACTACCCCGACACCTGGTTCGGCCCCTATATGGGATTCAACCATGTCGAAATGATGCTGGTCGGGCACAATTGGTTCCTGCCGGAAAAACCACCGCATGGTCAGCACTACGAACGTTGGTTCTATGCAGATGGGCGTGGCGACGAGAAGAACGCGCTTTACCGTCAGAACGCGGGCGAAACCAAAGAGGCCGCGCAGACATGGCATTCAAAGCTGCCTGTCGCATGGCACAATTCGACGTGGACAGCGGATCGAACGATCGAATGGCTCAAACATGGGCGCAGTGAAGACCCGTTTTGCACTTGGGTCAGTTTCCCGGATCCACACCATCCGTTCGATGCGCCCGAGCCTTGGTCACGTCTGCATGACCCGGCAGATATAGACCTGCCAAAAAACCGTACGCGGACCTTCAAAGGCCGCCCTTGGTGGCATGAACAGGTTCTCACGGCCGAGCCAACGGGCGACAAGAAGGGCGCGGAAATCAGGAAAGCCTATAGCCGGATCAGCGAACAATCCGATGAACAGTTGCGCGAGATTATCGCGAACACCTACGGACAGATCGCGCTCATCGATCACAACGTAGGGCGTATCCTGATCGCGCTGGAAGAAGCCGGTCTGGCCGAAAACACCATCGTCATCTACATCTCGGACCATGGCGACTGGCTCGGTGACCACGGTCTGATCCTGAAAGGCCCCATGCACTATGATGGTTTGCTACGTGTTCCGATGATCATGCGCGGGCCCGGAATCCCCAAAGGCAAGAAAGTGGACGAACCGGTGTCCACGCTCGACCTTGGAGCAACCTTTTTTGACTACGGAGAAGCGACGGCGCTGCAAACGCAACATGGCGCATCACTTCGGCCCCTTATCGAAACCGAAACGGCTGTGCGTGACTTTGCCTTGAACGAATGGGAACTTATGCCAACACGTACGGGTGTCGGGCTGAGCCTGCGGACGGTGCGAACCAAGACCCATAAGCTCACGATTGACCTGCAATCCGGCGCGGGCGAGCTCTACGATATGGCTGCTGATCCGGACGAAACCGTCAATCTGTTCGATGACCCCGAGCATGCTGATTTGCGGGCCAGGCTGATCGGATACATCGAGAGCCGGCCCGATGACGCCGGCCCTATCCGAACTCAGGTGGGAATGGCTTAGCACTACGACCGCGACCTGCGCCCTATGCGTCATGCTTGCCGTTGTTTCTGTTTTTGGTCGGCCGCATTTCAAGCAAAACATCTGAAGCCGTACAACGCGCGCAGATGTTTCATCTGCGAAGCGGCCATTCGACCACGTCAAACTGAAACGCTCTGGAAAGTTGGTGCGGTCGAGAGGACTCGAACCTCCACGGGAGTTACCCCACAGCGACCTCAACGCTGCGCGTCTACCAATTCCGCCACGACCGCACTGCCAATGACTTGGTAGCGGGGGATTAGACCAACCCTGCGACAGGCTCAAGCGAAAAATACGCCTCTTACGCAGACACTGCGGCAATCGTCATGCGCCGGCGGATCACCCGACCAACGATCGCCGCAAGCACCAAGGCCAACACGATATAGCCGTGTTCCTGCTGATCTCCAAAGAAGACACGGTTGGTGCTGCGACCGGGCAGGAATTGAAAGGCCCCGGCCACCAGCAAGCCGTTCCAATACAGCGACTTCATTGCTTCTTCGTGGGTCTTGATCTTTCCCGCGAACACAGCGCGCATTGCAACCCACAAGGACCAAAGCGCCAGGATTGCCAGCAGATGGATGGGGCTGAATGGACCGACAACACCAAAACTGGTGATCCCGAAAGAGCTCAGCGCAGCCGTCGCCATGGCGATCACCCATACGTAGCCGGACATCTTGTGCAGGCGATCCCTGCGACGGCGGAACAGAGCAAAGGGCCCGATCACTACAGCAATCGTCGCGGTGACGATGTGGATCTGGGTGATTAGGTTCGTGCTCATGTATGGCTCTAGTGTCATCGTAAAACTCCTTGGGTATTCAGATCGACAGTGCGGGCCTCGCCGGTTTTTCGAGTTGGGCGAAACTGGTCACACACTGGACAAATCCCCTTGGGCCATGCCATTGAAACTGCGTACAAAACGGGGCTGGCTTCGTGAACGACAGCAAAACGCAACTCGCGCTTCGTGAATGGCGGACGGATATGAGCAACCCGATCACATGGGTTGCGCTGATGGGCACAGCCGCAATTTTGTCGTTGCTCGGCCCATTCGGCACGGATCAGACGCTGGGCCTGATTCATCGCCTGCTATACTGGATCGTAACCGTGACGCTGACCTTCGGTTTTGGCGCCCTGTCCAATGAGGTCATCCGCCACTGGATGAGCAAGGCACCAATTGCGCTTATCATTTTAGTTGCCGGATGCGTGACCGGGCTGGGCATTTGTCTGATCGTTATGGTGATCAACTGGATCGTCTTCGATTTTGTGCCGCCGCTGAATGAATGGCCGACCTTTTTCGGGACGGTCATGGCCATCAGCTACATCGTGACGGGCGCGCTTTACTATGCAGGATTGCGCCGGGGCGAAGCGGCTGCCCCTGCGGCGACCGCCACGCCAAAGCCGGTCGCCCTGCTTGATCGCATCCCGCTCGAGAAACGGGGCCGGTTGGTTGCTCTTTCGGTCGAGGATCACTACGTGCGGATTGCGACGACCAAAGGCACGGAAATGGTTCTGATGCGGTTGTCCGATGCCATTCGCGAAACCGGTGAGACCGCGGGCGCTCAGGTTCACCGCTCACACTGGATAGCCTTTGCGCAGGTGCGTGCTGTACGACGCGAAGGGGATCGGGCGATTTTGACGATGAGCAATGACTCAGAGATCCCGGTCAGTCGCGCCAATATCGCAAAGATCAAGGAGGCGGGGCTGCTGCCGCGTTCACAATGACAGACATTTCCTCAGTTGAATGGAAGATCAGCGACACGCTGGTGCCCTACCAAGAGGCGCTCGACTTCATGGAGGCCCGCGCCGAGGCGATTGCACGGGGCGAGGCGGCCGAATGCATCTGGCTGCTAGAGCACCCTCCCCTTTACACCGCCGGAACCTCGGCCCGGATCGAAGACCTCAGGGACCCTGAGCGCTTTCCGGTGCACGCAACCAAACGGGGTGGTCAGTACACCTACCATGGACCCGGTCAACGGGTGGCCTATGTGATGCTGGACGTTGGCAAACGCGGTCGGGATGTGCGCTGCTTTGTGCGCGACCTTGAGGCATGGGTTATCACTGCGTTGGGGGAATTTGGCCTGACCGGTCATATCCGCGACGGACGCGTCGGGGTTTGGATCGAAAGACCGGACAAACCGCGCACGGCTTCCGATGCAATGGCCGAAGACAAGATTGCCGCGATTGGCATTCGTCTGCGCCGCTGGGTCAGCTTTCACGGCATTTCCATCAACGTGGAACCCGATCTGGAACATTTCGACGGCATCGTGCCCTGCGGGATCACAGATTACGGCGTCACATCGCTGGTGGATCTGGGCCTTCCTGTCACCATGGACGACGTAGACGTTGCCCTGCGACATGGATTCGAAGCTGTTTTCGGTACTGAGCGCAAAGCCTGCAACACCTGATACGCTGCCTAAAGCAACAGCAAACGGCCGGCGCCTCTCGGCGCCGGACCGTGACCGCTAGACCTGCTGGCGCCGCTCGCGGGCCCCGCCCCTGCGGCGCGGCTTAGGCATGCCCAAATCAAGTGGCTGCAACGGGAATCGCAGGCTTTCACAGATCAGAAAGCAAAACTCGGCGACTGCCGGATCTGTCCGGATATACATGGCCACATCCAGATAGGCGCGCACCGCTTCATATTCATAGCTTGAATGGCCGGGCAAGGCACCGAGCCATTGCATATAGCCAAGCTGGCCCAGTTCCTTGGCGCGCGCCGGTGGAATATGCTGGCCTCGCAGTCCAGTTAACGTTCGTTCTATCATCATCAAAGCGCCCTCCGCGCCGAGGGCAAAGCGAACCGGACAGAAACGATACGGGTGAGCGGCCAGCGGCCGGTTTACCTGCGCGCTCTGACCGGGGCACCCCGCCCGGGTTGCAAACGCCCGGCACAATGATTGCACCGGGGTGATGGCAGGTCTCCTGACTTGCGGGTCAGCGCCGGGTCTGGGCCTTCCCGGGACGTGGTCCCAGTGGCTTGTGCCAGATCGGCTCGCCGCTCACAGTTGCGGGGGCAGTCGCGGAATTACACCGCGTTCCCTATTGGACCGCCGGGCCATCGCCCATTGGTCACCATCACACCCGGACTGTGCCAGCCCGGACGATGGCTGTCCATTGATTCTGATGTCCTGAGGGCGCTTTCTTGCCGGCGCGTTTCAGCGCTTGGCCAGTTCTTCAGTGACGCGCTCAGCAAAATCATCGCCGCGCTTTTCGAAACTGTCATATTGGTCGAAGCTTGCTGCGGCCGGGGCCAGCAAAACCACCTCGCCCGGCTGCGCATCCGCCACGGCATGGGCCACGGCCCTTTCCATCGTTGTGCATATCTCCGCATCAACACCCGGCAATTGAAGCGCGAACCCTTCGGCTTCACGTCCAATCACATAGGCCTTGATCACGTTCTCCAACGCTGGCTTGAGAGCCTCCAACCCACCCTCTTTCATCAGCCCGCCGCAGATCCAGCGGATCTTGCCAAAGGCCTGCAAAGCCTTGAGCGCGCTGTCAACGTTGGTCGCTTTGCTGTCGTTGACATAAGACACCCCGCCCGCCTCTGCGATGCGCTGCGACCGATGCGGCAATCCACCGAACGACCGCAGACCGCTTTCGATATCACGAGGACCAAGCCCAAGCGCCCGGCAGGCGGCGTAGGCCGCGCAGGCGTTTTGGTGGTTGTGTGCACCCGGAAGGCCGGGAATGTCGCGCATGTCGATCGATGCCACCTGACGGCCCTTGCGCCATTCGGCCAGAAATCCTTTGCGTGCGAACACATGCCAGCCCGGTCCGCTGAGCTTGCGCCCCGATGACACGCGGATAACCCGATCGTCGCTGCGCCCCTCGCTCATTTGCCCCGCCAGAAAGCGGCCCTCGACCTCGTCAACGCCGATCACGGCGCGGTCCGGCCCGCCTTCGGCAAAAAGCCGACGCTTGGCCGCAAAATATCCACCGAACCCAGCATGGCGGTCCAGATGATCCGGGCTCAGGTTTGTCCAGACCGCCACATCCGGGGTCAGGGCACGCGCCAGATCGGTCTGGTAGCTCGACAGCTCCAGCACGACGATGCCGCCATCTCCGGGCGGATCAATATCCAGCACGCCGCGTCCGATATTACCTGCCAGCTGTGCATCCCGGCCCGAAGCTTCTAGCACATGATGAATCAATGCCGACGTGGTGGATTTGCCGTTAGAACCAGTGATCGCAACGACGCGCGGCGCGCGATCAAATTGGTCCCATCCGGCCCCGAGCGACCGGAAAAACAAACCGATGTCATTGTCTACAGGGACACCGGCATCCAGTGCCGCTGCAATGACCGGGTTGGGTGTGGGATACAAATGAGGGATGCCCGGACTGACAACCAGACAGGCCAGATCCTCAACAGCTTCCGACCGTGTCAGATCGCGAACTGCAAAGCCTTCTGCCTCTGCCTTGTCCCGCGCTTTGGGGTTGTCGTCCCAGACGACGACCTGCGCGCCGCCTTCCCGCAGCGCCCGCGCCGCTGACAGCCCGGACCGTCCCAGACCAAGCACGGCCACCCCCTGCCCTTCAAAACCCTGCACCGGGATCATCGCTGCCTCCGCCGTCGCCGCTATATTCTGCGACACCAGCGCTACCGCAAACGATCAAAACGCGAAAGCCCTGCCTCTGGCTCGGCTGCACAAAAATGCAGAAATGGCTCTTACCGGTCCCTGCGCTCGCCGGGCTCCGCTATCAGCCCATAGCGCTCTGCCAGATGCCAGACGTGATCCGGGATCATGTTTTTCATCTTGGCCGGATGGGCCCTGCGCAGATGCAGAACGGTCTCGGCGGCCTTCATCTCGACACGCGCGCGGGCAAATTCCAGCCCCCGGGGCCCGGTGCGGGGTTGCAGCCAGGCCACGATCGGCCGCACCCAATTAGGCATGCGCCGCAACGGCAGACCACCAGCCGCCCGTTCCGTATTGGTCACAAACCCCCGAACCGCGGCTTCCCGTTTGCCCTTGTCCGTCAACTCCGACAAAACCGCCCGACCCTGCAACCGCTCCAGAACCTTGGCGCCGCGCGCATTGCGCACGATCAGCCATTGCTCACCATCGCCGCCCATGTAGCCAACTGTGATATCGGCCAGCCGGTTGGTGTAATCCACACAGGTCTTGCAGGTCATGGGAAAGAAATCTGCGGGCAGATCCGAAATCGGCAGCTTCAAAAAGGGAATGAAGCGCGGCTTGCGCCCATCATCAAAGCGTAGCTCGACACTGTAGTCGGCGCGAAATTCGAGGTAGCTCACCGTTTCGGGGCGATCATCCAAAAGACCCAGAAACGTGTGAAACCGGTCGGTTGTGGTGTTGTCACTGCACGGCGTTCCGATGACGGTGATTTCGTCAAAGCCCAGTTCCGCTTCGAGAGCGCGCAGCGCGTAGACCTGACAAGGCACCCCGACCACGGCGATCCGGCGGTGGCCCGCCGCGGCAGCCGGCTCCAGCAAAGCAAGCAAGGGTCCGTACCCCATGCGCATACCGCGGCACTGCGCCATATCCTGCGCCTCGGTGACAATGACAGGCATCGGCTTCCATCGGTCATGCGGATCGGGCGCGGTGGCCAGAACGGCATCCACCGCGCCGGCACGCAGCAACTCCGCCGCAAGAGCCGTGGTCAGGCCCGTCCACTGCGCACCTTCGGCCGCTGGCTCCAACCGCGCACGGTGCATGGTTTGAAATACACCAAAGAACGCTTCGTCGCCGGTTTCGGCAACCCGCCCATGGACCGACCGTTCCAGGGCCGGATAGTCCGGCGCAATGAATTGACAGGCACGCCCACAGGCGCGGCCATCCCCTATCCGGCTGATGCCGCAGTCGGTGCATAGCCCGGCTCTGGGCGCGCCACCGATATTGGGAACCCTGAGCCCAGTTTGCCCACCATCCATCGCTCGCCTCCTGTCAATCCGAATGTGTCAACTATAGTTGACACTGCGCGATGAGGCGAGTCTGTTCTTGCCCGGTTGGAAAATGCCTTTGGGGTTTGGGGGCATCGCCCCCAAGGCCTGCGTGGCCTGAACGCATACCAAGCGGCGCGGCAAAGCCGCCCCGCTAGATCAATACCCCGGTCAATGTGTTGCGATCAGCGTACTTTGAGGGTTGCCAGACCGATGATGGCGAGGATCAGCGAAATGATCCAGAACCGGATCACGATCTGCGGCTCGGCCCAGCCCTTCTTTTCATAATGGTGATGGATCGGTGCCATCAGGAACACACGCTTGCCCGTGCGTTTGAAGTAGAGCACCTGAATGATCACGCTAAGCGCCTCAACCACAAAAAGCCCGCCAACGATCGCCAGAACCAATTCGTGCTTGGTAGCAACCGCGATTGCGCCCAAAGCCCCGCCCAGCGCCAACGATCCAGTATCGCCCATGAAGACGGCCGCCGGAGGCGCGTTGTACCACAAAAAGCCAAGCCCCCCGCCGACAACACCTGCCGCGAAGATCAGGATCTCGCCAGTCCCCGGCACATAGTGCACATCCAGATATTCTGTGAAATCGACCCGGCCCACGGCATAAGCGATGACACCCAGCGTCGAAGTTGCGATCATGACCGGCATGATGGCCAGCCCGTCCAGCCCATCCGTCAGATTGACGGCATTGGCCGCGCCGACGATCACGACAACAGCAAACGGCACGAACAAATAGCCAAGATTAATCAGGGTATCTTTGAAAATCGGCAACGCCAGTCGTCCCGAAAGCGCCTCGGGGTGGTACTGAGCCGCCCACCAACCGGCAATCGCTGCGATCAGAAAGCCCAGCAAAAGCCGCACCTTACCAGACACACCAGCGGTATTTTGCTTTTTCACCTTGGCATAGTCATCCGCAAATCCGATGGCGGCATAACTGATCGTGACAAACAGCACCATCCAGACAAAGGGATTGTCCCATCGCGCCCAGAGCAATGTCGACGTCACCAAAGCGCCGATGATCAACAACCCGCCCATGGTGGGCGTTCCGGCTTTTACGAAATGACCTTCGGGGCCATCGTCACGGATCGGCTGCCCCTTGCCCTGACGCTTTCGCAGAACGTTGATCAGCGGCTTTCCAAACAGGAAACCAAAGATCAGCGCGGTCAGAAATGCGCCCCCGGCCCGAAACGTGATGTAGCGGAACAGGTTGAAAAAATCCCCGCCGTCGCTGAGTTCTGTCAACCAAAATAGCATACTGCTGCCCCTTTACCCTTCACCGCCCGCGGGGGATTGGCCCATTTTGCGGATCGCGTCAACCACACGGGCCAGCCCCATGGACAATGACCCTTTGGCCAAAACCACATCCCCGGCATCCAGGTCACGCATGACCCCGGCGGCCATATCCGCACTTTGCTCGCACCACCGCCCGCGTTTTTCTTCGGGCAGTGCCTCCCACAGGTGGCGCATCAAAGGACCAACGCAGTGCACTTTGTCGATGCGCGCCATCGATGGCAGCGCCGCGATCCCTGCATGCAATTGCGCTTCAGTGCTGCCCAGTTCCTTCATATCCCCCAGATAGGCAATCCGCCGACCCTTGGACACGCGGCCGATGTCATGTTGCGGCTCGGCTGCGGCCAACACCTCAAGGGCTGCGCCAAGCGACGCCGGGTTGGCGTTGTAACTGTCGTCGATCAGCTCGACCGTCATCTGCGTTTCCACAGCATCCAGTGTAATGACTTCACGCGCCCCGCGCCCCGCACCCGGAGACCAGTTGCCGATAGCCGTCACCGAGAGCGCCAGATCCAGCTGCAAAGCGTCACAGACCGCCAGCACCCCCATTGCATTCTGCGCATAATGCCGTCCGGGCACCTGCACCTTGTACAACACCGGTGCGCCGTGAATTTCGGCCTGCGCCACAGTTGTCGCGTCACCTACGGTCACTTTGGCCAGATGAAACGGGTGCCCGGCTTTTTCGCCGAACGCCACCGGATGCCCCGCGGCCTGCGCCAGATCGGCAAGGATCGGGCTGACGTCCAAATCTCCGTTGAAGATCGCCGTGCCGCCCGGTTCCAGCCCGTCATAGATCGCGCCTTTTTCGCGCGCGATGCCTTCGAGGCTTTCAAAGGCCGCCAGATGCGCTGGCGCCACGATGGTCACCATGGCCACATGAGGACGGGCCATGCAGGCCAGAGGTGCGATTTCGCCGGGATGGTTCATCCCGATTTCGATCACGGCAAAATCGCGATCGCGCGGCATGCGCGCTAAGGTCAGCGGAACGCCCCAATGGTTGTTGTAGCTCTTTTCGGCAGCATGCACGCTGCCATGCGCCCCAAGAACAGTACGCAGCATTTCCTTGGTCGAGGTCTTGCCAACGCTGCCGGTGACCGCAACCACGCGGCCTTTGAACCGCGCCCGTGACGCAACACCCAGATTTTCAAGCCCGGTTTGCACATCATCAACCAAAAGCAATGGCGCATCTTCAGAAACACCATCGGGAATTCGGCTGACCAAAGCAGCCCCTGCGCCTTTTTCCAAAGCGGTAGCGACAAAGTCGTGGCCATCCCTTGCCGCCTTGAGCGCCACGAACATCTCGCCCGGCTCAATGGTGCGTGTGTCGATCGAAACGCCATTTACCGACCAGTCCCCGATGGCCCGCCCGCCTGTTGCCTCGGCCGCTTCGGCGGCAGTCCACAAAGCGCTCATAGCCCTCTCCCATCCAATGCGGCCACGGCAACGCTGGCTTGTTCGGCATCGTCAAAGGGATAGACCGTGTCGCCGACGATCTGGCCGGTTTCATGACCTTTGCCGCAAATCAGCAAGGCATCGCCGGGTCCTAGCGCATCCACGCCGCGCAGGATCGCTTCGGCCCGGTCACCCACTTCGGTTGAATCAGGCGCTCCGGCCATGACCGCCGCCCGAATGACCGAGGGGTCCTCGGACCGGGGGTTATCGTCCGTCACGATCACCAGATCCGCGTTTTCCTGTGCCGCCTGCCCCATCAAAGGCCGTTTGGTGCTGTCCCGATCACCGCCTGCACCCACGATGGCCACCAAACGGCCCATCACATGCGGCCGCAGAGCACGGATCGCCGTTTCGACCGCGTCCGGTGTATGGGCGTAGTCGACAAACACCGTCGCGCCATTGTCGCGGGTTGCCGCCAGTTGCATGCGTCCGCGCACTGTGCCCAGCATTGGCAGCATGTCAAAGACATCATCAGGATCGCAGCCCGCCGCAATCACCAGCCCGGCCGCCACCAGAACGTTCTCAGCCTGAAAGCCGCCGATCAGGTTCAGACGCTCCTGCCGCACGCCGCCTTTCCAAGACAGGCGCAGGTCCTGTCCGGTCGCGTCAAAGCGTTGGTTTTCCAGACACAGATCCGCCGCATCGCGCCCGACGGTGATCACGTCCTGCCCGCGGGCCTTGGCGATTGCCAGCATATCCACACCGCGCGCGTCATCGATATTGATCACGGCTGTCCCGTCTTCTGGCAACACACGCGCAAAGAGGCCAGCCTTGGCGGCGAAATAGTCTTCGAAGGTGGCGTGGTAATCCAGATGATCCTGAGTGAAGTTCGTAAACCCAGCCGCAACCAGCTGCACACCGTCGAGCCGTCGCTGCTCAAGCCCGTGACTGGAGGCCTCCATTGCGGCATGCGTCACCCCGGCCTGCGCTGCGCCGCCGAGTGCACGATGCAATGTGATCGGCTCTGGTGTTGTATGTGCCAGCGGTGCCTGCCAATCCCCCTCAACACCCGTTGTGCCCAGATTGATCGCCCGAAACCCCAGTTCCTGCCAAAGCTGCCGGGTGAACGCGGCCACCGATGTCTTTCCATTGGTGCCCGTTACGGCAACGACGCAATCAGGCTGCATTCCGAACCAAAGCGCCGCAGTAAAGGCCAGCGTTTGCCGCGGATCAGCCGCCACGACCAAAGCTGCGTCGGACGCGTCCAGTTCAGCTTGTGCAATCCGCGCGCCTTCTGCGTCGGTCAAAATTGCTGCCGCACCCATGCGCAGCGCATATTGGATGAACTCACCGCCATGAACCTGCGTTCCCGGAAGCGCAGCAAAGAGAAAGCCCTCTTTGACCTCGCGGCTGTCCACCGCCAGCCCGGTGACCTTCGCCTCGCGTCCGCCGCGGGCGGTCAGCCCCAGTTGTGAAAGAGTTTTCGGACCGCTCATGTCGCCCGCCCCTGTTTGACTGCATTGGCGAATGACATACGCAAATCCATAGGGCTGTACCAGATGGCGCCTAGCGTGAGGTGCTGAAAATCTTTTCCAGCCCCGGCTCTCCAAAATCAGGGCGCAGCCCCAAAAGCGGCGCAATGCGTCCGGTCATCTCGGCAGCTACCGGAACTGCAGTCCAACCGGCTGTGCGACGCGGCTTCTTGCCCGACGTCTCGACCGGCTCATCCAGTGTGACGATCAGCACATAGCGCGGATCATGCGCGGGAAAGATAGAGGCGAAGGTCGCGATGACCTTGTCATCATAGTAGCCGCCCCCGCGTTCCTTGGGTTTGTCCGCCGTGCCAGTCTTGCCCCCAACATGATAACCGGGAACTTCGGCAAAGCTTGCGGTGCCTTCAGTGACCACCTTGCGCAGGATACCCCGCGCCGTGGCGGCGGCCTGTTCGCTCATGACGCGCGTGCCGGTCGCCGGCTCATTCCGTTTAAGCAAGGTAGGATTGACGTAGATGCCGCCATTGGCCAACGCCGCATAACCTGCTGCCAGATGCAGGGGAGATGTGGAAATGCCGTGGCCGTAGGAAATCGTGACCGCAGACAGATCAGTCCAGCGCTTGGGAAACAAAGGAGCGCCACCTTTGGCCTCAACGATTTCCAGCGGGGTTGCATCGAGCTGCCCCAGCGTCTTGAGGAATTCCTTTTGACGCTTTGGCCCGATCGCAAGCGCAAGCTTGCCGGTACCCCGGTTCGAACTTTTCACGATGATCTTCTCAACACTCAGCTCGCCATAGTTCTTGTTTGCGAACTCGCCGATCTTGAAGCCGCTGACTTCAAAGGGCGGCTTGGTGTCGATCACCGTGTTTTTGTTGACCAAACCAATGTCGATGGCCTGAGCCGCCGCAAAGATCTTGTAAGTGGAGCCCAGTTCATAAACGCCCTGTACAGCGCGATTAAACAGAGGGCTGTCGGAAGGATTGCCCTCGACCAGCGGATTTGGACGGTCGTTGGGGTCAAAATCAGGCAGGGAAACGATACTGATCACTTCGCCGGTGCGAACATCCATCAAGACAGACGCTGCCCCCTTGGCATTCATCAGCTTCATTCCCGCATCCAGCACCTCTTCGGCGGCGGCCTGAACGGTCATATCGATGGACAATTCCAAAGGTGCGCCCGCGCGCGACGGGTCACGCAACTCTTCATCCAGAAACTTTTCGATACCTGCGGTACCGATCACTTCGGCCGCATGGACATCCTCGGCCCCGTAAGAGGCCCCGCCCAAAACATGCGCGGCGAGCGCACCATTTGGGTACAAACGCATTTCGCGCGGACCAAAAAGCAAGCCCGGCTCTCCAATGTCATGGACAGCCTGCATCTGTTCGGGGCTGATTTTTCTCTTTACCCACAGAAACTTGCGCTTCGGGTCCTTAAATCGTGCCGCAAGCCGGTCTGGATCAATATCGGGAAAAATTCCCGCAAGTGCATTGGCGGCCCGATCAGGTTCGATCATCTGCTGGGGATGCGCATATAGACTGTGCGTGGACATATTGGTCGCCAGAACTCGCCCGTGACGATCAACAATGTCTGCGCGGCTGGCAATAATGGAATGGCCAGACACCTGCGCCCGCGGTTCGGCTGGCTCGGATGCAGCCAGCATACCCATCCGCGCGCCGATCACACTGAATGCACAAAAGAACGCAATTCCAAGCACCAGCAACCGGCCCTCGGCTCGCACCCGGGATTTGTCGCGCATCTGTTCGTGCCGGATGCGTAGGTTTTCCCGTTCGATCGCGTCGGGGTTTTCGCCGTTCTGGCGTGCTTCGAGAATACGCGCCAAGGGGCGCAGCGGTGTGCGGATCATCGGTCTGCTCCGGCTTGATCTGCCCCGGCGCTGGTCACCTCGATGGGCATTGTAATGTCGAGCTTTGGCGGCTCCGGGAAAATCACCTGATCGACCATCCCGAACTGGTCCGGACGCAGGGGCAAAAGGCCCAGCCGTTCAAAGTTCAGGTCAGCCAGATCCCGCAAGCGATCCGGACGGTTCAGATAGGCCCATTCTGCTCGAAGAATGGCCAGTCTTTCGCGCGCCTGCGTGATGTCGCGGCGCAGATCGTCGGCATGATCCAGTTCAGCCTGCGTCTTGTAGTTTTCGTGATAGGCCCAGAAACCAGAACCGATAACGGCCATGGCCGCCAGAAGAAACAAAAGCGTTCTCATGACCTTAGACGCTCCTCTTTAAAATGGGCATATCCAGCGCATCGGCATCAACGTCGCGGGCTGGCGCAGCCGTGCGCCGTGCAACCCGCAACTTTGCGGACCGTGCACGTGGGTTTTGTGCCAGCTCTTCGGCATCGGGGCCGATGGCCTTGCGGGTGACAATGACAAATGGCTCGCTCGGAGCTTCGGGTGCGGCGCCATATCGGTTCTGACGCACCTTTTTGGCCCCATGGGCCTGCAAAAAGCGTTTCACCATGCGATCTTCGACAGAATGGAACGTCACGATCGCAAGCCAGCCATCGGGGGCCAACACGCGCTCGGCGGCCATCAATCCCTGCCAGAGCGAGTCATATTCGGCATTCACCGCAATCCGGAGTGCCTGAAAGCTGCGCGTCGCGGAATGGCTCTGGCCCTTCTTGCTTCGGCCGATGGTGGCCTCGATCAAATCCGCCAGTTGCAACGTGCGGGTGATGGGCCCGGCTTCGCGCTCACGCATGATGGCCTTTGCGATCCGGCGCGAGGCGCGCTCCTCTCCAAAAAAATAGAGGATGTCAGCCAAGTCTTCTTCGCTGGCTTCATTCACGATGTCGGAAGCACTGCGGCCTTCCTGACCCATACGCATATCCAGTGGCCCATCGCGCAGGAATGAAAACCCGCGGTCGGCCTGATCCAACTGCATGGATGAAACGCCAAGGTCCAGCACAACGCCATCAACCGTTTCGGCGGCTTCGTCCATCTGTGCAAAATTGCTCTGCACCAGTTGCAAACGATCCCCGTAGGCCCGCCCCCATTCCGACGCCATGGACAAGGCCAAAGGATCACGGTCAATGCCAATCACGCGCGCCGCGCCTGCGTCCAGCAAGCCCCGCGTATACCCGCCAGCCCCAAGCGTCCCATCAATCCAATGCCCTTCAACAGGCGAAACCGCCTCGAGAAGCGGCCGCAAAAGAACGGGAATGTGGGGAACGTCGGAGGCGCTGACCACGGAGGCCATTTAGACCTCCTCTTCATCCAGGAATTGCGCCGGATCAAAATCGTCTGGCAAATCGTCCAACTCTTCTTCCATCTTGGCCAGCTCTTCGGCCTCAAAGGTGCCCGGCTCCCAGATCTGGAAGGTGTTGAGGTTGGATGCAAAATAGGCCTCAGCCTTGATCCCGATCTTTTCCCGCAACTTGGCAGGCAGAACGATACGGCCTGTATCATCCACAGATGTAATCAAGGACTGCGTGGAATAGAGGCGCTCTAGCAGTTTGCGTTTTTGCGACCCGCGCGGCATCCGTTCGATCTTGGATTCCACGTTTTCCATTTCCTCGACCGTGTAGCATTCGAGGAATTTGCGGCGGTGATCGCCGTAGACGACGACAAAATTCGGATTAAGCCCTTCGGTCCAGTCAGGATCACCCGCTTCGAGAACACGGCGAAAAGAGGCTGGGATAGACACCCGCCCCTTCGTGTCGACCTTGTGTCGACTCTCGCCTCTGAATCTCAGCCTGCGGCTCACTGCCTGGCCCTTTCTGTCCCTGGCCTCACATCCGGATCGTGGGGCCTGAAAATGAAATGGGCGGGTTGATCTGCTGCCACTGATCAACCCGCCGCTGACCCGCATTGGCGGGTAACTCCGACTGCGCGCGCCACCTGGGGGGATGTCTGCTCGCCCGCGCGCCGGATTCTTTTGTCACGATGAAAAGCGAAGCCTGTATGAAACCTGCTCTTTTATTTTTTTGATTTGGTCGGTGGGGTCTTTGTCGCCCCGTGTCCGTTCCTCATCGTGTGAACTAGGGATGCCATGGGAATACATGGTACGCAACAGTTTTTTATGGGAAATCGGCACAGCATCTTGTTCGCGCACCCCTTGCGAAACAACATCTTGTGCCCATTTCGGGCAATCCGTCAGCACAAATGGTGGTTTTACCTAAAATCGAACACAACATGTTGATTGCCGCGACAAGCCAGATGATTTCCCATAATCTCCCAATTTTTTCGGAAAGTTTCGCGAGAATGCGCCCGAAGAGCACGAAATTTTGGGGAAATCAGAGGAATTTCGCCCCAAACAGCGCCGAAAACTGATTCGAATCACAGGATTTCCCACGTATTGGGCCCCTCCCTCCCATAGCTGTCCCATAAATTCCCACGGACACCTTTTGCCGCCAACCATAAGGCTATGTCGTCGCTATATCAGACAGCGTCGCTTTGCGCGCTTGCGACTCGGCGGGTGTAACGCTACGCAAGGATTGCTTCGGTCCGGGCATTGTCCGGTGAAAAGGGAACGCGGTGAAAATCCGCGACTGCCCCCGCAACTGTAAGCGGAGAGCGTGTCTGGCATTCGCCACTGGGATATCCCGGGAAGGCCCAGACATCGTGTCGACCCGCAAGTCAGGAGACCTGCCGAGGTGATCACCCATCCAGGGGTGCGGGGCGCACTTGTTGGAACGGTTCTCCGGCGTGGTGGCATTCTTTCACCGTTTGCGGAGGGCTGTTCGCCTTTCCAAAAGCAACATGACAATACCCCTTGTGCCCTTGGTTGGGCGCATAAGTGATCTGGAAAGGATCCGTATTATGACTCGTTTTGGCCGAACGTTTTGGCTGACCGCATCGACACTCGCCATGGCAAGCGCCGCTCAGGCGCAGGACGATGTGATCGATCTTGGCACTTTGACTCTCTATGCCCTGCAGTCGGACTTTGAACTTGAGCGCACAGGCACGACCGTTGATGTGCTTGAAGCTGAGGTCGTGAATAACGCCCTCACCCTTGGCGATGCGCTGGATTCCGTTCCCGGCGTTTCACTGACATCAAATGGCGGCATCGGCGCTTCCACTGCACTGCGCGTGCGCGGCCTGCCCGAACGTTACACACCTGTCTATTACAATGGCATCGAAGTCGCAGATCCCTCTGGCGTCTACACCCAGTTCGATTTCGCCAACGCCCTGCCCGGCGCAATTGACCGTGTCGAAGTTCTGCGCGGCTCTCAGTCGGCCCGGTTTGGTGCAGGCGCCGTTGCCGGCACGATCGCTATGAACAGCGCTCAAGCACCCGAAGGTGGCGACAGCCTGCTGTCCTATGGCCTTGAGTACGGCAGCTACAACACACGCCGCGGAAACCTGTCGATGGGCTTCTCGACCGACAACGCAGGGTTTGCGCTTTCCATCGCTTCGGTTGCGACAGATGGGTTCAGCGCGGTCGATGGTCCGCTCTATGATGACGATGACGGCTACAGCGGGACGCAATTGTCTTTTGACAGCTATGTGGACGTGACGCCTGACCTGCGTCTTGGTCTGACCGGCTTTGTTCTGCGCTCCAGCGCGGGCTACGACAGCCCCGGCGCCACAATCCCGGCAAGCGGTCTGTCGGAAACCGACAGTCGCGGTCTGCGCGCCTATGCGGAACTGACAACTGGCGCGATCCAGCACAGCTTTGACATCAGCCAGTACCGGATCGACAGAACGCTGACCAACTCGGGCAGCTTCTTCTCCGGCCCGGTCAGCACCTTCGCAGGCGAACGTGATGCGGCCAGCTACAAGGGCATCTGGGATGCCTCCGAAGCCTATACACTGATCTACGGTCTGGATTGGAAGCGTGAAGACGCCGCCGCCGCGCCAGAAGCGGTGACCAACCGGGGCGCATTTGTCGAAGCGCACTGGAGCCCGAACGACACGCTGGATCTGTCATTCTCGTTGCGGCAGGACAATCATTCCGCGTTTGGCGACTTCACGTCGGGCCGTGCGACGGTCGCGTGGCAGGCCACCCCGGACTGGACAATCCGGGCCGTGTTGTCCAACGGCTTCCGCGCTCCCGCTTTGGATGAGCTTTACAACCCATTCTACGGCAACCCGAACCTTGAGCCCGAAAAAAGCCGCAGCGCCGAGCTGGGTGCGGAACGTCTGTTTGCCAATGGCGGCAGCATTCGCGGCACACTGTTCTACACCGAGATCGACAACCTGATCGCCTATTTCGATCCGGATGGGTTTCTTGGCCCGATCCCCGGTGGATATGCGCAGGTTCCCGGCGAGAGCGTAACAAAAGGTCTGGAACTGTCGGGCATGATGCCGCTGGGCGATCGCACGGAATTGATGGGCAGCTTTACATACACCGACTCGCGCGACTCCAATGGTGACCCGCAGCAACGCGTTCCGCGCTATGACCTGTCTCTGGCCGTCGAAAGCCAACTGACAGACCGTCTGACCGGTATGTTGAGCGTGCAGCATCAGGTGGACTTCCCTGACACGTTCGGTGTCGGCTTCTCGCCGGTTTCCGTGGATGACTTCACTACGGTCGATGCCCGCATCGGCTATGAGTTCGACAACGGAATCGAAGCCTATGTGCGCGTCGAAAACCTGCTCGATGCCGACAATGCACGCATCCCTGACTACAACCGGGCGGGCCGCTCGGTGTACTTTGGGGTCAATGCTTCTTTCTAAGACCATAAAGGCCGCCGCGCTGCTGATTTGCAGTGCGGCGGCTTTCCCGGCCACGGCGCAAACACAGACTGCAGCGCCAGTCCCGGCACGCGTTGTTTCGCTGAACGTCTGCACCGATCAGCTTGCCCTGCTTCTTGCGCAGCCCGGCCAACTGGTTTCGGTCTCGCGGCTGGCCCATGACGCCCGAACCGCAGTTCTGGCCGAGCAGGCCCGCGCCATCCCGTCAAACGATGGGAGCGCCGAAGCGGTTGTCCTGCTGCAACCCGATCTCGTGATTGCAGGAACTTGGACGACACAGTCAACGGTTCAAATGCTGGAAAGGCTGGGCTACCGGGTCGAGCTCTTTGCTCCGGCCAATGCACTGTCCGATGTGCGCGAAACGATCCGGCGTATGGGCGTTTTGTTGGGCCAAACCCAGAAGGCCGAGCAAATGATCGCTGACTTTGACAGCAAGCTTGAGGCCCTGCGCGCGCAATCCGGCCAATCACCTCGCGTAGCGCTTTACTATGCACTGGGGAACACCGCAGGACGGGAAACCATGCCGGGCGATTTGCTGGATGCCGCGGGCATGTCCAACATCGCCGAAGAACGTGGCTTGCCCTTTGGCGGCCGACTGCCGCTCGAAAGCCTTTTGCTGGAAGACCCGGACCTTGTATTGATCGGCCAGCCCTACGGCGGCCATGCGCGCGCGACTGAGTTGCTGACACATCCCGCCCTGCAAAGATCCGGCGCACTGCACGAGATTGAAACAGGCCCAAGCTGGACCTGCGAGTTGCCGCATCTACTGGATGCTGTGCAGGAGCTGATCGCCCTACGGCGCCAGTGGGAGGCCAGCCAATGAAACTGGGTTTGGTATTGGCCGCGCTGACCGTCGTCTTGTTTCTGGCCTCGCTCATGATTGGGCACAGCACCTTGCCCCTTGGCGCTGCCCTGACCGGGCTGATCGGCGCCGGAGAGCCGCTGCACCAGATGGTGATGCATGAGATCCGCCTGCCCCGCGCACTTTTGGCTGCCATGATCGGTGCAGCGCTGGGTTTGTCAGGCGCGGCCATGCAGGGCTACCTGCGCAATCCGCTGGCCGAACCCGGCCTGATCGGCGTGTCAGGATCCGCCGCCTTGGGCGCCGTCATAGCCCTGCAAACCGGGTTTGCCGCAACCTTTGCGCTGGCCTTGCCATTGACCGCCCTGACCTTTGCGCTGCTGGCCGTTGCATTGATCCTCGCGCTGGCTGGCCCGCGTGGTGGCTCATTGACCCTTATTCTGGCAGGCATCGCCATCTCCGCTCTGGCCGGTGCTTTGACATCACTCGTTCTGAACCTGTCACCCAACCCCTATGCTGCTTCCGAGATCGTGTTCTGGATGATGGGATCCGTAGCCGATCGTTCCATGCAGCATGTCTGGCTGGCCGCGCCAATCATGGCCTTGGGGTTTGTGCTTCTTGCGACGCTGGCGCGCGGTCTGGATGCCCTGACGCTGGGTGAAGATGCTGCCGAAAGCCTTGGGGTTTCCCTGCGCAGCCTGCGCCTGAGGTTGTTGCTGGGCACTGCGGCTGCCGTCGGTGCGGCAACAGCGGTGGCTGGCGCTGTCGGCTTTGTCGGATTGATCGTACCGCACATCCTGAGACCCTTTTGCCGCGCGCGCCCATCACGCTTGTTGTGGGCCTCGGCTTTGGGCGGTGCAGCGATGGTTCTGGCGGCAGACATCGCCACGCGCCTGATTTTGCCGGATAGGGATCTCAAACTTGGCGTGCTAATGGCGATCGTCGGCGCGCCATTGTTTCTGCACTTGATCTACAAGACCCGGAGGCTGGACGCATGACGGGCCTTCTGCATCTCGACCATCTCACAGTGCGCCGCGATGGCTGTCCGGTTGTGGATGATGTCTCGCTGAAGATCACGCCGGGTGAGTGTGTCGGTTTGATCGGTCCGAATGGCGCAGGCAAAACGACCCTGCTGCGTGCTGCACTTGGATTGCTGCCGCACGAGGGCCAGTCGAGCCTCGCTCAGATGGCGCCGCGTGATCGTGCCGCCCAGGCCGCTTGGCTGCCGCAGTCACGCGAAATTGCCTGGCCCGTTCCCGTGCGCGATCTGGTTGCCTTGGGTCGTTTGCCGCATGGGCGCAAATCCGGCCCCGCTGACGAGGAAGCCATTCAGGCCGCCATGGCAAGAATGGGGCTCGAGACCTTTGCCGATCGTCCGGCGACGCAGCTTTCCGGCGGGGAACAGGCGCGTGTTCTGATCGCGCGAACACTGGCACAGGACACGCCCTTGCTGATGGCCGACGAACCTATCGCCGGGCTGGATCCCGCCGCGCAATTGTCCACGCTGACCGTCTTGCGGGATTTGTCGCGAGAGGGGCGCGCGGTGCTTTTGTCATTGCACGATCTCAGCCTTGCTGCCCGGTTCTGTTCACGCCTGATCATGCTGGATCAAGGACGCAAGGTTGCAGATGGGCCACCCGTCGAGGTGCTCACACAGCCCAACCTCGCCAAGACATTCCATTTGCGGGCGCGCATTCACGAAACGCCCGAAGGGCCAATCGTCCAACCGCTGGAGACAACGCGATGACCCCCCCTGTCGTGAAAGGGCCTCAGCGCATCGTCTGCCTGACCGAAGAAACGGTCGAGACGCTCTATCTGCTGGGCCAGCAGGATCGCATTGTCGGTGTAACAGGCTACGCCGTGCGCCCGCCCCGGGTGCGGCAGGAAAAGCCGAGGGTTGGCGCCTTTACCACTGCGGATGTGCCCAAGATTCAGGCGCTGAACCCTGATCTGGTGCTGACCTTTTCGGACCTGCAGGCTGACATAGCCGCAGAACTGATCCGGTCGGGGCTGTCCGTTCTGGCCTTCAACCAGCGCAGCGTTGCCGGCATTCTCGACATGATCGAAACCCTGGGCGCCCTGACAGGCAGCGCTGCAGACGCGCAGGCCATCATTGACCGTTTCGATGCCCGCCGCACCGCGCTTGAGACCCGCACCTTGCAGATTCGACCGCGGGTTTGGTTCGAGGAATGGGACGAGCCGCTGATTTCAGCCATCGGATGGGTATCGGAACTGATTGCAATTGCGGGGGGCGAAGATGTCTTTGCCCCGCTGGCGCGCAAACAGGACGCACAAAGCCGGATTGTCAGCGAAGCGCAGATCATTGAGGCGCAACCAGACATCATCATCGGATCATGGTGCGGCAAGAAGGTACGCCCGGAACGCATCATGGCGCGCCAAGGGTGGGGCAGTATTCCTGCTGTCCAAAATGAGCGCGTCTACGAGATCAAATCCCCTTTGCTGCTGGCGCCGGGCCCGGCAGCGCTCACCGAAGGGCTTGAAGCCTTGGTCCGGGTCATCGACCCTGTCGCAAACCGGCAAAAGGAAACGGTATGTTAACGCCCATTTTTGAGTTCCTGTCTCTGGGTGGCCCCGCGCTCTGGGCCATTGCCGCACTTTCGGTCGGGGCGCTGGCCTTGATCCTTTGGAAGGTGTTTTCCCTGTCGCGCATGGGCCTGTGGCGCACGGCCCGCGCGGAAGAGGCCTTGCAAACCTGGATTTCGGGGCAGCCGGAAGAGGCCATCGCCCATCTGGAAAATCGACCCGGTTTGCGCGCCCGTGTGCTGCGCGGCGCTATGCAGGCCCGGGTCAACCTGCCCGAAGCCGACGCGCGAGAGGAAACGGCCCGTCTTGCCCGAGCGGCCCTGACCGAAACCCGCGCGGGTCTACGCCCGCTTGATCTGGTTGTCACGATTGCGCCTCTGATCGGGCTTTTGGGGACCGTGCTGGGGATGATCGAAGCGTTTCAGGCGCTTCAAGCCTCGGGGAACCGCGCCGATGCAGCTGCGCTTGCCGGTGGCATATGGGAGGCGCTGCTGACCACTGCGGCAGGCATGGGTGTCGCAATTCCAGCCTCGATCGCGCTGTCATGGTTCGACGGGCTGGCCGATGGTCTTGCCCATGACCTCGAAGACCTTGCAACGCGGCTCTTCACCGCGCCGATGCCGAACGGGCCTGCTGATTAATGCTGAACCTCGCCGATCATAACCCGCGCAGGCGCCGCCCCAGCCTGACGCCGATGATCGACGTGGTCTTCTTGCTGCTTGTGTTCTTTATGCTTGCGGCCCGATTTGGCGCGCCTGTTTCACAGCCGGTCGAGCTTGGTGGCCAAGGCGCGGGCTATACCGGTGCCCCACGGCTGGTCACAGTTCTGCCAGATCGTTTGCTGCTGAATGGCATTGAGGTTGCCGACCTCGCAGGCGCCTTGCAGCCTCTTGTTGCAGATCCATCCGATGTGATCGCGCTTCGCGCCGGCGATAACGTAACGGTTCAACGTTTGATCACCGTGCTGTCTGACTTGCGCGCCGCCGGTTACACCGGCGCTGCCGTGGTGGAATAGGCCATGCGGTTTACCTCCACTTCCAGCCGCCGCAGGCAGGCCGAACCCATCGTACCGATGATCAACGTCGTATTCCTGCTGTTGATCTTTTTCCTGATGACCGCGCAGATCGCGCCGCCGGAACCGTTTGAAATGGCGTTGCCCGAAGCAGAGGGCCAGCCCACCGAGTCAGTGGCGCTTCCGCTGTTTTTGTCGCGTGACGGCCTGTTGGCGCATGGAGAGGCACGCGGCGCAGACGCACTGGCCGCGGCCGCCGCTGCTGGGCCCGTGATCCTGCAGGCACACGCCCAAGCAGACGCCCAAAGCTTGGCGCGGGCGCTGTCTGATCTGGTGGCCATGGGCGCCATCGACATCACGCTTGTTACACAGGAGCCGCAGCAATGAGGTTTCTGGAAGGCTCGGCCTTTTTGGCTCTGGCGGGCGCATTGCACATTGCCGCCTTTTCCCTGAGCGACACCACGGGATCGCAAATGGCAGGCGGCGCGGGCGGGCGGTCCGAAGTGACTTTGCGTGCTGCGCCCGGCGATCTGCAAGAGCTTGTGGCACAGTGGGTCAAACCACCCGAATTGCCCGCCTTACCCGACCAGATGCAGCCCGCAGCCGCCTCTACGAACCCGGCGCCGCCTGCGCTGATAAATCCCGGGCCAAATCCGCCCGGCAACTTGGATGTACGCACGGCCCTTTTGGCACCGCAATCGGAAACCGCACCGCTTTTGGATCCACGCCTGCCTGCCCAGCCAAGGCTCGCGATGCCCGACATCCCAACCCTGTCTGAACCCGATGCCGCAGACTTGGCACCGGAACCCACGCTACAACAAACAGCACCGCAACCAGACCAGACGGTGACGCGGGTTGCGCTGCCCGCCCCGGCACTGCGCACTGCCCCGTTGGACGAAAGACCGCAAATAGACACACGGCTTCCGGCTCAACCCCGCCTTGCACCGCCAGAACCACCCGAAATGCCAGTGGTCGAAGCACCCACCGACAAAGCCGATTTGGAAACAGTCTTTTCGCCAAACCGACCGGCAGCGCCCAGACCGCCGCAGCCCTTTGCCTCTCCCGAGGCGCCAAAGCTGCCAAATGTGGATGTTGCAACGGCCACCTCGCCACTGGCCCCGGCAACGTCGCGCCGCCCGGCATTGCGTCCGGACGGGCTTAAACCGCCGCCTGCGCCCAATCCGCCGAAACGCGTAGCGCAACCGTCCAAGAAAAAGCCTGCCGCCAAGGCCCGTCCGGCCCAGCGCGCCGCTGGATCCGGCGGCGGTGCAAAAGCCGCCAAACCGGCCGCCAAACCCAAGGCAACCGTTCGCAAGGGTCCCAGCAAGGCCCAGCAAAACAAACTGAAGGCAAAATGGGCGGCACAAGTGTCACGTGCCGCAGCCCGGGCCCAGCGCGCTCCGCGTGGCGGTGCATCAGGGACAGCGTCAGTGCGCTTTGCGCTGTCTCCGTCGGGCAGATTGCAATCAGTTTCGATCAGCCGCTCCTCTGGCAGCAGCGCCGTGGACAAAGCAGCCCTGCAGGCCATCAGACGCGCCCGCTTCCCCCGCGCCCCCGGCGGGCTGAACCAATCCAGCTACAGCTTTTCGGTTTCGCTGCGGTTCTCGCGCTGATCCCCTCAAGGCACCCCATCCCTTGACCCGGCTTGGTCCGACCGATACCTCCCGAAGGAAGAGCACAGGACCCGCCATGACCTTGATCACCGACAGCCATTGCCATCTCGACTTTGACAGCTTTGACGACGATCGGGCGCAGGTCATCGAAAACGCGCTGCAGGCTGGTGTCCACCGCATGGTGACCATCTGCACCTGTCTGCGGCACGAACCGCAGGTGCGGGCCATTGCCGAAACCCACGCGCCAGTCTTCTACGCGGCGGGAACCCACCCGATGAGCGCTGCAGACGAACCTTTGGCAACATTGGAAGAACTGGTCGCGCTGGCCCAGCACCCCAAGTTCGTCGGCATCGGCGAAAGCGGGCTGGACTATCACTACACCGCCGACAGCGCCGATATTCAGAAACAAAGCCTGAAGATCCACATTGAGGCCGCACAGGAAACCGGTCTGCCACTGATCATCCACGCCCGTGATGCCGATGACGACATGGCGCGCATCCTGACCGACGGCTATCGGCAGCGCCCCTATTCCTGCGTCATGCACTGTTTTTCTTCCTCGCCGGAACTGGCCCGAGCGGCCTTGGATCTGGGGTTTTACCTGTCGATGTCCGGCATCACCGCCTTTCCCAAAAGCGGCGATCTGCGCGACATCTTTGCCGCGGCACCGCTGGATCGTATTCTAGTAGAGACCGACAGCCCGTATCTTGCCCCGCCGCCCCACCGCGGCAAACGCAACGAACCGGCCTATGTCGCCCACACCGGGCGGCGCGCTGCGGAAACCTTTGACCTCAGCTACGAGGACTTTGCCAAAGCCACCGAGGCGAACTTTGACCGGCTCTTTTCCAAGGCCGCCCAATGGAAAGCCGCCGCATGAGCAAGGGCGAACTGCGATTTACCATTTTGGGCTGCGGATCGTCCGGCGGTGTGCCGCGCCTCGGCGGGCACTGGGGGGATTGTGATCCCGAAAACCCCAAGAACCGCCGCCAACGCTGCTCGATGCTGGTGGAGCGGGAAACACCCAACGGGGTGACACGCGTTCTGATCGACACATCACCGGATTTGCGCAACCAACTGCTGCAGGCCGGTGTCGGCGCGCTCGACGGAGTCGTCTGGACGCATTCCCACGCCGACCACACCCATGGTGTGGATGATCTGCGCATGATCGTTTTCAATATGCGCGAACGGCTGAAATGCTGGGCCGACGGCCATACGCAGAACGATCTCTTTTCGCGATTTGGCTATGCCTTTGTCCAGCCCAAGGGCTCGCCCTATCCGCCCATTCTGGACATGCATACGATCGACGGCCCAGTGACCGTTGATGGCGCTGGCGGCCCGATCACGCTGACACCGTTCGAGGTCAACCATGGCAGCATCGACTCGCTCGGCTTTCGCATCGGGGACCTTGCGTATTTGCCAGATGTCGCAGAGATGAATGAAGATGCCTTTGCAATTTTGCAAAATCTGGACTGCTGGGTCCTGGATGCACTCAGACGAACACCCCACCCCACCCACGCCCATCTTGATCTGGCATTGGAGTGGATTGCGCATGTTTCACCGCGCCGCGCGGTGCTGACAAACATGCATATTGATCTGGACTACGAAACCGTAAGAGCCGAAACGCCCGATAATGTGACCCCGGCCTATGACGGCATGGTGATCCGTTATGCGCTGTAGTCCAACTGTGCAAACCTTGGCCAGCGCCGGATTGCGTATTTTTCAAAAAGAAGAAGCACAGGGAACCGCCCTGCCGACAGCCCGGCCCCTCAGGGCATCCCAAAGGCAAACGGCAGGGCTTCTCCTTTTGCGGTTATCGGCTCGCCAGCCTGTACCGCAGGCTCAC
This sequence comes from Thalassococcus lentus, assembly GCF_028023555.1. Lineage (NCBI taxonomy): Bacteria > Pseudomonadati > Pseudomonadota > Alphaproteobacteria > Rhodobacterales > Roseobacteraceae > Thalassococcus > Thalassococcus lentus. The sequence continues at coordinate 496,820 of NZ_JAQIOY010000003.1, forward strand.
AATGTCGCAGCATGGTTAAGGCCCGGTGAACGGGCGGCGGATCCGAAAAGATCCCGGAACCTTCTTCTTTTTCCAAATACGCAAATCCGACGGCAATGCAGCGGTGCTGGTGGCGCCATGACCGGGCAGCGCTGACATGCAGGCGTTGCTGGATGTGATTTTACCGGTCTTCTTGGTGATTGGTGCGGGCTATGCGGCTGTCTGGCGTGGCTGGTTCAGCGACAGCGCGGTTGATGGCCTGATGGCCTTCACCCAGAATTTCGCCATTCCCTGCCTGCTGTTCCGCGCGCTCTGGACGCTCGACATCGGGCCGAATTTCGATCCTCTGCTGCTGGTCAGTTTCTACACCGGATCGGCCACGGGTTTCACCGCCGGGCTTTTGGGTGCGCGGTATCTGTTCAACCGTGAGTGGGAAGATGCCGTGGCAATCGGGTTCTGCTGCCTGTTTGCCAATTCGGTCATGATTGGACTGGCTCTGACCGAACGGGCCTATGGCAGCGATGCACTTGAAGCGAACTACGTGATCGTGGCGCTGCATTCACCGTTTTGCTACGGCATCGGGATCACGGCGATGGAAATCCTGCGTGCCCGGGGCACGCCCGCGCGCCATTTGCCCCGCACCGTCCTGCGCGCCATGTTCCGCAATGCGCTGGTGATCGGGATCGCGCTGGGTTTGGCGGCCAACCTCATGCAACTTCAGATCCCTCTGCCGGTTACTGATGCGCTGGACATGATGATCCGCGCGGCGCTGCCCGCTGCCTTGTTCGGGATGGGCGGGGTCCTCTATCGCTACAAGCCCCAAGGCGATTTGCGGGTCATTGCCTATATCTGCGTCGTTTCGCTGGTGTTGCACCCGACAATCACCTGGACGCTGGGAACCTTGTTCGATCTGCCAAAGCAGGCGTTCCGCTCTGCCGTTCTGACGGCGGCCATGGCGCCCGGTATCAACACGTATGTATTTGCCAACATGTACGGCAGAGCGCGGCGCGTTGCGGCCTCTGGCGTGCTGATTGCTACGGCCCTGTCGGTTGTGACCGCATGGCTTTGGCTGGCGGTGCTGCCATGAGTGTGCCCGATCAGAACAGAACCATGCTTGGCGTTTTGTTCATGGTTGCTTTTTGCATCATCGCTCCGGTTATGGATGCCTTTGCCAAGGCAACGCCCGAACATGTGCCGGTCGCCCAGATCCTCGCGGCGCGATTTGGCATTCAGGTCATGATCCTTGTGCCCTTGGCCCTTGCACTGCAGTTGGCCGCACGCCCCATCGGGCGAGACATCAGCCTGCATCTTGCACGCGGCGCTGCCCTATTGGCTGCCACCGCCTGTTTTTTCACTGCGGTGCGATACATGCCGATCGCAAACGCAATTGCGATCTTTTTCGTTTCTCCCTTCGTGACCACACTGCTGGGCGCCGTATTTCTGAAGGAAACCGTGGGGTGGCGCCGAGTAAGCGCCTGCCTTGTCGGCTTTGGCGGGGCATTGCTGGTCATCCGGCCCAGTTTTACCGGCCTCGGAGCGGTTGCCTTGCTACCGCTCAGCACAGCGTTTTTCTTTGCAGTTTACATGCTGCTGACCCGCAGCATGTCACAAAGGCTGCATCCATTGACGCTTCAGGCCCACACGGCACTGGCGGCCTGTCTTATCGTGTTCCCGCCGCTGATTGCGATGGATGGCAGCGGATCGCGTTATTTCGATCCGGTCTGGCCGACCGGGTTGGCGATCTGGACGCTCTTGGGTGTTGGGCTGATCGCGACAGTTTCGCACCTGTGCATCACCTATGCCCTGCGCTTTGCCCCGGCATCGACCGTCGCGCCTCTGCAATACCTCGAGATCGTCGGCGCGACAGCCGTGGGCTACATTGCCTTCAATGATTTTCCCAAGCCGCTGACGTGGCTTGGAGTCGCAATCATTGTGGCTTCGGGGCTGTTCCTGTTCGCAAGAGAGCGTGATCTGGGGCGAAAGACCGACAGGCCGCCGCCCCCGCCATAGACCGGACCCCGGGCTTTAGTCTGCGGACCAGCCGCTGACCGCCTTGACCTCGACAAAGTCGTGGATCCCCCAGCTGCCGCCTTCACGCCCGTTGCCCGATTGCTTCATCCCCCCAAAGGGTGAGCCGGCTGCGCGGCTTTCACCGTTCATCTCGACCATGCCAGAGCGCAGAACCCGGGCCAGACGGTTGCGCCGGGCGCCATCTGAGGATTGCACATAGTTGGTAAGGCCATACGGCGTGTCGTTGGCCATCTCGACGGCCTGTTCTTCGGACTCGAACTTCATGATCGACAGAACCGGCCCAAAGATTTCCTCGCGCGCGATGGTCATGTCGGGCGTGACATCGGCAAAGACCGTTGGCCGGACATAGAAGCCTTTGTTCAGTCCGTCAGGCCGGCCGGGCCCGCCTGTCACCAGACGCGCGCCTTCGTCGATCCCCTTTTGAATGAGATCCTGGATCTTGCCCCATTGCACCGCGTTGACGACCGGTCCCATGTGGCGGCCTTCTTCGGATGCCGGCCCGACTGTGACCTTGGCAGCGACAGCCCCGGCTTCTTCGACCGCCGCATCATAGCGCGATGCCTCGACCATCATCCGGCTCGGCGCGTTGCACGACTGGCCCGTGTTGTTCATCATATGAAGGACGCCGCGTTTCACGGCCTTTTCATCGGCGTCGGCGAACACGAGGTTGGCGCCTTTGCCGCCCAGTTCCAGATGAACCCGCTTGAGCGTATCGGCCGCCGCCTTGGAGATCAGCTTGCCCGCGCGGGTCGAGCCTGTGAAGCTGACCATATCCACATCCGAATGGGCCGAAAGCTGGCTGCCGACGCCCACGCCATCACCATTGACCAGATTGAAGACCCCTGCGGGTATGTCCGCTGCATCCATGATCTCGGCAAAGATCATCGCATCCAGCGGGCTTTCCTCGGATGGTTTGAGAACCATGGTATTGCCTGCAACCAGCGCGGCGCCAACCTTGAGCGTGACCTGGTTCATCGGCCAGTTCCACGGCGTGATCAGCGCACAAACGCCCACGGCTTCGTGGATGATGCGGTCGCTCGGGGCGTGATCGCCCAGCGGCGCTTCCCATTCGAAGGCCTTCGCCGCGTTGATAAAGCCCTTGAGATGCCAAAGCCCGGCACCCACCTGTTGCGTCCGGGACATTTCGATCGGCGCACCCATTTCAAGGCTCATGGCGTCAGCCAGATCAGACATCCGTGCCTTGTAGGCTGTGTAGATGCGCTCAAGCGCGGCAATGCGATCTTCGGGCGGGGTTGCCATCCAGCCCGGCAGAGCGGCCTTGGCCGCGGCCACCGCGGCATCGGTGTCAGCCTGACCGCCCAGCGAAATCACCGCACAGGGTTCTTCTGTCGAAGGGTCAATCACTGCGTGATCAGAACCGGCAATCGGATCGGTCCAATGCCCATTGATATAAAACTGTTTGCGTTCGATCATCAGAGTTCCCTCTTGTTCAGGCATTGCGATGTGCTCGCGACACTCTGTCACTCTGCCCCCGCGCCCGCAAGATGGCCTTTAACTCGGCCTGTGCCGCGCTTACTTGAGTAGACAAGACCAACCCCCAAGGAGAGACCGATGGGCCTGCGTATCAATGATGAAATCCCGAACCTGACCGTAACCACGGATCACGGCGAACTGAGCCTGCATGACTGGATCGGTGACAGCTGGGCGATCCTGTTCTCGCACCCAAAGGATTACACACCTGTCTGCACGACGGAATTCGGCGCCGTGGCGCAACTGGCTGACGAATGGGAAAAGCGCGGCACCAAGGTGATGGGCATCTCAGTCGATGGCGTCGAAGAGCACAAAGGCTGGAAGGGTGACATCGAAAAAACTTCGGGAGCCAAGGCAGGTTTCCCGATTATCGCCGACGAAGACCTGACCGTGGCCAAAGCCTTTGACATGCTTCCAGCCGAGTATGTCTTGCCTGATGGCCGCACCCCGGCAGATTCCGCGACAGTCCGCGTCGTCTTTATAATTGGTCCGGACAAGAAATTGAAGCTGTCGATGACCTACCCCATGACGGTTGGCCGGAACTTTGCCGAAGTGCTGCGCGCGCTGGACGCGCTGCAAACCTCGGCCCGTGAAAACGTGGCTTTGCCCGCGAACTGGACCGTAGGACAGGACGTGATTGTACCGGTTGCCGTCTCGGACGAGGATGCAATCGCAAAATACGGCGCAATCGAAACAGTGCTGCCCTACCTGCGCAAAGCCAAACTGCCGACCTGACCCGGCAGAGCAGCGCAAGACGAATATTGGCGGGCGTCCCTCTTGGGGCGCCCGTTTCGTTTCCTATCAAACGCTTTTAGGCAAAACCGGTTTCCACCCTCGGTGCTTCTGCTCTAGCGTGGCGGCATGGTACAAGATCGCCCCCTTCTGGGCATCGCCCTGATGCTGGGCTTTTGCGTGCTGGCGCCTTTTGCCGATGCGCTGGCCAAATTACTTGGCCCATCGATGGGTGTCGGTCAGTTGGTCACGCTGCGGTTTGTATTTCAGGTGCTGATCCTCGTTCCCTTGGCCATGGCAACAGGGCGGGTAATGCGCCTGCGTGGGCCTGTCTTATGGCTGGTTGTTTTTCGCACGCTTTTGCACATCGCCGGGATCGGTACGATTTTCACCGCTCTTTTGTATCTGCCGCTCGCGGATGCGATTGCGATCGCCTATGTCATGCCCTTTATCATGCTGCTGCTTGGCCACTGGTTTCTGGGCGAGGAAGTTGGCTGGCGCCGCATTGGTGCCTGTGTCGTCGGCTTTGTCGGTACCCTGCTGGTGCTGCAACCTGCCTTTGCTGACGTTGGCTGGCCCGCCATCCTGCCCTTGATCGTTGCCTTTATCTTTGCGGCCTACATGCTGGTGACACGCAAGATCGCCCAAGCCACGGACCCGATAGGCGTGCAGGCATTGTCTGGCGTGATCGCCCTTGTGATCCTCGTACCGATCATGAGCATCGTACCACAAGGCACCCTGCCCGCGCTGGACTGGACGCCCCCTGATGCCAAAAGCTGGTGGCTGATCGCGACCATGGGTCTGTGTGGCACGGTCGGGCATCTGTTGATGAGCTGGTCGCTGCGCTACGCGCCGGCCAGCACATTGGCCCCGATGCAATATCTTGAAATCCCGATGGCCGCGCTGGTCGGATACATTCTCTTTTCCGACCTGCCCGGTCCGCTGGCCAGCCTCGGCATTGCCATTACCATGGCAGCCGGCGTCTATATCGTCATGCGCGAGCGGGCCACCGCGGGGCCTGATCCAGCCCGGACAGCAGCGCATCCAGACCGCTCTGCGGCAGAATAAGCACCATCTCGGGCGCTTCCATCGTCAGACTAACAGCATCCGTGACCTCGTTCGAGGTGCCCACCGTTCCCGAAGGGGCAAAGTCGATCCCGTCAATCGGCCAGCGCAGCCCAAGGCTTTGGCCGCGAACCGGGCCCATCGGAAAAAGGGACAGGCGTGTGCCCTTGGGCAGATCGAGATGCAGCTGTGGCGGACAGATCACGGCGATATCATCGCGGCCAATCAGAACACACAGACGATCAGCACGCCGCGCCAGAACGGTCAACGCGGCCAGTGTGTGGTCCAGTCGCTTGCCCAGAAATCCATGAGCCAACACCAGTGGCGACTCGATATGGCGCAAGGCCTTGTCGAAATCGGTACTGTCCTGTTCCGCGATCCGGCGCAGCACACCACCGGGCAATTGAGCCTGAAGATTCGGCGCAAGCGAATCCATGTCTCCGAACACCGCATGGGGGATCATGCCCAAACAAAGGACTATTTCGGCACCACCATCCGCGGCTACGATACAATCCGCGCGCTCAAGCGCCGATTTCAGCAGGTTTTCCTGACAATCTCCGCCGCCCACCAGAACAACTGGCCCAGAACTGTGAACAATCGTGGATTTCATGTCGAATTAATGGCCTTTTGCGAAACAGATCACAATCAAGTCACGAAATGATACCCTGCAGGGCACAGATTCGATCAGCTTTGGTCTTGGAGGTCATGGTAAACACCGTGTTGCGTTACGACAGAAAGTGAGCACCCGATGGCGAGTTCGAGCAAAATTCTTACAGTCTCCTATGGCACCTTCTCCTGCACGGTGGAAGGGTTCGAGGATCCGCTGGAGACCATGAAGGACACCACACATTTTTTCCGCCGTGTGGTCAGCGAAGACCGATTCTTTGGGGCGGAACCGCCTCAGTACGATCCGGAAATGGCCAGCGCGCTGCTGGCCCAGCAGATCGAAACCGAATCTGCAGAAGGCAAAATCACGCTGCGCCCCGCGCTTGGTGGCGCTGCCGCTGCTGCCTCGGCCGGTGCCCTCAGCGCAGCCCTCGCCGCCGGTCCGTCCCGCGCGCCTGCCGCTGAAGACCTGCCAGACGACGATACAATTGAGGCGGCCGCCATCGCCGCTGAACTGGTTGAGCAAGCAGATGATGCCGATCACGGCGAGACCGCTGCCTTTGACGACGCTGCCGTAGACGCAATTGAAACAGAAGACTTCGACCTTGGCTCTGTACTGGAAGCCGAGGATGAGCCCGTGGCCGAGGAAGCGCCTGCTCCGCTTTCCGCCACGCAGGAATCCATGGCTGAGAAGCTCAGCCGTATCCGCGCTGTCGTGTCCGACAATGCAGACGATCTGGACCCCGGTTCGGATGTTGCAGAAGACAGCGACCGCGAAGAGGAAGCCGAATTCGACGAAGGCGCGCTTTCGTCGATCCTCGGTGATCTCGAAAAGGATCAGGCCGAAGATGTGTTCGACACTGCCGAAGCTGAAGTTGCGGTCGAAGTGACAGAGGCCGAAGACACCAATATGTTCACAGATTCGGTTGCCGCCTTGATGGCTTCCGAAGATGAAGCGCTGGATGCCGAAGACGACTTGTCTGATCTCGACACCCTGTTCGACGACGAAGATGATTCCGAATTTGACGCTGGCGACGATCCGATGGTGTCCACAGCAACAGATACCTCGGAAGTCGATGCATCGGCAGAAGATGAATGGGACGCATTCTCTGACGCGGACTGGCAGGATGACGAAGAACTGACATCCGATGCCGAGGCCGTCGCTGACCCGAAACCTGAACCCGAAGTTGTGCCAGCCACAGTAAAAGGCCCGGTGCGCGCCCGCGTCATCAAGGTCAAACGGGCCGAGTTCGAAAAAGCGGTTGCCGAAGGCCAGCTTGAAGAAGTCGAAGATGAAGCGCCCGCTGCAAGCCAGGCCAGTGAGACCTCGCTGACCAACGAAGATGAGGCAGAACTTGCCCGTGAACTCGAAGCGGTCAAGGCTGAACTGGCCGGGGATTTTGGCGGCTGGGATGATGAAGCCGAAGAAGGCGACGCCTTTGCTGCAGCGCCTGAGGTCGAAGCACCCAGTGCAGAAGCCGCGTCTTCCGATTGGGATGACGACTGGGACGAGGACGATGAAGAAGATGATGCAATGGCCGAAGCCAGCGCGCCTCTTCGCCTCGACAATCCGGTAACGACAGACCGCGAATGGGACACTGATTTCGACGCACTGGATGCCAAGGCAGCCGCCGTCGAAGCGCTTCAGACCGACGCCGAAACGCTTGAGGATTCCGCATTGGAAAGCGCGCGCAAAGCGGTCAAGATGGCCAGCCCGGCACGCGCCATGCTGACCGAGCAAAACGTCGAAGACAACGATACCTCGCGGATTCTCGATCAGACCAACGAAGAACTGGACGAGCCAGAAGGCAACCGCCGCCGCAGCGCCATCGCACATCTGCGGGCCGCAGTCGCCGCGACCAAGGCTGACCGGCTGCTGGGACGCAAGCCCGACGCAGAACAACAGGCCGAGCCCTACCGCGAAGACCTTGCCAATGTCGTGCGGCCCCGCCGTCCGCAGGCAACCGGTGAACGCAGTGCCTCGGATGCGCGCCCTGCCCCTCTGAAACTGGTTGCCGAACAGCGTATCCCGGAACAGCCCGCAGAACCGGCCGCGCCTGTACGCCCACGCCGCGTCTCGCGCCGCATCGAGGCCGCTCCGGCCGCTGTTGAAGCGGCAGCGGCAAGTGGCGGTTTTTCGGACTACGCAGAAGGTGTTGGCGCCCGCGAGCTGCCAGAATTGCTGGAAGCGGCCGCTGCCTACATGTCCTTCGTGGAAGGCCGCGATCAATTCTCGCGCCCTCAGTTGATGACAATCCTGCGCCAGGCAGAAGGGGCAGAGAGCAGCCGCGAAGATCGCCTGCGCAGCTTTGGACAGTTGCTGCGCGAAGGTAAGATCGAAAAGACATCGGGCGGACGCTACACCGCATCCGACCGGATCAGCTTCAAGCCGCGCAAAGCAGGCTGAACACCTCCAAGACTGACAGACGAAAGGCGGGCTTTTGGCCCGCCTTTTTCGTTGTGCCTTCAAACACTGCCCGATGGGACGGTGGGTGGGGCGATCTGCGCAGCGCGCAGGAGCGCCATCCAACGGTCCCGTCAGTCCTCGGGCGGCGCGTCCGGATCAGCCTGACCAACCCCTTTGAAGACGAACTTGAACGGCAGAGCCCAAACGATGCCAAGAGCGACATAGACCAGAAATTCGAGCCAGATCGGTGGCCGGTCCAGCCAGTTCATCACTGTCACCGCCGCCATGATATAAAGCGGCAGTCCAACCAGAAGGATCAAAAGCGACAGCCGCCGCCGGGTTTTGTAACGCAATGCCATGCCTGCCAGTTAGTCCGCGAAGGGGTCGGTGACAAGGATGGTGTCATCCCGTTCCGGCGAGGTGGACAGCAAAGCCACCGGGCAGCCAATCAACTCCTCGACACGGCGCACGTATTTTACAGCATTTCCGGGCAACTCTGCCCAGCTGCGCGCACCTTCTGTGCTTTCGCTCCAGCCCGCCATCTCTTCGTAGATCGGCGTGCAACGAGCCTGCTCATCAGACGCGGTCGGCAGATAGTCCAGACGTTCGCCATCCAACTCATAGCCAACGCAGATTTTCAGCGTTTCAAAACCGTCCAGAACGTCCAGCTTGGTCAGCGAAATGCCATTCACACCGGATGTGGCGCAGGTCTGGCGGACCAGCGCGGCATCGAACCAGCCACAGCGGCGCTTGCGACCCGTGGTGGTGCCAAATTCATGTCCGCGCTCACCCAGACGCTGCCCATCGGCATCTTCCAACTCGGTCGGGAAAGGGCCTTCGCCGACGCGCGTAGTGTATGCTTTGACAATGCCCAGCACGTAGTCGACCGATCCCGGCCCCATTCCAACACCAGTCGCAGCCTGACCGGCAATGACGTTTGACGACGTGACAAAGGGATAGGTGCCAAAGTCGATGTCGAGCAGCGCGCCCTGCGCGCCTTCAAACAGGATGCGTTGCCCCTGCTTGCGGCGTTCGTTCAGAACTTTCCAAACCGGCGCGGCATAAGGCAGGATCTTGGGCGCGATCTCTCGCAGATTTGCCAGCAGTGCTTCGCGGTCAACCGGCTCGATTCCCAAACCTTTGCGCAGAGGATCGTGGTGCTGCAACGCGCGATCAACACGCGCAACCAAGGTCGCATCGTCCGCCAGATCTGCCACACGTACCGAACGCCGGCCAACTTTGTCCTCGTAGGCCGGGCCGATCCCGCGACCGGTTGTTCCGATCTTGGTGCCCTTGCTGGCCGCTTCTTCGCGCGCGCGATCCAATTCGCCGTGGATCGGCAGGATCAGCGGTGTGTTTTCCGCAACCATCAGCGTTTCCGGATTGATCTGAACGCCCTGCGCAGAAACCGTTTCGATCTCTTTCACAAGATGCCAGGGGTCCAGCACAACGCCGTTGCCGATCACCGAAAGCTTGCCGCTGCGCACAACACCTGACGGCAGCGCGTGCAGCTTGTAGACCTTGCCATCCACCACAAGCGTGTGGCCAGCATTGTGCCCGCCCTGGAAGCGGCAGATCACATCGGCGCGGCTGGACAGCCAGTCCACGATCTTGCCTTTGCCTTCATCGCCCCACTGAGCGCCCACGACGACCACATTTGCCATGCTGATAGCCTTTGTCTGAAAGTAAACCCGCGCCCGTATAGCGATGCCTGCGCCTGCGCGAAACTGCTAAATGACCGCAGGGCGCGGGAACCATGCTGGACAGGGGCGAATTTTGCAGGCAGCAAGGACGAAAGACCGGAGACGCAAGACATGAGTTTTTTACTGCGCTGGCTGTTTGCCTTCATCCTTCTCGCCGCAACATACAATCCGACTCGGTTCAATTTTGTTCGGTGGGCCACGGAGAATGCGGACACGCAATTGCCCCTGACCGTTCTGTTCGGTCTCGTTTTGCTGGTTGGTTACATCATCTATTTGCGTGCCACCCTGCGTTCGATCGGCGTTTTTGGCATGGCGCTGGTGCTTGCTCTGGTCGGCGCGATTCTCTGGGTTGCTTTTGACTTTGGCTGGCTCGATCTGAGCAACCCCAGACTGACCACCTGGATCGGTATCTTTGCGCTTTCGATCGTTTTGGGGATCGGCCTCAGCTGGTCCATCGTGCGGCGCAAGCTGTCCGGACAGGTCGATATGGACGACGTCGAGGAATAGCCGCAACCGTCTGGCCCGTCGCGTTTAGCCAGCGTCAATCCGAACCGGATCGCCATGGGGCGTGTTCAAATACGCGCGTTCCCACTGCGCCTTCAAACCCGCAAGCGCCTCAGCCTCGGCAAAGTTTTTGCGGGTGCAGATCCGTTCAAGCGCGTCGATCCACGCCAAAAAGTAGTCATCGCCACCGTCCAGCTCTTTGGTCAGCCCATGTTCTGCCAAGACAGCACCGAAGACCTCGGCCCAGTCCGGCCAGGCAAAAGCGCCTTTTTCGTTCAGATGAACGGCCAAGGCAAAGGCTTGCGCATGCCATGGTGCCTCAAAGACAGGCTGAGGGGCTTGGGTCATGATGCGGGCTCCAGATAGCTTTCCCACAAATCGCAGGTCACTTCGTCCCCGGCCCGCTCGGGCTGGCTCCACAGATCGGCAGCATCGAACACAACCGTGTAGAGCGGTTCAGGCTGTTCGCCAAACCCATGTGCATTGGCATCCGGCAAGACGTGACAGCCATGGCGCAAAATGACCGTACCAACGGCACCGGCCGCATAGCCGGGCAGCCGTGTGTGTCCGCCCGGAACCTGTGCATTTCCGGCAGGTTTGCGGGTTCGGACCCGCGCACCGGGCTGAAACCGTGGCTCCGGGCCTTCGCGCAGGCTGGGCCCACCCGAGGCCAGAACACCGGCCACGCGGTCTGCTGGCAGTCGGCGGGCGGACAGTGGCGACGGCTCAGGTGGCCCGCCAGCCAATTCATCCCGGCTGACAACACCATTCGCCACCAGCAGGTTGGCCAAACCGGCCATCCATTTTTCATAGTATGAAAACCGGGTGTAGTCCTTGGGGCTCAGTCTTTCGCGGGCATGCCGCGATGTATCGAGCGACCATTGACCCAGCGCACCGGCGGCAAGCGTGACGGCCAAAGCGCGAGCGTGCCAGTCCCTTTCAAACACTGGGCCATCTTCCGGGTCGGGTTTGACGCGACCATCGCCGTATCGTCCGCCCATATCATGCACACGGCTCATGGGGTATTCGCCAATCCGCAGCCAATCATACTATCGCGTGTGACCAGATCAGCCAGCGCTGCTTCATCAAGGCCATCGGTTCCTTCAGGTCTTTGCGGAACAACCAGATAGCGAATCTCGGCTGTGCTGTCCCAGACGCGCACGGCCTGCCCATCCGGCAACTGCACCCCGAAGTCAGCCAGAACCGCCCGCGGCTCTCGCACGACGCGGGCGCGGTATGCATCGGATTTGTACCAGCCCGGCGGAATGCCCAAGAGCGGCCAAGGATAGCACGAACACAAGGTACACACGACGATGTTGTGTTGCTCAGCCGTGTTTTCGACGGCGACCAGATGTTCACCCTGCCGGCCATAAAAGCCCAGATCCGCACACACCGAAGTGGCGTCATCAAGCAACCGCTCTTTGAATGCCGGATCAGACCATGCCTTGGCCACAACCTGCGCACCGTTTCTGGGCCCCACCTTGTGAGCGTAGGTTTCAATGATCTCATCCAGCGCGGCCGGATCAATCAACCCTTTGCGCGTCAGCAGGGTTTCCAGAGCCTTGACCCGCAGCGCCGGGTCTGGCGGCAGCAGGGCGTGATCATCGTCGTGGTCGTGGTGGTCATGTGGCATGCACAAAGGATGACGCCTGCCCGCTCATCGCGCAAGTCCCGGGTTGCACGCAAAGCCCGGTTCGCCTACATGAGCACGATACGAAACACGCGGTTCAACACGACAGGCGCTGCTCCATGGAAAATGTCCTACTGATCGTCCTTCTGCTTCTGGCGCTTGCGCTGATTGGCGTAGTGCTGCTTCAGCGCTCCGAAGGCGGCGGCCTTGGCATGGGCGGCGGTGGTGGCGGCGCCATGAGCGAACGCTCGGCGGCCACAGCCATGACCAAGCTTACATGGATCTTTGGCATCGCCTTCATGGCGGTTTCCCTGTCGCTGACAATCATTTCCGCGCGCAACGCCGAGGGCACCTCCGTGATGGATCGCATCGGCGGTGCCGCTGCGCCTGCAGCCGCGCAGGGTGATGGCGAGATCGACACCGACGCGCTTCTGCCTCCGCCGACAGCGGAAGAAGACGCCCCCTTGGTTCCGCGCGCAGACTAAACGCACCAACCCACACTACACTTAGACAATCGCCCGCCGGCCCCAACAGCATCTTGGGGGCCGACTGGACAAATCATTCCGAATCCACTACTGGTCAAATCCCGTGATGCTGTCGCCGAACTCAGGCGACGGGTGATCAGATTCGCAAGCTGACACAGCCGGAAACAACCGGCTGAAAACACGGGGACACTCAGCACTATGGCACGCTTTATCTTTATCACCGGTGGTGTGGTCTCGAGTCTGGGCAAAGGTCTCGCCTCTGCCGCGTTGGGTGCCCTGTTGCAGGCCCGTGGGTTTTCGGTACGCCTGCGAAAACTGGATCCCTATCTGAACGTCGACCCCGGCACGATGTCGCCCTTTGAACATGGCGAAGTCTTTGTGACCGATGATGGCGCCGAAACCGATCTCGATCTTGGCCACTACGAACGTTTTACCGGCGTGCCTGCACGGATGACCGATTCCATTTCTTCTGGCCGCATCTACACCAACGTGCTCGAGAAAGAGCGCCGCGGCGATTACCTGGGCAAAACCATTCAGGTGATCCCGCATGTCACCAATGAAATCAAAGACTTCATCTCGATCGGCGAGGATGAGGTCGACTTCATGCTTTGCGAAATCGGCGGCACTGTGGGCGACATCGAAGGCCTGCCCTTCTTTGAAGCGATCCGCCAATTCAGTCAGGACAAACCCCGTGGCCAATGCATTTTCATGCACCTGACACTGCTGCCTTGGATCAAGGCCTCGGGCGAGTTGAAAACCAAACCGACCCAGCATTCGGTCAAGGAATTGCGCTCGATCGGTCTGGCCCCTGATATCCTTGTCTGCCGGTCCGAAGGGCCGATTCCTGAAAAGGAACGTGAAAAGCTGGCGCTGTTCTGTAACGTGCGCCCCGATAGCGTGATCGCCGCGCAGGACCTCAGCACCATCTACGACGCCCCGCTGGCCTATCACCGCGAAGGCATGGATCAGGCCGTGCTCGACGCCTTTGGCATCACACCGGCACCAAAACCGAACCTGTCCAAGTGGGAAGACGTCAGCGACCGCGTCCACAACCCTGAGGGCGAAATCAACGTCGCCATTGTCGGCAAATACGTCCAGCTTGAGGATGCCTACAAATCCATCGCCGAGGCGCTGACACACGGCGGCATGGCCAACCGGGTCAAGGTCAACGTCGACTGGGTCGATGCCGAAATCTTTGAACGCGAAGACGCCGCCCCTCACCTTGAAAAATTCAACGCCATCCTCGTGCCCGGCGGCTTTGGCGAACGCGGCACCGAAGGCAAGATCAAGGCCGCGCAATACGCGCGTGAGAACAACATCCCCTACCTTGGCATCTGCCTTGGCATGCAAATGGCCGTGATCGAGGCCGCCCGCAACGTCGCAGGCGTGACCAAGGCCGGATCCGAAGAGTTTGACCACGAAGCCGGCGGCAAACGCTTTGAGCCGGTGGTCTATCACCTCAAGGAATGGGTGCAGGGCAACCAGAAAGTGTCGCGCAAGGTAACCGATGCCAAAGGAGGCACCATGCGCTTGGGCGCTTACGACGCCGTGCTGACCGAAGGGTCCAAGGTGGCCGAGGTCTATGGAACCACAGCCATCGACGAACGCCACCGCCACCGCTACGAGGTGGACATCAAATACCGCGAAGCCCTTGAGAAAGCCGGCCTGCGTTTTTCCGGCATGTCGCCCGACGGATCCCTGCCTGAAATCGTGGAATGGCCCGACCACCCGTGGTTCATCGGCGTGCAATTCCACCCAGAGCTGAAGTCAAAACCATTTGACCCGCACCCGTTGTTCAGAGACTTTGTACGGGCGGCGAAAGAGGTGTCGCGATTGGTATGATTTTGGAACGCCTTAACTAGGTCTTCTATGGTCGGAAGAATTACATGAAACGCAATACGCTCACGACCACCAGAAGCAAAAATCGACGCAATCTTCAGATCGGTTTTTATTGCCTGAATTTGGTAATCGTATGTTTCGTGTTCGCGGCACTAGGGCATGCGGAAACTTTGATAGATGACGGGTATGGCGGGATATTTTTCTTTGTCTTCTATTTTTCAATGGCCGGGGCTTTCATATTTTTCTTTGTTTTGGGCCTTTTTCCTCGATACAAGCGATGGCTCACTTCAAATGATCTGATTTCTCCAAGCCAGAGGCGTTGGCTCGACTTTATTCCAGACATAATCGATGATGAACAAGGCCAGTAGGCACTTACCATTGGTCTGTTGGTTGTAATTCGCCGGTGGCCAAGCCGCGTATCGACGGGCCGCGGTGCGGCGATCCTCAAGCCGTGATCTGGCAGTTTATCTCGGCCAAACCCGTGTGACCTCGAAGCCTCACGCGAAGATCAGCCAAATCGCCGTGCCATCTCGCCGGAGGCGAGCCAACCATAATCCGCGCAACTTTGGTGCGACGGGCGGCGCGTCATGCCAAAGGCATGCCTCCGGCATGACGCGCGGCGGCCTGTGGCCTTGTTTCCGCGCGGGCTCACGGTCACCCGTAGGGCGGAGTTTACCCCGCCGTCCCTCCCCACCACACCAAACACACCTCCCATGCATACTCTGTGCATGCATTGCCCCTGCCCCCTGCATCGCGTATCCCCACCCAATGCTGTCTTACCAACATAGCTACCACGCCGGAAATCTGGCCGATGTGCACAAACACGCGCTTTTGGCCACTGCGCTTGATTACCTGACGCAAAAAGACAAACCGCTCAGCTATATCGAAACCCATGCCGGGCGCGGGCTCTATGATCTGACGGCCCCCGAGGCTGTCAAAACCGGCGAGGCGGCGCAGGGTATTTCCAAGACACACCAATGGTTTGCCCCGGATCATCCCTACAGCCGTGCACGACAAGCCGTGCACGACAGGCACGGCGCACAGGCCTATCCCGGCTCGCCCTTGATCGCGCAGGCGCTTTTGCGCCCCACCGACAGCCTGCATCTGGCCGAACTGCATCCGGCCGAGTTTGCAGCGCTGAAATCCAATGCTTGGGCACGCAACACCAAGACATACAGGCAAGACGGCCTTGCCCTTGCACAAAGCCTTTGCCCGCCCACTCCGCGGCGTGGCTTGATGCTGATCGACCCAAGCTATGAGATCAAATCCGACTATAGCGATCTGCCCCGCCAGATCGCTCAGGTGCACCGCAAGTGGAACGTTGGCGTTATTGCGCTGTGGTATCCGATTCTGACAGACGGGCTACATATCAAGATGTTGAAAATGCTTGAGAACGACCACCCCGAGGCCCTGCGCAGCGAGGTCCGGTTCCCGCCGGCCCGTGACGGGCACCGCATGGTCGGCTCGGGGATGTTCATCCTCAATCCACCATGGGGATTGGGCGACGCGGCGGCGAAGCTGGTCAAGCAGTTCAAAAAGCTCTGAAACCGCGCCGCACGTCGGGGAACCCGGCCTCGAATACCCATTGCACCGGCGCGTGCCCTGCCTCAGACTGGCTGGCAAAAGGGGGAATGCCATGCTCGAACGCCTGACCAGTCTTTTCAAAAGCCGCGCGCCGGTGGATGCACCACTGCCAGAACCAGACGCCCGGCTTGCTCTTGGCACGCTTCTGGTGCGGGTCGCCATGGCCGACAAGGCCTATCTGTTTGAAGAGGTTGAGCAGATCGACCGCATTCTGGCCGAGGCCTATGGTTTGACGCCGATCGAAGCTGCCAAAATGCGTGCGACCTGCGAAAAACTGGCGTTTTCCGTCGAAGACGATGGCGAAATGGCCCGCGTCATCCGCGAAGCGGTCGACTATGATCACCGCCGTGAAACCATGGAAGCGCTGTGGCGGGTCGTGATCGCCGATGGCATCACCGATGAACGTGAAACCGCCGCGGTCGAGTTGATCGAAGAACAATTGGGCATGGCCCGCGATGACAGTCAGGCCGCCCGCGCTGCGGCCAGCATTCCCTGAGGCCCTTGGTTCCGCCCCATAGCAGGTCTATATCCACACCATGTTTGCAGATTTCCTGAAGCGGCTGACCGCAACCGATCCTGCCCCGCTGCCTGATGAGGACGCGCGGCTTGCCCTGACTGCCCTTTTGGTAAGGGTCGCGCGTTCCGATGGCGCCTATGATGCCGAAGAGCGCGATCGGATCGACAAGATCACCGCCGCCCGCTACGGCCTGTCGCCGTTTGAAGCCAGCGCCCTGCGCGGCGACGCCGAAACGCTGGAGGCCGAGGCACCCGACACCGTGCGCTTTACCCGCGCGATAAAGGATGCCGTGATCTATGAGGACCGCATCAAGGTGATCGAGGCGCTCTGGCAGGTGGTGCTGGCTGATGGCGTGCGTGAGGCCGAAGAAGACGCGCTGCTGCGGTTGGTGTCGAACCTTCTGGGGATCAATGACCGCGATTCTGCGTTGGCGCGCCAAAGGGTCAGCGGCGCGTGATTGCCAGCCTGCCCATGTATTGGCGGGCAGAGAACGCCGATCTTTGGAATAGGTTTTGGGCCGCCGTGCAGGACGCCGCACAGCGCGACGGGATCGACTTGCCCGCCCTGACACCGCCAGAAGACATTCCCGAACCCTGGACGGATCACTGGCTGCGGGATGATCTGGTGTTGTCCATGACCTGCGGGCTGCCGTTCCGGACGGCTCTGAAAAACCGGGTAACGTATGTTGGCACGTTGTTTTTCGGACTGAACGCTACGCCGGGCTATTACTATTCGCGTGTGATCACGCGCTCGGATCCTGAACCGGGAAACAGCCTGACACTGGCCTACAATTCGTCGGACAGCCAATCTGGCTGGGCCGCTGCACAACCTCATCTCGGTGCGATCAATCACTATCTGGAAACCGGAAGCCATGCCGCATCCGCCCGCGCCGTACTGGAGGGCCGCGCAGACATGGCCTGTATTGATGCGGTGAGCTGGCGATTGCTCAAGCGGTTTGAGCCGGAAATGCAGACACTGCGCGTTATGGCCAATACGCCCGGAACGCCCGCTCTGCCGCTGATCTGTGCCAAAGACCACGATCCCGCACCGCTGCGCCGCGCAATCCGTGACGCAACCCTTCGCTTTATTCCCAAAGACGCCATGGACATGGGCGGCCCGATGACCATTCTGGTGCTGGATGAGGCGGCATACCACGCCATTCCTGTGCCCCCTGCACCGCCCGTTCATGATTGAATATTGCACTTCTGCTGAAAATCACTTCAAGCTGTGGGTCAAACCGTTCGGGACACCCAAATGAGCGACACACCAGTCATCGAAATTCAGAACCTGCACAAGGCCTATGGCGATCTTGAGGTCATCAAGGGCGTGTCGATCAAGGCCGGGCGTGGTGATGTTGTCTCGCTGATTGGCTCATCGGGGTCCGGCAAATCCACCATTTTGCGCTGCTGCAACCTGCTTGAGGACAGCCAGCAAGGCGAGATTCTGTTCAAGGGCGAGCCTGTGACTTGGGGCGGAACCGGTCATTCCCGCCGCCCTGCCGATGCCAAACAGGTTCTGCGTATCCGCACCAACCTTTCCATGGTCTTTCAGCAATTCAATCTGTGGGCCCACATGACCATTCTGCAAAACGTCATGGAAGCACCAGTCACCGTTCTGGGACGAGACAAGGCCGAGGTCGAAGAAGCAGCGCGCGGATATCTGGACAAGGTTGGTATCGGCGACAAATGCGACGTCTATCCGGCGCAACTGTCTGGCGGACAGCAACAGCGCGCCGCGATTGCACGGGCACTGTGCATGGAACCCGAAGCCTTGCTGTTTGACGAACCGACCTCGGCGCTGGACCCAGAGCTGGAACAGGAAGTTGTGCGCGTCATCAAGGCGCTGGCCGAAGAAGGCCGCACCATGCTGATCGTCACCCATGATATGAAGCTCGCCGCTGATGTTTCCGATCAGGTTGTTTTTCTGCATCAGGGCCTGATCGAAGAGCAAGGCACACCCGAGGCGGTCTTTGGCTCACCCAAGAGCGAACGTCTGCGTGGGTTCCTTTCGGCCACAATGGCCCACTGACAGCGGAACAGGCATCGCTGGGTGCGGTTTTAACCTGCCCCAACGGAACTGCTGATTGCCCCCTTGCCAATCCTGCGCAATCGCTTAACGCTGGGGCACCAACCGCGCCATAGCGCGCGGGCTCTGACACTAGGGAGACCACCATGAAAAAACTGATCCTTGGCGCTGCCGCGCTTGCCCTGACCGCCGGTGCTGCGCTGGCTGACGGCCATTCCGTTGTCCGTATGGGCACCGAGGGCGCCTACCCTCCGTACAACTTTCTGAATGACGCCGGCGAAGTCGACGGCTTTGAGCGTGAACTGGGCGATGAGCTCTGCAAGCGTGCCGAACTGACCTGCGAGTGGGTGACCAACGAATGGGATTCCATCATTCCAAACCTCGTCTCGGGCAACTACGACACCATCATCGCCGGTATGTCCATCACGGCTGAGCGTGACGAAGTGATTGATTTCACTCAGAACTACACCCAGCCTGATCCTTCTGCATTCCTCGCCATGGAAGGCACGACGATCGATCTGGCCGGCGGCGTTTTTGCAGCGCAGGCCAACACCATTCAGGCGTCCTACATCGCCGAAGCAGGTGCAACACTGATCGAATTCGCAACGCCTGATGAAACCATTGCTGCTGTGCGCAATGGCGAGGCAGATGCGGTTCTTGCCGACAAAGCCTATCTGACACCCATCGCGGACGAAGATGCGGAACTGGCTCTGGCGGGCGAAAGCGTGCTGATCGGTGGCGGCGTGGGCATGGGCCTGCGCGAAAGCGATGGCGAGCTGCGCGCCAAGTTTGATGCAGCCATTCAGTCCATGAAGGACGACGGATCGCTGAACGCCCTGATCGAAAAGTGGGAAATCGGCGAAAAGTTCTGATTTCCACTCAGGATCTAAATTCTGCAGACGGGCCCCTTTTCGGGGCCCGTTTTGCTATGCATCACTGGAACCTGTCCGGTCGGTATGGAGCGAGCAAATCGGACGAGACATTGCTGGGACCATCAAGAATTTCGCCGCACAAAAGCTCACCCATCAAGGCACCCAGCGTGATCCCCGAATGCATGACCGCCAGGGTCACCCCCTTTGCAACGCTGCCAACGACGGGCAAACCGTCTGCTGGATAGGGCCTTTGCGCCAGCATCATTCCCGCGATCTCCAGTGTGAGGTCCGGAAATAGCGCGCGCAAGCGCGCCAACCCGTCCCGTTCGGCGTCCTCTGGTGTGCCTGTCAGCGTCTCATCCGATGCGCCCTGATGTCCTATGGCCGCTGGCATCAGGATACTGCCGTCGGGCAATTGCCGGATTTCACCGGCCGGTGTGACCAACACAGGGCCCAGACACTGCGCAACCGGTCGCGTGCGCAACATCAAGGCGGGTCGCCGCGCCATCGGCACCTCAATGCCAAGCGGCGCCAGCAGAGGCCCGCTTTGCGTGCCTGTGCACAGCAGCACTTCATCCGCCGCGATGGCGCCTGCTTCGGTCTGAACGCCTGTTACAGTCCCGGCCTGTTGGCTCACCCCAGTGACCGCCGCACCTGTCAGAAGCCGCGCGCCCTTGGACACCGCCAACTGCAACAACCGCGCGGCCACCTGTTCGGATTCCGCAGCCATCTCATCTGCGAACCAAAGCGCCCGATCCGGCGGGTTTCCAAGGCTGGGCACCAATGACCGGATTGTGCCTGATCCCACGACTTCGACAGCATATCCTTTGGCTGACAGGCTTGCGCACTCGGCGTCCAGTGCCGGGCCTTGATGTTCCCAGCTGAGCGCGCCGCACCGCTGAACCGGCAAATCCACCTCATGGATCAACCGCTGCCATGCGGCCATGCCCGAACGGCGCAATGCAAAATGATGATCGTCCAGATAAAAACTGGCGTTGATCCAGCCGAATGAGGCTGCGGTTGCAACGCCGCCCGGACCGCGTTTGTCGATCACGGTGACATCGGCTCCGGCGCTTTGCATCCGATAGGCCGCTTGCGCGCCCAAAATACCGGCACCGACGACCACAACCTTTTGCGCCATACCGGTTTCCTTTGTGCATAGACGGCCCTGCCCCAAAGATGGACCGCGCCCGGCACGGTGGCAAGATGGCTTGTCTCACGCCAAAGCGGCTGCGCCTCTGCGCATTTTTCAAACAAGCCCGCGCCGGGGCATTGACAGCGCCGGTCACTTTGGGCCCTCTGGGTCAAACACGAAAGTTCCAGATGTTCAGCTACTGCACTGATCCTGATTCCCTTGCAAACCTGTCCTGGCTGGCCTGCTACCTGACAACAGGCAAGCATATGTCGCTCTATTGGTCGGTCGGCACGGTACTGTTGCTCTTGGCGATTACCGCGCCTTCTGCACTGGCTTTTGGGTTCGCGGGGGCCTCGGCCGCTCGGTCGCGGTTTTTGCCGGTGTCCGTGCTGGGCCGGGCCTATATCGCGCTGGTGCGCGGCGTGCCGGACATCGCGTTTTTCCTGTTTTTCGTGATCGCGCTGGACCAGTTTTTTGAATGGATGCGCCATTCGGTCAAATGCCCCGATTGGCAGGAACCCATCAGACAAGGCAATGACTTTGTCGTCTGCGCCGAGGCCAAACTGCCGCTGGGCAATGCTGCGCAATGGGTGCATGAAACCTACGGGTTTTTCCTCGCGGTTCTGACCTTTGCCATCGTCTTTGGTGCCTTTGCGGCCAATGTCCTCTATGGCGCAATGCGCGCCGTACCACGGGCACAAATGGAAACAGCCGAAGCCTATGGGATGTCACCGCGTCAGTGTTTCTGGCGCATTCTGGTGCCGCAGATGTGGGTCTTTGCCCTGCCCGGTTTGTCCAACCTCTGGATGGTGCTGATCAAGGCAACGCCGCTGCTGTTCTTGCTCGGTGTCGAAGACATCGTTTACTGGGCACGCGAATTGGGCGGCGCGAAAACCGCCCGCTTTACAGACTATCCACACGGCGACTGGCGGATGTGGTATTTTCTGGCACTTTTGGTTTTTTACCTTTTGTTCACGCGGGTTTCCGAGGTCGTCCTCGACAGGCTGATGAAGCGTCTGACCCACGGGCAGGCCACGATGGGCGGCGAAGCCCAGAGGAAAACCGCATGAGCTGTATCGAGACCATTGCTGACTACGGCCTGCGCAGCCTTGGAATGGGCGAACGGTTGCTGCCGCGTGACGGATTTACCCTGTGCCAGCAATTCACCCTGATCGGCTCAGGCATGATCTGGAACATTTATTTCGGTGTGCTTGCTCTGACCTCAGGCTTTTTTCTCGCCACGGCCCTCGCGGTCGGCAAGGCGTCCAGCTTTGGCCCGGCGCGCAAGGCGGCCGAGTGGTTTATCTTTATTTTTCGAGGCAGCCCCCTCTTTATTCAGTTCTTCTTTGCTTATTTCCTGTTCCTCAGCCTCAAGGCTGTCTCTCCGGTCTTTGACCCGCTGACCGCAGCTTGGGCCGGTGCATTGATCGTTCTGTTTTTCAACACGGCCGCTTATTCCGGCGAAATCTTCTATGGTGCGTTGTTGTCGATCCCCAAGGGCGACCTCGAAGCGGCGGACGCCTATGGATTTTCCGGCTGGAAAAAGTTCTCGAAAATCACATGGCCAACCATGCTGCGACTGGCATGGCCCGCCTACACGAACGAAGCGATTTTCCTCTTTCACGCCACTACGCTGGTCTTTTTCAGCGGCTTTCCGGCGCGCCAGCAAAAGGGCGACGCGCTTTACTATGCGAACTACTTTGCGGACAAGACCTTCAATCCCTTTGTGCCTTATCCAATTCTGGCGGGCTACTTCATCCTGTTGACGCTGGTCGTGATCGGCCTGTTCGGCCTGATCAACAAACGGCTCAACCGGCATTTGCCACAAGATGCCCGATCCAAGATGAAGCTGAAGCTGAACATCATTCGCTAGCGCCGCGCCGGTGTGACATTTTCCGGGGGTCTCGGGCTGAATTGGCTCTTGCAATCGGGAAGCGGGCTTTGTATCCCGCCTGCCAGTGCCGCCTTAGCTCAGTAGGTTAGAGCGCTTGATTGTGGATCAAGAGGTCCCCCGTTCGAGCCGGGGAGGCGGTACCATCTTTCAGACAGAAAATACCTGTGGTCATGAAGCCAGAAGATCGTGATCGCTGTCGCCTTCGATGGGCGCGGCCAGCTGTTCTTCGAGCAATTCGGTTTCGTTTGACAGATCGCTGTCCTCCACGTCCTGCAAATCTTCGCGGGGGGCCTCGACCTGATCGGCGCGGGCCTGTTCCACAGGACTGGATACAGAAGCAGCGGCGGCCACTTCGACACCGGTCGGCATACCATCCGGGAACACCAGTTCGCGGACCTCGCCCGGCATCGAAATACCCGCATCCGTCAATCCCTGCTTGATGCGCTGGATCAACAAGGATTTCAGCTTGAGCGGTGAAACCGCCTCCCCGTCGAACCAGTAGTAGACCTTGAGCATCACCGCCGAGGCGCCCAGCGCGTCCGCCAGAACCATCGGTTCTGGCGATGCGATGACGCCTTCTTGAGCCTCCAGAATATCGCGGATGATGGCCTGTGCGTCCGACACCGCAGCATCATACCCAATGCCAACATCCAATTCACCGCGCCGGTTGGGCACAGCCGTAAAGTTCTCGATGATCGATTTGAACACCGAAGCATTGGGGATCTGGATGTGATTGCCCTCGGGGGACACCAAAACCGTGGAACGCGTGTTCATCGAATGCACCAACCCCTTTTGCCCGGCAACCGAGATGAAATCGCCGCGCCGGAACGGCTGGCGCAGGGACAAGAGCAATGATGCCAGAAAGTTTTCGCCGATATCGCGAAAGGCAAAGCCGATCACGATCCCCAACACACCCGCACCGCCAACGACGGAAAAGGCAAGCTTGGTCAGCCCGGCGGCCTGCAAGACCACGTAAAGACCGATCAGGAAAACCGGCAGGGCAATGATCCGTGCCAATAGATCAGACAAGAAGCCGGATTGCATGCGCCCGCGCAGCATCCAATGGGCAAAGCGGCGCACGAAACTCGCGGCAAACCATGCCAACGGCAAAACCACGATCGCAAGGATGATGGACGGCAGTGCCAGAAAAATGCGCGTACCCAGATCTTCGACAGCCGAAATGGCAGGATCGAGGCTAAAGTCCGCTTTGGCATCCACCTCGATCCGGTTCACGACCGCAACGACGCCCGAAGTCTTGGCGGCCAGATCCCGTGCCCAGAGCTGACGCTGTTCGCTGGCCGTGCGTCCATCCAGAAACACGATCCCGTCTTCGACGCGGACTCGGATATTCCGGAACCACCCTGTCGCGTCCAGAATGTTCGTGATCCGGGTGTCGATCTGATCGTCCCGCGCCACCGGAGTGACGTCGACGGCCTGTTCTGTTGCAGTGACCTCGTCATCCGTTGGACCGCTGTCCTGCGCAAATGCGCCCAGAGGCCAAAGCACCAAAAGGCTGCAAAACAAAATCCGGCTCAGGATCTGGCGGGTCATGGCGCACTCCGGTCGCGAATGAGAAAAACAATGGGATCAGGGATACGGGATGGCCACACAGCCACGCAAGTATGGAAAAACGCGATAAACCCGGCATGGACAAAAGCCTGTTGGTTTTGGCTGCCCTGCACAAATGGAGTGCGGAAAACAGGCCCGAATACCGGCGCCGGCATCAGCGCTCTTGCCAGTTGCGCAAAGCCCGCGTAACAATTTGATCAAATTTTTAGATCAGGACAAAGAATGCCCGCCCCCTCGCAAGACTGGCTCCGCCAAAATCCCGCTGTGCGCACGGTGCGCGCGGCTGCCTGTGACCTGAACGGCGTAGCGCGTGGCAAACGGATGCCTGCGCGCAGCGCTGAAAAACTGCTGACAGATGGAACCCGGTTTCCAATGTCCGTGCTCAATCTTGATATCTGGGGTGAAGACATCGAAGACAGCCCGCTGGTCTACGAAACGGGCGACCGCGATGGTGTTTTGCATCCCACCGAACGCGGTTTTGTGCCTATGCCCTGGCTCGAAGCACCCACGGCGCTGCTCCCGATCTGGATGTACCACGAAGATGGCCGCCCCTACATGTCTGACCCGCGCCACGCCTTGCGCGCCTGCGTCGAACGGTATCGCGCCCGCGGGCTGCGCCCTGTTGTGGCGGTCGAGCTCGAGTTCTTCTTGATTGATGACAGCACGCGCAATCTTCAGGTGCCGGTCAGCCCACGGTCCGGCAAACGGCGCAAGGCGGCAGAAATCCTTTCGATCCGCGCGCTGGATGCCTTTGATGCCTTTTTCACCGACCTCTACGAAGCCTGTGACGCCATGGATATCCCGGCAGATGCCGCCATTTCCGAGGCCGGTCTGGGACAATTCGAAATCAATCTGGTGCATACCGACGACGCGCTAAAGGCTGCCGATGACGCGTGGCTTTTCAAGATGCTGGTCAAAGGTCTGGCCCGGCGCCACGGCTTTGCCGCCAGCTTTATGGCCAAACCATACGAAGACTACGCCGGCTCTGGCATGCACGCGCATTTCTCGGTTCTGGATGATGATGGGCGCAATATCTTTGACGATGGCGGCCCCAAGGGAACGAAGGCCCTGTTGCACGCGCTGAATGGCTGTCTGGAGGCGATGCACGACAGTGCTCTCGTCTTTGCACCACACCTCAATTCCTACGATCGCGTGGTGCCCGGCGCCCATGCACCATCCGGCGTTTGCTGGGCCTATGAAAACCGCACCGCTGCGATCCGTGTGCCTTCCGGAGATCCGCGCGCGCGCCGGATCGAGCACCGGGTTTCAGGGGGCGACGTGAACCCCTACCTTGCGTTGACGGCTGTGCTGGGAGCTGCGCTGAACGGTATCGAAGACGGTAAATCTCCGCCCGACCCAATCACCGGCAATGCATACGATCTGGATCTTCCGCGCATTCCGACCGATTGGTCCGCCGCGATTGACGCCTTTGAGAAAAGCGACGTGGTCAAGCGACTGTTTTCGCAGGAACTGATCGACAACCTTGTCCTTACGAAGCGACAGGAAGCCCGCTATATGGCAGAACTCTCGCCAAGCGAGCAGGTGGAAATTTATCTCGACACGGTCTGACGCGATCGGGCGCAGCCTTGCGCAGATGCCGGGCGGCGCCTAGCTTGGGCCAAGCATACAACAGGTGATGCATGAAAATCGGTATCCTGCAAACCGGACTGGTTCCAACGGAATTGGCCGACACAACAGGCGAATACCCCGCAATGTTCGAACGGTTTCTCGAACCGCATGGGTTCGACTTTGAAACCTGGAGCGTTGTCCAGAACGTGTTCCCCGACGGGCCACAGGACGCAGACGGCTGGCTGGTCACCGGATCGCGGCATGGCGCCTATGAAGATCACGAATGGATTGCCCCGCTCGAAGATTTGATCCGCGCCATCGTTGCGGCAGACAAACCGCTGATTGGTGTGTGTTTTGGCCACCAGATCATCGCACAGGCCCTGGGCGGCAAGGTTGAGAAATTTGCGGGTGGTTGGGCGATAGGTCCGCAAACCTATGCGTTCCCGGATGGCGCCAAGACCATACAGGCCTGGCATCAGGATCAGGTGACGGCACTGCCCGAAGGGGCCCAAGTGGTCGCCAGCAATGAGTTTTGCAAAAACGCCGCCGTTCTTTATCCCGGCAAGGCATACACGGTTCAGCCGCACCCCGAGTTTGACGACACCTTCATCCATGGCCTGCTTGAAACACGCGGTCCGGGCGTGGTGCCCGCCCCTCTTTTGGAAGAGGCTTCGGCCAAGATGGGTGGCCCGCTTGATCGTGCAGACCTTGGTTTACAATTTGCCCGATTTTTTCGGGAAAGGAGCATCGCATGAAGGACAGCGACTGGACCGAAGCGCTGCCTGAATCGGCACAGGCCTATCTGGAAGGCCGCAGGCTGGACGAAGTTGAATGCGTCATCGCCGATTTGCCGGGCATTGCGCGCGGCAAGGCGGTGCCTGCCTCAAAGTTTGCCAGACAGGATTACTTTCACCTGCCGGATTCGATCTTTTTCCAAACCATCACGGGTGGTTGGGGCGAAGCGGCCGATGAAGATGGCTTTATCGAAAAAGATATGATCCTGAAGCCTGACATGAGCACAGCCACCGCTGCGCCATGGACCGGGGACTGGACCTTGCAGGTGATCCACGACGCCTATGACCGCAAAGGCGCGCCCATTCCCTATGCGCCGCGCAACATTCTGCGCCGGGTTTGCCAGCTTTACCGCGACCGCGGTTGGGAGCCGGTCGTCGCGCCCGAGATGGAGTTCTTTCTGACCGCGCGCAATCTCGATCCCGCCAAGGCGATTGAACCGATGATGGGCCGTTCAGGGCGGCCCGCCGCAGCACGTCAGGCCTATTCCATGACTGCCGTGGATGAATTTGGCCCGGTGATCGACGACATTTACGACTTTGCCGAAGCGCAGGGCTTTGAAATCGACGGCATCACGCAGGAAGGCGGCGCTGGCCAGTTAGAAATCAACCTGCGCCACGGCGATCCGGTCAAGCTGGCCGACGAAGTATTCTATTTCAAACGGTTGATCCGCGAAGCGGCGTTGAGGCACGACTGTTTTGCCACGTTCATGGCCAAACCGATCGAAAACGAGCCCGGCAGCGCCATGCACATTCACCACTCAATCCTCGATTCAGAAACCGGGCAAAACCTGTTTTCCGGACCGCAGGGCGGTGAAACCGACATGTTCTACCACTTCATTGGCGGCCTTCAGTATCACTTGCCATCCGCGATTGCTGTTCTTGCGCCCTATGTGAACAGCTACCGCCGCTACGTGAAAGACCATGCTGCGCCGATCAATCTCGAATGGGGTCGGGACAACCGCACAACAGGCATCCGGGTGCCGCTGTCGGGCCCCGAGGCCCGGCGCGTTGAAAACCGGCTCGCTGGGATGGATTGCAACCCTTACCTCGGTATCGCAGCCTCGCTGGCTTGTGGGTATCTGGGCCTGATCGAAGAACGCCGCCCCGACCGGCAGTTCCGCGGCGACGCATACGAAGGCGACGGAGATATTCCACCGGTTCTGGGGCAGGCTCTGGAAATGTTCGATAGCGCAGAAGCGCTCCACGCGGTTCTCGGTGAGGATTTCGCCCGCGTTTACTCCATCGTCAAACGCGCCGAATACGAGGAATTTTTGCAAGTCATCAGCCCGTGGGAACGCGAACACCTGCTGTTGAACGTCTGACCGGAACCACACCGATATTTTGCGCCATGTTATCCCGCGCGCATTGATGCGCACATGCACTGTAAGGACGCCTTGGTTTGAACCTGCTCTTTGCCAATGACACGCGCGGCGCCTACCCGCAAAGCTGGTACGCTGCGACCGCTGAGCCCCTTGAGCCCTTTGCCCCTCTCAAAGGGCAGATCAAGGCAGATGTCTGCATCGTGGGCGGCGGCTTCACCGGTCTTTCGGCTGCATTGCATCTGGCCAAAGCGGGGCAGGACGTGGTTCTGATTGATGCGCACCGGGTCGGCTTCGGCGCGTCTGGCCGCAACGGTGGTCAGCTTGGTTCCGGCCAAAGGCAGGATCAACAGGCACTCGAAACCTCGGTCGGAAAGGAAGACGCGCGAAAATTCTGGGAACTGGGCGAAGCAGCCAAACAACTGGTTCGCGATCTGGTGTGCGAACATTCGATTGAATGCTACCTGCGCGATGGCATCGCTGACGCAGCGACCAGCCCAGCCGCAGCGAATGAACTGGTTGAATACGCCGAACACATGGACCGCAACTACGGCTACGCCATGGATGTTCTGGACAAAGATGGATTTGCAGCGCTGTGCCCCTCGCCCGATTATCACGGCGGCATCGTGGATCAGGGGGCTGCCCATCTGCATCCGCTCAGGCTTGCCCTTGGCTTGGCGCAGGCTGCTGCCAAGGCCGGCGTGCGCATTTACGAACGCACGCTCGTGCACGAAATTCACGAAGGCAATCCAGTCACGGTACAGTGCGAAGCCGGGCGTGTTCAGGCCGATCATCTGATTTTGGCCTGCAATGGCTATCTGGGCGGATTGAACCGGCAGGTCGCAGCGCGGGTGATGCCAATCAACAATTTCATCGTCGCAACCGAACCACTGGGCAGTCGGACCACCGAGGTTCTGACGCAGGACATCGCCGTCGCCGACGACCGCTTTGTGGTCAATTATTTCCGATTGTCCCATGACGGGCGACTGCTGTTTGGGGGCGGCGAAAGCTATGGATACCGGTTCCCCAACGACATTCGGGCAGTGGTTCGCAAACCATTGCTCAAGGTCTTTCCGCACCTGCATGATGTCAAACTGGACTATGCATGGGGCGGCACGCTGGGGATCACGGTAAAACGCATGCCCTATATGGCGCGGCCCGCCGCGAACATTCTGAACGCTTCGGGCTATTCTGGTCACGGTGTCGGCAATGCCATTCAGGCGGGAAAAATGATGGCTGATGCGGTGGCAGGGCAATCCAGCGGCTTTGATACCTTTGCTGCCCTGCGCAGTCCGAGGTTCCCGGGGGGCGGCACATTGCGCAGCCCGATTCTTGCACTGGCCATGACTTGGTACGCCCTGCGGGATCGACTTGGCGTCTGAAGCGCCGCGAATTTGGGATGCAAGCACTTACATGTGCTAAACCGGCGCAATGAATGGCTTTGTCACTTGGCTGTCTTTCATTGCTAGGATTAAAACGCCCGGGAAGATCCCAAGCGGAAGACAATCCAATGCTCCCGAATATGCACGATGCTGAGCCAATCCCGGAAACCGCACGCGCCGAGATTGAACGGCTTTTGAAATCGGGGGATCTGTTCCGCTACACCGCCGCACAGGACGCGCCCGTCACCCTGTTGGAACGTGACTTTGCGGCCTTGATGGGCACCAAATACGCGCTGGCAGTGTCAAGCTGTTCGGCCGCATTATTCCTTTCGCTCAAGGCTTTGGGTCTGTCGCAAAACGCACGGGTCTTGATCCCTGGATTTACATTTGCCGCGGTGCCCTCCGCTGTTGTGCATGCAGATTGCATCCCTGTCTTGTGCGAAGTCGGGGAAAACTACCGCATTGATCTGGCTGATTTCGAAGCCCGCTTGCCGGGATGCGAAGCAGTCATCATCAGCCACATGCGTGGTCACACGTCTGACATGGACGCGGTTCTGAAGCTTTGCAGTGAACTGGGTGTTCCGGTCATCGAAGATGCCGCGCATTCCCTAGGCACTTTGTGGAACGGGCAAAAGATCGGAACGCTGGGCTGCATTGGCTGCTTTTCCTTCCAGTCATACAAGCTGGTTAATGCAGGCGAAGGTGGCATTCTGATTACCGATGACGCCGATCTGGTCGCCCGTGCCGTGATCCTGTCAGGAGCCTACGAACACAACTGGGCCAAACACATGAGCCCCGGCGACAACTCTGCCGAACTGGAACAGGCCTTTGCCCGCTGGCAAAACAAACTGCCGCTCTACAATCTGCGTCTGTCCAACCTGTCTGCCGCTGTGATCCGCCCACAACTGACTGAAATCCCTCGCAGAGTCGCGGACGGTCGGCGCAATCACGATCACACAGCAGAGCGGATCAACGCAAGTCCGTGGATTTCTGTGCCTGACAAACTGCCCCCGGAAATCAGAGCCCCGGACTCACTCCAGTTCAACCTTGTCGACATGACCGACGAAGACGTGCGCGCCTTTGTGAAAGAAGCAGATGCACAAGGGGTCAAAGTGCAGGTTTTTGGCCTGACGACAGACAATGCCCGCGCCTATTGGAACTGGGAATTCCTGCCCGAAATGCCGAAACTTCCTGCAACGCGCAAAATGCTGATGCGGGCCTGCGATACGAGACTGCCCGCCCGGCTGACCCAATCAGACTGTGACGCTGTCGCGGATGTTTTGATCCGCGCAGCCCAAAAGGTCATGGAACCGGCCTGCGCGTAAGGCCCTGCCTGGATTACTTGTCGAGCTTGCTCAGTTTGGCCTGAAGGTCCGCAAGCTGCTGCTTGATGGAATCGAGCTCTTCGCCTTCGGACTCTTGCTCTTTTCCGCCCGGGCCGGACCACTGCTGGCCAAGACCACCGGTC
The DNA here is from genome assembly GCF_028023555.1 of Thalassococcus lentus. Lineage (NCBI taxonomy): Bacteria > Pseudomonadati > Pseudomonadota > Alphaproteobacteria > Rhodobacterales > Roseobacteraceae > Thalassococcus > Thalassococcus lentus. The sequence continues at coordinate 527,420 of NZ_JAQIOY010000003.1, forward strand.
ATCGCCTTCAGGAAAGCCTCTTGCTGCGCCTGCATCGCTTCGAAGCCGGGCATATTGGCCATAGGGTTCATGGACCCCATTTTTTCCACCCAGTTCGACTGGCTGTCGCGGAACATTTCAAAGCTGGCGGCCAGAAATTGTGGAACCATCGTGGCGCTTTGCGTGGTGTAGCTGCGCACCAGATCGGTCAACACGTTGATCGGCAAGACGCTTTCGCCTTTGCTTTCGTGTTCGGCCACGATTTGAAGCAAGTATTGGCGGGTCAGATCATCACCGGATTTCAGATCAACGATCTGTACCTCGCGCCCATCCCGAATGAACCCCGCGATATCCTCGAGCGTGACGTAATCAGACGTTTCGGTATTGTACAAACGACGACTGGCGTAGCGCTTGATCAGCAGCGGTTTTTCGGTGTCAGCCATGGGTTTCCCTCCCCCCGGAATGCAGCGTTGCAGAAAAGCTTATGCGAGTGCAGCAGGAAAAGGAAGCCTGTGCAGCATTCTGCGTCTTTGTGTCTGGATTTGATCAGAACAGGCTGCCTTGTTCCGGTGGGGGTGTCTTGCCCGATTTGCGAGTGCCCGCACCGCCGCCAAGCTTCAGTGTGCCATCGGCAAATTCAATCTCAAGTCCAGAGGCAACCTCGGCCGCAGCCTTGGTCGTCAACACCTTTCCTTCACCCCGCACAACCGTGTAGCCGCGGCGCAGCGTTTCGCGATATCCCAAGGTTTCCCGCAGGCGCTCCAGCGCGTCCAGACGCGCGCGTTGGGCCTCGACGCGGGCCCGTTGCGCATCATCCAATCGGCGCACCATGGAAGACAGCCTTTCTGACTGCACAACAATATCCCGCTGCACCGATCGCAGGCTCAGTTTGTCCGACCGGCGTGCCAATGCTTCACGACGCGCGCTGACCATGCGTGACAAGGCTGGCGCCAGACGGGCCGCACGGTCGTCCAGCCGCTGGGTTTCGCTGCGCAACGCACGCGTCAGAACACTGGGGCGCAGACTGCCGGACTGTTCCGACAGCCGCAGTTTTTGACGATCCAGCAGCCGGATCAGGGCCGAAGGAAGGCGGTCGCTCAGCACATCGAGCCTTTGTCGCGGAGTTTCCAGCAATTCCTGCGGGCGCGGCAATGCACGTGACAGATCGCGCAACCGCTGTGATCGCATTTCAAGCCGCTGACCCATGGCCCGGGTCATCCGTGCGCCGCTGTCGCCCACAAAGGCCAGAAGTTCCATCCGGACCGGCACTGCCAATTCCGCCGCCGCTGTAGGGGTCGGCGCGCGCATGTCCGAAACAAAATCGATCAGTGTCGTATCGGTTTCGTGTCCAACCGCTGAGATCAGGGGAATGTCCGATGCGGCCGCCGCGCGGGCAACCACCTCTTCGTTGAACCCCCAAAGATCTTCGACCGAGCCGCCACCGCGGGCAACGATCAAAAGATCGGGGCGCGGCAGTGCGCCACCCACCGACAGCCGGTTGAACCCTTCGATGGCGCGGGCCACCTCGGGGGCGCAGGCCGCGCCTTGAACCGCCACCGGCCACACCAGAACCTTGCGCGGAAAGCGGTCACGCAAACGATGCAGGATATCGCGGATAACCGCGCCCGACGGCGACGTGACCACCCCGATAACCTCGGGCAGATAGGGCAGTGCTTTCTTGCGTGCCGGATCAAACAAGCCTTCGGCGGACAACATGGCCTTGCGCTTTTCCAGCATCGCCATCAGGGCGCCCGCGCCAGCAGGGCGAATGTCTTCGATCACAATCTGGTATTTGCTTTGCCCCGGAAAGGTCGTCATGCGCCCGGTGGCGATAATTTCCATTCCTTCTTCGGGCTGGGTTTGCTGGCGAGCGGCCACACCTTTCCACATCACCCCGGAAATAACCGATCGGTCGTCCTTGAGATCCATGTAGACATGCCCGGACCGCGGGCGCGAAACCCGCCCGACTTCGCCCCGCACCCGAACAAAGCCAAACTCGCCTTCAATCATGCGTTTGACGGCACCCGAAAGCTCGGAAACGGAAAATTCCGGCGTATTGCCGCCCTGCTCTGTATCTTCGTCGATCAGATCCATGCCCGCCTCGCTTGCTCTCACTTTGCACTCAGCATAAACCACAGCCAATTCCGGCGAAAGCGCCCCTGCTTCTTTGGGCTCTAAATATCCCGGGGGTCCGGGGGCAGCGCCCCCGATACGGCACAAGTCAGGAGACCGGCTCATGAATATCCTCATTCTCGGCAGCGGTGGGCGCGAACACGCCTTGGCATGGGCAACCATGCAAAACCCCAAGTGCGACAAGCTGATCGTCGCGCCGGGCAACGCGGGCATCGCCCAGATTGCCGAATGTGCCGCGCTGGATATCGAGGACAGCGGCGTCGTGGCGGAATTCGCATCCGAGAATGCCATCGATCTGGTCATCATCGGCCCCGAAGCCCCATTGGCCGCTGGCGTCGGGGATCGTTTACGTGACGCAGGCCTTTTGGTCTTTGGCCCCTCTGCCGCCGCAGCCCGCCTAGAAGCATCCAAAAGCTTTACCAAGGAAATCTGTGACGCCGCTGGGGCGCCCACCGCCGCTTACGGGCATTTTACCGATGCCGAAGCGGCCAAGGCCTATGTGCGCGATCAGGGCGCGCCGATCGTGGTCAAGGCAGACGGGCTTGCTGCGGGCAAAGGGGTGATTATCGCGGAAACCGTGGCCGAAGCCGAAGCCGCCATCGACGACATGTTTGGCGGGGCTTTTGGAGGTGCTGGCGCAGAAGTGGTGATCGAAGAGTTCATGACAGGCGAAGAAGCCTCGTTCTTTGTTCTCGTGGACGGTGAAACCTGCCTGCCCATCGGCACCGCACAGGATCACAAACGGGTCGGTGAAGGAGACACCGGTCTGAATACCGGCGGTATGGGCGCCTATTCCCCTGCCCCGGTCATGACGGATGCCGTCACTCAAAAAGCGCTGGACGAAATTGTCCGCCCGACCATGTCCGAAATGGTTCAGCGCGGCATGCCCTATCAGGGCGTGCTCTACGTGGGCTTGATGATCGAGAACGGGCAGCCCCGACTGGTCGAATACAATGTGCGTTTCGGGGATCCTGAATGTCAGGTGTTGATGATGCGTCTGGGTGCGCAGGCCTTTGACCTGATGCATGCCTGCGCCGAGAGCCGTCTTGCCGACACGGGTGTGACCTGGGCGGACGATCACGCGATGACAGTCGTGCTGGCAGCCAAGGGCTATCCCGGAAGCTACGCCAAGGGCACGGTGATCGGCGGTTTGAGCGATCTGCCCGAGGACAGCTTTCACCAGATGTTTCATGCCGGAACCCGCCGCGACGGAGAATCCGTGGTTGCCAGTGGCGGGCGCGTTCTGAACGCCACGGCCCGAGGCGCGACACTGGCCGAAGCTCAACAACGCGCCTATTCGCTGGCTGACGCTGTCGACTGGTCAGACGGGTTCTTCCGGCGGGACATCGGCTGGCGTGCTCTTGGCTAGGCGCTTTCGCTACAAGCCCGCCTTGTTGCAAAAGGCGCAGGACTGGACGCTCGACGGGACGATCCTGCATGGCCCGGACGGGCAAACCGATCTGCGCGCAGCAACGGGACTGCGTTTGGCAGAGCGTCGCTTTCGGGGCCAGTTGCTGCGTCGCCTCGATATCGAGTTGCCAGATACGACCACGCGGATCGCGCTCAACATATCCGCAGACACGGCACCCAGCGATCCGGACCGCGCCGAGCATTTTGCCCTGATCCATGCTGTTGCCTCGACTCCGGCAGAGCATCAACCCGGCTTGTCCGTTTCCATTGGCGAAGGTGATGGGGCCCGGATGGCCATGTTTGCCATCGGTGTTCTGGCCATCGTTTTCGGATTGGGCATTCCCATCGCTGCCCTGATGACCGGTGTCAGCCCGGACCGGATGATCGAAGCCTCTGTGCCAATTCTGGCCCTCAGCGGATTTGGCATTTGGGTCGCGCTGACCAATGCCCCTTGGCGGGCGCGTCCCAGCCTGCCTGCCTCTGCCCTGCCCGCGCTGCTCGACAGCCTCGAAGCCTGAGCCCGTCACGCGCCGGGTTGAATCAGTCCTGCTTCGGTCACGATCAAATCCAACGGTTGATCCGTCGCCTCAAGCGGGATGTCCGGATCTTCTTGCGCGGCAAAGGCAAAACCGATGGCCATGGTCGGCCTTTTGGAGCGCAAGAGCTCAAGCGTGCGGTCGTAAAAGCCCCCGCCGTACCCAAGACGCCCGCCCGTGCGTGAAAAGGCAACCAATGGCACAATCACGATCTCTGGCTCAAAGAACGACGGATTGGCCGGGATCTGCGCGCCAAAGGCACCTTCGATCATCGCGCAATCAGGCTCCCATTGCGCAAATCGCAACGGCTGCCCAGCCGCATCGATCACAGGCACACCAACCGGCCCATGCGCCGAGGCTTCTTCCATGGCGGGCAATGGATTGATTTCGGTTCGGATCGGCATGTAACCCGACAGTGAAACACCGCGATACCCGGCCAGAACCTCGCTGAGTTTGCCAGCGACACCCGGCCCCCGCGCGTCAAAAGCCACCTTGCGCCGCGCGAAACCGGCTTTGCGCGCAGCGGCTTTTTTCTGTTCCAACGTCATGCGCAACCCCTAGAGCAATACCGTGACTGCAAGGCCCAGAAAGGCAAAGAAACCAACAACATCCGTAACCGTCGTCACAAAGGCCCCGGACGCGAGCGCTGGGTCGACCCCAGCTTTTTCAAGCAATACCGGAATCACGATGCCCGCTAGTCCGGCAACGACCAAATTGATTACCATCGCGGCTGCGATTACGCCGCCCAGCTGGGCAGAGCCAAACCAAATCAGGCCAACGATCCCCATGATCACCGCGAATATGGCGCCATTCACCGCCCCGACGAGCACTTCTCGGCGGATAACCCGCCACAGGTTCGAGCCGGTCAAATCCTTGGTCGCCAAGGCGCGCACGGCCACTGTCAGGCTTTGCGTGCCGGCATTGCCGCCCATCGATGCCACGATCGGCATCAACACCGCCAAAGCCACGATCTGCGTGATAGCAGCCTCGAACTGCGCGATCACCATACTGGCCAGAACTGCGGTAACCAGATTGACCGCCAGCCATGGGAAACGCCGTTTTGTGGTGTCGATCACGCGGTCAGAAATCCGGCTTTCTTCGTCAACGCCGGCCAGTCGCAGTATGTCTTCTTCGTGTTCTTCATCCAGAACGACCATCGCATCATCGATGGTGATCATGCCGACCAGACGTTCGTTTTCGTCGACAACCGGCGCGGAAATCAGGTGGTACTGGTTGAACGCATAGGCCACCTCGCCCTCATCCTGCGCTGCAGGAATGACATGAAACGTCTCTTCCGTGATTGATTTCAGCAGAACTTCACGGCGCGAGCCCATCAACTTTCCAAGGGTCACATTTCCAACCGGACGCAGGCGGGGATCAACGAGGATCACGTGATAAAACTGTTCCGGCAGGTTGTCGGAGTTTCTCAGAAAATCAATCGCTTCACCGACGTTCCAATGCTCTGGCGCCATGACAACTTCGCGCTGCATCAAACGACCGGCAGAATATTCCGGATAGGTCAGCGACTGTTCAACCGCGACCCTGTCACTGTCTTCCAGCGCGTCGAGGATCGCCTCTTGTTGCGGAGCATCGAGGTCTTCGACCAGATCAACCACGTCATCGGATTCCAGATCGCGTACCGCGTCTGCCAGCACCTGCGGGCGCAGGACCCCGATGACTTCCTCTCGGATCGTCTCATCGAGTTCCGACAGGATTTCACCGTCGAATTCGCGATCATAGAGCCGGATCAGGCGCATCCGGTCGAAGGCATTCACCTGTTCGAGAAGGTCCGCGATATCCGCCGGATGCAGCGGGTCCATCAAGGCGATCAACTGTTCGCGGTCTTCGATGTCGACGGCATAGAGGATACGGGCAACGGCCTTGCGATCCAGCGCATAACCGTCGTCTTCGCGGGGCTCTTCGGGTGCCAACACCTCGGTATCGTCGCTCATGATGCCCTCCGCTCTTTGGTCGCAATTTAGGCCAAGCCAAACCAAAGAAACAGGGCTTGGTTGCATTTACCTACCCCGGACATGCGCATAATCTGAGCTAAAACTCCGGAGCTCTTCATGACAACCGCACAGCTGCATATCGGCCAGACGATACGCTTTGACGGAAACCCTACCGCAGATGGGATTTCAGCCGCCATTCACGACAGCCGTGGAGCGCTTTTGGTCGAATCGGGTCGCATTTCCGAGCTGGGCGATGCCGACGCTCTGCACAGGGCCAATCCACAGGCCCAGGTGATCGATCACGGAGACGGAATCATCGTGCCAGGATTTGTCGACGCTCACGTTCACTATCCTCAGACAGCGATCGTTGCCAGTTGGGGCAAACGGCTGATCGACTGGTTGAACGACTACACCTTCCCCGAAGAAATGCGGCTGGCTGATGAAAGCTATGCCAATGAAATTGCCGGTCGCTATCTTGACCTGGTGCTGTCAAACGGAACGACGACGGTTTGCAGCTATGCGACCATCCATCCGGAATCGGTGAATGCGTTCTTCAACGCTGCGAACACGCGTGGGATGCGCGTTGCGGCAGGCAAGACCTGTATGGACCGCAACGCCCCGGAAGGCCTGACCGACACCGCCCAAAGCGCCTATGACGACAGCAAGGCGCTCTTGCAGCGCTGGCATGGAACCGGGCGGCTTGACTATGTGATCACGCCCCGGTTTTCGCCGACATCAACACCCGAGCAACTCGAAGCCTTGGGCGCACTTTGGGCCGAACACCCCGAGTGCCTGATGCAAACGCACCTGAGCGAACAAACCGACGAAATCGCTTGGGTCCGCAGTCTGTTTCCCGACGCCCGGGATTATCTGGACACCTACGAGGCTTTTGGACTGCTGGGAAAGCGCGGTCTTTATGGGCACGCAATTCATCTGGAACAGCGCGAAAGGGATCGCCTGCGCGAGACAGGTGCGGCTTTGGTGCATTGTCCGACGTCAAACACCTTTATCGGATCAGGCTTGTTTGACATGGACGGGCTCTTGCGAGAGGGCCAACGCATCGGTCTTGCCACAGATACCGGGGGCGGATCGTCATTTTCCATGCTTCGGACGATGGCTGCGGCTTATGAAATCGGCCAGTTGCGTGGTCGTGCACTCCATGCGAGCGAGTTGCTCTGGCTTGGAACGAGCGGATCGGCGGCGGCCCTGCATATGCAAGGCAAAATCGGAAACCTTGCCAAAGGGTTGGAAGCCGATTTTAATGTTTTGGATTTAGCGGCAACACCGGCCCTTGCGCAGCGGACACAGCGGGCAGATGACATTTGGGAAGCCATCTTTGCCACGATCATGTTGGGCGATGACCGGACGATCAAAGAGACATGGGTTGGCGGTCAAAAAGCCGGGGCAACATCCTAGAACAGCCCAAAGCGGCGTGTTTTGTCCAGCGGTGGCCTAGCAGCCGTCGCGCCCCAAAACCATCACCCAGATGTTCCCCTGCGCGCGCACCAAACCATAGTCCTTGACGTCTTCGCGCAGCATATTGGCCCGATGGCCCGGCGAATTGGCCCAAGCACCCATGACTTCGGCGAGGTTGCCTTGCCCCTGCGCGATGTTCTCAGCGATCAGGCAATAGCCGTATCCGGCACGCCGGGCGCGATCGCCAACCGCGCTGCCATCGCTGCCCGTATGCCCGAAGAAACCGTTGTCCAGCATGTCCAGAGCATGCGCCATCGCAGCAGATTCGAGCCGCGGTGACGGCGTAACCGGATCAAGCCCCTGCTCTGCGCGCAAACCGTTCAGCATCTGGCGAACTTGCTGCGCCTGCGCCTCAGCCCCACTGAGGCCGAGAATGATCAATGCAAAAAGGGCTGCGCGCAGCATGGAAACACTCCGTGACATCAAAGGCTTTCAGACAATTTCTTGGCTAGCTGATTCTGCCTAACAATGGCTTGTGGCAAATCGATTGTCACCACCTCACCGTTGCTGACAACGCTGCGGCCTTCAACCAGCAGATGTTTGACCCGCGTCGGCCCAGCAAGGAGCAAAGCCGCAGGATCCCAACTGCCTGCGCTTTCGATTCCGTTGATGTCCCAGACGGCAATATCCGCGCGCTTGCCCACCGCGATCTGACCGCAATCCTCCCGGCCCAGCGTCTGCGCGCCGCCGCGTGTTGCAATCCAGAGCGCCTCACGCGCGCTCATGGCATCTGCACCACGGGCGACCCTTTGCAACAGCATGGACTGACGCGCCTCAAGCACGAGATTTCCAGCATCATTGCTGGCCGAACCGTCAACACCCAGCCCAACTTTGACCCCGGCGTCGCGCATTGCACGCACAGGTGCAATGCCACTGCCCAACCGACAGTTCGAACAGGGGCAATGGGCAACGCCTGTGCGCGATGCCGCAAACAAGCCGATTTCCTGCGCATCGAGTTTGACGCAATGGGCGTGCCAGACATCCGGGCCGGTCCACCCCAGTTCTTCGGCATATTGTCCCGGCCTGCACCCGAACTTCGCCTCACTGTAGGCGATGTCTTCGTCATTTTCCGCAAGATGCGTGTGCAACATCACGCCCTTGTCCCGCGCCAAAAGCGCCGCGTCGCGCATCAACTCACGGCTGACGGAAAAAGGGGAACAAGGCGCGACACCAACTCGAACCATGGCCCCTTCGGATGAGTCATGAAACGCGTCGATGACCCGAATGCAGTCTTTTAGGATCGCGGCCTCATCCTCGACCAGCCTGTCGGGCGGCAATCCACCATCTGATTCCCCGATGCTCATGGAGCCTCGGGTTGGGTGAAACCGAATCCCCAAAGTGCGCGCGGCCTCAATTGTGTCGTCGAGACGAGCCCCGTTGGGGTATAGATACAGGTGATCCGAAGACAGTGAACAGCCGGACAAGGCAAGCTCGGCCAGTCCGATCTGCGCCGAGACAAACATCTCTTCGGGCCCGAATCTGGACCAGATCGGATACAGCGTCTGCAGCCAACCAAAGAGCAAGGCATCCTGCCCCCCCGGCACTGCACGGGTCAGGGTCTGATAAAGATGGTGATGGGTGTTGACCAAACCGGGCGTGACCACGCAGCCGTTTGCCTCGATGATCCGGCCGTTTCCGGTCAATCCAAAACCGATTTCGGCAATAATGCCGTTGCGGATCAAAATATCTGCGCCGTTTAGCTCGCGGCTATTGTCATCCATGGTCAGGACGTAGCTGGCGCCCCGGATCAATGTTTCTGACTGGTTCATTTGAAGCCTCCTACACCCCCTTTTCGGTGCAAGATCGTTCTGCCGCGCCAGAAAAGGGAAGGACGCACGACAGAACGGAGCGGGCTATCGGCCCGCGTTCAACCGCTCCAATGCCGCCGCATGCAAGGCGCTGTTTGCCGCTGCAACCACGCGACCGCCGTCATGTACGGGGTTGCCTTCCCAATCTGTCACAATGCCTCCGGCTGCCTTGATCACCGCAATTGGGGCCTGAATATCATAAGCGTTCAACCCTGCCTCGATCACCAGATCGATCTGACCGGCGGCCAGCAGCGCATAGGCATAGCAATCCATGCCATAGCGTACCAGCTTGCAATCCTGCGCAACCCGTTCAAATCCCGCCCGTTCCTGCGGCGTGCCGATCTCAGGAAAAGTCGTGAACAGAATGGCGTCTTCCAGGCCCTTGGTTGTTCGGGTTACCAGAGTAGCGCCACCGTGTGGTCCGGCCCAGTCTGCCCGGCCCAGTCCGCCAATAAAGCGTTCTGAAACATAGGGTTGGTCGATAATTCCGAAAATGGGGCCTGAGGCATCCGAAAGGGCAATCAGCACACCCCAGGTCGGCGTTCCCGCCAAAAACCCGCGCGTGCCGTCAATCGGGTCCAACACCCATGTCAGACCGGTGCTGCCTTCTTGCTGGCCGTATTCTTCACCGAAAATTCCGTCAGCCGGGCGGAGTTCCGCCAACACATCCCGCATCGCTCTCTCGGCTGCCTTGTCTGCAACCGTCACGGGATCAAACCCATCACTGAGCTTGTTTTCCACGCCAAGGCCAGTAGCCCGAAAATACGGAAGAATGGCCGCCCGCGCTGCGTCGGCCATTGCGTTTGCAACCTCAATGAGTTCAGAGGCTGACTGTTGATGCTCTTTTGTCATCGTCACTCCGGGATAGACCAGCAAGGCCTACCCCGTCGCGCGCGTCGGCTCAAGCGACGTCGGACAAAACACGCGCCAGTTCGAACAAACGGCGGCGCTGGTTTTCCGGAATTGCATAGTAAGAGCGGACGAGATCCAGCGCTTCCTTGTCACCAAGGATGTCTGCCGGAACGTTGTCAGGCTTTTCTTCAGCCTCAACACCGTTTTCCAGCCCCTCGAAGAAAAAGCTGACCGGAACATCAAGCGCATCGGCGATATCCCAAAGGCGGGACGCACTGACGCGGTTGGCACCGGTCTCGTACTTCTGGATTTGCTGGAATTTGATACCCACTTTTTCAGCCAGCTGTTGCTGGGTCATACCGACCAGCCAGCGACGGTGGCGAACTCGCTTACCAACATGAACATCGACCGGATGTGCCATTATTCGTTTCCTATTTCTCGTTTCAACCGGACGGTCCAAAAAATGGCCCGGACTGAGGTTTCAGTCGACACCAGAATGCGCCGAAAGATTGAGTATGGCTACATCATAATTGTATTCAAAATCAAGCATAACGGACAGTCGATCGTTGTGAAAAAAAATACCATTCTCCACAAAGTTGAATTACGCTGCACACTGTCGCGCTTTTGAAAACGGTCTTTCCGACACCGCCACATGTTTGACACAAGTGTCAGCATCAGGCCAGATACCCAAACACTTCGGAGCCGAACATGCGCGCCTTTTTTCTCGAATCACACGAACGACCACCATCGCTGCGCGACATTCCCGCACCAGAACCCGGATCAGGCGAAATTCGCGTCAGAATCGCGGCTTGCGGCCTCAATTTCGCTGATCTGCTGATGCTGAATGGCAGCTATCAGGACACACCTGCCCTGCCCTTTGTCATGGGTATGGAAGTGGCTGGCACAATCGACGCAGTCGGCGATGGCGTGTCCGGCTTCGCACCCGGAGATCGCGTCGCGGTCTTTGGCGGTCAGGGCGGGCTCGCCGAATTTGGCTGTTTCGAAGCGGCCCGTGCGGTCAAAATCCCTGATGCCATGAGCTGGGAAGATGCCGCAGCCTTCCAGATCGCCTACGGCACCTCCCATCTCGCGCTGGATTATCGGGCGCGTCTGGGTGCTGGCGAAACCCTTTTGGTGCTCGGCGCTGCCGGCGGCGTCGGATTGACGGCGGTTGAAATCGGGAAACTCATGGGCGCCCGCGTTGTGGCCTGCGCACGTGGCGCGGATAAACTTGACGTGGCGCGCCAGGCAGGGGCCGATCACTTGATCGACGCTGCCAGCCAGGACATTCGCGAAGAGATGAAAGCACTGGGCGGCGCCGATGTCGTCTACGACCCGGTCGGGGGCGATCAGTTCAAAGCCGCTTTCCGCTCATGCCGGCCAGAGGCCCGCATTCTGACTATTGGCTTCGCCTCAGGCGAAGTGCCGCAAATCAAGGCCAATCATCTTCTGGTCAAGAACCTCTCCGTTCTCGGCCTCTACTGGGGCGGTTATCTGGCATTCAAACCTGCCGCCCTGACCGGATCGCTCCAAACGCTTCTGGGCTGGTACGGCGAAGGCCGGCTCAAACCCCACGTCAGCCACGTTTTGCCGCTTGAGCAAACTGCCGAAGGCATGGAGTTGCTGCGCAGCCGCAAATCAACCGGCAAGGTTGTCATCCGGATCACAGACTGACCGCGCCCGGACAAATGACGGGATGGTGGGCGGGGCGACGTGGCCAGCGGCCACAAGCGGCGTCTCCATCCCGCCCATTCCACTAACCTGCGCGCTCAGCCGCCCAAACCATATCGATCATCGCCTGCGTGCCGCGTGAAAATTCCAGTGGACAGGGATAGTCAGAGCCCATCAGCACTGACCTGTTGAAGGCTGAAACCTGCTCGACGTAGTGATTGACCGCCGGGAAGCGGATTGTACTGACCTCAGGCTCGCCCGAGGCCGTCTTGCGGTGCAACTCGATCTCGGCCTGCCCGTAGACCTGTGGGTTAAACGGAGCTGTCAGGCGCATGACGCCATCTTTACCATGAAACGTCATGTCCTGCCATTGTGCCATCCGCATCGACACCACGCCGGTATAATGGAACGACGGGAAATCGGCGGTGATGTGCGACCAGACATCAACCCCGTTCTCACGGTTGATCCGCGCCGACAAAATGCGCTCTGGCTCTTCGCCCGTCACGAACCGCGCGGCGCCGTAGATATAGACACCGATATCGGGGATTGCGCCGCCGCCCGTGTCCGGCTTGTTCCGAATGTTCCCCACGTCGGCCCGGTTGTCATAGGAAAAGGCCCCGGAGACACGGATCAGGCGTCCGATCACACCGTCTTCGAAAAGCGCCTTGGCCTTTTGCCACTGCGGGTGATGAACAATCATATAGGCCTCTGCGGCCAGCAGTCCGGTCCGGTTCCGCGCCTCGATAACCGCATCGAATTCATCGGCTTTCATTGCCAGCGGTTTTTCCACCAGAACATGTTTGCCCGCATCCAGCGCTTTCAGAGCCCATTCCACATGAAGATGGTTGGGCAGCGGGATATAGACCGCGTCGATCTCGGGATCTGCCAACAAAGCCTCATAGCTGTCAAAGACCTGCAAGCCCGGTGCGAGCGCTGCAAACGGCGCAGCCTTTTCGGCCGAACTGGTTGCCAGACCCGCCAGCCGCCCGCGCTTCGCCAGATGAATGGCTGGTCCCATATGCTCGCGCGCAAAGTTCGCGGCCCCAAGAATGCCCCAACGTACATGATCGGTCATGATATCCCTCCCTCATTTGCGCTGACTTTAGGCAATGTTGGGGTGGAGAGGCAAAGACATCCAGAGGAAACCTATTTGGAACCCCAAAAATACCGCCGAGAACACCAAGCTCCTCACACTCTCATATGTCTGCTGTGCGGGAAGAAGCTGACGTTGAAGCAAATTTAACCAATGGCCGCTTTTTCAGGTTGCTGATGAAGCGGAAAGAAGCATGGGCGGGAAGCGGTCATTCGCTGCGGGCGCGAGCTATTCACGTCGGAAAGGCGGAAGCCGACATTCAATTTTCCCTGAACTGAGGTAAACCTCTGCACTGCCCCAAGTCGGCTCGGAGCCCATTCTGCCAGTTACGACTTTTAGCCGGCCCGAATTACTTCGGCTCAGGCCGTCTAATTGTTTCCCCCAAGGGCCTCGCTTTACTGCGCCAAATACTGAGCGCGAACAGAACCACACCCGCAATCATGAATGGGAGATTGATCATACTGCCAGGCGCAGTGCCTGCGGTTTCGATTGTCTTGTTCGCGCCTACCCAAAGTCGCATCGCGTATTCAAGCGTGAACAGCACGTAGAGGAATGGGATCAGCGCTCTGTACCGGATTGCTGCAAGAAGATAAATCAGGCCGATGATCAGCTGAGACAACCCCCACAGCCCGAAGATTCCAACCACCGTTTCAGCGGCGTTGCTCGAATATGTATCGAGTGGAATGGAGGCAATGCTTTGCGCGCCTCCATCATGTGCAAACAGATGATGTTGGCTGCGCCAAAGGGTCAGGGCCGTCAGCGCATAAAAAACATAAAGTGCGATCTTGTGACCGGGAAACTGGTTGTCCAGTGACGTTGGAAAAACACGCTGCAACAATGTAAAACACTCCTTTTCGTATGCCCACAAAGTGCGGGACGGCTCTCGTGGGTTACGTCCAAGAGTGAAGTACTTGCTATTGGATTGCTACTCGCCTTTCGTTAGGGATGAATTAAACTACAACAGACGCGCAATGTTTTGAAATCATGCGAAGAACACCAAGTCAGAAACGTTCAGAAAGCACGGTCGATGACATTTCCGAGGCCGCTATTCAGCTTTTGGATACAGCCGGAGTCGCAAAATTCACCACGAACCATGTTGCCGAACGCGCCGGGGTTTCGATTGGATCACTGTATCGGTATTTCCCGGACAAAGGTGCCATTCTGCGGCATATCGTTCGTCGTGAAATCAAGAAAATGCGCACCCGGGCGCTGGCAATAATTGCCGGTTCCCAAGCTTCAGATGCCAAAACGCTGATAGATGAAATCGTTGTTCACTCGGTGCAAAATTTTGGCGGCCGTGATGCCGTCGTTTTTCAGATAAGGTCCCTGATCGAAGACGATAATGCGCTCCTACAGGAAATCCGCGACGCCCAGATTGAGGTTGTCCAAAACCTGCATGAAAAGATGATGGATATCGCCGAAAAGCGTCGCAGCTCCATGTCAAAAGCAGCCCTTGCCGCAGCCGTTGATGCATTCACAACGGCCGTCCAGACCCTTGCCAAACACAGTTCAGACAAGTCGGTTGATCCCGAGACAAGGAAGCGGCTGATTTTTTCGCTTCTGACTGCATTGTCTGAAGAAGAGCCAAAATCGCAATATTGAGCAATCCCATCAAGCAATTGGCTCAATCCAACTTCAAACGGCAGAAAAGTACCGCAAAGCGTGAATTCGAGTGGTCTCAGGTTTTGCACTCGCGGCGAATGTCGGCAATGCGGGCAGCGACTGCAGTATCGTGAACTACCGGCCAAGGTCGGCTTCGGGCCGTCCTTACAAATCCCAATGTCAGCAATCCGCACTTCGCAGCCATCCGTGCAAGATGCGGCATTGGTAGCTATGGGCTCCAACCCGAAAGGACGACAATCCATCCCCATACGGAAAAGGCCCCTCCGCCAAAGCGAAGAGGCCTATACTGATCGTCGCAGATTTGTGGTTACGCCGTTGCCAGCATCCCCTGCTCTTTCGCAAGCTCACGCATGCGCTTTTGCAGCTTTTCAAAGGCGCGCACTTCGATCTGGCGAATCCGCTCGCGGCTGACGTCATAAACCGAAGACAGATCTTCCAATGTAACCGGCTGATCGGACAAACGGCGCTGGGTGAGAATATCCTTTTCACGATCGTTCAGCACATCCATGGACTGTGCCAGCATAGCGCGGCGCGCTTCCAGCTCGTCCTTTTCGGCGTAGTCTTCAGCCTGGTTGGCATCTTCGTCTTCCAGCCAGTCCTGCCACTGCATCGTGCCTTCGCCGTCGCTTCCGACCTGAGCATTGAGCGACGCGTCACCGCCCGACATCCGCCGGTTCATAGAGATCACTTCGGCCTCATTGACGCCAAGGTCATGCGCAATCCGCGCGACATGTTCCGGTCGCAGGTCACCCTCTTCCAGCGCGCCGATGCGGTTCTTGGCCTTGCGCAGGTTGAAGAACAGCTTCTTTTGCGCCGAAGTTGTACCCAGCTTGACCAGCGACCAGGACCGCAGGATGTACTCCTGGATCGAGGCACGGATCCACCACATGGCATAGGTCGCCAGACGGAAACCTTTTTCGGGATCAAAGCGCTTGACCGCCTGCATCAAGCCTACGTTGGCTTCCGAGATCACTTCAGCCTGCGGCAGGCCATAGCCGCGATAGCCCATGGCAATCTTGGCCGCGAGACGCAGGTGCGACGTCACCATCTGGTGCGCGGCTTCAGTGTCTTCGTTTTCCACCCACCGCTTGGCGAGCATATATTCCTCTTCCGGCTCAAGCAGCGGAAACTTGCGGATTTCCTGCAAGTAACGGTTCAGACCGGCTTCCGGCGACGGGGCCGGCAGATTTGCATAACTGGACATGGCACTCTCCCTCCTTGGGACCCGCGATGTTACGCGGCTTAACATTCATTTAGGAAGCCTGTGGCGCAGTTTCAAGCGTTTTGGCTCTCAAAGGTTGATACGTAGTTAAGAAAGTTTTCCGTCGGTGTAAGGGTTGGTTACGTGCGCTCACGCGCATGTGCAGTGCGTTACAACGACAAATGCACTTGGGCGGGCCACAAACGTGACCTTCTTCTTTGTCCAAATACTCCGGGGGTTTGGGGGCTGGCCCCCAATCGATCAACAAAGTCCGCTCAAGCGGCGTTACAAATACGCAAGGGCTTCACGCGCCAGCGCAACCGCTTCTTCGGGATCATCTCGCGCACTGTCGGGCAAGGTCCAGTAAGGCATGGCCGTGGTCGTGCCGTTCTTGCGGGTATAGCTGAACCGTGTGCAGCCCATCGCCTCCAGACGTTCGGCAAATGCGCCCGCACCTTTGATCATCAGGCCAAAGTCGCTGTGAATGATCGCAAAGATCGTTCCATCCTGATAGAGGCACAGCCCGCCCATCATCTTTCGCGTGGTAATGCCGCCAAGATCGGAAAAGAGATCCACCGCAAAGGCGATCTCTTCGTCCGATACTGCCATGTCAGGCTTTGCCCTGCTCGGCCGTCAGTTCCTCGACGTCCTTGAACTTGATCGACTCGCCGCAGCCGCAGGCATCCGCGACGTTGGGATTGCGGAATTTGAAGCCCGACTCCAAAAGAGAAGTTTCGTAGTCGATCTCGGTTCCGAACAGAAACATCTGTGCCATGGGCGCGATCAATACACGCGCGCCATCCTGCTCAACCACTTCATCATTGGGATCGGCGTCATCCACGTAGTCCATGGTATATTCCATGCCCGCGCAGCCACCCTTCTTGATGCCGATGCGCAGGCCGTGACGGCCGTCGCGGTCCATCAACTTGCTGATCTGCTTAATCGCAGCCGGGGTCATGCTGACCGCTTGTTTGCCAGGAATACCGAACATGACGTTTCTCCTTCCCGTTCAATCTAGGCATGGCTGTCCAACCGGACAAGCGCTGCTTACATAAAGCCCAGCTCGAGCCGCGCCTCGTCGGACATCATGTCCATTCCCCAAGGCGGATCCCAGGTAATTTCGACATCCACCTGCTTGATCCCCGGCAACGGCTCCACCGCTTCGGCCAGCCAGCCCGGCATCTCACCGGCCACAGGACAGCCCGGCGCAGTCAGCGTCATGATGATCCGCACCTCGTTTTCGGCACCGATCTCGATGGTGTAGACAAGGCCCAGATCATAGATATTCACTGGAATTTCAGGGTCATAGACCGTGCGACAGGCCTCAACAACCTGATCGTAAAGCGGATGATCCGTGCTGGATGGCGCAATCAGGGGCGCACCTTCAAGCGGGGGGCTCGCGTCGTTCATGACCTGTCCTTCATGTATTCTTGAGAAAAGATATAGGAAAAGACCCGCCCGGGGTAAAGGGCGCGCGCCGAGCAATCGACAACAGGGCGTGCTATTGACGCAGGGCCTCTATCAGATCGGCCATATCTTGTGGCAAAGCAGCCTCAAAGAGCATGTGCTCATCGCTGACCGGATGCACAAACCCCAGCTCTGCCGCATGCAGGGCCTGCCGATCAAAGCCCTGCACTGCCGCCAAAGCGCCAGCGCTCAATGCGCTTGGGGCAATTTTTCGGCGCCCGCCATAGACCGGATCACCCAAAAGCCCGTGGCCCGCATGTGCCATATGCACCCTGATCTGGTGGGTCCGCCCTGTCTCCAGACGGCATTGCACCAAAGCACAGGCCGCAGGGGAGCCGAAACGCTCCAGCACTCTTGCGTGGGTGACGGCATGACGGCCCTGCCCGCCGAACAACACGGCCTGCCTTTGGCGATCAGTCTTGTGGCGTGCCAGCCCGCTGGTGATCGTAATCCCGCCCCCCTGCGCTTTGGACACGCCTTTTGTGCCCATCAGGCGTGGATCTGCCACGTCGGGCACACCGTGAACCACGGCCAGATATGACCGCCGGGCAGTATGTTTTTCAAATTGAGCCGCCAACCCGTGATGCGCCCGATCCGATTTGGCGACCACCAGCAGCCCGGAGGTATCCTTGTCGATCCGGTGCACGATGCCGGGGCGCTTTTCGCCGCCAACCCCAGACAAGGCCCCGTCAAAGTGATGCAGCAGCGCATTCACCAGCGTCCCGTCTGGTGAACCCGGGGCAGGATGCACCACCATTCCGGCCGGTTTGTTAACCACAAGCACATCGTCGTCTTCATGCACGATGTCCAATGGGATGTCCTGTGCCACGACATCGTAGTTCTGCGCTGCTGGCACCACGATCTGAACCAACATGCCTTCTGCAACCTTGGCTTTCGGGTCCGAAGCGACCTTGCCATCGATTTGCACAGCACCGCTTTCGATCAGTCTTGCGAGGCGTGTTCGGGACAGTGCCGCCGCTTCCGGAACATCGCGCGCCAGCGCCTTGTCCAGCCGTGCGGGTGGGTTCGCTGCGATTTCAAAGGTCAAAGGGTCGGACATACAGGCTCCTGCGGCCATAAAGGCCTTGATGCGCGCGCTATACCAATCCGGCAGCGGCGCGACCAGTACCGACTACAGATCGATTTCCCATGTCTGCTCGACCAGAGACACGCCAAAACTGTGAACCGGTTCAGACCGGGTGATCCGCCACCCCATCGCCTGATACAACGCGCAGGCAGCTTTATGGCTTTCGTGGGTCCAAAGCTGCGCCCTGTCATAGCCCGCCTGACGTGCAAAGCGCATCCAGGCGTCCAGCATCATACGTCCGGCCCCTTGGCCGCGCGCTTCGGGCACCAGAAGAAACAAGCGCAGTTTGGCGGTCTTCTCATCCAGACGAACGCAAAAGACACTGCCCAGCCTCTGGTCATCGGAACAGGCGATAAACGCCCGCTCGCATTCGGGATCATGGGACTGTTCAAAATCGGCCAGTATGTCGGCGACCAAGGGCGCAAAGCTCTCATCAAAGCCTTCGTCACGCATGTAAAGCTGGCGGTGTTGCTCGACCAGCCACTCAGCATCGCCCGGCTGCATATGGCGCAATTCAAACGGCATGACCCCATGGATACGTCCCCACGCTTGCAAATCAAGCCCTGCAGCGCTAGGGCACACCCAGCCAGCTTGCGGAGGCCATCATGGGCATCAACGACGAACGCGACATCGAAGCCAACCTGCAAATCGGGCCAACCGATCAGGGTATGGTGCGCTTGTTCATGTTCTCGGGTGACCTCGAAATCCCCATGGATTTCGAGCCCGAAGAAGCCGAAGAAATCGCTGAGGAAATTCGCGCGGCTGCTGCCACGGCTCGGCGCGTCAAACGCCGCTAGATCCGGCATTCCGGCCCAGCCCGCTGGGCTGACTGGGTTTATTCAATCATCCGGATTTCATCCAGAACGTATCCCTCGCGATGTTCGGACTGCGCCACCACGCGGCCCGATGCGCGCGGCGGTGTCGCTTGGCTCGCCTGCACAGCTGCCTTGGCCGCAAGATCTTGGATCGACACAACAGGCAGCCCCCCTGCCCCGAGCCTGTCCTGCAAGGCTGCATTTGCCGGGTTCACGGCTATGCCCGCCCCAGTAACGACCACGTCGACGCAAGACCCCGGTGTGGTCAACGTCGTGACCTTTGGCACGACTTTTGCAAAGCCCGCCGCTGTCAGGCGCGTGGTCACAACCGTCAGCGCTGCGCCTTGGGCCGCATCCGCATGGCCGCCAGAGCCGCCAATAATGAGCCCATCCGAGCGAGTGGTGACATTCACGTTGAAATCCGTGTCCACCTGCGCCGCACCGAGCACAACCGCCGACAATTCGTCAACAACCGCGCCGCCAACGTGTGGTCCAGCATAGGCCGATGCAGACATCGACTGATGCGCCGAATTGCGGCTGCGAGACGCAACCGCTTCGAGATCAAAGCACTGAACATCCATCAAACTGCGAAACAGCCCGGCCTCAAGCATTTTGACGTGAAACCCGGAAATCCCCCCGCAGGCAAAGCTGCCCTGCACTCCGTGGGTGGTCATGGCCTGACCAACGGCCTGTGCGGTTGCAATGGAAATGCCCCCGGCCCCGGTCTGAAACGAAAAGCCCGGAATCAGCTGTCCACTGGCCGCAATCACATCGGCCGCCTGGCCTGCAATCGCAACGCTTTGCGGATCCATCGCCGGGCGCGTTGCACCGGACCCGATACCAGCCGGATCACCGATGCGGTCCACCTGCAGAACCATATCTACCCGGTCCTGCGACAGATCTATCGGACAGGCTGGAAAAGGAACGATGGTATCGGTGACAGCCACCACGTGCTGGGCGGCCCCCACATCCGCCATAGGGTAACCCAGAACACCAAACGGCGCGCGCCCGGTTCGCGCAGACAGGTTCCCACGGCAATCCGCCGCCGAAGCCGCAACAAATGCCACGTCGATCCTCTGCTCTCCGGAGTCCAACGCACGCGCGCGACCACCGTGCGTTCGCAAACGGACAGGCGTTTTTAATGCGCCGCGGCTGATCGCGTGGGCGAGCGGGCCTGACATATAGCTGGTGGCAATACTGGCGATCACGCCCTTCTCAACCAACGCCACCAAAGGGGCGTGCACGGGGAACAGCGATGTTGCCTCAAGGTGCAGACCCTTCAACCCAGCCTCACCCAACGCAGTCAGGATCAGATTCATGACCCCATCTCCATTCCGCAGATGGTGGTGAAACGACACGCATCCCCCGTCGGATAAACCGCTCCTTTCGATCACCGCATGGATGTCGTTCAGAAGCTTGCCTTTGGTCAAAGTGTTGGGCCGGGACATGTCACGCCGTTGTTTGGATTTCTGCCAAGCAAGGTGTAACGGCTGAGACGGTCAGGACAAGCGCGGCAAGGCGCTTTGCCATGCGCCGCATGTTCAGCCTATCTGCGGGATCAGGCTCCACGCGCCTGCAACACGTGTCGCGCGCCACTTTGCGCCGATGCATAGACCGCGGCCTCGATCCTGAGCACCTCAAGATACTCCTCGGCCAGCGTCTCGATCTGTCCGGTGCCGCCCAATCCGTTGACCACATGGCGCTGAAACGCGTGCACGCAGCCGCCCCCAAAACTATCATCATCAGTGGGCGCAAGACGCTGGATCTGGTCGCGCGTCGCGAATGCACGATGCCAGACCGAACCATCACCGCGCAGCGAAAGCGTGCCCTCGGTGCCTTCGAACAGACCCTCGCCCATGGTGCATCGCAAATTTCTGGCGTCGTGATCCAGATGCCGATTGCCATCGATCACAGCGCGCGTGTTGCCCGGATGTTCAAGGATGATCAAACCGGCATCTTCCCCTGCGATTGCGGGATTCAGGCGGCGCAGGTCTGCGTAGACCGAAACCGGATCGCCCAGCAAAAACCGGAAGGTATCGATCAGATGCACGGCGGTTTCATGCACCAAAAACCGCTCCATCTTCTGAAAATACGGCTGACGATCCAGATAGGCATCCGGGCCCTGCCCGTCGCCGGGCCGCAATCGAAACGTCGCCTGTTGCACCTGCCCGATCAAACCATCGCGGATCGCGCTTTTGATGGCGCGGTACCACGGTTGGAACCGGAAATTCTCATGCACGATCAGCGTGACACCGGCATGCTGGGCCAGAGCGACCATGGCTTCTGCTTCGTCCAGACTGCTGCAAAAGGGCTTTTGACAGATGATCGTGCCGACCCCAGCCGAAATGGCCGTGCGAATGGCCTCTGAATGCCCGGCGGGAGGCAAGATGATGTCCAGAACATCTGGAACGGTCTGCTCCAGCATCTCGGCCAGCTCGACAAAACCGGGCAGCCCGGTCGCATGTGCCTTTGCCAGATCATGATCGCAGGCCCCGACCAAGGCAACTTCGGGCATCCGAGCCCAGCTTTCGTAGTGAAATCGGCTGAAATAACCCGCGCCTACACAGGCTATGCGTATGGGCGGCCTTGGCATCACTGCGACCACAATTGCGCTTTGACGGCGTCCGCCGCTTCTTGTGTTGTGGCGCGCCCGCCCAGATCGCGGGTCAACACGGCACCGGAACCAACCACCGCTTCGGTTGCTTCGCGCAGACGTTGGCCGTCACTGCGCAAGGCCAGATTGTCGTGTTTCACGCCAAGCCAGTCGAGCATCATGGCCGCAGACAAGATCATAGCAAACGGATTGGCCACACCCTGCCCGGCGATATCAGGGGCCGAGCCGTGACAAGGCTGGAACACCGCATGATCCAGCCCGATGTCTGCCGACGGGGCGAGCCCGAGCCCGCCCATCAATCCGGCCCCCAGATCCGAAAGAATGTCGCCAAACATGTTTTCCGTCACCAGCACATCAAAATCCCACGGACGCTGGACCATCCAAAGCGCCATCGCATCAACATAGGCATGATCAGAGGTCAAATCGGAACGCCGACCAGCCTCTTTGTCAAAAAGATCCCGAAAGAACGCAAAAGCGCGAAAGACATTGGCTTTGTCGACGCAGGTCACGTGCCCCCGTCCACGGCCCGCCGCCTTGCGGGTGGCCGCAAGGTCAAAAGCAAAACGGAACAGCTTTTCGCTGATATCGCGTGTGATCAACAAGGTTTCGCGCGCTTCGTTTTCGCTGACTTCGCCTCTGCCTTGCGTGTAGAAAAGCCCCTCGGTGCTTTCACGGATCAGGACGAAATCGATCTGTTTGCCCGGAGGCAAGGTCAATGGGCTGGGTTGTCCCGGTTTGACCGTCACCGGGCGTACTCCTGCAAACAGCGTCAAAGCCTTGCGCAGATCGATTTGCGGCGAGATTTCAGTGCCGTCGGGGTATCGCACATCTGGCAGGCCCATTGCGGACAACAGGATTGCGTCGGACTCGCGGGCCACTTTCATGGACTGCTCGGGAAGCGACTCGCCGGTTTTGGCGTAGTGGGCCGCGCCCGCTGGCGCGTGCGCAAACGTAAGCCCATAGGAATTGCTTTCAGCGGCAATCGCCTTGAGAATATCAACAGTCGGCCCGGTGATTTCCGGCCCGATGCCATCGCCCTCGAATACCGCGACAGAGAAATTTTGCGACATTTTGGTTCCTTTAATGAGCCGACTTTTGTCTACTTTAGCGACATTTCTAAATTAATGCATACATTAATTTATGCACAACGCTTGCCCTGCTGTCCTTTTATGATACATTTTGTTGCATTGAGTAGCTATCACTCTGAAATGACGTAACACATTCAGCGAGCCCACCATGTATGCCGTAACTGTTTGGATTCGTATCAAGGCTGAACGCCTGGCCGAATTTCTACCGTTAATGATGACAAACGCCGCTCTTTCGCTGGGTCAGGAGCCGGGTTGCCATCGCTTTGACGTCTGTACTGACAGCGACAGGTCAGACGAAATCTTTCTCTACGAACTCTACACAAATCGCGCCGCCTTTGAGGCACATCTTGCCAGCGACCACTTCAAGGCATTTGACGAAGCCGTGTCAGATATGATTGCCTCAAAGCATCTTCAGACTTTTGATCAGGTACCGACATGACCCTTGTGCCCGGCGATTGGGATGTCTTCAGCATCAAATATGCCGATCGCAATGCACGCACCCGGGCCGACAGCTTCATCTTCGACGACAACCATGACGCACCGCATGCAATGGACTATTTCATGTGGCTCTTGCGGCGCGGCGACGAGATCATTCTGGTTGATACCGGTTATGATCATGAAGAAGCCAAGGCCCGCAACAGGCCGATCCGGCTGGACCCGGGCAAAGCGCTCGCACCCTTCGGCCTAAAACCCGAAGACGTCACCCAGATCATCGTGACCCACCTGCATTATGACCACGCGGGCGGATTGCATCTTTTTCCGAACGCGACACTACATATGCAAGCAGCAGAAATGGCCTATGCCACCGGCCCTTGCATGTGCCACGACACGCTGCGCATGCCCTTTACGGCCGCCCATGTTTGCGAGGCTGTCAAACGACTGTACAGCGGCAAGGTGATCTTTCATGACGGCAGCGCCGAGGTCTCCGAAGGTTTGACCGTGCATTGTATTGGTGGCCACAGCCGCGGCCTGCAATGCGTGCGGGTCCGTACCCACGCAGGGTGGTTGGTGCTGGCCTCGGACGCCGCCCATTTCTACGAAAACGTCTATAGTGAAAAGCCCTTTCCCATCGTGGTTGATCTTCAGGACATGTTGGATGGCTTTGCGACGCTGCGCCGTCTGGCATCGCACCCCGGACTGATCATTCCCGGCCACGATCCGCTGATCCGCCAATACTTCCCACAGGAAATGGCTCCGCATATTCACCGCCTCGACGGGGGGCCAATGACACAGCCGGATGGCGCAGACTGAGCCCGCGAGGGACAGACCACTCCAAAAGCAAACGAACGGACCGCGCATGATCGACCAAGCCCTGACCACCCATGACGCGCTCGAAGATCCGCGGAATGCAGAGATCCTGATCTACGTGAATGGTGCCCTTGTGCCGCGTGATGAGGCCAAGGTCTCGGTTTACGACAGTGGGTTCATGCTGGGCGACGGCATGTGGGAAGGCCTGCGGCTCTACGACGGCGTCTGGGCCTATTTCGACGAGCACATGGACCGGTTCTTCGAGGCCTGCAAGGCCGTCAGTCTCGACGTTGGTATGGACCGAAGCGGTATATTGGATGCGCTCGAAAAAACACGCGCGGCCAACAACATGCACGCCGACGTGCATTGCAGACTGATGGTCACGCGCGGCCCAAAGGTGCGCCCGTTCCAGCATCCGTCCCTGTCGCGATCCGGGCCCACCATGGTGATCATCATGGAACACTCCAAACCCGTGGACAAATTGAAGGATGCCGGCATCCGTCTGGCCACGGTCCCGCAGGTTCGTGGGCTACCCATGGCGCAGGATGCCAAATACAACAGTCACTCGAAACTCAACTGTGTGATCGCCTGCCTTCAGGCCGAACAGGCCGGAGCAGACGAAGGGCTGATGCTGGATCCGCATGGTTTTGTGAACACGACAAATGCCTGCAATTTCTTTGTCGTGCGCAAAGGCGCTGTTTGGACCTCGACCGGGGACTACTGCATGAATGGGGTCACACGGGCCAAGGTGATCTCACTGTGCCAAGCCAACGGCATTCCGGTCTTTGAGAGGAACTTCTCGCTGGTCGAAGCCTACGGGGCCGAAGAAGCGTTTCTGACCGGCACCTTTGGTGCGCAAACGCCAGTGGCCAGCATTGACGGTAAACCGATCGGTGATGGCACGCGCCCCGTGACAGCCCGAATTCAGGCGCTCTACAAAAAGGCGATTGCCGAACATGTGGCAGCCGTTTCCGGCGCATAGAACGTCAGTTGTAGACCACGTCCGGATCACGCAGGCTGTGCAGGCGCCGGGCCGCATGCTGCGCAAACTTGCGTGTCAGCTTGCTTCGGCGGGCCGCGGCCAGTTTGGTCTCATCCGGGAACCTCAGGATTTCGCCATCATAGGCGTCTGCAATGATCAGCCCGCTGCCATCCGGCAAAAGATCGGTCGGGAAATCCTGATCGACAGCCCAGAAATACCGATCACACCATTCCAGATACCCCTGCCATTTGCAGTCGCTCTGGAAATCCGCCCGCGAGCTTTTGCACTCGACCACCCAAAGTTCACCTTTGGGACCGAGCCCCATGACATCAACGCGCAACCCGCGATCCGGCACGAATTCTTCGATCACTGCAAAGCCATGACTGGCCAAAAGGCGGCAAACGCCGCGGGCCAATAGCTGGCCGGGTTGCATCTGATCTCGCATCCCACAGATATGAACAAACCGTAAACAAAAATCAAGCTGCTTACCGAGTTCCAATCATGCCCTGACAGATGTCGTTTTCCAGCAAGACGCCGCGCCGGGGCGATCTAGACTGGTCACATCTTATGCAAACAGGACTGCAGATGGCCCGAAGATCCCGCACACGCCCAGCATCATCGGGCTCTGACAAAAATCTGCGTCATTTGTCGCATCCCTTTGATCCGCAATCCATTTTCACCACGGATCGCGTCGAACACATGCATAATTTGGCGCTCCGGCTTTTGCAGGAACACGGCATCGATGTTCTGGATGACGAGGCCATAGACCTGCTGTCGCAAAACGGGGCGATAGTCTCGGATCAAAGGGTCCGGATTGGCCCCGAGATGGTCACAGAAGCATTGCGCACAGCGCCACAGCGTTTCCAGATGCGTGCCGCCAACCCGGGAAGAGATCAGGATGTTTATCCCGGTCGGCTGCTCTTTTCTCCCGGCGGCGGGTGCCCGAATGTCTCTGACCGCATCAATGGCCGCAGGCCAGGCGATCTGGCGTCATACGCCGACGCGGTGCGCCTGATGCAGAGCTTTGACGTCATTCACAAACTTTCGCCCGCGCCGGAACCGCAGGACATACCTGTCCATCTGCGCCACTACGCCATGCTGCGCACACAGATTTCACTGTCAGACAAACCGCTGACGGTCTACGCACGCGGCCGCGCCCAAGTTGAACAAAGCTTTGAGCTGATCCGCGAAGCGCTTGGCGTTGCTGATGATGATTTCTCCGGCAGTGCATGGTGCTCGACTGTCATCAACACCAATTCGCCCCGCCTGCTGGACCGTCCCATGGCTCAGGGGCTGATGGATTTCGCACGCGCCGGGCAATTGGCCATTGTAACGCCCTTTTGTCTGGCGGGCGCCATGGCCCCAATCACGGTTGCTGGGGCACTGGTATTGCAGCACGCCGAGGCACTGGCCGCCATCACCCTGAACCAGTTGGTACGCCCCGGCGCGCCGGTCCTTTACGGCGGTTTCGGCTCAAACGTGGACATGCGCTCTGGCGCGCCTGCGTTCGGCACACCGGAACAAATCCAGATGGCGATCGGGTCCGGCCAATTGGCCCGCCACATTGGTCTGCCTTGGCGGTCGGCCGCAGGAACGGCATCAAACGCCAATGACATGCAAGCGGCGCAGGAAACCTCAATGGCGCTATGGGGCACGCTGCAAGCGGGCGCGACCATGGTTTTTCATGCCTGCGGCTGGCTCGAAGGTGGATTAACGCTGGGCTTTGAAAAGTTCGTGGCAGACATCGAAATGCTGCAAACCATTGCCCATCTGTGCCAACCGCCAGCCGCGGACGACGATGCCATGGGTTGGGATGCCTTGATCTCGGTTGATCCCGGCGGGCATTTCTTCGACACGCAACAAACCATGGAACGCTACCGCGACGCATTCGCCGAACCTTTGTTGGCAGACCTATCCAACCACGGAACATGGATGGCCTCAGGCGGACAAACCGCTGAGGAACGCGCCACCGCCCTTTGGATGCAAAAACTGGCCGACTTCCAACCACCAGAGGGCGCACAGGATCGCGCCGAACGCATCGCCACCATGATAGAGCGGATGACTGCGGGTGGCGGCGCTCCGCTCATTGAGTGATCAGCCGGGCAACAACCCGCTTCCATACTGCTGCGCAGGCCTTAAATTGATCAAACGGATCAGCAGGAGCGGCCAATGCCACAGGAAACGCAACTGACACGCGCCGAAGCGCGTGGCGTGCGACATGCGCGCGAACTGGAAGACCACGTCACGTGGCTGGAGACCTTTTCGGGAACAGCGCTGGGTGTGCTCGCCGTCGCATCGGGAATCTATACCTACCTTGGCGTTTCGTCCCTGCTCGACGAAAACGGCGCGATGTCGGTGTTTGCCGCGATCGCCTATTCGGTGGCCGTGTCTGTAGGTATTTTCGTATTCTGGTCCTACCTGATGCGATTGTTCCCTGCTGTTCGCACCACCCGGGCCCGCACCGGGCTGTTGGCAGCCATGGGTCTTGGGTCTTTGGCCATTGTGGCCATGTCCTCTTGGTTGAACGCGGCAGCGCTTGCCGGGTCGGCTGCCGTTGAACAGCATCTCAGCGAAACCGTGCAGGATTATCAGGCCAGCCTTGAACGCGCGCACGAAGTGGCGCTCTCCGCTCAGGCGCTGGAACGGGATGTTGCCCGCGTGCGCCAAAGCTTTGAAGACCTTTCCGAGCAGGAAGCACAGGGAGGATTGTCCGGACTGGCAGGCCGCGGGGCGGTCTTTCGGGTGCTGCGGCAGAAATCAGAAGAGCTGAGTGTGCTCGAAGCACAAATCGCCGCGCAATCCGCACCAATTGAACAGGCCTTTGCCGAAGGCAATGCGATCCTGTCGCGGATG
The DNA here is from genome assembly GCF_028023555.1 of Thalassococcus lentus. Classification (NCBI taxonomy): domain Bacteria; kingdom Pseudomonadati; phylum Pseudomonadota; class Alphaproteobacteria; order Rhodobacterales; family Roseobacteraceae; genus Thalassococcus; species Thalassococcus lentus. The sequence goes on from NZ_JAQIOY010000003.1 coordinate 555,308, forward strand.
CGCGCACTGACGGTCGAACCCGGCTCGGTCGAAGCACGGTCCGTTGAATTCTCAGAAGCAGCCGTCCGCCTGCAAGGCCTGATCACACAGCTGCGCCAGCTGTCGGTGGCGCAATTGGTGGAACGGGCCGCTCAGGATTTGTCCGCTTCGGTCGTATTGCCAGAGCTGGACGCCTCCACCGAAGAAAACCGCACCAACCAGTCGGCGACCATAACATCGGTTCTTCAAGTGCTCGCGCAGCGTGCGGATACTCTGGCAGGCGCCGCGCAAACGGTGATCAATTTGCCCCCCGCGCCCGAGGTCAACTACACGCCACTTTCCGCAGCGGATGCGGTCATCCTCTATGCCCGGAACTTCGTGCCCAGTTGGGCTGGCGCCATTGCCATCGACCTGCTACCCGCTGTGCTGGTCTTTATCCTTGCCATCACCCAAAGCGCGATCCGCGAAGGGCATGACGGCGCAGGCGTCGAAGACCGCATGACGCTGGCCGAACTGCGCGCTGCACTGTCGGCGCTGCGCGACGTCGAATCCGCACGAGCCGCACTGCCAGACCTCGAAGATCCGCCTGAGCAAAACCAAGCGCCAGATACCGCGTCCGATGTGGCGCATATCAAGGACAAAACTGCATGAATGCGCGCACGGTCTCTCGGGTATTGGCCAGCGTTTTGATTTTTCAGCTGGGGATCGGGGCCTTGTTGGTGTTTGGCGACATGCAACTGGCGGCCCCGCGCCTGCCCGGTCTGGGCCCGGACGCACCACGCTTGTCAGAACCCGTCCGGCCCGGCGATCAACGCAGGCTCTTTGCGCCCGACCGGGATCGCCCGTCAGTGCAGCCTCTGCGCAACGCCGGCCCTTTGCCGGATCGTCTGACACTGACCCGCGCCGAGGGTGTCTGGCGGCTCGAAGGCGCAATAACCGCCGGAGACGCAGATCGCATCATCACCCAAATCGAAGACAGCGCCGAGGCTCCACAGCAACTGGTGTTGCAAAGCCCCGGAGGCGCGGTAGACGAAGCCCTGCGTTTGGGCCGCTACCTGCGCGCGCGCAGCATCGAGACCGCCGTTCTGAGTGGAGAAATCTGTTATTCTGCTTGCCCTTATCTGCTGGCAGGCGGTCCAACCCGTGACATCGAAACCGGGGCATCTATCGGCGTGCATCAACATGCCTTTGGCGAAAACACCTTTCTTCCGGCCTTTCTGGCGGTTGAGGACATCCAGCGCGGTCAGGGCGAAGTCATGATCTATCTGTCGGAAATGGGCATAGACCCAATGGTCATGAGTCACGCGCTCGGAACACCGGCAGACGAGATCTATATTCTCTTGCCTGAGCAGCTTGAGCGTTACGGATTTGTCGAAGCCCCGCAATAACCTGCGCGCAGCCCACGACGCCCAAATACAAAGGCATTTTCACTGGCCCCTTGCCGATCGCTGCCGCGCGGCATAGGTGTGCAGCAGGCGGGTTCTGCCCTTCGCGTGAAACGGGTTCATTCCGGTGGCCTTAAGCAAATCCGAGGGGGCTGGCTCTGGCTGGGTCGTGGCCCTGCTACCTGGCGCCCACCTGTATATACAGGTCCTCGGGAATGCAAAACCCACACGGTCGGCGCGGTTCCCGCCGCTTATCGCGCCAAACAACATAAACGCAGGTCGTGCAGCCTATCCTGCATTGTTCTTGTCGTCACTATTGGCGCCGGGCAGCAGCATGATCGCAACCCCGAATTGAACGCCGGCAAAGACAATCCCGTTCAAGAACCACAGCAACACTACGGCCAGCAGCCCAACATCCGAATGCGTGACCAGATGCTTGAGATTGGCAACGTTGAACCCCAAGAGCATGGCAACGAAAACCGCAGCCAGCCCAAAGCCGATCGCCACATGACGCATGTATAATTTGATCAGCTTTGGCATTGAGCGCCCCGCATTACATTCCACGTAAAGAATATAACGTAGAGCGTTGCTGTAACAGGTCAAAACGGCGTCGGATCGAAACCCCGGCCCGACCTCAGAAAGCTTCGGGTCTGGCTTCGCGTGCCATGTGATCCAGCACAGCGTTCACGAACTTCGGCTCTCGTCCGTCCGGGAAAAAGGCGCGTGCTACATCAACATATTCGACGATCGCCACCTTTGGTGGAGTGTCGGTTGCTACCAATTCTGCCCCAGCGGCGCGGAACAGCGCCCGCAGCGTTGGGTCAATCCGCGCAATTGGCCATTTGGCCACCAGTGCCCGATCCGTCATCTGGTCAATCCGGGCCTGCCAGTTCACAGCCTCTTCGATCACCTTGCTGAACAGCGCGATATCGCCATCGAGCATCTCATCGCCTTCGGGCGTGACCGCACCAAAGCGGTGTTCAAGAAATTCACGGCGCACGTCATCAACGGGCTGGCTGGACGCCTCCATCTGGAACAGCGCCTGAACGGCATAAAGCCTTGATGCGCTTTTCATTTTGCGCTTTTGGTTGCCCGAGATTTCACTCATGCAGTGGTTGGCCCCTTGCCTTCGCCCGCGATCTGGAATTCGTCACGCGCCGGTGCGAATCCGACCCCTTTGCGCGCGCCGCCCCACTTACGGGCCAGCGCCACGAGGTGCAAGGCCGCAGCGGCCGCGCCGCCACCTTTGTTTTGTTCGTCGACTTCGGCCCGCACGCGGGCCTGTTCATAGTTCTCGACCGTCAGGATCCCGTTTCCGATGCAAAGCCCCTGAAGCCCCAGCAATGTGATCCCACGGCTCGAGTCATTGCAAACCGTGTCATAGTGGGTGGTTTCGCCGCGAATGACGCAACCCAGCGCAACGTAGCCGTCAAAATTGCTCATCCGCTCGGCGATACCGATCGCTGTCGGCACTTCCAGCGCGCCGGGAACCTCGATGAGATCCCAGTCACCACCTGCGGCCTCGATCTCGGCTTTCGCACCGGAAACCATCGCATCGGCAATGTCCTTGTAGTACGGCGCAACGACGATCAGGATCTTGACGGGTTTATCGAACTCCGCCCGCGGCAGTGTGTAGTGCGTTTCAGAAGATGCCATCAGCCCAGCTCCGATATCTTTTGCGTTCCGACAATCTCAAGGCCGTAGGCTTCGAGGCCAACAATCTTGGGCGTTGGCGAATTGGTCAAAAGGGTCAGCTTTGACAGACCAAGCGACGACAGGATCTGCGCACCCAGCCCGTATTGGCGCAACGTCTTGGGGCTGACTTCATCGTGCAGGTCCATTTTCATCGAAGTGTCCCGCAGCAGAACGACGACGCCGCGCCCCTCTTCTGCGACGGCCATCATCGCATGCTGGAATTCATGCGCGCGGCCTTTGGGGCCTGTCCCGATCACATCCAGCAGCGGATCCATGGCGTGCATCCGAACCAGTACCGGCTCAGGGCCTGAAAGATCCCCCATGGTCAGAACGATGTGCTCATCACCATGTGTTTCGTCAGTGTAGATGCGCATTGTCCAATCGCCGCCAAACTCGGATTGGATCTGCTCTTCGTTCTGCACACGCACCAGATTGTCGTTGCGGCGACGATAGGAAATCAGATCGCTGATCGTACCGATCTTCAAACCGTGACGCTGTGCGAAGGCTACCAGTTCAGGCAGGCGCGACATGGTGCCGTCTTCGTTCATGATCTCGCAGATCACGCCAGCCGGGTTCAGCCCCGCCAAACGCGAAATATCCACCGCAGCCTCTGTATGCCCGGCACGCACCAGAACGCCGCCTGCACGGGCGCGCAGCGGGAACACATGGCCCGGCGTTGCGATATCGGCCTCGCCTTTGGACGCATCGATTGCGACAGCGACAGTGCGCGCGCGGTCTGCGGCGGAGATGCCGGTTGTCACGCCTTCGCGGGCCTCGATAGAGGTTGTAAAGGCCGTTTCATGACGCGAACTGTTGTTGGTCGACATCAGGCTCAGGCCCAATTCCTCGATCCGCGTCGATGTCATCGCAAGACAGATCAGACCGCGGCCATAGAGTGCCATGAAGTTGATGGCATCGGGCGTTGCCCATTGTGCCGGGATGACCAGATCACCTTCGTTCTCGCGGTCCTCATGATCCACGAGAATGAACATCCGGCCATTGCGGGCGTCATCAATGATTTCCTCAACCGAGGAAATCGCGTCTTTCCAGTTCTCTTCAACCGGACCAGGGGTTTCATAATCCGCCATGGTGCCTCCATCTGCTGCTTCGCAAATAGGACAGCGGCGCTGCAAAGGCCAGTGCAAAGCCGCCGCACCCGGCCTGATGTCGTATCAAGTGCCCCCGCGTCATTGGCCGCATCGACCTCGGAAAGGAACGAGCCGACAAAACAGCACCAATTCAGTCCAGAATGTCTTCGATCACGTCAAACGCTTCTTCAAAGAACCGTTTGGCCAGGCTTTTGCGCTTTTTCTTTTTGGGTTTGCTGCGGCGCGCATTGCTCAGCGCCTCGCGTTCCCACGCCGGCAATGGCGTTGCATGAACTTCGGCGCGGGTTCTGCGACGGGACATCGGTGTTGGATGCGCGTGTCCATCCACTGCGTCCGCGCGCAACATTTTCATGTCGTGCAATTGGGCCCCACAGGACGAACAGGACAGCTCATGTCGGTCCTTGCCTCTGAGAACCAGCGCCGCGCGCGTTCCACAGTAGCAACATGTGGCAATCTTAGTCTGGGGCATCCTGTCTCTCGCTTTGTGCCATTTTTGGCCCGGTCCTGCCGATGCGCCATATTTATGCACGCATCAGCCAATCACAAGCCGTCGCGGGGGCGTCAGCCCGGTGATCGTGTGGCGTAAAGGGCGACAGCCGCCGCGTTTGAGACATTCAACGAACCAAAGCCGCCCGCAAAGTCGATTCGGACCAAGGCGTCGACGGTTTCACGGGTTTTCGGCCGTAGCCCCGGCCCCTCTGCCCCCAGAACCAAAGCCACGGGTCGGTCGATCCGATCCGCCATCGCTTCTTCGATGGTTTGTGGCGCTTCTCCATCCAGCCCGACGACAAAATAGCCCATGTCCTGCAACTTGCGGATCGTGTCAGCCAAATTGGTCTCTCTGAGATAGGGCTGACGCTCCAGCGCGCCCGAGGCGGTCTTGGCCAAGGCGCCCGTTTCAGGGGCTGAATGATGTTTTGTGCCAATCACGGCCCGGGCGCCAAACACTTCGGCAGACCTGAGAATGGCGCCCACGTTGTGCGGGTCTGTCACGCGGTCCAGCAAGACCAGCCGCGGAGCCCCCGGACCATCGCGCAGAGCAACATCTTCGAGACGGCCCCAATTCAGCGGTTTGACTTCCATCGCCGCGCCCTGATGCACAGATCCAGCATCAATCGGAGCCCGGAACCGGCGTGGATCCTGCACGTCTGGTTCAATACCGGCGTCGGCAATCGCGTCGGCCAGTTTGACCTGAGCGTTTGGCGTCACGATCAATTGCAGACGTTCGCGTGCAGGATTGACCAGAGCATCGCGCACTGCATGCAAGCCAAACAACCAGACCGTTTCGGAACTGGCCGCTTTTTTGGCCTGTTCCTTGGCCACAACCCACTTTGGTTTCTTCGACATGCGCTTGCCTTTTTTGCTGTCTGTTTCCCTTGCACGGGCGAAGCCCCACTCGCAAGGCCAAGTGTGGTCAATTTGGTGTTGACGCGCCTTTAGGCCGATTGTAATCACCCCCTCACGCCGGGTTAGCCCGGCGCCGGTGGGCGACAGGCCGCAAGGTGTGGCAGGGGACTGTAACTCCCTCGCGGAGACGCACGCCTGGTTCGATTCCAGGGTCGCCCACCACTTTCCTTAGAGCGTTGGAAAATAAGCATTTCCGCCTTATAATGGGCGTAATTGGTGCCTATTTTCGGTACCCAAACCCAGTTTTTCGGTACCGACATGGCCCAAACCAAGCCCAAGTTCATGCTCATTGAGCACGGCAGATACTTCTATCAGCGCAAAGTGCCGCTCGAATTTCAGACCGCTGTCGGGCGCAAGAAGTGGCGTGCGCCGTTGGGTGACGACTTCGACACAGCCTATGATCGTTTGAAGGAAATCAAGTCAGATCACGACACCCTTCTCAAACGCCTCAAGAGCCCCGAAGAGCGTCAGGACTATCGCACTGCCCAGCGCCACAAACGCGAAGGCGAAAAGGCTGCCCGAAAGGCTGCGGAGGACGCCGCCTACGAAAAATGGTGCCATACGAGCGGCATTAAAACGGAAGAGGAAGAATTCTTCGAAATTCATGGGGAAGACGACGAACCCGCGTGGGAGAAAGCGGATCGCTGGATAGCCGCGTTCGATCATGAACGCGCTAAAGACATGAACCCTACGCAAGACGACATTGACGGCGTGCGTAACTTGCTCGGGCGGTTGGCGCGCTCTGATGGTGATTTCAAGGTCGAACTCCCGCCCCACCCCGAATTCAAAGCTCTTGTTGCGGATGCCACCGACGCCGCGAAATCCAGAATTTCGTTCGCTCCGTTTTCTGAACCAATGGACGACGATGAATACCATGACCGTTTGGTTGATGTTCATCGCAGTTTGTTTGGTGATCACGTGCAACCGCCAAGCGCTCCGGAAGACCGTGACGCCTTTGATGTCGCAAAAATGCTGCTGGAACGTCGGATAGCGCGCGTAGCGCGAAACCCGGACACCTTGAACAAGGTCGCAGAGAAGTTCTTTCGGTTCGCGCAGCTTCGAAAGAAAACAGAAGACAAATATCGGCGAACAATCGAACGACTTGTTGCGAAGACTGGGGACATTCCTGTCGGTCAGGTCACGCCGCGTATGCTCCGCGATTATCGCGACCATTTAAAGAACAAACGTTGCCCACTTCTCCCCTCTTCTATCAGGGCAGAATTCACGCCGATCATGGGCCTGTTTAGCTACGCTGTGGACGAGGAACTGATAGAAATCAGCCCAATGGTCAGTGTCAAGTTGCCCAAGGAACGTCGCGCGGTTGAAGAAATGAAGTGGCTGCCCTTTGATATTGATGAGGTGTCGCGCATCTTTGCGGCATTGGATGACGTGTGGGGGCAACCTGTGCGAGGCCTGTCAGATGAGCGCAGAGACGCGCTACGAATGGCTGTGCGCGTTTTGGCACATACTGCGATGCGCCCCGCCGAATTCATGGCATTGCGCCCGGATCAAGTTGACGACCGAGCTATTCGCGTCGAAGGCGGGAAGACGAAAAGCTCGTGGCGTGTAATCCCGCTACACCCTGAGATCGCCGATTTCCCGGCGTGGCTTCACGCGGGTGGGCTCGCCGCCTTCCACAATAGCAAAACAGGGGAAGCCCAGACGGACACCGTGACGGTGCTTCGGCATAACTTCTCGCGGTTGGTACGCTCCAAAATGGCTCAGCCGATTACTGACCGGCGAAAAACGTTGTATTCGCTGCGATCTACTTTCCAGAACGCAATGCGGCGCGCGGGCGCTCCCAAAGACGTCAGGCGCGCTATCCTTGGGCATGTCGAAAGCGGCGCAATCCGCCACTATGATGACGGTCCCAGTTTCGATTTGTTGCGAAAGTGGGTTGAGCAAGCGGACCCACGCGACTGATTGGCAATTTGCAGAACGTTCGATTTCTGCGTCTTGCTTAGTTTCGGCTTCGGAGTTGATGCACCCAACCGCCGACCGTGACCCGGTCAATCTTGACATTTGAAGCTCACTATGGCAGTGTTCCTGACATAGATTAGACTGCCTTCGGTGAAGGCCGTCACCGCCCCGGTGGGGCGCTCATCATCCAAAATTTGAGACGCTGCACATGAAAGATCACACGATCTGTGCGCGGGATATTCAGCATGTCTGTAGCCTGACTGGCTACGCCATGCGCAACCTTCTGACTGATCCCGCGCTATCGAACAACTTCATTCAAGCCCGTGGACCGAAGGGCGGCAATGGACGCCGTTATTGGACCTTGCGGGTGCTTCTGCCGGTACTGCGGCAGCAACCTTTCTTCACCCGTGGGATGGAGCGCGACCTTGCCCAAATCGACCTCAAACAACGGAACACGGAATCCCAACATGTCTGACCATCCTCGCATCACACTGGATAGCCTCCACCACGCCGAACGGGAACGCCTGAATGCTATTCGCGTTCGTGCAGAGGTTGCCCTTGCAAAACGCTATCCGCAGTTGAAACCAATCACTGTGCGGCACATTCTGAACGACGAACTTCTTTCCGACCCGCGCGTGTTTCATCATGTCGTTAGTGGAAGTGACCTCGAAATCCGGGCCGATGATGAAAAGGCAATTTCTGCGCTCGTGTCCGATCTGGTCACGGGTTCTGAGGTCGCGCAACGCAACATCGCTTTCGCCTCTGCCGAACTGCGCGCCAAGCTTGAACAGGATTTTTATGCATCCCTCAACACGGGCGAAGCGCTTCGGCTCGAACGGGCCGGGGAACTGCAACAGCGCCGCGACACATTCGTCGAAGAGGGCCTGAACCGTGCCTGACACCGCTGCGCAGCCGATGCCTCGCGAGCGTGACGAGCGGTTCGCAAATCTGGTCTCCTTTGGAGAAACCTACTTGTCGGCATGGTGTGAGTCAGCAGAAGGAATCCCGAAGCCAGCACCGACCGCTTCTGCGCGTGTACAAGCATCGCGGATGGCCAAACGTTGTGCCGACCGCATCGCCTACCTGAAAGCACGGCAGATCGCAGAAACAGCTTCTGAGGACAGGCCGGAACCAATCACAGCGGAGTCCCTGTCGAGTATCATGAAGGACACCACTCAGACGCTTATGCGTGCAGCCACCGCCGCCCAGCGCGCCGGAAGTGCTGCGACCGCTCAAAACCTACGCCGCTGTGTTGTGACACACGCCGGGCGGGCCCACCGCGTCGAAAACCGTGTCCCGAAAACGGCAGACGATGGCCCCACGATCCCCGTTGCGGAATACATCGCTCGTCTGCGTCCATGTGAGTGCCTGCAATGACTGGCACCGCCGAGTCCCTGATCTATGTTGTTCGACAATCGAAGGCACAGATCGCGGATCTTTCAGCGCGGCTTGACAGTGCACGGGGCAAACAGGTCGAACCAATTCTACGCGCACTGGGTAAGGAGGCAGATGTTTGCAGTGCCGCCCTTTCGAAACTTGCACGTTTGTACGTAGACGTTCTGCCCGACACAGAAGACAAAATGAACGGCGGGGTTCCCGATCATGACCCAGATTTGTTGCTGACCGCTCAGTTGCTTTTCCGTGCCAACCAGAACGGCTTTTGTCCACGTTGCGGGGGTATCAAATAGCCTGCCCAGCGCCGCGTGTGAGGTTTGCCACACGTGGGCAGACGTTGAGCCGCCCGGCACGTTTTCTCCGGCGTGCCGGGCTCGCTCCGGTCGCAGCAACAACGAACCCGACGGGTCATTCCGGCCCAACTTCACCCAATCCCTCTCACCCGACAAAGAGGACACAACGAATGGAACAATGACATGAACCTCTTCATGAACCGCGCTACGCGCGCTCGTATTCATCTGGCAGTGCTTGAAGCTATGCCGGACGGGCAAGATGATATGGCAGCCGCATTCGCCGAGACATGCGCATATGCTGAAAATCCCGGCGAAGTCTTTGAACTGGCGCGTGCGATTGATGCGCACATCTTTGCCAAGGTTCACTATGCAGACGTTCAGTATGCGGACGTTGATGCCGACGATCTTCGCGCTTTGCACGGTGTGGAAGACGTGAACTGGGCACTCCGCCTGTGTGGTATCCGCGCGCGTAGCGCGCAAGGTCGTAAAGTCCGCTGGACCGATGCGCCAGACCGCGAACCAACTATGCCAGTCAAACTGCCCGCAACTCTTCTCGAACAATGGAACTCTGAATGAGTCGCCCGAAACACTCTACCTTTCACCTTGGCCCGCTTGGCACTTTCTACAGCGGGTCTGGGCTGGACGTGGACTGCGTCCATTTGCCCGCGACCGTGATTAGCAGGGCGGCTGGGCTTCGGGTCGAGTGTACGAATGAAGACGATCTGCGCGCGGCTTTGATTGCTCATTGGGAAGCATCAGGGCGCATGTTTAGCGTGGATGACGTATTGGAATGGGCGCTGGATCGGTCGCCCCCAATGACGGGTAGTGAAGTCACATCAGGCCTGCGGCAAGTGGGCGTAAATGATGGCTGGTTGCAGTTTTAGCCGAAAACGAGATATGAAACACACCTCACAATCATGTGATGTATGTTTCATTAATCAATATTTAGGCATCGCATCAGAAGTGGTCACAAAATGTGCAAGTCGGAATTTTTAGCTGCGCGCGAAATTATATTGACATGTGCCAATTCATTGATCTCGGAGCGGGCGCGGTTTCTTGTCCGGCCGACATCCATTGATTCGAAATTGCTGCGGCTGTAAAACGAAATCGACCCGCCTGCCGTTGGCGCGGCATGTTTGGTGAAGAACCAAACGAGGCGGGTCTAAAACTTGATGTAACGCCAGATTAGCCGAAGACACGTTGTGTTGCAAGGCTACACGGCACCTATGGAGACCAGATTAAGTGACAAATTTGAATGCGAGTTGCTCACCCGCTGACGCGGGTGGGGTGGTAGTGGACGCCCTGCTGAACGGTGCTGGGATCAAAGAAATCGCCCATGTTATCTTCGAAACTACCGAAGGCGTTGTCGTCTTTAACGACGTTGCGGAACGGGAAATTGATGATCCCGCACCGTTGGATATGTCGGACCCTCAGTTGGATATGGTTCTGGACGGCAAATGCTACGCCGTCGGGTCCGACGAACTGCCTCTTGAAATGGCCACGCTGGTAGCCCGCAACGGTGACAAAGCTTTCGGCGTCTACGTTCTCGAAGAGCCGGTGTCCTATTCGGATGTGCCCGAGGAATTCGCACAGGCGATTCCAGTCGGTACAGGCTGGGAAATCGAAGAACAGGAAGGCGAACTGCACTATCTGCATGAACTGGTAGCCCGCGCCGTCGGGGATGAACCCCAGATGATGAATGACGCTGAGCTTCTGGGTGTGGATCACCCGGACATGCAGGCGCTGTTGCAGAAGCCGTTCGTCTTCATGCAGGGACAACTCTGGGGACAGCGCGACAACCGCAACACACAAGACGGCAAGTGGGCACGGGTTGAAATGCCGCTGCTGGCGTGGCTCATCGGCGCTGAAAAGGGCGAGAAACTGAACGGCAAGACCGTATCAGAAAAATGGGGTTTGACCCGTCACCCGGAAGCCAAGGCCAAAGAAGGCTCTTCGCTGGTTCTGGCAGATGCCATCGACGGTGCCCGCAAGGATGGCGCAATCAAGACGATGTATGCAGTCGGACTCGATATCGACAGCGGCGCAGAACTGGAAGCAGTGAAGAACAAGCTGAAAGAAAAAAATCTGTTCGCTATCCTGTACACATCGTTCCGTAACAAGACCACAGAACTTGTGTTGAAGCACGACGACATCATCCGCAAGCTCAAGCTGGACGAAAGCCCGAACCGGGCTCAAATCCAAATCTACATGCGTGAGCACCACAAGGATCGCTACGACGAAGATTTCATCCAATCCATCGAGATTATTGATCTTCGCAAGCAAACTCCTGACGGATTGCGTACGATCCTCAAGACGCGCCCGCTCGACAAGTTCCGGGTGATCCTTCCCCTGTGGGAGCCTGTTGAACTGGCTGATCTGGGCGCGACTGTGAATCAGTGGAAAGACGTCTGGGCGGACGCCGTGACCGGTGTTGCCGTCAACCTGCTGGACGTGTCTTTCGACGCCACATCAACCGATGTGAATCGTTTGTTCTTCACGCCGCGCCATAAGGCAGGATCGGAATGGTACGCGGCTGTAGTCATGGGCCGTCCGCTTCGGTTTGAAGAAATCGAGCCGTACAGCAAGGCGCGGTATGTCAAAGAACGTGATCCGGGTGACCCGTTCGCGACAGTTGGCGGAGATATTGAAACAGGTAAGCGCGAGCGGTTCATCACGGATAGCGGGTTCAACCTCAATCGTTGGCATACCAAGCACAAAGAACGCTGGATGGCGGCAGATGTGATCGAAACATACTGCGCTGACAAGGTTCGCGTGGCGGGCGGTGAGAAGGCTGGGACTGTCCACCTCGAATGTCCGTTCGAGCATGAACACTCTTCCGAAGGTGGTACCGCCACCATGGCCCGGAATCCCGATGAATGTGAGTCAGGGTTCTGGACTGTGTTCTGCCAACACGATGCGTGTAAAGGCCGCGACAAGCTGCATTTCGTCAAAGAAATGGTCGATGAAGGATGGTTCCCGGAAGACGTTCTGACTGATGACGAATGGAACATTCCGTTGCCGGATGAAGACTTGGAGCCAGAAGAAGAACCCCAGCCCATCAGCCTTACAAAAGACGAAGTCGCCGAATTGATTTCGGAGGCGGGTATCAACGAAAATTCCTCAACCGAAGACCTGAAAAAGTTCCTCAAAAAACAGGTAAAACTGGGGCGGGATTCCGCGACCTGTAAGCGCATCACGCAGGCGCTTGGCACCACCGCGCGCAGCAAGGGGGTGACGGTGTTCACACCGAAGGAAGTTGATAAGATGTGGCGTGACGTTCGGGCAGAGATCGCTCTCCGTCGGCGGGAACGGGACGAAGAGGAAGGTGGCGATAACGATACCGTACCAGTTGTTAATCAATGGGACTTTGGAGACATGGTCGGTTGGGGCGAGAAGCGTATTCAAGACGCAAATGCCAAGCGTCCACGCCTGTTCCACTACATCGACGAAGTTGCCCGGATCGACGAGAATGCTGAGTGTATCCCTCGCATCCGTATGTTGACGGAAAAGCAATTCTCAGCGGAGTTGAACCACTTCACCAAGTGGCAGCATGTGTCCACCATGGGTGACGTCGAGTGTCGTAAAGAAGTTGCCGCACCCAAGGACGTAGTTTCGCAGCTTTATTCATCTGCGCACACTATTTACCCTAAACTTCGCGGTTTGGTGACGACGCCGACGTTTGCACGGGATGGGTCTCTTATCTCGACTCCGGGATACCACGAAAGTGGCCTGTTCTACTGGAACAATGGCAACTTGGATATCCCACAAGTCAGTGACGTACCGACGGATGAAGAAGTCTCCGAAGCAAAGCGCCTGCTTGTGGAAGAAGTGTTCGCAGACTTCCCGTTGGGCGGGATGCAGCGCGACGAGATCGTCGCCAAGGCACTCGATCCGAAAGACCCAGAAGGCATCCCCGCTGTTACAAATCTCATGTCGATGCTGCTGCTGATGTTCTGCCGCGAACTGATTGACGGCCCGACGCCGGGGCACCTCCTGACGAAGCCAACGCCCGGCACTGGTGCGTCGCTGTTGACCGACGTCTGTTCGACCATCGCACATGGCGAGGCCACCCCGGCACAACCTATTCCGCCGAACAACGAAGAAATGCAGAAAACACTTCTGACCCTGATCGCCGACGGCGCAAACGTCGTGTACTTTGACAATATCGACAAGGATGTGAATAGCGGTACGTTCGCTTCCGCCCTGACCGCACCAAAGGTCCGGGGACGTATCCTCGGTAAGTCTCAAATGGCTGAGGCTGAGGTACGCGCTGTGTGGGTGCTGTGCGGTAACAACGTCCGCATGTCCCAAGAACTGATCCGCCGGTTGGTTATGGTCGATCTGGATGCCAAGGTGGCAAAACCGGGAGAACGTTCTGGCTGGCGTCACGATGACATCATGGAATACATCGCAGGAAATCGCGGTGAACTGGTCTGGGCCTGCCTGACGTTGATTCAGAACTGGGTCGCCAAGGGCATGAAGGGCGACAAGCGCGTTATCCTGAACAGCTACGAGAAGTGGTCCCGCATCATGGGTGGCATCCTTCGGGATGCTGGCCTCAAGGGTTTCCTCGCCAACCGCAAAGATTTGGAGGAACAAGCTGGCGACTTTGAAACTGACATGCTGAATGTCTTTATGGTTGAGCTTTCAACATATCCGGACGGAACCAAATTTAAAGCCGGAAGCGACGAAGGTGTTTTTGAGTCACTGATGCGTATCGCGAATACTGGTTGCGACGCGACCGGTGGCGATCCCATTTTGATCCCCGGCTGTCCACTTAACAAGGAAGCGCAGAGGTACACCAACCCAACCATGATCGGGCGCAAGTTCAAAGATATCGCACGCCGCCCGCACACCGTGCACAAGCCGGATGGAAACGGATCATTTGTGGCGTGGGACCTCCACTTTATGAACGGTAAGGACTCAAGCAGCGGGACCACCTTCTTTGAAATGACCAAGAAAAAGGTGGGATAAGCGAATGCACCCCGCGTCAGCGGGAGTTGCTGGGGTTTTGCTGGGGTTTGGAGCGAACCCCAGCAAGGTTTTCGTAAACGATTACAGGTGATTAGGGATTTTTGCTGGGGTTGCTGGGGTTTAAGAGGTGCCCAAGGTATAGAAATCAATGTGTGTGTGCACACACCCGAGAGAGTCGTCCGACACACACACGCGAATGCATGGCGGTTGGGCCGAACAACCCCCGCAACCCCAGTAATCACCGCAAACGGATAAGAGGCTGTGTACCCGCCGTGCGTTAACACCATCGCCGAAAGCAAACACCACCAACCGGCAAGACAATCCCCGCCGCGCCGTTCAATTTGCTCGCCGCTAAGGCAACGAAACGCCAACAATCTTTGGGCTATCGTGGCCCTTGCCGTGAATAGCCCGCATTATTACGCCAATCCACGTGATTGATAGAAATCACACTCCGCCGGGCGCTCGCGCGTCGCGCAATAATATCTTCCTGTTATCAGAATCTGGGAAATTTTGTGTTTCGCGCGGTTTTTGTGATTTGACGGATGGTCATTTTGCTTTTTTGACGTGTCCCCATTTTTATTTTGACACGACCCGACTTTCTGGCGAGCCAAGCGATACTCATTTTCCGGTGAGAATTCTGGTAGTATCATAGGGGATAAGCGGCGCGCGCTAATGCGTGCTAGATCGCCTTTAGGTCAGCAAGCCTGACCCGAATCATCATGTCTAACTTATTCTGCTGTCAAGGAATTTAATTTTGATATCCTTCTGTAAGGCTCGTAAAAGGGCTTAACGAATCATGTAAGCCATGTGATCATATAGAGACTTACAAATGGAGGCGAAAATGGCTGTATATGGACTGACCAGAGTGTCCACCTTGGATCAGGCAGAAGGTACGTCGCTTGATGAACAAGAGCGGAAAATCGAGGCAATCGCCACAGTCGCGGGTCTGTCCGTGGACCACATCTTCACGGACGCAGGCATCTCCGGCTCTGTCCCGCTGTCCGAGCGCCCAGCAGGCGGAGAACTGGTCGCTCTCTTACAATCGGGTGACACCGTGGTTTGCAGCAAGATCGACCGGCTTTTCAGATCAGCAGCCGATGCTCTGACGACCGTCAAGGAATGGCAGGAAAGCGGTATCGATCTGATCGTCGTCGCTTTCGGGGCAGATCCAGTCACGGCGAGTGGAACTTCCAAGCTGATGATGGGTATTCTGTCCATGGTCGCAGAATTCGAACGCGATCTGATCCGCGAGCGTATGGACGAAGGCCGTGCCGCTAAGAAAGCCAAAGGAGGCCATATTGGCGGCACTGCGCCCTTCGGCTTCCGAAAGCTAGGCGAGGGTCGCGGGGCAATGTTAGAGCCTGTAGAGGCAGAACAACGAGCCATTGACCGCATGGTTAGCCTCAAAGCAAAGGGGTCCAGCCTTCGCGGGATAGCGGAAACCGTCAAGAACGAGTTCGGCTTTGTAGTCTCACACGTCGCGGTGAAGAATGCGCTCTCCCGTCGAGGTGAGCAGAACAAATGTTGAAGATCGTATCAGTAGTTGCGCCCCCACCTTGGAAGATGCACAATCCGCTCGATTTCAGCGCAAGCGAATGGCATTCGCGGTCGGGACTGAACTCCAAGGGACCCAAAGGGGGGTATCCCCTCCCGGCCAAGAAAGGCCAAGTAACTGCATACAGAAATCAGCTAGAAATTTCGGTATGTTACCTTAAGATGGAGGAGTATTTGACGTGACGGGCGAAAAAGCTACGGGTTAGGCAAAAATCCCGCAACACATTAGCCGCTTTCCAAGGGGATTCCGATTGCTGAGTGACAAAGAAAAAAAGCAGCTAAGCGAATCTGATATCTGCGACCTGTTCATTACCCCCGCTCTAAAGAGTTCTGGATGGGACCCATTCACACAGATCAGGCGCGAAGTAACATTAACACCGGGTCCAATCATTGTTCGCGGCAACCTTTCCTCAAGGAACAAGAAAAAGAAAAAATTCGCTGACTATGTATTATCTTGGAAGCCTTCTCTGCCTGTCGCGATTGTAGAAGCGAAAGACAACAACCATACCGTTGGACATGGCATGCAGCAGGCTTTGGGCTATGCCGAAATCCTAAAAGTTCCGTCTGCATTTAGCTCCAACGGCGACGCGTTTGAAAGCCACAACAAATTTCCGAACGAAGGCGAGCCAATAGAGCAGACTATTCCGATTGGTTCGTTTCCAACGCCTGAAGACCTCTGGGAAAGATACAGAGCATTTCGAGGTATAGAGAACACTCGTGATGATCTACTTCTCCAACCTTATCATGATGATGGCTCCGGTAAGGAACCGCGATACTATCAGGCCGAGGCGATCAATCGAACGCTGGAGGCAATTTCCAAAGGACAAGACCGTGCCTTGCTTGTGATGGCAACTGGCACGGGTAAAACGTACACAACGTTCCAAATTATCTGGAGACTTTGGCAGGCTGGCGCGGCGAAGCGCATTCTGTTTCTTGCCGATAGAAATATTCTCATTGATCAAACGTTGGTCAATGACTTCAAGCCTTTTGGCTCTGTCATGACCAAGATTAAAAATCGAACTGTCGACCCCTCTTACGAAATCCATCTCGGCTTGTATCAAGCTCTAACCGGCCCCGATGAGGCAGACAAAGCCTTCAAGTCTGTTTCTCCAGATTTCTTCGACCTAATCGTAATCGACGAATGTCACAGGGGAAGCGCCGCAGATGATGCTGCTTGGAAGGAAATATTAGAGTACTTTGGTTCTGCAATTCAAATCGGATTAACGGCAACTCCCAAAGAGACGAAGTACGTTTCAAGTAGTTCCTATTTTGGCGATCCAGTCTACACCTACAGCCTGAAACAAGGCATCGAGGATGGCTTTCTCGCCCCTTACAAAGTAGTCAGAATCGATATCGACAAAGATATTGAAGGCTGGACTCCTCCTGCCGGGGCTATTGATGATTTGGGGAACCAAATTGAGGAACGCACGTATAATCAAAAGGATATGGACCGAATATTGGTCCTTAATAAGCGCACAAAGCTTGTTGCCGAACGCGTTGTCAAACTCCTAAACGCAACCGACCCATTCGGAAAAACCATCATTTTTTGTGAGGACATCGACCACGCCGAGCGAATGCGAAAGGCAATCGTCAATGCAGCAGGACAGATTGCAATCGACAATCCGAAATACGTCATGCGTATCACAGGAGACAGCAACGAGGGCAAAGCCGAGCTCGACAACTTCATCGACCCTGAGAGCAAATTCCCTGTGATAGCGACTACTTCGGAGATGCTCACCACGGGTGTCGACGCCAAAACTTGTAAACTCATCGTGCTCGACAAGTCGGTAACATCGATGACGACCTTCAAGCAGATCATAGGGCGCGGTACGCGCGTCGATGAAGAGCACGGGAAGTTCTACTTCACCATCATGGATTTCAAGAAGGCTACCGAGTTGTTCAATGACCCGGATTTCGATGGTGAACCCGTTGTGATTTATGAGCCCGACGACACCGATCCGCCGGAACCTCCTGACCCAACCAGCGACGACGACAGCGACGATGAGGAAATCTCAACGACCGGGACGACGAAAATCCGGGTCAGCGGTGTCGAAGTCAGCATTCTAGCCGAACGGGTCAGTTTCATGGGACCGGATGGCGAGCTGATCACAGAATCCTATCGTGATTTCGCCCGTAAACAGGTTCGCTCCGAATTCACGTCATTGGATGACTTCATCCAGCGCTGGAACAGCGCAGACAAGAAAGCAGCCATCATTGCAGAACTGGAAGAGCATGGTGTTTTGCTCGAAAATCTTGCTCAAGAGGTCGGCAAGGATTTCGGCGATTTCGATCTGGTTCTTCATGTGGCCTTTGATCAACCGCCTTTGACAAGGTCAGAGCGCGCCAACAATGTCAAAAAGCGCAATTACTTTACCAAGTACGGCGATCAGGCTCGCCAAGTGCTTGATGCGCTCCTTGAAAAATATGCCGATGAGGGCATCCAAGCCATTGAGGATGCACGTGTCCTTCGAATGCGTCCGTTCGACAGGATTGGGACGCCAGTCGAAATCATAAAGGATGTCTTTGGCGGCAAAGCGGGATATGAGGAAGCCCTCAAGGACCTAGAACAAGAACTATACCGACAGGCAGGCAGCTAATGGGAAACATCTCAAGCATCATCAAAGCGATCCAAGACATCATGCGTAAGGACGTTGGCATCAACGGCGATGCGCAGCGGATCGAACAGATGGTCTGGATGTTCTTCCTAAAGATCCTTGACGACCGCGAAGCTGAACTTGAGCTGATTGAAGACGACTATCAATCGCCGCTTCCCGAAAAATTGCGTTGGCGTAACTGGGCCGGTGACCGCGAAGGAATGACCGGTGACGAGCTTATGGAGTTCGTTCAATCAAAACTATTCCCGGCGCTCCAGTCTCAGGAACTCCTAAAAAGCCCTCGTCGAGAGCAGGCACAAGTCATTCAACGCATCTTCGCTGACGCGAACAACTTCATGAAGCGCGGTACGTTGATGCGTCAGGTCATCAACAAGATCAACGAAATCGATTTCAACAATTCTGGTGACTGGCACACGTTTGGCGGAATCTATGAACAGATTTTGAAGGACCTGCAAAGCGCGGGGAACTCAGGTGAATTTTACACCCCCCGTGCCGTCACAAAATTCATCGTCAACCGCGTTGACCCCAAGCTCGACGAAGTCGTCTTTGACCCTGCCTGCGGTACAGGCGGCTTTTTGACATGTGCGATTGATCACAAACGGGACAACTACATCAAGACTAGCCGGAACAACGAAGAGCTTGCCCGCACGATCCGGGGCGTTGAGAAAAAGCCACTGCCCTTCATGCTGTGCACAACCAACATGATCCTTCACGGGATCGACACGCCTCGCCATATCAACCTCGATAATACGCTCAGCTATCCCTACAAAGACTATACCGAAAAAGACCACGTCGATGTTATCATAACGAACCCACCCTTTGGCGGTATCGAAGAAGATGGGATCGAGACCAATTTTCCGGCGGACTTGAAAACGCGCGAAACCGCTGACCTTTTCATAGCAGTCATCATCCGACGGTTACGCAAACATGGGCGCGCTGCCGTGGTTCTGCCTGACGGCTTCTTGTTTGGTGAGGGCGTCAAGAAAACCCTCAAAGAAAAGCTTTTGAAAGAGTGCAACCTGCACACCATCGTCAGACTGCCCAACACCGTTTTTGCGCCCTACACAGGGATCAAAACCAACATCCTGTTCTTCACCAAGGGTGAGCCAACAAAGGATGTTTGGTTCTATGAACACCCGCTCCCCAATGGTGTGAAAGCCTACAACAAAACCAAGCCGATGGAGTTTGACGAGTTCAAACCCGAGATTGACTGGTGGGGGGACGAAGCAGACGGATTCAAAACTCGTGTTGAGACGCCGCAAGCATGGCGCGTTAGCGCCGATGAACTCGCTGCAAACAACTATAACTTCGATCTGAAGAACCCGCATGAAGATGAGCAAGTTTCTCACGATCCTGACCAATTGCTGGTCAACTACGGCATAGCACAAAACGACATCCAAACATTGCGTGATCAGCTAAAGGTCATCCTGTCTGATGCATTGAGCGGGGACCGCCCGTGACCAATGTGAATACACTGATCACCGATCACTTAGATATCTGGACGACCGCAACTGAAGCAAAGCCCAGCTCTGGTCGTGGAAACAGCAAGAAAACTGGCCTTTACGGGATTCAAAAGCTCCGAAGCTTGATTTTGGAGTTGGCGGTAAGGGGGAAGCTTGTTCCCCAATATCAGAATGAAGGAGATGGCAGCGGGGCTGTTGCGAAACTGGCCCGAAAAAGAGAGGAACTCGTCAAGCAGAAGCTTGCCAAGACGGCAAAGAAGCTCGACGAGTTGCATGAGGGCGATTTTCCATTCCCGATCCCGCATGGGTGGAGTTGGGCGCGGCTTCAAGATGTTTCGGAATACATCCAACGTGGGAAAGGCCCCAAATATGCTGACAGTGGTGCAGTCAGGGTCATTTCGCAAAAGTGCGTCCAATGGAACGGGTTTGACCTAGATAAAGCAAGGTTCATTCGCGAAGACAGCATTGAGGGCTATGGCCAAGAACGCTTTCTACGGGATGGGGATGTTCTTTGGAACTCCACAGGAACCGGGACCGTCGGTCGCGTCGTTACTTTGCCCCTAGAAACCGATGATCGTTTGGTTGCAGACTCCCATGTGACTGTCATTCGCATGCTGTCAGATTGCCCCCGTTTCTTGGAAATCTACTTGTCATCGTCTGGAATTCAAAATCGAATTGAGCCCACACACGAAGACGCGTTGGTGTCTGGCACGACAAAGCAAGTTGAATTGAACGTCAGTACAGTTTTAGCTCTTCCCGTTCCATTCCCTCCGATGGCTGAACAACACCGCATTGTGGCCAAGGTCGAAGAGCTGATGACGCTTTGTGATGCGCTGGAGGCGCAGACCGAGGACAGCCTCAAGGCGCATCAAACGCTGGTAGAAACCTGCCTCGCCACCCTCACCAACAGCCAATCCCCCGAAGAGCTCACCGAAAACTGGAACCGCATCGAAACCAATTTCGATACGCTCTTCACGACTGAAGAGAGCGTGGAATGTCTACGCGATGCGGTTCTCAGCTTGGCCATCCGGGGGCTATTGACCAAGCGATATTCGCCTGATGAACCTGCATCGGTTCTTTTGGAACAGCTTTTTCAGAGCAACATGCAAACGGCGAATTCTAGGCACCGTACAATCATGTCAAAAATTCGAGAAGTGGAGCCCCCGTTTCCAATTCCGCCGAGCTGGGCATGGTCGAACTTAGGTAGCTTGTCATTCGACCTTCGGTACGGCACTTCAAAAAAATGTGGCCGTGACGACAGTCAGACGCCAGTTTTAAGAATTCCAAATGTGTCCGGCGGGCAAGTCACTCTTGAGGATATGAAATTCGGACCGCTGGAAGAAAAGGAACTTTCGGACCTTGCGCTTCGCCAAAACGACCTTTTGATTATTCGCTCAAACGGCAGTTTGGAAATTGTTGGAAGGTTTGCTTGGGTTCCAGAGCTTGATCGTGAATACGCCTTCGCGGGCTACTTGGTCCGTGTGCGGATCGACCCGGCCTTCGTAGACCCACGCTATATTTGGTATGTAAGCCAATCCCGCTTCGTGCGTGATCAAATTGAACTCCCAATACGCCACGGCGTGGGCCTGAAAAACGTTAACTCTACAGAACTAGCCTCCATAGCATTCCCCATTCCTCCACGGGAAGAGCAAAAGGAGGTCATTTATCAAATCGACTCGCTCTTTGAGTATTGCGATAAATTGTTGAAGAAGATTGTGGATAAAAATGAATCCATTGCCACTTTGGCTGACACTCTTACTGGAAAAGTACATTAAGCATCATGCGATTAAAGTCCATTTGGATCAGCAACTACAAGAATCTCCAAAATTTCTCCTTGTCGTTCGATGGAGAAAGTTTCCTAGACATTTTCGTCGGAAAAAACGGCACCGGAAAGTCGAACTTTTTTGAAGCATTGGTCGAAGTATTCCACTTTGTATTTTCTTCCGTAAAGCGCCGAAGCCAAATCGGTTTTAGCTTCGATTTGGTCTACGAAATCACTGGGCAAGAAGTCAGAATTCACTACGAAAACGGTCAAATGGTCGTCAACGGTAGACAGCGGGCAACCATTGGCTCTGTCCCGGTGCCTGACAATCTCATCATCTACTATTCGGGTCACAGCGACACCATTGACAAAACTGTCAGGGCCTATGCCAAAAGCTATGCGCGGAGAAACAAGAAATGGACCGGCGACGAGGCTCGAAAGTTCATCAGCATTGGCTCTGAATACAAGGAGATGCTTCTTTCGATTCTTCTAATGCAGTCAGATGATTGCGCCGCCCGGCAGTATGTTTGCACAAAGCTAGGTATTGATGCCACGTCCGAGACTGCCACACTGACCCTTACCCCACCCCGTTTTCGCCACCAAACGGTAGAAGTCGGTGATACCCAGTCTTTCCTATGGGGCTCGCAAGGCATTTCACTGGCATTTGTCGAGCGTCTACTGAATTGCGTGCGAGGCGGTTTTAGTCGTGACTCGATATTCAATCCTGAGCAAAACCTCTACTCCATCCCAATCAACCGGGATTTGTTTGCGAAAGAGTTCGAAAATACCACCGCTTCCGATTTGTTTCGAAGCCTCGACAACCTAAAAACTCTTGGGATGTTTAAATCGTTGTCTATTCCCATTGGGTTAGACAACGGGCAACCCATACTCGTCAAAGATTTCAGTGATGGGCAATTCCAATCCATATACATTTTTGCAATCTCCGAGCTGTTTAAGGATCGAAACTGCGTAACACTTTTGGACGAGCCAGACTCTTTCCTGCATCCTGAATGGCAATTTGAGTTCTTAAAGCAGGTTGTCGACATCGCCGGAACCGAAGCGGCACAAACAAATCACGTGCTTTTAAGCAGCCATAGCGCTTCAACCATCACAAAGTCTGAGAAGCCAGAGATTCAGATATTTGAGATAGGTGAAAACGGGGTTGGAGTGACGTCGAAGCCCAAAGCAAGTGTAGTAGAAACTCTTTCGGCAGGCCTGATCACATTAAGCGAGACGGAAGCAAGTCTTGGAATTTACGAGACTGTCGAAAACACGACTGGGGCAATTCTGTTTACGGAGGGCCCATCAGACAAACGAATTTTGGATGAAGCAATTCGTAAGCTTTATCCTGACGAGCGACCCGGAATTGACATTGTTCCAACATTCGGCAGAGCCTTTCTACGGACACTATTTGCAAGCGGCGAGCTTTCCAATCGCTATGGAGACCGAAAGATGTTCGCCTTGTTCGACTTTGATGAAGCGTACGCTGACTGGTATCGCCTTACCGCCGATAGCATAGTCCAAGACGACCCTCACCGCTGCACGGCAAAGAAGCTTGCTCATACCTCGCATTACGCGATGCTGTTGCCAGTGCCAGAACACGATGCGCTTAAGAGGCTCGCACTGGATGGGGACGGCAACCCCATAGGCACCGAAAGGGCGTGCCTATCAATCGAGCACCTTTTCTGCGATGCCGATAACTTAGGCGACCATTTCTCTTCTAGCGACATTGTCGGGCGCGGCCCAGTGATCAAATTTAGGGGAAGTAAGACGACTTTCGCCAGCGAAACGGTTCCTCAGTTCCCGCCAGAGAAATTTGAAATCTTTAGGCACATCTTTAATGTTGTAACAGCGGAGATTGCTGCCCCCGCATAGTGGTAGTTGGGACCAACGGCAGGAAAGCGCCCACCTTTCGAGCGAGCGCCGACTGAGCACCCTGCAAGAAAGTTTTAGACGAGAATTGACATCCATGCTTTTTGACATCGACAACGCTCTGAGCCTGCCAGACATTCGAAATTCAGTCGCCAAACGAGACGGTGTTTTGGAACGATTTGGGCCGCTTTTCCGTGATCCGTCGCGTTTGACCGAGCAAGACTATCTCGATTTCCTTAGCCTCAAACACAATCACCACTGGTCAGGGCTTGAACGCTTGGGGCGACCCGCCGCAGACGACATGGACAATCTGCGAGATGCCATCGCCACGCTGATCGATGAGTCGCACCGGTTGTCGGTGCGGTTCGACACCGCGGCAGCGCAAATTGACGGGGTGAACTGGGCGACCCTGACCCCCATCCTATTGGTGGCTTACCCAGATCGATATGGTGTTTGGAACGGCACCAGCGAGCCCGAAATGCGGGATCGAGGGGTGTGGCCTGCTTTCCCTCGCGGCGCAACGGAAGGCGAGAAGTACGAATTGATCAATGCCGTATTGGTCCATCTTGCAAAGGACCATGGAGTTGACTTGTGGACGCTGGACGCACTCTGGTGGGTGAGCAAGTTGGAACGGCAGAACACTGGGCATTACAAGAATGACTGGTTCAAAGCTGTGTGGACCATGGCAAATCAAGCAGAGCAGACCGCGAAGCAATCGAATGGCCAAACCGTCGACCGCACCGTCAAAAACAAAGAACTCCGATTATCCAAGGAAGCGCTGATTGCGCACCTGAATGATCTACTCGACGAAACCGACCATCGTTGCGCCATAACAGGGCTCGCGTTGCAGCCTGATGGGCCAGATGATCAACTGCGCCCCTCTTTGGATCGAGTAGACAGTGACGGGCACTACGAGGCCGGAAATCTACAGGTTGTGGCTCGGTTCATCAACATGTGGAAGAGCGATTCTGACGACGGCGAATTCCGCCGCCTAATGGCTTTGGTTCGGAACGAGTAGACATGGATTTCTCTCTGGTTTTTCGGTACCGAAAGCGCAATTTTCGGTACCGGGCACTCATGGGTGATATTTTAGCGTCATGTAGTGCTTTGATTCCAAAAGAGGAATGGGACCCTCAGATTTGAGATCAATCTTGATTCCAGGGTCGCCCACCATCTCCACTCTCCAAATCAAAGACACTGACATCGCGGGCCAGTTGCCTGGTGGCTGCGGGTGAATTTTCAATTAAAAACAGGGCATTCGGCCCTCCTCGACCGAATGCCCTGCCCCCTCCCTTGGCGTCACGCCGCGGCGGCGGAGCCAATTCGAATGTCAGGTTTTTCGCGCTTCCGGATGCAACGCTGTGCCCAGAATGTGATCGGCCTTGTGAATCACATGCCGTGCGCCGCCCACGATCAGCGGGTCCGGTGCGGTCGCGACGTTCAGATCTTTTCCAGGATAATCAAGCGCCGACAAAAAGTGTTTCATGCAATTCAGGCGCGCGCGTTTCTTGTCGTTCGACTTGATCACGGTCCAAGGTGCATCAGCAGTATCTGTATAAAAGAACATCGCCTCCTTGGCTTCGGTGTAGTCGTCCCATTTATCAAGGCTGGCCTTGTCGATCGGTGACAGCTTCCACTGTTTGAGCGGATCCGTTTCGCGGCTTTTGAAGCGTCGGCGTTGTTCGTCCTGTGTCACGGAAAACCAATATTTATAAAGCTGTATACCCGAACGCACGAGCATGCGTTCCAGTTCCGGGGTCTGCCGCATGAATTCGAGGTATTCCGTTGGCTCGCAAAACCCCATGACACGTTCGACACCAGCCCGATTGTACCAGGACCGGTCATAGAGAACCATTTCCCCCGATGTTGGCAGATGCGTCAGATAACGTTGGTAGTACCATTGCCCGCGCTCTTCATCGGTGGGTTTGTTCAAGGCAACCACGCGCGCAAGTCGCGGGTTCAGGTGCTCGGTGAACCTTTTGATCGTGCCGCCCTTCCCGGCAGCATCCCGACCCTCGAACAACAGTACGAACTTTTGCCCGGTTTCCTGAGCCCAATGCTGCACTTTGAGCAATTCGGCCTGCAAATCCGCCTTTTCCGCCTCATAGGCACCCCGCGACAGTTTTTCAGAATAGGGGTATTCCCCTGTCTCAAATGCACGCCGGGCCGCATCCGGCCCTGACCCTGCGGCAGGGGCCTCAACACTGGCGATGGGCGGCGGCGCTTTGGGCACATTGCTGTTTGAGCTGGTTTGTTTCGATGCGGTTGTGGCGGCTGTCATGCGGTTCCCTTTCCTTTGTTGTCCCAAGAATAACCGCCAGCCGTCACAGGCGCTTTGATACGGGTCAAATGGCGCGGCATTTTGTAGTCGGCCCTTTGAAAACCAGTGCCAATGACGCAAGCCCGCCTGCTTTCATTGCCGTTCCGGCCGCATTCGAAGCAGCGGAAACACAAATGCCAGTTCATCCGCCATTGATTTTCCCGTTCGCTTGCGGCAACACGGCTCGGCAACACGGCAAGAGGGACAGGCCATGACACGCATCGACGCAACGTTTGAACGGCTCAAGTCCGAAGGCAAAAAGGCCTTTGTCAGCTACATGATGGCCGGCGACCCTGACGAAGCAACGGCGCTGAGCGTCATGCGCGGCCTTCCAGCTGCCGGCGTCGACATCATCGAACTCGGCCTGCCCTTTACCGATCCCATGGCTGATGGATCGACCATCCAATTGGCCGGTCAGCGCGCGCTGGAAAACGGTATGACCTTGGAAAAGACGCTGGATATGGTCCGTGCGTTCCGGTCCGATGACGACACAACCCCGATCGTTCTGATGGGGTATTACAACCCGATCTACAACCGGGGCGTAGACCAGTTCCTGATCGACGCCAAGGAAGCGGGCATCGACGGTCTGATCGTGGTCGATCTACCGCCCGAGGAAGACGAAGAGCTGTGCATTCCGGCTCAAAACGCCGGGCTGAATTTCATCCGTCTCGCGACGCCAACAACGGATGATCAGCGTCTGCCCAAGGTACTGCAAAACACATCGGGCTTTGTCTACTACGTGTCGATCACAGGCATCACCGGTGCTGCTGCGGCCCAGGCGGCCGACGTGGCCCCAGAAGTGGCCCGCATCAAAGCCCAGACCGATCTGCCCGTCATTGTCGGCTTTGGCATCCGTACCCCGGACGTGGCCGAGGAAATCGCCGGTGTCGCCGATGGCTGCGTGGTCGGCAGTGCAATCGTTGCTGAACTGGCCTCAGGCAAGAGCGGCGACGAAGTGCTGAGCTTTGTGAAAACACTCGCTGATGGCGCGCATTCCGCATGACACCCGAAGACCAGAACAACGCCGCGCGGCGTATTCTGGACAGCTTCGATAGAAACGCGGAAAGCCAGCCTCTCAACAGCGGCGGACAGATGGGTTTGGACGATGGCTATGCCGTTGCCAGCCGCATCGCCGATGCACGCCTTGCACGCGGCGATCGGATCGTCGGGCGCAAAATCGGCTTCACCAACCGCTCTATCTGGCCAATCTACAATGTGGATGCGCCGGTTTGGAACTACGTCTGGGACAGCACATTGCACGACATCCCTCAGGATAGACGCGTCGCGTTGCCTGCCCTGCCAAACCTGCGGCTTGAGCCCGAGATTGTTTTCGGAATTGCACGCAGCCCCGAACCGGGCATGTCTGCTCATGCGCTTCTGCACTGCATCGACTGGATCGCGCATGGCTTTGAAATCGTAACGTCAATCTATCCCGGCTGGACATTCACCGCACCCGATGCGGCAGCTGCGCAGGGCATGCATGGCAGTCTTTGGCTGGGCCCGCGCGTACCAGCCAAGGACTTCACCCCTGCCGCCTTGGAACAGTTCTCTCTGACGCTTGAAGGACCGGATCAGACTCTGACCGGGGCCGCGTCCGACGTGCTCGGGGGGCCCTTGCACGCGCTTGCCCATCTGATTGCGGAAATCCCGCGCATGCCCGGAGCGAGCAGCCTGACCCAAGGTGAGGTGGTCACGACCGGAACCTTGACCGACGCCGTTCCGATTTCATCGGGTCAACGCTGGCGCACCCGTTTGGACGGGCTGGCCCTGCCGGGGCAAGACATCCGGATCGTTTAGGCGCGCGCGCCGCGCAGCGCCTCTGACACGCGCGAGATCGCAAAGAGCGCGGCGGCAGCGCAAACAATACTGGGGCCAGCAGGTGTGTCGAACACCCAAGCGCCCCAAAGACCGCCCAAAGCAGAAAGCACCCCGAGCACAGCCGTGCCAGCCACCATCTGTTCAGGTGTACCGGAGAACGGGCGCGCTGCGGCGGCTGGTATGATCAACAAGGATCCGATCAGCAAAGCCCCGACGATTTTCAACGCGACAGCCACGACCAAGGCCATGGCCAGCATCAACACCTGTTTTTCACGTTCGGGATCAATCCCGCTGGCATAGGCAAGATCGGGTGAAACCGTCGAGGTCAACAGCGCCTGCCAACGCCAAGCAATCAATGCGGCCACTGCGGCCCCGCCCCCCCAGATCAACGCCAGATCGCCTCGCGTCACGGCGAGGATGTCACCGAACAAAAAGGATCCGAGATCCAGCCTGACACCCGGCACGAAACTGACGGCAACCAAACCGATCGCCAGCGCGGAATGCGAGGCAACACCGAGGATCATGTCAGATCCATGCCCACGCCCCGTCAAACGCGCCACAAGCAGCGCCATGGCCAGCGATACAACAAGCGTTCCGGCAAAGACCGACGCGGAAAAGGCAAAGGCAAGCGCAACGCCAAGGATCGCCGCATGTGCTGTTGCATCGCTGAAATAGGCCATGCGCCGCCAAACGATGAACCCACCCAGAGGCGCAGCAGCCAAGGCAACACCAACGGCGCCCAAAACGGCCCGAACAAGAAAATCATCCAGCATCAGACAGCCTCTTTTTCCTGTCCATTTTCATGGTCATGGTCATGGTCATGGTCATGGTCATGGTGGTGATGATGGCTGTGTTCATGCCTGTAAAGCGCCAAGGCCCCGCGCGTTCCGCTGCCAAACAGCGCCCGGTATGCATCGGCTTGGGCCACAACCTCCGGATGGCCCTCACAGCAGATGTGCCCGTTGATGCAGATGACCCGGTCAGACGCACTCATGACCACATGCAGTTCATGACTGACCATCAAAATTGCACAGCCCTTTTGATCCCGCAGGGTTTCGATCTGGCGATAAAAGGCCGCGGACCCCGGTTGATCCAGCCCCTGCGTCGGCTCGTCCAGCAACAAAAGCTCCGGATCACCCAGCAAGGCGCGGGCCAGCAAAACACGTTGCTTCTGGCCACCGGACAAATCCGCGAGCTGCCGTTTCTCAAGGCCCTCGACGCCCGCTTCAAGCAGCACTCTTTGCTTCGCCTGCGCCGACTGTCGGCGCGGCAGGTCCAAAAACCGTGCGACGGTGATCGGTAAACTGGGATCGACAAACAGGCTTTGTGGAACATAGCCCAACCGCAGATCAGCCTTTCGGGTCACATGTCCTGACGTTGCGGGCAAAGCCCCGATCAAGGCACGCAGAAAAGTGCTTTTGCCGGAACCATTCGGGCCGACGACAGTGACAATTTCGCCCGGATCAATCGAAAAATTGACGCCTGACAGGACACGGCGCGCGCCCATCGCAACCGAAAGACCACTGGCCGAGATCAGCGCAGTCATGCTGCGCTCCCTTCGTGTGCGCATTCAGGGCACAGGCCTTCGGCTTCAATCATAACGCGTTCCAGCACAAAACCCATGTCTTCTGCCGCGCCGCGCAAAGCCCGCGCCGCTGGCCGGCCCGGCGCTTCGGCCACGGCCGAGCAACCACGGCAAATCAGAAAGGAAGGTGCATGTCTTTCGCCCGGGTGCGCGCAGGCGATGAAGGCATTCAGCCGCTCAATCCGATGTGCAAACCCATGCGTGACAAGAAAATCCAATGCCCGATACGCCACCGGTGGCTGCGATCCAAGCCCCTCTTCGCGCAGGGTCTCGAGCACATCATAGGCCCCCATGGCTTTGTGTCTGGACAACAAAAGCTCAAGAACGCGCTTGCGAACCGGCGTCAGCTGCAACCCTTTTTCCCGGCACTCGGCCTCGGCCACGGTCAGGGCCGTGCTGATGCAGTGATCGTGGTCATGAGACTCAAAGCCGACAGGATCCAAATTTCCACTCCGGTACAGTTTGGGTCTTGATATGTTATAATGTAACGCAGTACAAGTGTGTGAAATGTTATATCATAACACCCCCTAGTGTGAGGCTAAACCGTGAAGAAAACTGCCCTTTTCCTTGGAATCACTTGCTCCACCAGCATCGCGCATGCCGATGCGCCGGCCATCATTACAGACATTGCGCCAGTTCAAAGCCTTGCCGCCATGGTTTCCGGCGATCTCGGAGTCCCGTCGCGTTTGATGACGCAAGCGGGCTCTACTCACGATCTTGCGCTTAAACCCAGCCAAGCGCGGGAAATTGCAAAGGCTGACCTGATCATTTGGATCGGCCCTGATCTGTCTCCCGGCCTTGAGCGCAGTTTTGATGCCCTTGCGCCGGATGTTGTGCGCCTCACACTGTCCGAAACGGATGGAACAATCCGGTTGAACTACCGCGAAGCAGACGATTTCGGCTTGGATCATCATGATGATGAACATGCGGATGAGCATGGGCACAAAGAGGATCACGACGAAGAACATGATCATGCTGACGAGCACAAAGACGAGCATGAACACGACGAAGAACACGACCATGCCGATGAGCACAAAGACGAGCATGAACACGACGAAGAACACGACCATGCCGATGAGCACAAAGACGAGCATGACCACGAAGAAGAGCATGCTGATGAACATGGTCACGATGACGAACACGATCATGCCCATGACGGTGTCGATCCTCATCTCTGGCTCGACCCGGCAAACGCGGCGGTTTGGGTAGACGCAATTGCAAAGGCGCTGTCCGACCTCGACCCTGAAAACGCAACCACCTACATGGCCAACGCGGAATCGGCCAAATCTGAGATCATGTCCCTTCGGACCACGATCGAGGCCCAACTGAATGAACTGGAGGGCGCACCTCTTCTGGTCGCCCACGATGCATATCAGTACTTTGAAGCCGCTTTCGATCTCGAGGTCTTGGGCAGCGTTTCGGACAGCGATGCCAAAGCCTCGGGCCCTGCCCGTCTGGCAGAGTTGAAGGAACTCGTCGAAGAACAAAAACCAGCCTGCATCATTCTGGATCCCTCAACAGATACAGATCTCGTAGCAGCGGTTGCGGATAGTTCGGTCCCGACGATCGCAGTGGACCCCGCCGGCACAGACCTGCCGGAAGGATCAGGGCAGTATGCAGCCCTGATGGGAGGAATGGCACAGGCCCTCGTGGATTGCGCCAAGGCCTAAGCGAACGGCCTCAGATTAGCCAAAAACGCCGCTGCGCCCTTCAAAAGTGCGCAGCGTCACCCCCGCATCCTGCAGAACGCTGCGAACGGTGCGCGCAATTTCCAAAGCGGTCTCGCCATCGCCGTGCAGGCAGATCGTATCGATTGCAGCTGGGATCGGATCACCCTTTTCAGGCAGGATCGCACCCGCCTGAACCATTCCGAGGATACGCTCGGCGGCATAGGCCGGATCATGGATAACCGCACCGGGCAGACCGCGCGATACCAGCGTCGCATCCGGATTGTAGGCCCGATCTGCAAAAATCTCACCGGCCCAACGACAGCCCAGTGTCTCGACCACGCGTTGCTGCGCCGTGGCAGCAAGAACCATGATGATGATATCGGGATCAACCGCCAGCGCGGCCTCGTAACACACGCGGGCCAGTGTTTCGTCTTCAGAGCACATGTTCGACAAAGCGCCATGCAGCTTGAGGTGTCGGACCTGACCGCCAGAGGCCCGTGCCATCGCCTGTGCAGCGCCCAGCTGGTACTGGACCATGTGCGCCAACACGCGATGCGGCAGATCCATGCGGCGGCGGCCAAACCCCTGAAGATCACCAAATCCGGGATGCGCGCCGATGCCCACACCGTTCTGAACCGCAAGTGCCATGGTGCTGGCCATCACGTCCGGATCGCCCGCATGAAACCCGCAGGCGACATTGGCCGATGTGACCACTTCGAGCAGAGCGTCGTCCTGCCCCATAACCCAGTCACCAAAGCTTTCGCCCATGTCAGCATTCAGATCGACCGCTATGCTCATGGTTCTTCCTCTCCTGTTATGACGCCGCTGATCAAAGTGTAGGACAGCAAGTCAGCGATGTCTGCAGGGTCGCGGACCAACGGCCGGGTTTTGCGCGGCAACTCGGCAATCTGTTTGCGATAGCCTTCTTCGGCGGCCAGCGCCTCTTGGCGCGTCACAAAGACAAAGCGCAGCTCGGCGCCAGCGGCGGTTTGCGCCACGCGCGGCATGTCTGCCGGAATAACCGTTCCGATCCTAGGGTAGCCCCCAGTGGTCTGACATTCGCTCATCAGGATGTAAGGCGCGCCATCTCCGGGAATCTGGATATCCCCCGGCACGATGATTTCGGACAGGATCGACCCGCCTATGCTGAGCCCGAATCCGTCGCCTTCGGGAACCAACCGAATGCCCATGCGATTGCCCCGCGTATCACGGGTGAACCGCGAACTGACAAACCGGTCTCTTTGTTCTTTTGGGAAAACTTCGGTCTGCAGGCTGGGCAGAATGCGCAAAACGCCCCCGCCCCATCGCGGCGTCACGTCAAGACAATGCCCAACTGTATCGCCGTGATCCGCACCAATGGGCAGCTGATCCCCTGCACCCAGCGGCGCGCCGATTCCGGCTACCAGATGCGTGCTTTGCGCGCCCAGAACCACCGGAAGATCCAGCCCACCCCCAATCGTGAGATAGCCATAGCAGCCCTGCGTCGCGCCCCCGATATCCAACACTGAACCGGCGGGCATCAGATGGCTGGCATTCCAGATCAAAGGCGCGCCATCCAAAGTGGCCCGCATCGGCGCACCCGTCAGTGCGATCCGTAGTGGCGTGTCCGAGGAAAACCGTCCACCGAAGCCTGCCATTTCCAGAGCCGCACCAACCGGTTGGCGCAACAGCGCTGCGCCTTCGTGCAGGGCCTGCACATCCGACGCCCCCCCACGCGACAACCCCTGCCCCAGATAGCCGAAACGTCCGCTGTCTTGGACCGTGACACCGGGCCCGGCGCTCAGGATTTGCAGCGTCTGCGTCATGTCAGGGCTTCCCGAACGACACCGCCATCACCTGCGGCTTTCATGGCCTCAAAGGTTTCAGCACTGACCGAGACGAACTGAACCTCATCGCCGGGGCGCAGCAGAAATGGCCGCTCTGCGCCCAGCTTGAACAAGGGCGCCGCCGTTTGCCCAACGTGCCGCCATCCTGTTGGCGCCGCGTTGGTGAACAACACCAGTTGCCGGATCGCAAGCACCAGCGCCCCTGCCGGGACCTGCGGCGTCAACGCGGATTGTCTGGGGATGTCCCATAGCGGATCAAGCGCACCCAGATAGGGCTGCCCCGGCGCAAAACCAATGGCCGTCACGCGCACGCGCGAATTCGAAATCGAGGTCACCGCCTCATCGATTGAAACCCCGGCCAGCTGGGCCACTTCGCCCAGTTGAGGCGCGTAGGATTCCTCGTAAACCGTTGGAATGGTGATAAAGGATCGCCCATCGGGCAAGGGTTCGGCATACCAATCGCGTGTGTTCAAAAGCTGCGAAAGCGCCGTTGTCAGTGCTTCGGGTGCAACGGCAACCGGATCAAATCGGACAAAAGCAGAGACCAGCGATGTTGAGCACTCCTCGACGCCCTGCGGCGTTTGCTTTTCCAGCGCCGCGCGAAAGGCCAAAGCCGCCCGGTTGGCCGCTTCGTCAAGCCGATCACCAAATCGAACCAGCAGGCCATCCAGACCAACGCTGTCAATTCTGGGGAATCCGTCAGGCATTCTTTTTCCGTTCAATGGCCGTATTGCTCCAAACCATCACGGCAGACTGCCCCTGTCCAGAGGCGCGCTGCATCAGCCCATCAGGATGCGCTGCATTGCCCCCAGAAAGGCACGCACATCGCCCAGAGAATTGTAGTGCGCCACCGACACCCGGATGCAATCATCCTGCTGGAGCGGGCCAAGGATATTGCCGGAATAGTGATCGTTTTTACGAATATGGGTGCGGACACCCTCTTCGTTCAGTGCATCTACGATATCGCCCGACGGTTTACCGTCGGCCCAGAAGCAGACCAGCCCTTCGCGCGATGCATTGTCAGCACCGCCCAGAATGTGGACCCCCGGCAGATCAACAAGCCCGGGCAGGTTGTCCGTGCCGTTGAGCATCGCATCGGTCAAACCGGCTTCGTGGGCATGGATCGCGTGACCTGCAGCCACAATTCTTTCGCGACGATCCTCTCGATCGCTGACCTGCGTGCCCAACCAGTCGAAATAGTCGACAACATCCGAAAACGTCGCATAGGCCCCGGTGTCACGGGTTCCCAGCTCCCATTTACCCGAAGGTCCGCCGACCAGACTGTCATGCGCCAAGGCCGTCAGCCTGTCAGACGCCCATGCCACACCATATCCATGGCGGGAAAACACCTTGTAAGGTGAGATCACATAGCCATCGACGCCCATGGCATCGACGTCGATCCCGCCGTGACAGGCATGCTGGATACCATCTACGATGATAAATGCATCAGGCGCCTTGGCCCGGATCGCGGCAGCGATTCCGGCGACATCCATCCCCATGCCGGTCACGGGCGACGTATGCAAAATCGTGGCGACCCGGGTCTGATCAGTCACTGCCGCCGCATAGGCGTCAGGTGTCACCTGCCCGGTTGCATCGTCATGCGCTACCAGAACATGCGGGCGACCCGACACATCCGCCCAGCGCGCACAGGCGCTGCGGGATGCGGGGTGCTCAACGGTCGAGCCGATCACGACACCGCCCTCTTTCGCCCCAAGGCAGGCATCCTGCACCAGCCGGAACAACAGTTCCGTGCCGCTTTCGCCGACCATCACCGCACCGCCGCTGGCGTTGAAGAAAAGTGCGGTATCGGCGCGCATCTTGGTGATGATCTCGTCCAGCGCCTTGGACGCTGCGTTGCTGCGCCCCTGGTTATCCGGAATCGCCGCAAAACGCGCAGAGGTTTCCACCACTGAGTTCAGCGTCAACGCCCCGCCAGCGTTTTCGAAAAACACCCGAGGCCCCGTAAAGGGACAGCTATCAACATGGGCAAAGCGGCTGCGAATTTCGGACAATAGGGCGTCGTCAAACATCGGGGCCTCTTGGGTCAGTGCGGCTTGCGTTGTGGATTTTGCAGATGTTCTTCAAAGGCTTCTGCTGCTGTCTGCATATCTTCGGGATCGTCAGAGGGGATGGCATAACTGCCACTCAGCCATTTGGCCAAGTCCACGTCAGCGCACCGTTTGGAACAGAACGGGCGAAACTTGGCATCGCTGTCGCGCTCGCAAATCGGGCAACTCATTTCAGGATCTCCCGCAACGGTAGTCGGTCGCGTTTGCGCTGAATTTCCATAAGCCCAAGCTGCGTCCACCCGGCCAGAATAGTCTCAGTCTGTTCGCGTTTCAGCGCCGCCCGCAACACCTGCTCCAACTGGCGCCGTTCCTTTTTGGGACAGGGTGCCGGATCTACGATGATCTGCCCGCCCAAACCGCGCAACCGCAGCTGCCGGGGCAAATCGCGCAATCCCGCAAGGTTCGCCTTGAGACCCGCCGCCCCTGAGGTATCGCCCCCGGTATTGATGTCTACCGCCACAAGCGCCGAAGTCGGTTCAATCAGCATGGAGTACCCGCCAGGCAAAGCCACGCGTGGGCCAGTCAGTTCTTCCACTTGCTCCAGCAGGTCATGATGTTCAAAACAGCCCGGCTGGTCATCAAGATCAGCCGGTTCAGACCAATCGCGCCAGGCCAAATCATGGGGCCCATCACCCTCGACCAGCAATTCCGGCCCGCCGTCCGTATCGGCCAAAACCGCATTTGCCAGGCCCGCCATCGCCGCCACGTCTTCGGCAATTGCCTCGGGTTTACCAAGACCGCAGGACGATCTCAGGATCAGCCCGGCCCCTTCGGGCAAGGGTACTTCGGCCAGCGCGTCATGTGCCGCTTCCAACGCCGCTTCGCGCAGATCATCGTCTTTGATCTGGCGCGAGACGTTGATCCCCGGTGCGCCCGGCGTGACGATGGCATAGCGCGACTTGAACAGCAGACGGGTCGATACGGGAATGGCTTTTCCCGGCTCGGCATGCCCAGTGACCTGAACCAAGAGTGTCTGCCCCGGGCTCAGACCTTTGACCTGCCGCAAAAAGGCGTTGCCGTCCGGCGTGCGCATGAACATACCGCCTTGTCCTTTGACCGGGCGATCGGCCACGGCGCGATAGATCGCTCCGGGCCTCGGAAAATCATGACCAATCAGCAAATCCTCAAGGCGACCGTCAACAATCAGTGCGGCGGCTTCTCGACCCTGCCATTGGTCCAAGGCAATTGTACGTCCCTTCATGGCGCTGGCTTGTAAAGCGGATAGCCCGCAGCCCCAAGCAAATTCGCCGTCTCAGCCAGCGGCAATCCGACAACCGCCGTAAAGGACCCGTTTATCCACGGAATAAACGCCCCGGCCGGGCCTTGAATGGCGTAACCCCCAGCCTTGCCCTGCCAGTCATTCGTCGCAAGATAGGCGTTTAGTTCTTCGTTCGAGAGCGCCTTCATCTTGACCTGCGTCACCACATCCCGTTCCCAGAGCTGATCCCCACGCCGGACCGCAAGGGCTGTAATGACGCGGTGCCGACGCCCGGACAACAGCGAAAGGAAGGCCGCGGCTTCGCCAGCGTCGGCGGGTTTTCCCAAAATCCGGCGCCCCAAAGCAACGGTTGTGTCCGCAGACAGGACGATTTCGTCATCATCCGCGCCTATCGCCATGGCTTTTTCACGCGCCAGCCGCACACAATACGGGCGCGGTTGTTCACCCTTGGCCGGATCTTCATTGATATCGGGCGGGCGAATATCATCCGGGGTCACACCCAGCTGCGCCAGCAATTCAAGCCTGCGTGGACTGCCAGAGCCCAGAACAAGACGGGGTTTGTCGTTCATCGGTCTACCCTAACAAGAAAAAGGCCCTGCAAAGGGCCTTTGTCGTACGCGTACTCAGCCGCGTTTCAAGCGGTCTGCACACCGCAATCGCTTATTTGAAACGATAGTTGATCCGACCCTTGGTCAGATCATACGGGGTCATTTCTACCTGAACCTTGTCGCCAGCCAGAACACGGATGCGGTTCTTGCGCATCTTGCCTGCCGTATGTGCGATGATCTCATGGCCATTCTCTAGCTCGACCCGAAACGTCGCATTGGGCAGGAGTTCCTTCACGACACCGGGAAATTCGAGCGTATCTTCCTTGGCCATGTTCTCTCCTTCACATATCACTCTGCCCACATGCAGAGCGCGCTACGATATGGTGCGGTTTTGCTGTAATTTCAAGCCTGCAAATCAACGCAGAGGCGTGATTGCGGCCACCATGTCACGGCCGGACTGTTCTGACCAATGGGTTCTGTTCAGCACCACGCCATCCGCCCGCACATCGGCAATCGCGCTTCGATCGACGGTTGCATAGGTCCAACCGGGCGCATTCAATTTACCCTGTGCAAGTATGCCATTTTCGGGAAAACCCCGGTCCGGCGGGCCAAAAACGCTGCCGCGCCCTGTCGAAACGTCGATGGATTCGCTCCAATCCGCTGTGCCCACGACAGAAGACATCACGGAGACACATTGATTTTCCAATGCGCGGGCCGCAGCGCCGATACAAACTCGGCTGTGCCCCGACAGCGCCTCTGTCACCGAAGGTACGAGAATCAATTCAGCCTCAGCCACGGCACGGCCGAGCAATGGAAACTCGCTGTCATAGCAGATCAGCACTGCGATTTTGCCGAGGGCCGTATCAAAAACCTGAAGCGGGCCGCCGGGCGCAATATCCCAAACTTCACGCTCAAAGCGCGTCATGATCTGCTTGTCCTGATGCGCCACAGCGCCGCCCGGCGCGAACAACCGGGCGCGATTGACCGGGCGGGCGCTGATAGCCTCATCAAAAACCGGTGCGGAAGCGGCAAGGATATGCAGGCCGAACCGATCCGCCAGATCGGAATGCAGCGCATCGGCCTGCGGCACCCATTTGTTCACCGCATAAAGGCTGGCTTCGAGGTCGAGCGCTGTTTCGCGCCCTTCCAGTGTGGCCAGTTCCATCGCTCCATATTCGGGAAAGACCAGCAACTGCGCACCCTCCCCGGCTGCTTCGCTGACCCAATCGGTGATCTTTTGCACATAGGCGTCCCAACTGGTGAGATCGCTACAGGGATATGCGGCGGCGGCGACTTTCATTTGAGCCCTTTCCGATTTGAGCCTTTACGGATCACAGCGCCCGCATCCAGAATTGCAGCGGCTTTTGCGTCTGGCCCGGCTGATCCAAGTCTTTCCAGGCAAACTGTGCAACCACACCCGGCAAAGGATCATACCCACGCCCACGCCAAAAGTCATCCAGCGCGCGGTAACCATCGGGTTTCAACGGGTGATCGTCGGGCCGGACAACAGAACAAAAGGCGCAATAATGACTGCCCAAAGCGCGGGCATGTTCCTCGCGCAGATCAAAAAACCGATGCCCGATGCCCTGCCCCCGGTACTCAGGTAACAAAACGGATTCGGCGCAGTAGAAAATCTGCTCAAGTGGCACGGGATGATTTGCAAAGGCGGCGGCGAAATCTTCGGCATGATCGGCCATCGGTGTGCCCGTCGCAGCGCCCACCAACTGATCGCCATCAAAGGCGCCGACAAGAACCGCTCGATCATTGTTTCTGTAGGCTTCGAGGTATCCACGTTCGTAGTCCAGATCACCGTCGTAGAGATACGGCCAATCATGGAACACCGAAATGCGCAGGCGCGCCACATCATTCAGTGCAGTGTCCAGCGCAGCCCCTTGCAGCACCCGAACATGCACCGATCCGGTCATTCCGAAACCTGCCGCACCCAATCGGCAAGGTTATAGTAGGTGACAACGCGTGTGATCTTGCCGTTATCCAGCGAAAAGAACGACCCAGCCGGCAGCCGGTAGGTCTGGCCGTTTGCTTCGGGCAGTCCCGCGTCTGTTTCCAGATAGGTGCCGTTGACGATATATTCAGCCGCACCGCGCGTGCCATCAGCATTTTCGAACAACACCATGTCCGTCAGGGTTTCGCGGTAGCAGCGGCTCATATGCAAGCAGAATGCTTCAAACGGGCCTTTGCCACTGCGCACCTGTCCTTCGTTGACATGATGCGCCACGTCTTCGCTGAGACAGTCGAGCATGCCGGGCACATCACCGGCATTGAAGTAATCAAAGTAGCGTTGAAGAACCGCGCCTGTGTCACTCATGTCCGGGCCTCTATTCTGCCTTCCATCTGTCCCTGAGCCGATCGACCAGCTGATCTCTGGTCTGTCGATATGCGTTCAACTTGGCTTCGCGTGTTTCGCCGAGCCCGGTCGGATCCATGATCGGCCAGTATTCCACCGTCAGGTGGTAGAACCGTGTCATATCAAGCGCCTTGCGCTGCGACGCAGGTGAAAGCGCCACAACCAGATCAAAACCCGACAGCGCCTCACCCATTTGCTCAAGCTCTTCAAACGACCGTGACTGGTGGCGGGACAACTCGACCCCCATTTCTTCGCAAACTGCGATCGCGAAGCCATCAATCTCAAGATCATTCACCACGCCCACGGACTGAACATATGTTTCGTGACCATAGAGCTTTTTCATGATCCCTTCGGCCATAGGTGACCGGACTGCATTGTGATCGCAGCAAAACAGGATGGATTGGGGCAACTGATCCAAATCAGCCCCCGAAATGCAGAACGCAGATCAGGGTAAAGAGCCGGCGCGCTGTCGCATCATCGACCTCTGCCTTGCCATCCAGCCGCTCTTGCAGAATGCGCGCCCCTTCGTTGTGTATCCCCCGCCGCGCCATGTCGATGGTTTCAATCTGGCTGGGTGGCAGCGTCTTGACCGCATCAAAATACGATTTGCAGATTTGGAAATAGTCTTTGACCACCTGCCGAAACGGCGACAGGGACAAATGAAATTCCGCTGCCTTTTCATGGCCTTCCGTGGTCACGTCGAACACGAGACGTTTTTCCCGGATGGACAGGCCCACATTGTAGGGGCCCGCTGGCACGTCGCGATCATCACGCGCGGGCAGCGCAAAGGAGTTTTCTTCCATCAGATCAAACATCGCCACGCGGCGTTCCTGTTCGATCTCGGGTGTGGGTGGCGGCAGGTTGCCGTCATCCAGTTCGATATGGGCAATACGGGTCATGGCAGATCTCTCGGTACTTGCCTGCCTCATTACCTCTTGCGGCGCTGCAGCACAATCCGGCGGAACGTCGTGAAACAATTCCACCCTTCGGCTGAAAAACCCGCACTCATGCGGAGGCGGGCGGCCATCCTGCCTCAATCCTGCCGGTCAGCGGTTCAGCTTGTTCAACCGGGCTGTCACGCTCAGGCCATGAGCCTCAAGGCTTTCAGACCGCGCGAGCACTTCAGCCGAGGGGCCAATGGCGCGCAGCGCATCGGGCGACATCTTGGCCAATGTGGTGCGCTTGAGAAAATCAAGCACCGACAGACCGGAACTGAACCGCGCCGACCGTGCGGTGGGCAGAACGTGGTTCGGACCGCCGACATAGTCGCCAATGGCCTCCGGTGTCCACTGACCCAGGAATATTGCGCCGGCGTGCTCGATCTTTTCCGACAAACCGTCGGGGTCCGATACGCACAGCTCCAGATGCTCGGGCGCCAATCGGTTGGATAGTGCCGCCGCTTCGTCCAGATCGCGCACCGTGATGACTGCACCGTAGTCGCGCCAGCTTGCAGCTGCGATCTCGCGCCGTTCGAGAGACGTCAGGCGATTATCCACCGCATCTGATACCGCGCGCCCAAATCCAGCATCAGTGGTGATCAGGATCGACTGGGCGCTTTCGTCATGTTCGGCCTGGCTCATCAGATCCAGAGCAATCCAATCCGGATCGTTTTCACCATCCGCAATCACGAGGATTTCTGAAGGCCCCGCGATCATATCGATGCCAACCTTCCCGAAAACCCGGCGTTTGGCGGCCGCAACAAAGGCGTTGCCCGGCCCGGTAATCTTGTCCACGGCAGCGATGCTTTCGGTGCCATAAGCCAGCGCTGCCACCGCCTGCGCGCCGCCGATCCGGTAGATTTCATCGACCCCTGCGATCTGCGCGGCCAACATGACCAGCGGATTGACCTGCCCGTCCGGGGTCGGAACCGTAATCGCGAGACGCCCAACACCGGCCACCTTGGCCGGGATCGCATTCATCAGAACCGAAGACGGGTAGCTGGCCAACCCGCCCGGCACATACAACCCAGCCGCCGAAACCGGCGTCCAGCGCCAGCCAAGCGTCGCCCCCGCCTCATCTGTCCAGCTTTCGTCTGCTGGCATCTGACGGATATGGTAGGCGCGAATGCGATCGGCGGCCTGTTCCAGTGCCGCCCGCTCGGCCGGTGGCACCTGCGCGCAGTACTGCGCGATTTCCTCTGCGCTGAACCGCATTTGCTCGGCACTCAGCTCAAGCCGGTCGAATTTTGCCGTCAGGTCCAGAACCGCCGCATCACCGCGGGTGCGCACATCCGCAATGATACCGGCCACGACATCATCCACATCAGGGCTGTCTTCACGCTTGGCCCCCAGCAAAGTTTCAAAGTCCGCTTCAAAACCGGCGTCGGTCGTATTCAGAAAGACAGGCATAACAGGCTCCTTGTTCGCAGGCCTGATATAGCGCGCAGGCGGCGGTCTCAAGCGCTTGCGCTGCCGCAGGAGCCCGTTAGGCTGCGCTGCGGAGGACCACAAATGCCCAATCGCTTGTTTTCGGACCGAAATCGCCCCGTTCATCTCGGCCCCTATCCGCTTGAACGACTGGCCCGCGGAAAATCGGCTGATGTCTCGAACAGTCCGGTTTGGGAACCTTTGACATTCGACGCAGGCAAGCCCCATTCCGTTGTTGGCGCGATGGCTGAACACCAGGCGATGATGGACGCCATCCGCGACGGTTTTGTCAACAAAGCCCAAAGCGCCATTCCCGCTGATCCACTGGAACGCAGCAACCATCTGAAGGCATTCGGCTATTTTTCGGATGCCTCCATGGTTGGATGCGGTCGCCTACCCGCCAGCGCCCGGCTATCGCAACCCGTTGTGAATGCAGGCATTCAATCCTTGGCCGAGGCGCTCAGAACCCGGCAAACCAAAACACTCGCCTCGGGCATCGATATGATCATGGCCGATCTGAAAGAGTCGATGGAAGCGCCGCCCAAGGGTATAGACGCGCACGAACATGTATTGGTCTTCGTCTACGAATACCACCGCGATCCCCGCCCTGATGAGGCCGGGTATGACTGGATCAAGGACGCTCAGGCACACCGGGCATGTTTGCGGGCAACCGAAACGGCGACGGTGATTGCGAATTACATCCGATTGCTCGGCTGGGATGCCAAAGCCCATACCGCAACAACGTCTGATCTGGACCTGAACCAATTGGCTATCGCCGCCGGATTGGCCTGCCCGGATGGTCAAATCCCGTGGCTTGGGCGTCGATTTGGGCTCGCTGCGGTATCGACAACACTGGGCCTGCATACCGATGCACCTTTGCTGCCGATGGCGCAACAACCCCGATCTGTCCTATCCGGGCTGGCATGGAGGCTGGGAACACACAGTGCGAAATCGGCTCGGACACAGGACCCCTATGCAGGCCGCAACTACGCAGATGGCCCTCATCCGTTTGAAACCCTGCGCCGGGTCGACAAACCGACCACTTACATCGACGAAGAGGCCGTCGCGCGGGTTCCAAAGCGCGCGGACATGTTTGCGCGCGCACAGTTCGGCGACATGGGTAAAACCCTTCAGGCCGGCGCAACCGGTGGATATTACGTCAGAAAATCGGCCACATCATCGGCACAGCGCAGATTGCTCGGGGCCTTTGTCCTATTGCAGGATGGCGAAGCCGCGACAGACCGTCAGACCCCGGATCCGGAAAATTTCGCCCGAAACATCAAGGCCGTCAGCTATTTTCTGGGTGTGGACGCCGTAGGAATATCGCGCTGTCCGAATTGGGCGTGGTATAGCCATGACGCGACAGGGGCACCGATCAATCCTCCGCATGATCAAGCCATTTCCATGATCGTCGATCAGGGTTTCGAAACCATGGAAGGCGCATCCGGCGATGACTGGATTTCCGTCGCCCAAAGCATGCGAGCCTATCTGCGCTTTTCGCTTCTGGGCGGCGTTGTCGCTGCCTTGATCCGGCGTATGGGCTATTCTGCCAAGGCCCATAGCGTCATGGACGGAGAGGTGCTGCAGCCACCGTTGTTGTTGTTGGCCGGTCTGGGCGAAGTCAGTCGCATCGGCGAGGTGATCCTGAACCCCTTTCTGGGGCCGCGCCTGAAATCGGGTGTCGTCACCACAGACATGCCCCTGACACACGACAAACCCATCGATTTCGGCCTGCAATCCTTTTGCGAGTCTTGCAACAAGTGCGCACGCGAATGCCCGTCGGGCGCGATCACCGCCGGGCCGAAACTGATGTTCAATGGCTATGAAATCTGGAAAAGCGACAGCCAGAAATGCGCAACATACCGCATCACGACCGAAGGTGGCGCCATGTGCGGGCGGTGCATGAAGACCTGCCCCTGGAACCTGGAAGGCCTGTTCGCCGAGGCGCCGTTTCGCTGGGCCGCAATGAACATGCCCGGTGCGGCGCCGCTTTTGGCCAAATTGGACGATGCCGTGGGGCGCGGCGGGCTGAACCCGGTCAAGAAATGGTGGTGGGATCTCGAACTGGAACCCGACGGCGCGTACCGACCAACCCAAAAGCCGGTCAATGAACGCAGCCTTCAAAAGGATCTGGACCTGAAATACGAGGATCAGACCCTTGCGGTATATCCCGCGCCTCTAGCGCCACACCCCTATCCTTACCCATTCGCAATGGATCGCGAGGCCGGGATCGAAGCCTATCAG
This sequence comes from Thalassococcus lentus, assembly GCF_028023555.1. NCBI lineage: Bacteria > Pseudomonadati > Pseudomonadota > Alphaproteobacteria > Rhodobacterales > Roseobacteraceae > Thalassococcus > Thalassococcus lentus. The sequence goes on from NZ_JAQIOY010000003.1 coordinate 598,761, forward strand.
GCCATGGTCACTGCCGAAGAGTATCAAAATCGCCGAACTGCCGGCGACGACTCGGTGGTGCATCGATACTCAAATGACACCGACAGCCCGGTGTTGCGGGTCGAAGTGTCAAAGGCCGAAGTGATGGCCGACGGCGTGACCAAGTATGAGTTCCGAAGTCCGGACGGCGCTGACTTGCCGGAATGGCAGGCCGGTGCGCATCTCGACATTGTCGTGGCCCCGGAATTTCTGCGCCAGTATTCGATGTCGGGAAACCCGGCTGACAGATCCGCCTACCAAATTGCCGTTTTGCGAGAAGACGCCGGGCGTGGCGGATCGAAACTGCTGCACCGCATTTTTGCACAGGGTCGCCGGGTGTTCGTTTCGCGGCCGATCAATCACTTTCCACTGATCGAAGACGCCAGCATGTCCTTTTTGATGGGTGGGGGCATTGGCATCACGCCTATGATTGCCATGGCACATCGGCTGCATGCTTTGGGCAAACCATTTGCGTTGCACTATTCGGTTCGGTCACGCGCCACAGCGGGATTTCTAGATGATCTGGCGCAGGTGCCATGGGCCGAAAACGTGCACATTCATGTCTCGGACGAAGGCAGCCGCTGCGATCTGACCAAAACGCTGCGCTATGCCGACGGGGCGCATGTCTACACCTGCGGACCAGAGGTTTACATGCAGTCCGTACTCGACACGGCGCAGGCCGCAGGCTTTCCCGAAGACGCCCGCCACTTTGAATACTTTTCAGTTCCTGACCTGCCAGAATATGAAAACTATCCCTTCACGTTACGCCTTAGAAGCGGGCAGGAAGTCACTGTTTCAGAAGATGAAACCGGGACTGACGCCTTGGCAAAAGCAGGCATTCATATCGATGTGAAATGCAGCGACGGAATTTGCGGCGTTTGTCAGTGCGGGTTGATTTCCGGCGAAGTCGAGCATCGTGACTTCGTGCTTTCCAAGGCGCAGAGACAAGAGCGCATTATCCTGTGCCAAAGCCGCGCAGCGCAGGCTGGTGGTGTGGTTGAAATTGATCTCTAGAGGTATCGGAGGGATCACATCCAGCCGAGCCGTAGCGGCGCCCAAGCTGACTGATGAGATTGCTGGCAAAGCTCCGGCATGACCGGCACACGAATTGCGACCCAGTGTTTTTCTTGTCATGCATCACGGCGTGACAGATCGTGCACTGTGCCCCGGTTTCCGCTGTCCGCTGCGGCCGCTCACTCATGATGCGATGCGAAACCCGCAAGCCATCATCCTGCATTGGCGCAACTTCCATGATCACGTCGCGGATCAATCCGGGTGCATCACATCGCATCGGAATTTTCAAAGGATGGTTCCAGTGCCGGACCGCAAAGAAAATGGCGTTGGTGTAAATGCGCAAGTCAGGTTCGGTCACGATGCTCCAGATGCTCTGACCAATCACATCTCGGGAACTAACCTTGGTGCCGTAATTTTCCGAAGCAAACTGATCCCAACTGTCTGACACGCCCGTGATAAAGCGGTGCGCGTCTAGATCATACGACACCTCTGTCATCGCACTCCCCAACCTGGTCATAGCAAGCCCACCGCCCCATCGAACGACAGATAGGTTAACTTTGTATTAACCATTGGCCATTGGGCCCTGCAAAAGGTCAGAGAGCTGGCTTAGTCCAGAGGGTGCTGCGGCACTTTCCCAGAGGGTGCCTTGTAAGGGCGCGTCACATCGCGCAGTGACACTTCCAGCGCTTCGACTTCGGCCCGGATGGCGCCGTCCCCGGCCAGTGTCAGAACGACATGGCCCGATGGTGCATCACTTGGCTCAAAGCTCACGTTCAAAACCGAAAAGATCATGTCCTGATCCGAACGATCCACCCCTTGGCTAGACACATTCAGCACCGTGTCGATGACCAACAGAGACTGAACACGCTCGACCGGGCGCCCACGGCGTGTGGCGGCATCCACGTCTTCCCAACGCACCCGATTAACCAAAAAACCCAAGCGTCTCTGCTTTGGTTGCCAGCGCATCTCGGTGATCGGGAAAACCGCGTCCTGAACCAGAGCAGACAGAACACCAAGATCATCAGTGTCCATCGCCCCCAGAAAAAGCGGCTTGTCCCCGGCGTCTTCGAAACGAGCGTCTTCGGTCATTCGCCTTTGATCCGTTCTATCTTGGCGCCCACGTTTTCGAGCTTGCGCACGACGTGCTCATAGCCTCGATCCAAATGGTAAACGCGGTTCACGATGGTTTCGCCTTCAGCGGCCAGACCGGCAAGGATCAACGATACCGAAGCACGCAGGTCTGTCGCCATGACCGGCGCGCCCTTCAGGCGATCAACACCTGTCACGGTTGCGGTACCGCCATGCACATCAATGCTGGCCCCCATGCGGATCAGTTCGGGCGCATGCATAAAGCGGTTCTCAAAGATCTTTTCTTCCAGAACAGACGTGCCCTCGGCCGTGCACAGCAAGGCCATCATCTGAGCCTGCAAATCCGTTGGGAAACCGGGGTAAGGCTCGGTGGTTACATCCACGGCGCGGACGCGGTCGCCCTTGCGGCTGACCTTTAGCCCTTTTTCCGTCTGTTCAACGGACACACCGGCCTGATCCAGCTTCTCACAGAACGCTTCGAGCAAATCGATCCGGCCGCCAAGGCAGGTCACTTCGCCACCACAGACAGCGGGTGCCAACATGTAGGTGCCCAATTCGATCCGGTCTGTGACCACACGGTGGGTCCCGCCGCCCAATCTGTCGACACCCTGAATGGTGATGGTGCTGGTGCCCTCACCTTCGATCTGCGCGCCCATTTTCTGAAGGCATTGTGCAAGATCGACGATTTCCGGCTCACGTGCCGCGTTCTTCAGCACCGTTGTGCCTTTGGCCAGCGTCGCAGCCATCAGAGCATTTTCCGTCGCACCGACGGACACAAAGGGAAATTCAACAACCGCACCTTTCAAGCCGCCGGACGGCGCCTTGGCATGGACATAGCCATCGCGCAGCTCAAGATCAGCGCCCATTGCTTCGAGCGCCTTGAGGTGCAGATCCACCGGGCGGGCACCAATCGCGCAGCCGCCGGGAAGCGAAACAACAGCCTGCCCGGCCCGGGCCAGCATGGGCCCCAGAACGAGGATCGACGCACGCATCTTGCGCACGATGTCATAATCCGCAGTCAGGTTGTTCAGATCATGACTGGACATCGCCAGCACCTGACCGTCCTGCAAGGCTGAGACCTCGGCCCCCAAAGACTGCAACAGCGCTGTCATGGTCCGGATGTCAGACAATCGCGGCGCATTGGTCAGCGTCAGCGGTTCATCGCTCAGCAATGTCGCTGGCATCAGTGTGAGGCAGGCATTTTTGGCGCCCGCAATCGGTATATCGCCGCTCAGCGCACCATTACCCGTTACAACAATCGAATCCATACCTGCCTAGTCCTTCTGCTCTTGCCGGCCTTGTTGACCCGTGTCCCCTGCCGCAGCCTCTCCGCCAGCATGCCTTGCGCGTGCCTGCGCCTTGCGTCTGGCCAGATTGGCTTTCAATGCCGCTTTCAACCGGTCATCCCGGCTGGTTTGGCCTGCTTTGGGGGTGGGTGATTTCCGCTCCATGCGCCCTTCCTAACGCAGGGGCGAAAAAGGGTCCAGATAAGGCTTGCACGACCGAACAATTGGGTCTAATCACCCCGCACGCTTCGGCAACGGAGCTGCTGTAGCTCAGAGGTAGAGCACTCCCTTGGTAAGGGAGAGGTCGAGAGTTCAATTCTCTCCAGCAGCACCATCTTCCCAAACTCCGCAATCCCTGAACTGGCGTCGCAACGCGAATTGGCAGTTGCCAAAGTCCCATGGCAGGGCCTAATCCGCTGAGAGAAGTTGGGAGTGCCAGAGTGCTGCTGTATCGAATCCTGATCAGTCTGTTTGCCGTGATCGAGCTGTTTCGCGCAGCGCGCCGCGAAGGCTGGGCAGGTGTTCAGGCGCGATTGGGCCTGTCCGAGCCCGAACTGGGCCCACACATCTGGCTGCATGGCGCCTCGAACGGCGAATTGGCCTCAGCACGCGGGGTGCTGGAGGCCATGATCGCGGCGCAGCCCGATTTGCGTTGGTTGGTGACATGCAACTCGGCTTCGGGCCTGGATGTGGTGCGACGCTGGGGCTTTGCAGAAATAACCGTACGTCCGGCCCCATTGGATTTGTCATGGGTCACAAAACGCATGATGCGGCGATGGAATGTCGAGGCGCACATAAGTTTGGAATCCGAAATATGGCCACACCGTTTCGCGCAGTGCCCCGGCCCGGTGATCCTGCTTGGGGCGCGGCTGAGCGAGGGAACCGCACAAACCTTTGGACACGTTCCCACCCTTGCTGCGGCCACATTGGCCAAGGTCGATCTGGTGATTGCGCAGGACAGCGGCAGTCTGGCGCGCCTGCGCGGCCTTGGCTTGCCGGAACGGGCAGAGGCCACGGTCGCCAACCTGAAGACCTTTTACAAAGCGCCCGAAGCGGATTTGCCCGACGCCAGTTTGACCTCTGCCTTTGACCGGGCAAATACATGGCTGGCGGCCTCAACCCATGAAGGCGAAGAAGGCATCATTCTCAACGCGCATCAGATCGCCCGCGGCCAATTGCCAGACCTAAAACTGATCCTCGCCCCGCGCCATCCAAACCGCATCGAGGCGATCGAGGCTTTGGTCGAAAGGGCGGGTTTCAGCTATGCCCGCCGGAGCAATCGGGAATCCCCGGAGGGCGTCGACGTCTACCTCGCGGACACCTTCGGCGAAATGCACAAATGGTACGCCCTGTCGGGTCGCGTTTTCATCGGAGGCTCTCTGGTCGCCAAGGGCGGACATACACCATATGAGCCAGCAGCGTTTGAATGCGCCCTGATGTACGGCATGGATATGCGCAACTTTGCCAGCCCGGCACTGGCACTGGCCGCGGCGCGCGTGTCAAACGAAGTCGAAGATGCCGATACTCTGGCCGCAGCGCTGATCCGCTTGAAAGAGAGGGACGATCAACAAACGCTTGCCCGTGCACAGGCCACGTTGCTGAAACCTGAAATGGACATGGACGCGCTTTTGGATTGCATTCTGAAGGTCTTGCCCGGCGCCTAGCACGCTTGAACCTGCCCGGAATATGCTTATCCTTCTGTTGGGCAACCACGAGCACGGTAATGATCCAATACAGTCTCAAATGCGAGCAAGGCCACAGCTTTGACAGCTGGTTTCAATCGGCCAGTGCTTTCGACAAACTGCAAGCCGCAGGACATGTCGCCTGCGCGGTCTGTGGCTCTGCTGATGTGAAAAAAGCGCTGATGGCACCGCGCGTGACCGCATCTGACAAGGCCGCGGAAGAACCGGCATCGCCGCAGCAACCTCTCAGCGCCCCCGCCAATCCTGCCGAACAGGCAATCGCCGAAATGAAAGCCCATGTAGAGGCCAATTCTGACTACGTGGGCGGAGATTTTGCCCAAGAGGCCCGTGCAATGCATCTGGGCGACGTGCCCGAACGGTCCATTTGGGGCGAAGCGCGCGGGGACGAAGCCAAGGCGCTGATCGAAGAGGGCATTCCAGTGGCGCCCCTCCCCTTCACACCAACCAGAAAGAGCAACTGATGCGCGTCTTGATCACCGGTGCAAACCGAGGCATCGGTGCGGAAATGGCCCGCCAGATGCGCGACCGCGGCGATGAGGTTATCGCCTGCTCCCGGGGTGATGCTGACTGGCCCTTGGATGTGACACGCCAAGCGGATTTCGAAAGGCTGTCGGACAAGCTCGACGGCGCAGCCATTGATCTGGTGATCTGCAATGCAGGTGTTTACCTTGAAAAAGGCCAAAGCGTTGAGGACGGGTATGCCCCCGCGCTTTGGGATCAGACCTTTGCCGTCAACGTCACCGGCGTCTTCCTGACCGCCAAGACTTTGCTGCCGAACCTGCGCGCCGCCAAGGCCCCAAAATTGGCAATCATCTCTTCGCAGATGGGCTCAAACACCAAAGCGCCGGGCGGCAGCTACATCTATCGCGCCTCCAAGGCAGCCGCGCTGAACCTAGGACGCAATCTGGCCACCGACCTCGCCCCACAGGGAATCGCGGTCGGGATCTACCATCCCGGCTGGGTTCAGACGGACATGGGCGGCGGCGCGGCTGACATCACACCAGTGGACGCCGCGAATGGGCTGATCAGCCGCTTCGATCATTTGTCACTGGACACCACAGGCTGCTTTGAAACCTGGGATGGCGAGGCTCATCCACTTTGAGCTCTTAGACTCGACACGACTTTATAGCAAATGGGTTCAAATGTCGTGAAGCGGCGCTCAACCTATGCTATACTCAAGGCTCTTCATTTCTATTTTTTGACTTTTTTAGGTTACCTAAATGCTTTTTTCATTTCTACGAAACGCGGTGCTTTGCGCCGGATTCTCTTTTGCGGCATCCATTTCATCAGCTCAAACCGCTTCTGGACCGCTTATCGATATTCCAAATGCAACCGATATTCGTATTTGGGAAGTAACCGGAACACCGAGTGCCGAACTGCTGCCTCTTTTCGACCCAAGCGACCAGCGCCTTTACATACGGCTTTCGCCGCCGCTTAACGGCGGCAACAAAGACTTCACAGGTCTCGTCAGCGGCCAAGAGTACTATGATGCCTATATCTCCACGCCAATTGGCAATCTAACCCCCTCAGGGAATTGCCTTTCTATAAGAGGCACCGCTTCCGCTTCTGCTCCCGGCTTCAACATCGCGCGCGTTGACATTATGGCGGGTGCAACAATTCTGACCAGCTTCGATCAGGTGACCTCTTTGGGTATAGCAGCAAGTTACCTACCCGGCAGCGAAGGGTTCATTGTGGACAATGACCCGGGTTTGAACACGTGGTCCAACTTGGGTGGCGGCTCATCGATGGACGTCACACTTTGCCGCTCCGCTCCTAACTTAACGATCCAAAAAAATCGACTCGCCCCCGCAGACCTTGCCTTCCCGGGCGATACCGTGCGCTTTGAAGTCCTTGTTGATGTCGACGGCGCCGGATTGGCTGCAGGGCAGCAAATCACAATGACGGACACATATCCTATTGGACTGAACTTCGTTTCGGCCGCTGGCGGACCAAATTGGGCCTGTACGGCGGCGGGTGGGACCCTAACTTGCACGTTTACAGCCCCAGCCAATGGTGCTCCTTCGGGCGGGATTGACCCAATGTTTGTTGACTTCACGGTAGCGGCGACCCAAACGCCGTCAATGTTGAGCAATTGTGCCACGTTAACCGCCGCAACGGATGTGGCGACCGTTCCTTTAACGCCTAGCTGCGCCGATGTGCAGATCGCGAACCGGGCAGTTTGGTATGCCTATTCAATTAAATATTTGTGCGGCTGGCATTTCGCGCCGGATATTACAGAAAACGTCCGCCATGTTGTGGCTGACGGGCGTTACAGAACGGAAATCAACATCGTCAACACGTTTGACGACGTTCAACTCCGCAAGTCGATAATTCCGCTGGTAAACAAAGGCAAAGATATCATTCGCGAACCTCAGCAGATCGACAAGCAAGGAACGGAGAACTTTACACTCCGTGCCCAGCACGCAACGTTGGATGACTGTACCAAACTCGGCGAAATGTACGGGCGCAACGACTTTGCAACCGGTCGAATTAACATCGGCTTCCTTACAATCTTTGCTTCGGCGCCGATTGATGTGACAGCCGTCTATACCGCCCAGCCCTTCCAAGGCTCCGCAGACGAAGTGCAGCCTGCACTGGATGTAGAAAGCATCGAAGGGAAGCGGCGAGTGTTTATTCTCCAATGAAATCGGAAACAGCGAAGGTGCCTCAGTAAGTATGCGGCGCCTTTGACACCTTGCCCTTTTGGCGCCGCAGGCCTAAACCCCGCGCAAGTTTATCCGGGGAGAGGCCCCTTGCCCATTCTAGTGATGAAATTTGGCGGCACGTCTGTCGCCACGCTTGACCGCATTCGGCGCGCTGCAAAGCGCGTAGGTGTCGAAGTCGCCAAAGGCTACGATGTGATCGTCATCGTATCGGCCATGTCGGGCGAGACGAACAAACTTGTTGGCTATGTCGATGAGACGTCACCGCTCTATGACGCACGCGAGTATGATGCGGTTGTCTCATCGGGTGAAAACGTCACCGCAGGCCTGATGGCGCTGACGCTTCAGGAGATGGATGTGCCTGCGCGCAGCTGGCAGGGCTGGCAGGTGCCGGTGCAGACCACGTCGGCGCATGCTGCTGCGCGGATCGAGGCTATTCCACCGGAAAACATCCTCGCCAAATTCGACGAAGGCATGAAGGTTGCCGTGGTTGCAGGGTTCCAGGGTGTCAGCCCGGAGGGCCGGATAACAACGCTTGGCCGCGGCGGCTCGGACACCACGGCGGTGGCCTTTGCGGCTGCTTTCGGCGCGGAACGTTGTGACATCTACACAGACGTGGACGGGGTCTACACCACTGACCCACGGGTTTGCGAAAAAGCCCGCAAACTGGACAAGATCGCCTTTGAGGAAATGCTGGAGCTGGCCAGTCTGGGCGCGAAGGTCTTGCAGACCCGCTCGGTTGAGCTGGCCATGCGCTACAAAGTTCGGCTGCGGGTTCTGAGCAGCTTTGAGGAACAATCTGACGAAGCAGGCACATTGGTCTGCGATGAGGAGGAAATCATGGAAAGCAATGTCGTGGCCGGAGTGGCCTATTCACGCGACGAGGCCAAGATGACTCTCGTCTCCGTCGCCGACCGCCCCGGGATCGCGGCCGCAATCTTTGGTCCCTTGGCCGATGCGGGCGTGAACGTGGATATGATCGTCCAGAACATATCCGAGGAAGGCCGTACTGACATGACCTTCTCGTGCCCGACCAATCAGGTGGCGCGTGCGGAAAAGGCCATGCAGGACGCCAAGGACGCCGGCTCGATCAATTTCCACGATATCATCGCGGACACGGATGTGGCCAAGGTATCGGTGGTGGGCATCGGCATGCGCAGCCACGCGGGTGTGGCCGCCAAGATGTTCGAGGTGCTCAGCCAGGAAAGCATCAACATCAAGGTCATCACCACCTCGGAAATCAAGATTTCGGTCTTGATCGACCGAAAATACATGGAGCTTGCGGTGCAGGCATTGCACGACGCCTTCGAGCTGGAAAAAGCCTGATCCCAAAGCCCGCCCCATGGCGGGCTTTTTTTCGCTGATACAATTCTTACATGCTTGAGGACGGAAATTGTTTCCGTCAGCTTGGGGCTGTTACCTCTACGGCCCGCATTTTACTTTTGGGCAATTGCACCGCCGCAATTTATCAGGACCTTTTCACATGACCGAAGCCGCATTCTGGGACAAAATTGCCGAAAAATATGCCAGCGATCCGATCGAGAACCTGGAAGGGTATCACAAGACGCGGGATATGATTGTAGACCGCCTGAAACCCGAACACCGTGTTCTGGAGCTGGGCTGCGGCACCGGCAGCACGGCGCTGGAAATCGCAAAGCATGTGCAGGACTATCTGGCGACGGATCTGTCGCCCAAGATGATCGAAATTGCCAATGCCAAACGCGACGCCGAGACGCCAGAGCATCTGCGCTTTGCTGTTGCCGATGGCGCGGGCTTGCCCGATTTTTCGCCCGATGTGGTTCTTGCGCTGAACCTCATTCATCTGGTGCCAAACGCCGACGCCATGATCCAAAAGATATTCGACCGTTTGCCGCAAGGCGGATTATTCATCGCCAAAACCGCCTGTCTGCGCGATGGTCCGTGGTATCTGGCCGTCATGATCCCCCTGATGCGGCTGATCGGCAAAGCGCCGCATGTCAGCATTTTTTCACAAGTCGAATTGACCGATCGTTTGCAAAAAGCCGGCTTTGTGATCGATGAAACGCTGCTGCAAAAAGGCACGGCCCCGCGGCTGTTTACCATCGCGCGTAAACCCTGAAGAGCGCGCCATGGGGCCGTTTAGCCCTGTGCTGAAAAAACGAGCAGAAGACCGGGCGCTGCGCAATAGACGCAACGGCCTCTTTCCAACAAGGCGTGAAGACCGCTATACCGAAAGCGACGACGGGGGGGATGCGAGGCAGAATGCCGGACAGTTTCGAAAGCGAAAGCCGCAAACTGCTGGGTCGGTTGCGCGACACCATGGCCGAAGAGGCTGCGGGTCAGGCGCGACTAGACAAGATCACGCATTTGACGGCCGACTCCATGGGCACCGAAGTGTGCTCCATCTACCTGTTCCGCGACGATGAAACGCTGGAACTCTGCGCCACGCAGGGTCTGAACGCCGAAGCGGTGCACGAAACCCGTATGAAGCTGGGCGAAGGTCTGGTGGGACGGGTCGCACGCACCGGCAAGGTCGTGAACACCGCCGATGCGCCCAGCGCGCCGGGCTTTCGCTACATGCCCGAAACCGGCGAAGAGATTTACTCCAGCTTCCTCGGTGTTCCAATCCAGCGTTTGGGTGAAAAGCTGGGCGTGCTGGTGGTCCAGTCCAAGCAAGCACGGGAATACACCGCGGACGAGATTTATGCCCTCGAAGTGGTCGCAATGGTTCTGGCAGAAATGACCGAACTGGGCGTCTTTGTCGGCGAAGGCGCCGCGCTGAAAGCCCGCCATACTCAGCCTGTGATGTTCCGTGGCGCCACAGGACAGGAAGGCGCGGCGATGGGCCATGTCTGGCTGCATGAACCGCGTGTCGTCGTCACCAATATGGTTGCCGATGATCCCGTTGCCGAAAGCGCTCGCCTGCGCGAAGCGGTCGACAAGATGCGTGTCGGAGTTGACGCGATGCTGGCCGGTGCCTCAGGCGATGCCGAGCAGGTGCAGGTGCTCGAAGCCTACCGGATGTTCGCCAACTCCAAAGGTTGGCTCCGGCGTATGGAAGACGACATTTCCCGGGGCCTGTCCGCCGAGGCTGCGGTCGAAAAAGAGCAATCCGCAGCCCGTGCACGAATGTCGCAAGTCACAGATGCCTATCTGCGCGAACGCCTGCATGATCTGGATGATCTCAGCAACCGTTTGCTGCGCATCCTGACAGGTCAGGGCCAGCAGACCGGTTCTGAAATGCCGGATGACCCGATCCTGATTGCCCGCAATATCGGTCCGGGTGAGTTGCTTGAATACGGACGCAAATTGCGCGGTGTCGTGCTTGAGGGCGGCTCTGTCGGATCGCACGCGGCCATCGTTGCGCGTGCCCTCGCTATCCCACTGGTTATCCATGCCTCGCGCGTCACCAACGAAGCGCTCAATGGCGACGCCATTCTGGTAGACGGCGAACAGGGGATCGTTCACTTGCGTCCCGACGATACCGTGCGCGCGGCCTTTTCCGACAAGATCGCGATGCAGACCAAGGCGCAGGAACGCTATGCGTCGATCCGCGACACTGCCTGTGTGACGGCCAGCGGCGAACGGATCAATCTGTTGATGAACGCGGGTCTTATGGCGGATTTGCCTTCGCTGGAGAGCTCGGGCGCGGAGGGCGTGGGGCTGTTCCGCACCGAATTGCAGTTTCTCGTGCGCAACCAGATGCCGCGCCGAAATGAACTGGCCGCCTTGTATTCGAGGGTTCTGGACGCAGCCAAGGGCAGCCGGGTTGTGTTCCGTACCCTCGACATCGGATCAGACAAAGTACTGCCCTACATGAAGCCGCATGACGAACCCAACCCTGCCCTGGGTTGGCGAGCGATCCGTGTGGGGCTCGACAAACCCGGCGTGCTACGGATGCAGTTGCAGGCGCTGATGCGCGCGGCCGATGGGCGACCCCTGTCGGTGATGTTCCCATTTATTGCCCAGTACAACGAATGGCAGGCTGCCCGCGCCGAAGTGGACAAGGCGCTGGCGCGTGAAAAGAAGCTGGGACACGTCCTGCCGGAACGGATCGAAGTCGGCGCGATGCTGGAAACGCCCAGTCTGGCCTTTGCCTCACAGAAATTCTTTGACGAAGTCGAATTCCTGTCCGTAGGCGGCAATGATCTGAAACAGTTCTTCTTTGCAGCGGATCGCGAAAACGAGCGGGTTCGCAGGCGTTATGACACTCTGAACGTCAGTTTCCTGAGCCTGCTGGAAATGGTGGCGGATAGATCCCGCACATCTGAAACCAATCTCAGTTTCTGCGGTGAAGACGCCGGACGCCCTGTTGAGGCGCTCTGCCTCGCGGCCATCGGCTTTCGGACGCTTTCGATGCGTCCTGCATCGATTGGACCGGTCAAAAGCCTGTTGATGCGCTCTGACCTGACGGTTGTTCGCGGGTTGATCGAAGAGGCCCGCGCGCGCGGCGATCAATCGGTTCGGGATTCGGTTATGGCGTATTTGCGCAGTCTGGGATGATCTGTTGCCCCGCCGATGCGGCAGGGCAACGTCGCATCACGTCAGTCAGTGCCCGCCGAGAATGCCGGTACGAACGCCATAGTCTACGGCAAGCGCGTAATCCGGATCATCGTCTGAATCGACCACAAGGTGCCCGGCTTTGTTCAGCAGCTTGTGACAGTCGCGGCTCAGATGACGCAGCTTGACCCGTTTGCCAGCCGCCTCGTATTTGGTCGCCACCGCTTCGATTGCCTGCAGCGCGGACTGGTCCACGACGCGGCTGTTGTCAAAGTCGATGATCACCGCGTCGGGATCATTTTCGATGTCAAAGAGTTCGATGAACCCATCGCTCGATCCAAAGAACAGCGGGCCTTGGATTTCGTAAACCTTGGCGCCCTCTTCGGTGTTGGACTCCCGGGTCTTGGCGTGGATGCGGCGCGCATTGTTCCACGCGTAGGCCAGCGCCGAGACGATGACGCCGACAACCACCGCAACCGCAAGGTCTTCCATGACCGTCACGACTGTCACGAGCAGGATGACAAAGGCGTCCATCAGGGGGACCTTGCGCAAAATGGTCAGCGAGTTCCATGCGAAGGTGCCGATCACCACCATGAACATCACACCGACCAGAGCGGCCAGCGGGATCAGTTCGATCAGTGGTGATGCAAACAGGATAAAGATCAGCAGGAACAGCGCGGCAGCCACACCGGCCACTCGCGTACGTGCACCGGACTTCACGTTGATCATCGACTGGCCGATCATGGCACAGCCACCCATGCCCCCAAAGAAGCCCGTGACCGTATTCGAGATGCCCTGTGCGATGCATTCCTGACTCGCGCCACCGCGCTTGCCGGTGATTTCACCCACGAGGTTCAGCGTCAGAAGGCTTTCGATCAGTCCGATTGCCGCGAGGATTACGGCATAAGGCAGGATGATCTGCAGCGTTTCGAGGTTCAGTGGAACAGACGGGATATGGAATGGCGGCAATCCGCCTTGGATGGATGCCAGATCGCCCACGCGCGGCACATCCAGACCAAAGCCAATGACCAGCGCCGCAACCACCGCAATTCCGGCCAGCGGTGCAGGAACAACGCGGCTGATCCGCGGCATCACCCAGATAATCGCCATGGTCAGCGCCGTAAGCGCCAGCATCAAATACAGCGGCATTCCCGACAGCCATTCGCCGCCACCCATGCCGTGACCGGTGTTTTCCATCGAACCGGGCACTTTGAACTGTCCCAACTGCGCAAGGAAAATCACGATTGCCAGCCCGTTGACGAACCCCAGCATAACGGGATGCGGCACAAGCCGTATGAATTTGCCCCATTGCATGGCACCCGCAAAGATTTGCAGCAGCCCCATCAAAACCACGGTCGCGAACAGATATTCGACCCCGTGTTGCGCAACCAGCGCCACCATCACCACCGCCAGCGCGCCGGTCGCACCGGAAATCATTCCGGGCCGGCCACCGATCAATGCCGTGATCAGACCAACCAAAAAGGCCGCATACAGTCCCACCAACGGATGAACCCCGGCCACAAAGGCAAAGGCCACCGCTTCGGGCACCAAAGCCAAAGCAACGGTCAGACCGGCCAGCAATTCGATGCGCAATCTGCCGACGGTCAGCTTTTCATCGGGCATCAGCGACAAATCAGGCATGGCAAGGCGGCCTGCAAAGCTCGCCAGGATGGCTTTTTTCATGGGTGGAGGTCCTTCCTGTTCGCGCGGGTCTTACTGCCTGTTACCGGGAAAGGCCAGCGCTCAGATGCAATGCCGATATGGCTGCAGGTCATAGCAGCCCGGGCCGGAATTGCACGGTATTCTTGGGTATGCGGGGTGGCAGCTTCCTTGTTCAGCAGATCAAAGAACAAAAACGCACTCGATCGCATCGCGGTTGCTTAAGACCTGCGCAAACTTGGACATCACTTTGATGCGAAGGTGGCTTTTCATTGCGTCGAACTCAGTGCAACTTCACCGCGAACAATTGGAGGCATCAATGACCAAAACCATGATTGGCGTGATCGGAGGATCGGGCATCTATGACATCGACGGACTGCAAGATGCCACTTGGCAATCTGTCGAAAGCCCCTGGGGCGCCCCGTCGGATCAGATTCTCACCGGTACACTGGATGGCGTGCCCATGGCCTTTCTGCCGCGTCACGGCCGAGGCCATGTTCACAGCCCGACCACTGTGCCCTACCGGGCCAATATCGACGCGCTGAAACGGCTCGGCGTAACCGACGTCATCTCGGTCTCCGCCTGCGGGTCGTTCCGCGAAGAATATGCGCCCGGCCATTTTGTTGTGGTGGATCAATTCATCGACCGCACGTTTGCGCGCGAAAAATCGTTCTTTGGATCCGGTTGCGTCGCGCATGTTTCGGTCGCTCACCCCACCTGCCCCCGCCTTGGCGATGCCTGCTACGCCGCCGGTCAGGCCGCTGGCATCACGATCCACAAAGGCGGCACATACCTCGCAATGGAAGGACCACAGTTTTCCACCCTCGCAGAGTCCAAAATGTACCGCGAACAGTGGGGGGCGGATGTGATCGGCATGACCAATATGCCCGAGGCCAAGCTCGCCCGCGAAGCCGAGCTTTGCTACGCCTCGATTGCCATGGTCACGGACTACGACAGCTGGCACCCCGACCATGGCGAGGTCGACGTCACCGAAATCATCAAGACCTTGATGGGCAATGCCGACAAGGGACGCGCACTTGTGCGTGGCCTGCCAGCACTGTTGGGCGCAGATCGCGCGCCCTGCCCGCATGGCTGCGACCGCGCGTTGGAATTTGCCATTCTGACCGCGCCCGAGGCCCGGGATCCGGCGTTGATGCAAAAACTGGACGCGGTTGCTGGCCGAATGCTGACAGCATCCAGCTGACCGCGCCTCCATCATGTTACGCCTGATCGCCCTTGGCCTATTTTGCCTGTTGGGAAGTACCCTTGTCGCTCAGCCAGAATTCATTGAAACCGATGGTCTGCTGAGCGACGACGACTTCTACAGATTGACCGCCTGCGGCGCGCCCCCGGGTGGCGATTGCACCAAACGGTTTTCCCGCTGGCCCGTCGATCAAGCCGTGACTGTTGGTATCGCCCGAATGGATCGCGCCTTTCTCGGCGGCAAACAGAAACGCGCCCATGCGGCGCTTGCCCGCGCTCTGCAATATCTGAACGACGCGGGCATGGGCCTGACGCTACAACTGGCCGCAGAGGCGGCGCAGGCCGATATCCGGATCTATTTCATCGATACGGACGGCGCGGCCCCGATCTCGGGAACTGGCATCGAGGGGGTGGACGGGACAACGGTCCGCGGAGCCCGTGTCATGGTCTGGGCCGAGCGCAAGACCGGACGCATCGATCGCGCCCGCATCGTCTTTGGCACCCGGCTGTCCATTCGCCAGTATGAATCAGCCATGCTCGAAGAGCTCACACAGTCCTTGGGTCTGTTGACCGATATCCGCAACCCGGCCTATGAAGGCGTGTCGATCTTTTCCGAAGACAGCAACGCGTCAAAGACATTCGGACCTCAGGATCTTATGGTCTTGCGCCGCCACTATCCACCGCGGGAGTAAACGCATGGACCCGACCCTCTGGCTTGGCTTTGCCATCGCCTCGACCGTGCTGCTGGTTATGCCCGGCCCGACGATTTTGCTGGTCCTCAGCTATGCCCTGACCCAAGGGCGGCGCGTAGCTGTCGCTTCTGCACTTGGCGTCGCATTTGGCGACCTGATTGCGATGACCGTCTCGATCATCGGTCTGGGCGCGGTCTTTCTGGCTTCGGCAACAGCCTTCTCGGTTCTGAAATGGGCCGGCGCGCTCTATCTTCTTTGGCTGGGCGTGAAAATGCTGCGCTCTGCCGGATCAGAACCAATGCTGACCCGCAAACCCGAGGGCGCCAGCGCAGGCAAAGTGTTCCGCGATCTCAGTCTCGTGACGGCGCTGAACCCGAAATCCAACACCTTCTTTATCGCCTTTGTGCCCCAGTTCATCGATCCCAACGCAGCCTTTGCGCCTCAGGCCATCATCATGATCGCAACCTTTGTCGGCATCGCTGGCCTGAACGCCCTTGCCTTTGCGCTGGCGGCCAATGCCATGCGCAGCCGCATCACCCGCCCATCGATTCAGGCCTGGATGTCACGCGTTGGCGGCATCACCCTGATCGGTATGGGCCTCATGACCGCCACCCTTCGGAGAGCCACATGAAACAGGTTCAGGACTATATCCGCACCATCGTAGACTTCCCGCATGAAGGCATTCTCTTCCGCGATGTCACCACGCTTTTTGCCGATCCGCGCGGGTTTCGCATTGCCATCGATCAACTGCTGCATCCCTATGCCGGAATGCAGTTCGATAAGGTCGTCGGCCTAGAAGCGCGCGGCTTCATTCTCGGCGGCGCAATTGCACACCAACTGTCTGTCGGCTTCGTTCCGATCCGCAAGAAAGGCAAACTCCCCGGCGCCGTGATTTCCGAGGAATACCAGCTCGAATACGGCGAGGCGATCGTCGAGATTCATGACGATGCCATCAAGCCGGGGGAAAAAATTCTTGTGGTGGATGACCTTCTGGCAACGGGCGGCACGGCCGAGGCAGGGATCAAACTGGTCGAACGGCTAGGCGGCGAAATCATTGGATGCGCCTTTATTGTCGATCTGCCTGATCTCGGAGGACGCAAGAAGCTCGAAGCTTTGGGTATGGAAGTCCATGCGCTTTGCGCTTTCGAAGGCCTCTGACACCCAGACACCGCCTTTAGCGCAATCCATCCGGCAAGGGCGCCAAACGGAACAGGCCCGCCAGAGGCGGGCCTGTTCTGAAACTGTTGCGCCGTAAGGCGCGCTATTCAACAACGCTATGCGACGTTGGCGGCCTTGGGCGGCTTTATCTTGGCTTTGCCTTTTGGCGCCGGAGCGGCCGCATTGCTGTCAATGAAATCCAGCACCAGAGGACGGATGTTGTTACGCCAGCTTTTGCCAGCAAAGATACCGTAGTGACCGGCCCCTTCTTCCACATGCGCAGCCTTTTTGCTGTCCGGCAAGCCTGTGCACAGATCCAGTGCTGCAACGCATTGGCCCGGCGCGGAAATGTCGTCCTTTGACCCTTCCACGGTTTTCACCGCCACATTGGTAATCGCGCCGATGTCGACCTTGTGTCCGGCCACAACAAATTCGTTCTTCGCGATTTCGCGGTTTTTGAAAATGCGCTCAACCGTCGAAAGGTAGAACTCGGCCGGCATATCCATGACCGCCAGATATTCATCATAAAAACGGTTGTGCGCATCGTGGTCCGAGGCCTCGCCGCGCGCAACGCGTGTGATCTGATCGGAAAAGGCCTTGCCATGGCGTTCGCCATTCATCGACATAAAGCTCGCCAGTTGCAGAAGGCCCGGATAAACCATCCGGCCAACGCCCTGATACTTGAAACCCACACGCTGGATCATCGTTTCTTCAAGCTGGCCCATGGTGACACGACGGCCAAAGTCAGTCACATCCGTGGGGGTGGCGTCAGGGTCGATCGGTCCACCGATCAGCGTCAGCGTCCGGGGCTGCGCGTCGGGATCAAGCTCGGCCAGATAGGCGGTCGCCGCCAGCGTCAGCGGTGCAGGCTGGCACACTGCGACCACATTAGTATCGGGGCCCATTTCTTTCATGAAGTCCATCAGATACAGCGTGTAGTCTTCGATATCGAACTTGCCCGCAGAAACCGGGATGTCGCGGGCGTTGTGCCAGTCGGTCACATACACTTCGCAGTTCACGATCAGCGATTTCACCGTCGACCGCAGCAGCGTCGCGTAGTGACCCGACATCGGTGCCACCAGCAAAATCTTGCGTGGCTGCTCTTCGCGCCCGACCACGTTAAAGTGGATCAGATCCCCGAAAGGCTTTTCCACCACGGTCTCGATGTTGACCAGGTGATCCTTACCGTCTTCGCAGGTGAAGGTTCGAATCGCCCAGTCCGGTTTCACGACCATGCGCTCAAACGTGCGCTCCGTCACTTCGCCCCAGGCGGCCATCCATTGTATCGCCGGGTTGGGCAACATGGCCCAGGCCGGATAAGACGCCATGGATTTTGCCGTTGCGCCCAACCATTGGTTGGTATTGCGCATGGTTTCCATCAAGTCGTAGGTTGCCATGTAACGCATCTGCGGCACTCCTGTTCATTTGGGGGCGGGACGGTGCACAATTATGTGGCAACCGAGCCATTTCGTCGCTTTGCCGCGATGAACGCACCACGTTATGCTGCAAGTGCAACATAGAAGGGAAAATTCATTATGGCAACGAACGTCGATGCCGCAGCAGAAAATTCGCAGAAACTCGAAGCGAACCTCGCCCGCATGGAAGAGCTGCAGCAACGCCTGATGAATGCCCTGTCCCGGCGCCATCCGACCCCGGCTGCGTTGTCTAGTCCGGACGCAACGCTCTACACCGATGCGGCCCAGGCCTATCTGCAGCACATGATGGCCAATCCAGCGCAGGTTCTGGAACAGCAGGTCCAGTACTGGGGCAAAACGCTCAGCCATTTTGTTGACGCTCAGGCAGCTCTGGCCAAAGGCACCCTGTCGCCCCCCGAGGACACAGGTCCAACCGATCGCAGGTTTTCCAACCCTCTTTGGGACAGCAATCCCTATTTCAACTTCATCAAGCAGCAGTACCTGATCAATGCGGACAGCATCCGCACCGCGATCGAACAGATCGAGGACATGAACCCAAAGGAAAAGCAGCGTCTGCGCTACTTTGCCCAGCAGATCACCGACATGTTCGCGCCGACCAACTTTCTGGCGACAAACCCCGACGCCTTGATGAAGGCGGTCGAGACCGAAGGCGACAGTCTGGTACAGGGTATGGAAAATCTTGTCGCCGATCTTGAGGCCAACAACGGCGAATTGGTGGTGCGCCTTGCGGATGAAACCGCGTTTGAAATCGGCGAAAACATCGCAACGGCCGAAGGCGAAGTGATTTTCCGCAACCGCATGATGGAAGTGATCCAGTATGCGCCAACAACGGAAAAGGTCCACGAGACGCCGATCGTTTTGTTCCCGCCTTGGATCAACAAATTCTACATTCTTGACCTGAAACCGACCAATAGCCTGATCCGCTGGGTCGTCGATCAGGGCTATACCCTGTTCGTGGTCAGCTGGATCAATCCGGATCCCGCATACAAGGACATCGGTCTCGAAGAATATGTCGCCGAAGGCTATCTAAAGGCCATCGAGATTGCCAAGGACGTCTGCGGCACCAAGCAGGTCAATGCAGTTGGCTATTGCATCGCCGGCACAACACTGAGCCTGACCCTATCGCTGCTCAAGAAACGCGGGGACAAATCCGTAAAATCGGCCACCTTCTTTACCGCGCTGACTGATTTTTCTGACCAAGGTGAATTTACGCCCTTCCTGCACGAGGATTTCGCCACTGGCATCGAGGAAGAAATCGATCAGGAAGGCATCCTGCCCAGCTTTGTCATGGCGCGCACCTTTTCCTTCCTGCGCTCGAACGACCTGTTCTATGGCCCCGCGATCAAAAGCTATATGATGGGCGAAACGCCCCCTGCCTTTGATCTGCTTTATTGGAACGGCGATGGCGCGAACCTGCCCGGAAAGATGTTCAAGCAGTATTTGCGCGGTTTGTGCCAACGCAACGAATTTGCCAGCGGCACCTTCGAGCTGTTCGGCGAACAACTCAGCGTCAAGGATGTGGATGTCCCCTTGATGTCCATCGCCGCCGAGACAGACCACATTGCCGCTGCCCGGGACGTTTTCCGCGGCGTTCAAATGATGGGATCCAAGTCCAAGCAGTTTGTGCTGGGCCAGTCCGGTCACATCGCAGGCATTGTGAACCCACCCAGCAAAAAGAAATACGGCCACTATGTGAATGATGATCTGACCGGCGATTTTGATAGCTGGAAAGAGGCCGCGACCCTGAATGACGGGTCGTGGTGGCCGCACTGGGAGGCCTGGCTGAAAAAGCGTTCAGGCAAGAAAGTTGCCCCCAGAACGCCCGGTGAGTCGAGCTACAAGGCGATCTGCCCGGCCCCCGGCACCTATGTGAAGCTGAAAGCAGCCAAGCAAAATCAATAGGTTAGTCATTTTTGCTGCAGTGCAGAAAAAATACTTGAATTTCTGCACTGCAGCATACATATTCTTTTCAGACGCAGAAACGCGGGGTGGGCCCGCAAAGCGACTGAAAGGAATTTCAAGATGGCCAAGACGCAAGACTTCACCACCATGATGAAAGACATGATGGGCGCATTCCCTGTTGATACAAAAGCAATGGAAGATGCTTTCAAGACTTCGGCAACTCTGAACGAAAAGCTGTCCGGCGTTGCTCTGGAAGCGGCTGAGAAATCCACCGAGATTTCCGCCAAGTGGACCAAAGACACCCTGTCCAAGCTGGCAGACATGTCCAAAGCCAAGACCGAGCCTGCCGACTACGCCAAGGCGATGACCGACTTCGCGTCCGCTCAGGCAGAAGTTGCAGCCGAAAACATGGCCGCGTTCGCTGAGATCGCGAAGAAAGTCCAGATGGACACTGTTGAGCTGATGATGGCTGCTGGCAAGGACCTGTCCGAAGACGCGACTGCCGCTGTCAAGAAAGCCACAGACGAGATGACCAAAACCGCAAAGAAAGCGGCTTCGGCAAAGTAAGTCTGCATCGCAGACAAAGGGATTTGCGCCCTTCTCCTCCCAAATCGGGCGCAATATTCCAGGCGGGTTCTTCGGAGCCCGCCTTTTTTTGTGCGCGGCTTTGATTTTTGTAGCCTTCCGTCATGCTTGACCCGGACCAGTCCGGGCAATAGCGCTGAACGAAAGGAAAGCACTTTTGCGCAAAGGATCTGCCCTATGACCGTGCCCGAATTCATGAAGGGAGTTGTTCTGACCGGCCATGGCGGTCCGGACAAATTGGAATGGCGCACGGACCTGCCTGTCCCCCACCCCGATGCACGCGATGTCCTGATCAAGGTTGGGGCCTCTGCCGTGAACAACACGGACATCAATACGCGGATCGGCTGGTACTCAAAGTCTGTCCGCGGTGATACGGAAACCGGCGCGAACGCAGGATTTGGTGAAGACGCCGATGCCGATGGCGGTTGGGCCGGCGCTTTGGATTTCCCACTTGTTCAAGGGGCCGATTGTTGTGGCACCATCGTGGCCGTTGGCCAAGAGGTGGACCCAGCGCGCATTGGTGAACGGGTTTTGGTTCGCCCGATGCACACCCCGTTGGACGCACAGGCCCCCTACAGCCTTGCCACCTTCGGCTCGGAACGCGACGGTGCCTTTGCCGAATACGCGACGATTGCCTCAAAGGATGCCGTTGCGATTCAATCCGATCTCAGCGACCTGGAACTGGCCAGCTTTCCCTGTGCTTTCACAACAGCCGAAGGCATGATCCAGCGGATTGCCCTGGGCGCTGAACGCGTATTGATCACGGGCGCCTCTGGCGGTGTGGGATCGGCGGCGATCCAATTGGCAAAACGGCGCGGCGCGCATGTGACCGCACAGACCAGCCCAAGCAAGGCTGCAGCGCTACGCGATCTGGGCGCTGACGAAATACTGACGCGCGATGATCCGCTGCCGGATCAAGCCTTTGATGCAGTGCTGGATCTGGTGGGCGGCCCGCGCTGGCCAGAACTGCTGGAAACGCTGCGCAAAGGTGGGCGCTATGTGACATCGGGTGCAATCGCAGGCCCCATTGTCGAACTGGATCTGCGCACGCTGTATCTGCGTGACTTGTCTTTGGCCGGCAGCACTTGGCAACCCGATAGCGTTTTGACCGATCTGGTTGGCTATATCGAGCGCGGGGAAATTCACCCGATGCTGGCCGACCACTTTCCGTTGCAGCGCATCAGCGATGCACAAGAAGCCTTTTTGTCAAAATCCCATATCGGCAAGATCGGCCTGACCATCGAATAAAAAAGGCCGCCCTTTGCAGGGGCGGCCTTTGGTGTTCTGCGCAAGGATGCCTCAGACCAAGGTGGCCTCAGTGGCGGCCCGGAAGTCTGCTTCGCTGACGCCATCGGCCAGTTCAACGATCTTCAAACCGCCTTCCACGACATCCATCACTCCAAGATTAGTAATGATCCGGTCCACAACGCCGGTTCCGGTCAGAGGCAACGTGCAGGCCTGAAGGACCTTGCTGTCACCGTGTTTGTTGGTGTGATCCATCACGACCACCACACGGCCAACACCGGCCACCAGATCCATCGCGCCGCCCATGCCTTTGACGAGCTTGCCGGGGATCATCCAGTTGGCCAAATCGCCATTCTCAGCAACTTCCATTGCACCGAGGATCGCCATGGCGATCTTGCCACCCCGGATCATGCCAAAGCTCTGCGAGCTGTCGAAATAGGACGTCTGCGGCAGTTCGGTGATGGTCTGCTTGCCCGCGTTGATCAGGTCGGCGTCTTCTTCGCCCTCAAACGGAAACGGGCCCATACCCAGCATGCCGTTTTCGGACTGCAGCGTGACTTCGACACCTTCAGGAATGTAGTTCGACACCAGCGTCGGGATACCGATGCCAAGGTTTACATACATACCGTCTTCGAGTTCCTGTGCGGCGCGTGCCGCCATCTGGTTACGATCCCAAGGCATTATGCACCCTCCTTCGTGCGCACGGTGCGCTGTTCGATCCGCTTTTCATGCTCACCCTGTATCAGGCGGTGCACATAAATGCCCGGCAGGTGGATGTGATCGCCGTCCAACTCACCCGGCTGCACGATTTCTTCGACTTCCATCACGCAGACCTTGCCGCACATGGCGGCTGGCGGGTTAAAGTTGCGGGCTGTCTTGCGGAAAATAGCATTGCCAGTGGTGTCTGCTTTCCAAGCTTTGACGATTGCCAGATCGGCAAAGATGCCTTCTTCGAGGATATAATCCTCACCGCCAAATTGTTTCACTTCCTTGCCCTCGGCAATCACGGTGCCAACACCGGTCTTGGTGTAAAAGCCCGGAATGCCCGCACCGCCAGCACGCATGCGTTCGGCCAAAGTGCCCTGCGGGTTGAATTCCAGCTCAAGTTCGCCTGACAGATACTGGCGCATGAACTCGGCGTTTTCGCCCACGTAGGACGACATCATCTTTTTGATTTGCTTGGTTTCCAGAAGCTTGCCCAGACCAAAACCATCAACGCCGGCATTGTTTGAGGCAACGGTGATGTCCTTGACACCGCTGTCGACCAAAGCGTCGATCAGCAATTCCGGAATGCCGCACAGGCCAAAACCGCCTGCGGCAATCAACATCCCGTCGTGCACGAGGCCATCCAATGCCTCTGCAGCCGAGCCGTATACCTTTTTCATGGTCACACTCCCTAGAACCTGAATTGCGGGAGTTGTGGCGTCAGTCTGACCCGAAGTCAACGATTATGCCGCAGCGCGGCAACAGCCGGATGCAGGCACCCGGCCGCATTAAAGATCAGCTCGACTTTTTGGCGGCGGTTTTCTTGGCTGCAGGCTTTTTGGCCGTAGACTTCTTGGCCGCCGCCTTTTTGGGCGCGGCTTTTTTCTTGCCGCCCTTCTTGGCTGCTTTTTCCGCAATCAGTTCAACTGCTTGCGCCATAGTCACGTCCTCGGGCGTTACATCCTTGGGCAGCGTCGCATTGACCTTTTCCCATTTGACATAAGGCCCATAACGCCCCTCCATGACCGACACGGCGCCACCACCTTCGGGGTGTTCGCCCAGTTCACGCAGCGGCTTGGCTGCCGAGCCGCGCCCCCGACCAGGGTTCGCGCGCTTTTCGGCCAAAAGCTCAACCGAACGATTCATCCCAATCTCGAATACGTCCTGAAAATCCTTCAGGTTCACATACACCGGCTTTGCCTCATCTGGCAGCTGATGCATGATGTATGGCCCAAAGCGGCCAAGGTTGCTGGAGACAACCCCGCCTTCGGGATGCATACCGATCTCGCGCGGCAGGGTCAGCAGCGTCAGCGCCTTTTCCAAGGTCATGTCGTCCGGCGACCAGCCCGGCAGGAAATCCCCACGTGCCTTTGGCAAGGATGCCCGCGGCGGCTTCTTGTTTTCCGGTGTCGGCTCTCCGCGTTGGACATAGGGGCCAAATCGACCGGCTTTGAGCCAGATTTCTTCGCCCTGATCTTCGCCCAGCACACGTTCATCGCCTTCGGCGCCTTCACCGGCGATTGGCCGTGTGTAGGTGCATTCAGGATAGTTGCCGCACCCTACAAAACCGCCTGTGCGCGAGGTCTTGAGATGCAATTGCCCAGCGCCACAGCGTGGACAAATGCGCGGATCACTGCCGTCGTCACGTGGCGGATAAAGCTGCGGCGCCAATGCGTCATCCAGCACATCCAGAACTTCGGAAATGCGCAACTCGGACGTTTCAGCAATTGCAGCCGAGAAATCACGCCAGAAGCGCGCCAACAACTCTTTGAAGTCCGCTTCGCCCGCACTGACATGGTCCAGTTCCGCTTCGAGCGCCGCAGTGAAATCATACTCGACATAGCGCTTAAAGAAATTGAGCAGGAAGATCGTGACGATACGGCCCTTGTCCTGCGGAATCAGGCGGCCCTTTTCCTTGGCCACATACCCACGGTCTTCGATCGTCGACAGGACCGAGGCATAAGTCGAAGGACGACCGATGCCCAGCTCTTCCATCTTTTTGACCAGCGTCGCTTCGGTGTACCGCGGCGGCGGTTGCGTAAAGCTCTGACTGCCCAGCACGGCGCCGTTTTCAGCCAGAACCGCTGCGCCATTCTTGCGCATTCCGCCCGCATCACCAGCGTCGATCACATCGGATGACTTTTCAGCCGCCTTGTCGAACTGCGTTTGCATGGCACCGGCGTCAAAGCCCATAGCCTCGCCCTGCATGATCTGCGGCAAACGCTTGTCATCGTCTTCAACAGGCTCGTCCCGTCCCTCTTCATAGACTTTCAGGAAACCGTCGAACAAAACCACCTGCCCCGTCGCACGCAGGCCAACCTGTTTGTCGTCGCTGCCGATTTCGACAGTCGTGCGTTCCAGCCGCGCACCAGCCATCTGGCACGCCAGCGTACGCTTCCAGATCAGATCATACAGTCTGCGCTGATCCGGTTCAGACAGGCGCAGGCTTTCGACGTCTGCAGCCATATCGGTCGGGCGAATACATTCGTGCGCTTCTTGTGCATTCTTGGCCTTGTTCTTGTAGATACGCGGGCTGGCCGGCACATAGCTGTCGCCATAGCGGTCTTTGATGGCGTCGCGTGCAGCCTGCACCGCCTCGGGCGCCATATCGATCCCGTCAGTCCGCATGTAAGTGATGTGACCCGCTTCATAGAGACGCTGGGCCGCATTCATGCATTGCTTGGCTCCCATGCCAAACTTGCGGCTAGCTTCTTGCTGCAAGGTCGAGGTCATGAACGGTGCCGAAGGGTTTCGCGAAGACGGTTTGGCTTCAACGCTGGTGACTGTCAGAGCACGCGATGCCACCGCCTGAACAGCCATCTCTGCCTGCGTTGCGTTTTCAAGATCGTAGCGATCCAGTTTCTTGCCGGCGAGCGTAACAAGCCGCGCTTCAAAGCTCTGACCACGCGGTGTCGTGAACTGAGCTTTGACCTGCCAGTACTCGCGCGGATTGAAGGCCTCGATCTCCATTTCGCGCTCGACAACGAGGCGTAGGCAAACCGATTGCACACGGCCCGCACTGCGCGCACCGGGCAGTTTGCGCCACAAGACCGGCGAAAGATTGAACCCCACCAGATAGTCCAGCGCACGGCGGGCCAGATAGGCCTCGACCAGCGGCGCATCGATGTCCCGCGGATTGTTCATGGCCTCTGTCACAGCGGCCTTTGTGATCGCATTAAAAGTAACGCGTTTGACGTCCGTGTCTTTCTTGATAGAGCGACGCTTGGTCAGCGCTTCTTTAAGATGCCAGGAAATCGCTTCGCCTTCGCGATCGGGGTCGGTCGCGAGGATCAATGCGTTGTCGGTTTTCAATGCTTCGGCGATCGCCGCGACGTGTTTGCGCGAATCAGAAGCGATCTCCCAGGTCATGTCAAAGTCGTTCTCGGTATCGACTGATCCGTCTTTTCCGGGCAAATCCCGGACGTGCCCATATGAGGCAAGAACAGTGTAGTCTGAACCAAGATATTTGTTGATTGTCTTGGCTTTAGCCGGAGATTCGACGACGACGACTGGCATAAGTTGCACAACCCCTTGGAGCGAAATTTTAGGCCATGCCGCAGCAATGGCGCAGGCCGGATATGGCCGCGCAAGATGTGGGGCGCAAGGGGGAATTGTCAATCATGGCTGCTCTGTCTGCCTGAAACGAAGCCCGCTCTGCGACAGAGCTGCGCCGCTTTTGTGACCGGAAATGCCCGGCGCATCAGCCCCTGTCTCGCCCGGGCACCAGCGCCAAAAGACCCCCCGCCTGCCGTTCGATTCGACCGTCCAATTCGAGATCCGTCAGAGCCGGGGCAACGTTTGCGGCCGGCGCCCTGAGATCACGTATGAGCTGGTCTTCGGCCAGCGGCGAGGGCCCCAGCCGGGACAAAATCTGACTGTGCAGCGCCGCAGTTTCCGACAGGTTGCGGCGTTGCGACTCAGGCTGGGGGACGTTAGGCGCGGCTGCGTCCAGTGGCAGTTCGGCCTGTGGGGAATCGTCAGGAGGCATCGCTTCCAGAATGTCATCAGGGTTTCGAATAAGCCGCGCGCCATCGCGCAGCAGGATGTTGCATCCCCCGGCCCGCGCATCGAGCGGATGTCCCGGCACAGCCATGACTTCGCGCCCCTGATCCAGCGCATTTCGAGCCGTGATCAAAGACCCTGAGCGCGCTGCCGCCTCAACCACGACAACAGCGCGCGCCAGTCCGGACACGATCCTGTTGCGCACCGGAAAATGCCGGGCAATGGGCTGTAGCCCCATCGGTTGTTCGGATAGACGGGCACCGCCCTCGTCGGCGATGCGTTCAGCAAGCCCAGTGTTTTCCGATGGATAGAGCACATCAACCCCGCCGCCCATGACCGCAACCGTTCCGGTTTCCAGCGCGGCCAGATGCGCCGCCGTGTCCACACCGCGCGCCAGACCCGAAGTCACCACGTAACCCGCCTGCCCCAGCCCCTCGGCCAGAGTGCGCGCCATACGCAGTCCCAGCGAAGACGCGTTGCGCGCCCCGACCAGCGCAATCATTGGTTTGGCCAAAACAGCGGGATCCCCGACGCACCAGAGCAAAGGCGGCGCATCTGAAATCGTGGCAAGGTCATTCGGGTAGTGAGGATCACCTTGGCAAATCAGACGAGCGCCATGGGCCCGGGCGGCCTTGAGTTCGGCATGCACAACTGCTTCGGGGCAGATCTGGTATTTCTGAACCCCGGCGGCACGGGCGACATCCGGAAGTGCCTCCAACGCGGCGGCGGCTGTGCCGTGTTCCTTGAGCAATCTCCAGAACGTAGCAACGCCAACGCGCCGTGATCGCAAGAGACGGAGCCACAAGACACGATCGTCTTCCGTGGTGGGTGGGAGTGGGGGGTGAGTGGAAGAGTAGCTGTCGTCGCGCATCACGTACCCCGTCTGCTTGCTATACTATGGCTCGCACGGGACTGGTTAATTGCGGGTAAACCCAGATTGAGCCCAGCCAAAAAATTTACCAAGTCTCTGTATTCTAGATGATTTTTCCAAGAAATCCGCACCCTGAGGCTACGGCACCTTCCGGCTTCGGTTCAGCAAACCCCACAAAACAGCCCATCCGCACAATCCCTGAATCACCAAAGCAATAAAGAGATGCGGCAAAGCCTCGGGGGCTTCGGTGGTCAAATCGCCGTGCAACAAGATGTGCGCACCAACCAATCCGATTGAAACAGCGCAAAGCGCAACCATGGTGGCTCCGGCCCAGCCTTTCACGGCCAGAAATAACGCCAAAGGCCATGTCAGCGGCAAACTCAACCAGCCGATAATCAGCGAACCCGCCCAAGCATAAAGAACAAGCAGGATGTGTATCCGCAATGCGCTGGGGGCACTGTTGACCCCGGCAAGCAAAATCAAACCCCAAGCGATCAGACCGGGAATCGCAAAACCTGCAAGAACAGCCAGCAAAGGCCGCCACATCCCAACCTGCTGCCACGCAATCGGTTCAGATTGCAGCCCCAAAGGCCAGGTATTGGTTTGGCGTACCGTCATATCGCAGACCCGGCTCCGGAACACTGACGCGCAACCAGCGATAACGAAAACGCGCAGCGATTCCCGCCTTGCCCAAGCCCGGTCAGTTTGCGCAAAGCAATTGGATTGCCACTCAGCCGCAGGGGGCTCAGCGCTGCCCGCCACACAACAATGCAGCCTTTATGCGCTGCCGCCAACCGTCAGGCCCCCGATCATCATCGTCGGCTGGCCGACACCCACCGGCACCCATTGCCCCTGTTTGCCGCAATTGCCCATTCCCGGATCCAGCGCCATGTCGTTGCCGATTGCACGAATGTGCTTCAATGCGCTTGCTCCGTCGCCAATGAGCGTTGCGCCCTTGACCGGCGCACCGACCTTGCCGTCTTTCACGCGATAAGCCTCGGTGCAGGAGAAAACGAACTTGCCGTTGGTGATATCCACCTGCCCGCCACCAAAACCAACGGCCCAGATGCCATCCTTCAGATCGGCGACGATATCGCCGGGATCGGTGTCACCGCCCAACATATATGTGTTCGTCATGCGCGGCATAGGAATGTGCGCATAACTTTCGCGCCGCCCATTGCCGGTCGGATCAACACCCATCAAGCGCGCATTCTGGCGATCCTGCATATAGCCAACCAGCTTGCCGTCTTCGATCAGGACGTTCTTGCCCGAAGGCGTGCCCTCGTCGTCGATGGTAATTGACCCACGGCGATCCGGGATCGTTCCGTCGTCCAGAACAGTCACGCCCTTTGATGCGATTTGCTGCCCCATCAAACCGGCAAAGGCAGATGATCCCTTGCGATTGAAATCGCCTTCCAGACCGTGTCCGATTGCCTCGTGCAGCAAAATACCGGGCCATCCGGGGCCCAACACAATATCCATGACACCGGCGGGTGCCGCTTCTGCTTCGAGATTGACCAAGGCAACGCGCAACGCTTCGCGAGCCTTGGACTGCCAATCCTGCGGCGCCAGCAGTCCGTCGAGCGAAACGCGTCCGCCTCCGCCGGCGGTGCCGGATTCGCGGCGGCCGTTTTCTTCGACAATCACCGAAACATTGACCCGCGTCATTGGACGAACGTCTGACGTGATGCCGCCTTCCGGGCGCAAGATAAAGACCTCTTGCAAAGACGCTGCGATGGTTGCGGTGACCTGAACCACACGCGGGTCGAGATCCCGGGCGAAGGCATCAATTTCCCGCAGGGTTTCCAGCTTGACCGGAAAGGATGCACCGGCAATCGGATCGACATCTGTATAGAGCCGTGTGTTTGTACCCTTTGGCGGCGGCGCCATGACCCCGCCACCATCACCAATCGCAAGTCTGGCCGTATCCGAGGCGCGCTTCAGTGCAGATTCGCTGATTTCGGTCGCATGGGCATAGCCCGCGACCTCACCTTTGACGGCGCGCAGCCCGAATCCCTCGGCGGCATCGTAGCTGGCGGTTTTTACACGGCCATCATCCAAAACCAGCATTTCCGAGCGTCGACGCTCCAGAAACAATTCCCCGTCTTCAGCCCCCGAAAGCGCCTCACGCACGATTTTCGTCGTGTTTTCGGCGTCCAGATGGGTTTCGAAGGGGCGAAAGGGTGCGTCTGTCATGGGGGCCTCTGAATTGATCCAGATCAAGAAAAGCGGCGGTTTGCCGCAAGCGATACGCTTTATCGGTTCACAAGAATATGGTTTTAAGCAAGCGATACGCAATGGGAGGAGTGAGTCCGCGCTTTCGAGCCATGGAACCGCCCACTTTGCACAGAATAAATGACGCACAACCGATCAAGGTGAGACATGCAACTGAAAACCATGATGGCCGGACTTCTCGGCGCCATGACAGCGACGCCGGCTCTGGCGCAGGATCTTGAAATCGTTGGCCGCCCGGTCGATGGCGGACTGGGCTTCCAGCCAGCGGTAACCGAACTGGCACGCGAACTGCAGTGGCTCGACGGTATGCTGCTGGTCATCATCACCGCGATCTCGCTTTTCGTGGTTGCGCTGATGGCCTACGTGATTGTGCGCTACAATCGCAAAGCAAACCCAACGCCGAGCAGCTTTACGCACAACACACCGATTGAAATCGCCTGGACCATTGGCCCGATCTTCATTCTGGTCTTCATCGGCGCGTTCTCGCTGCCGGTTCTGTTCAAGCAGCAGGAAATCCCTGAAGGCGACGTCGTCATCAAGGCAACCGGATACCAGTGGTACTGGGGCTATGAGTATGTTGGCACCGATCTGGCCTACGACAGCTACATGATCGGCTCTCCTGCAACAGGTGGCGACAACCGCATGACACCTGAGGTCGAGGCACAGCTGACAGAAGCTGGCTACAGCAACAAAGACTTCCTGCTGGCGACCGATACAGCAGTTGTGGTTCCCGTTGGCAAAACCATCGTGATGCAGATCACCGGTGCTGACGTCATCCACTCGTGGACCATTCCAGCCTTTGGCGTAAAGCAAGACGCCGTTCCCGGCCGTCTGGCAGAACTTTGGTTCAACGCTGACCAAGAAGGCGTCTACTTTGGCCAGTGTTCGGAACTCTGTGGCATCGCCCACGCCTACATGCCGATCACCGTAAAGGTCGTGTCGGAAGAAGCCTATGAGGCAT
This sequence comes from Thalassococcus lentus, assembly GCF_028023555.1. Lineage (NCBI taxonomy): Bacteria > Pseudomonadati > Pseudomonadota > Alphaproteobacteria > Rhodobacterales > Roseobacteraceae > Thalassococcus > Thalassococcus lentus. The sequence goes on from NZ_JAQIOY010000003.1 coordinate 629,667, forward strand.
GGCTGGCGCGTTCCATCGAAGCCGAAGAGTACACAGACGTCCGCGAAGTGCTGACAAACTAATCCAGCGGGGCGCGCGATACAGCGCGCCCTGCCCTTTTCTTGCCGCGGCGCCCTGCGCTGCTCCGAAGGAAGATCACATGAGCGACGCAAGCTTTGACAGCAAGGCCTACGAGGCCGAAGCGCAGTTCGGCGATTATTTCGCGCTGCTCAAGCCGCGCGTCATGACACTTGTGGTCTTTACGGCTCTGGTCGGCCTTCTTGCGGCACCTGTTGCTGTGCATCCGTTTGTCGGATTTTGTGCGATCCTCTTTATTGCCGTGGGCGGCGGCGCTTCGGGCGCACTGAACATGTGGTATGACGCGGATATTGACGCTGTGATGCGCCGCACGGCCAAGCGGCCAATCCCCGCTGGCAAGGTCACCCGGGACGAAGCCTTGGCCATTGGCCTGACACTGTCGGTCTTTGCCGTTGTCTTTCTGGGTCTGGCCACCAACTGGCTGGCCGCTGGCCTGCTGGCCTTCACCATCTTTTTCTACGTGGCCATCTACACCATGTGGCTCAAGCGTCTGACCCCGCAGAACATCGTGATCGGCGGCGCGGCGGGCGCGTTTCCTCCGATGATTGGCTGGGCCGCGGCAACCGGAAGCGTCAGCGTCGAAGCGGTCCTGATGTTCTGCCTGACATTCATGTGGACCCCCCCGCACTTCTGGGCGCTCGCTCTGTTTGTACGGATGGACTATGACAATGCCACCGTTCCCATGCTGACCGTGACCCACGGTCGCCGCTCGACGCGGGTTCACATTCTTGTCTACACCATCCTGCTGGCGGGTCTTGCGATTGCTTCCGCATTCACCTCTATCGGCGGTCCTGTCTATCTGGCTACGGCACTGGTGCTGAACGCCCTGTTCCTCAAAGGCGCATGGGACATCTACCGCCGCGATGAGGACGACTCTGAAAATGACAACTTCAAGGTTGAGAAAAGCTTCTTCAAACTGTCGCTGCTCTACCTCTTTGCACACTTTGGCGCGATCCTGATCGACTCGGCGCTGGTCCGCTTTGGAGTGCTGTCATGAGCCTGCGCCGCGAACATGAACTGCATACACGGCGCTCGGGACGTAATCTGGGTGTCGGACTGGTGCTGGCAGCCTTTATCGCGATCATCTTTGGGCTGACCGTGGTGAAGGTCAATTCTGACGGTTTTCAAATGCAATCAGGTCAGGTGACAAATGGCAATTGAAGGCAAGAACAAGACGGTTCTTCAAACCGTCGGCGTCGTGGTTTTCATGGGCGCCATGGCATGGGCTTCTGTGCCGCTGTATGACTGGTTCTGCCGGGTTACGGGCTATGGCGGTGCCACGGGTGTCGCCGAGGCCACAACCGGCGAAGTGCTCGATCGTACGATCAAGGTGCGCTTTGATGCATCGCTCGAACGCGGCATGCCATGGGAGTTCAAACCCATGCAGACCGAGATGGAAATCCGCATCGGCGAAGAGGGTCTGGCCTTCTATGAGGCCTACAACCCCACTGACCGGCCGATTGCGGGCAGCGCCAGCTATAATGTTGCACCCTTCGGTGCCGGCGGGTATTTCAGCAAAATCCAGTGTTTCTGCTTTGAAGAGCAGGTCCTGATGCCCGGAGAACGCATGCAGATGCCGGTCAGCTTCTTTGTTGATCCGGACATCATCAACGACAGCGATGCAAAGCATTCCAAGCACATCACGCTGTCTTACACATTCTATGAGATCGACTTGCCCGAAAACGTGCAGGCCGCTCTTGAAACCAACTCTGACGCTGATGCGTCTTTGAACTAAAGCCTAACGAGGGAACCGATGGCACACGCTAAGAACCACGATTATCACATTCTCAACCCCTCTATCTGGCCACTTGTCGGCGCGGTTGGCGGCTTTGTCATGCTGTTCGGCGCCGTCATGTGGATGCAGGAAAACGGCCCATGGATGTTCCTGATCGGTCTTGCAGCCGTTCTTTACGTCATGTTTGCATGGTGGTCCGAAGTGGTGGACGAAAGCCAGATCGGCGACCATACACCGGTTGTCCGCATCGGTCTGAAGTATGGCTTCATCCTGTTCATCATGTCCGAGGTGATGTTCTTCTTCGCCTGGTTCTGGAGCTTCTTCAAACACGCGATGTACCCGATGCACCCCGACGGCATCAGCCCCGCGATCGACGGTGTATGGCCACCCGCAGGGATCGAAACCTTTGACCCGTGGCACCTGCCACTGATCAACACGCTGATCCTGCTGTGCTCGGGCGCCGCGGCCACATGGGCCCACCACGCGCTGGTACATGAAAACAACCGCGAAGACATGAAGTGGGGCCTGATCATTGCGATTGCTCTGGGCGCGATCTTCACCGTTTTCCAGGTCTATGAATACACGCACGCAGCCTTTGGCTTTGCAGGCAACATCTATGGCGCCAACTTCTTCATGGCGACAGGCTTCCACGGCTTCCACGTTGTGGTCGGCACGATCTTCCTGTTCATCTGCCTGTTGCGCCTGATGAAAGGCCACTTTACGCCTGAGCAGCACATCGGCTTCGAAGCCGCTGCTTGGTACTGGCACTTTGTTGACGTTGTGTGGCTGTTCCTCTTTGCAGCCGTCTACGTCTGGGGTGGCTGATAGGCATCTGCCGGATCAAACCGGACTTTCGACATTGCAAACGCCCGGGTCCAGCCCGGGCGTTTTGCTTTTGGCAGATGTGGTTTTTTGCGTATTTGAAAAAAGAAGAAGCGCACGGAGCTTGCGCCTGCCGTGTTCTGCGCTAAACCCGGAACCACGTCGGAGGTTTCATGCAACGCATCCTTGCCCCTATCCTGATCGGCCTGATTGGCGCGGGCATCCTGGTGGCTTTGGGCACCTGGCAAATGCAGCGTCTCGACTGGAAGCGCGGCATCCTGAACGAAATCGAAACCACCATTGCCGGCGAGGCGCAGCCCCTGCCCCGTGTCATAGAGCCATCCGCACAGCAATACCTGCCGCTGGCTGTTTCCGGGACACTGGAAGACACAGCACTATTCGTTCTGGTGTCAGTGAAGCGGCAAGGCGCGGGCTGGCGCGTCATCAGCGCTCTTCAGACTGACGACGGTCGCCGCGTTCTGGTGGACCGCGGCTTTGCCCGTGTGGACCAAAAGGATGCCGCGCTGTTTGCCGGACCGGTCAGCATCGCGGGCAACCTGCTCTGGCCAGACGAGCGCAGCAGCGCCACGCCGGAAAACGACCTGGACAAGAATACATGGTTCGCCCGCGATGTCGCACAGATGGCCGAAGCTCTGCAAACCGAGCCACTGCTGGTCGTGGTGCGGCAAGCAAGCCCCAGTGACGGGCACATTACGCCGCTGCCTGTGGACACCGGCGGCATTCCAAACGATCACCTGCAATACGCCATAACGTGGTTTTCACTGGCTGCGGTCTGGCTCTTGATGACCGGCGTCTGGATCAGACGCCGCGTAAACGGCAAAGAAAGCTGAAGCTATGCGCTATATCTCGACCCGTGGACAATCCCCAGCCCTGTCATTCGAAGAGGCTATGCTGTCCGGTCTCGCACGGGACGGCGGCTTGTACGTACCCGAAAGCATCCCGCAGCTGAGCATCGATGACATACGGGCCATGCAGGGGCAAAGCTATGAAGAGGTGGCCTTTCGCGTGATGCGGCCTTTCGTGGGTGACGGATTCTCCGACGCGGTCTTTGCTGATTTGATTGCCAAGGCCTATGCCGGTTTCGGCCATGGCGCGCGCGCTCCACTGGTGCAACTGGCTCCCAACCATTTCCTGCTTGAGCTGTTCCATGGCCCGACGCTGGCGTTCAAGGATTTTGCCATGCAGCTGATTGGCCAGCTGTTTCAAGAGGCGCTAGAACGGCGCGGTGAACGTGTGACCATTGTCGGCGCCACCAGCGGAGACACGGGCAGCGCCGCGATTGAGGCCTTCAAGGGGCTCAAGAACGTCGATGTCTTTATTCTGTACCCCCATGGCCGCGTGTCCGAAGTACAACGCCGCCAGATGACGACCCCCCCCGAAGACAACGTGCATGCGCTGGCGCTAGACGGCAGCTTTGATGATTGTCAGGCGCGGCTGAAGGACATGTTCAATCATTTCGAGTTCCGCGACAGCGTGCGGCTGGCCGGTGTCAACAGCATCAACTGGGCGCGTGTTCTGGCACAGGTGGTATACTATTTCTCGTCGGCCGTTTCCTTGGGCGCACCGGATCGCGCCGTCAGCTTTACGGTTCCGACAGGCAACTTCGGCGACATCTTTGCCGGCTACATCGCCAAGCGCATGGGACTGCCCATCGACAGGCTGGTCATCGCAACCAACCAGAACGACATTCTGGATCGTTGCATGAAAACCGGGGCCTATCAGACCGGAACCGTCGAGCCGTCGATCAGCCCGTCCATGGACATTCAGGTCTCATCGAATTTCGAACGCGCCCTGTTTGACGCCTATGGGCGCGATGGCGGCGCGGTTGCGCAATTGATGGACGAGTTGAAACAAGGCGGTTTCAGTGTCAGCCAGGGTGCTCTGGAAGCGCTGCGGGAACATTTCGACAGCGGCCGGGTGTCAGAACAAGAGACACTGGACTGGATCACAAAGGCCAACACCAGCATGGGCGAATTGCTTTGCCCCCATTCGGCTATTGGCGTGGCCGTGGCCGAAGCGCAGCGCGCGGCGGATGTTCCCATGATCACTCTGGCCACTGCGCACCCTGCGAAATTCCCGGACGCGGTGGAAAAGGCCAGTGGCATTCGCCCGCCTCTTCCCAACCGCATGGCAGACCTATATGAGCGATCAGAACGGGTAACACGGGTCGACAACGATCTGGCCAGCCTCGAATCCCTCATTCAGGAGCGTATCAAAACGTGACTTCTCTATCGGCGCCCCCCATGCCTGCGCAGGCCACCACAGCGGTCCAGCTGACCACCCTGCCCAACGGCGTGCGCGTCGTCAGCGAAGCGATGCCCGGATTGCAATCCGCCTCACTCGGCGTTTGGGTTGCTGCAGGCGGACGCCATGAACGCGCTGAACAGAACGGCATTGCGCATTTTCTGGAGCATATGGCGTTCAAAGGCACAAAGACCCGCAGCGCGTTGCAGATCGCGGAAGCCATCGAAGACGTCGGCGGCTATATCAATGCCTACACCAGTCGCGAAGTCACGGCCTATTATGCGCGGGTCTTGCAGCCGGACACAGCGCTTGCGCTGGACGTCATTGGCGACATTCTTATGAACCCCGTCTTTGACGAGCGCGAAATCGAAGTCGAACGGCATGTGATCCTGCAAGAGATCGGTCAGGCCCTCGATACACCTGACGATGTGATCTTTGACTGGTTGCAGGAACAGGCCTATCCCGATCAGCCATTGGGCCGGACTATTCTGGGCGAGGCCGCCCGTGTCCAAGCCTATGGGCGTGATGACCTGTCCGGTTTCGTGACAGAGCACTATGGCCCTGAACAGCTGATCGTCTCGGCGGCAGGTGCTGTGGATCACGCGGCGCTGGTGGAACAGGCCCAATCCTTGTTCGGTCATCTTGCCCCCCGGCCCGGGCTTGCGGCGGCGACAGCACAGTTTGTTGGCGGCGAAGCGCGACGGGAAAAGACCCTTGAGCAGGCCCATGTGGCATTGGCCTTCGAGTCGCCGGGCTATCGGGACGCAGATTTTTACACGGCGCAGGTCTATGCGGGCGCTTTGGGCGGCGGGATGTCGTCGCGCCTGTTTCAGGAAATCCGCGAAAAGCGCGGTTTGTGCTACACCATCTTCGCGCAATGCGGCGCGTATGCGGACACCGGCATGACAACGATCTATGCTGGCACCTCGGGCCAAGAGGTCGGAGCCTTGCTGGAATTGACCGTGGACGAAATGAAACGGGCCGCATCCGATATGTCCATCGCCGAGCTGGACCGGGCCCGCGCCCAGATGAAAGCCGGATTGCTGATGGGGCTGGAAAGCCCGTCTTCCCGCGCCGAACGTATGGCGCGTATGATCCAGATCTGGGGCGAAGTCCCACCAATCACACGGACCGTCGAAAAGATTGACGCGGTCACGCTGGATGGTCTGCGCGACTATGCGGAAAAACAGGCGACACAGGCCAAGGCTGCTTTGGCGCTCTATGGCCCAATTGCGGGCGCGCCTGATCTTTCCCAGATCGAAGGACGCAGGGCGGCCTGATGCTGACATTGCGGCGCAAGTTACGGCTTGAAACCGAACGCCTGTCGTTGCGTCCGCCGTCGCACGCCGATTTCACACACTGGGCCACGCTGCGCCGCGAAAGCCGCGAGTTTCTGACACCGTGGGAGCCGACCTGGGCCGACGATCATCTTTCGAGGCGTGGCTTTACCAACCGGGTCTATTGGGCGGCCCGCTCGATCCATGCCGGTACGGCTGTTCCGCTGTTTCTGGTGCGGCGCGATGATGACAGCCTGATCGGGGCAATCACATTGGACAACATACGCCGTGGACCGGCGCAGGCCGGGACCCTAGGGTACTGGATTGGCGAACGCTATGCCCGGCGCGGCTATATGGCCGAAGCGATTGCGGCCATGGTGCATCATTCCTTTGAACGACTGCAGCTCAGCCGGATCGAGGCAGCGTGTCTTCCTGAAAACGTTGCATCGCGTGGTTTGTTAGAACAGACCGGTTTCAAATATGAAGGCGTGGCGCAAAGCTATCTGCAAATAAACGGTCGTTGGCGCACCCACGTTCTTTATGCAGCGCTGCGCACGGACCGACGTGGACGCACCAACGTCGGCTAGCGGTCGACGGCCCATTGCGCGTGCCTGCAATCTTAGCGCTCTGGGCAAAGGCGGGATTCGTGCTACCCTTTTCGAAGCATCGCAAAAGGAGCCCTGCCATGCTTCGCTGGATCTGCCTTGCCCTGATCTCGCTCACTCTTGCTGCGCCTGTTGAGGCGCAACAACAAGACCGACGCCCAAGCCATTGCATCGCGATCGCCGATCGCGCGCCCGGACTGCAGTATATACACAAGGCCAGTTGGAAAGACCCGGTGCCAGAGTTCTCGGTCCGGCTGCACTATATCGCGCATGCATCATTTCTATTGCAGACCGGCAGCGGCCTGAGCGCCGTGACCGATTACACCGGTTTTATCGGCAATACCCCGTTGATCCCGGATGTCGTTACAATGAACCATGCCCACGACACGCATTGGACGGCCTCGCCCGATCCAGCTATTCCGCATGTTCTGCCCGGCTGGGGAAAGGCCCACGGCGAAGGGATCGAGCACCATCTTGATCTGGGTGAGATGCTGGTGCGCAATGTGTCTACGGATATACGCAGCCAATGGGGCGGCACCGAAGAGCGCGGCAATTCCATCTTCATCTTCGAAGTCGAAGGTCTGTGCATCGGGCATCTGGGGCATCTGCATCATGAACCAAGCGACGCGCAATACGCAGCGATCGGACGTTTGGACGTCGTCATGGTTCCTGTTGATGGCGGCTACACCCTGCCCTTGCCCACCGTCGTGTCCATGCTCAACCGCATGAAAAGCTCGGTCATCATTCCGATGCACTGGTTTTCAGAGTACGGGCTTGGCGAATTCCTCAGCGACATCTCTGACAGTTTTGCCGTTGATGTTCGCGACAGTGCGTCAATCGAGATTTCCCTGCGTGATCTGCCAAAGCGCCCAACCGTGGTCGTTCTGAAGCCTCGGTGGCTGTCCGAACGCGACTAGGCGGCCGTCAAAGCCCCGCTTGGTCAAGATGACCGATTGCGGTATCAGCAAGAAAACAGTCCGGAGCAGACATGACACTCAACCCCGCTGATGATGCCTTTGCCGAAATGGTACAGGCCCGGTTTCCTGCGGACACACTGCGTCGCACCGAAGCGCGCCACCGCGAAGAACCACGCGGTCGCTGGACAGGCAACGCGGGCTGGCTGGCTTTGCCACGTAACACGGATGAAGCCGCAGAATTGGTGGCCCTTTGCGCCAAAGCGCGTGTTGGCCTGGTTCCTTATGGTGGCGGCACCGGGCTTGTTGGCGGACAAGTGTCGCAAGACGGCCCCGCCCCGTTGTTGATCGCAACAGATCGCATGACAAAAATCCGCGCTCTCTATCCCGAAGAGAATGTGGCCATCGTCGAAGCCGGAGCGATCCTTGCCGACGTGCAATCTGCGGCCCAAGAAGCTGACAGACTATTTGCTCTGTCACTCGCATCCGAAGGGTCTGCCCGCGTCGGCGGTCTGCTCAGCACCAATGCAGGCGGCGTCAATGTTCTGCGTTACGGGAACGCGCGTGACCAGGTGCTCGGGCTCGAGGCTGTTTTGCCGGATGGCACGATCTGGCATGGGCTGAAGCGGTTGCGCAAAGACAATACGGGCTATGATCTGCGCGGGTTGCTGATTGGTGCCGAAGGAACGCTCGGATTGATTACAGCCGCCGCGCTCAAGCTTCAGCCAAGACCGCACAGCAACGCAACAGCCCTGTTGATGGTGCCAAGCCCCAAGATCGCTCTGTCGCTGCTCGCCTTGGCGCGCGCCCAACTGGGAGAGAACATCAGCGCCTTTGAGCTGCTCCACCGAACCGGTTTTGATTTTCTGGCGGAAACCCTGCCCGAGATCCGCCAACCTTGGCAGTCACCCCCGGAATGGTGTGTCCTGATCGAACTGGGGCTTCCACGCGGGCTCGACCCGCAAGCCAGCCTTGAGTTGTTGTTCGAAGAGGCGGTATCAGCAGGCTTGGTCACGGACGGTCTCATCGCACAATCCCATCAGCAAGCGGCCGAATTCTGGGCGCTGCGCGAAAACTTCCCTCAGGCCAACCGAAAGATCGGGTCGGTTTCCAGCCACGATATCTCGCTGCCCCTCGGATGCATTCCGGATTTCATTGAAAAGGCAGGACCAGCGCTCGCACGGCTGGGCGAATGGCGGATCAACTGCTTTGGGCATCTTGGGGACGGCAATCTGCACTACAATGTCTTTCCGGTTCCCGGAAAATCTCGCGATGACCACGTTACCGAGCGTGAGCAGATCAAAACTCTGGTACACGATCTCGCCCATGAAATGGGAGGATCCGTAAGCGCCGAGCATGGGATTGGCCGGCTCAAGGTCGGAGATCTGCAGAAATATGGCGATCCCGCGAAACTGGCGGCTATGCGCGCCATTAAGCAAGCGCTGGATCCCGATGGGATCATGAACCCCGGTGCCGTATTGCCAGCGACGGGCTAAGACTATCCGTCAGTTCGACGCCAGTTTTGATGAAACACGAAAGACGCAACCATCTGACACCAGTTCCGGCGGTGTCATGCAAAGCCCCTTGGCAGTCTGGAATGCGGCCAGAACCTTGGGCACATAATCGCGGGTTTCAGCAAATGGCGGAACGCCCCCGTGTTTGGGGATCGAATTTTCGCCAGCATTGTAACCAGCCAGAACAAGAACCGGATCGCCCTCGAATTTCTCCATGAGAAAATCAAGAAAGGCGACCCCGCCTTTGATGTTCTGAACGGGGTCAAAGCTGTCTTTCACGCCAAAGCGTTCGGCGGTTGCCGGCATGAGCTGCATCAGCCCCTGCGCACCCGCGCCGCTGACCGCTGATTTCTTACCAGCCGATTCAACAGAGATAACGGCCAATGCCAGTGCCGGGGAAACGCGTGTTCCGACTGTCGCCAAAAGAATGTCGCGCCCATGCGCGGCAGCGATGTCCTGAAGAGACTGCAAACGCGGCGCGGCAACCGACTGTCCCTGTGGCCCCTTGTTCAGCGCCGAGAGCGCCGTAGACAAACGGCCCGGGCCCGAACTGGCCAGATCAGGCGAGACGGTCTGCCAATACCATGCGTATGTCCCGATATTCGTCGCGCCCTTTTTGGGCGCGGCTGCGGCAGCTGTTGCAGCTCGGGGCGCAGGCGCCGCTTTGGGCGGCGGGGCAACCGCTGGATTTGCGCGCGGCGCGATCTGAACGGTGATGCGTTTGCCGACACCCTTCTTGGGCACCTTGATCCTTTTGGCTGAAAAATCCTTGAAAGGCGCCGGTTCTTCGGCGCTTGCAGGACTCGCCAAGGCTGCGCAGCACGCAACCATCACAATTTTAATGAATCCCATGGGTTTGCTCGATCACTGCCTAGGGTTGTTTTTTTCCGATTTTCGCACAAACAGCGATTTATTACCAGTATCGTTGCCAAATCATGAACGAGACCGCCACAAATAGGCGCGGAAAACCCGTCTATTTCGAGAAATTAACCAATTTTTTCAATTATTTAATAATTAAATCAGTGACTTGCGAAGTTCATTCATTTGCCCTGCATAAACGCCAAAATCAAACCATTCGTGTCACACTCTTGCCTCAAACCGAAGTCTATAACTCCCCATACCGCAACGACGCCGGGCTTGTGAGAGAGGACCCGGGGCAACGACGAGGCGGTGAACGTGAGCAAAAACCTATCTACGGAGAGAAACCATGATGAACTTCCTGAACACATTCCGCAAGGACGAAGACGGCGCCGTAACTGTTGACTGGGTCGTCCTGACCGCAGCTGTTGTTGGCCTGGCGATCGCCGCTTACTCGACCATCGAGACAAACGCCAGCACTCTGATCACCGCAGCCGGTGGCGCAGTGGCAGCAGAAAACGACTTCTAAGTTTTCCGCGGCGAAATCGCCGCACGGGTCGGCGCGCTCGGCGCGCCGGCATTCCCCAAGCTGGGGCATACAAAACATACCCCAATTGGGGCTATCTGGAGAGATACAATGATGAACTTCCTGAACACATTCCGCAAAGACGAAGACGGCGCCGTAACTGTTGACTGGGTCGTCCTGACCGCAGCTGTTGTTGGCCTGGCGATCGCCGCGTACTCGACCATCGAGACAAACGCCAGCACTCTGATCACCGCAGCCGGTGGTGCAGTGGCAGCAGAAAACGACTTCTAAGTCTTTCTCGCGCAAGCTTTCGTCCCGAGCCGTTTTGTTGGCTCGGGATCACCCAACCAAGAGCAGGAAAGGGTTCGAAAATGTTACGCTTCTTGAAAGCTTTTCGCGAAGATCAGTCAGGTGCAGTCACAGTTGACTGGGTTGTTATCACAGCCGCAGTTGTTGGAATGTCCGCGATCTCGTTCTTTGTGATTGAAGACAACTCCAATGCACTGATGTCATCTGCCGGTGGCGCGATCGCAGCGGAAAACGATTTCTGATCTAACAGAAACGGTCCCATGACTACGCGAGAAAGGCTGGCCCAGAAGGGAACAGCCTTTTTTTTATTTTTAGGGTCCGGTTCCGCACGTTCCAGTTAGAATCCTAATTCTTGGAAGCACCGCGGAAACGGCACGTTTTGGCCACAATACGTCGATAAACCCTGAACAATCGCCCGCATTTCGCGGGTTTGCACCATGAACCTAGAGGTGACTAATGCGACTTGTATTTGGACTTGTCTTGATTGCTGGGCTCGGCTTGGCCGGTTTTGCAGTCTACATGGCGCAAAACTACATCGGCGCCTATGAAAACGCGCTGGCCGTGGAACGCGAAAAGGCAACCAAAGCCGTCGATACAACTTCGATCTACGTAACCACACGGGCAATCGCTTATGGTGAAGAGATCCTGGAAGAAGATGTGCAGCTGGCACCATGGCCCAAAGAGATTTTGCCAGATGGCCACTTTGGTGAAGAGAACCCTGTCTTCGTTGCCGGTGACCGTCCGCGCGTGGCTGTTCGCCCGATGGAAAAATTCGAGGCCTTTCTCGATGTAAAGGTCAGTGAGCCGGGTGGCGACGCCGGAATCACATCCAGACTTAAGCGCGGTGAGCGCGCCTTTGCCATTAAAGTTGACGTAGCCACAGGTGTTTCGGGCTTCCTCCGCCCCGGCGACCGGGTTGACGTATACTGGACAGGCCGGATACCGGGCAACGATCCCAATCTGCCCGAAGGTGATGTGACCAAGCTGATCGAAACCGGTGTACGTCTCGTTGCGATTGACCAGATGGCCAACGCCGACAACGTGGACGCAACCATTGCCCGCACCGTCACCGTTGCAGCGACGCCCCAGCAGGTCGCCGGTCTGGCCCAAGCGCAGAGCACAGGACGGTTGTCCCTGTCTTTGATGTCCTTCAACGACGATACGGTGGCCGAAGTCATCGAAGTGGACCAGCGGTCGCTGCTCGGAATTGAACGTCAGGAGCAGAAAGTGGAACGCAAACTCGAAGTCTGCACCACCCGCATCAACAAAGGCGGTGAGCGGATCGAAGTTCCAATCCCCTGCACGAACTAACACAAAAGCAAAGAGATACGGCAGGGCGTCCCGCGGGGCGCCCTGTTTGTGTTTCCGTGACGTAAAAGCCTCTGTTGCGGGTTATCCACATAAATCCCAATCCAGAAGTCATTGATTCTTGCATAAAAACCAAAGTTGACGCATGGTTTGACGAAATGCAGGCGCTAGACCTGTACAACGAGGCGTGATCGAGAGGCAGGTCACATGAAAATTGACAGATTTTTGAAGGCGGCCCTGCTTGGGCTGACCATGGCTGCTGTTCCTGCAGCACATCACGCACAGGCAGAAACTCTGCGCGTGGTTCGAACAGGAACGGAATCGGTGCTCAGTGTGCCGATGAACCGAGCGGTCGTGGTGGAAAGCGAGAAACCTTTCGCAGAGCTGAGCATCGCCAACCCGGCGATCGCAGATATCTCTTCGTTGTCGGATCGCACGATCTATGTTCTGGGCAAAGCGCCCGGCACAACAACGCTGACCATCCTGGATGCTGCGGGGCAGCTCATTACAAACGTGGATGTGCGTGTCGCGGCAGACGTGACCGAATTCAAAGAGCGGCTGCGCCAGATCCTTCCCGACGAAGCGATTGAAGTGCGTACAGCCAATGATGGCATCGTTCTTTCCGGCACAGTATCCAGCACGATGCGCATGCAGCGGGCTCTGGATCTTGCCGAACGCTACGCGCCAGAGCGCGTTTCGAACCTGATGAGCGTCGGCGGCATTCAGCAGGTCATGCTCAAGGTTCGGTTTGCAGAAATGTCCCGGTCCGTCGCAAAAACACTGCGCGCCTCGGTCGGCACAGGCGGATCTGTTCTGGGCGGCGACCTCGGTCTGGAAATCGGCACAGGCAACGCGGCCCCATTGGCCGACGTTGATACGATTGTCGGAAAACTGAACCCGCAGTCTGGATCAAACGCATCGCAAGGTGCTGTTTTGTTTGGCTTTAATGCAGGCGGCCTCGAAGTAGGCATTCTGCTTGAAGCACTGGAACAAAAAGGCGTAGTTCGAACACTCGCCGAGCCAAATCTGGTGTCCTTGTCTGGTCAGGAAGCGAAATTCCTCGCGGGTGGCGAATTCCCGATCCCAGTTGCACAGCAGGGCGGAACGATTTCCATCGAATACAAACCATTCGGTGTTGAATTGAACTTCATCCCGCGCGTGGTTGATGGCGATCTGATCAATCTTGAGCTGGAAGCTGCGGTATCGGCGCTTGATTTCGACAATACGTTCGAATTCGAAACGATCACCGTACCGGCCTTCCGCCGCCGCGAAGCACAAACCACCGTGGAAATGCGGGACGGTGAAAGCTTTGCCATTGCCGGGCTTCTTCAGGATGACTTCCGTGACCTGAATGGTCAGGTGCCATGGCTGGGCGACATTCCGGTTCTGGGCGCTCTGTTCCGAAGCGCGGAATACACACGCGAGCAATCTGAACTGGTTGTCATCGTCACGCCGCACCTGGTTACACCAACCAAGGGTGAGGCACTGGCGCTTCCAACCGATCGGGTCCGCCCGCCCACCGAAAAAGACCTGTTCCTGTTCGGCCGCGTCGCACAAGACGGCCGCGCCCCTAAAAAGGGTGCCGCTGGCGAAGTGGCTAAGCAGGATTTCAACGGCTCCTACGGCTATGTGATGGATTGAGGATCATGAAGCAGAAACACTATAAAATCAACGTGTTGGCATCGATCGCCTGTACAGGTGTTCTGCTTGCGGGCTGCACGAATTCAAACTCTGCGTCGATCAACAACCAGTTTTTCCACGAAGCGGGCGCGCTGGTCGACGGGGGTGACTTTGGTCACGCCACAATGAACAACACGCAGTATCAGAACGGCGAAAAGCAGTTCACCTATGACATGGCTCAGCGCTTTGCGTCCGAAGTCATGACAACCGTGAACTTTGCCTTCAACAGCGCGGCGCTGGATGCCGGCGCGCGTGATACACTGCGTGAGCAAGCCAACTTTATCCGCCAGTTCCCGGAAATCACATTCCGCGTCTACGGTCACACCGACAAAGTCGGCAGCAACGGCTACAACAAGGCCCTTGGTCTTCGTCGTGCGAAAGCGGTCGTAAACTACCTTGTGTCACAGGGTGTTGAGCGTTCACGCCTCGAAGCGCTGGTTTCTTTCGGAGAAACGCAGCCTCTGATCGTGACCGAAGGCAAAGAACGCCGCAATCGTCGCACAGTGACCGAAGTTTCGGGTCTTGTGGCCGGGCACCCTGCTCTGTTGGACGGCAAATACGCAGAAGTGATTTATCGCGAATACGTGCGCTCTGCACAGCCCGCTACGGTTCTGACCGGCATCAAGGGCAGCGACTTCATCACCACAGAATAATGTGAAAAGACCCGGGCGCTGATCGGCAACCTGCGCCCGGACCGTCTAGAAAAACCGTACAATTTCGGTTTTTTGGCCCAAATGTTGCCGCCTTTCCCATTCAAAGTCGCTTTCAGAGGATCAATGCGCCCGCAAAAAAGGGCGCGGGTGGTCCGGACACGGGTGGGTAAATTGTTTCAAAGCCATACCACGGTCCGGTGCCGCAAGAGCAAAGGACGTAAGGCGAATGACCAGCACTGCACCGACGCAAGACGATCTTGCACCGATCGTTGCCTGCACAATCAGCAGGGACGTGCAGGAATTCGATCTGCTGATCGAGGATATGGAGCTTATCCTTGGTGAGCATTGGGGGGATCTGGGTTTTGAAGAAGCCCTTCCTTTCATGAACCAGCCAGAAGCATCGCAGCTTGAGTTTGTCGCGATGGCGATCGATTCACAGGACGAGCCGGAAATTGCCCGGCTCGGAACGATCATCACGGGCGCCAAGGAAAAAGGCATCAAGGTGATCTTGATTGCCGAAGATGTCACGCCCGCCGCGCTGCACCAGTTGCTGCGTACCGGCGCGGACGAATTCGTGCCCTACCCTCTGCCCGAAGGTGAACTGGCCGCCGCAGTTGAGCGACTGCGGATGCCAGAGCCCGTAGCGGCACCCGAGGCTGCCGAAACCGTACGCCTGCGCGGCGATGGCGATGGTGTTCTCATTGCAGTTCAAGGACTTGCCGGCGGTGCTGGATCAAGCACGATTGCCGTGAACCTGGCCTACGAATTGGCGACGGCCAACAAAGAAAAGAACCCACGGGTTTGCCTGATGGACTTTGGCCTGCAGTTTGGGTCGGTTGCGACATACCTGGATTTGCCGCGCCGCGAAGCCGTCATGGAACTGCTGTCAGACGTCGACTCGATGGATGGTGAAAGTTTCGCCCAGGCTTTGGTCAGTTTTGAAGACAAGATGCAGGTCTTGACGTCGCCAGCCGACGTTTTGCCATTGGATATGCTGGGCGCTGGCGAAGTTGAAAAACTGCTGGACGTTGCCCGCGAGCATTTTGACTACGTGATCGTTGATATGCCCGGAACACTGGTGCAGTGGACCGAAACCGTATTGAACGAAGCGCAGGTCTACTTTGCAGTCATCGGGCTGGACATGCGCTCGGCTCAAAACACACTGCGCCTCAAGCGGGCGTTGCAAGCCGAAGATCTACCCTTCGAAAAGCTGCGTTTCGTTCTGAACCGCGCACCGAAATTCACTGACTTGCAGGGCAAGAGCCGCGTCAAGCGTATGGCCGAAAGCCTTGGAATCTCTATCGACATCCAGTTCCCAGACGGGGGTAAGATCGTGGATCAGGCCTGTGATCATGGTCTGCCTTTGGCAAGCCACGCAGCCAAGAATCCGCTTCGCAAAGAAATTGTAAAATTGGCCGAAACGCTGAACAGCATCGGCGGCGCCGATGAAGAAGCGGCCTGAGACGGGGTAATCCATGTTTTCGCGTTACAAGAAACCTGCCGAAACGGCACCCAAGCCGGCACCGCAGCCCGCGGCGCAAGCTCCGGCAAAAGCCCCGGCAAATGCAATGGCGGCCGCAGCGGGCGATTTGGCTGCAGCAGTCAACAAGCCAAAGCCAGCCATGCGCAAACCCGCGCCCAAGGTTGCCGCAAAGTCCGCGCCCGCGGACAAAGAGAAAAAGCGCAAGGAGCGTCTGGGCGAGATCAAGCTCGAACTGCACCGCGCCCTCCTGGAAAACCTGAACCTAGCTGCGATCGACCAGGCTTCAGAGTCGGAACTGCGCGAAGAAATCAATGCTGTTGCCGCTGAAGCGCTGCAGGAACGCGGCATTGTTCTGAACCGTGAAGAACGCCGTGTCCTGAATTCCGAACTTTACGATGAAGTCAAAGGGCTCGGTCCGCTTGAGACCTTGCTCAAGGACGAAACGATTTCTGATATTCTGGTTAATGGACCGCATCAGATCTTTATCGAACAGAATGGTAAGCTGTCTGTTTCGGACGTGACCTTCAAAGATGAAAAGCACCTGATGCGGATCATCGACAAGATCGTTTCGGCCGTTGGCCGCCGCGTCGATGAATCCAACCCTTATGTTGACGCCCGTTTGCAAGACGGCTCGCGTTTCAACGCGATGGTCCCACCCGTTGCCATCGATGGCAGCCTTGTTTCCATTCGTAAGTTCAAAAAGGACAAGCTGGGCATCGAGGATCTGGTCAAGTTCGGTGCCTTCACCGAAGAAATGGCCGTCTACCTGCAAGCCGCCGTTGCGACACGTCTGAATGTGATCGTTTCTGGCGGTACAGGCTCAGGTAAAACAACTACGCTCAACGCGCTTTCGTCCTTTATCGACGACGCAGAACGTATCCTGACAATTGAGGATACCGCGGAACTTCAGTTGCAGCAGACCCACGTGGGCCGAATGGAAAGCCGTCCGCCCAACGTGGAAGGCAAAGGTGCCGTTACTCCACGCGACTGTTTGAAAAACGCCCTTCGTATGCGTCCGGACCGGATCATCGTCGGCGAAACGCGTGGCGAAGAAGTCATCGATATGTTGCAGGCCATGAACACCGGTCACGACGGATCGATGACCACGATCCACGCCAACAGCGCCCGCGACGGCGTGAGCCGTTTGGAAAACATGATCGCGATGGCTGGCATCGAAATGCCACTCAAAGCGATGCGGTCCCAGATTTCTTCGGCTGTGAACCTGATCGTTCAGGCTTCGCGTCTGCAGGACGGCTCGCGCCGGATGACCTCGATCACCGAGATCACAGGGATGGAAGGCGAAGTGATTTCCATGCAGGAAATCTTCCGCTTTCAGCGTGTCGGCCTGACGCCAGACAACAAGATCATCGGCCACTTCACTGCCACCGGTGTGCGCAGCCACTTTTCGGAACGGTTCCGGATGTGGGGCTATGACATTCCGCCATCAATCTACGAACCCTTCAGACCGGAGTAAGTCCAGTGACCGCAACACCGATCATTTACGGTATGATCTTCATCGGCGTCCTGATCCTGGTCGAAGGGGTCTATCTGGTCGCCTTTGGCAAATCGATCAGCCTGAACAACAAGGTAAATCGCCGCCTTGAGATGCTCGACAAGGGCTCTCATCGCGAAGAGGTTCTCGCCAAGCTCCGCAAGGAGATGGACCAGCACATGAAATCGCGGTCTCTTCCGCTGTATTCCGTGCTGGCAGACAAAGCCCAAAAGGCCGCGATCGCCTTTACACCTCAACAGTTGATCATGCTGATGGGGGCCGTCAGCGTCTTTTCCTTCTTTGGGCTTTCCATCGGAACCGAGGCAAGCCTTCCTGTTCGGTTGCTCATGGGAACCATGATGGGCGTTGGCGGTGTGTATATGTGGGTGAACCACAAGGCCAAGAAACGTCTGAGCATGGTCGAAGAACAGCTGCCTGACGCGGTTGAACTGATGGTTCGTTCGCTGCGGGTCGGACACCCCTTCAGTTCGGCGATCTCGATCGTTTCCAAGGAAATTCAGGACCCTCTGGCCACCGAATTCGGCATCATCGCAGATGAATCGACCTACGGTCGTGACGTCGGTGAAGCGCTAAAGCACATGGCCGAGCGCCTCGATATGCAGGATTTGCGCTTCCTTGCCGTTGCCGTGGCCATTCAGCAGCAGGCTGGTGGTAACCTTGCCGAGATCCTCGAAGGTCTGGCCAAGGTGATCCGTGCCCGCTTCCGCCTGTTCCGCCGTGTCAAGGCGATCACAGCCGAAGCACAGTGGTCCGGTAAATTCCTGTCCGGCTTCCCGGTCGGCGCACTGATTTTCATTCAGGTGGCCAAGCCCGACTACTACGACGAGGTGCTGGATCACCCGTGGTTTATTCCGGCCTGCTTTATCGTGGGTATCATGCTGACGCTGAACATCTTTGTGATGCGCGCTCTGGTTAACATCAAGGTGTAAGGACCTTTCCAATGTTTGACAGTCTTAACACCATGATCATCGATATGCTGGGCCCCGCGGGTCCACTTATCGTCGTCGCCGGTCTCGCCGCACTTCTCATCATTGCGACTATTCCAATGATGCTGACCTCCAAGCCTGACCCGTTGGACAAACTAAAGAAAACGGGTCAACAGCGGCTGGACGCCGAAACGCGCGCCGTTTTGCGTGACAAGCGCAAGAACGAAAAGCTGAACAAATACGCCCAGTTCCTTGAACCGCAGGATGAAAAAGAACTTTCATCGATCCGGATGAAGCTGCTGCAGGCGGGTTATCGGACCAAGGATGCGGTACAGCTCTATTACTTCGCGCAATTTGCGCTGGGTCTTGGCCTGCTGGGCGTTGGCGTTCTGTATTTCTTCATTTTTGTCGATGGCGCCACAGCGACCATGCAGCAAAAACTGATGTATATCCTCGGCCCTGGTGCCGCAGGCTACATGGCGCCAAAATACTGGATCAACAAGCGCGTCGAAAAACGCAAAGAAGAGATCCAGTCCGGTTTCCCTGACGCGCTCGACATGATGCTGGTGTGCGTCGAAGCCGGTCAGTCCATGGATCAGTCCATCGTCCGCGTTTCCAAGGAACTTCAGGCGTCCTACCCGGCACTGGCCGATGAATTTGAAATCATCAGCCACGAAATGAAAGCCGGTAAGGACAAAACGCAGGTTCTGCAAGACATGTCGGAACGTTGCGGCGTGCAGGATGTGTCGTCCTTTGTGACGGTTTTGAACCAGGCACAAACCTTTGGTACATCAATTTCCGACGCTTTGCGGGTCTATGCCTCTGAAATGCGTGACAAAAGAGTCATGCGTGCAGAAGAAAAAGCAAACCAGTTGCCGACAAAGATGACGCTTACGACTATGATGCTGACAGTGCCGCCGCTGCTGATCATCTTGGTCGGACCTTCCGCGGTGGGCATCACGGAAATGGGCAATATCGGAAACTGACCATGCGCTTGTCCCTCGTGGGATGCATGACAATCACATTGCTAATGGCCGCCTGTTCTTCGGGCGGCCCTTCGGCTTTTGGTGATCGCCCTCTTGGTGGCGGACTGTTCGGCGGCGGCGTCAAGAAAGACGCCGTTTATGCCCCTGGTCTGGATCCACGCGGAGAAGCAGTTGATGGTCTGGAAGTGGGTCATCGCCTGATGGAAGCCGGTCAACACGAGCTGGCTCTCGAAGCATTCACCCGCGCGGCAGGCAAACGCGGGCTGACAGCCGAGGTGCTGGTCGCATTGGGGTCGGCAAACCTTGCCTTGGGTCGCCTGAACCAATCCGAAAAACTGCTGCGTCGGTCCGTAAAAGAAGAACCGGATTGGCCCGAAGGTTGGAACAATCTGGGTGTTGTGCTGATTGAACGCGGCAAAACCGCGGAAGCGGCCGAAATGTTCCGGCGCGCTTATGCACTGGATGATGGCCAAAGTGACTCAATTCGGGACAATTTGCGCTTGGCGCTCGCAAAACAAGAAAATTCCTTGTATGGTGTTGAACTAGAGCAAGAATACAAACTGGTGCGTCGTGGACGGGGGTCATTCCTCATCCGGCCGACATCAGGATAGAGGCAGAGCAGTAAAAGGACGCAGAAACATGCGCCACCCCATCACACTATCCCTCTGCATTGCAGGGGCGTTCATTCTTTCCGCGTGCGAAAAAGGTATCGACAAAGAAGCAGTCGATCGCGAATTCGCCGGGGTCAATGTTGTTGATGAAACCAACCTGAACGAAGTGATGCTGACCGTTGGAGACCCCAACGAAGCCGTCAATTACTTTCAGCGCGCAACGCAAGAAGACCCTGACCGCATCGATCTGATGCGTGGGCTGTCGCTTTCGCTCGTGCGCGCCAAGCGCCACGATGAAGCCAAGCGTGCCTGGGCAAAAGTGGTGGAACATAAGGACAGCGGAAACGAAGATCGCGTCCAGCTGGCAGACGCCCTGATCCGATCAAACGATTGGGAAGCCGCCGAAAAAGTGCTGAATGCCATCCCGCCGACCCATGAAACCTACAAGCGGTACCGCCTCGAAGCGATGATCGCAGACGGAAACAAGGACTGGAAGAAAGCCGACGCTTTCTATGAAACAGCCGCCGGCCTGACCACGCAGCCTGCTTCGGTTCTGAACAACTGGGGCTACTCCAAACTGACCCGAGGCGACTATGCAGGCGCGGAGCGCATGTTCCACGACGCTATTCGCCACGACCGGAACCTGTTCACGGCCAAGAACAATCTGATCCTCGCACGTGGTGCACAGGGCAACTACACTATGCCCGTGATCCCAATGAGCCAGATCGAGCGCGCGGAACTGTTGCACTCACTTGGACTGGCGGCGATCAAACGCGGCGACATCGAAATCGGCAAGGGCCTGTTGCGGGACGCAATCGAAACGCATCCTCAGCACTTTGAGGCCGCGGCTCGCAGCCTCTCGGCGCTGGAATCCACCGTAACCCGCACGAACTGAGGCGCGGTGTGCTGATATCATCAAGCGCGGCGCTCTGGTTTGCGCCGTTCGTCCTACCCATCTGTTTTTACGTCTGTTTTACCGACATGCGCGGATTGAAGATCTACAACTACACGGTTGTGGTTCTTTTTCTGGTGTTTGCACTGGTTGGATTGATCGCCCTGCCCCTCGACGCATACATGTGGCGATACATGCATCTCGTTGTGGTGCTGGTGGCGGGGATTGCGCTGAATGCAGGCGGCGCGATGGGCGCAGGCGATGCCAAGTTCGCCGCCGCAGCGGCTCCCTTCATTCATGTGGGGGACTTGCGGTTCCTGCTCGCACTCTTCGCGGCAAATTTGCTGGCGGCCTTTGTGACCCATCGCATCGGAAAACTGTCGCCACTGCGCAGGTTGGCACCAGATTGGCACAGCTGGCAGAGCGGCAAGCGTTTTCCAATGGGATTAGCGCTGGGTGGCACGTTGGCCATCTATCTGATTATGGGTATCTTTTTCGGAAGATAACGCAGCAACACCCCCCTGCCCCGAAGCTTTCCCGCTGTGGCCAACAAAGCGCCACAAAACAAGTTCATTCTGCTTGAAACGATCCAGCAATCAGGCAGAGCAGGATGAACATGCAAACCAGCGCCGTCATGGCGCCCCCTTCGCCAAAGACCATGGAAGACGTGGGGCTTTCCCCGGTCATGATGCGCGACATTGTTCTCAAAACGATGTTCCGCAAGAACACCAACAAGATCACACATCTTGCCAAGGCGATCGCGCTGCCCATGCCCATTACGCAGGAACTGGTCGACATGGCCCGTTCGCAGGGTTTGTTGGAAGCAATGGGCACCTTGGGGGCAGCGGGCGAAGTCAGCTCTGAAATGCCCTACCAGTTGACAGATGCAGGCAAGGCCCGCGCTCTGGATGCTTTGGCCCAGTCCGAATATTTTGGCCACATGCCGGTTCCGCTGGACTCCTACCGCGAACAGGTCAAGCGCCAGTCGATCCGCAACATTCAGATCACCCGCGACCAGCTGACCAACGCAATGGGCCACCTGATCCTGCCGGACAGCCTGATCGGCAACCTTGGCCCAGCAGTCGGCTCTGGCCGATCGATCCTGATGTATGGCCCACCCGGAAACGGTAAGTCATCAATTTCCAACGGCATTCGCGACGCGATGGGCGACAAGATCTTTGTCCCACGCGCCATCGAGTATTCGGGACAGGTCATCACGGTTTATGACCCAATCGTTCACAGCTCGGCCGAAGAAGACGATCACAACCCCACACAGCTTCGGCGCACGGCGCGCTTTGACAGCCGTTATGTCCTGTGCCAGCGTCCAACCGTTATCACAGGCGGTGAACTCAGCCTTGATATGCTGGATCTGGTTTACAACCCGACGGCCCGAACCTATCAAGCCCCGCTTCAGCTGAAATCCACGGGCGGGATTTTTATCGTCGACGACCTTGGCCGTCAGGCAGAACCGCCGCAAAAACTGGTCAACCGCTGGATTGTTCCACTGGAAGAATCCAAGGATATTCTGTCCCTCCAGTCCGGTGAAAAATTCGAAGTCCCCTTCGATACGCTCGTTATCTTTTCAACAAACTTTCACCCGAACGAGATTTTTGACCAAGCGGCCCTACGCCGGATCTTTTTCAAGATCAAAATCGACGGTCCAAGCCAAGAAGACTTCCTCAAGATCTTTGCGCTGGTTGCCAGGAAGAAGAAAATGCAACTGGACGAATCCGGTTTGGTTCACTTGCTCAAGAACAAGTACCCAACCATCAAGAACATCTACGCAAACTATCAGCCTGTGTTCTTGATCGACCAAATGATTGCGGTGTGCGATTTTGAGGGTCTTCCCTACAAGATGACGCCAGAACTGGTCGACCGGGCTTGGGCAAACATGTTCGTCAAAGACGAAAAGATCGTGAAATAGGGACACGCCAAAACGCGGAGCACTGTTTCCGTTTTGCGAACAATGCGCCCAATTTTGCAAAACCCTCCTGGCGATTTGCGCCAAATTTGCGTAAATACCTGCATGAGAAGCGACGATTTGCGATAATACCTGAAATTTTGCAGTTCAATTGGCCGGGCCTGCGCTTCAGTCTACAATTTTGTCGCCCACAAGCCTTCGACTGCCATATAACGGTCCAGCACATCGCTAAGTGTTGAAATCCCCCGTCAAATCCTGCGTAGAAACGCAAGTTGCCTGCCCAAAAGGCGGAACAAGTTTTCCCAAAACGCAGGCTTGGTTTACCGGACGCCACATGCAGAGAAATACACGGGGTTTTGGCCCGAATTTCCGCTTGACGATGCCGGGCCGGTGCCTTACCCACCGGCTCCACAGAGTGGCGCGGTAGCTCAGTTGGTTAGAGCGAACGACTCATAATCGTTAGGTCGGGAGTTCAAGTCTCCCCCACGCCACCATTTTTCCCCAAAACGACGCGGAATTTGGTCTGCTCCACCGGAGCGCATCGCATCAAACGATTCCGCCCTTGATCAGACGATCTGCCAATTGCGCATAGGCCTCAGCCATTGGGCTATCTCCGAGGGCAATCGGCTGACCGCCATCACCACCCAAACGGGTGTCCAGATCAATCGGCAACTGCGCAAGCAACGGCACACCCAATTTGGCGGCCTCTGCGGCCACACCGCCGTGACCAAAAATATGACTGTCCTCACCGCAATGCGGACATGTGAATACAGCCATGTTCTCAATCAGACCCAATACGCGGGTTTCAAGCGTCGCAAAGGCATCCAGCGCCTTGCGCGCATCGAGCAATGCAACGTCTTGCGGTGTCGATACGACAATCGCACCAGCCACCTCGCTCTTTTGACACAGCGAGAGCTGAACATCGCCCGTGCCCGGCGGCAGATCCACTACAAGCACGTCCAGATTGCCCCAATCCACCTGCATCAACATCTGCTGCAAAGCGCCCATCAGCATGGGCCCCCGCCATACAACAGCTTTGTCTTCGGCCAGCATTGATCCGATGGACATGACCGTGACGCCATGGGCCTTGAGAGGAATGATCGTCTTGCCGTCAGGACTGGCAGGCTTGTCGGTCAGTCCGAACATTCGCGGCTGGCTGGGTCCATGAATATCTGCATCCAGCAATCCGACGGATTTACCCGCCCGGGCCAAAGCCACAGCAAGATTGCTGGACACAGTCGATTTGCCAACCCCACCCTTGCCAGAGCCAACGGCCAGAATTGTTTTGACCCCCGCGGGCTTCATCACGCCCTCCTGAGGTTTGGCATGGCCGCCGAATTTTAACTTGGGCGGCGCGGCTGCGGGGCCATGCGCTGTCAAGACGGCCGAAACTGCTGCAACGCCGGGAACCTGTCCCACTGCCGCTTCTGCAGCGCGACGCAACGGTTCCATCTGACCTGCGATTTCGGGGCTGGGCGCTTCGATGACAAACCGGACCGAGTCGCCTTCGATGGTCAACGCTCGAATCATATCACGGGAAATGAGGTCTCCGCCGTCTGGCAAGACCAATCGGGACAAAGCCTCTTTTACAGCTGCTGTTTTGTCTGACATGCGTGATCTCCCATCAACCTGCCGCTTTACGTGGCGTGACTAGGCCGGGGGGGCAAGAGCAGATAACGAGAAAGGCGTTCAATTGTGCAAAATGCTTCTAAATCAAGCTTCTGCGCCATGCATTTTCTGCATAGCAGCATTACCCAGCTAACCATTGTGCAGCTGCAGCATTTACCCCATCTTTGTCTCAACGAAACGCAAAACCTCAACGAGGTAGAGAACAATGGCTTACACAAGCAACGCAAATGTATCGCTGCAATCCGCACTGGCTGCCCGCTTTGAAGAGTGGCGCATGGATCTGCGCGCCCGCCTCGCACGTCGCCGTGTCTACAAACAAACCTTTGGTGAGCTGTCGGCACTCAGCAACCGCGAACTGGCTGATCTGGGCCTGAACCGCACCGAGATCCGCCGCATCGCCTATCAGGCTGCGTACGAACTCTAAGATTTTTCGGATCGGTCTCTCCTCCTCCCTGACCGGTTCGAAACAAGAGGTGGCGCTCCTCCCTTAGCCACCTCTCAAATTCGGAGCTTCGGCTCCAACGTGAAAGGCCCTCTCCTCCTCCCTGGGCCCGACACATCAGCGGCGGCGCTTCTCCTCCTCCCTAGCGTCGCCGCAGGAATTCAGATCAGGGCCCCTCTCCTCCTCCCTGGGGTGCCTGTAACTTCGAACGGCGACACTCTCCTCCCAGAGTGTCGCCGTTTTTTTATCGCGCGTTTGACAACCACCAATCGCGCCCATGTTTCCAAGCAATGAACCCTTTCCATTCTCGGCCTCTGCCGCTATCTCAAGCGGCCAAGAAACACACGGGATTGATGGCCATGGCACTGGACAAAAGCTTTGACGCAAAAACGGCGGAACCCAAGCTGACAAAGGCTTGGCTGGATGTCGGTGCCTTCCGTGCAGGGGCCAATAAATCGCGTGACGAAAGCTTTACCATCATGATCCCGCCGCCCAACGTGACGGGTGCGCTGCACGTGGGCCATGCCTTTAACAACACCTTGCAGGATATCTTGATCCGCTGGCACCGGATGCGCGGGTTTGACACCCTGTGGCAGCCCGGACAGGACCATGCGGGCATCGCGACCCAGTTGCAGGTGGAAAAGATGCTGGCCAACACCGGCCAGCCCGGTCGCCGCGATCTGGGCCGCGAAAAATTCCTTGAAAAAGTCTGGGAATGGAAGGGCGAATACGGCGGCACCATCATCAATCAGCTGCAACGGCTGGGTTGCTCATGCGATTGGGACCGCAACGCCTTTACCATGG
Source organism: Thalassococcus lentus (assembly GCF_028023555.1). Classification (NCBI taxonomy): domain Bacteria; kingdom Pseudomonadati; phylum Pseudomonadota; class Alphaproteobacteria; order Rhodobacterales; family Roseobacteraceae; genus Thalassococcus; species Thalassococcus lentus. The sequence continues at coordinate 655,418 of NZ_JAQIOY010000003.1, forward strand.
CTGGCGCGCCCGGTGATCCCCGGACCGGGCACGAAAATTCGCCCAACTTCCACGATGCGGTGATCAAGGTTTTCGTCGACATGTACGAAAAGGGCCTGATCTATCGCGGCAAGCGGCTGGTCAACTGGGACCCCCATTTCGAAACCGCGATTTCCGATCTGGAGGTCGAGAACATCGAAGTGGCCGGCCACATGTGGCACTTCAAGTACCCGCTCGCGGGCGGTGTGACATACACCTACGTCGAGAAGGACGAGGATGGAAATGTCGTGCTGCAAGAAGAGCGCGACTACATTTCAATCGCGACGACGCGCCCCGAAACCATGCTGGGCGACGGTGCGGTTGCCGTGCATGTGGACGATGAGCGCTACGCGCCAATCGTTGGAAAACTCTGTGAAATTCCGGTTGGACCCAAAGAGCACCGGCGCCTGATCCCGATCATCACCGATCCTTACCCGGATCCGGACTTTGGGTCGGGCGCGGTCAAGATCACCGGCGCGCATGACTTCAACGACTACGAAGTGGCCAAGCGCGGCGGCATTCCGATGTACCGCCTGATGGACACGCGCGGCGCGATGCGTGCCGATGGCGCGCCCTACGCGGAGGCGGCGGCGATTGCCATGGCCGTGGCCAACGGCGAACGCACATTGACTGAGGCCGAAGCCGACGCGATCAACCTCGTTCCTGATCACCTGCGCCGTCTGGACCGGTTCGAAGCACGCGAAGCCGTGGTGCGCGAGATCACCGAGGACGGTCTGGCAGTCATGACCACCTCGGACGACCCGCGCCTTGGCCCCAAGCCCAAGCTGAAAAAAGGCGAAGAAGAGCCGCCCGTGACCGAGGTCGCGCTGGTCGAGGCCAAACCGATCATGCAGCCCTTTGGCGACCGCTCGAAGGTCGTGATCGAACCAATGCTGACGGACCAATGGTTCGTCGACGCCGAAAAGGTTGTCGGACCCGCGCTGGATGTTGTGCGTTCGGGCGAGATCAAGATCATGCCCGAGAGCGGCGAAAAAACCTATTACCACTGGCTGGAAAACATCGAGCCATGGTGCATCTCGCGCCAGCTTTGGTGGGGGCACCAGATCCCGGTTTGGTTTGACGAAGCGGGGAATGAATACTGTGCGCCGTCCGAGGAAGAAGCACAGGCAAAGGCGGGTGCCGGGGTCAAACTGACCCGGGACCCCGACGTGCTCGACACATGGTTTTCTTCCGGCCTCTGGCCCTTTGGCACGCTGGGCTGGCCCGAGGACACCGAGGAACTCAAACGCTTCTACCCCGGTGATGTGCTGATCACCGGCTTTGACATTCTGTTCTTCTGGGTCGCCCGGATGATCATGATGTCGACGGCGGTGAACGACAAGATCCCCTTCCACACCGTCTACCTGCACCAGCTCGTCCGCGACGAGAAGGGCAAGAAGATGTCCAAGACCACCGGCAACGTCATCGACCCGCTTGAAATCGTTGAGGAATACGGCGCCGACGCACTGCGTTTTACCAATGCGTCCATGGCTTCGATCGGGGGCGTTCTGAAACTGTCCAAAGATCGCATCGCAGGCTATCGGAACTTTGGCACCAAACTGTGGAACGCCTGCCGGTTTGCCGAAATGAACGATGCCATTGGCTCGGACGGCAGCCTGCCAACGCCAGAGGCGACGCTGAACCGCTGGATCATTGGAGAGACCGCAAAAGTTCGCGAAAGCGTGGACAAGGCGCTGGAAGAATATCGCTTTAACGACGCGGCCAGCGCGCTCTATGCCTTTGTCTGGGGCAAGGTCTGTGACTGGTACGTAGAATTCTCCAAGCCGCTTTTCAGCAGCGAAGACAAGGCCTTGGCCGATGAAACCCGCCAGACCATGGCCTGGGTCATCGATCAATGTCTGTTGATGCTGCACCCCTTCATGCCCTTCATCACCGAAGAGCTGTGGGGCGCATTGGCACAGCGGCCCAAAATGCTGGTGCACGGCGATTGGCCAGCTTATTCCGCCGCCGATTTGGTCGACGAAGAAGCAGCTGCCGAGATCGACTGGGTTATTGGCGTGATCGAAGGCGTTCGCTCGGCCCGTGCGCAGATGCACGTCCCCGCCGGACTATATGTGCCGTTGTTGGCCACAGGTTTTGGCGATCGTGACCGCGGTATGTGGGCACGCGGAGAGACACTGATCAAGCGGCTGGCCCGGATTGAAAGCCTTGAGGAAGTCACGGATTTCCCCAAAGGCTGCGTGACCGTTCCCGCGGGCGGAGCAACCTTTGGAATGCCTTTGGCAGACATCATCGATGTCGCCGAGGAAAAGGCGCGTTTGGAAAAGACGCTGGGCAAGCTGGCCAAGGAATTGGGCGGATTGCGCGGGCGTTTGAACAACCCCAAGTTTGCAGCCTCTGCGCCCGAAGAAGTGGTCGAGGAAGCCAAGGCCAACCTTGCCGCACGCGAGGAAGAAGAGCGCCAGATCAAGGACGCGCTCGCGCGTTTGGCCGAGATTGGCTAACGCTTTGGGTTGCCTGTAGGCACGAAAAAATAAAGCCCGACCTTCCCTTGGAGGTCGGGCTTTTTATTTTTATTTCAGCAGGTTAAGCGCCACGCAGCCCGGACAGGTCGCGCATCCCGGTTTGCGCCATTGCGATCGACATCTCATCGCTGAGAACATCCCACAACCGTTCCAACCCGGCCTCACCGGCAGCGGCGATTGCGAACTGCAGAATGCGGCCAAAAAACACAAAATCCGCCCCATGCACCAAGGCCTTGAGCGCGTCTTCGCCCGAACGCAACCCGCTGTCGAAAAACAGTGGATAGTCCGGGCCAACGGCTTCGCGGATGGCAGCCAAACAGGCGATCGGCGCCGGGGCACTTTCCAGCTGCCGCGCGCCGTGACTGGACACCTGAATGGCGTCCACGCCCTCTTGTTTCAGGCGCAGCGCGTCTTCTGAATCCAGCACACCCTTGACGACCAGATTGCCGGGCCACGCATCACGAAGACGGGCCAAAGTGCTCCAGTCCGCCTTGGCACGGCTTTCGGTTCGGTCAAATTCATACCCGTCCATCAAAAAGTTTGCCATCTGCGGTTTGCCTGCCAAGAGGCTCCCGATGGACCATCGGGGGTGCAGCGCAAAATCAACGAACTGACGGGGACCGATCTTGAAGGGCATCTTGAAACCGTGCCGCAACTCGCGCGGACGGCGCCCCACTTCGGGGACATCGACCGTCAGAACAAGTGTTTGATATCCAGCGGATTTTGCCCGCTCAACCAACTTGAAAGTGCCTGCTCCGTCGCCGCTAAAGTACAACTGAAACCAGGCGTGACCCTGAGCCGTTTCGATGATCTGCTCCAACGGGGTCGATGCAACGGTCGAGACTCCATGGGGGATCTTGTAGCGCGCCGCCAGACGCGCCAGCATAAGATCAGCGCCGGGGCCGGACAGATTGCACATCCCCATTGGCGCGATACCAAAGGGCCGTTCCGTGGCCTGCCCGAAAACCGACGAAGCCATCGAACGCTGGCTGACGTCCTGCAACACCCGGGGCCGCAAAGTCAGCGCATCAAGGGCGGCACGATTGCGCGCCGCCCCTGTTTCAGTGCCAGCGGCACCATCAATGTAGTCAAAGACCATCCAAGGTAAACGCCGGCGCGCAATGCGCCGGGCGTCCTCGGCGCTATGAATGGCCCCTGCTGTCATCAGGCTTCGACAGCCTTCATAAAGCGATCGCGGATCACGACAGGGTCCATTGTGATAACAGGCATTTTCGCGTTGCCGCTGTCACATTTGACAATCATCACGGTGCCGACCTGTGCGTCGATTGCTTCCTGCAGGGCTTTGCCCGTGTCCACGTCCTGCACTTCGACGACGTTGTCGCAACCTGCCGCGCGCGCCATGCCTGCCAGATCGGTCTTGCGTCCGGTATAGGTTGGCTGGTCACCGGTAGAGCCATAGGACCCGTTGTCGACGATCATCAAAATGAAGTTCGAAGGCATGTTGTTCCCAATCGTTGGCAATGTGCCAAGGTTGGTCAGAACAGAGCCGTCACCGTCGATCGAGATCACGGTTTTGGGCTGTGCCAAAGCAAGCCCCAGACCAATCGAAGACGACAGGCCCATTGTGCCCAACATGTAAAAGTTGGTCGGCTGATCGTCGATTGCGTGCAGTTCCTGGCTGGGAATGCCGATGTTGCAGACAACCAGCTGGTCGCGCAGGATCGGGGCGATTTCCTTGAGAATTTCAGAACGGATCATTGGTCTCCGTAGCCTCCCCAGAAGTTGGCGTCGGTCAGGATTGCGACCGGCTTGTTGCACATGAAGGTGTACTTGAGGATCATGTCCAGTTCTTCCACGTCAGACTGGTTGTGGAAGTGGTAGGTCGGAATGTTCATCTGTGCCAGCAGCGCCTTGGTGTGCACGGCCATTTCGACCTGACAAGCCACAGGTTCGCGCAACTCGCCGCGATACGAGATCAGCATCGGCAGCGGCATCCGGTAGTACTGGATCAGGGTCGCCAAGGTATTGATGGTGACACCAATGGCTGTGTTTTGCATGATGATGGCCGGGCGTTTACCACCCATCCACGCACCAGCGCAAAGGCCCATGCCTTCGTCTTCCTTGTTGGAGGGGATGTGAAATATCTCTTCGCGCTGGTCGATCTCTTCGATGACGCCAGCAAGCTGCTTGCAGGGCACCGTGGTTACAAAAGAGATATCGTTGGCGACAAGATCATCAGTGATCTTCTTGTCGATGCTCATGGACTTATGGGCCTTTCAGGTTAGGGCGCGAATTGCGCGTTTTCTATATTCTGGAATGGGGTCAGCCGGGGCGGTGCACATGTACCGCACAGGGCGCATGCCGCACGACTCGGGCGGCCGTAGAGCCCAGCAAGTAGTCGCTAAGCCCGGGTTTGTGGGATCCCATGACAATACAATCGACGCCTTCGGCCGCTGCATAGTCAATGATGGTTCGATAGGTGTGTCCCTTGACGATTTCCGCCTTCACGCCGTCAACATCACTCAGCTTTTCCTCAAGCTGTTTGCGGGCGCGGGCGTAGCCTTCGTTGATGATCTCTTCGTCGAGATAGGCCATCACCGAGCCCTGCGGCGCTTCGTGCACGTGCAGGGCAACAATTTCACCACCCTTGGCGCACAGCGCCTTGGCAATGCCCAATGTCATCGGCGATACACCGTGGTCGAGCGCCATGGGAACAAGGATCTTGTTATACATCTGTTTTTCCTGCGGTTGCGTCTCGGGTTCGGATCAAGGCCAAGGTGTCAGAACAATTTTGGGCGCCGCGACTGTACCTGCGCGCAGGTTCCGAAAGGCCTCTGCCCCTTCGCTAAGCGGACGTTCTTCGGCCCAGTCCAGCGTGCCGAGCCGACCGTCAAATATGGCCTGAGCGGTATCGCGAAAATCCTGCGCCGTGTAGGTGTAGGTCCCGATAAAGGTGATTTCCTGAAGGGTCATCCGCCTTACGTCCAGACCGCCGGTGTTTTCACCCAGACCGACATGCGCGATCACACCGCCCGGAGCAGCAAGCGACGACGCCAATGCACGCGTAGCAGCATAGCCCACCGCGTCGATCACAACGGAATAGCTGCCTTCGGCCTGCGCGACGACCGTCTGGTCGCACTGCCCTGCGAGATAGGCACGCCGCGCATCATTCGGCTCGGCCACTGTGACATCCGAAACGCCCATGGCCCGAAGTGCAAGTGCAGCCGCCAAACCGATGGCGCCGCCACCAATCACCAGCGCCTTGCGCTCCATGTCTTTATGCAGAGCCTCTAACGCCAGCCGCGCGGCATGCCAGCTGACCGCCAGCGGTTCCGCCAGACATGCCTTTGCAAAGGATACATCCTGCGGCACCTCAACCAGATTTGCGTCGCCCATCACGATGTATTGCGCGAATGCACCCTCGCGGGGCGGCATGGAAATGATCTGGCGTTCTGCGCAGATGTTTTCGCGGCCCGTTGTGCAAGCCTTGCAGCGCCCGCAGGTCACCAAGGGGTTCACTGTCACACGCGCGCCATCACGCGGCCCACCCACAATGACGCCTGCGGCCTCGTGTCCGAGGATCAAAGGCGCAGGGCGCCGTTCGTCGTGGCCCAGATAGGCGTGCATATCCGAGCCGCAGATGCCGACAGCCTCAACACGGATCAAATGTTCTCCGGCGGCAGGCACAGCCTCAGGAACATCGCGAAATCCAAGTGTTTCCACACCTTCGTAAACAAGAGCCTTCATTTTGCGGTGAACCCCCCGTCAACCATTAGGACCTGCCCCGTGACATAGCTCGACGCATCCGAGCACAGAAACATCAGTGGTCCGTCCATATCTTCCATGCGGCCATTGCGGCCAATGCAGGTCTGCGTCGCGTTGCGCGCGGCCCGGTCCGGATCATCGAAAACGGCCTTGGTCAGTTCGGTCGGGAAAAAGCCCGGACCGATTGCGTTGGCGGTAATGCCGAAAGGTGACCATGCTTCGGCCATGGCGCGGGTCAGTTGGCCAACCCCGGCCTTGGTCGCACCATAGGCTATACCACCGGGGAAAGCGCGTGTGGTTTGCAGCGAGGCAAAGTTCACTATCCGTCCCCATCCTTTGGCCTTCATCGCGGGCACGAGCGCCTGCGACAGGAAGAATGGCGCAGACAGATTGATCGCCAGGGTCTGATCCCAGCCGTCATCCGTCACGTCATCGGCCGCCTGTCTGGTGTTCAAACCAGCCGCATGCACAATGATGTCAGGTGCCCCGAAAGGCACGCTGATCTGTTCAGCCAGTGCACCGATCTGCGCGCGATCCGCAATGTCTGCCGCGACCGAAGCGGACGCGTCACCGATTTCGGCGCACAGACTGTCCAACGCATCTGCGCGGCGTGCCACGCCAACAACCTGCGCACCCGCAGCGGCCAGAGCCTTGGCCGCTTGTCGGCCAAGGCCCGAGCTGGCGCCGGTGATGCAGGCCACCCGTCCGGTCAGGTCAAACAGATCACGAGGATCGCGCATCAGTCTTCAGCCCTCAGCAGTCAGATCGAAATTCTGACCCGGGAAGTATTTGGCCAGACGTACATCCGCGGCCCGGGCATGACCTTCCATCCCCTCAAGGCGGCTGATCCGCGCGGTCGCAATCGCCACGTCTTTGGAGGCTTCACGCGTTGCGCGCTGCCATGTGACGATTTTCATGTACTTGTGTACCGAAAGACCGCCCGTGTAATTCGCAGCGCGCGATGTGGGCAGAACGTGGTTCGTGCCGGTCGCCTTGTCGCCGTAGGAAACAGTGGTTTCCTCACCAAGGAACAACGATCCATAGCAGGTCAGATGCTCCAGCCACCAATCCAGATCTTCGGCCTGAACGGTCAAATGCTCGGGCGCGTATTCATCCGAAGTTGCGGCCATTTCTTCGCGGTCCGCGCAAAGGATCACTTCGGCATAGTCGCGCCAAGCAGCAGCCGCGTTGTCGCGGTTCAGCTCGGGCAGATCATCGATAAGCTGAGGCACAAGGGTCATGACCTCTTGCGCAAGAGCCCGGTCATCCGTCACAAGCCAGACCGGAGAGTTGTAACCATGCTCTGCCTGACTGACGAGGTCGGTGGCCACGATATGCGCATCGGCACCCGAGTCTGCGAGGATCAGACTGTCCGTCGGGCCCGCAATCATGTCGATACCGACACGGCCGAACAGGATGCGTTTGGCTTCAGCCACAAACTGATTGCCCGGTCCAACAAGGATGTTGGCCTTGGGCAAGCCGAACAGGCCAAACGTCATGGACGCAACGCCCTGAACTCCGCCCATTGCCATGATCTTGTCGGCGCCGCAGATGTGCGCCGCATAGACGATCGCCGGGGCGACGCCCACCTCTGGGCGCGGAGGCGAACAGGCGGTGATGTGCTTGCAGCCGGCAACTTTCGCAGTGGTCACCGTCATGATGGCCGAGGCAATGTGGCTGTAGCGGCCGCCGGGCACGTAGCAGCCGGCTGCATCGACGGGAATGGCTTTCTGACCGGCGACAAAACCGGGCTGGATCTCCATTTCGACATTGGCAACGGTGCTTTTCTGCAACTCGGCAAACCGGCGAACGTTGTCATGTGCGAACTGGATGTCCTGCTTTAGCTTTTCGGGCACCAGTGCAATTGCCGCCTGAATCTCTTCGTCGGTCAGCAGCACGTTGCCTTCGTACTGGTCGAACTTGGCGGCATATTCCATCGCCTTCGCATCCCCGCCCTCTTCGATGTCATTGAGGATGGATACGACTGTGTCATGCACTGACGAAGCATCGGACTTCGGGGTCAGGGCAGCTTTCTTGAGATATTCACGAGCCATGTGTTGGTCTTTCTATTTGTAGATATCAGGCAGAAGAGTGGTGGAGATCGCCGGGACATAGGCGATCAGCAGAACAACGATGAACATGCACAGAACGAAGGGCACAGCGCGGGCTGCGATCTTCAGGATGCTTTCTCCGGTGATCCCCGACACCACGAAAAGGTTCAGACCCAGCGGAGGTGTGATGAAGCCGACGCCCAGGGCGGTGATCATCATGATGCAGAACTGGATTTCATTCATGCCAATGTTGTCAGCAAGCGGTTTCAGGATTGGTGCAAGGATCACGATATTCGGGGTGGTTTCCATGACGCAACCCGCCGCGATCAGGATTCCGATCATGAGCAGGATCAGCAACCATGGCTCATTGGTGAGCGAGGTGACGGATGTCACGAAACCCTGCGGCACACCCATGATGGCCAAAGCTTCGGCCAGAGGCACAGAAAAAGCGATGATCGGCAGGATAACACCATTCACCTTGGCCGAGCTGACCAGCATTGCCGGGAAGTCGGCAAAGGTCAGGGTCCGCAGGATAAAGCCCATAAGGATGGTCACCACGACAGCAGTCGCGCCTGCTTCGGTCGGCGTCAGCCGTCCCGAGAAGATACCGTAGAAGATGATGCCCGGCACGATAAAGGCGTACCAACCCGACTTCAGAGCTTTGGCAAGATTAGCAAAATACTCTTTCATCGAGATGTTGCCGCCGCCTTCCCAGCCATAAAGCCGGTTCATGATGACGTTGGTGGCGAGGATCGACAGCAGAATGGCCAGTCCGGGAATGACCGCAGCCAAAAACAGGGTTGATGCGGAAATACCCAGAACAAGGCCGATGATGATATAGGCGATGGATGGCGGGATCAGGATCCCGGTGCAGGCACCCGCCGCGACGAGCGCACAGGCATAGGGCCGCGGATAGCCCGACTCCACCAGACGCGCGATAGTCATCCGTCCGACAGCAGCGGCGCCCGCCGCGTCAGATCCGGAAATCGCAGCGAACATGCCGCACACCAGAACGGTCGCGGAACCAAACCCGCCCTTGGCGAACTGGGTCAAGGCTTCGGCAACATCCAGAAACTTGCGGCTAAGCCCGGTCCGCACCAGCACGTCACCTGTCAGGATGAAGAGCGGGACAGCGGTGAGCGCAAAGGCATCAATCCCGGTAAAGAGACGTTCACCCACAAGGCTGAGTGGCAGGTCACCGGACATCACCAGCATGAGGATCGCAGAGGTGCCGATGGCAGCCCAGACAGGTACGGCCAGCGCGATCAGAACGACGAACAGGATGACGGGTGTATAGAAATCCCAGCCCAGTTCGACGGTTTGGTTCATTGTATTCCAAAGCATGTCGCGTACCGCCCTTAGTCAAACAAAGTGTCGCCTTCGTAGACGGGCGTTCCGTCACGAAGAGATTTGAAATCGCGGATCAGCGACTGAACCAACCGGATCATCATCAGGCCGAATCCAACCGGCACGGCCATCAGAAACCAGACCTTCGAAACCCGAAGCCCGTCGGTGACAGACCCGAATTTCGCGGACACATGAACCGTTTCGAGCGACCAGTAGAGCGCGATGATGGCTACGCCGAACATCACCAGATCGCCCAGAATGTAGAGAAGTGCCTTAACGCGCGGCCCGACGTAATGCATCAGAACGTCGATCCGGATGTGTGCGCGTTCCTTGACGGCGGCTGCGGCTCCGATCCAGGCCAGATAGATGAACGAATACCGAACGATCTCTTCGCCCCAGATGGACGAGTATGAAAATATCTCTCGTCGCAAGACTTCGATCGCCATCGTGATAACCAGCATGACGTAGAAGACCAACAACAGCCAGCGCTCGGCGTTCTTGTCCAATGTGCGCAAGAAATTCATCAGATCGCTCCGGTTTCGGACAAAGCGAAACTGCCGACATACATTGGCCAGCCTGTAACGCTTTAATTTTTCGGGGGAAAAACCGGGCGCCGGCATTCGGCGCCCGGTGGATGTAATTAGGCGTCGTGCACGTAGTACTTGCCCTGCGTACCGGCGGCTTCTTCCATCTTGGCGAAGTTGTCCATGGAACCAGCCAGCTCTTTCTTGAACTCGTCCCATTCGGAACGCTGGTAGCCACCCGCTTCTTTCCACTCACCCAGCTGATCTTCGCTCAGGCTATGGAATTCAACACCGGCCTTGGCCAGCTCAGCCATGGCATAGGAACGCGCCGAAGGCACCTTGGCGAGGTTCTGGTGCGCTGTCATTTCTGCGCCCCACATGATGCCTTCCTGAACGTCGGCCGGCATCGAGTTGAACCACTCGAGGTTACACGAGTAAACTTGGCTGTCCGGAACCGCCTGCGTAAATGTCACGTGGCTCAGGATGTCCTTGAAGCCAAAGACGTACAGCGCGCCCACGGATGGATCCAGCGCGTCAGCAACACCCTGCTTGATCGCAGAGGGCGTTTCGCCCCATGCCACTGGCGTCGGGTTTGCACCAACCATGCGGTAGTACTGCTGCAGCATCTTGGAGCCTGGAACGCGGAACTTGACGCCATCCAGATCGCCCGGTGTGAGAACGGCGCCAGCGCCACCCTTACGGACTGCAACAACACGTGGATCGATGTTGATGTAGAAAAGAGCTTTAAAGCCGTTTTCTTCAACCTTCGGCTCAACCGAGGACTTCCAGAAGTCGGATGTCACGAGGTTGGTGAAGCGCTGATTGGAGCCACACAGGTAAGGCATGTTGATCAGGTCAACTGTGGATGCGAATGGCGCAAAGTTGGACAGCGAATGCTGTGCAGCCTGAATTGTGCCGCCCTGCACCGCCTGAACCAGCGCGCCGCCTGCGCCCAGCTGACCACCGGGGGCGAGCTTGACATAGACTTTGCCGTTGGTTGCGTTCTGGATATTCTCTTTGAGGTCCAGCTGCATGATCGGATAGCTGCGCGACGCGCCCAGCACATAGGCCGTAGCAATCGTCATGACATGCTCGGCTGCCTTTTCGCGATCCCGCTCTTCGTTCGCGGTTTGCGCTGCTGCTTCGGACGACCACAACATACCGCCTGCGCCTGCGACCAGCGCGGCTGTGAACGAACCCGAAGCCGCCAGCTTCAGGAAATTACGGCGCTCAGCAGATGCCAGTTCGCGTGTTTCGTTATCCATTCTTCATCCTCCCAATGGACTTGGTCAGCTACCGTTTTTGTTGTCTCGGTCAGCTTCTTTTTTCAGGATCGCAACAACGAAAAGTAGTGTTGCCGCGAAGAGTACCAGCGACTCGCCCACATCTCCTAGAAACGCAGTGTCCCAAAAGGCGCCCATCGTAACGTTCGAAAAGTAAACAACAAAAACGGCGACAGAGGCATAAAGGAACATCAGTTGCGCCCTCCCTAGGCGTAGTGACTGTAGGCGCACTGTAAGCGCTTACATTCAAAATGCAAGCGCTTACATACTGCCGTTGCGCTGAAGCCGGTTTTACACGACACTGCGAAGGCCTATTCACAAGCACACCCAATATCGAAACGCACAGCCCCATGTCCGATCACCCTGCCCCGCCAACCCTCGATGACGTTGCCCGCGCTGCCGGGGTTTCGACAGCGACGGTTTCGCGCTGTCTGAATGATCCGAAGATGGTATCCGCCCCAACCCGTGAACGCGTGGACAGCGCCATCAAGACACTGGGTTACACGCCAAATTTCGCAGCGCGCTTTATGGCTGTTCAACGCACCTTTACCGTCGGTGCGATCATTCCGACGATGGAAAACGCGATCTTTGCACGCGGCTTGCAGGCATTTCAGGAAGAACTGCATCATCACGGGTATACGTTGCTTGTGTCCAGTTCGGCCTATCAAGCCGAAGCCGAAGAAGAGCAGGTCCGCGCGCTGGTGGCTCGCGGCGCAGACGGTTTGTTGTTGATCGGATATGACCGGGATCAAGCGTTATACGACTATCTGCAAAGGCAACGGGTGCCGGTTCTGGCGGCGTGGTCATTCGATCCCGACGCCGCAATCCCATCCATTGGCTTTGATAACCGAAGCGCAATGCGCGCACTGACCACGCAGGTGCTTGGCATGGGCCATACGCGCGTCGCGATGATTTCAGCCCACAGTGCAGAAAACGACCGTGCGCGCATGCGTATCGAGGGCGCGCGGATCGCGATGGAACAAAATGGTCTTTCGGCTGATGATTTGTATGTCGTCGAGGTTTCCTACGACATCAACGAAGGTGCCGAGGCGTTCAAGACGCTCATGACCGGCCCGAACCGGCCCAGCCTCGTGCTTTGCGGCAACGATGTTCTGGCGGTTGGCGCAATGCGCGGTGCGGCCGAACTGGGCCTATCAGTGCCCGATGATGTGTCCATAACCGGCTTTGACGATATCGAACTTGCTCAGGTCGTCACCCCAGCCCTGACCACTGTTCACGTGCCGCACCGCCAAATGGGGCGGCTGGCCGCGCAGCAGCTGGTGGACATGATCGAAAACAAAACCGACGGCGTAGGAAAAGAGCTGGAATCTCACGTCGTCATGCGCGGGTCTGTCGCTGAACCGCGATCGTGACACGAACCGATCAGGCCCCCTGCAATGACAGATCGTCCAACAGCGCCGCCTTGCTGTAGTCGGCTTTGCGCACGCCGCGTTTGATGGTGCCGCGCTCCATCACATAGATCTTGTCCGCCAGCCCCCATGCGAAATCCGCATTCTGTTCAACCAGCACGACCGCCATGGTCCTGCGGCTGCGCAGCGTTTTCAGCGTCTCACCGATCTGCTGAATGATGTTGGGCTGAATGCCTTCTGTTGGCTCATCCAACAAGAGCACCTTTGGCCGTGTGATCAGTGCCCGTGCCATCGCCAATTGCTGTTGCTGACCGCCGGACAGATCACCGCCGCGCCGGGCTTCCATGTCGCGCAGAACCGGAAACAAGTCGAACACCTCGTCCGGTATCGTGTGCTCTGACTTGGGCAGACAGGCAAATCCGGTTTCCAGGTTTTCCCGAACCGTCATCATCGGGAAAACTTCGCGCCCCTGCGGAACATAGGCGATACCGTTTTGCGCCAGAGCAAAGGCCGTGGCGCGGCCCTGTTGTTTGCCATCCACGCTAACCGAGCCGCCCGATGCCGGATGGCGCCCGGCAATGGCCTTGAGCAGGCTGGTTTTGCCAACGCCGTTGTTGCCCATAAGGGTGGTGATCTCGCCCGCCTTGGCAGACAGTGTCACATCAAACAGAATTTGGCTGAGACCGTAGTGGAGGGTCAGGTTTTCAACATCAAGCATGGCTGCGCCCCAGATAAACGTCGATGACACGCTGGTTCGACGTGACGTGATCAAGGCTCCCTTCGGCCAGCACCGATCCTTCGTGCAGAACGGTCACTTTGCAATCGAGGCGGCGCACAAATTCCATGTCATGTTCCACCACGACCACCGCGCGGGTCTTGGCCGCTTCGCGCAGAATATCCGTCGTCTTCTCGCGCTCTTCCACCGTCATTCCAGCAGCCGGTTCATCGACCAGCAACAACCGTGGATCCTGCGCCAAGAGCATCCCGATTTCCAACCATTGCTTTTGCCCGTGGCTCAACTCTCCAGCGATACGGGTCAGGCTATCGGTCAAACCGATCTGCTCGGCGATTGCCTCGATCCGTTCCGCATTGGATTTGGTCTTTTTGTGCAGCAAAACCGCCAGCGGGCTGCGCGGGTTTTTCAGCGCCATGGCTAGATTTTGGCGCACGGTCTGGTCTTCGAAAACCGTTGGTTTCTGAAACTTGCGTCCAATGCCCTGCAGCGCGATCTCGGACTCAGACATCCCGAGCAAAGACAGGTTCTTTTCACCCCAGATCACCCGGCCTTCGTCAGGTTTGGTCTTGCCCGTTACGATATCCATAAAGGTTGTCTTGCCTGCCCCATTGGGCCCGATGATGGCGCGCAGTTCGGCCTCGGCGAACTGAACGGACAGATTGTTGATCGCGCGAAAGCCGTCAAAGGTGACGGAAACGCCTGATACTTCCAAAAGCGTGCTCATGACGGTTTCCTGAATACATAGTCAAACAGACCGCCGATGCCTTTTGGAAAGAACAAAGTTACGGCGACGAACGACAGGCCCAGCAGCACCAGCCACCAATCGGTCCATTGGATCGTGTAGAAACCAAGCGGGACGTCCGGGGCACCGCCACCGGTGAACCAACTGGACAACAGCGACACAAACGCCGCCCCGATCACGGCGCCATAAAGCCGCCCGCGCCCGCCAATGGCCACCCACACTGCCAGATAGATCGAGGCGATGGGGGCGATCTCTCCGGGGTTGATGATGCCCGCCTGCGGGTAATACAGCGCACCGGCTATGGCGCTGACCACCGCGGTGATCGTGAAGACAAACAATTTGTAGCTTTCGACATGATAGCCAAGGAAGCGGACCCTTGCTTCGTTGTCGCGGATACCCTTGATCACGCTTCCCATTTTGCCTGAGACGACCCAGGCGAAGAACAGATAGCCCGCCCCGAGCGCGAAGGCCGAAGCCCAGAAAAAGACGATCGACAGGGTCGCTTGTCCGGTCTGTTCAAATCCGGGGATGTTTTGCAGCCCGGACAGGCCATTGTTGCCACGCAGGCCCGAGTCGTTCTGGAACAGGTAGAGCGACAGCGCCAGTGTCATGGCCTGCGTCAGGATCGACAGATAAACGCCCGTGACCCGGCTGCGGAAGGCGAGCCAGCCAAAAACCAGCGCCAGCAGGCCCGGCACCAGCACGACCATCAAAAGTTGCAGAAACAGGCTATCGGCAAAGGCCCAGATCAACGGAAACTCTGAGCTTCCGACAACACCGAAAATCTGGTTGCCGATGGCATCGCTGATTTCTTGCGGGGTTGGCGGGATCGGCTGACTGGCAAGGCTTTCGATTATCAACGCTTCTGTTCGGGCGTACATCAGCCACATCCCGACGGCGTAACCGCCCAGCCCAAAGAAGGCAAAGTGCCCCAAACTGAGAATACCGCAGTAGCCCCAGACGACATCCATTGCGACGGCAATCAGACACAGGCAAAGCGTCTTGCCCAGCGTCTTTACAAAACTGGTCGAAATCAAACCGGACCCAAAGGCTTCGGACAGGATGGTGACACCCAGCGTGAACAGGGACAGCGCCAGCAGAAACCAGAGCACCGAGGGGTTTTGTGCGATAAAGGAACGCTGCATGGATCAGTCCGCCGCTGCACGGCCCTTGAGGGCAACGATGCCCTTTGGCCGGAATTGGATGAAAAGAATGATGAAGAGGATCATGTAGGTCTGCGCCGCGAGGGTGTTCGACGGGTTCAGCCATTCGATGCCTTTTTGCAGACCGCCGATCAGACCGGCGCCAGCCAGAGTGCCCCATACGTTGCCGACGCCTCCGACCACAACGGTCATAAAGCTTTGAACGATGTAGTCCGCCCCCATTTCCGATGTGACCTTGGCGTAGAGCCCGATGGCCACGCCTGCGATCCCCGCGATGCCGGACCCCAGACCAAAGGTCAGCATGTTGATGCGGTCCGGGTTGATCCCCATCGAGGCGGCCATGCCGGGGTTTTGCGTCACAGCCCGCACTTCAAGACCCAATCTGGTTCGCTTGAGAACGAACAGGATCAGCCCGAGAAACACCAGCGCCATGACGAAAATCGCGATGCGGATATAGCTGATGGCAATCACGTCATTGAACACCAGTGCTCCGTCCAGCCATGCCGGAGACGTCAGCGGGCGCGCCTGCGTGCCAAAGATGTTCTTGGCCAGCTGTTGCAAGGCAATCGAAATCCCAAAGGTCGCCAATAGCGTCTCCAACGGGCGATGATACAGATGCCGGATGACCAGCCGCTCCATTGTCACCCCTGCCCCGAATGTCACCGCAAAGGCCAGCGGCAGGGCAATCAGAATGGACAGCGTGTAATCCGGCACAAAAAGCTGCACCACGTAGCCGGTGTAGGCGCCCATCATGATGAATTCGCCATGCGCCATATTGATGACGCCCATAACCCCAAAGGTGATGGCCAAGCCAATCGCGGCAAGAAAGTAGATTGAGGCCAGTGACAGCGCATCGAGTCCCAGATCGACAGCCTGCGAAACACCAACCCGCGTTTCAATCGCCTCAAGCGCCGCCAGGGCCGCGTCAGTGACGGCCGTGTCAGGTTCTTCATAGACTTCGAAAAACTGATGTGCGGCTATGCTGGCCTGTTGATCCGCTTGGGTGACCAAGGGCGGAACCAGACCCTGTCCGGCAAGCGCGGCATAGGCCTGCGCGCGGGCCGCATCATTGTTCAAGGCGTGCACCTGAACACCGCCAACCGCACCGTCTTCAATGTTGGCAACCAGTGCTTCGCGGATTGCGTCAGCCCCCACAAGCGGTGGCGCCAGTTCCGCGTCGACAAGCTGCCCGTACGCGTCGGCTGCCGAAAGATCAGCGCCCAGTTCAAAGACTTTGGCGATATTGGCGTTTGCCGGCAGTTCGGCAGCAACATTCGACTGCGTTGTCAGCAGCCTGTTCAAAACCGCGCGCACATCTACGGAAAGATCAGTCGAGATCTTTTCAATCGCCAGCACCCGGTCCTGCGTCGTCGCGCCGAACTGCGCGGTCAGCATGCCTGCAAGGCGTTCTTTTCTAGCCTTCAGTGCCGCGTCCGGTTCTGCGTCGATAGAGCCCTGCAACGGGGCCAACTGGCTTGCGTCCATGCTGCGTGCAATGGCGTCGACTGCTTCTGAGCGTTTGGTCAGATCCGGATCCAGCAACTGGAATTGCACCAGCGCTTCGCCGATCAGCTTACGGACTCCGCCATTGGGGCGTGATTGGCTGACTTCGGATTTTCCAACACTGCCAACATCTTCGCCCGTGTCCAGATCAATCAGGGCGACCGGGTCTTTGCCCTGCCCCCGAAAGAACAGACCGTCCGCATCCCGTCGCACGATCTCGCGGTCGCGCCATGCTTCGAGAAACGTCACGGCTTGGGGCAGTTCACTTGCGACCAGATCGTCGATCAAAACACCAACGCTTCGACGCCCCGGTTTTTGCACTTCGTCAGCGTGCGACTGAAGCAGATCTTGAAGTGTTTGGGCCTGCGCAAACCCGACGGGCAGCAAGGCAAGGGCACAAACGAGCAATAGCCTTCGGAACATGAGGCAGCCTGAGTTTTGATGGTGGTTTTGGGGGATTAATGTGGCGCGCGACGGTCAGGGAGGAGACGCCGCGCGCCGGTCGTGTTTAGTAGTTCGAAGTCAACTGAACACAGGTTTCGGTTTCGGTGTTGAACATACCGCAACCCAGTTCTTTCCAGTCAGAAACCAGCACAGCCGATTCAGGCAGGAAGTCTGTCCATGCATCGCCCGGAACCTCAGCGGTCTGGCTGATGATGTCGAACTGGCCGTCGGCTGTTATTTCGCCGATCAGGACAGGCTTGGACAGGTGATGGTTCGGAAGCATCACAGCGGTACCGCCTGTCAGGTTCGGGAACTCCTGACCGTACATTGCGGCGCGCACAGCGTCGACTTCGGTCGTGCCAGCATCCGTGACCGCGTTAACCCACATGTTAAAGCCGATGTAGTGGGCTTCCATAGGGTCGTTGGTTACACGCTCTTCGCCCATTTTGGCTTTCCATGCGGCGACCCATGCGTCGTTGGCTTCGGATTCTGCCGACTGGAAGTAGTTCCAGGCCGCCAGGTGACCGACAAGGTTCGATGTATCGAGGCCAGACAGTTCTTCTTCGCCCACCGAGAACGCAACAACCGGGATGTCATCCGCCGAGATGCCGGCCGCCGCGAGTTCTTTGTAGAAACCGATGTTGGCGTCGCCGTTGATCGTCGAGATCACACCGACCTGCTTGCCATCGGCGCCCAGCGCAACAACGTCAGCAACAATGGTCGCCCAGTCGGAATGACCAAAGGGTGTGTAGTTCACAAAGATGTCTTCTTCGGGGATACCTTTGCCCTTGAGATAGCTTTCAAGGATGTTGTTGGTCGTGCGTGGGTAAACGTAGTCAGTGCCCAGCAGCGCGAACTTTTCAACGCCCAGTTCATCAAGGAAGTAATCGGTGGCAGGGATGGCCTGCTGGTTTGGCGCGGCGCCGGTGTAGAATACGTTCTTGGAGCTTTCTTCACCTTCGTACTGAACAGGATAGAACAGCAGGCCGTTCAGTTCCTCGATCACGGGCAGAACGGATTTGCGGCTGACCGACGTCCAGTTGCCAAAAATCACGTCCACTTCATGAACGGTCAGCAACTCGCGCGCCTTTTCAGCAAACAGCGGCCAGTCGGATGCGGGATCCACAACGACAGGCTCAATCTGGCAGCCCAGAACGCCGCCCTTGGCGTTCTGCTCTTCGATGAGCAGTTCCATTGTGTCTTTGAGAGTGGTTTCGGAAATCGCCATGGTGCCCGAGAGGGAGTGCAGAACGCCCACCTTGATCGGGGCTTCGCAGGCATAGGCAGCGGTAGTGGACAGCAGACCTGCTACGGCCACGGTCGAAAGCGTACGGAAGTTCACCATATTTTACGGTCCTTCATAGATGCGCTGTCTTTCCGTTCCAAAAAAAGCATGTCCGCTCTTGGAAGGTGGGTCAGAGCAGATTATCTGACCCGGACAGCAGTGATGTTGTGTCCCGCAGGGGAGGTATCGGCCAAGATGCGCCTCTGCGGGTTCCCTGTGCCCCAAATCGGGCGATTGCAGAGGGTCACAGCGCAGCCACCTTTCCTAGCTTACGGCCAGAATTAAGCCTGTCTTCGCGTCATTTGCCTGCTTTTGAAGCACCTTTTTGGGGCATGTGCCTGCTTTTTAGACAGCAACGCACCGCATCCAGCAGCACACCATCGCTGCACTGCAGAAAGGGCGCGCTTTGGATTCGCTTTATTGGCAGCACTGGCACGGACGGAACGAAAATGCTGATGTTCGTTTTGCGGAAGCAGGGTTTTCGAGGTGCGGCCTTTCGAATACGTAGTTTTTCGGTAAAACGGATCGCAGTCTTTCATCAGCGGTACGAACCGATCTTCAGACCAAGGAAAACCCCATGCCTGATCTTTTGTGCAAACCGTTTGGAACCCGAGGCAAGGTCCACCAGATCACACCAGAAAGTGCGGGATGGCGGTATGTGGGATTTTCTCTTTATCGGCTCAGACCGGGTGATCGCGCAGCAGAGGTAACAGGTGATCGCGAAGTGATCCTTGTTATGGTCGAGGGAAAGGCCGCGATCACCGGCGCCGGTCAGGATTGGGGCGTTCTGGGTGAGCGGATGAACGTGTTCGAAAAAACCGCGCCCCACTGTCTTTACCTTCCAAATGGCACCGAATGGGAAGCGATTGCCGAAACGGACTGTGTTCTGGCTGTCTGCTCCGCCCCCGGCCACAGCGGCCACGAAGCCCGGCGCATCGGACCGGACGGGATTACCCTGACCGAACGCGGCAAAGGGACGAATACCCGTCACATCAACAACATCGCGATGGAAAACGAAGACTTTGCCGACAGCCTTCTGGTCACAGAGGTCTTCACTCCGGCTGGACATTGGTCATCATACCCCAGCCATCGCCATGACGAAGACGACTATCCCCGCATCACCTATCTGGAAGAAACCTACTATCATCGCCTGAACCCGGCATCAGGATTTGGTGTGCAGCGTGTCTATACAGATGACGGCCAGCTAGACGAAACAATGGCAGTCAGCGACGGAGACGTGGTGTTGGTTCCACGTGGTCATCACCCCTGCGGCGCGCCCTATGGCTTTGAGATGTACTATCTCAATGTGATGGCCGGTCCGCTGCGCAAATGGCGTTTCGTCCCGGCCCCCGAGGTTGAGTGGATCATGGAGCGCGACGCCTGACGACGTGAGCGCGCCAGTCGCGCGGCCTAATCTACATCCAAGGAGCATGATGCGCCGCTTGATTGCGGCGCAGTCAATTTATGACGCTTCGTTGAGCACGAGATCAGAGGCTTTCTCTCCGATCATGATTGCCGGTGCGTTGGTGTTGCCCGAAACGATTTCCGGCATGATCGAACAATCGGCCACTCGAAGACCCGCAATTCCGTGCACCTTGAGCGTATGATCAACAACCGCATCTGGCCCATCGCCCATCTTGCAGGTCCCGGTAGGATGATAGATCGAAACCGAGTGGTTGCGCGCCCAGTCCAAGGTGCCTTCGTAGTCGTCCATATCCAGATCACTGGTCGGACGGAACTCTTCCGAGATCTTTGAACTCAATGGCGCGTGCCGCGCGATGTTGCGCGCGATTTTCACACCCTCGACAACAGTCTGGCAGTCCGTTTGCGTGGACAGATACTTTGGAATGATTTTCGGCGCGCTGCCGGGTTTGGCATCGTTCAACTGAATTTCGCCCCGGCTTTCCGGACGCAACTGGCACACTGACATGGTAAAGGCCGAGAACGGGTGAACCCCCTCGCCCGGACTGTCAGCCGACCACGGCTGCACGTGGAACTGAATATCCGGGGTCGCAACATCCGGACGCGTTTTCAAGAACCCGGTGGCAAGGCTGGCCGCCATGGTCATTGGGCCCGCGCGGAAGAGCGCGTATTTCATCGCGATCCGGGCCTGATTAATCAGGCTGCGTACTTCGTCATTCAGTGTCGGCTCATTGCATTTGTAAACCAACCGCGCCTGCAAATGATCCTGCAGGTTCTTTCCGACACCCGGCAATGCGTGCACGGGATCGATGCCGTGTGCCTTGAGCGCCTCGGGATCGCCTATGCCTGACAGCATCATCAATTGCGGCGAATTGATTGCTCCACCTGACAGGATGATTTCACGCCGCGCCCGGATTTCCACTTCTTCGCCAGAACGGGTCGCATAGCGCACGGCCACAGCCCTTTTGCCGTCCATGACAATCTTGGTCGCCATAGCCCGCGTTATGATCTGCAAATTCTCACGATTCTTGACCGGGTTCAGATACGCCACAGCAGAGCTGCACCGCCGACCGTTACGCGTGGTGAGCTGGAAATAACCAACACCTTCTTGCTTGGCACCGTTGTAATCGGGGTTGAATGGATAGCCCGCTTCTTGGGCTGCCGCGACCCATGCATCACAGATAGGGCGCTGGATTCGCATGTTTGAAACCGACAGAGGGCCATCGTCGCCGTGAAAATCATCCGCGCCGCGTTCGTTGTTTTCAGCGCGCCGGAAGAGTGGCAGCACGTCATCCCATGCCCAGCCGACATTGCCCATCTGGCGCCAACGATCATAGTCTTCGGCCTGCCCCCGTACATAAAGCAGACCATTCAGCGATGACGATCCACCCAGCACTTTGCCGCGCGGCCAATCGATGGATCGGCCGTTAAGGCCCGGATCCGGCTCGGTTTTATAGCACCAATCCAACGATGGGTTATGCATCGTCTTGAAATAGCCAACCGGCACGTGGATCCATGGATTCAAATCCCGGCCCCCGGCTTCGAGCAGCACGACCTTGGCCTTTGGATCAGCGCTCAGCCTGTTGGCAAGAACGCACCCAGCCGAGCCCGCTCCTACGATCACATAATCTGCTTCCAACGTTAATTTCCTCCCCGTCCTGCAAAAACACTATGCAAATCGCAAATACTGGTCTAGCCTTTTTTGAAACAGTTATTCTCAATAATTGCTAAAACGGGAGGAAAGCAATGGGAGTTTACGATCGCATCAAGGGAGTCTCACGTCGAGATTTCTTCAAGATCGCAGGAACTTACGGCATGAGCTCGACGCTTATGGCCGCAGGTGCATTTGGCGGCGCAATGACTGCGGCGAATCTCGCCCAGGCCGCAGAATCAACGTACAACAAGCGCTACAAGAAAGAGCCAAAGTTCCAAATGAAGTTCGGCGCGGCTGGTTTTAACCCGCAGAACCTTCTGATTGAACGGGCTGGCTGC
The DNA here is from genome assembly GCF_028023555.1 of Thalassococcus lentus. Lineage (NCBI taxonomy): Bacteria > Pseudomonadati > Pseudomonadota > Alphaproteobacteria > Rhodobacterales > Roseobacteraceae > Thalassococcus > Thalassococcus lentus. The sequence continues at coordinate 677,510 of NZ_JAQIOY010000003.1, forward strand.
CTCGAATTCGCACGTGATCTCGAAGAGCGTACAGACGGTGAGATCCGTATCGAATTCATCGGCAACAACCAGATCTGTGGTCAGCTGTCCTGCGTGGAAAAAGCGCAGCAGGGCATCGTGGACTTTTACGCTGCGTCCACACAGAACTCTGCCGGTGGCGCGCCTTACCTGAACGTTCTGGACTATGCCTACATGTTCCGCTCGCGTGCGGATCAGTACTACTTCATGTACCATCCCAAGAGCCAGGAAGTGCTGCGTGACCCCTTCGAAAAGCGTCACGGCCTGAAGTTCCTGTTCACACACGCAGAACTGCGCGGCATCCAGCTGGGCCTTGCCTGGCAGGACAAGCCAACCGTCACCAGCGTTGAGCAGCTGGCCGGCACCAAGAACCGCGTGACAGGGACACAGCTTGGCCGTATCGCCATGAACGCCCTGAACCTGAACCCGGTTCCGGTCGCATGGGAAGAAACGCTGGACGGCCTTAAGCAGGGTCTGATCGACGGCGCGGAAACATGGGCTTCGGCCGTGGCATACGCCAACATGTCGCCGGTTGTATCCCAGTGTGTCGACCTGCGCTTCTTCTGCGGTACAGAACACACCGCGATGAACGCATCCAGCTTTGACAAGCTGGACGGTCAGCTTCAGGACGCCGTCATGGAAGCGTCGTACCTCACACAGGTACACGTTCAGGCGGCCAACGAAGCGGCGCTGGTCAACACTGTCGGCTTCAGCCACCCACATCAGGGTCCGGACACAATCTTTGCCAAGAACAACGTTCGCGTTGCGGCACTGTCCGACGCGGAAATCCGCAAGGCCGAGGAAATGTGCTCGCCTGAGTTCCAGCCACAGCTCTGGGAACAGTGGCGTGAGCGCATCAACGGCTGGGCCGGTGGCATCGACACCTACCAGGAAATCTACGACACAGTCCGTGAGCATGACATCACGCTGGCTGAAAACGTAGAGCCACGCCGCTGGTGGAAAGGCTAAAGCCACGTTAGGCTTTGAATTGGGTCGGCCCTAGTCGCTAGGGCCGACCTTTATGCCTCCAAAGACCGGAAAACCGGCCGAGGCAAAACATATGGGAGGAGGACGGCCTATGTGGGCTGATATCAGCGCAATCTTTGCAGCGCTAATGTCTCAGGACAGTTTTGAAATCCGCAACGCGCTGCGTAGCGACGCAACGTGGTGGCTGGGCATCGTGGCCCTGCTCATTGGCGGTTGGCTCGTATCGGTTGTCTATCAAAAGGTACCATTCATCGAGCGTACTCTCGAGCGGACAATCATGGTCGTCAGCTATCTGGCCATCGCATTCATTATTTTCTGGGGTGTTGTGGATCGCTTTATCTTTTCCAACCAACAACCCTGGTCGACAACGATCCCGCCCCTGCTGTTTATGATCATGGCATGGTTCGGTGCGTCGTTTAACATTCGCAAGCGCACACACCTGAGCTTTTCCGAGTTCCGGACAGCCATGCCGCGCGGCGCGCAATTTGCATGCCTTTGGCTGGACGCTGCACTGTGGTTCGGCTTTGCGCTGATCCTCTTCGTGACAACCGCCCGCCAGACAGCCCTGTCCGCATCCAACTTTGCGATCGTTCTGGGCACAGACAACACGATGCTCTGGTGGTTCCTGATTACCGCACCCTTCGCGGCCTTGCTGATGGCGGGGCGCGCGATCCAGAACATCCGGGACGACATTCGCAATTGGCGCAGCGGCGAGCCGCTGATCAAACAAGCCGTGATCGGGGGAGATGTGTGATGACCGACGGAACTCTTGTTACACTGATCTCGCTTGGGGTCACCTTCTTGTTCATGCTGGGCGTGCCGGTCTTTCTCGTGATCGCCTACTGGGTTGTCGGCTGCTCTTTCGTGCTGGGCCTTACGCTCGACAACATGGGCGCTGAGCTTCTGAACGTCTTCAACAAAGGCTTTGCGCTTCTCGCGATGCCACTGTTCATTTTGACCGGGGATTTGATTAACAAATCCGGCATTGCCCGAAGGCTATCAGACTTTGCCTATGCCTGTCTGGGATGGCTACGTGGCGGTCTGGCCATGGCCAGCTTGGGGGCCTGCGGTCTGTTTGCCGCGATCTCCGGCTCGAACTCGGCCACCACGGCGACGATCGGCTCGATGCTGCATCCTGAAATGGTCAAGGGCGGCTATGACGAACGCTTCTCGGCTGCTACCGCGGCTGCGGGCGGCACGGTTGGGATCATCATTCCACCTTCGATCATCTTCATTGTCTACGGCTTCCTGATGAACCTGCCGATTTCGGATCTGTTCGTAGCGGGCATCATTCCCGGTGCGCTGATGGTCATCGGCATGCAGGTTGCCTGCTGGATTATCTGCCGCATCAACGGCTGGGGCTACCTGATCCCGCTTCAGCTGAACCGTGTGCTCAAGACAGCCTTTGGCGCTTGGCTGGGTTTCTTTGCCATCGGTCTGGTGCTCTGGGGCATCTACACCGGCAAATTCTCTCCCACCGAAGCAGCGGGTGTCACCGTTGGCTTTTGTATCATCGCGGGTCTGGCTTCTTACCTGATCACACGCCTGCTCAAATTGCGTCAGGATAAGACATGGGAAGAGAAGTCCTATGCCGAACAGCTGGTCGTCGAAGGCTTTACCCTGTTCCAGATCCCGGGCATCACCATGCGCTCGGCGGAAATCACCGGCATCCTTGCGCCGCTGATTGCCGTGTCGGTTGTCATGCAGCAGATCCTGTCGCTGCTGGGTGCCCAGCAGGTGATCGGTGATTTCGTGACGTCCATGGGTGGATACTACGCGGTTCTGTTCACCTCGATGGTCATCGTGTTCTTCTCGGGCATGGTGCTGGAATCGCTGCCGGTCACGATCATTCTTGCTCCTATTCTGGCGCCAATCGCGGCCAGCGTGGGCATCGATCCGATCCATTTCTCGGTGATCTTCCTCGTGGGTGCATCCATTGGCTTTATCACGCCACCCTATGGTCTGAACCTTTACGTCGCATCCGGCGTCACTGGTGTTCCGTATTTCAGGCTGTTGCGTTACACGGTGCCTTATCTCATCGCCTTGATCAGTGTCTGGGTTCTCGTCTCACTGACGCCAGAGCTGGCCTTGGCCCTGCTACCGGATAGATAAGGAATGGCATGCCAGACGACGGTCACAATGCTGAAAAGGGTCAAATCCCAACCAACCTGCGCCTTCTTCTGATCCTGGAAGAAGTTGCGCAGGCGGGTGTCCCTGTCTCGGCATCGTCGCTGGCAGATGCGCTGAACCTGCCCAAGCCGACAATGCATCGACTGCTGACAACGGCTGAGGAACAGGGTTTCCTGCAGCGCGACATTGACGGCCGGTCGTTTGGCCCCGGCAAACGGATGCGTACATTGTCGGCCAATACGCTGTCATCGCAGCGCATTCGCACCGAACGTCTGGTTATCATGAAAAAGCTGGCCGAGGTTGTAGAGGAAACCTGCAACCTCGCCGCACCTGGGCGTTTCGGGATGGTTTATCTCGACCGCGTCGAAACCCATTGGCCCCTGCGCATTCAGCTGCCCGTCGGAACCAAAGTGCCCCTGCACGCCACGGCCAGTGGCAAGATGTATCTGTCATCCCTGCGGTCCGACAAACTGGACCGGTTTCTCAAATGGCTCGAACTGCCTAAGGTGACGGAACAAACAATCATCAGCACGGATGCTTTGTTCGAAGAACTGGCCCTGACCCGTGGCCGCGGTTACGCAACAGACAACGAAGAATTCATGATCGGAATGACCGCCATCGCGGTTCCGATCAATGACAGTCAGGGACGTCTGCAGACAACGTTGTCGATCCATGCCCCAACGCAGCGACACAGCGTTGAAAGCCTCGCGCGGCAATTGCCTGAATTGCGCATTGCGGCCCGGCGTCTCGAAGAATTGCTTTGAGCGACCACTAAGCTGCCGTCTTTTCGAATTCCAGCTTGCCGCTGGCGACCGCAGCAAGCGCCACCATTACGCAGGCAGTTCCCAGCATCGCGGTCAGTCCGCCGACTTGATAGGTCACGCCGGACAAAAGCGTGCCCATCAATCGGCCTGCGGCGTTAGCCATGTAGTAAAACCCTACATCCATCGTCACACGCTCGGATTTGGTAAAGGACAGGATCAGGTAGGAATGTAGTGACGAATTGATCGCAAATACGGCACCAAACACCAAAAGCCCTGCCACCAAAACACCGGTCAGCCATGTTTCACCGGACTGCGCAAAGAGCGTTGCGGCCATCAAACCACCGGGTATCACGGCCAGCCGCCATGCCCACACGGGGGCCAATGACAGCAAATCGGTTTCGGATCGCATCTGCGCATTCAGCATTCGAGGTGCCAATGTTTGCACCACGCCATAGAGAATGATCCAGACTGCCATGAAACTGCCGATCAAAAAGAATGCGGTCCGATTGCCTGCCTCGCTTCCATCCGACAAAACCGCGTAGAAGTAGATCGGGATCCCGACCACAAACCAGACATCCCGTGCCCCGAACAAAAAGACGCGTGCCACAGACAGCCAGTTCACATTGGCCGATTTGGAGAAAACTTCGGAAAACTTGGCCGTTTTGCGCCCCGCTGGCAGGCCAGGCGGCATAGCGAACAGAACAACCAGAAGGATCAGGGCCAGCATCAGTGTCATGACCAAAACGGCCCAAACAAACCCAACCGTGCCCAGCAAGACAGCGCCCAGAAAAAATCCGATCCCTTTCACCGCGTTCTTCGATCCGGTCAGCAAAGCAACCCAGCGAAACAGCGCCCCACCCTCTTGCGGAGCCAGTAGCTTCACGGCGGATTTTGACGACATCTTCGCCAAATCTTTGGCCACCCCACTGGCCCCTTGGACCAACATGACGAAGATCACTGAAAATCCGACCGTCCAAGCCGGATCCAGTTGTGTCAGCGCCAGAAGCGCAAGAACCTGAAGACCCAGACCAGCATAGAGCGTTGATGTCAGACCAAATCGCGCAGCGATCCAGCCGGCGGACAGATTGGTCACAACGCCGGCAATTTCATAGAGAACAAAAAGATAAGCCAGTTGGACCGGGGAAAACCCCAGTTTGTGGAAATGCAACAAGACCAGCATTCTCAGCGCGCCATCGGTCAGCATGAAAGCCCAATAAGCGCCGGTCACTGCGATATATGCAGATGTCCCTTCAGGCCGGTCAGGGGCAGATTTCGTCAAAGGGAGTCCCCGACCATCAAAGCGACATCCACGAGCCGATGCGCATAGCCCATTTCATTGTCGTACCACGCATAGACTTTGACCTGCGTTCCGTTCACCACCATGGTCGACAGCGCATCCACAATGCCCGAACGTTCATCATTGGTGTAATCCGTCGAAACCAACGGGCGCTCTTCATATCCCAGAATGCCCTGCAATGGACCATCCGCAGCCGCCTTGAACAGCGCATTGACCTCTTGCACCGATGTTTCGCGTTCGACTTCGAATACGCAGTCCGTCAACGACGCGTTCAGCAACGGGACCCGAACCGCATGACCATCCAGCCGTCCCTTGAGTTCGGGATAGATAAGCGTGATGGCCGTCGCACTGCCCGTCGTGGTCGGGATCAGTGAATTCAACGCCGATCGCGCGCGTCGCAAGTCCTTGGCCGGTCGATCCACAATCGTCTGTGTGTTGGTGACGTCATGTATGGTCGTAATCGATCCGTGTTTAATGCCCAAAGCCTCGTGGATCACTTTGACCACCGGAGCCAGACAGTTTGTGGTGCAGCTGGCCGCCGTGACAATAGAGTGGCGATCCGGCTCATAAATGTCGTGGTTCACGCCATAGACGATGTTCACAGCATCGCCGTCTTTGACTGGGGCCGACACAACGACCTTTTTCACGCCTCCAGCAAAATACGGTGCAATCTTGCTTTCGGTTTTGAACACACCCGTGCAGTCAATGACCACATCGACGCCTTCCAACGGCAGGTCAGCGATATTGCGAGTGCCGATAAAAGGCAGCCGGGTGCGGTCGATCGTGACACTGTCATCATCGCTTGAAATCGCTGCGTCCCAGCGTCCGTGCACCGTGTCGAACTCAAAAAGATGGGCATGCATGGCCGGATCACCAACGGCGTCATTGATCCAAGCAATCTCCGCCCCGCGCTCCAGCAAGGGCTTCAGGGCCAGCTTACCGATCCGTCCCAATCCGTTCAAAGCAAAAACCGTCAATGGCCTTCTCCTGCTGCCTGTCACCCCAGATCTTTCGCTGCCTTTTAATCGAACCGGTCACCAGCTGAAAAGACCGCGAAACGGAGAGAGCTAAGCCGCGGCAACAAGACCGCCGTCGCCTTCATTTCGGCACAATCGATCCGATTTCACCGCCTCACACATCAGATTTCTTTGGGTTTGGGGACACAAAGCCAAGAGAAAAACACACTGTTTCCAATGGCATCGCGGTTTTGAAAATGGTCATAAAAATAAGGGCCGTGACGAAACATTTGCATGGCGTTTTTCATTTTTCACATTCCGCTTTTCGAATTTTGAGGAATTGCCCCTCCCCCAAAGAGATCACAATTTGGTCACAAACAACTAAGAGCGGAGGTTTACCAAGATGGGTTTTGCGTTACTACTTCTCGCTCCAATGCTTCTTGCCCTTGCAGGTGGAATGGACACGGGCGGAGACGACAACGACACACAAGACGACCATGATCAGAGCGACGAAACCGTCCAAGACGATCCGGTCATTACCGATACCACCGAAAATTTCGATCGCACCGGGCTTTTCGTGTCAGAAAACATGTTCGGCGTCGATGCCGTCTACTCAGTGCACACCGACAACGGCATTCCAACTGAAACTTTCGAAAGCGCGCTTGAAGAATTTGAAGTCGACACTGTCAGGTTTCCCTCAGGCCAAGCAGAGTTTGACCCTCGAGAGGCCGATGGAGAAGGTTGGCTGGACATTACTGCTCTCACGGATGAGGGCGAGCTTCGGCCTGAATTGACTAATTTTCTCGACTCGGTCGATGGCTCGGTGGTTCTTACCATCCCCACAACAAACGCTCCTCTCGAGAGTTATGGCGAAGATCTGGACCGCTGGGCGGAACTGGTGATGCGCGAATACGGTGACGTCGTCATCGCTTTCGAGGTCGGCAACGAATACTGGGCGGCAATGGGCGAAACCGAGTACGGCCAACGCGCGAATATCGCCGTCGAAGCCCTCGCCCGCGGCATCGCCGCAGCAGGCGAAGAAGACGCAGACATTCTGGTGCAGATGGGCGCAACATTCGGCCAATCCGAGTTCAACGGCACGGATGACGACCGCCCCTTCATGGATCGTTTGTACGACTCCAACAACCAGATCATTGACCAGTTCAGTGAAACCGCTCTGGCTGAAATCGACGGTGTGGTGGAACACTACTACTGGAACCAGTCGCCAATTCCTTTCGAGGATTCACGCGCCGAAGTTCGTTACATGAACGTCGATTTTGAAATCTGGCAGAGCCGGTTCGATCAGGATCTGGATTTCTATGTCACAGAGTGGAACTTGCGGATGGGCAACTGTCCCTGCAACGGTCTGCGCAGCACGTCGATCCTGACTGAAATGGTGGAAAACATGGTCGAAATGGGCGTCGATGGTGCCTACGTTTGGCCTGTGGTGCACAACACGTCAAACGATTTGGGCGGCCCGGCTGACGACGGCGAAGTGCGCACCGATGATCAGGGCCGCGTTGTCGAGACCCTGAGGGGCGCGATTTTTGACCTTATGTCTGACGTGCTGCCCGGCAAAGAATTGATCCGTGTGGACATTGACGGTGTAGATAATGGCATGGAAATCGCGGCCTACGAAGGTGACGGCGAGTACGTGTTCTACATTGGCAGCAATTCCACAGAGCCAGTCAATTTCACAGTTGATCTAACGGACATCATTGAAGACTTCGTCTCAGCACAAGGCGTTGTTATTGGCTACGATCGTGAAACGTCAAATGGGCGCCACTACGTGCCGGGCATGGGCTGGCAAAATGCAGAATCCGTAATGGTTGACGGTGAACCATACTATCTGAACGAACACGATGTTGGCGCGACACTGACCGACTACTCCTATAATTCACCAGTCTTCAACGTCGAACTGGACCCTTACGAAATGGTCCAGATCACGGTCCAGACACAGTGATCCAAGACATCGACCGTTTTCGAGAAAGGCATTCAAACGGGCATCATGAGCCACCGAGCAAAAGCGACCCCAGAATGATTTGAGGCAATTCCAAACTGCGGCAGCGAACGGCAAGACCGGCACTAAAAATCCGGCACCACCCGTTCCGAGGCAGGTCAACAAGAAAGGCCCCACATATCTGTGGGGCCTTTTTCTGGCTCTTATGGATCTTTGGAACAAAGCCTGCCGAAACCTCAGGCCATGTCGCCAGCTTCAGATCGCAGCAAGCTCTTCTTTCAGATCGCCCATGTCGGTGCCGCCTGCCATCAGACGACGCATTTCTTCGTCACCGATTTCAGACGCCACACCAGAGCCGATCACCTTACCCAGTGCGAGGAAGGTATAGCGGTCGCCAACAAGGCGCGAATGCAGCTCGTTGTGCGTGATGAAGATGATCGCGATATCGCCGCGCGCGCGGACTCTCTTGATCGTTTTCAAAACGCCCATCTGCTGCTTTTGCCCCAAGGCCGACGTCGGTTCATCAAGGATCAGAACCTTAGCGCCAAAGTAAATAGCCCGGGCAATCGCCAGCGTCTGACGCTGACCACCCGACATGGTGCCGACCGCTTGGGTTGGATCCGAAAAGTCGATCCCGATCTTGAGCATTTCATCATGCGCGATCTGGTTCATCTCTTCCATGCGCAGGGTTCCCAACGGGCCCTTCAATTCTCGGCCCATAAAGAAGTTACGCGTGACACTCATCAACTGGTTCAGAGCGAGGTCCTGATAAACCGTGCCAATCCCTGCATCAGACGCATCACGCGGCGATTGGAAATTGACGGGTTTGTCGTCGATCATGATCGTGCCCTCGGTCGGTTGGTGAACACCAGCCAAGGTTTTGATCAGGGTCGATTTACCGGCACCGTTGTCCCCCAAAAGGCAGTGCACTTCGCCAGGATAGACGTCCAGATCAACACCGCCCAGCGCGGTGAAAGGTCCGAAACGCTTGACCAGGTTTTTGACGCGAAGATACGGGGTAGCCATATCAAATCCCTCCTGTGATGCGTTTGCGGATGCGTTCGTTTGCAAACACCGCTGCCAAGAGAATGCCGCCCAGGAACACACGGAACCAAGCGCCGTCGATCGCGGGAATAAAGAACACCGCGTTGGCCACGAGACCGACCGTGATCGCCCCGAAAACAACACCGATGATCGAACCGAAACCGCCGGTCATCAGCGTGCCGCCAACAACGGCAATCGCGATGGCAAAGAGTTCCATCAAGTTGCCTTTGGCCGCGTCGGATGTGTTGGTGTCGAACACCTGACAAGCTGCGAACATGGTTGCGCAGAACGCGGTGAACATGAACAGGCCGATCTTGACCTTGTTGGTGGGAACACCGTTGGCGCGGGCTGCGTCCTGATTGTCACCGGTCGCGTAGATCCAGTTTCCGATTTGTGTACGGCTCAGCACAAAGTATGCAACGCCGGCAATCACGAGCCACCACAAGAAACGCGCATCAAAGCCCTCGACCCATTGCTCTCCGCGACGGTTTAAGTTGCCGCCAAGCATGAACCAGAGGTCATAGAACCAGCCAAAGACTTCACCGCCCATCAGGTCGGCAAACCAGCTGGTTTCCTTGTAGTCCGGCAGGCCGGAAATCTGTGTGGATTTGTTGATCAGACGGAAGCTGACTTCGGTCACGCCCCGCAGGAAGAACAGGAAGGCAAGGGTCACGATAAAGCTCGAAAGCCCCGATCGGACGACAACGTTGCCAATGATCCAGCCAATCGCCAGCGTCATGACCAGTGTGAGCAAGAAGGCGGTAAAGGGTGTCGCTTCGCCCAGCCCAAATGGCAGACCCCATTTCAGCATCATCGCCATGGACATACCGGCAAAACCGATCATCGATCCGATAGACAGATCAAATTCACCGGAAATCATGAGAACCGCAGCGCCTGTCGCAATGATCCCGTACTGCGCAATGATGGCGATGTTATTTTTCAGACCAAGTGCGTTGAACGACTTGCCTTCTGATGCGATGGCCAAAGCAATGATGATCACAACCATCACGAGGAACGAGCCAATTTCAGGTCGTCGCATCGCGCGTTGTAGCTTGGTTTCTTGCTGTAGCCGGTCGGCTTCGTTTCGGTCAGCCATATGAATGCACCCCTCTCCTAATCGCTGATTTTAGCTAAAAAAACAGGCGACTGGATGCCGCCTGTTCTTATGTTCTGCAGTGCTGATTTTATCTGTCGACGCCAGCGAGGGCTTTGACCGATGCGGCGTTGGATGCATCAACAAAACCTGGGCCCGATGGGATGTTCGCACCTGGGAGAAGACCAGCGTGGTTGTTGTAGAGATGCAGCACGATAACGGGCATGTAGCCCTGCAGGCGCTGCTGCTGGTCGATGGTGAATGCGGCGCGACCGTCTTCGATCATGTCCATAACACCTGGGCTGAGGTCGAAGCACGCGAGGTGCACGTCAGCGCCAACGGCTTCGATCGCCTTGGTTGCCGCTTCACAAACGTGTGGGCCAACAGCCAGAACGCCGTCGATCGACTCGTCTGCCTGAAGAGCAGCAGCTGTACGGGTTTCGATCTGTGCAGGGTCATTCGAAACGTCGATCATGTTGAGATCGCCGCCGATGCCGTCAAAGTAACCGGAGCAACGGTCAACCAGAGCTGTATTGAACGATTCCTGGTTCAGGCACAGGCCTTTGGTCACACCTTCAGCCGCCGCACGTGCGCCTGCTTTTTCACCGGCGAGACGCTCGGGCTGACCAACGTGCATCAGAGCACCCAGTTCTGCAGAGGACTCCAGACCGGAGTTGATTGTGACAACTGGAACGCCGTCAGCAACAGCCGCCTTGATTGCAGGGCCAAGCGCCGCCGCATCAGGAAGCGAAACGATGATGCCGTCAGGCTGGGTCGCAGCCGCAGCTTCGATCAGCTTGGCCATTGCCGCCATGTCGCCGGATACGTCGAAGTTGTATTCCAGAGTTGCGCCAACATCTTCTGCTGCATCGCGACCACCCTTTTCAACAACGGGCCAGAAAGGGTCTGTACCCTGTGTGTGCGTGATCATGACATAGCGTTCTTCGGCGACAACTGCGCCTGCCACCATGGATGCTGCTGCAGCAGCAAGAAGTACTTTTTTCATTTGGTTCCTCCCAAAAATGTGGTGTCCGGCGCACCTTGCTTTATCCGGAAGTCTGAATTCAGACCCTATTGCCCCAGTCGTGTGGGGTCGTGACCAACTCCGCATTCGCAAAGCGGTATTTTTTGAGCGCGTCGCCAGGCGATGATAGCGCTATATGAACCTTATCCACCGTCTGTTTGCACTTCAACAATTGTTCCCATTTTTATTCACGGTTTCAGTGGGTTTTCGGGTGCAGGCGCCTGTCCGTCGTAGCCGCCCCAAACCGATTGATCATAGTGGATGACGGCCCCTGTCATCATTCCGCTGTCATCCGAAGCCATCCACAGCACGGCACGTGCAACTTCCTTTGGATCGAGCAGTCGCCCGAAGGGCAATTGGGCCTTTGCCTTTTCTTCCCAGTCCGGATCACCCGTCTCTTCGATTTGGATCTTGCGCTCATGATCAGACGCCATCCAGCCAATATCGAGTTGATTGACGTGGATGCGATTTCTCATCAGCGCAAATCCTGCGTGACGGGTCAGCGTGGCCAATGCGCCTTTTGATGCACAATAGGGCGCAAGAAACGGCTGCCCTGCCCTCTCGGATGTTGAACCGATGTTAACGATGCGGCCTTCGCAATTCTCGCGCTCCATCACACCAATGGCCGCCTGCATCAAGAAAAACGGCGCGCGGACGTTGACAGCCATCATCTGATCAAAGAGCTCTGGTGTTGTGTTCAGCAGATTGCCGCGATCCGTGAACCCGGCGGCATTGACCAGAATGTCCAGCTGACCGAAACGCTGATCCACCCCGGCAACGATCCCCTGAACCGCATCGATGTCAGCAAGATCAGCCGCAACCATCAGCACAGGCACACCGGTCTCGGTTTCAATCCGTCTGGCTGTGGCCTCACCCTTGCTCTGATCCCGGCCGACGATGGCCAGACCCTTGGCACCGGCCTCGGCCAGTTGGCGCGCGATCGCTTCGCCCAATCCCTGCGTTCCGCCGGTCACCAAGGCGACCTTTCCATCCACACGGTTCACTGACTTATCCCTCGCCCGCAGCCATCAGATGCCCTGCCGCTGTTTCGCGCGGAACGCCTCTTGTCCTTTGCGGGCCTCGCGGATGCTTTCGCGGTCATTGATTTCCGGAACCCCGACATACCAATCGGCGCCGCCCGGGGTCCACGTGTAGGCATCCGATTCTATGCTGATGACTGTCGTGCCATCCGTTGTCAGCGCCCACTCCATCGCCGCCTCAAGATCGGCAAGGCTGTCGCAGTGGCGCGCGTATGCACCCATGGCTTCGGCATGTTTGGCAAAGTCGACACGGCGCGGGTTTTGCTTGTTCACAACACGGCTGTCTTTCAACAAGTTGTTGAAGCCGGGCACACCCATGCCGGTCTGCAAACGGTTGATGACGCCAAACCCGCCGTTGTCGCAAACAACCACGATCATTTTGTGACCAGACAAAACTGACGAATGAATGTCTGAATTCATCATCATGTAGGAACCATCCCCGACCATGACGATTGGAACGCCGTCACCGTCCTTGGCCATCGCGTGCCCCCAAGCACCGGCAATTTCGTAGCCCATGCAGGAAAACCCGAATTCGCAATCATAGGTATTGGGCGCTTTCACGCGCCAGTTCTTGACAGTTTCACCCGGCAGGCCACCCGCCGCAGTAACCATTGTATCCTCAGGACGGGCGATTTTGTTGACCACCCCGATGACCTGCGCATAGCTCGGCACAGCCGCATTGGTCGCGGCCTGACCTTCGTCCAGCATCTGGTTCCAGTCTGCATAAAGCCCGCGCGCTTCGTCCATCCTTGCAGGCTCACAGACCCAGTCGCCAATCGCCTGATCCAGTTCGGCGATACACTCAAGCGCGTCACCGACCACCGGCAGAGATCCATGTTTGCGCGCATCAAAACGCGCCGCGTTGATATTGATGAACCGACTGTCCGGCGCAAAGGTCGTCCAGGACCCGGTCGTGAAATCCTGCAGCCGCGTGCCGACCGCAACGACAACATCTGCGTTTTCCGCCAGCACCTTCGCAGCGTCCGTGCCCTCGATGCCGATTGCCCCGACGTAGGCAGGATGGTCATGCACGACCGCGCCTTTGCCCGCGATGGTTTCGGCCATTGGAATGCCGCGCGCCTTTGCGAAATCGGCCAAGGCCTCACCAGCACCTGAATACCGCACGCCACCGCCAGAGATGATCAGAGGCTTCTTGGCAGTTTTCAGCAATTCAGCCGCAGCCGCCACCTGATCACGATCCGGACGATTGCGTGGAATGGTCCAAAGCGTCGGCTCAAAGAACGCAACCGGGTAGTCGTAGGCAATTTCCTGAATATCCTGCGGCAAACCAATAAACGCCGGGCCACAATCGGCCGGGTCCATCATGGTCGCTACCGCCTGCGGCAGAGACGATAAAATCTGCGCTGGGTGCGTGATCCGATCCCAGAACCGCGACACGGCGCGGAAACTGTCGTTCACGGTTGTGGACGGCTCGCCGAAGTGTTCGACCTGTTGCAGCACCGGATCCGGAAGCCGGTTGTTATAGGTATCACCGGACAACAGCAGAACCGGCAAACGGTTGGCATGCGCAACGCCTGCCGCAGTAACCATGTTCGTGGCACCCGGGCCAACGGACGTGGTTGCGATCATGATCTGGCGGCGCAGTTTCGCCTTTCCGTAGCCGATCGCCGCAAGCGCCATCGATTGCTCGTTCTGACCGCGCCATGTTGGCAGCACATCCTGAACCTGCTCCAGCGCTTCGGAAAGACAGGTGACGTTGCCGTGCCCGAAGATACCGAACACACCGGCAAACAATTGAACCCGTTCGCCATCGATTTCGGTGTGCTGGTTGATCAGGTAACGCACAAGCGCCTGACCCACTGTCAGCTTGACGGTTTTTGCTGTCATTTCGGCTCCTCCACTGGCGGTTCGAAAACTCGCATTGGAATGCTTATTGACAAAATTCAATGTCTGCAACGATTATTGCGAAATTGCTCGAATTTGTTGCAAGCCATTGCAGAACTGAGCGGGACAACGACCATCACCCAAGGGGAAAATCGCATATGTACGACGCATTTGGCCTATATATTAAAGGGGCTTGGCGGTCTTCCGACACGCAATCGGAAGTGCACTCACCGGCGACCGAACAGGCGTTGGGATCTGTTGCAACAGCGTCGGTTCAAGACACCAAACAGGCGATTGATTCGGCCGCAGAGGCGCTTGCTCCGCTCCAAGACATGGGCGGTTTTGCACGCGCTGATGCGCTGCATCGCGTTGCTGATGAAATGGCCACCCGCAGCCAAGAAGCGGCCCGGATGATCACCCTTGAGACCGGAAAACCAATCGCACAATCGGCCCGTGAATGGGGATTGTCGGTGGATCAATTCCGCTGGTACGCCGAAGAGGCCCGTCGCATCTATGGGCGCATTGTCGAAAGCCGCGTGCCGGGCGGCAGGTTCGAGGTAACCAAGGAACCTGTGGGCATCGTCGGTGCGTTTACCGCATGGAATTTTCCAGCCTCGCTGCCTGCGCGCAAACTGGCCCCTGCCCTTGCAGCGGGATGTCCTGTGGTATTGCGTCCGTCGTCGCAGACGCCGGGCGTGGCCATGATCATGGTCGATTGCCTGCGGGCTGGCGGCTTTCCGGATGGCGCGGTCAATCTCGTCGTTGGCTCGACGGCCAACACCTATGAGCCCGTCATGGCCGACCCGCGCGTTCGCAAAGTGTCCTTGACCGGGTCGACCCGCGTGGGTCAGCAGATGATCCGCGACGCCGCAGCCACGGTCAAAAAGGTCTCAATGGAACTCGGGGGCAACGCGCCATGCATCATCTTTGACGACGCCGATCTAAGCGCGGCGCTGGATGCCTGTGTTCCCTCCAAATTTGGAAACGCCGGGCAGGTCTGCGTAACGCCCGACCGCTTCTTTGTGCACGAGTCCCTGCACGATGCATTTGTTGCCGAATTTGCCCAGCGGGCGAAAGCGATCAAACTTGGCAATGGCCAAGACGAGGCGACCGAGATGGGCCCTCTGATCAATGCGGGGCGTCTACGGGACGTGGACGCCGTTGTTCAGGATGCCGTGCAACGCGGCGCGGTGCTTGAAGCCGGCGGACAGCCCGCCAAAGGTTTTGACGCCGGCCATTTCTATGAACCCACCGTGCTGAGCAACGTTACCGATGACATGCGGGTCTTTGCCGAAGAAAACTTTGGCCCGATTGCTGCAATCACCCGTTTCCGTGATGACGACGAAGCGCTGGAACGCGCCAATGCATCGCAAATGGGTCTGTCCGCCTACGCATTTACCCGCAGCGCAGACCGCGCACGCACGGCCACCAGAACGCTGAAGGCAGGCATGGTCGGGATCAATTCCTTTGCGCTGGCCGCGTCCGAAGCGCCATTTGGTGGCACCAATTATTCGGGACTTGGCCGCGAAGGCGGCTGCGAAGGCATCGAGGACTACCTCGACACCAAACTTTCTCAAATCGTTCTCTGAGGTCCATCATGCAATCCAACAAACTCAAACAGCTTTGGGCCCAGGGCCAGCCAGTCCTGAATGGCTGGTGCTCCATCGGAAACCCCTTCACCGCCGAGATCATGGCCGCTCAGGGTTATGACAGTGTCACAATCGATATGCAGCACGGCGCACTGGACTATTCGGAAACCCTGCCGATGCTTCAGGCGATGCGGGCCTCGGGCGCGACATTGATGGCCCGCGTGCCATGGCGCGACCCCGGCTACGTCATGAAAGCGCTGGATGCGGGCGCGATGGGCATCATCTGCCCGATGATCAACAGCCGCACCGAAGCAGAGGAATTCGTTTCCTACATGCGGTATCCACCGTTGGGGCAGCGCAGCTTTGGGCCAACCCGCGCGGTTGTGGCAATGCCTGGATATGGGGCCGACGCCAACGATGAAGTACTGGCGCTTGCCATGATCGAAACAGCAGACGGCGTCAAAAACTTGGAAGAGATCGCCGCAACGCCCGGACTGGACGGCATCTATGTCGGACCCGCCGATCTGACGCTGGGCACGCAGCAAGGGCGGCTCCCGCCCGCGCTGGACCGGCAAGAGCCGGAAATGATCGAACTGATCCAGCGCATCGCCGCGGTCTGCAAAGCAAATGGAATCGCGGCCTGTCTTCATTGCGGGACTGCCGAGTATGCAGCCCAGGCCATCGGCTGGGGCTTCAACCTGACCACGGTCAGTGGCGATTCACGATTGCTGGCACAGGCAGCCGCCACGTCCGTTGGCGCGTGGCGATCGCTGACCGGCCGCGAAGGCAAAACCGAAGAAGGCGGGATTTATTGATGCCCCGTCTGCTGGTTGCCGGAAAATTGCATCCCAGCGGCGTCGCGCGGCTGGAGCAACTCAGCGCCGAAGGCGTGGACATCACGCATGTTCAGGAAATTTCCGAACCGTCTTATGCGCCCTATATTGACGAAGCCGATGCACTGGTCATCCGGACCCAGCCTTTGTCGGCGGAAACCATCGCCAAGGCCAAACGCCTGAAGGTCGTGTCCCGCCATGGGGTCGGGTATGATGCGGTGGATCTGCAGGCCCTGAACAGTCGCAAGATTGCGCTGGCTGTGGCCGGTGATGTCAATTCTATATCTGTTGCCGAACACGCGATGATGCAGCTGTTGGCGGGGGCCAAGCAGGCAATTCGCGCAGACAGAGCCGTGCGAAATCCTGACGATTGGGGTTGGCGAAATCGTCTGGAGCAGCGCGAGATATTCGGCAAGAACCTTTTTATCATCGGATTTGGCCGCGCCGGGCAGCGGCTCGCCAAGATGGCCAGTGGTTTTGACATGCAGGTGCGAGCCTATGATCCCTATCTGCAAGCCAACGGCTGGCCCACGGATACTGCAGAGCCAGAAGCATCTCTGAAAGAGGGGCTGGCTTGGGCTGATTATCTGTCGTTGCACCTGCCAAGGGGGGACAAACCCCTGCTGGCCGAGCCTGAATTTGCCGCGATGAAGCCTGGTATCGTCATCGCCAACACCGCCCGTGGTGGCATCATTTGTGAAAAGGCTCTGGCAAGCGCACTGGCCAGCGGCCGCGTGCATGCGGCAGGAATCGATGTTTTCGAAACAGAGCCCCCTACCCCGGATCTGCCACTGGCCGATCTGAGCAATACAATTCTATCACCACACACCGCGGGATTGACTGAAGAGGCCAGTGAGCGCATGGCTCTCGCGTCGATCGAAAATGCGATGAACTATCTGAACCAGACGATTGATCCAGCTTTGATCGTCAACCGGAATGCCCTGACATGACTGACAAGAAAACACTTTCGATTGGCCTGATCGGCTCTGGCTTTATGGGCAAGGCCCATGTCTTTGGCTTTGCGACGGCGCAAAAGGTTTTTGACCTGCCCTTCCAGATCAGATTGCACACCGTTGCGGACATCACTGACGAGGCCGCCGCGAAGGCCGCTCACGAATTCGGCTTTGAGCATGCCACGTCCAATTGGCGGGACATGCTGACCAACCCTGAGATCGATGTGATCGACATCACCGCTCCCAATGCGCTGCACAAGCAAATGGCGCTGGAGGCAATTGCCGCCGGTAAACACGTCTATTGCGAAAAGCCACTCGCCCCACTGGCGGCAGATGCGTTGGAAATGACAAAGGCCGCCGAAGCCGCAGGGGTCAAGACACAGGTGGGTTTCAACTATCTGTGCAACCCCCTGTTCCGCCTCGCAAAAGAGATGATCGAGGGCGGCGAACTGGGTGAAATCCGTTCCTATCGCGGACTGCACGCAGAAGACTATATGTCAGACGCGCAGGGCCCTTATACCTTTCGGCATGATCCGGAGGGTGGCGGCGCACTGGCCGATCTGGGAAGCCATGCGCTGGCAACGGCTGAGTATCTTTTGGGGCCGATCACCAAAGTGCTGGGGGATTGCGTGACTGCGATCACAGAACGCCCCGACGGCAAGGGCGGACACAAGGCCATCGAAGTTGACGACATAGGGCGAGCATTCGTCCGGTTTGCGAATGGGGCATCGGGTTCAATCGAAGGCAATTGGATCGCGACCGGGCGCAAGATGCAGCATGACTTCGAAGTTCATGGCGCGAAGGGCGCCCTGTGCTTTAGTCAGGAACGCTTTAACGAACTGCACTTTTATTCGAATGACGACAAACCCGGACGTCGCGGATTTCGCCGGATCGAAGCAGCCCCCGAACATCCGCCCTATGGCAACTTTTGCGTCGCGCCCGGGCACCAAATCGGGTTCAACGATCTCAAGGCAATTGAAGTGGCCGGCTACGTAAACGCCATTGCTGGCAACGGATCTGAACTGTTTTCGTTCCGTGACGGGCTGCGTATTCAGGACCTCGTGGAAAAAATCCATAAATCCTCAACCGAGGGCCGTTGGATCGATGTATAGCATCACCAAATCAGGGAACGGCGCAGGCCAATGACCAAAACAGATGCACCTGCCGACTATGAGGGCCTGATCCGGCTGATCCACGATCGGTTCGACCAAATGAGCCGGACCTATCAGAAAATCGCTGAGTATCTGACCCAGAACCCCAATGATGTTGCAGTGCATTCCGTGAACGCCATTGCCGAACGTCAGGGTGTGCACGCATCCAGCTTTGTCCGCTTTGCGCAGTCTTTGGGCTATTCTGGATTCAAGGATCTGCAGGCCTTGTTCCAGCAAAGGCTGGCGACCGCAGCACCGGGATTCGAAGCGCGGGTCAATGCCCTCGAAAAGGAGATGCGGTCCCGCGAAGATCTCGAAGACGCTGAATTCTTTCGCGATCTGGTGGTCAGTGACGCGGCTTCCGTTCAGGGGTTGCTCGACGAAGTCACACCGAATGATCTATCGTCCGCGGCTGACATTATCAGCGGGGCGGACACCATCTATTTGCTCGGTCAACTGCGGTCAGCCCCCGTGGTCGAGATCATCCGCTACCTTTTGACCATGGCAGGCAAAAGATGCCTGCTGCTTGATCCCAGCGGCGGGCTGTCGACACATATCGCGCGCACCATCCGGCCCAGTGATGCCTTGCTAGCCGTATCGTTCCGGTTCTACGCCAATGAGGTCGTTTCAATAGCCGAAGAGGCCGCAGCCAGCCACGTGCCGATTGTTGCCATTTCCGACAGCACGCTGTCACCGCTTGCGAAATCGGCGACCGTGCTGCTGACCGCACCAGAACACAGCAGCCTGATCTCTCGGTCGCTCACGGCACCCATTTGTCTGGCACAGGCCTTGGCACTCGCCGTCGCGGCAAAGGAACAGAATGGCACGGTCCACCCCACCATTCCGTCCGTCACGGGCACCAAAGACTGAAACCAAGCTCTGGTCGCCCTGCCCGTTCCGCGCCCTAGTCGAACCGGTAGCTGGACGCCGTCACCCCCCCCATCAAGCCAACATCGTGGTAAATCCGCGTTGCCTTACCGCTTTCAGCGGCACCCAGCGCAACAAACAGCGGCACGAGATGATCCTCTTGCTTGTGGCAGACCCGTGCATAGGGCGCGCTTTCCCAGTCCAGCAAGGCTGCGGTGCGCTGCTCTGCGGGTTTTTCCAAAGCCTGACCAAGCCATGCATCGAAGGCCTCGGACGGCGCCTTTGCGGCAGGCCCGAACATACGCAAATTGTGAAAGCTGAGACCTGAGCCGACGATCATCACACCTTCGTCTCGCAAAGGGGCCAAGGCACGTCCAATCGCAAAATGGTCAGCCGGATCATAGGATCTGAGCAAGGAGATCTGAAAGACCGGGACATCTGCGTCCGGGTACATGATTTCCATAGGTGTAAAGGTGCCGTGGTCAAACCCCTGATCGGTGTTCAGATGCGCCGTGATCCCCTGAGCCGTCAAAAGCGTCAAAGCCTTTTGCGCCAGCCCAGGCGCGCCCGGAGCAGGATAAACCACTTCGTAGGTTTCCGGCGGGAAGCCATGATAGTCATAGACCATCGGCGGTTTTTCAGAGGCCATAATCTGCAGGTCGTCCGCTTCCCAGTGGCCCGAGATCATCAAGACTGCCTTTGGCTTTTCGGGCAGATCTTCGACCATTTTTCGCAGTGATGTTTCGAGGTTTGCAAAAACAGCCCGCATTTTCGGCAAATACGGCCATGGCCCGCCACCATGGGAAATGAAATAGGTCGGCATTGAGGAGTTCATGGCATCACCTTTCGTTGCTGGCCTCTTAGGTGATGGCCGCACCGCGGGGGTTCAACCGGTGAAACTGCGCGTTTGCGCACATCCTCTGACCGCAACTGTGCAAGAGACCGCTGCGTTCTGAACACGCGCTGCGCTTCTAGAATGGCAGACCGATATAGTTCTCAGCCAAGTCCCGGCGCGCTGTTTCAGATCGCGCTAGATGTGACAGCGTTGCTTTGCGCATCTGGGCTGCAAAGCTGTCTTCCCCTTCAAAGCGATGCAGCATTGTTGTCATTTGCCAGCTAAAGCGCATGGCCTTCCATATCCGCAAAAGCGCTCGTTCCGAGTATTGGTCGATCCCGCCGGGATCGTTTTGTTTGATCGCTGCGATCAGCGCCTGATGCAGATAGAAAACATCCGACACAGCCAAATTCAGCCCTTTGGCGCCTGTTGGCGGCACAATATGCGCGGCATCCCCAACCAGAAACAGACGGCCCCAACGCAAGGGTTCACACACAAAAGAACGCAGCGGTGCGATGGATTTTTCAATCGAAGGTCCCGTTTGCATTGTCGCGGCAACCTCCTGCGGAAGGCAGGATTTCAGTCTTTCCCAAAACCGGTCATCGCTCCAGTCCTCGACCTTCTCGTCCAGCGACACCTGCACATAGTACCGGCTCAGGGTCTCGCTGCGCATGGAGGCCAAGGCAAACCCGTTACTCGAGTTTGCGTAGATCAACTCGTGATTGGCCGGTGGAGTGCGGGACAGGATGCCCAGCCAGCCAAAGGGATAGACCCGTTCAAACTCGCGCCGTTTGTTGGCCGGGATCGTTCTGCGGCTTACACCGTGAAACCCGTCGCAGCCTGCCACAAAAAGACAATCCAGCCGCCGCCGCTCACCTCTCAGCGTGTACTCGACAAAAGGCGCCGAGGTTTCCAGATCATTCAGCACGACGTCCTCAACCCCGTGCACGATCGTCGTGCCAATGGCATCCTGAGCGGCATACAGATCCGTGGTGACTTCGGTCTGGCCATAAACCATGACAGACGTTCCGGTCAGTTCGCGAAAGTTGATCCGAACCATCAGGTCGTCGTCCGTCAGAAAACACCCATCATGCGGGATGCCCTCTTTGTCCATGCGATCTGCAACCCCGGCTTCGCGCAGTAAAGCCACAGTGCCCGCCTCAAGGACACCCGCCCGGATCCGGGACAGAACATGATCCCGACTGGAGCGCTCCAGTATGACGGTATCGACACCGGCCCGGTTCAAAAGCTGAGACAAAAGCAGACCGGACGGCCCACCACCGACAATGGCGACTTGCGTTTTCATCTCGGTCCCTCCCCTGACTTGGGCAAACCTACGGCGGGCCGCCCTGTGCAGGAATGGACCGGTCACGCCAACTCTGGTACTTTTCGAACATGGGCGCGCAAAATTCGATTCCAGTGTTTGCACTCTTCGGGGAAACCAACCGGTTCCCCGACGTCGTTCATTGCGAAGAATTCGTAGACCGCGCCTCGAACCATGGCTGGCGCATTTCTCCGCACCGCCATGCGGATATGGCTCAAATATTCATGGTGGAACACGGCCGTGTTGCGGCGCAGGTCGATCGTCTGCAAGCCACGCTTTGTGACGGACAATTCCTTTTTATTCCAGAGCAAAAAGTCCATGCCTTCGACATTGAGCCCTTTACGCAAGGACGGGTGTTTTCTCTGCCCAGCGCTGTGGTGAAATCTGTGGGGCTGTCGGGATCCGAATTCCAAGGCCTGCTGGCAGACGTGCAGACCGGACAAATCAGCAAGGCTCTGAGCCAGCTTTCGGATCAATTGGCCAGTGCCGCAACCAAGCCAAGCAGATTTCGCGCGCAGCTCTCGGTGGCTCTGGCACATTCCGTGCTCAGCCTGATCGCCGAAGGCGCCGCAAAAAACGGGTCCACCGTTGGCAGCCCTTTGCCGGATCACATCTTGGCGCTTGATGATTTGATCCAAACCCATCTTTGTGATGGCTGGACAGCCTCAGACTATGCTGAGGCGATGTCGATCAGCACAGGGCATCTGAGCCGGCTGTGCCGCCAGGCCACTGGTTTGGGGGCAACCGCCTATATCGAGCTGGCCACGATGACCGAAGCGACAAGGCTTCTGGCCTTCACCCAAATGCCCGTCGCCGAGATCGGTTACCGGCTTGGATATGAGGACCCATCCTATTTTGCGCGGCGCTTCAAAAGGTTTCAGAAGCAAACGCCATCGGCATACCGGTCAAATTTTGTCAGCCAAAGCGGCCAGGTCTAGGCATACGTCTGTTTATAGCCGCGCAGCGGCCTTCTGGCCTTATGCGGCGCTGGACCAAATGAAGAGGCTGATCAGTGGCCACTACCCAAACTATGCCCGGCGATGGCACGGAACCGGGCGGTGTTCCATAATATCCCGACGGCACTCCCCCTTCTTACCCTGACATTACAATTTCCCCGGATGGCTTTAGAAAGCTCGTTGTCACTTTTGCAACGTTTGAACTAGTTCACGGGTGTAAGCGGCAATTTTGCATTGGCCGCTAGGCTGACCATCATCTGGGCAAAGATGCCTTTCTCGTTCCAACGCGTCCAACTGTTGTAGAACGCTTTGTGCAGGCCATATTCACTCGGTGCAGCCAGACATCGTAAGCCATTGTGATTGAAGAAGATTATCCCGCCCAGAACATGCTTGTCAACGACACGAGGCTTGCCATAGAATTCGGGGAAGGAAGGCTCAAGACGCGCCATCTGAGCATCCGTTAGCCAGAAATGATCAGACATGTTCACCGCTCGGTTTTCGAGCCGTGAAACATGACGCCAAGCGGAGTTCAATGGGCTCTGATCCTAGAGCCCGAGTTCGGACAATCCGTCATGGTCTGCGGGGCGCGGCCCTTGGGGCCAGTGGAACAGGCGTTCTTCCTCAGAAATCGCGACGTCGTTGATCGAAGCGTGTCGCACGGCCATGTAGCCTTCCGCGTCGAATTCCCAATTCTCATTCCCATAAGCGCGGAACCAATTGCCCGCTTCGTCGTGGTATTCGTAGCAAAAGCGCACGGCGATGCGATTATCTCCGTGTGCCCAAATTTCCTTGATCAACCGATACCCATTTTCCTGTGACCACTTTCGGGTCAGAAAATCGCGCACCTCGTCCCGGCCATTGAGGAACTCAGAGCGGTTGCGCCACTTTGTGTCTGCCGTGTAGGCCAGCGCCACCTTGTCCGGATCACGCGTATTCCAAGCATCCTCGGCCATACGCACTTTCTTGACTGCATCATCATAGGTAAAAGGCGGCACTGGCAAACGTGTCATTGTGCCGTCACCACGAGTTGTAGCCAAGAAACTTGCCCGACATCTCAACCTTCACGCGGTCACCCTTTGGGTTCTCGACGCGGGTCACGGACATGTCGAAGTCGATCGCGGACATGATCCCGTCGCCGAATTTTTCCTGGATCAGCGCCTTGAGCGTCGGTCCATAGACGCCAACGATTTCGTAAAAGCGGTAGATGCAGGGATCTGTCGGCACGGCCTGTTCCCAGATCTTGGTGGGGCTTTCGGCCAGAACGCTTTCTGCCTCTTGCGGAAGGCCCATGACGCTGACCATCAGCTTGGCTTTGTCGGCTGGAAAGGCGTTCATCCCCATGGCGGCAGAATGGGTCCAGACCGGGGACATGTCGATCTTTTCAGCGATCTCTTCCCATGTCATGCCAGCTTGCTTTTTGGCAGACAGGATCATGGCGGTAACGTCTTCTTTGCTCATCATTTCGGTCATTGCGAGGTCTTTCATGTTGGTCTCCTCCGAAGTTAGCTGTTCACGGCCTTTAAGGCGGGTCGTTTTTCCTCTGGCTCGTCTGCACTTTCCGTTTTGTCGATGCGGACAGTTTCTGGTGCATTGGATTGGCCCGGCTCGGTGGGCTGACCTGCCAGTTCTTTCGATCTCTTGCCCAGGAACTGCACAAGATGGTTGCGGATCGCGTAGTAGTTGGGGTGTTCGACGATCTCGGTCCGGTTGCGCGGACGCGGGATCGTGATCTCGACGCTTTCGGCCACGCGCGCCTGCGGGCCGTTGGTCATCAGCAAGATACGGTCCGCCAGCAGGATCGCTTCGTCGATGTCG
This sequence comes from Thalassococcus lentus, assembly GCF_028023555.1. Lineage (NCBI taxonomy): Bacteria > Pseudomonadati > Pseudomonadota > Alphaproteobacteria > Rhodobacterales > Roseobacteraceae > Thalassococcus > Thalassococcus lentus. The sequence continues at coordinate 701,991 of NZ_JAQIOY010000003.1, forward strand.
TGCGTGATCATGAAGACCGTCTGCTCCATCTGACCCCAGATCTTCAGCAATTCATCCTGAATGGTGCCGCGTGTCAGTGCATCCAGAGCGCCAAATGGCTCATCCAGCAAAAGCAGCTTTGGATGGTTCGCAAACGCCCGCGCAATTGACACACGCTGACGCATACCCCCAGACAGTTGGCTGGGTTTTCGGTGGATGACATCCCCTTCAAGGCCAACCATGGCGAGGAACTCTGTTGCATGCGCCTCGACTTTGGCTTTGCTCCAATCCGGATAGCGGGCAGATACCCCGAAGGTGACGTTCTTGAGCGTCGTCAGCCAGGGCAACAGAGAATAGTTCTGAAATACCACCCCCCTGTCGAGGCTGGGGCCCTTCACCTCTTGGCCGTCCATGATGACACCTCCACTGGTTGGCTCGGCCAGTCCCGCGAGGATGTTCATGATCGTTGACTTGCCGCAGCCGGAGTGGCCGAGGATCACCACAAACTCGCCCTTCTCGACCCCGAAGGTGGAGTCTTCGAAGACAGTCAGCTCGCCGCCGTTTCCATCCGGAAAACGTTGGGTGAGTTTCTCGATGCTTAGATATGGCTTCATGGGTCTTCCTTTATTCGGCGTAGGTCACGCGGCGCTGAAGCAGGCCGAACAAGGCATCCAGCAGCATGCCCACCACACCAATCATGAGAATTGAGAAAACGACTGAGGTCAGATCGAGGTTGTTCCACTCGTTCCAGACGTAGTAGCCAATGCCTGTTCCACCCACGAGCATCTCAGCCGCAACAATCACCAACCACGCGATCCCGATCGAGATCCGCATACCCGTCACAATGGTCGGGGCGGCGGCAGGAAGGATCACGGTAAAGGCCGTTTTGATCGGGCTCAGTTCATGCGTACGGGCAACGTTGACCCAGTCCTCGCGAACACCTGCGACACCAAAGGCCGTATTGATCAACATTGGCCAGATTGAGCAGATGAAGATCACAAAGATGGCCGAGGCTTCGCTGTCACCGATGATAAACAGCGCCAGAGGCATCCACGCGAGTGGTGAGATTGGCCGCAAGACCTGAATGAACGGGTTGAACGCCTTGTAGGCAACTTGGCTCATCCCGATCAGAAACCCGAATGGGATCGCAACCAAAGCCGCCAGAAAATACCCGGTCAGGACCCGGTAGATTGAATATCCGATCTGAATACCAATCCCCTTGTCGTTGGGCCCGGCATCATAGAACGGATTGCTTAGCTGCTCCCAGGCCTTGGCGATCACGTCGCTGGGCGGGGGCACACCGGCCTTGGGTGCACCACCACCGGTCAGACGTTCGTATTCGGTCAGCTCGCCCACGGCTTTCTGGCCGGGTATGGCGGCCTCCCATATCAGGAGGCCGACAACGAGCATGAACACAGACAACAGTGCCGCGCGTTGGTTCAGGGATAAGGTGTCCATCCCTTACCCTTTCTTGATTGCAAAGCTGTCTACGTAGGCTTCTGGCGACGCCGGATCGAAGGTCTTGCCCATGATCGTATGCGACTTGTAGGTGATATCGGGCGCGGAATAGCCAAGGTCTTCCATGACCTTCTTGCAGTCGGCAGCCAGATAGACCTGTTCAGCCACGCCGCGGTAATCCACATCGCCTTCGATGTAGCCCCAGCGCTTCATCTGGGTCAGGATCCAGACCCCCATGGAGTGCCATGGGAACGGATCAAAGTCGATCCTGTCAGGCACACGTTTCACCTCTCCCAGACCGTCGGCATAAGTACCGGTCAGAACCTGTTCGATGACAGTGACCGGCTGGTTCAGATAGTTCGTTGGGGCAATCGCGGCCGAGATTTCTTTGCGATTTTCGGGGTTTGACGCGTATTGCGTTGCGTCGATGATCGATTTCAGCAGCGCGCCATAGGTGTTTGGCAGCTCTGTCGCAAAGGAAAGCGGCGCGGCGAAGGCACAGCATGGATGGCCTTCCCAGATTTCCTTGGTCAGCAGGTGCAAAAAGCCGATGCCTTCGTAAACGGCCCGCTGGTTAAACGGATCCGGCGAGAGGTAGCCGTCAAGGTTCCCTGCCCGCAGGTTGGCCACCATCTCTGGCGGAGGCACAACGCGGATCTGGATATCGACGTCAGGGTCCAGACCAAATTCGGCCACGTAGTAGCGCAGCAGGAAATTGTGCATGGAGAATTCAAACGGCACGCCGAAGGTAAAGCCCTTCCACTGTGACGGATCGCGCTTGTCCAGATGCTCGTTCGACAGAACGATGGCCTGACCGTTGATATTTTCCACAGCCGGCATGATGTACGGCTCTGCAACTGAGCCTGCGCCGAGCGTCATCGCCAAGGGCATCGGCGTCAGCATGTGTGACGCGTCATATTCACCGTTCAACGATTTGTCGCGCGCAACAGCCCAGCCAGCAGTCTTGATCACCTGAGCATTGAGACCATAGCGTTCATAGAAGCCCAAAGGCTGCGCCATGATAATTGGTGTCGCGCAGGTAATTGGGACAAAACCGATATTGAGGTCTGTTTTTTCCGGCGGCCCCAGTTCATCCAGAATGGCGGCTTTCGCTTCGTTGAGCGGAAAGACCGAAGCAAGCGCAGCTGCCATCGTGGAGCCGCCCATCATCCCCATAAACGACCGACGTCCAATGTCGCTCTGGCCAAAGACCGACCGGACAATCGCGCTTTCAACCGCGCGTTCCAGCATTCCTTCTGAAGTGGACAGATCGATGCTGTCATCCACCTCCGGCAGGGTCGTTTTACAGGTGTGACAGCTGCAGTCGGCAGCGTGCCGCAAATCAGTTTTTGAAGAGAAGGGATTCCCCAGAGACTTGATAGACATGTTGTGCCCTCGGTTGTTGTTTCCAACATGCTGGCAGGGTCAAAACCGCAAATGAAGGCATTCGCCGATATTCTGAAAATTTGTTTTATTGATTAATTTCAAGGCAATAATCGCCAGCAGACACCGTATTTGTTACGAATTTTCGTAATTTACGACATTTCGTATTGAGCTTTGAAAGGTTTCCGCATCGCCTCTTGGGATGCTTGATACGGACACATCCTACGATTCCCTGCTCGCCGGTGCCTTTGGCCCCACTGTTGTGATCGACCTTGCTCAGGACATCATTCTGGCCGCAACACCCGAGGCCAAAACACTGCTCGCCGATCACGCTTTGCAAGGCTCACCTTTCGCCCGCTTCGTCGCTGACGGAATGGATACTTTCGTGGTCTTCATAACCGAGGTTCTGCATCGCGGCAGCGCCTGGACCCGGCAGGTGACACTGCACAACGCAGATGGCGGGCCGCTCCAATCCGAGATCACAGCGCGTTCGCTTGAGCACGACGGCAAAGAAATGCTCCTTTTGCATGTGCTCGATCTGGAAAGTCTGGATCAACACGCCGCAGAGGTTGCGGCTGGGAACATCTACAATGGCGGTCTTATTGAGTGGCAGCGGGCGCAGAGCTTTTTTGCGGATCTGGAGCGCGAAAACCAACTGATCTTGAATGCGGCCGGTGAAGGGATCTACGGCGTGAACGCAGACGGCAAAACGACATTCGTTAATCGTGCCGCGCAGGAAATGCTGGGCTGGACAACAGAAGATCTGCTTGGCCGTGATATCCACGCGAAAATTCACCATCACCACCTGAACGGGGATCACTACCCGTCGCATGAATGCCCGATCTACCAGTCCTTTCGATATGAGCAGGTGAACCGGATCGAAGACGAGGTGTTCTGGCGCAAGGATGGCAAGCCAATCCGGGTCGAATACGTCTCCACCCCGATTTACGATGGCAGACAGCTGGTCGGCGCCGTTGTGATCTTTCGCGACATCACCGAACGCTGGGAGAATGAACGCAGACTGCGCGAGGCAATGGATCAGGTTGCCGCCCTGCGCGATCAGCTGGAAGAGGAAAACGCCTATCTGCAAGAAGCGATCAGTATTGAGCGCGCACATCACGACATCATCGGCCGTTCAGAGGCGATCCAGGGCATCATCACGCAGATCGAATTGGTGGGGCCCACCGACACAAGTGTCCTGATCCATGGAGAGAACGGCGTCGGAAAGTCGCTGGTTGCTTCGGCTGTTCATGACGAAAGCAGCCGCAAACGTCGTCCGATGATCCACTTCAAAGCCGGTGCCGTGAGCCCCGAAAAAATAGAAAGCGAGTTATTCGGTCAGGTGCGCGGGGCCTTTGCGGGTGCGCTCAAGGATAGACCGGGCAAGCTGGAACTGGCCCACGGCGGCACATTGTTCATAGATGAGGTCGCGGACATTCCCATCGAGCTACAGGGCCATCTGCTGGACGCGCTACAGAACCGCGAAGTGATCCGTTTGGGCGATGATCGCGCCCGAAGCCTCGACTTGCGCGTCATCGCTTCGACAAGTCGCGATGTTGATCGCGAAGTGCAGGCCGGGCGTTTGCGGCAGGATTTGATGCTGCACCTTGGTGTCTTTCCGATAGTCTGCCCGCCCTTGCGGGATCGCCCTGAGGACATACCCATTCTGGCGGCTCATCTTCTCCGCATCGCCTGCAAACGCCTTGGTCGCAAGGTTCCGGTCGTTACCGAAGGCGCCATGAAGAAACTGCAGCAGTATCATTGGCCCGGCAACGTGCGCGAACTGGCCAACGTGATTGAGCGCGGGGCCATCGTGTCGCAATCCGAAAAACTGCAGGTCGAAATACAAACCGACGTGGTTCACGGCGCTTTGCCCAAGTCCACCTTGCTGACAGAGGCAGAGGTCGAACAGTTTCGACGTTTGAATATCATAGCCTGTATGAAGGAAGCCGGTGGCCGGGTTTCAGGTGAAAAGGGTGCCGCAGAATTGCTGGGGATCAAGCCGACGACCCTTTACTCGCGGATCAAGAAACTCGGGTTGAGCGAAGAGGACTGGTAAGCCCACGGGTCCCGGACCGCGCGTCTTTTGTGGCTCACTGGATCACTAACATGTCGAAAACGACGTGGTCCCTTACGCGTTTTCCCTTTGCCCAGATACATTGCCTCAGTGCCCCAAACATACCGATCGTTGCCGGCTGCCAACTGGCCATGGGTGCGCTTTAGACTATCAACAAAAACTCAGGATTGGGAAATCCAAAGGGGTATGCAGGCTGAGTTTTGCAGCCATATGGCGGGATCGACACAGCTCTAGTCGAATTGTCTCGATTGGGTTACCGCTGGTCCTGCTGGGATCCACCACGGGAAAGCCATGCGACTGAATTTTCACCACGCCGCCTTGATTGTTCAAGACTACGAAACTTCGAAAGCCTTCTATTGCGATGTTCTGGGTTTGCGAATCTTGGCCGAGAATTATCGTGAGGACCGCGCGTCCTGGAAACTTGATCTAGCCTTGGCCGATGGCGGTCAGCTCGAGTTGTTCAGCTTCCCCAATCCCCCTGCTCGCCCAAGCCGCCCCGAAGCATGTGGTTTGCGGCATCTGGCCTTTCGTGTGCAAGACTTTGACGATGTGATTTCACAATTGGAAGCCCAGGGTGTTGAGGTGGAGCCAGTTCGAATCGATCCCTACACACAAGCACGGTTCACTTTCTTCAAAGATCCCGACGGCCTGCCGCTCGAACTCTACGAATCCCCCTAATACACTGTAGTAGAACACATTTTCCCAGAAAAGATTTCTGCTTGTCAAAAATGGAACGTTCCAATAGCAATTAATGGAACGTTCCAAATCAGATGATTGTGGAATGCAGGGAGGACAAGATGAACAAAGTGGTGCCGGTTTCAGATGCTGTCGCGCAGATTGCCGATGGGGCCGTCGTGACCGTGTCTTCCTCTTCGACACTGGGATGCCCGGATGCCGTGTTGGCCGCTATCGGCGCTCGGTTTGAAACGACAGGTCATCCACAAAACATCACGTCCCTGCACCCGATCGCAGCCGGCGATGTTTATGGCGTGAAAGGCATGGACCACATCGCCAAAGACGGATTGCTGTCGCGTGTTCTGGCCGGCTCCTACCCGTCTGGTCCCTCCAGTGCCCCGATGCCCGAAATCTGGAAGATGATCGTCGAAGACAGGGTGGCCGCTTACAACGTTCCATCCGGCATCATGTTCGACATGCACCGAGAGGCCGCAGCCATGCGCCCCGGAGTTCTGACCGACGTCGGGCTCGATACCTTTGTTGACCCCATGCGCCAAGGCTGCGCCATGAACGAAAGGGGCGCATCCTCCCCCATCGTGCGGCGTGCAGAGTTTGACGGCAAAACCTGGCTGCACTTTCCCAATATCGCGCCTGACGTTGCCATCATCCGCGCCACCACCGCCGATGAGCGTGGTAATCTGACCTATGAACATGAGGGCGCCTATCTGGGCGGGCTCGAGCAGGCCATTGCAGCGCGCAACAACGGCGGTCTGGTAATTGCGCAAGTCAAACGGGTGACAGCGAACGGATCGCTGCGTCCGCATGATGTACGCGTGCCGGGTCATCTGGTTGATTGCGTCGTCATCGACCCCGATCAGAAGCAGACCACGGAAACGCAATATGACCCTGCGATTTCTGGTCAAATCATGCGCCCTTGGGGCAGCTTTTCTTATGCGGAACATGGGGTTGAAAAGGTGATCGCCCGCCGCGCCGCGATGGAGCTGAAACGCGGAATGACTGCCAATCTGGGCTTTGGCATCAGCGCCATGGTCCCGCGGGTCCTGTTGGAAGAAGGCCATCCGGATGCGGTTACCTGGGCGATTGAGCAAGGCGCCGTGGGCGGCATGCCTCTGACAGGCTTCGCCTTTGGCTGCGCCTCGAATGCAGACGCATTTGTTCCGTCACCCCAGCAGTTCATCTATTTTCAGGGCGCCGGCTTTGACATGTCGTTCCTGTCGTTCCTTGAGGTCGATGTCGAAGGCAACGTCAATGTCTCCAAGCTAGGCAAGAAACCCTATCTGACTGCAGGTTGCGGCGGCTTTGTCGACATCACCGCCAAGGCAAAGAACATCGTCTTTTCCGGTTGGTTCGAAGCAGGGGCCAAGATTGGCCTGACTGACAAGGGCATCAACATCGAAACCCCCGGCAAGTTCACCAAAATGGTGGATGAGGTTGAACATGTGACCTTTTCCGGCAGGCGTGCCCGAGAGCAGGGTCAGAACGTGATTTATGTCACCGAACGCTGCGTGATCTCACTGCAGGGCAACGGCTTGGTCGCGACTGAAATCATGCCCGGCATTGATCCACAGGAACATATCGTAGGCCCGTCCCAAGGCCGGGTGCAGGTCGCGGAGAACGCAAAAACCATGCCGAAAGCGCTGTTGGCGGATACACCAATGGGGCTGGCGCTATGAGTACGATCTCCTTGTCACATAAAGGCGCCATCGCGGTGCTGACCGTCACGAACGAAGCAAAGCTGAACGCTTTGACCACGGCGATGCTGGTTTCGCTTGACGATCACCTGACCCAGATAGACCGCAGCGCCAACACGCGCGCTGTCATTGTGACCGGAGCGGGCGCGAAAGCGTTTTGCTGCGGCGCTGACATTGCCGAATGGGGCGCACTGTCGCCTGCAGAGTTTGCCCGCGATTGGGTGCGCAATGGCCATCGGATCTTCGATCGCCTCGCCCGGCTGTCGAAACCCACGATTGGCGCGTTGAACGGCCATGCTTTCGGCGGCGGGCTTGAACTGGCAGCGGCCTGCGACATCCGCGTGATGACCCCGGACGCGACGTTGGCCTTGCCCGAAGCAAAGGTCGGGATCGTGCCGGGTTGGTCGGGCACGCAGCGCCTGATGCGGTTGTTGCCAGAAGCTGTCGCAAAGGAAATGGCCCTTTTCGGTCGCCGCATTTCGGCCGAGCGCGCGATGAGCATCGGTTTCGCGGCTGACGTGGCTCAGGACGTCTTGGGCGTCGCCATACAGATCGCATCGGACCTTGCTGATGTGTCGCCCCGTTCGAACGAAATCACAAAGGCGATGATCCACGGTGCCGTAGGCGAAGACCGCAGCGCTGCAATCGAGGCTTTGGGCGCGGCGGCTGCCGGTGCCAGCGCGGACCGCAATGAAGGCGTTGATGCCTTTCTGACCAAACGTTCCCCCAAGTTTACAGGGCAATAAAAGATGAAAGATCTGACCATCAATGCGGCAACCGCCTTTGATCTGCCCCCGGCTTTCGCCGGCCGGCACCTGATTGACGGCGCTTGGGTCGATGGACCCGAGACTTTTGAGCGTGTCTCGCCATCCCATGATGTTGTCGTGAGCCGCAGCGCCCTGGGCGGTGAGGCTGAATCCGAGGCCGCGATTGCCGCTGCCCGCAGCGCTTTTGACGCCGGGATCTGGAGCCGGATTTCCGCCAGGGACCGCGCGGCCGTGCTTCTCAAGGTTGCGGACCTGATCGAAACCAATGTTGACCGGATCGCCGTGCAAGAAACGCTGGAAAGCGGCAAGCCGATTTCCCAGGCGCGGGGCGAGGTTGGCGGCGCTGCGGACCTTTGGCGGTATGCCGCATCGCTCGCGCGGACGTCCCACGGCGACAGTCATAATAGTCTGGGCGAGGACATGCTGGGCGTCGTGGTCAAAGAGCCTATCGGTGTCGTTTCGATCATCACGCCTTGGAATTTCCCTTTCTGGATCCTCAGCCAGAAACTGCCCTTCGCCCTTGCCGCGGGCTGCACAGTTGTTGTGAAGCCTTCCGAAATGACGCCGTCTTCGACAGTGATGATGGGCGAATTGCTGATCGAAGCCGGCCTGCCCGCAGGCGTGTGCAATATCGTGCTCGGTTACGGCCAACCTGTCGGCAGCCTGATGTCGACACACAAAGACGTGGACATGGTGACCTTCACCGGCTCGACCGCCGTGGGCAAGCTGATCACGCAGGCCGCTTCCGGGACTTTGAAAAAGGTCGCCTTGGAGCTTGGCGGCAAGAACCCGCAGGTGATCATGCCAGATGCGGATCTTGAACAAGCCGCCGATGCAGTGACTTTTGGCGTCTATTTCAATGTGGGCCAATGCTGCAATTCCTCCAGCCGGATAATCGTGCACGAGGATATCGCCGAGGCCTTTGTGGCCCGCGTGGTCGCGCTGTCCCGGCAGGTGCGCTTTGGCGACCCGCTGGATGACAGCACACAGGTGGGCGCGATCGTCACGGCTGAGCACAACGCCAAGATCAACAGTTATGTGCAGGACGCAATCAAGGCAGGCGCCAAGGTTGAAATCGGCGGCGCGCCACTTTCGATCGATGGGCTTGGTCCACAGTTTTACCAACCGACCGTGGTTTCGAATGTCAGCCCCGATATGGCCATCGCCCGCGAAGAGGTCTTTGGCCCGGTCCTGTCCGTTCTCACGTTCAAGACGCTCGACGAGGCTATCACGCTGACCAATGACAGCGACTACGGGCTGTCCGCGGGGATCTGGAGCAATGACATCCACGCCTGTCTCGAATTCTCGCGCCGCGCCCATGCGGGCACGGTTTGGACGAACACATGGATGGATGGCTACCCCGAGCTTGCCTTTGGCGGGGTCAAGCAATCCGGCCAGGGCCGCGAGATCGGCAAATACGGATTTGACGAATTTCTCGAGGTGAAATCGCTGGTGATGCGCGTGGGACGCGACAGCCGCACACCTTGGGTAACGATGAGCGCGTAAAAGACGCGCCCAAACGCAACGCGATATGGGAGGAAACAACATGCGTTTTTATTTGAAAACAACGGCGATTGCCTTGGCACTGGCGGCGACTGTCGGTTCAGTCAAAGCAGATGGACACGGTGGTGTAGAGGTATTGCACTGGTGGACATCCGGTGGCGAAGCTGCGGCCCTGAACGTGCTCAAGGACGATCTGGAAGGTCAGGGCATCGGCTGGACCGACATGCCGGTTGCTGGCGGCGGCGGTGAACAGGCGATGACCGTGCTGCGCGCCCGCGTCACCGCTGGCAATGCCCCAACAGCCGTTCAGGGGCTTGGCTTTGACATCATAGATTGGGCCAACCAAGGTGCCTTGGCGAACCTGAACGAGGTCGCGGCCGCTGAAGGTTGGGACGAAGTGGTACCAACGGCCTTGCAACAGTTTGCAAAGGTCAACGGCGCATGGGTGTCCGCCCCCGTGAACGTCCACTCAACCAATTGGGTCTGGGCCAACAAGGCGGTTCTCGACGCCAATGGCATCGCCGCGCCGGAAACATGGGAGGACTTTGTCGCGGCGCTTGAAGCCCTGTCAGCCGCAGGTATCACCCCGATCGCGCACGGTGGCCAGGCTTGGCAGGAAGCAACTGTCTTTGACGGCGTGGCAATGTCTGTGCTTGGACCGGACGGTTACAAGGCTGCCTTCGTGGATCTTGACCCAGAGGTTCTGGGCGGTGACGCGATGAAAGAAGCGTTCGACCGGATGGCCGTGATCCGCGCAAATGTCGACGAAAACTTCTCGGGCCGCGACTGGAACCTTGCAACAGCCATGGTCATCAATGGCGAAGCCGGTTTCCAGATGATGGGCGATTGGGCCAAGGGTGAATTCCTGAATGCAGGCCAAGTGCCGGGCGAAGACTTCCTGTGCTTCCGCTTCCCGGGCACGCAGGATCAGGTCACCTTTAATGCCGACCAGTTCATGATGTTCGATCAGGGTGGTTCGGTGTCTGCGGAACAGGCGGCTCTTGCCTCGGCAATTCTGTCACCTTCCTTCCAGTCCGCGTTCAACGTTGTCAAAGGATCGGTTCCGGCCCGTACAGACGTCTCTGACGCTGACTTTGACGCCTGCGGCAAGCAAGGCATGGCCGATCTGGCTGCGGCAGCCTCCAGTGGCAACCTGTTTGGCTCCATGGCCCATGGCCACGCCAACGAAGCGGCTGTGAAAAACGCCATGTATGACGTGATCACGGCCCACTTCAACGGTGAATTCGACAGCGAAACCGCCGTCGAAGAGCTCGTAACAGCGGTAGAAATCGCACAGTAAATCCTGCGCGTTCCTCCCGGTGGTGGGGCGGACAACACTCCGCCCTGCCGCACTCGAAACAATCTCATTCTTCAGCCTAAAGGGGGCGCGTGATGGCACATACTGCCGACGCGGATTTCAAGACGCGACTACAGTCCTTGTTGCCCAAGCTGGTGCTGTCACCATCGCTGGCCATGGTTCTGGTCTTTGTCTACGGCTTCATTGTCTTTTCGGTATATTTGTCGTTTACCGACAGCCGTTTACTGCCGTCCTATGGCTGGGTCGGGTGGGAAAACTATTCCAAGCTCTGGCGGCTCAGCCATTGGGAAATCTCGCTCACGAACATGGGCATCTTTGCTGCCCTATACATTACAATCTGCACTGTTCTGGGTCTGAGCCTTGCGATCTTTCTAGACCAGAAGGTGCGCGCCGAAGGGGTCATTCGCACGATTTACCTGTACCCCATGGCGCTGTCGTTCATCGTGACCGGAACTGCGTGGAAGTGGTTTCTGGATCCCGGCATCGGGCTTGAGAACGTGCTTCAGACGTGGGGTTGGACGACGTTCGAATTTGACTGGATCAAAAACCGTGACTTTGCCATTTACACGGTCGTTTTGGCGGCAGTCTGGCAGACCAGCGGGTTCGTCATGGCGATGTTTCTGGCCGGATTGCGCGGCATCGACAATGAGATCCTGAAGGCGGCCCAGATGGATGGCGCGTCGAACTGGAACCTATATCGACGGATCATCATCCCGCAGTTGCGCCCTGCCTTTCTGTCGGCCTTCGTGATCCTGAGCCATCTGGCCATCAAGACGTTTGATCTGGTCATTGCGCTGACAGGCGGCGGACCCGGCCGTGCGACCGAGCTGCCTGCGACCTTCATGTATTCCTACACCTTCAGCCGCAACCAGATGGGAATTGGCGCAGCATCCGCCACGATCATGCTGATGACCATTGCCGCGATCATGATCCCCTATCTCTATGCCGAATTGCGGGAGAAGAAATAATGTCTGTTGCCACCCAAGACACCGCCATTCGCACCGGCCGGGTAAGCCGGACACTGATCTACCTTGTCCTGCTTTTGTTTGCGCTGTTCTACATGCTGCCCCTCTATGTGATGGTCGTGAACTCGGTAAAGCCGCTGGACGAAATCACCGGTGGCGGCATGATGAACCTGCCGAAGGTTTTCACGCTTGATCCCTGGGCCAAGGCCTGGTCATCAGCGCAGATCGGGGTCGATCCGACCGGGTTGAAGCCTTATTTCTGGAATTCGATCAAGATGGTCGTCCCGGCTGTGGCCATCTCGACCGTTCTCGGGGCTCTAAATGGCTACGTGCTGACAAAGTGGCGGTTCCGTGGGGATACCATCCTGTTTGGCCTGATGTTGTTTGCCTGCTTCATCCCATTTCAAATCGTTCTGATCCCGATGGCGCGGATGCTGGGCCTGATGGGTTTGGCGGGCACAACCTGGGGGCTGGTGCTGGTGCATGTGGTCTATGGGATCGGCTTCACGACCCTGTATTTCCGCAACTATTATGCTGTCTTTCCCACCGAACTGGTACGCGCCGCGCAGATTGATGGGGCCGGATTCTTCCAGATCTTCTGGCGGATCCTGTTACCATCGTCTGGGCCCATCGCGGTGGTTTCGATCATCTGGCAATTCACCAACATCTGGAATGATTTCCTGTTCGGCGCCTCTTTTGCCGGGGCGGACAGCCAGCCAATGACTGTGGCTTTGAACAATCTCGTTCAGTCATCCACCGGGGTTAAGGAATACAACGTTCACTTTGCAGGCGCGATCCTTGCCGCGCTGCCGACCCTTCTCGTTTACATCGTCGCCGGCCGCTACTTCGTGCGCGGTCTGATGGCTGGATCAGTGAAAGGATAAAAGAGTTGGTCGGAAGTCGACTGCAATCGCTTCCGACCATGTTGAGATCAACAACCATCGGTTTCGTGAGCCGATCCCAACGTGAGAGGAAAAACACAAATGAAAAAGATTGCCAAGCTTATGGCGACAGCCATGGTCTTATCACCGACCGCATCCTTTGCCGACGGTAGTGTAGAAGTCATGCACTTCTGGACATCGGGCGGCGAAGCGGCAGCACTGGGCGTGATACGAGACAAGGTCGTCGAAGCAGGTGTCGCATGGGAAGATGCCCCAGTCGCCGGGGGCGGTGGAGATCAGGCAAAAACTGCGCTTCAGGCCCGTATTGCCGCAGGCGATCCGCCCGCCGCCATGTTGATGCTGGGACAAAACATCATCGATTGGGCGAATGAAGGCATTCTGGGCGACGTGAATGACGTAGCCGCGGCAGAAGGCTGGGATGACGTGCTCCCGCAAGCCGTGCAGGACTTCAACAAGGTCAATGGAAACTATGTCGCCGCGCCTACGAATGTGCACCGGACGGATATGATCTGGGCATCCAAGTCTGCCTTTGAAGCCATCGGGGCCGCCTACCCCACCACTTGGGAAGAGTTCAATGCTCTTGCGCCGCGCTTTGTCGAAGCAGGGATTATCCCAATCGCGCATGGCGGTCAGGCTTGGCAGGAAGCCTATATGTTCGAGGCGCTGGTACTCGGCGTTGGTGGGGCCGAGTTTTACCGAAAAGCTCTGGTTGAACTGGATCTGGAAGCCCTTGGGTCTGAAACGATGCGGGCCGTGTTCGCGCAAATGGCTGAAATTCGCGGCATGGTCGACGAAAACTTCTCTGGGCGCGATTGGAATATCGCGACCTCGATGGTGATCAACGGCGAAGCCGCGATGCAGATCATGGGAGATTGGGCCAAGGGCGAATTCACCAATGCCGGCAAAGCACCGGGCGCGGATTTCGCGTGCATACCGGTGCCAAAAAATGGAGACGGCGGATTTGTTTATCTGGTCAATTCGCTGAGCTTCTTTACCCAGCCCCGCCCCGAAGCGGCCAGCGCACAGGCAACTCTGGCAAGCGCCATCATGGACCCGGACGTGCAAGTGGCCTTCAATCAGGCAAAAGGTGCGATCCCGGCACGGACCGACGTGGACATGTCTTCTCTTGATGCTTGCGCGCGGGCGACGGCGGCGGAGTTTTCTGCAACCGACGTTGCCGGAACTGCCGTGCCAACCTTTGCCGGAACCCACGCCGCACAGGCCAGTGTGGTTGGAGCTGCAACGGATGTCATCACCGAGTTCTTTAATACAGACATGACGCCACAAGAGGCCGCCGAGCAACTTGTCGAGGCCATCCAACTGGCTTTGTAAACCTACTGGGGCGAGTGCCTATCGCTCGCCCCAATTCAAGAAATGGAGCGATAGCAATGGGCTTTCTCGACATCGACAACACCACCAAATCCTATGGGGCGGTGGAAGTGCTGCACAAGGTCGACATCTCGGTCGAAAAAGGCGAATTCCTTGTCCTCGTCGGTCCATCGGGGTGTGGCAAGTCTACGCTGCTGAACATGATCGCAGGCCTCGAAGAAATCTCGAGCGGCGAAATTCGCATCAAGGATCAGGTCATGAACGGGGTCCACCCGTCCAAGCGCAACATCGCGATGGTGTTCCAAAGCTATGCGCTTTACCCGAACATGACGGTTGGCCAGAACATCACCTTCGGCCTTGAAATGCACGGCATCCCAAAGCCTGAGCGGGACAAGGCCATGAAGGAGGTCGCCGAGCTGCTGCAGATCGAGCAGTTGCTCGACCGCAAGCCCGGCGCATTATCGGGCGGTCAGCGCCAACGGGTGGCCATGGGCCGGGCCTTGGTGCGCGACCCGGATGTGTTCCTGTTCGATGAACCTTTGTCGAACCTCGATGCCAAGTTGCGCGTCGATATGCGCACTGAAATCAAGAAGTTGCACCAAAAGCTGGGCACCACCATCGTCTATGTGACTCATGACCAGATCGAGGCGATGACGCTCTCAACCCGCATTGCGGTCATGTACGGCGGCTATGTCCAGCAGTTGGGCACGCCTCAAGAAATATACGACAGCCCGGCCAACATTTTTGTGGCCACATTCATGGGCTCGCCCGCGATGAATGTCGTACCCGCAAAGGTGGCCATGGAAGCAGGAAAGCCTGTTGCCGTCGTCGCCCTGCACGATGGAACGACGACGTCTCTGCCTTTCAGTCAGGACAATATGGCGGCCTGGAATGGCCGGGACATTATGTTGGGTATCCGGCCCGAGACGATCACGGATGAAGATGCCGCGGATCGGAACTCGGCCAATATCGCCCACATGACGAACCGGATTGTGGTGACAGAACCTGCAGGCTCTGACACGTTTGTCACCATGACCCTTGGCGGAAAGGATGTGATCGCCCGGATGCGATCTGACGCCGATGTGCGTCCCGGCGCGGATTTCCCGTTCGCTGTGAACATGGAAAAGGCGGTAGCCTTTGATCCTGAAACCGAAATGCGGATTGTTCCCTGATGGATGCAGATATCGTCATCATCGGGTCCGGCATGGGTGGTGCGACGCTGGCTGCATCGTTGGCGCCTTCAGGTCGTCGGATCTTGATCCTCGAGCGGGGTGAGCCTTTGCGCCCCTCGCCCTTGGATCGCGATGTGGATGCAATTTTTGGCAAGGGTGTTTTCCGCCCCGACGAAGCCTGGTTGGATGGACAGGATAGGCCGTTCAACCCCGGCAATTACTATTGCGTCGGCGGCAACTCGAAGTTCTACGGAGCCGCCTTGATCCGGTATCGCGCCACCGATTTTGATAGTGACCACTGGCCAATCAACTACGACGCACTGGAACGCGACTATCAAAGCGCTGAGTCTTTGTATCAAGTGCACGGCGATGCCTCTGTGGATCCGACCGAACCGCTCCATTCCGGCGCCTACCCGCATCCCCCGGTCTGCGATGAACCGGATATGGCAACCCTGAGGGATCGCTTGAAACGCGCGGGACTGCATCCTTCGTCTATCCCGCTGGGCGTTGACGTGAGCAAATGGTTGGCGGCTGGGCAGACAACATGGGATGCCTACCCCAACACCTGCGGTGCAAAAATGGATGCAGAGACCTGTGGATTGGCCCAAGCGCTGAACCATAAGAACGTGATCCTTCGCACGGGCAGTTCTGTAGACCGGCTGAAAAGTGATCCAAACGGGCGCGTGACGGCTGCAGTTCTCGACAGCGGCGAAGTGGTTACTGCGCCGCTCTTCGTGGTGGCGGCAGGCGCTGTGCAAACGGCAGCTCTCCTGTTGCGGTCTGCCAACGACAATTGCCCTACGGGTCTTGCAAACAGGTCAGATCAGGTGGGCCGGAACTTTATGAACCACAATTGTTCAGCTGTTTTGGCCCTGCACCCGCTGCGACGCAATCGCAGCATCTATCAGAAAACACTGATGTTGAACGATTTTTACCAAGGTACGAATAGCCGGCCCCCGCTCGGCAATGTTCAGATGCTGGGTAAGATAACCGGGCCGATCTTGGCTGCAACAACATGGATGCCGCGCTGGCTGGCCCAAATGGTTGCCGCCCGCAGTTTCGATTTCTACGCCATGTCCGAAGACCTGCCGAACCCCGCCAGCCGCGTCACCTTGAAAAATGGGCAAATCAAGCTCGATTGGCAGCGCTCGAATTGGGAGGTGCATGTTCAATTGGTCAAAGAACTCAAAGCCGTTTTGCGGCGCGTCGGGTTCCCGATCGTATTGTCGAGGGCTTTTGACCGGCGCACACCGTCGCATCAATGCGGCACGGCGCGGATGGGAAATAACCCGGCTTTGAGCGTTGTGAACAGCCATTGCCGGAGCCACGACCACACAAACCTTTTCATTGTTGATGCATCCGTTCTGCCGACCTCAGCCGCCGTCAACCCGGCGCTGACCATTGCAGCCCTGGCCCTGAGGGCCGGGCGCCACATCACCGAGACGGAGTTTGCCGCATGACCGCCCGAGGATATGATTTCATCGTAATTGGCGGTGGCTCTGCCGGGTCTGTCATTGCCGCCCGTCTGTCCGAGGATTCCAGCGCCCGCGTCCTGCTTTTGGAGGCTGGCGGCAGCGATCGTCATCCGTTTTTTCACCTGCCCGCAGGATTTGCCAAGATGACAAAAGGCATTGGGTCCTGGGGCTGGTCGACATCGCCGCAAAAGGCGATGCAGGACAAGGTTTTCACCTACACCCAAGCCAAGGTCATTGGCGGCGGATCCGCGATCAACGCGCAGATTTACACCCGCGGGGCCGCTCAGGACTATGACGGCTGGCGGCAGATGGGCTGCGACGGGTGGAGCTATGAGGATGTGCTGCCCTACTTCAAAAAGTCCGAGGACAACGACACCTACAACGGTCGCTATCATGGCAAGGGCGGCCCGCTTGGCGTGTCGATGCCTGCTGCGCCATTGCCGATCTGCGATGCCTTTATCGAAGCTGCCGGACAGATGGGCATTCCCAAGACAACTGACGTGAATGGAGAAAAGCAGGACGGTGCCGGTTACTACCAGCTGACCCAAAGAAACGCCCGGCGCTCTTCGGCGGCGATGGCCTTCTTAGGGCCAGCGCGCGGTCGGCGAAACCTGACCATCCAGATGAAAGCCCAGATAAAGCGCATCCTCGTCGAACATGGCCGCGCAACCGGGGTCGAGATGGCAGACGGAACCGTAATTACGGCAGACCGCGAGGTGATCCTGTCCTCGGGCGCCATAGGCTCGCCCCGACTGCTTCAGCTCTCGGGAATTGGGCCTGCAGACCATCTCGCGGGTCTTGGAATCAACGTGGTCTATGATCAGCCCAACGTCGGCGCCAATCTTCAGGACCATCTCGACCTCTATGCAATTTGCGAGGTCACAGGGCCTCACACTTATGATCGCTTCGCCAAGCTGCACCTCAGCGCTCTCGCCGGGCTGCAATATATCTTCACCCGCAAAGGACCCGTGGCTTCCAGCCTCTTTGAAACCGGTGGTTTCTGGTATGCGGATGAGAGCGCCGAAACCCCTGACATTCAGATGCATCTGGGGCTTGGAACCGGGATCGAGGCAGGCGTTGCAACGATGCGCAATGGTGGCGTGACCCTGAACGCCTGCCATCTTCGCCCACGGTCCCGGGGAACCGTCAGGCTCCAATCGGACAACCCCAGCGATATGCCGCTGATCGACCCCAACTATCTGTCAGATCCCTATGATCGAGAAATGTCGATCCGAGGTCTGAAGCTGGTTCAGGATATCCTTTCGCAATCCGCGTTGAGCAAATACATCCTCGCCGAGCGGCTGCCAGGACCGGATGTGAAGACAGACGAAGATTACTTCAACTTCATCTGCGTGCATTCAAAGACTTCGCACCATTGCGCCGGAACATGCCGGATGGGCGCCGATGATGGGGCCGTTCTGAACCCGCGACTTCAGTTCAATGGGATCGACGGGCTGCGGGTTGCGGATGCCTCGGTGATGCCGACCGTCAACTCCTCCAACACCAATGCCCCGACCATTATGATCGGCGAGAAAGCCGCTGACATGATCAAACAAGACCAAGGAATGACCATATGATCCGCCATATCGTATTGACCAAGTTCAAACCCGAAGTGTCCGAGGAAACCATCAAAGGCATCTTCGATGGTTTGGCGGCTTTGGCCGATAAACTGCCTGGTGCTGCGAACTTCACCGGTGGGCGGTCCGAAAGCCCCGAACAGATCGAACGCGGCTATATGCACGGCTTTGTCATCGACTTTGACAGCTGGGACGCATTGCAGACCTATGCCGATAACAAAGAACACAAGGCTCTGGGCGGTCAGCTTGTGGCGAACGCCGTCGGCGGGATCGACGGCATTCTGGTTCTAGACCTAAACGTGTAGGTAGGAGGCAAAGGAGACCTGCACATGAAAAGCCGCCCCACCATTCTGGACGTCGCCAAACAGGCTGGCGTGTCGAAATCCACCGTCAGCCTTGTTTTGCAAGGTGCATCTTCGGTGAAGGATGAGACACGCGCCTCTGTGCGGAAGGCGATGGCAGAGATCGGTTATGTCTATAACCGGTCAGCGGCGACGTTGCGGTCTTCTTCATCTGGTCTGATCGGGCTTGTTATCAACGACCTGCGCAACCCGTTCTTTACCGAATTCGCCGCACTGTTCCAGATGGAGCTGGCACAGGCTGGTTTTGCAACAGTTCTTGCCAATTCGGATGAAGACCCAAAGCTGCAAAGCCAGATGATATCGTCATTGGTGGAACATGGCGTTTCGGGCTTCATCATCTCGCCCGCCTACGGTGACGAAGCCTCGACGCTGGCCGTTCTGGAGGCTGCCAACACCCCGACCCTTCAGGTCTTCCGCACACTTGAGCCCGAAGGACGTACCTTTCCGCTGCTCGCGCCCGATTACCTGACAGGCGGGCGGTTGGCGGCGGAGCACTTGGTCGCTCAGGGCTGCAAGAAAATCGCTTTTCTCGGAGGTCTGGAAGGACGTCCCGTGACGCGCGAACGCATGGCCGGGTATCTTTCCGTCTTGGAAGAACACGGGCATGAACCCCTGATCCTGACCGGGCAGTCGACCCGCGCTTTTGGCAAGACCATGGCAGTGCAGCTGCGCAAAGATCATCCGGGCGTGGACGGTGTCATCTGCTTTAACGATCTCGTTGCGCTAGGCGTTCTGGCCGCCTGCCCCGATCTTGGGATCAAGGCGGGCCGTGAACTGCGCGTGGTTGGGTTCGACGACATCGAAGACGGGCAGGACAGCTACCCGCCGCTGACGACCGTCAGTTGCAACATTCCCGATTTCGCCGCCTCAACCGCGCGGCAGATTGTTGCTTGGATCAAGGAAGGCAAGGCCCCACCCCCCGAATCCCGCAGCCCTGTGCGGTTGGTTATCCGCGCATCCAGCAGCGATTGAACAAAAGGACACTGACATGACTGAGGTAAAGGTTGCCGTTCTCGGCGCATCCGGCTGGATGGGCAAGACCCACACAATGGCCTATCAGAGCTTTCCTCACTTCTTCGGCAAAGAGGGTGGAACGGCCCGTGTTGTTGCGCTTGTCGAGGCGAACCCCGCAGCGGCCAAGGATCTGGCCTTTCGCGCACCGGGCGCAAAAATTCTTGGCGATTGGCAACAGGCCGTGAATGACCCCGATGTCGACTTGATCGACATCTGTCTGCCCGACAATTTGCACTACGATGTTGCCAAGGCGGCACTTCTCGCCGGCAAGCATGTCTATTGCGAAAAACCTTTGGCGGACACAGCCGCACAGGCCCGCGAACTGGCCGATATCGCGCGTGAAAAGGGCCTGATCACCCGTGTCGGTCATTCGTTCCCCCGAAACCCGATCCATGACAGGGCAAAGGAAATCATCGACGCAGGCGAGATCGGCGAGATCAAACTGTTCAAGGCCTGCCAGCATATCGACATCTACGGCGATCCACTGGCCCCATACATGTGGCGGGCCGATGGCAGCCTCGCGCCCACTGGTATTATCGGGGATACGGGCAGCCATGTGTTCAGCTTCATGGAGTTTCTGGTCGGCAGGGTGTCTTCCCTGATCGCAGACAGCTACATCACGGCACCAAAACGGCCCAAGATCGAAGGTCTTGGCTATGGCGATGCGGCACCCGACATCACCGAAGACACGGAATGGGGCGACGTCACGAACGCCGATGGCACCAACATCCTGTGCACCTTTGAAAACGGGGCCAAAGGGCTGATTGATTTCAGCCGTATCGCCACGGGCCGCAAGTTCATGCAGACCTACGAGATTTATGGCACCAAAGGCAGCCTTTCTTATACGTTCGACGAGGTGAACCGCCTGCGGTTTTACACCAACGACGATGCAGCCGGACGACGCGGTTTTCGCGAGATCGACGTCGGCCCCGAGCATCCGACCTATGCAGCCTTTCTGCCGCTGCCGAACTTCGCGCTTGGCTACAACGAAGGCAAGATCATCGAGATTGCCGAAGTGATCAAATCGATCACGTCAAATGCCCCCATGTGGCCGACCTTCGAAAACGGCCACCACATTTGTCAGATCGTGGATGCCTGCATGGCCTCCTCGGACAAGCGTGCCTGGGTCGATATTCCCTGAACCGAAGGAACGATCATGTCCTTATCCGTCCCACAAAAGATTTTGGATGCGCTGACAGATGTGGTGATGCCGCGCCTGAAACCCGCGCCAAAGGCCGCTGAGACGATCCGGATCGGTGATTTTGATCTGCCGGTCTATCGGACCGGCGCCCTGGTCATTGGCAGCGGCGCAGCGGGCTTGCGCGCGGCCGTCGAAATGAAGCGGCGCGGCGTTGATGTGACGATCGTCAGTCAGAGCGCATGGGGCGGAACGTCGGCCTGTTCCGGCTCGGACAAACAGACCCTGCACACCGCCAATACCAAGGATCAAGGTGACAACTTTCAGGCCATGGCCGAAGCGATCCGCGCAGGCGGAGCCATGGATGAGGACACCGCTTATATCGAGGCTGTCGGCTCGGTCCGCGCGATGGCCTCGCTACAGTATCTGGGCCTGCCTTTGCCTCAGGATCATCTGGGCGGCACGTTGCGCTATCAGACCGACCACGATGAGGTTGGGCGCGCGACATCATGCGGCCCCCGTACATCGCGCTTGATGGTCAAGGTTCTGGCCGAAGAGGCAATCCGCCTCGATATCCCGTTTTTCAACCAGACGACAGCGATCAAGGTGCTGAAGAACACGCAGGGTGTGACCGGGTTGCTGGCCATCCGCCCCAAGGAAAGCACCGACGCGAACCCTTATGGGTTGGCTGTTTTTCCCTGCTCCGCATTGGTATTTGCCGCTGGTGGCCCGGGCGAGATGTATCGCGACAGCGTGTTTCCGAATGGCTGTTTCGGCACCTTGGGCATGGCGCTCGAGGCCGGGCTGGAACTGACAAATATCACCGAAAGCCAGTTTGGCATCAGCACCCGACGAGAGGGATTCCCGTGGAACCTGTCGGGAACCTATGTGCAGGTCATCCCGCACATCTACTCGGTCGACGGCGACGGCACAGAACGTCATTTCCTGGCCGATTACTATCGGACTACGCAGGAAATGGCCTCGAACATTTTCCGCAAGGGATACCAATGGCCCTTTCACGCAAGCCGTATGCTGGATTTTCAATCAAGCCTTATTGATCTTGCAATCTTCCGTGAAGGCCAGAAAGGCCGCCGTGTCTTTATGGATTTCAATCGCAATCCAGAACCGATTGACGCCCCGTTCAGTCTGGAGCGCCTGGACAGCGATGTGGCTGACTATTTGCGCAGCGCCGGTGCGGATCACGCGCTGCCGATTGACCGCTTGCGCCACATGAACCCGCTCGCGATCGAACTGTACAAGCGATACAAGGTTGATATTTCGGCAGATCCTTTGGAATTCGCGGTCAACAACCAGCACATGAATGGCGGGATCGCGGTCGATACTTGGGGACGTACGAATATTCCAGGCATCTACGCGGTGGGTGAGGCCTCGGGCACACATGGTGCGACCCGACCCGGAGGTTCAGCCCTGAATGCAGGTCAGGTCTTTGGCACGCGGGTCGCCGAACACATCGGCGCAGCGGGTACCGCGCGCGCGCCCTCGCAATCCGATGTGTCGGGTGCTGCCGCAACGGCCATATCCAACGTCACGGGCCACCGAAAAAGCGACAGCCCATTGACCTGGAAGGACATCCGGGCCGATGTGCAGGCCCGCATGAGCGACCATGCCGGCATTCTGTGCAACCCAGCCGATGTGTCAGACGCCTTGACCGACGCCCGCGCCCTGAACACCCGGATCCATGATTTAGGTATCGCTGTGGCGCGAAACGCCGAGATGGTCCGCGCGGTTCAATGGCAGCAGATGGCGCTTGCGTCAGAAGCCGTGCTTGCTGCCCTCGATCACTATATCGCAAAAGGCGGCGGCAGCCGTGGCGCCCGGGCGATTTGCGACCCACTGGGTGAATCATTGCCGATGTCAGTGCAAGGACCGCTGCCCGAAGTTCGATTTCGCACCGAACGAGAGGCCGACAAGAACAGCCAGTTGAAAGTCCGTCTTGATGGCACGAATTTCGTCATCACGGATGTCGCGAACCGATGCTACGATGGCGACAAATCCTTTTTTGAACGCGATTGGCCAGCATGGCTGACCGGCGATATCTACAGATCTGGTGTCGAAGCATCCTGCTAAGCTCTCGATTCATCAAACCGCCACTTTGAAGACGTCTACCGTGAAGATGTCCGCAAACCATTGAGCGCTCCGACCAAACGACCGCTTCCCAGCCTCTGCATTGACGCAACCGAAATGAATTTGAACGTTGCTATTGGAAAGTGTGGCCACCTCGCCAAGAACAGAAGCCTTTGACTTGCACGTGTTAAGTCGAGACGAGTTGTTTTTCGCGCAGCGACTCTGGATGGATATGGCTCGACCAATCGCTCCGACATGGTGACCCAAATCCAAACTCATGCCGAGAGCGCACACAATTCATTGATTTTAATGGTGCCCCCACACGGCACACCAGATTAACACCTCACGGTC
This sequence comes from Thalassococcus lentus, assembly GCF_028023555.1. Classification (NCBI taxonomy): domain Bacteria; kingdom Pseudomonadati; phylum Pseudomonadota; class Alphaproteobacteria; order Rhodobacterales; family Roseobacteraceae; genus Thalassococcus; species Thalassococcus lentus. The sequence continues at coordinate 725,233 of NZ_JAQIOY010000003.1, forward strand.
TCCCACACTCTATTTCCTAATGTTTTTCAGCGATTTGGGCTATATTTCGGTATATTTTACTTGAAAGGCGTATTAGTGGGTCTCACTATAAAAGGTGGACATAAAGGTGGACACTAGTGAGAGGCAAGTATGGCCGCTAGATACAAACTGACGGACCGTCAGGTCAGAAACCTAAGACCTGGCACGAAGCTAAACGATGGCGGAGGCCTTTGGGTGCATTGCCGAGAGGGCGGGTCCACGCAGTGGGTTCTCCGCGTCACGGTGCATGGGAGACGACGTGAAATGGGCTTGGGGGGCATCGACACTGTGAGTCTCGCCCAGGCCCGCGAAATCGCGGATAAATGGCGCGGACTCGCAAAAGCCGGAACTGACCCTATCATCGAGCGCGACAAGCAACGCCGCGAGGCCAAACGCAATCTCTATTTATTAGAGGATGTTGCGAGAGACGCATTTGAGGCACGCAAGGCCGATCTGAAAGGAGACGGCAAGGCTGGAAGGTGGTTTTCCCCTCTCGAAAGACACATCCTCCCAAAGCTGGGACATTTGCCGGTGACACAAATAGACCAACACGCCATCAAAGAGGCACTTAAACCGCTTTGGCACAGCAAAGCGGACACGGCTCGTAAGGCGCTCAATCGATTGGGTTTGGTTCTAAAACACGCGGCCGCCATCGACCTGAATGTCGATCTACAAGCGACGGACAAGGCAAAAGCGCTTCTTGGGAAAACCCGCCACGTGCCGCAGCATATTCCTGCCATGCACTGGCAAGAGGTGCCCGAATTCTACGACAGCCTTTCCGATGGAACAGTTGTTCATTTGGCGTTGCGCTTGCTCATCCTGACAGGGGTTCGATCAGCCGCAGCTCGGCATTGCCGTTGGGAACAGATTGAAGGCGACGTTTGGACGGTACCTGCCGAGTATATCAAAGGCCGCTTGGGACGGACCCGCGATTTTCGGGTTCCCCTGTCAGACGAAGCAATGACTGTTTTGCGGGATGCACGGGCACATGAGCGAAACGGATGGCTGTTTCCGTCGCCACGGGCGAAAAACCCAATTTCGGACATGAGCATGTCGCGACATATGGAACGGCGCGGCTTGGATGCACGACCGCACGGATTCCGTGCGAGCTTGCGTAGCTGGCTGGCTGATTGCACGGACGCTTCTCATGAGGTCGCCGAAACAGTCCTAGGCCACAAGATTCTGAACGCCGTTCAAGCAGCATATCAGCGCTCTGACCATCTCGAACAACGTCGCGTCCTTATGCAGCGCTGGACAGATCACGTAACGGGCAAAAGCGGTGCCCTGGTGCGATTGGCGGCCTCTGATGGCTAAGCCGCTCTTGCGCATCGAAGACCTTGAGGCCTCGGCAGAGACGCAACACAAAGACGCCATGCTTCACGCCCGAATTTGGCTAGAGCGAGCCGCTCATTTCGCACATTCGGCCAACACCCACGCGCCTACGGAATTGTTTCGTTTGCCTCTTGATCCCGAAGATGCTGCCCGCATGCAATGGCTAGATGCAGATCGGATATTTTGGGCCAATTTTCTTTGGCGGGTTTGCATCGTGCACTTGGGCCCATGGGTGTTGCAAGGGATACCTCCGGCACTTGAGGATCGCAAATTCCCATTGGATATGGTGACACGATCGCGAATTGCGCGGGTGATGCGGTTGTGTCGCGGAAAGAAGCTCAATGCCACCAAGGCTCGCGATGTTGCTCTGGTCACCGGCCTTAAGGAGCTAAATCGCATGAACGTGGCAATTACCTCAAGTGAAACGCGAGTGGATTACGGAAAGACCGCTGAGCGATTCGCATATGATATTCTCAACGGTTTTGACGCGGCCAACATCGCTGAGAACACCATCGCAACAATATGGAGGAGACGCCACAAAACTCTGGCGAAAGTGACAGAAGGCATGAACGGGCTTTCAATTAAAGAGGCCGAAGCACATTGGAGGGCAATACTCTAGAATTTGTCTTTTGATCTACGCGATCGTACTTCCCAGTTTGGCTGCATCTTTCAAGATGGAGCTAAGCAGTGACTATACTCAAAAATCAACACTACCCTCATGCAATTCCTTCCGAACCCAGTGGTAAGCAGGAACGCACGCGCCGCGAGTTGGAACGGCCGGATATTGGTGTCGATCTCTTGCTGAAGGTCGACGAGGTAGCCGGCTGGCTTCAAATCTCTGTACCAACACTTTGGGGATGGATCGCTAAAGGCACTTTCCCTTCTCCGATAAAATTGGGGCGAACCTCCCGCTGGCGCAAATCAACAGTCGAAAGTTGGTTGCTGGACGCGCAATCGCACGCTGGGTCAGAAAAATGACCCATCCCTTTAGCGAAACAGCCGATCGCTACGTCGGAGTGGTTGCAGCGTGGTATGGCTGGCGGGTGATCGTGTGCAAGGATGGAATACAATGGATCATTCAGCGCAAACGCGGCGGTCAGAGGGCGTGGCGCAACGAGTCGTTCTGCGTCACCCTTCGCGCGCTGATCCGGAACCTGACCAGCGCTGATGCACCCCCTGACGCGATTGAGACGCTGCGGACATTGCCCGAGAATGCTGCCCAGTTCGATCTGGGCGCGTGGCGAGAGGCAAAGGCCGATCTAGCAATCACTTGAAATAGCGAGGCCCGGTCGCACCGCCTGCGCCGGGCCTCTAATTTGCACCGCCGAAACCGACGCTCTCAAGCAAACATAGCCTACCCAAAAACGGGTCCGCTAACAAGGTTTCGCCCGACGACTGTGGGATCATGGGACGCGACAAACGAAACGAACAGCGAGGCGGCAGGTTCGCCAGATATCCAGCCGAAATCATAGAAAGCGTTGCTTGGCTCAGTTTATCCGGCTACGCAGTCAAGCTGCATCTTGTTTTGATCCAGCGCCAGTTCGGATCTTCAGACGAGCTCGCGGCGATGTCGGAGAACGAAGCTTGCAAGGCTTTGGGCTTGGGATCACGCCAAACAGCGCGAAACGCGTTTAAGCAACTGGTAGACGCAGGTTTCATTGTCCTGCAGGTGCCTGCGCATCTAGGATCCAACGGCTACGGTCGGGCAGCGAAGTATCGCCTGACGCACTTGCGCTACAATTCGAAACCACCGACGAGGGATTGGGTCGAAAAAACAAAAACCCCGCACAGAAAGTGACCAATACCCTTGCCCAAAAAGTGATCAATGCGCGTCTTAACTGGGTGTTGAAGCATTGCCCAAAAAGTGATCAATGCGCACGCGGTTTCCTTGCACATAAAGTGGTCAATTTCTAAGACTCTGCCATAGGCCCTATGGCTTTGGGCAACGACAAAGGATCGCCTTGGGGCCACACCTCAATTGGATCGGATGGCACCGCGATCTACGCTTCAAAAGTGTTTCGCTCAAAAAAACCTGTTGGCCTCAGGCGCTTTCAACACGGGTGGCTGCGTCTATGCTGGAAATCCATTAGGTCTCTGAGTGAGCGCAATGATTCTGAACGCTTACACATTACTCGCCATACTTGGCTTGGGTTTCAATCTCCGTCTACTGATCGGCGGTTTTATATGGTCGGCGCTGTGGTTTTTGTCGTATCGTCATTCAAGGGGGCGGGCGATTGGGGCCTTGTTCGTCGGGCAGCAGGGTTTGTTTGGGAGATTTTAAGTGAAAGTATGTGTGACGGGTAAGCTGGTAGGATTTACACGAAAAGAAGCCAAAGCCGCAATAGAGTCTTTGGATGCAGAATTTTCCACGACGGTAACATACGATACCAACTATTTGGTGGCCGCATCTTTAAAAACTGGCAAGGCAAAGAAGGCATCTCAGATCGGCGTGGACGTAATCACAGAAGCCGAATTTGAAGACTTCTTAGATGCGGGCGCGTTCCCTGATAACAAGCTCCCTGGCAAACCACAAAGAGCACCAAGGGAGTGGGTAAACAATTTTCCAGATCTGGAATGGCAAGAACTTCCGCCCTCTGAGATGCGCGTGAAGAGCATCGAATATCAAAATTCAGATGGTGTCGTAACAACTCGCAAAATACGGCCCATCGCTACAGCTGAGTACGTTACCAAAAGAGGCCTAAAGGTCGAATACTTGAAAGGCCAAGACTTAACCACTGATAGGTTGAAATGGTTTCGATTCGATAGGATCTTGAGCCTTTCCTGAAGTCTGACTTAGGGCCTTGTTCGTTGGGACGCTGTCGCGAGAGCGTTGGTCTGCTGTGTATGGTTTTAACCTTCATGAGCGCAGAAAAGACCCGCTGAGAACCTACCGAGGGCTTGCGTGCGTCGGGGCCAGAATAGGGGTCGGTTGCAGATAGAGGCGGAATCCTGCGCTAACGAAATTGGGGGCTTCTGTCCCACTTGAACTTGCAGGATAACTCGCCCGATAAGCCTTTGATCTGCCTCACAGCGTTTTTTTCCAAGACAGACAGTAGATCGATTGGGACGCAGGGCAGGTCCATACTGCGCCAAGGAGGGTGGAATTGACATACGATCTGAGAACTTTCTCCGAGCTTCGCGATCTGCTCGACGCGAAGCTGACAACCCACGATGGGGAGCCTTTGTCTTGTGAATTGTACGAGTGTTCTAACCCTACAGGAAAGCTGTCACTGATTGCTGAAGACGGCAAAGAGATTGTCTTTCATGTTGCCGAAGCTTGCAACATCGCGAATTTGGTCCTGTCGATTGATCGCATTCTGTCCTCTCCAAGATCAAATAAAGGCTGCGCTCAGCTGTCAGACATTTTCCTGGTAAATCTTGATATTCTACGGGAATACATCCGCGCGGCTTTGCCTTCCGACTGGTACGCCGAGACGGACGCAGACAAAAATGTCAGATTTTGGGCCGGTTTCATAAAGCACCCAAGAGACTATGTTTTTGCGCATCGGTGCCTCGCTGATATGTACGAGAACCTTGATCCCGCTCCAGCGGTCATAAATAGTGACTTCCTAAGCACTTGGCATGGTCTTTCCAATTCTGAGAAAGACCGGAAAAAAGCTGACTTGGCCCATCGTGTGGTAGAGGTCCAACTTCCGAGCATCAGCGAGATTTCCGACTTCTTCACTTCATGCTCTAAGCACCTTCAGAAAATGATTGAGCTGTCGAGGAACGAGGAAACAACATCCCGGTAAACTTAGCGCAGGCTTCCGCCCCTATCCGCAACTGACCCCAGAGTACCGCAAAGGCCGCTCTCGCGCGCCCTCAGTGGCGCGTTGGGCCGTCCTCTGTCTTCGGGAATATCTGCGCCAGCAATTCAGGGGTCGCCGCGTCAGGGTGAATTATGACCATCCCGGCGGATGGCTGTGCTGCATTGCCTACGTGTTCGACCTTCTGCGCAGGTGAAACTCCGTTGATTCCTGCAAGCCATTCACTCGCCCGCATGGCAACGCTCAAGTTTTCCCGCTGATTTGCCAACTCCACAATGTTGCGAATTGCCCTTTGACCTGCGTTTTCCCGGAAGAGGCGGGCGAGGGTATTGGCGAGCGCAACGCCATGTTTTGAACGGCGAGCGCGCGAAAAGTTCTCCTCTGTCACGCCTGCGTTCCTTGCCGCTTCGCGCGCGAAGCGGGCTTCTCCTACACACATCAAGCATAGAGCAGAAATTGTGGCTGATGACATGCGGGAACCGCGCGGTTTGTGTTCGCGAGCGGCCTCAAACAGTGCAAAAGCTGCGGGGAATTTGTCGGGATCGAGGGGGCATTGCTGTTTCATACTCTGCAATTTGCATTGGTCCGTCCAAAACGAACAAGCACCTCGTATGAACATGCCTACTCACAATAGTTTGATATAAATGCACCAACCTCAGTGGAAGGCAGGGAAAAGGTCAAATCCAAGTATGACCTGATTTCACGGCCACGGAATTCCAGCGTTGCGAAAAATTGATCATCGGTCGAAATGGAGCCGCTACCAAGCAGGAGCTTGAGAAAGTGCCTAGAGGCTTCCTCGTTAAGCTTCAGAGTCGCATCGTCAACGGGTTGATAGGGAACCGCGCCGAAAGACTTCAATTTTTCGGCTTGAGTTTTTTCGCTTATCCATATTCGGAATGCACTTTGAAAATCATGAAGAAACTGCTGTTTCTCCTCAGCATGCAGATATGCAACCGGAGGATGCCCTGTTTTGCATACGAGACGGAGCAGCACCGGCCCTGCGGGAAACATGAAATCGACGCGGCTGAGGGATTTCCGGTAATCGTCGGCCGGAAGAAATGAAAAGACAACGGCCGTGTTGAGTCCGCCATCCGCGACGGGCATCTGGCGCTCCAGTTTTTCGTAAGCCTCTGCTCGCTCAGCTTCTGTTACTACAGTCGGCTTTTTTGGCCGTAAGGTTTCATCACTGAACCCAAAAAGATCTGCGCGCCCAGGGAAAGCTATTGAGATTGAGAAAAAAAATAGACCGAGTATTTGGTATAGCTTGCTCACAAAACCACCACATAAAACAAAAGACGAATACCTACCTGCGTTAAGCTTTGGGCCAATTTCGCAGTCATATCTCGCGTTACCAAAACAGCGACAGTCATACCAAGGAAAAAATAATCGACATCGAAAAATTTCAGGCGTGCGGGCGATGGCATGTACCTCAGAGCGCGCGCCCGGCTTTTTTTTGGGGGGGGTGGGGGTAGCGCCCTGCCCTGTTTGCTTGGGTGGGGTGTTCCCGATCGATGCGCGCAGGGCGACGCTTGGATCAACGCAGGGGTGGTAAGCGGTGCGGGCTTCTCTCAGCGGTTATAGCGCCCTGTGGCGCCTCAAGCGGTAGGCTTGCCCTGCCTGCGCTTGCCCTCTGTCTGCAACACTTTGATTAACGCATCTAGGGCATTCGGTGACAGGTGCGATAGATCGGTGGAGCGGGGATTCTGAAACATATTTTGCATGGTCACGAGCAGGTTAACGAGTTCTTTCTTGGGGAGCGCCTGCACGGCGTCGGCGGGGCGTGTCATTCGTCTATTTTTCTTTAATCGGCCTACGGAAATGCAGACTGGTTAAGCGATGAATGGGACAGACGCGACCTCCAAAGTAAACTTCACCCCGTCCCCAATTTGCGGTCCTATGCCAGAATGCTAGGCATTGGAGAAGCGTGCGGGCGATGTCAACGCGTGCGCATGGTTAGCAAAATCGGCTTATGCGCCAGCCAATCGTGTCATCAAGGATTGGCTCGATCAGATTTGTCTTTTCGTACAGTGAAGCGAGGGCAGCAAGGTGGGCAAAAGGGTGGGCATAACCAGGGCGGTAAGGCCTAAGGCTTTGTTTTAATGTTTCTTTTATGAATAAAATGGTGCCCCCACACGGACTCGAACCGCGGACCTACTGATTACAAATCAGTTGCTCTACCAGCTGAGCTATAGGGGCACTGCGCGCACCTGATAAGGCATTCTGGCGCGCTGTTGCAAGCGTAAATCTTCGGGTTTTTTCCATTTTTCTTTATCCCATCCAGTACCACTGCAAACAGCCGTTTGTTGAGGGGCCCGGTGACCCGGCAGGCCAATGACAAACGAAGTGTGTGATCGCTGGCACGTATTGGGCTGCTCTGTGCCTGTGCCCTGTTCGTAACTGCAAAAGCGCTTATACTGCGGCGCAAAGCAAACGGGAAAACCGGACACATGCAGGTAATTCTTCATACTGGCGTGCATTGCACGGACGAAGACCGGGTGCTCAAGTGCCTGTTGCGCAACGCCGACACCTGGCGCCATGAGGGGATCGCTGTGCCCGGACCGGGCAAGTACCGCCAGCTTCTGACCGACGCGGTCAATTCAATGGCGAATGCCGAACCAGCCCCGGACGCGCGCGATGTGTTGCTGGACACCATTCTTACCGTAGATCCTGAGAACGTCGACCGGCTGGTACTGAGCCACGAAAACCTGTTTTCGGTGCCCAAACTGCTGCTCGGCGGCGGGCGGCTCTATCGCAAGGCTGAAAGCCGCCTGCAAATGATCTGCGACCTGTTTCAGGGCGATGAAGTCGAACTCTTTATGGGGTTGCGCGATCCGGCCACATTTCTGCCTGCCGTCTTTGCAGCGACACCGCACGAAACCTTGGAAAGCTTCCTGAACGGTGTTGATCCCGCCTACGTCAGATGGTCGGATTTGATCCGCCGCATCCGTACAGATGTGCCCCAAGTCCCAATCACGGTTTGGTGCAACGAAGACACCCCCCTGATCTGGGGTGAAGTCATTCGCGAGATGGCTGGTATTGAACTGACCCGGAAAATCATCGGGGCGTTCGATGTCTTTTCCGACATCATCAGCACCGAAGGTATGAAACGGTTCCGCGCATTTCTGAAAGAACATCCAAACATCAACGAAATGCAGAAACGCCGGGTCATGTCGGCGTTTCTCGACAAATACGCGCTGGATGAGGCTATCGAAGAAGAACTGGACCTGCCCGGCTGGGACGAAGCCTATGTCGATGCCCTGACCGATTTATACGATCAGGACATGGATCTCATTGCGAGCATGCCGGGCGTGACCGTTATCGCGCCCTGACACGCCGCATTGGCTCAGGCCATGCCCAGCGCGCTTTTGTACATCTCCAACACCGCCTCTTCTTCGGCAATGTCGTCCTGATCGCGCTTGCGCAGCGCAATCACCTTGCGCATCACCTTGGTGTCGTAGCCGCGACCCTTGGCTTCGGCCATGACTTCTTTTTGCTGATCCGCGATGTCTTTCTTCTCGGCTTCCAAACGCTCAAACCGTTCGATGAAGCTGCGCAATTCGCCAGCGGCGACGCCGTAGCTGCCTTCAGATGAATCCTGCATGGGTCTCTCCTGCCTATGGAGGGGTTTGGCTACACCGACCACGCCAAACCATCAAGGGCTTGCGGGACGGGTCATGCTCTTGTAGCGCAAAGCGCTGAAACCACATGCGCAAAGGATAGCACAATGGATTGGATGGTTTGGGCTGGAACGGCCATTTCGCTGGCAGGCTTGGCTGGTCTGGTCTGGTGCATTTTGCGTGTATGGCGTGCGCGCAAGGCCGATCTGAGCGATGAAGAGCTGCGCGATGTCGTGCGCGGCGTTGTTCCGATCAACATGGGCGCGCTGTTTGCGTCCGTCATTGGCCTGATGATGGTGGTGCTGGGGATCTTTCTGGGCTGACACTGTTCAGGGGAATTCCCGTTCAGAGCTGATCGAACGATTTGCCGTTCTTGATGAGCTCTGACCAGAGATCAATCGGCGTCCAAAACGCCTGATCGGGGTGATCCACGGCCCGGAGCGCAGATTGTGTGGCGAGCAAACCGCGCAATGAAACCGCCTTCATGATGCCGCCCCGCCATGCCGGGAACTGCATGCCCAAGACACTGACCACATCCAGATCGGACGCACGTTGCGCCATGCCGCTGTCCAGTGCACGCAGGCCTTCGTTGACCACAGCACCGGTGACGGCGGCAACCAGATCGTCTGGCTTCCATGTTTTGGACGGACGCTTGGCTTCGAGCAGGCTGGCAAGCTGCGGGTCGGTTTCAGCTTTGCCATCAACCCAGCGATAAAATCCCATTCCTGCCGCCTGCCCCTTGCGGCCTTCTTTCAACAAAATCGCCGACCAGTTGACCCCACCGTCGCCGCGGTCAGCCTTGGATGGTTGGGCCAACCCGATCAAATCGCGGTTCTGAAACGGCATGATTGGCCAGCCCCAATCACGAAGAGCATCATCAATTGCGTAGGGGTCTGCGCCTTTGTCCACCAATCCATCGACGGCCCGATGCAACGCGATGCTCAGCCGTCCAACAAGGCTGTCCCCCTGCGACCGCACCTGGACCGGCACCTTTCCGAGGCGCTGAACCAAAGACTGCGCCATGGCGACCTGCGTTGCGGTTCCGTCAGGGCCCTGAACGACCTCGGCCATGCGCGCGTGGAACACCGGCGGCGCAAATCTGAGACCGACCTCATCCACCCGCCCCGGCATCGCGACCACACGGACCATCTCGGCAGGGGCTGGCACGTTGCCCTGCCCCGGTGCCGCATGCACGATCAGGTCGGCGCCGCTGACCATGTCTTCACTTTCCCCGGTCTTGAGGCGTCTCATATGTCCGTCAGCCGCTTTTCGCGACAGCGCGCCATTTGCAACGTTCTGATCGAAAATTTGGCGGATCTGGTCGGCACCCTCTCCGGCGCGCTTTTGGTCTCGTGTCCCCCAATGCACGGTCAAACCTGAATTGAGCGCCACAAGGGCAATCTGCAGCGCCAATGGCCCGCCGCCCAGCACGGCGATGCAAGAGACTTTCTTAGCGACATGTGTGCCTTTCAGCTCGAACCGGGCCGCCCGCCATTCGGAAACAAACGAATGGCGCAACCCCCGAGCAGTCTCAGCCGACAGACAGGTTTCGAACGCGTCTTCTTCCATGGCCAGCCCGGCCTCGAACGGAAGCAAGGCTGCAGCCTCGACCAACTCCACGATCCGCGCAGGCGCTTCGCCCAAGCCCGTGGGCAAGTCTTCCCGCGCTGCCGCGACAGCCGCGACAAAGCCCTGCATATCCATGAAGCCACGCGTCTCATCGCTGAGCCGGCGTGGGCCTTGATCTTTGTCGCCAAGCACCGCGCAAAACCGCAGCCCCGCCTGACGCAGATCACCGTCTGCGTTCCCGTCGATCAGCGGACGCGCCTCGGGCATCTCGCTGGTCCAGATCTTGCCTTCAAGCAAAAGGCCCAACGCATGTTTTGCGCCAATCAGGCGCGGCAGCCGTTGCGAACCACCAGCCGAAGGCGGCAAGCCAAGACGCACATCCGGCAGGCTCAGCCGGGTGCCCTTTGCAGCCAAACGATAGTGAGCGGACAAAGCCAGTTCAAATCCAGCGCCGTAGACCGTTCCATGCAAGGCAGCGACGACTGGCTTTTCGCAGTATTCAACACGCTCACACAGATCGCGAAGCGTCGGCTCTCCGATGCCCTTGTCAAACTCGTTCAGGTCTGCGCCAGCGGGAAATGTCTGCCCCTCGCCAATCAGCAAGATCTGCCGAACGGCCTCGTCTTCCTCGGCACTGTCCAAGGCATCCATCAAGCTCTCGCGCACCGCCTGCGACAAAGCATTACCCGGCGGATTGCGGATGCTCAGAACTGCAACCCCGGCGTCAACGGAATAGCCGATTTTGTCTGCCATTTGCCTGTCATACCGGATGTCGAACGCGTCCGGCCCCATTCTGCGCAGCGCTTGATGCGCCCTTTGGCGCAAGTATGTGGGCAATGCAGGGCGTCAGGCAAGCGTTTGGCCATCCAAGCCCAAAACAAGCCCGCAAACGTGACTTGCAGGACTCAAACCGCCGCCGCCAAAGATGGCGCGTTTAGAAAGGCATATTGTCAAATTGCGCTTCGACGCTTTCGTCGATCCGATCCGCTAGGCGTTGCCGGGCCCAGACAGGAACCGTGGTCCCACTACTTTCGAGGGTCAGAACAATTTCATCCAGATGCTCAAAGAGTTCCGCACGCTCAGACTCGGACGCTGCGTTTATCTGTTCGCGCAATGCGTCAAGCCTTGCCAAAAGTTCCTGCGCCATGATGACCTCCGTTCAATTGCCGCGATCATCGAACGACCAGAGCCGCTGGCCCATGACACAGGTCAAACTCACAAAAAAATTTCATTCACCACCAAAAGCGCTTGAAACATATTCGCAAAAATGTATATGTGTTTTCAACACGCGAAAGGATGCGACATGACACCTGAAGTGACCGGATTTTTCGACGACGCCACCAACACCATTTCCTATGTGGTGCGTGACCCCGAGGGCAGCGCCTGCGCGATCATCGATTCAGTGCTGGATTTCGACTATAGCTCGGGCCGGACAGACACGCGTTCGGCGGATGCTGTCATCGCCTTCGTGCAGGAAAAAGGTTATGAAGTGCAATGGCTTCTGGAAAGCCATGTCCATGCCGACCATCTTTCGGCGGCGCCCTACATTCAGGAAAAACTGGGTGGGAAAATCGGCATCGGCGACCGGATCACCGTTGTTCAGGACACCTTTGGCAAGGTCTTTAACGAAGGAACAGAGTTCCAGCGTGATGGCAGCCAGTTCGATAAACTCTTCGAAGAAGGGGACAGTTTCCACATTGGCCAAATGCGCGGCGATGTTCTGCACACCCCCGGCCACACACCGGCCTGCCTGACCTATGTGATTGGCGATGCGGCTTTTGTGGGCGACACGCTCTTTATGCCTGACTTTGGAACGGCACGCTGCGATTTCCCTGGCGGCTCGTCCGAGCTGTTGTTCGACTCTGTACAGAAAATTCTGGCGCTTCCCGAGGAAACCCGGATTTTCGTTGGCCACGACTACAAGGCCCCGGGTCGCGAAGAATACGCTTGGGAAACAACAGTCGGCGCGCAAAAAGCGCTCAACGTGCATGTCGGCGAAGGCAAGTCCAAGGCGGACTTTGTCAAAATGCGCGATGGCCGGGATGCGACGCTCGCAATGCCCAAGCTGATCATCCCCTCTTTGCAGGTCAACATGCGCGCGGGCCAAATGCCGCCAGCGGACGACGATGGCAACGTCTATCTGAAAGTGCCTGTCGACAAGCTCTGAAGCAATTCAATCACGATGACGCGCACGATGATTGCAGATTGCGCGTCACTCCCCCGACGCGAACCGGGGAAACGGACAAAAAGGAAATGGGTCTATGGAACAGGACTGGATATTTGGCCTGCTCGGCGGATTGTTGATCGGCACAGGGGGGGCAATCTTTCTGCTCGCGAATGGCCGCATCATGGGCGCCAGCGGGATCATTGGCGGATTGGTGGACGGCTCCGGCCATTCGGATGCCGCGGAACGTTTGGTGTTTCTCGCCGGCGTTGCAGCGCTTCCTGTTTTGCTGATGCCGCTGTTCGGCAGCGTGGACACCCATGTCACAGACAACATCCCGGTCCTGATCGCCGCCGGACTTCTGGTTGGTTTTGGGACGCGCCTCGCCAACGGGTGCACATCGGGGCACGGCGTTTGCGGAATGTCACGGCTGTCTCTGCGTGGGATCATAGCCTCGGTTACGTACATTCTGGCTGGTGGCATCGGTGTCATCATTTTCCGCCACCTGCTTGGAGTAATCTGACATGCGTTTGATTTTTGCACTGATCGCCGGGGGTTTCTTTGGCGCAGGCCTGTTTATTTCGGGCATGACCGACACCCGCAAAGTTCAGGGATGGCTGGACGTCTTCGGCGACTGGGACCCAACCCTTGCCTTTGTCATGGGCGGCGCAATGCTTCCGATGGCCGTCGCTTGGATGATCACAAAGCGCCGCAGCTCAGCCCTGCTGGGCACATCGTTCCCTCCCAAGCCGCCAACCCGCATCGACCGATCGCTGATCGCCGGTTCGGTGATGTTCGGCATGGGCTGGGGACTGGTTGGCCTTTGCCCTGGTCCCGTTATCGCTTCGTTGTCGTACGGCGGTGGCTCGCTTTATATCTTCCTCGCGGCGATGCTGGCCGGCATGGCGCTCCTGCCGGTGGTGCGAAGCCGTCTGGACAGGACCGTGGCAGCAGAGTAATCCCGGGACATGGATATGCGACAGATTACCGACAGCTATTTCGTCAGCCCTCAGATTGACTTTGCTGATATCGAAGCAATCAAACAGGCGGGCATCACATTGGTCATTGCGAACCGGCCTGATGTAGAAGTGCCGCCATCCCACAGCGCCGAGGCCATCGGCGCTGCCGTGCGCGAAGCGGGCATTGCTTTCGAAATCCTGCCCATCACGCATCAAACGCTGACACCGGACAACATCGCTGCGCAATCTGCGCTGATCACCGGTGCCGAGGGTCCGGTGCTGGCCTATTGCGCCTCCGGTACCCGCAGCACAATCATTTGGGCCTTGGGGGCAGCAGGCGACACGCCCAGCGATGAAATCATCGCCTCAGCAGCCAAGGGTGGGTATGATCTGGCAGGATTGCGCCCAACACTCGAGGCTCTCGCCGCGCAAGCGGGCTGAGAACAGGCGCCCAGAGCGCTGATCAGTCCAACAGGCTTTGTTCAAAATCCAGAAGCGGATCGGCCAGATCCGCAAATTCGCGGTCCGCGCTCGCTTCGTCGAAATTCAAAGAACCGGGAGTTTCCTGTGGCAAATCTGGTAGCGACTCCGCGTCCGCTTGTGATTGCTCGCTCGGCACAGTGGGTTCTTTAGTCACGGATTTCCGCGACTTTTTCGAAGCCGCCTTGGGCCGCTTGGTTTTCGCCGCCGCAGCATCAATATCAGTGGCCTCTTCAGCACCGGCCGGAGCGCTTGCGATTGGCCAGGTCAGGCGTACAGCCTTCATTCCATTGAGCTGGCCCAATTTCCCACGGGCCACCAAATGACCCTGAGCCGCCTGCAGCTGCACATCTTCCAGACTGTCAGGGTGAATGGTCAGAACATCGCCCGGCTTGAGGGATTGGGCCTTGCCCAAGGGCAGCGAAATACGCCCCAGCACCGCAGCCAGCCTGACTTGAAGTTGCTCCAGCATATGCGCGTGTGGGTTTGGCTCGCCCTCCTGTAACGCTTCAGTGGTCTCAAGCGCGGCGGGCTGATGGCCCTGAGGCAGAATAATTCGAATGGTCCCCTTACGCCGACCCAGTGCAAGATCAACCTGTACCTCGAAACTGTGATACTGCGGCGCATCCAGCAGCAAACCGGCTGCGCGCCGGTCCTCAACCATCGCGCCAAACTGAAATCCCTTTACCTGAGAATGCATCGGGTCTGCGTGCAAATTTTCAGCAAACCGGGCCAGTGCCGCGTCGATCAAGGGGGCAACCATTGCCGCATCGGTCGATGTTACAGAACGCTCTTCCGGTTCCATGGTCGTGACTTGCGCTATGGTCTGAACCTCGATCACGCCGGTCAAAACCGACCGGTCTATTGCCGCCAGTCCCAACGCGCCATCTGGCCCGTCCAGCAAGAGCAGCAGATCATCATCCGTAAGGCAAGCCACGACTCCATCCTGATCGCGCAATTCGACCGTGACAGACTGACAAACCAACGCCAGATCCCAAAGCACATCAGCCGCCCGTGACAACGCGCGGCGGATCGCCTTGGACGGCGACATGCCATGCGCCTCCATTGCGCGCTGTGCCGCCTGAGCCTTTCGGCCCAAAACGTCGCCTGAGCTGGCTTCTGCCATCAATAAACCCATGCCTGTCGATCATGCTGTTGCACGGGACTATGCGCGGATTTGGTTACCAAGCGCTTGACTGCGGAACGGTTTATTGGCGCAAATGATAAATACTATTGAGCAGCCAAGGCCATTGGGCGTGGCAGAACCACGCGAAATGCGGCCCCGCCCTGCCCCGGCAGATAGGTGATTTCGCCCCCAAGCCGCGTCATGATTTCCCGCGAAATCGCAAGACCAAGCCCGGCACCCCCGGCCTTCTGATCGCTTACGCGCGCGAATTTTTCAAAGATCACGTCCTGCGCCTCTGGTGCGATTCCTGAGCCGTTGTCGACAAAGTCGACCACATGACGCCCCTGAATTTCGCTGACGCGGATTTCCAGTCGTGGCGTGTCGGCGTCACAGTATTTCCGGGCATTGGCGATCAGGTTGATAAAAACCTGTGTCAG
This sequence comes from Thalassococcus lentus, assembly GCF_028023555.1. NCBI lineage: Bacteria > Pseudomonadati > Pseudomonadota > Alphaproteobacteria > Rhodobacterales > Roseobacteraceae > Thalassococcus > Thalassococcus lentus. Next base: position 740,702 of record NZ_JAQIOY010000003.1, read on the forward strand.
GCGATCTGCATCCGTATGCAGTGACATTTTTTCCCGCGCTTTGGTGCGCACAATGGTCATCGCGCGTCCTGAGCCATCAGCCATAGCCGACGCCAGCGACCGGTCAAGCAGTTCAGCCAGCGTCGTGTCGTTCAGGTTCAGATTGACCTGTCCGTTTTCCAACACGCTGAGATCCAGCAAATCATCCAGCAAACGGGTCAGGCGCACCGCCTCATCATGAATGATGCTCGCATATTTGATCTGATCGACCTCGGACATGCCCGTATTGTCGCGCAGGATTTCCGAGAACGCCCGGATCGAGGTCATCGGCGTACGCAACTCATGACTGATCTGAGACAGGAACCCGTCCTTTTGCACGGACAGCCGGGTCAACTTGTCATTGGCCTGCCGCAATTGCCGTGCCGTGCGGGTCAACTCGCCTTGCTGTGCCTCCAGCCGGGCGGAATATTCCATCATTTGCGCGGTTTCATCCGCAACGGCCATCAGGTCCTGAACTGAAACAGCCATACCTCCAACGATCTGCCCCACCATCGCGTGGGCGGTCGCCGCGCCGACCGAACCCGAAAGTTCGCGCTCGAGCGACTCCAGAAAATCGGGGGTCGGATCCGGCAGATGCCCGCCCAGTCCCTGCCGCTGCGCCTCTTGGGCAAATAGTTCCTGCGCTTCGGTCGCGCCCAGAATTCTCTGCGCCATCACCATCAGATCTTCGGCTTCTGCGACCCCACCGGACCAGCTGCGTGCACTCCCGGGCGCATAACGAACATTGACGAATTGCGCGCCCTGAAGCCGCTCCAAGGGTGACGGAAAGCTCAGAAGTGATGCGGCAAAGAATGTGACCGTATTCAATGAAAGGCTCCACAGCACCGCATGCATCAGCGGATCGAGCCCTTCGATTCCGAACAGCGCCTGAGGCTTGAGCCAGCTCAACCCCAAGAACCCGGACTCGAATACCTTGGCCGGAATAATCATGTCTTCGCCAAAGCTGGGCAAAAACAGTGTGAAATGCCAAACCGCAAATCCCACGGTCAAACCCGCCAAAGCGCCCACGCGGGTCGCACCGCGCCAAAAGATGCCCCCCAGCATTGCTGGCAGAACCTGCGCGAGCCCGACAAAGGAAACCAACCCGATGGTCGCCAGCGCTTCACCGCCGCCAGAGAGCGCATAGTAGAGGTATCCCAGCAGCACGACGCCCCCAATCGACAGCCGGCGCGACAGGATAACCACGTGCCGCACGTCGCCTGACTGGCTGGCCATGCCCTGCCGCACCCGCAACCAGATGGGCATCACAACATGGTTGGACACCATCGTGGACAGGGCGATGGCCGCCACGATGACCATGGATGTCGCAGAGCTCAGCCCGCCAAGGAATGAAAACAAGGCCAGCCCGTCCCGGCCCTGACTGAGCGGAACTGTCAGAACAAACAAATCCGGGTTTGAGCCTTCTGGCAGAATATCCAATCCCACGACGGCGATCGGCACGATGAACAAACTCATCAGCAACAGGTAGAGCGGAAAGGCCCAGGCCGCGGTTCGCAACTGCGCATCGTTATCATTCTCGACCACCAGCACCTGAAACATGCGGGGCAGGCACAAAAAGGCCGCTGCGGAAAGCATGGTCAGACCAACCCAGCGGCCCCCATCAATCTGCCACAACCCCAGATCAGAGTTGTCGATCCGCTCCAGCGTCTGACCAATCCCGCCAGACAAACCCCAAACCACAAAGATCCCGACTGCGAGCAAAGCCGCCAGTTTGACAACCGCTTCCACCGCAATGGCCATGACCACGCCGTGGTGTCTTTCGTTAACGTCAAGATTTCGGGTGCCAAAGATGACCGTGAAAACGGCGAGACCGGTGGCGACCCAGAACGCGGTTAGTGGCTGGGTCGGGCCGGTTTCTTCTGCCCCGACCGCAAAGACCTCAACGCTCAGCGTGACGGACTGCAACTGAAGCGCGATGTAAGGCGTCGTTCCGATCACCGCGAGGATCGTCACGCCGATCCCCAAAAGGTTGGATTTGCCGTAGCGCGACGACAGCAGGTCGGCGATGGACGTGATGTGCTGGCTGCGGCCAATCCTGACCAGCTTTCGCAAAATCCACCACCAGCCGATCATCACCAGCGTCGGTCCCAAATAGATAGTCAGATATTCCAACCCGCTACGCGCTGCGGAGCCAACGGCACCGTAGAATGTCCACGCCGTGCAATAGATCGATAGCGACAGCGTGTAGACAATCGGCGCACGCAACCACGATCCACGGCCCTGGCGCGCAGCGCGTTCGGCGACAAAGGCCACAGCGAACAACAGCAGCACGTAACCCAGCGATATCGCAATCAAAAGATTCAGTGTGCTCATTGCCCGGCCTCGCGGCTTGCCCCTTCATCCGGAGCACGTCCCTGATCACGTCGGTTAAGCAACAAAATGATAAACGCCGCGCAGACGACCAGACCGCCCCAGACTGCGAAAATATAGATCAAGGCGCTGGACGCGCTTTGGCCTTTTCCGGATGCCCCCCAAAGCAGTGGCACCATCCACAGCAACAAACCAAGCACCGGCAGCACGCGGGCGCTGTCGGCAAGCCTGCGTCTCCGATATGTCTGTTTTTGCAGGAAAACAGAGCCGACCGGCTCTTCGATCTCTCGGTCCAGTTGGTCGCTTTGGCCCGCGTCATTCATGCAGCGGACAACGCGCGAACCGCGTCCAGAACTTCGGCATTGGAAAAGGGCTTGGTCATGAACTGGTTTGCGCCGGTGCGTTCGGCCAGTTCCCGATCTTTGGCCTGTCCGCGCGCCGTCAGCATCAGCACCGGCAGATCCGCGGTCTGCGGGTCATCCCGAAGATCGCGCAGAATGTCATAGCCCGACCGCCCCGGCAGCATCACATCAAGGATCAATACATCCGGCGCTTTCTGCCGTACGATATCGACCGCATCAATTCCGTTGGAATGCGTATCCACGCGCCAGCCATCGCGCGACAGAATAAAACTGATCGCTTCGATGATGTTTGGCTCATCCTCGATCAACAAGACTGATCCTGGCATTTGGTCCCCTCCGTCGCGGGGGCTTTTTTGGCTTTCCCTTCCGCGCGCTGCCAACTCTAGTGCGCGAACATACCCAGTGTCAAAAACCGTTCAAGTCGACGTTGCCAGGATCGAGGGCTCGCGCCGCGCCGGACATTGCACCTTGGCGCAAATCCGGCAGGTCACACCGACCCCCAGCGGCGTCTCGACCGATGCGTCGCGCGACTGGGTATCCCGAGTTATCAGCATATGGGCCTCGAAAAGCGGATCACGGGCAACGGCGATCGGCCCGACAGGCTCGGCCACTGTTTCTGCCAGAAAACGCGCATCCTGACGGCCGGTCTGCTCGATCGGGGTCTGGAGCAGAACCATTGGCCGGCTTAGAGCCCGATATAGCGGCCAAAGCGGACAAGCCGCGCCAAATTTGGGCATCGGAAAATCGGCAAGCGGCTTGCGATACCGCAAAAAGCCGGACGAATCGCAAATAGCCAATCCAACGGGCTGTGGCAGCGCGTCATCAGGCATTGCAGCCAGCCTCCTCATGAGTAGCGAGGGGGCAAGGCCCGTCGCAACCGCCAAACGCCCGACCTCTAACCCGTGGTCTTGCACCGCGCTTAGCACCGCATCTTGCGGCATGGCCTGCGCGTCCTTTTGGTATTGCGACAACCATTCTTGCAATAAGGCAGCAGCCTGCGCGGACAACCCTTTGCCCAGCTCCTTACTGATCGCGGCCAGATCGGACTGTGGCTGCTCAAGATCGGCAACATGATGGCTCAACTCTTCGAGCACATCGTCCATTTCTTCCTGAGGGCTGCCAACGCGCGTGGTTTCGCGTTCATCTGCTTCGAGATAGCTAACCAAGCCCCGGCTCGTATCGGCCAACCGCGCGCTGTCTTCAAAGATATTGCGATGAAACCGGGCCTGCCACTCGGGTTCAATGTCTCCCGGCTCGGCGAGGATGGTTGCGGCTGAACGGATCGCTGTAACCGTTGACAGCATCTCGTGCAGCGAGGCCGCCAGATGCGGATCGTGGGTCATCCGGTCCGTGAGCGTTTCGATTGTCCGCTCGAGCGCCGCAATCCTGCCCCGGCTGTCGGCCAGCAATTGCGCCCACCCCGGAAAGCGCCCTGCAAATTCGTCGACCCTTTCTTGCTCGGCACCAGCGCCGGGCATGTCCGACGCCGCCTCTCGCAACGCTTCGATCAGACTGACCCCAGCCCCGTCTGCCAGCAGTCCGGCATCGACTTGCAGCACCTCTGCGATGCGCAACAAAAGCTTGCCGCCGATTCTGCGCCGATTGTGTTCAATCAGATTGAGGTAGGAGGCTGAGATACCAGCCTCGCGGGCCAATTCGGCCTGTTTTACACCACTGGCAATACGTCTTTCACGGATACGACTGCCGGTCAGTGTGTCGCGCGCCATATTCAACCTTTCCGCCTTTGGGTTCGGAATCAAAGGCTTTCTGCGATGCAGTATCAATTTCTTTACAGTATACCGCAGAATTCTTTTCAGTCATTGACAAAAAAATCGTTGCGACAAAACGGCTTGTTGCGCGTCTTTACATAGGCCTGCGATACTGACTTTGCACTAAAGTGCGCGCGTTGCCGGGAAGAGGAGCCCGGCCTCGCCTATCACGAAATGGGAGGATTACATGTCCAAGACCAATCTGACACGTCGCGGCGTGCTCAAGACCGGCGCCGTTGCAGGTGCAGGCCTTGCCGTACCGACGTATCTGTCCGCTGCGAGCCACTCTGGCTTCACAAACGCACCGGGCGACAGCTCCGTTACACTGGGCTTCAACGTACCCCAGACCGGCCCCTACGCAGACGAAGGTGCAGACGAACTGCGCGCCTACGAACTGGCGGTAGAGCACCTGAATGGTGGTGGCGACGGCGGCATGATGTCGACGTTCAGCTCCAAAGTTCTGGACGGCACCGGCATTCTGGGCCGCAAGGTCGAGTACGTAACCGGTGACACGCAGACCAAATCTGACGCTGCTCGCGCATCGGCGAAGTCGATGATCGAAAAAGACGGCGCAATCATGATCACCGGTGGTTCGTCCTCGGGTGTGGCCGTTGCTGTACAGGCGCTCTGCCAGGAAGCCGGCGTTATCTTCATGGCGGGTCTGACCCACTCGAACGACACAACGGGTAAAGACAAGCGGGCCAACGGTTTCCGTCACTTCTTCAACTCGTACATGTCCGGTGCGGCGCTCGCGCCCGTTCTGGCGAATGCATACGGCACCGACCGTAAGGCATATCACCTGACAGCCGACTACAACTGGGGCTACACAACGGAAGAAGCGGTTAAGTCTTCGACCGAAGCCATGGGTTGGGAAACTGTTGCAGCTGTGAAAACACCGCTGACACAGACTGACTTCAGCTCCTACATCGCGCCTGTTCTGCAGTCCGGTGCCGATACACTGGTTCTGAACCACTACGGCGGAAACATGGTCAACTCGCTGACCAATGCTGTTCAGTTCGGTCTGCGCGACAAGCAGGTTAACGGCAAAGACTTCCAGATCGTTGTTCCACTCTACTCGCGCCTGATGGCGAAGGGTGCCGGTGCCAACGTTAAGGGCATCTTTGGTTCCACAAACTGGCACTGGTCGCTGCAGGACGAAGGCTCCAAAGCATTCGTCAAGTCGTTCGGCACCAAGTACGGCTTCCCGCCGTCGCAGGCCGCGCACACATGCTACGTTCAGACCCTGCTCTATGCAGATGCTGTTCAGCGTGCAGGCTCGTTCGCACCATGTGCGGTTGCAGAAGCGCTCGAAGGTTACGAATTCGACGGTCTCGGCAACGGCAAGACACTGTACCGTGCAGACGACCACCAGTGCTTCAAGGACGTTCTCGTTGTGAAGGGTAAAGAAAACCCGACCTCCGAATTCGACCTTCTGGAAATCGTCGAGGTGACGCCGGTTGATCAGGTTACATACGCACCTGACCACCCGCAGTTCCAGGGCGGCGCTCTGGGCACCTGCAACAACGGCGCGTAAGCGACGCTGTTTCGCGGGACAGGCAATGCGCCTGTCCCGCACACTTCTCCCTGTCGGCCCGACCTGGGCCTTTTATCTTTCCGCAATCCGACCGCAAAGGGTGGGACAATGGACGCAATAATCCTGCAAATCCTGAACGGGCTCGACAAGGGCTCGGCCTATGCGCTTATCGCGCTAGGTTTGACACTGATCTTCGGCACCTTGGGTGTCGTCAACTTCGCCCACGGTGCTCTGTTCATGATCGGTGCGTTCTGCGCCGTCACGCTCAGCCGCCTGTTCAGCCTCAGCCATGAAGTGCTGGTGCCGGGCGAAACGGACTTTCTGGGAAATCCCAAAACGAAAGACGTTCCGTACATATACGACTGGTTTGGTGAATCCACCGGTGCTGCGATCATCGACTGGTCCGTGCCGCTCGCAATCCTGTTTGCGATCCCTGTCATGATCGCCGTTGGTGTGATCATGGAGCGTGGCCTGATCAAGCACTTCTACAAGCGTCCACACGCGGACCAGATCCTCGTGACTTTTGGTCTGGCAATCGTTTTGCAGGAAATCATCAAGTACTACTACGGTGCGAACCCGATCCCGACGCCTGCCCCGCAGGCCTTCGCCGGATCCTTCGACTTTGGTGCGATGCTTGGATTTGATCCAAACACGATCATCTATCCGTACTGGCGACTTGTTTACTTTGCCTTCGCCGCGCTCATCATCGGTGCCGTGTTTGCTTTCTTGCAATTCACCACCTTTGGCATGGTCGTTCGCGCCGGCATGGCAGACCGTGAAACCGTGGGCCTTCTGGGCATCAACATCGACAAGCGGTTCACCATCATGTTCGGCTTGGCCGCAGCGGTGGCTGGTCTTGCGGGTGTGATGTACACGCCGATCAACTCGCCGAACTACCACATGGGAATGGACTTTCTCGTACTGAGCTTTGTGGTTGTCGTTGTCGGCGGCATGGGTTCGCTGCCCGGCGCTGTACTGGCCGGTTTCGTTCTCGGCATTCTGGAAAGCTTTGCTTCGATGCGTGAAGTCATCGACATCATTCCCGGCATCAACCAGGTCATCATCTATCTGGTCGCCATCATCATTCTGTTGACACGTCCCCGTGGCCTTATGGGTCGCAAAGGCGTGATGGAGGACTGATCCATGTTCGGTCTCGAAAAGAAAGACGCGCGCCTTCTGCTGCTGGTCGCAGTGCTGGTCGCCTTCGCCCCCTTCCTGCTGAACCCCTTCCCCGAAGGCAGCGCCATGGCGCAGTTCAACGCAGGCTATCCGGACCTGATGCAGCGTTTTGTGATCTTTGGCATCTTTGCCATCGGCTTTAACATCCTGTTCGGCCTGACTGGCTACCTCAGCTTTGGTCACGCAGCCTTTCTGGGTGTGGGTTCCTACGCAGCGGTCTGGATGTTCAAGCTGCTCAGCATGAACGTGCTGCCAGCCATCATCCTCGCTGTTGCGATGTCCGGGCTCTTTGCTCTGCTGATCGGCTACATCTCGCTGCGTCGCTCGGGGATCTACTTCTCGATCCTGACACTCGCGTTCGCCCAGATGATGTTTGCCCTCGCCTATTCGGTTCTGACGCCCATCACAGGTGGCGAAACCGGGCTTCAACTGGCGCTCGACGATCCGCGGATCCTCGGTACGAGCCAGACAGCCGGAGGCAACATCCCGGTCCCGGGTCTGTTCGGTCTGGAAATGCGTGACAGTGCTGAACTGGTGCTGGGCTCTTGGGTCTTCACCTTCAACGTAGGCTACTACTTTGCAGCCATTGTGATGCTGGTAGCCTTCTACCTGTCGATCCGCATCTTCCGCTCGCCGTTTGGCATGATGCTGCGTGCGATCAAATCCAACCAGCAGCGCCTGAACTACACAGGTCTGAACCCCAAGCCTTACACACTGGCTGCCTTTGTGATCTCGGGCATGTACGCGGGTCTGGCGGGTGCGTTGATGGCATCGATGGACCCACTCGCCGGTGCGGAACGGATGTTCTGGACAGCCTCGGGCGAAGTGGTTCTGATGACAATCCTTGGCGGTGTCGGCACATTGATTGGGCCGGTTCTGGGCGCCGGTGCGATCAAGTACATGGAAAACATCATTTCCAAGATCAACTCGGACATCCTGCACGGCTGGTTTGCCTTCCTGCCCGATGGTCTCGAAGATTTCGTGGTTGCGATCATCTACCCGTTCATCGGCAAGGGCTGGCACCTGACACTTGGCCTGATCTTCATGGGCGTTGTGATCTTCCTGCCCGGCGGCCTTGTTGAAGGCGGTCAGCGGATTGCGGCCCTGTTTGGCCGTAAGAAAGCCAGCGATGACGACAGCGGCAAGTCCGCCAAAACTGAACCTGCAGAGTGAGGAGACAGCCAAATGGGCATTCTTGAAGTCAAGGACGTCAACAAGCGCTTCGGCGGTCTGCAGGCGCTTGGTGATGTGAACCTCTCCGTCAAGGAGAACACCTGTCACGCGATCATCGGCCCCAATGGGGCGGGCAAGTCCACCTTGCTGAACTGCCTGGTCGGCAAACTGATCCCGGATACCGGATCGGTCCTGTTCGACGGCAACTCGGTTCTGGGGCGCACCCCGTTCGAGATCTGTCAGATGGGTATTTCCCGCGTTTTCCAGACACCCGAGATCTTTGGCGATCTTTCGGTGATGGAAAACATGATGATCCCCCTGTTCGCCAAACGCGACGGCGCATTCCGGCTGCACGCCATTGAATCCGTCGCCAGCGAAGCCGAGCTGCGCACCGATGCCGAGCGGATGCTCGAAGAGGTGAACATGCTCGACAAGGCGAACATGCATTCGGCGGCCATGTCACGCGGTGACAAACGCCGTTTGGAAATGGCGATGTGCCTTGTGCAGAACCCACGTCTATTGCTGCTGGATGAACCGACAGCGGGCATGGCCCGTGCGGACACCAACAACACCATCGATCTTCTCAAGGAGATCAAGGAAAAGCGCGACATCACCATCGCGATCATCGAACACGATATGCATGTGGTATTCTCCCTCGCTGACCGGATCACGGTTCTGGCGCAGGGAACACCCCTGGTCGAGGATAGCCCCGAGAACATCAAGGGCCATCCGAAGGTCAAGGAAGCCTATCTTGGCGAAGCCGCATAAGGAGCAAGAACCATGAACGTTCGTCCGGATTTCTCCAAGAACGCAAACCACGCCGAAACGGCACCCGCCTTTTTGTCGGTCTGGGACATGCATGCCTACTATGGCGAAAGCTATATCGTGCAGGGCATCTCCTTTAACGTCCACGAAGGCGAAATTCTCGCGCTTCTCGGCCGGAACGGTGCGGGCAAAACCACGACGCTGCGCGCCATTGCCCGGCTGGATGATCCGCAGGTCAACAAGGGCGAGATTTGGCTCGACCATAAGCCGCTTCACAACATGAAGTCCTATGAGGCGGCCGGTGTTGGACTTGGCCTTGTGCCCGAAGACCGCCGCATCATCCCCGGCCTGACCGTGGAAGAGAACCTGAAGCTGGCCCAGATCGCACCGCCCATCGGCTGGTCGATCGATCGCCTCTATGACCTCTTCCCCCGTCTCGGTGAACGCCGCAATCAGGAAGGTGTCACCCTCTCTGGTGGCGAACAGCAGATGCTGTCCATTGCACGCGCCCTTGCGCGCGACGTAAAGGTTCTGCTTCTGGACGAGCCATACGAGGGCCTTGCACCTGTAATCGTGGACGAGATCGAAAAGACTCTGCGCGTGATCAAGGAACAGGGCATGACAACGATCCTCGTTGAACAGAATGCTGTGCGCGCCCTGCAACTGGCAGACCGCGCGGTGATTCTCGACACCGGATCCATCGTTTTTGACGGTTCCGCCGCCGAAGTTCTCGAAAATGAAGAGCTGCGCGCCGAATATCTCGCAATCTGATTGCGCCCCGGCCTCCTTGCGACCTTGATCGGTCTTGATCTTGGGGGCCGGGACCTATTCCCTGCCCCCAAAGTTTGAGGAGGACACCCCCATGAGTAAAACCTATCCGCCATCATCATCGATTGTTTCTGGCGCGCATGTTGATGGTGCGTCTTATGATGCGATGTATGCGCGTTCTATTGAGGATTCTGATGGTTTCTGGGCCGAGCAGGCGCAGC